>NZ_MIES01000027.1 GCF_003054965.1 Saccharospirillum sp. MSK14-1
ACGGCGCGCCATCCAATTGCCGCCCGCCGTGGTTCGACACGATGATCGCATCGGCGCCGGTTTTCACCGCCGACTGAGCGTCTTCCGGATCCATAATGCCTTTGATAATGATCGGCCCGCCCCAGCGTTCTTTGATCCAGGCGATGTCATCCCACGACAGTTTCGGGTCGAACTGCTTGGCGGTCCAATCGGACAAGGATGACAAATCATCCACACCGGAAACGTGTCCGACGATGTTGCCAAAGCCGTGGCGTTTGGTCCCCAGCATGCGCAAACCCCAGGCCGGTTTGCTCATTAATTGCAAGATGGAATTGAGCGTGAACTTCGGCGGTGCCGACAAACCATTGCGCAAATCTTTATGGCGCTGACCGAGAATCTGCAAATCCAATGTGATCACCAACGCCGAACAACCCGCCGCTTTGGCGCGGTCGATTAACCGGCCGATAAAGTCGCGGTCGCGCATCACATACAGCTGAAACCAGAACGGCTGTGTGGTGTGTTCGGCGATGTCTTCAATGGAGCAAATACTCATCGTCGACAGCGTAAACGGCACACCAAATTGTTCGGCAGCACACGCCGCTTTGATCTCGCCATCGGCCCATTGCATGCCGGTTAAACCGGTCGGTGCCAGCGCCACGGGCATGGCGACTGGTT
>NZ_MIES01000028.1 GCF_003054965.1 Saccharospirillum sp. MSK14-1
GCTTGGTGCCACGCAGCAGCGCGCCGATGTTCTCACCCGCACGACCTTCGTCGAGCAGCTTACGGAACATTTCAACACCGGTAACGGTTGTCTTGGTGGTGTCTTTGATACCGACGATTTCAACTTCTTCGCCAGACTTAACGATGCCGCGCTCAACACGACCAGTCACAACCGTACCGCGACCAGAGATGGAGAAAACGTCTTCGATCGGCATCAGGAACGGCTGATCGATCGCACGCTCCGGCTCAGGGATGTAAGCATCCAGTGCTTCTACCAGCTTCTTAACCGCGGTAGTACCCATTTCGTTGTCGTCTTTGCCTTCCAGCGCCATCAGCGCAGAACCGGTGATCAGCGGCGTGTCGTCACCCGGGAAGTCGTACTGGCTCAGCAGGTCACGAACTTCCATCTCAACCAGTTCCAGCAGCTCTTCGTCGTCGACCATGTCGGCCTTGTTCAGGAACACGACAATGTAAGGTACGCCAACCTGACGAGACAGCAGGATGTGCTCACGCGTTTGCGGCATCGGGCCGTCAGCAGCGGAACAGACCAGGATCGCGCCGTCCATCTGAGCGGCACCGGTGATCATGTTCTTCACGTAGTCGGCGTGGCCCGGGCAGTCAACGTGCGCGTAGTGGCGAGCCGGTGAGTCATACTCAACGTGAGAGGTGGCAATGGTGATACCACGCTCACGCT
>NZ_MIES01000030.1 GCF_003054965.1 Saccharospirillum sp. MSK14-1
AGTGCAAGATACCTGCTAAAAGCAGGTGGGTTTCCCCATTCAGACATCTCCGGATCACAGGTCGTTTGCCACCTCCCCGAAGCTTTTCGCAGGCTACCACGTCTTTCATCGCCTCCAGTTGCCAAGGCATCCACCCTGTACGCTTAGTCGCTTGGCCATATAACCCGAAGGAGTGTCCCAGATCGGTCTTTTGCTTCCAGCTCGTCGTTGATTCGGTGCTCACTGCTCATGTGCTTTTCAGCACACTGCGCGGCTGCGCTCCGAGTCGCCTCGAACTGAAACCAAAATCCTCGCTCTGTTCTGCTCGCTCGCGCATATGAGCGACGTCTTGAACGACAAAGATATTGCTACGCTTGGTTTCAATCAGACTTCTTTCTTTGAGAAAACTTCAATCAGATTGTTAAAGAACGCCTAAAGGCCAAATCGATCGCTCGATTCAGCCTCTAAGAAGTAATTCGTTGTGGACACTTGCGGGTCTTGGTTTAAGGAGGTGATCCAACCCCAGGTTCCCCTAGGGTTACCTTGTTACGACTTCACCCCAGTCATCAACCACACCGTGGTGAGCGCCCAATGTTAAGCTACCCACTTCTGGTGCAATCAACTCCCATGGTGTGACGGGCGGTG
>NZ_MIES01000031.1 GCF_003054965.1 Saccharospirillum sp. MSK14-1
AGTGCAAGATACCTGCTAAAAGCAGGTGGGTTTCCCCATTCAGACATCTCCGGATCACAGGTCGTTTGCCACCTCCCCGAAGCTTTTCGCAGGCTACCACGTCTTTCATCGCCTCCAGTTGCCAAGGCATCCACCCTGTACGCTTAGTCGCTTGGCCATATAACCCGAAGGAGTGTTATTTACCCGAAGGCAAACCCCATCCATCTCGTATATGAGCGACGTCTTGAACGACAAAGATATTGCTACGCTTGGTTTCAATCAGACTTCTTTCTTTGAGAAAACTTCAATCAGATTGTTAAAGAACAGAAGATGCTTGCGAGTCTGCGCAAGGCGAAGAAGTCTTGTTAAAACAAAACCGCTTGGCGTTGCGGACAATGAATGGATTTTTTCTAGATTTTTCAGAACGTTCTCGATGACCAAATTCGTCAAGACAAGGCGAAAGGTAAGGAAGCATAGTTCACTATGCGACGCGCCTTTCAACGCAGGATTGACGGATTTGGTGGAGCTATGCGGGATCGAACCGCAGACCTCCTGCGTGCAAAGCAGGCGCTCTCCCAGCTGAGCTATAGCCCCAAAACTTTTTATCGGATTATTCTAAAACCAATCCGAATAATTTTTCTCAGGCGAGGCGCGAACTGGCGAAGTGTGCTGCTGCACATGAGCCGGTTCGCAACGAAGTCTGAGGAAAATTTGGTAGGACTGGGCAGATTTGAACTGCCGACCTCACCCTTATCAGGGGTGCGCTCTAACCAACTGAGCTACAGTCCTAGAAATCGTCAAAGGCCGTAGACTGATTTGGTGAGCTACCTGAACGTCAGGCACGCAAAAAATCAGCGAGCCCTGTCGCTAATCCATTCACATCTTCAAGGAATCAAGTAATTCGTTGTGGACACTTGCGGGTCTTGGTTTAAGGAGGTGATCCAACCCCAGGTTCCCCTAGGGTTACCTTGTTACGACTTCACCCCAGTCATCAACCACACCGTGGTGAGCGCCCAATGTTAAGCTACCCACTTCTGGTGCAATCAACTCCCATGGTGTGACGGGCGGTG
>NZ_MIES01000032.1 GCF_003054965.1 Saccharospirillum sp. MSK14-1
CTTCAACAACGCACCCAATTCGCTCTGATTGACGTGTCTTCTCGTTGTCTTCCAGCTAGCTTTCTTTCCCTCTAGCCGTCGTTTGTCCGATTATTCCAAGTGTTCGTAGCTTCTTATCTTTGCTGCTCAAGCCGCCAACACCCCTTGGGCGTTATATGGCCAAGCCGCACGGGCAATTAGTACTGGTCAGCTCAACGCCTCACAGCGCTTACACATCCAGCCTATCAACCAGGTCGTCTTCCTGGGCCCTTTAGGAGACTCGAAGTCTCAGGGAAAACTCATCTTGAAGGGGGCTTCCCGC
>NZ_MIES01000033.1 GCF_003054965.1 Saccharospirillum sp. MSK14-1
TGGCTGATCATCGTGGTTTCGGTGGAGCGGTTGGTCATGTCGGCAGCGACGCGCTGACGGAACTTCAGTTGGTTAAAGTCGGTCTCATTGGCGCGGTAGGTCGATTCGGTCCAGGAACCGGAATCGGCGTAGTCGTAAAACATGCGCGGCACGCGGCGGCGGGCGAGTTGTTGGTAATCTTCAATGGTGCAGGGCTTCATTATTATTCTCTCCCAAAAAAAGACCGCCCGCAGGCGGCCAAGAATTGCGACGAAAAGTCGGACGAGCTTAAACGATGCCAGAGCCTGAACGGCTGGTATCCACCGGACGCTGCTCAGCACACGTCTGGCGATAACCACTGGCGCGGTAGCTGGCAATCGGGTCGATGGCGCCGCCGGCGTTTTTACGCGCCTGCTGCAGAATCGGCTCGACGTCCAGGTTAAAGGCCGCCTTTAGTGTTGCCTGGGCCATCAGCGCATCGTTGGTGCGTTGATATTCGGCCAGGGCTTCACGATCGACCAGGGCGGCTTTCACAAACGCACGCTGCACTTCACCGGCGCTGTAGATCAGGCTTTCAATCGGGTCGGTCACGTTGTGCGACTGGTCGAGCATATAGAACGGCGCGAAAGTTTTATCCTTGCGCTGAATGTCGACCAGCTCATTGAACACCAGGAACAGCTGATACGGATCGATAGAGCCAGAATCCAGATCGTCATCGCCGTATTTGCTGTCGTTGAAATGGAAGCCGCCGAGTTTGCCGAACTGCGCCAGGCGGGCGACGATCATTTCGATGTTGACGTTCGGTGCGTGGTGACCGAGGTCGACCAGGCACAGGCAACGCTCGCCGGTTTCTTTGGCGGCCAGGTAGTTTGAACCCCAGTCTTGAATGACGGTGGAATAGAACGCCGGCTCGAACATCTTGTGTTCGATCAGCATGTTCCAATCATCCGGCAATGCGCTGTAGATTTTTTTAGCGCTGTCGAGATACCGCGCAAAGCTGTCGGAAAAATGTTGTTGGCCGGGGAAGTTGGAGCCATCGCCGATCCAGACCGTCAGCGCTTTCGAGCCAAGCTGTTTACCCAGTTCAATCACTTCGATGTTGTGCTCAATCGCCTGCTGGCGGGTGGCGTCATCGCTGTGGGTCAGGCTGCCGTACTTGTACGAATGCTGCTGATCGGCCTGATCCTGAAAGGTATTGGAGTTCATCGCATCGAAGCCCAGGCCACGCTCAATGGCGTAGTCGCGCAGTTCGCTGGCATCGGTGGGTTTGTCCCACGGAATGTGCAGCGAAACGCGCGGCGTCAGCGTACCGAGTTGCTGGATGACGGCGCAGTCGTCGAGTTTTTCGAAGATGTTGCGCGGCTCACCCAGGCCCGGAAAACGCGCGAAACGCGTGCCGCCGGTGCCTACACCCCAGGAGGGCAGAGCCACTTCCAGTTGCTGGGCTTGCTTAGTAACGGCGTCGATTTGCACGCCACGCCGGGCGAGTTTTTCGCCCAGCGCCTGGTAGTCGCTGTTGAGGTCGGCCGAACGTTGGTCGTTGTCGGTCTGAATGCGGTCAGCGGAGATCATTGTTGTTGTCATGCTGCTTACCTGTGATTTTGTTGTGGCTTTTATAGCAAGGGTTTAGCGCGTGAAGGACGGCGCGTGTCCGGCATCGACATTCAAAATGTTACCGGTCGATTTGGCCGAGGCATCGCTGACGAAGAAGTAAATCGCCTCGGCGATGTCTTCGGGCAGCACGTTCAGCTTGAGCAGGCTGCGCTGGCGATAGTGATCTTCCAGTTCATCGGTGCTCAGATCGTAAGCGCTGGCGCGTTCTTCCTTCCACTTGCCGGTCCAGATTTTCGAACCACGCAGCACCGCATCCGGGTTGACCACGTTGGCGCGAATACCCAGCGGCGCGCCTTCCAGGGCAACGCTGCGCGCCAGCTGAATTTCAGCGGCTTTGGCGGTGCAATAAGCAGCGGCGTTGGCCGATGCGACCAGGCCGTTCTTGCTGGCGACAAAGACGATGTTGCCACCCATGTTCTGCTGCTTGAGCACTTTGAACGTTTCGCGCGTGACCAGGAAGTAACCGGTCGACAGAATCGCCTGATTGCGATTCCACAGATCCAGGCTGGTTTCATCCAGCGGTGCTGAAGAGGCAATGCCTGCGTTGGATACCAGTATATCGGCACCACCGAAAGCCACACAGGCGTGGGCGAGCGCCGCTTCAACCTGGCTTTCATCGGTGACGTCCATGCGGCAGACCGAGACATTGTCTTTGCCGAATTGTTTGGCCAGTTCCTCTTTCGCGTTTTCCAGACCTTCGGCATCAATGTCGAGCAGCACTGTGCAGGCACCTTCGTTCATTAATCGAGCCGCAGTGGCCTGACCAATACCGCCAGCACCGCCCGTCACCACCGCAATGCGGCCGGCCAAAGCTTTCGGCTTGGGCATGCGTTGCAGTTTGGCTTCTTCGAGCAGCCAGTATTCGATGTCGAAGGCTTCCTGCTCGGGCAGACCCATGTATTCGCTAACACCGGCGGCGCCGCGCATCACGTTGATGGCGTTGATGTAAAATTCGCCAGCGATGCGTGCGGTGGCTTTGTCTTTAGCAAAGGTCAGCATGCCGACACCCGGAACCAGATAGACCACCGGGTTGGAATCGCGCATGGCCGGGCTGTTGTCGCGCTTGCAGCGCTCGTAGTAGGCGGCGTAGTCGCGGTTGTAGTCGGCCAGTTGATCGTCGAGACCGGCGATAACGGCATCGAGGTCGTCTTTGGTCGGGTCGAAGTTGACCACCAACGGTTTGATCTTGGTGCGCAGGAAGTGGTCCGGACAGGAGGTGCCCAGTTCCGCCAGCGCTTCCAGGTCGTTGGAGTTGACGAATTCCAACACCTCGGGGGCGTCGTTGAAGTGACCGATCTGACGTTGCTTGGCGCTGGTTTTACCGCGAATCACCGGCATCAGTTTGGCAGCGACATCACGACGTTTGGCTTCGTCCAGGCTGTCAAAACGCGCGCCGGAAAACGCCGCTTTACCGGCCAGTTTTTCATCCAGCCAGGCCTGCGCTTTGTTGATCATTTCCAGTGACGTTTCGTAGCACTCTTTGGCGCTTTCGCCCCAGGTGAACAGGCCGTGGGCTTCCAGTAAAACGCCTTTCAGGTGGGGCTGTTCGCGGGCGATTTTTTCCAGTTCCAGACCCAGCTGAAAACCCGGGCGGCGCCACGGCAGCCAGCCGATGTCCTGACCGTAAATCACTTCAGTCAGCTCGCGGCTGTTTTTTGAGGCGGCGATGGCGATGACCGCATCGGGGTGCAGATGGTCGACGTGCGCATGCGGCAGGTAGGCGTGCAGTGGGGTGTCGATACTGGCGGCGCGGCTGTTCAGGTTAAAGGTGCAGTGCGGCAGATAGCCGACCATTTCATCTTCGTGCGCTTCACCTTTATAGAACTGCTTGAGTGTTTCCAGCTTGTCCAGATACAGCGTGGAGAAACCGTCCAGACCCATGCTGCCGATGTCACCACCGGAACCTTTCACCCAGAGTACACGGACGTCTTCGCCGGTCAGCGGGTCGGGTTGAACGATCTTGGCGGAGGTGTTGCCACCGCCGTAGTTGGTAACGCGCATGTCAGCGCCGAGCAAATTTGAGCGATATTGCAAACATTCGGCTTCTGACAGTGTTTTGGCCTTGGCATCATCCCAGTTATTGGGAATCTGATTGGCAGGCTGCGTGGGCATCGAGGCACCTCTGTTGTTATTGGGACAGCTTTTCTTCTGTAAGGGCACAGCCGCTTGTGATGCGGCTTTCAGGGCCATTCAGGCTGTCATCTTTGGTTAAAATAGCTCAGACTGCGCATACAGCTGATCGAATTTGACAGAAAGTATTAATCCGAGCCCTCAACCTGTCAATACCAATCAAAAAACTTCAAAAAGGGCTTGCTTGTGAGCGATTGTGAAATATAGTGACGAGTGAGGACAGCCGATGCACGAAGTTGAGCGCCACCGGATCATTCTGGCGGAAGTTGAAGAAAAACCCATTGCCACCCTGGGTTACCTGGTGGATTTGTTGGGCGCTTCCGAAGCCACCGTCAGGCGGGACATCAATGAACTGCACCGGCAAGGAAAGCTGAAAAAAGTCCGTGGTGGTGCGGAGGCATTGCATCCGCCTGCCAATACGGCCTTGGTCGGCCGGCCTTATTCGGTTAATCAGATGATTAACGCTAAGGCTAAGCGTGCCATTGCCCGAGCGGCGGTGGACCTGCTTGAAGACGGAACGTCGGTCACCATCAGTGGTGGCACGACCACCAACTTCATGGCGGAGTTCATGCGTTCGCGCAAATTGCAGGTGCTGACCAATTCGTTCGTGATGGCCGAGCAGTTGGTGAAACGCAGCAAGTGTGTGGTGACGTTGCCCGGCGGTAGTGTTTACCGCGAGCAGAACATCATTCTGAGTCCGTTTCCGAATGATGTATCGAGTCGCTTCTACGCTTCGATGCTGTTTATCGGTGCTCAGGGCGTCGGTCCTCAAGGGGTGATGGAAGCAGATCCCCAGATTGTGCAGGCGGTGATGAAATTGATGGACCAGGCCGACAAGCGCGTTTTGTTGGTCGACTCCAGTAAGTTTGAGAATCGCAGCAATCTGATTGTCTGTCCGCTGTCACGCGTGGATATCGTCATCACTGATGACGGCATCGACCCCAAAAGTCGCAAGATGATTGAAGACGCTGGTTGCCAGCTGACAATCGTTAATAAAAATGCCGATACGGCCGACCCCGACTGATCGCCCAGTTCCAATAAAAAGGCGGCGGGGTAAAACAACAATAATTGGAGAACAAGATGTGTAAGAAACTTTTCGCAGCCGCCGCTGCGGTCTTGTCTATTGCCCTGATTTCACCCGCTCACGCAGAAGATGATGTTCGCATTGCCCTGGTGGTTAAAGCGCTGGGGATTGGTTTCTTTGAAGCGGCCAATGAAGGCGCTCAGGAAGCCGCCGAAGAACTCGGCAATGTCGAAATCATTTACACCGGTCCAACCACCACCACCGCCGAAGGCCAGATCGAAGTGATCAGTTCATTGATCGCTCAGCGCGTTGACGCCATTGCTGTCTCCGCTAACGATCAGGATGCTCTGGTGCCGATTCTCAAGCGTGCTCAGCAGCGTGGCATTGAAGTGATCTCCTGGGATTCCGGCGTTGCCCCGGAAGGCCGTACCGTTCACCTCAATCCTTCCAGTAACGAATTGATTGGTCGGATGAATGTGAAACTGGCCGCCGATGCCTTGGAAGCCAAAGGTGTTAACGCCGGTCAAATGGCGATTCTCAGTGCCACACCGACCTCGACCAACCAGAACATCTGGATTGAGGAAATGGAAAACGCGTTGCCGGAATTTTCTCAACTGGAACTCGTTGACACCGTTTACGGCGACGACCTGGCGGACAAAAGCTATCGCGAAGCGGTTGCTTTGATGCGTAACCATCCGAATCTGGACGTCATCGTGGCGCCGACCACGGTGGGTATTCTGGCTGCGGCACAAGCGGTGAGCGATGAAGACCGCATTGGTGAAGTGTACGTCACCGGTTTGGGTCTGCCGTCGGAACTGGCTGGCCACGTTGAAAGCGGCGCCATCCATAACTTCGCCATCTGGAACCCGATCGACCTGGGCTACGCCGCCACCATGATTGCCTACAATCTGGTGCAGGGTGATGTCAGTGAAGATTACGTTGAAATGGGTCGTATGGGCCTGGCTGAACTGGATGATGACGGCAACGCTGCCATGTCCGATCCGTTCGTTTACGACGCCTCCAACGTCGCCGATTTCGCGGACATTTTCTAAGCCTTAATCGGCAATTTTTACACACGCAAAGCACAACGGGTGCCCAAAATAGGCACCCGAATACAGTCGGTTCAACAATAAAGATAACGACTATGATAACGAACTCTGCAGTCTTGTCGCTGCGCGATGTCAGCAAAGTATTTCCTGGCGTCAAAGCGCTCGACAACGTCAAGCTCGACCTATACCCAGGCGAAGTCACCGCGTTGGTCGGTGAAAATGGCGCCGGAAAATCCACTCTGGTTAAAACCCTGACCGGTATCTACCAACCGGACGGCGGAGAGCTGTATTGGAAAGGCGAGCCGGTTGATATCAGCGACCCGGAAGTGGCGCTGCAATTGGGTATCACTGCCATCCATCAGGAAACCGTGCTCTTCGGCGAACTGTCGGTGACGGAAAATATTTTTGCCGGTAATTATTTAACCCGCGGACCTTTGCGTCGACTCGACTGGCCGGCCATGCATCAGCGCAGCCGCGAGATCCTCGCCGACATTGATGCGCCGCTGGACCCGAAAGCGCAACTCAAAGGTTTGAGCATTGGTCAGAAACACATGGTCGCCATAGCCCGCGCCCTGTCGGTTGATGCGCAGGTGGTGATTCTCGATGAACCGACGGCCGCGCTGTCGCATCATGAAATTGAAGAGTTATACGGCATCGTTGAACGGCTGAAAAAATCCGGCAAAGCGATTCTGTTTATCAGTCATAAATTCGATGAAATTTTCACCATCGCCGATCGTTATGTCGTCTATCGCGATGGCAATTTTGTCGGTGAAGGTTTAATCAGCAACGTGAATGAAGCGGAGTTGGTGGAAATGATGGTGGCGCGCAGCGTCAGCGAAACCTTCCCCAAACAGACGGTCAGCATCGGTGAGCCGGTCATGACGGTCAGCAACCTAAATCATCCCACCGAATTCGCCGATATTAATTTTGAAGTACGCGCCGGAGAGATCCTGGGCTTTTATGGACTGGTCGGCTCCGGTCGTACCGAAATCATGCAGGCGCTTTATGGTTTGTCGAAAGCGGCCACGGGCGACGTGCGTATCGATGGCAAGACCACTCAAATTCGCTCCCCGGCTGACGCCATTGCCGATGGCTTGGTTTATGTGCCGGAAGAACGTCAGCAACAGGGCGCCATTCTCGACCTGCCAATTTTTCAAAACATCTCATTGCCGCAGTTAAGCAAGTTGAACCCCAAAGGTGTGTTAAACGAGCAGCGCGAATACGAACTGGCGCGGGCTTATGGTGAACGCTTAAAAGTAAAAACCTCCAGTTGGGATCAGAAAGTCGCCAACTTGTCCGGTGGTAACCAACAGAAAGTGGTCATTGGTAAATGGCTGGCGACGCAGCCCAAGGTGATCATTCTCGACGAACCCACCAAAGGCATCGACATCGGCTCTAAGGCGGCGGTGCATCGTTTTATGTCCGAGCTGGTTGAAGACGGTCTGGCCGTGATTATGGTCAGTTCGGAATTGCCGGAAGTACTGGGCATGGCCGATCGCATCATGGTGATGCACGAAGGTTTGATGGTGCGTGAATTCAGTCGCGAAGACGCCACGGCCGAAGCCGTCGTTGCCGCAGCAACCGGAGGGCTGGCCGCATGATGTCTGCCATCTTGAAAAACCGTGAACGCTTTTTGGCGTTGGTGATTGTCGTTCTGGTGTTAGCCGTCGGGTTTATCACGCCGGATTTTCTGTCGTTTACCAGCTTGGTCGGGACCTTTAACGATACCTCCATTCTGATGATTCTGGCCATGGGTCAGATGCTGGTTATTTTAACGCGCTGCATCGATTTATCGGTCGCGGCCAATGTGGCGTTGACGGGTATGGCGGTCGGCATGATTAACGCCGCGTTTCCGGGTGTGCCGATTCCGTTGCTGATGTTGTTTGCTTTGGTCATGGGCGCGGTGCTTGGCGCTATTAATGGCTTTTTTGTGTGGATTGTCGGCGTGCCTGCCATTGTGGTGACGCTGGGAACGATGAGCATTTATCGCGGCAGTGTATTTTTGCTGTCCGACGGTGCCTGGGTTAACGCTCACCAGATGAGTGAGTCCTTTATCGATCTGCCGCGTCAGGTGGTATTGGGCTTGCCGATGATGAGCTGGATCGCCATCGCCATTGTAGCGCTGCTGTTTTTTGCCTCGCGTCATTGGCGCAGCGGACGCGACTTCTTTACCGCCGGTGGTGATCCGACTGCTGCTTTTTATACCGGTGTGAACGTTGGCAAGGTGCAATTCAAAGCCTTTGTGGTGTCGGGCACTTTGGCAGGCTTGTGCGGCTATTTGTGGGTGTCGCGTTTCGCGGTTGCCTATGTCGATGTCGCCAACGGTTTTGAGCTGCAGGTGGTTGCCGCCTGTGTGATTGGTGGCATCAGCATTATGGGGGGCATCGGCACGGTGATCGGCTGTGCCTTGGGCGCGCTCTTTCTGGGTGTGATCAACAATGCCTTGCCCGTGATTGGTGTGTCGCCGTTTTGGCAAATGGCCATCTCCGGTGCCGTCATCATCATCGCGGTCATTGCCAACTCCAGTGCTGAACGTCGCGAAGGCCGCATCATTCTGCGCAGTGCGGTGACTGCTCGCGGTGCTCAAAAAGTCGAGGCCGCCTGACTATGGAAAATACCATGACTCAATCTGCTGTTCCCAATCGTTTGTCCGGTAACTGGCGTCATTATTTATTGCGCTGGGAAACGTTTTTGTTGCTGGTCGCGGCACTGGTGTTTTTGTTTAACAGCTTTGCTTCGCCTTACTTTCTCGATCCGTGGAATTTATCGGATGCGACATTCAATTTTACCGAGAAAGCGATCATCGCTTTGCCGATGGCGATGCTGATTATCTGTCGTGAAATTGATTTGTCAGTCGCGTCGATCATTGCGTTGGCGTCTGTGTCGATGGGCTTGGCCGCTGAGGCGGGCATGGGTACCGGTTCATTGGTGGCCATCGCCATCGCCGTGGGCGTTGCCTGCGGTTTGTTTAATGGCCTGGTGGTGACCGGTTTTGGCATTCCATCCATCGTGGTCACCATCGGTACCATGAGTCTGTATCGCGGTATTACCTATGTGATTCTCGGCGATGGTGCCTTTACCGATTACCCGTCTGAGTTTGCTTATTTCGGACAGGGGTATGTGTATTGGGTGTTCTCTTTCGAGTTTGTGTTGTTCCTGGGGCTGGCGCTGGTGTTTTATGTTTTGCTGCACCACACCAACTTTGGTCGGCGCACCTATGCCATCGGCAATAACCCGACAGCGGCGCTTTATTCCGGCATTAAGGTGAACAAACACAAGTTGATTCTGTTTGTGTTGGTGGGTGCTTTATCGGGCTTGGCGTCGGTATTGCTGACGTCGCGCCTGGGCAGCACGCGGCCGTCCATTGCCTTCGCCTGGGAACTGAATATTGTCACCATGGTGGTGCTCGGTGGCGTCAGTATTCTCGGTGGAGCGGGCAGTATTCTCGGCGTGGTGATTGCGGTCTTCTTGATGGGCCTGGTGACCTTTGGTCTGGGCCTGTTGAACGTGCCAGGTATCGTGATGAGCATCATCATCGGTGCCATGCTGATCAGTGTTATCAGCATTCCTGTATTGCTGGGACGCTGGCGCGCGATGCGGGAGCGACAGTCATGATTCATGCCTCTGTGATGCAGTTGTATCCCGGTTACGAAGAAGAGTATCGCAAACGCCATGATGCACTCTGGCCGGAACTGGAAGCGCACCTGAAAGACTGTGGTATTCGCAACTATCACATCTTTTTGCATCCGCAAACGCTGCAACTGTTTGCCTGTTTTGAAACCGATGACGGCATCGATGAAGCGACGTTGAAAAGCCATCCGATCATGCAGCGCTGGTGGACCTATATGGCCGATATTATGGAAACCAACCATGACTCGCCGGAGCCCAAAGCCACGCCATTGACCGAGGTGTTTTACCTGCCATGAGTCAATTGGAAACGCGTGAGCCGGTGTTGGCGGTTCTGGATATCGGTAAGACCAATGTCAAAGTCTGTGCGGTGCGTGCCGGTCATCACGGTGGCGATGTGTTGGTGGAAAAACGCCGACCGAATGCGGTGTTGATGGAGGGGCCTTATCCGCACGTTGATACCGAAGGCATCTGGCAGTGGTTTCAGCAAGCGCTGGCTGAATTGGCGCGCGATTATTACGTGTTGTCGATTGGTATGACAACCCACGGTGCCACGGCCGCCTGCTTAGCGGGTGACGAACTGGTGTTACCCATTGCCGACTACGAAAGCGATCTCTATGCCGCCGTTGGTGAGCGCTACGATGCGCTCCGCCCGCCATTTTCTGAAACGGGCAGCCCGGGTCTGACCTCAGGCCTGAACCTGGGGCGGCAGCTGTATTGGTTGGCGCAAACGCAACCGGATGAATTCGCTCGGGTGACCGACATTCTGCTGTATCCGCAATATTGGGGTTGGCGGTTAACCGGTATTAAAGCCGGTGAAGTAACGTCTTTGGGTTGCCATACCGATTTGTGGAATCCGGCGGCGGGGGATTATTCATCGCTGGTCGATAAACTGGGTTGGCGTTCGCTGTTACCGGACGTTGTCGCTACCGGCGCGCCTTTAGGGCCGGTTAAAGCGGAACTTGCCGACGCGCTGGGTTTGCCCGCCGAATGTCTGGTTCTGAACGGCATCCACGACAGTAACGCGTCCTTGGTGCCCCATTTGCTGACGCGTTCCGAGCCGTTTTCAGTGGTGTCCAGTGGCACCTGGACGGTGATCTGCGGTTTAGGCGCACCCCTGGAAAATCTCGATGAGCAGCAGGATATGCTGATCAACGTCAGCGCCTATGGCGCGGCGGTCCCGACCATTCGCTTTATGGGCGGTCGTGAATGGGAAACGCTGCGGGGCGATGGTCAGGCGCATCTGGAGGAGTTGCCTGCGTTGATCGATGCCGGGGTATTTGCGTTGCCTTCCTTCAGCGACCAGGGCGGTCCTTTCCGTCAGTTGCGTGGTCGGTTGATGGGGCCGGTTGAGCGTCTTAGCGGCGCCGGTAAAACCACACTGGCGTCGGTGTACTGCGCGCTGATGACCGACCATTGTTTGCGCTTGTTGAACAACCCTGGCGATGTCGTGATTGAAGGTGCCTTTGCTGCGAACGACGTCTACATGGCGGTGTTAGCCTGCCTGTGCGCTGAGCGTGATCAGGCTGTGTTTGGCAGCACCGACAGCACGGGCACCACCCAGGGCACGGGGATGCTCGGTCAGGATGTGAACCATTGGCCGTTCAGTGCACCGGTACGAACCGAATCGCCGTCGTCGTTGCGTGCGTCCATTCTGGCCTATGCCCAGGATTGGCAGCGCTGGGTTGAAGAGCGTTCCGCCGCAGCCTGATCGTGGTGCTGAAGTGTCTGCTTCGTTACTATAACGCGGTCGTGTCAAACAGTGGATTTCGGCTTATGTTGCGCCGTTTGTGCCAGGGGGTGTTGCTGAGCATATTTGTGCTCAGTCTGGTCGTGCCCGCGGCTAACCACCCGATGACACCTCAGGCCGCCAGCGAAGCGCCTTGCCCCAATGTGGACATGACACGCCATTGTCCGGATGGCGTGAATCTCGATTGCCTGGCGGGGTGTCTGGCAGCCACACCAGCACTGTCATTGACCACTCAACTCGGGCTGGCGCCCATGCCTCAGGTTGTCGATCAACCTCGGGTTTTGGCGTCCGATACCGGCTTTCACCGTCGGCTTGAACGCCCGCCTTCTCTCTCCGTCTAACTTACGGTTTATCTGAAAACGATGAATAACTCCGGCGGTGTGCCGGGGTTTTATGACGGAGTGCACCATGAGATCTATTTCAAACTGGGTCGTCCTGCTTGGGATGACGTTATTAGCCGCCTGTAACGCAGAGCCGGAAAGTGCCCGTATCGACGCGGCTCAACCGCCGGAACTAACCGCTCAGCCGGAAACCGGCCGCTGGTACACGCAGCAAGAAGCGCAGGCGGGACGACAACTCTTCGCGGCACATTGCGCGGTCTGCCATGGCCGCAATGCGGTCGGCACGCTCGATTGGCGCACCCCCAATGCCAACGGTCAGTACCCGCCGCCACCGCTTAATGGCAGTGCGCATGCCTGGCATCATCCTTATGAGGTGTTACAGCGGGTGATTCTTGATGGCGGCGCGCTGATGGGCGGTACCATGCCGGCTTGGCGAGGGCGGTTAGACGCGGAAGACATCCGGCAGGTGATCGCTGGGTTTCAGTCGTACTGGCCGGAGCAGACTTATCAGATCTGGTTGGAGCGCGAACAACAAAACCGATGATCAGGGCAGTGGCTGCCGTTAATGGCAGCCACTTCCGTTACACCTTAAAACGCGCCACCATATCGTTTAAGCCAGTCGCCAGCTGTGCCAGAGCGGTACTGGATGCCTGGGTTTCTTCGGCACTGACCGCCGCCTGGGCCGACAGATCTTTGATGTTGGTCAGATTGCGATCGACCTCACGGGCGACCGTGGCTTGTTGCTCAACTGCACTGGCGGAGGCAAGGGCGCGCTCAGAAATCGTGCCCACCAGTTGCGCAATGCGCTCCAGTGCATCGCCGGCCGCAGCGCCAACATCCAGCGTTTTTTTGGCGTTCTCCTGGCTCACCGACAGCGACGATTTAACGGTCTGACTGCCATCATTAACAGCGGTGATAATGGCCTCAATTTCGGTGGTCGAATGGGCCGTCCGTTGTGCCAGCGCACGCACCTCATCGGCGACCACGGCAAAGCCGCGACCTTGGTCACCCGCCCGTGCTGCTTCAATGGCGGCGTTCAAGGCCAGTAAATTGGTTTGTTCTGCGATGCCTTGAATCACTTCGAGCATACTGGCGACATCGTTAACCCGGTTGGCCAGTTGTTCCGAGTTGCTGGCGTTTTGCTCGATACTCGCGGACAGTTTTTCAATGGCGTTTAAGGTACTGCGCACCTGTTCCAGGCCAAATTGGCTTTGTGATTCGGCTTCTTTGGAAGCCTGAGAATTGTTGCTGACGTTACCGGCCACTTCATCGATGGCCGTGCTCATTTCGGTGACCGCCGAGGCGGCCAGTTCCAGTTCTTCGGTTTGCCGCTGTAAGCCCGCATTGGTGTCGTTGGTGACCTGCGCCAGCTGCTCCGCCGCGGCTGCTAATTGGTCGGAAGATTCGCCGATCTCGCTTAAGGTCGCGCGCAGCCCGGTTTGCATGTCACTCAGGGCATTCAGCAGTTCAGTGGCTTCATCGCGACCACTGACCTGGATGTCGCCGGTTAAGTTCCGGTCGGCGATATTGCGGGCCACCTGAACCGCTGAGCGGATGGGCGTGGTGATCGACCGGGTCAGCAGCCAGGCGATGATGATGGCCAGGCCGGTTGCCAGCGCCATGATCTCGATGATACCCAGTCGGGTGCTGCGATAAGTGGCATGCGCATGCTCGGCGGCCAGATGGATCTGGTCTTCCTGATAGGTCACCAGTTGCGCGATGTTCTCGGAAACCTTCTGTGCCTCAGGGGCTACCTGAGTCCGAGACAAGAGCGTTGCAGCCGCAATATTTCCCTCGGCAACCAGCGCGCGCAATTGCTCACTGAGTTGCTGGTAGCGTTGCAATTCCGTCCGGGTCGCTTCGAAACCGGCGAGTGCTTCCGGGCTTTGTATGCCCTCTAAATAATGCGACTCGGCGCTGAGCAATTGTTCCTGTGCACGGTTGTAGGCTTCGTTAAACCGTTGCCGATCGGCTGCCGTTTCAGCGGACAGCAAATTAGCGGTGTTGACGCGCATGGTCAGAAACTGACTGTTCAGTTCGTTGGCCGCATGCAAGCTGGGGATGCGATGCTCATCAATGACCACTAAATCATGATCAATGGCCTGCAACCGGATTAGGCTGGTTGCCCCCAGAATGGCCATAAGAACAATGATCAGACTGAGCACAATGGCCAGTCGGGTTCCGATAGGAACTGCCCGTAATATCCGGTCCACGAGGTGAATCTCCACAGTGAAAGATGGGCACCAAACAAGAAGGCGCGCCTGTCACCAAGCGTAGTTTGTTATGGGTAAAGCGCCATCGAACGACTGTAGAAATTTGTTATATTAAGGGCGTAAATAAGTGGTTGTTTTGACGCCTGGGCGGCGTTCTTCGCCTTATCCGGTTTCCAAAGTTAGAATATCGGTTCCCGAACTTAGGACAGTTATCATGGCAAAATCGCTCGCTGATCAGTTGCTTAACGCAGGGCTGGTCGATAAGAAAAAGGCCAAGCAGGCGGAACAACAAAAGCGCAAGACCTCGCGCCAGCAGCAAAAAGGCAAGGCCGAGCCTGATGAGACTCAGCAGCGTCTGGCAAAAGAACGTGCCGAAAAAGCCGAGCGTGATCGTGAATTGAATCGACAGCGTCAACACGCTGAGCAGGCGAAAGCCTTGCGTGCTCAGGCTTGGCAAATGCTGCGTCAGAGTGAAGTTTCCGCCAGCGGCGAGGTGCGTTTCAGCTTTACCGACCCACGGGTCAATAAAATCAAACAATTGTATGTGGATGAAACCGCTCAGGCTCAGTTAGCCAAAGGCCGTTTGGCCATCTGCGCCGATGACGAGCGCTTTTATGTGGTGCCGCGCAATGTAGCCGACAAAGTGGCTGAACGCTTTGCCGATGCGGTCATTTTTATCGCCGATACTAAGGCCGTCGAGCCCGATGAAGATGACCCCTATAAGGACTTCCCGATTCCTGATGACCTGATGTGGTGATCGATGCCGGGTGATCAGCGTTGCACTGAAATCACCTGTTGCAGATAGATGTCATCAAGGTCGGCCTGCAGTTGCCTGGGCGCCGCGTCCAGATTCAGAGCTTTGTAGACGGGATCCCGCACTAAGGTAGGCAGTTGCGCATTCACCGCGGCAATAAACGCAGCACCCTGTTCGCTTTGTGAGCAGCTGATGGCCAGGTTCATAAAGGGCGGACTGTGTGTGATGGTGACAAAGCGCAAGGTGTCGGCCTGCTCGCCCAGTAATTCGGAAATCACCATCGGGTATTCAATCAGGTAATCGGCTCTCCCGCCGGCGAGCATGCGCATGGCGTTGGCGGAGCCGGTGACGTTTATGATCGGGCCGGTGGCGCTGTCCAGGTACTGATCAATCAAGCGCCCATAAGCGCGGTGGTTGACCCTTAACCCCACCAGCGCCGGGTTATTAACCAGATCTTCCAGGCTGTGCCGCTCTGGTTGCCCCAGCTTTGCCCACCCCGTGGAACTCATCACAATTTGTGGTGTAGGTATCACCATATAAGGTAAGGAAAAGTGCAGGTATTGCTCGCGCTCGGCCGTGCGCAACAAGATGCCGGTGCAGACATTATCGCGTGCGCGCAGTTCCCGCTCGATGCGCGGAATCAACATGGCAACGGGTTCTAACTGGAAGGTGTCGGCCAGGTGGGCGAATAAGTAATTCTGTAAGTCGCCGATAAAGCCCTCGAGCTGAGCCGGAGTGGCGTCTGTGTTCAATCGGTATACGCCGGGCAGGTCAGTTGCTGCCCAAATGATGGCCTGGTCGGATTCTGCTTTGGTCAGGGGTGACAGTAAGAGGCATAGCCAGCATCCCGTTCGGAACAGCACCTTCATCAGGTATCTCGATTACGGCAATTGGTCATTAAGTTTAACACCAATTGCCCGTAAGGCGAGGCTTGCAGCCTATTGAGCGCAGCGGGCGGTGCTGTCTCGCACGATCAGTTGAGTGGTCAGTGTTTGCTGCAGTGGCACCTGCTTTTTCGCCAGAATATCCAACAGCAAGCGCATGGCGCTGCGGCCGATGTCGTCGCGAGGCTGGCTGATGGTGGTCAGCTCCGGTTCGCAGTATTCGCTGAAACCGATGTTATCGAAGCCAATCACCGACAGCTCGGTGGGTACCTGTACGTTCAGGTCGCGGGCGGCTTTTAACAGGCCGATGGCCATCTCGTCGCTGTGGCAGAACACCGCTGTCGGGCGAGTGGCTTCTGGGCGGTCGAGCAGGGCACGGCCTTGTTGATAACCGGCCAGAAAACTGAAGTCGCCTTCGGCGATCCAGTCGGCGGGTGCTGGGTAACCGGCGCGTTCCAGTTCTGACGTGTAACCCAGGATGCGGTCGCGACAGATGGGATTGTTGCGTGGCCCGGTAATGGTAGCGATGCGTTGATGGCCCAGTGACAGCAGATATTCAACGGCTTTTTCAGCGGCCAGACGGTTATCGATGCAGACCGTCGGCAGTGCCAGCCCATCAAAATATTCGCACGCCATCACCAGTGGAAAATTGTTGCTGGCCTGGCGATCCTGCACTAATGAACGGGGCACTTCGGTGGTCATTAAAATGATGCCGTCGGCCTGGTTGGTGGGCAGCAGATCGAAATAGCCGCGCGCGCGACTGGCGTCATTCTCACAATCGCCCAGCAGCACCTGATAACCCGCCCGGTGGGCAACTTCCTCCAGTCCGGCGATGATTTCCGAAAAAAATGGATTGGCGATATCCGGAAGTAATACCACGATGGTTTTGGATTCGCTTCGCCGCAGATTACGCGCCGCCACATTGGGTGAATAACCGACCTGAGCGATGGCTGCCGCCACACGCTGACGAGTGGCTTCGGTGACTTTTTCCGGAGCGGCCAGTGCTCTTGAGACGGTGGCGGTGGAACAGCCGGCAGCGAGGGCAACGTCTTTGATGGTTGGCATGGACTGGGTCTGCAAATTGGATCGCGCAAATGATACCACGATGACATGAATCGAATGATCCGGCGCGCTTTATACCAACAGCGAGGCGGACGATGACCTTCTGCAACTTAATGTAAACCGTTACATTTTTCAAATTTGGAAGCACCAGGCCATCGTAAAAAATACGATCGATGCGGTGTTGGCAATCATGGGCATTGCTATATCACTGATATTTCAGAGGGTTTTCTAAAAATTCTTATTGAGCATTGACGCTCTGCTGTGCCTTTGCTGTAATGTAATCCATTACATAAAAACAAAAATGAAGGCGAAGTACGATGAAGACCATCCAGGGTCCAGCCCTCTTTCTTGCTCAATACATCAGTGACGAAGCGCCCTTTAACAGCCTCGACAGCATTGCCGAATGGGCCGCCAGCCTGGGCTTTAAAGGCGTACAGATGCCCACCGGTGACGATCGGTTTTTTGATCTGGAGCGCGCCGCCACCGATCTGGATTATTGCCATGATGTTCAGGCGCGCCTGGCCAAGCATGGTCTGGTAATCACGGAGCTTTCGACCCATCTGCAAGGTCAGCTGGTGGCCGTCCATCCGGTTTACGACGAGCTGTTTGACGGCTT
Source organism: Saccharospirillum sp. MSK14-1 (assembly GCF_003054965.1). Lineage (GTDB taxonomy): Bacteria > Pseudomonadota > Gammaproteobacteria > Pseudomonadales > Natronospirillaceae > Saccharospirillum. The sequence continues at coordinate 17,044 of NZ_MIES01000033.1, forward strand.
TGCACCGGAGCATTTGCGCGGTAAACCCGCCGAGCGTCAGGCTTGGGCGGTTGAACAATTGCTGTTGGCGGCCAAAGCCAGCAAAAACCTCGGACTGAAAGCGCACGCTACTTTTTCCGGTGCCTTGTTGTGGCCGTTTTTGTACCCGTGGCCGCAACGGCCAGCGGGCTTGGTGGAAACCGGTTTTGCAGAGCTGGCGCAGCGTTGGAAACCGATTCTCGATGCGTTCGACGAGGCCGGTGTGGATCTGTGCTACGAAATTCATCCCGGTGAAGACCTGCACGACGGCGCGACCTTCGAGCGCTTTTTGGCGGCGGTCGATCATCATCCGCGCTGCTGCATTCTGTTCGATCCGTCTCACTTTGTGTTGCAGCAACTCGACTACCTGGCATTCCTCGATCATTTCAAAGACCGCGTGAAAATGTTTCACGTTAAAGACGCCGAATTTAATCCGACCGCTTTGCAAGGCGTTTATGGTGGCTACGAAGGTTGGGTAGAGCGCGCCGGCCGGTTCCGGTCGCTCGGTGATGGCCAGGTCGATTTCAAAGGCATTTTCTCGCGACTGGCGCAGTACGATTTTGCCGGCTGGGCGGTTATTGAATGGGAATGTGCGCTCAAACATCCCGAACAGGGTGCTGCCGAAGGTGCGCGCTTTGTGACCGATCATATTATTCAGGTAACCGATAAGGCGTTCGATGATTTCGCCGCCGCCGGAACCGATGAGGCCACCAACCGAAAATTGCTCGGCCTGTAAACGAATAACCCCAAACAACGACAATTAAGGGGATAACCAGATGTCCATTTCACCACGCCTGCGCCTGGCCATGATTGGCGGCGGGCCGGGGTCGATGATCGGTGCTGTGCACCGGTTCGCTACCCGGCTTGATGACCGCTATGAATTGGTGGCCGGTGTTTTCAGTACCAACGCCGAATCCAATCGCAAAACTGCCGCGCAATTGCAGCTGGCGGACGAGCGCTGTTACCACGATTACCAAAGCCTGATTAAGGCCGAAGCCGAGCGCGATGATGGCGCTCGGGTCATTGCCATTACCACACCAAACCATTCCCATTACGCCATTGCGCTCGCCTGCATCGAGGCCGGTTTGGATGTGGTGTGCGAAAAACCGATGACGGTGACACTGGCGGAAGCTGAAGATTTGCAACAGCGCTTACGCAACGCAAATTCACGCCTGGTGTTGATGCATAACTATTGCGGCTATCCGCTGGTGCAGCACGCACGGGAACGGGTACGCAACGGCGAGCTGGGGCGTATTCGCAGCGTTCAGGTGGAGTACGTTCAGGATTGGCTCAGTGAGGTGCCTGATGCCGATAACAAACAAGCGGCCTGGCGTCTCGATCCAAAACGTGCCGGGTCGGCCGGGGCTTTGGGTGATATTGGCACTCACGCTTTTCAGCTGGCCAGTTTTATTTCCGGATTAAAACTGGCGTCTGTCAGCGCCGATTTATCGGCCATGGTTGAAGGCCGGGTACTCGACGATAACGTCCATGCACTGTTGCGATTTGAAGGCGGTGCTAAGGGAATGTTGTGGGCCAGCCAGACCTCGCCGGGCTTTGAAAATGCGCTACGCATTCGGGTGATTGGCGAAAAAGCATCGCTCGCCTGGGCTCAGGAAAACCCTAACGAACTCTGGTTCGCACCGCTTAATCAACCGCAACAACTCATAACCCGTCGTGCCGATTGGATCGGTGCGGAGCCGGCGCGTGGTATCCGCATTCCACCGGGTCACCCGGAAGGGTATCTGGAAGGCTTTGCCAATGTGTATCAGGCACTGGCTGAGGGGGTTCCCGGTCAGTCTGATGGCGGCTGGTTGCCGGATGTGCAAACCGGCGTCGAAGGTTTGCGATTTATCACTGCGACCTTGCAATCGAGTCAGGCCGATGGCGCCTGGACAGCCGTCGGGGGTGAGTCATGACAGACGCGCCGATTCGACTGCACGGTCTGGGCAAACGTTTTGGTCCGGTCACGGTATTGCGCGATATCAACCTCGATATTCACCCGGGTGAAGTGCTTGGCATTCTTGGTGAAAACGGGGCGGGCAAAAGCACGCTGCTTAAATTGATCAGTGGTGTGTATCAGCCGAGCGTCGGTCAAATTGAAATCGACGGTCGACGCTACGATCGGCTCGATCCGATCCGTGCCCGCCAGCTGGGCATCGCCATGATTCCGCAGGAATTCAATCTGGTGCCGACGCTGAGCGTTTATGAGAACGTCTACCTCGGTCAGGAATTACGCCGCAAAGGTTGGTTGAACCATAAACAGATGCGTGAAGAAACGGCGCGGGTGTTGGCGTCGCTCGATTGCGATCTGGACCCGCGTGCGCCCATCGCTGCTTTAAGTGTGGCTGAAAAACAAATGGTCGAAGTCGCCCGGGTATTGGTCAACGATGCTCGCGTGGTGATTCTCGATGAACCGACCACCGTACTGACCGACCGCGAAGTTGAGGTGCTGTTTAAGGTTGTCCGCGCGTTGCAAAAACGCGGTGTTGCGGTGCTGTTCATTTCGCACAAACTCAAAGAGGTTAAAAACCTCTGTCAGCGTTTGCTGATCCTGCGTGACGGTTCTCCGGTGGAATTGTGCGACACCGCCAATCTCGATGAAGAAGCCATGGCGCGCAAGATGGTGGGCCGTGAGTTGTCGCAAGTCTATCCCGACAAAGGCCAGCCTCAAACAGAGGTGGCGTTAAGCGTAGCGGGGCTCAGCGTGGCTGGACAAATCGACGACGTCAGTTTTGATTTGCGCCGCGGTGAAATTCTCGGCTTGTCGGGTTTGGTCGGTTCTGGCCGTACGGAAATTGCCGAAGCCATTATGGGGTTGCGTCAGCGGTCGGCGGGTGCAATTCACATGAATGGCAAAGCGTGCGACATCCGCTCACCGAGCGATGCGCATCAGCAAGGCCTGGCGTATTTGTCGGAAGATCGACAAGGCCGTGGTCTGGTGATGAATTTCAATCTGATCGAAAACATGACTCTGCTCAGTTTACAGCGTTATGTGACAGGGTTGATTTCACATCGCCGTGAGCGCGAACGTGCCGAACATTATCAGCAGGCCTTTAACATTCGTGCCGCCAGTTTGAAGTCGCCCGTGGGTCAGTTAAGCGGTGGCAATCAACAGAAAGTTTATCTCGCCAAATTGCTCGATATTGAACCGAGTATTTTGATGCTGGATGAACCCACACGCGGAATCGATGTGGGGACCAAGCGGGAAATTTATCGGCTGATTCGCCAACTGGCTGACGAAGGTCGCGCCGTCTTGGTGATCTCATCTGAACTCGAAGAAATCATCGGCCTGTGTGATCGCGTACTGGTGGTACGTGAAGGTCGCATTGCGGCTGAACTTTCCGATGCACAAATTAACGAAGAAGACATCATGCTGTACGCCGCCGGTGCCCGCGAGCGTACACCTGCCGGAGTACATTCATGACTGCCACTCAAACCTTCAGCCAACGTCTGGTTAATGCCGTTCGACGACTGCCGTTGGACATGACCATTGTTGCGCCTCTGCTGGCGTTGATTGTTTTGTTGATCGCGTCGTCGCTGGCCAGCGAATACTTTCTCAATACCCGTAACCTGACCAACATTCTGCGCCAGGTGTCTTACACCGGCATCATCGCCATTGGCGTGACCTTTGTGATTATCGGCGGCGGTATCGACCTGTCCGTTGGCTCTATGGTTGCTCTGGTCGGTGTGCTTTTGTTGTTCGTATTAAACGCCGTGGGCGATCCGGTGTTGGCCGTAATGGTTGGCATGAGTGCCGCCTTAGTGGTGGGTGCACTCTTCGGTCTGGTCAATGGTTTATTGGTTACCCGCGGCCGCATTGCTGCCTTTATCGCGACGCTGGCAACGATGTCGATTTATCGCTCTCTGGCACTGTACTTAACCGATGCCGGTGAAGTGGTTTCGAACAACGACATCTTCCCGGATATCGGTGGTGGCTATTGGCTCGGTATTCCGATTCCGGTCTGGGCGTTTTTTGCGCTGGCGCTGGTTGGCCACGTGTTGTTGTTCCACACCCCTTATGGACGTCATCTGTGTGCGGTGGGTTCGAACGAACAGGTCGCGCGCTACTCCGGCATTCGCGTCAGAACGGTGGTGTTACTGAGCTTTATCATTGCCGGTGTCTGTGTGGGGCTTGCGGCCATCATGCTCAGCTCACGACTCAATTCCATCAGCCCGTCCGATGCCGGTGTGCTCTATGAACTGGACGCCATTGCCGCCGTCGTTATTGGTGGCACCAGTCTGGCCGGCGGTCGCGGCAGCATCTGGGGCACGGTTATTGGTGCGCTCATTCTCGGCATCATCAACAACATGCTCAATTTGTTGGGTGTCTCACCGTATTTGCAGGGTTTGGTGAAAGGCGCGGTCATCCTGATCGCTGTGCTGATGCAATACAAACGCAGTCAATAATTTTCAGCAATACGGCGTCGAAATACTTTCGACGTCGGACCGGCGCTTCGTGCAAACGAGGCGAATAACAACAACAAGCGAACGACAGGAAACAACCATGAAACTACAAAAATGGCTCAAGCAGCTGGCGGTGTTAGCCGCTTTTTCTACCGTGCCGTTCCTCGCGCTCGGCGAAGACGATTTTCACATCGGTGTCAGTGTGCCTTCCGCTGACCACGGCTGGACCGCCGGTCTGTTGTGGTGGGCGAACAAAGCCGCGGACGAACTGAGTGAGAAATACAGCAACGTAGAGTTTACCGTTCTGGCGGCGAACTCGGGTACTGCCCAGGTGGGCGATGTTGAAGATTTGATGGTGCGTCAGATCGATGCGCTGGTTATTTTGCCAACCAACCCGGCGACGCTGCAGCAAGTAATTGCTGAGGCCTATCACGAAGGTATTTACACCGTCGTAGTTGACCGTGAACTGGAAGAGCCGACACAGGACGTGTTCCTGGCCGGTGACAACCCGGGCATGGGCGAAGAAGCGGCAAAATACATGGCCGAAGCATTGGGTGAAGAAGGTCAGATCGTCATCATCGAAGGCCCGTCCATTCCGATCAACGCTCAGCGTGTGAATGCCTTCCGTGATGAACTGGCGCGTCATCCGGATATGGAAATCCTCGATTCGCAGTCCGGCGAATGGAACCCACAAACGTCCTTGAATGTGATGGAAGACATGCTCGCGCGTTACCCGAACATCGACGGGGTTTGGGCGGGTGATGACGACGCTTTGAAAGGTGTGTATCAGGCCATTCGTGAAGCGGGCCGCGATGACATTCGTGTGCTGGTTGGCGGCGGTGGTTCTAAAGACGTCATCGGTATGATTCGTGAAGGCGACTACATCGTCTCCGGTACCGTGACCTATCCGCCGAACATGATTGCCTCGGGTATGGCCGTTGCACTGCACGGTCTGATGGGCGAGCATCTGGGTGAGATGTATCACGGTGTGCCATCACGACTGATTCTGGCGGCTGACCTGATCACCGTCGATAATGCCGATGAATTCTACGAGCCTGACGCGGCCTACTGAGTTCTGAAGTCTGACGTTTCGTGCACAAGCCCCGACTCGTTCGGGGCTTTTTTTGGCCTGTTTATTGAGCCGCGATCGCTGGTTGTGCTGACGTCATCCAACCCCATCTCGTAACCTGGTGATATCGATTCATAAACCGAGGAGCACAGGATGTCTTACTCAACCTTACCCATGCCCGGCATGGGCACATTTCGACTCAAGGGTGAGCACGCTCGCGACGCTGTTTTGACAGCTCTGGATTTGGGCTTTCGTCATATTGATACGGCGGTTATGTACGACAACGAAACCGCGGTGGGTGAAGCCATTGCACGCAGTGATAGTGGTCGGGACAAGGTGTTTTTAACCACGAAAGTCTGGCACACCGACCTGGCCCCCGAGTCATTACAGGCGAGTATCGACGGCAGTTTGCAGCGCCTGGGTACTGACCATGTCGATCTGTTATTAATCCACTGGCCGTCACCGAACCAAAGCGTACCGATGTCCGAATCACTCAACGCTTTGAAGGAAGTTCGAGATACCGGTAAGGCGCGTCACATTGGTGTGTCCAATTTCACCATCGCTCAGATTGACGAGGCCATTGACGTCTTGGGTGAGGGCGAATTGCTGACCAACCAGATTGAAGTGCATCCGTTTTTGCAAAACCATGCGGTGGTTGAACACTGTCAGCAGCGAGGCATTACCGTGACCGGTTATATGCCATTGGCGGTTGGTCGCGTACTGGAAGATCCTACCTTGATGGCGATTGCTGATGAGCATCAATTAACACCCGCCCAGATCGCCCTGGCCTGGTTGCGTCAGCGCAACGTTGTGCCCATTCCGGCTTCAAGCAAAGCGCAACATTTGCAGGCGAACCTGGATGCCATGACGGTGGAATTAAATGACGAAGACATGCAGCGCATTGCTCAGCTGGATCGTCACCAGCGTTTTGCCGACCCGGATTTCGCGCCTAAATGGGATTGAGTGTTGCTCCTTTGGCAAGGATGCCACGCAATAGAACACTCCGTTCATACATAACACTGTTCAAAATGTTTCGCTTCAGCCGATACCGGGTTTTCAGCGTGCCATTCGCTTGAAAAACAACAACAACCGGCTAGGTTTTAGGCTACGAAGAGGTGTCGCTGTACTTCGTAAATACCACATAGCCGGTATTGGCCGTGAGCGGTTAAAGAAGAACAGTAGGAGACGCCAGTGCGCGATAACCAACCCATAACCCAAGAGCGCTATGAATTCCCTGAAGAACAGCGGCTGATTTCTTCAACGGACACCTCTGGCAACATCGAACATTGTAACTCGGCGTTTGTCGAAGTCAGTGGATTTAAGCGCGAAGAGTTAATCGGCCAACCCCATAACATCGTTCGTCACCCCGATATGCCCCCGGCGATCTACGCCAATATGTGGTCTTACCTGAAAGCCGGTGAGCCATGGATGGGCGTGGTTAAAAACCGGCGTAAAAACGGCGATCATTATTGGGTCAACGCCTACGTCACGCCGATTCGTGAAGGCGATAAAATCGTCGGCTATGAGTCGGTTCGAACCAAACCTCAAGAAGACGATGTGAAACGCGCTGCGGCGCTGTACAAGCGGATTCGTCAGGGTAAAAAACCGGTTTCTCTGGCGCGCCGTGCTCGTTTTATGGCCATTCAGTATGGGGTCGGTGCGGTTTCTCTGGCGGCGGTTTTGTTGTCGTGGGTATTCGCTGGAGAACAGACCACGGTCTTTGTCGCGATTGCCGCCATGGTTGCTTTGCAGGTCGATAGCCGGCTGCGCAGCAGTCGTTTGGTGCGTCGGGTTCTAAACCGGATGGAAGACAATTTCCAGGACGCAACGGTGGCGCTGACCTACTCCGATTCGCTGGGTTCACTCAGTCAGCTGGAGGTCGCCATTACCGCCATGATGGCGCGGTTGCGCACCGTGCTCACCCGCATTGATGATTCGGCAAAAGAAGTGCGCAGCCAGGCGGAAGAGGCGTTGCGTTTGTCAGAATCGTCCACGGTGTCCATCGACAGTTTGCAGGCCGAGACCAGCAACATCGCCGCGGCGATGAACCAGATGAGCACCAACATACATGAGGTTTCTGGTAACGTTCAGGACACCGCCAATCAGGCCGATGGTTCGCGACAAATTGCCGAAGAGGGTGCGCGTGAAGTGCAGCTGTCGCGCGATGGCATTCGCACGTTGGCAAAAACCATGGAGACGCTGGACGGAACCATTAAAGAAGTGGTGTCGCAGACCGAAGCCATTACCAACGCAACGGTCTTAATTCAGAACATCACCGAACAAACCAATTTGCTGGCGTTGAATGCGGCAATTGAAGCTGCGCGCGCGGGTGAACACGGGCGCGGCTTTTCGGTGGTCGCCGATGAGGTACGCGCACTGGCGTCGCGTACGGCTCAGACCACTGAAGACATTCGCGACATCATGACGCAACTCAGCGAACGGACCTCGCGCGCAGAACAGGTGTCAGAAGAAGGTCGGCAGGTGTCGGACGAGGCGGTGAAGCGCATCGAAAACGCGGCCGATGCATTGGAACGAATTTCGGCTACGGTCACCGAGATCAACAGCATGACTCACCAGATGGCGGCATCGATTGAAGAGCAGTCACAGGTGGCCGAACACATTAATGAGCAGCTGTCGCGGGTGACCGAGTTGGCTGGTGATACTCAGGAAAAAGGCCAGCATTCCAATCAGGGCGCCGGGCGGATGCGCGAACTGTCCGATCGTTTGCATGAATTGGTCGAGCGTTTTTCCATCTGAGCTTGAACACGCAAAGTCAGCAAACGGCGTCAGTCCCGACGCCGTTGTAACATCAATCCCGACGCCGTTGTAACATCAATCCCGACGCCGTTGTAACACCGGATAAGCCACCGCGGTCAGATGAGAACAGATACGCTGCAGATCGCGCAGGACGTCGATAAAAATCTGGGTCGCCAAGAGGTTTTCAGAATGGTGGCCGCCCAGATCATCGAGGTGACTTTGCCGGGCTTGCAGAATGTCTTTGCGATACTGACGCTTCACATCCAACAGTTCCTGCGCGAGCTCAGCGCTGTCACTGGTAAAGACAGCCTGTGACAACCGGAACGCATCCACCAATTGATCATGCAGGTGATTCACCACCTTGGTTTGCTCTTCGTCAAAGCGAACGCCTTCCCGAATTTTATTGCGCGCCAGGTGCATCAGGCTTTCATCAATGATGTCGCCGATGTGTTCCAGGTTGGTCATAAAACTGATCAGTTCACGGTGTTGCTGCTGCTGACCGCTGTCCTCAATCGACAACACATAATTCAACGCTTCGCGGTGCAGGGCGTCGATGTCGTCGTCCATATCAGAAATCTGTTTTACCAGATCACGATCATCAAACGCATCGAGTGCGTTGTTGAGCATGCGGTAAACCAGCTCAGCAATATGCAGCGCTTCGTTGCGTGCGTTTGCCAGCGCCCGGCCGGGATTGCGAATGTCATCGATGGACAAATAAATGGGCCGGTCCTGCTGCTGCGACAGATCATTGTCCGCCGAATTCGAATTGCGCGCCGAGGTAAACAACGGCAACAGCAGCGGTAATATCGCAACCAGAATGAGTCCATTGAACAGGTTTAAACCCGAGTGTGCGACGACAATACCCAAGGCTCGCTCGGGCAGTAATTCCTGAATCAGATCGCCGCTGGACATCAACGCCAGCAGGCCTAACGCCACCGCAAAAAAGCGAAAAATCAGATTGCCCAGCACCACCTGTCGGCCTGAGTCAGGCAGCGACCAGCCGCTGACCAATGCGGGCAAAGCACCGCCCAGGTTGGCGCCGAGCAGCAGATAGAAACCGGCGTCCATGGTGATGGAGCCGTCCTGAACGAACTGGGCAATGATCAGCACCGCCGCCAGCGTGGAGTGAATCATCCAGGTGAACAAACCCATCAGGGTGATCGCCAGGGCAACGTCGCTTTCCACTTTATTGCTGATCAGTAAAAAGACATCGCTGGAACGCAGCAGGTAGGTCACGTCGCCAATCAGATCGAGCGACAGCAAGACCAGACCCAAACCGATTAAAATGCGGCCGCTGTGTTTCCAGGCACGCGAGTAATTCAGTTTGAAACTGATAACGCCCGCCAGAATGATCGGCAAGGCCAGGGTGTTGAGGTCGAGGTTCAGTAATACCGCGGCCAGGCTGGCACCAAACTCCGCGCCCAATACGGTGCCCAAGGCGGCCATTAAGGTCAGCATGCCAGTGGCACTGAAGGATGCGACCATCAACACTACGGCAGTAGACGACTGCAACATAAAGGCGGTCAATGCGCCGGTAATAAACGCCTTGCCACGATTGCTGGTGGTGCGGCGCAGCAATCGTTCCAGCCGATTGCCGAGCAGCCGGGCAAAGCCGGTCTGCACCATGCGAATGCCCCACAGCAGCAACGCGACCGCACCGGCCAGTTCGATTAATACCATCATCCTTGACGATCCCTCAGATTGCTCAGCCAGGCATTGGCCATTTCCACAAAACCGACGCCCGCTTTGCCCTGGGTTAACTGTTTCGGCTGGTGGGCCATGCCATCCAGATGCGGCACGATGTTGGCGACGCCGACGCTGTTGGGAAAGGCTTCGAACATGGGTTCGTCGTTGGGTGCGTCACCGATAAATAACACCTGTTCCTGAGCCGTCGCTTCATCGAGTGAAAAAACCTCACGCAATAAGCGTTTGGCCATGGCGGCTTTATTGAAGTCACCGCGCCAGACGTTGATGTGTATGGAACTGCACTTGGCCTGATAACCGGCAGCGGTAAAAGCGGTGCACAGCTGATCGGCCTGAGCCTTGGTCAGGTGCGCGTCCTGACGGTAATCGATGGCGACATCGACCCAGCGCAGTGGCTGGTCTTTGGCCAGCGCCACATCGAACGACAACGACAGCGTTTTGAGTGTCTCTAATATAGCCGACTGGTCGGCGCGGTGCTGTTCAGCGCTATCCCAGAAATGCCATTCCACAGAGCCGTTGGCGGTGCGCAAACCATAGAAAGCGCCGCCTTCACCGACCACAGCAGCCACCGGCCAGGTGCGCAGAATCATGTCGCACCAACCGGCACAGCCGCCGGTAATGGGCACTACTGAAACGCCAGCGTCGGCCAGTTGGCAAAGCGCAGTGTAGGTTTCGGGAGACAGACGACCTTGAGTGGTCAGGGTGTCGTCGACATCGGTCAGCAGCAGCGTCAGCGGCGAGTAATCCAGATTGGTCATGCCGTCAGTTGAGCCTCGGTTTCAATAAGTTCCAGCGTCGATGGCAGTCGGTGGCGCACATCGTTACTGAGTTGGTCGGTGATAAACAGATCGATCTGGTCGAAGTCGACGACTCGCGCCAGCGCCTGGCGTTCCCATTTGGAGTGATCTGCAATGAGCACACGGCGTCGAGCGTTGGCGATAATGGCTCGGCTGACGTCCGCTTCGCGCAGATCAAAATCCATGGCGCCACGGTTCGGATCCAGACTGCCACAACCGATGATGCCATAGTCGGCACAAAAGTCGGCGAAGAAAGCGGTGGTGGCCGCGCCAACCACGTCGTCATCATTGTGCCGTAAATGGCCGCCGGAAACGATCACCTCGGTGTTATCGCTGTCGCATAACACCGACGCCACCTTCAGATTGTTGGTCAACACTTTACAGGGACGACCCATGAGCGCTCGGGCGACAAACTCCATGGTGGTGCCAATACCAAGATGCACGGAGGCGTCATCGGGCAGGCGATCAGCCAGCGCTTTGGCAATGGCGCGCTTGGCCGGTGCGTTTATCACCTGACGCGAGCTGAACGAGAGGTTTACGCTCGACGATGGCAAACTCACACCGCCATAACGTCGGCGCAACAAACCCGCTTCGCACAGCGGCGTAAGGTCGCGACGGATGGTTTGCGGCGTTAAATGAAAGGCCGCGGCGAGTGCCTCGACCTGAACGTGTTCTTCACGACGAACCCAATCGAGAATGCGCGCTTGCCGGTCGTTCAGTTTCATGCCGGTTGGATGAGCGCCGGATCGTCCGTGATTAACCCATCGACACCCCAACGGCGCAGACGTTCGGCAGCTTCGGCGTCATTGACGGTGTAACAATACAGATCGTAGCCGGCGGCTTTAATCGCCTGAGCCTGGGTCTCGGTCAGATGATGATGATCGAGATTGATGCTGCTCAGTTCGAGAATGCGCGCCACCTCCAGCCAGTTGTCGGGCAATTTCACCCAGAGGTGTCCGCGCAGCCATTGCGGTCGGGCGCGATGCAAACGCGATAAAATTTCGCCATTGAAGCTGGTGATTAACAGACGCTTCTCGTCGTGCCAATGCGCATCGAGCACCTCGATGCAGCGTTCAGTAATGGCATCAATACTGAAGTCCGGGTAGTGTTTAATTTCCAGGTTCAGTCCCAGGCCCAAGTCGCGAATATGAATCAGCGCGGCTTCCAGGCTCGGCAAGCGTTCCGACTGATAAGCCGGACTGAAATGGCTGCCGACATCGAGGTCTTTAACCGATGCCCAGTCCCGATCGGCCAGCTTGCCTTGTGACGGTGTCAATCGGTCGAGGGTGCTGTCGTGAAACATCACCGCCGTGCCGTCACCGAGCAGGTTGGCGTCGATCTCGACCCACTCCAGACCCTGGTCGCGACTGAAGGTCATGGCGCCGAGGGTGTTTTCCGGTGCGCGTCGGGCGCAACCACGATGACCGATGATAGGGCTGGCAATCATGTAATTCTGAGCTCCGTTTGTGGGTCGAACAGGTGTAGCCGCTGGCGGTCAAAACGCAAGGGAATGCGTTCGCCACTGTGAAAACGGGCTTTGCCGGATTGCTCTGCCAGCACCAGAGTATCGGTGTCGGGGAAATTACCGTACAGCAGGGTGTCGGCGCCCAGCGGCTCAATGATCTCAACGCTCAGTGTAAAGTCCGATTGCTCCGGCGAACAGCTTTCCAGATGCTCCGGACGAAAACCGAGCATCACCTCACCGCTGTGATCGACCGCCTGTGGCAGTTCCAGTCGCTGACCGTTGGGCAGCACCAGCGTCGTCGGATTTTCCAGATGAGCGGTTAAAAAGTTCATCGCCGGTGAACCGATAAAACCCGCCACAAAACGGCTGGCCGGTTGTTCGTAGAGCTCAATCGGCGGGCCGACTTGCTCAACCTTGCCGCCGTTCATCACCACCAGTCGATCAGCCAGCGTCATGGCTTCTACCTGATCGTGGGTGACATAAATGGCCGTGGTGCCAAAGCGTTGTTGCAGACGCTTAATTTCAATGCGCATCTGCACGCGCAGTTTGGCATCGAGGTTTGACAGCGGTTCATCAAACAAAAACACCTGCGGGTTGCGCACGATGGCGCGACCCATGGCCACGCGCTGACGCTGCCCACCGGACAAGCGCGCTGGCTTGGCATCCAGCAGATGTTCGATGTCGAGCGTCTGGGCCGCTTCCCGTACTTTGCGGTCAATATCGGCGCGTGATTCGCCCCGGTTTTTTAAACCGTACGCCATGTTTTTATAGACCGTCATGTGCGGATAGAGCGCGTAGTTCTGAAACACCATGGCGATGTCGCGGTCGGCCGGCTCCAGATCATTGACGCGCTGATCGCCAATGTGCAAATCGCCTGAACTGACGGTTTCCAGACCGGCGACCATGCGCAGGGTGGTCGATTTGCCACAGCCCGATGGGCCAACCAGTACCAGAAATTCACCGTCGTTAATGTCGAGGTTCAAATCGTGCACGGCGGTGAAACCGTTCGGGTAAGTCTTGTTTAAATGAGTCAACGTTAAGCTGGCCACAGTGTCCCCTTACTTTTCCTGTTCAATCAGGCCTTTGACAAATAATTTTTGCATCGCCAGTACGACAATCACCGGTGGCAGCATGGCCAGAATGGTGGTGGTCATAATGAGGTTCCAAGGAATCAAACCGTTGTCGGAGGTCATCAGACGTTTAATGGCCATCACAATGGTGTAGTACTGCTCGTCGGTGGTGATCAGCAACGGCCACAAATACTGGTTCCAGCCGTAGATGAATAAGATGACGAAAAGCGCCGCGATGTTATTGGCCGACAGCGGCAGCAGAATGTCTTTAAAAAACCGGATGGGTCCGGCGCCATCGATGCGGGCGGCTTCGAGCAGCGAATCGGGTACCGACATAAAAAACTGTCGGAATAAAAACGTCGCCGTTGCACTGGCAATTAAGGGAATGGTTAAACCGGCGTAGCTGTTCAGCAGCCCTAAATTCGCGACCACTTCGTAGGTCGGCAGAATACGAACCTCGACCGGCAACATCAGGGTAATAAAGATCAACCAGAAGCACAGCTGACGACCGGGAAAGCGGAAATACACAATGGCGTAGGCCGACATCATGGAGATGACAATCTTGCCCACGGCAATGACCATCGCCATGACAAAGCTGTTCCACAGCATGCGCGTGGCCGATACCGATACACCCAGTCCGCCGTCGTTACTCAACACGGCGACCAGGTTAGTCACCGCCTGATCACCAAACCACAGCGGCAAAATACCGGAAACAAAGGCACTGGTCGGGTGGGTTGCTGCCACCAGAGCCACCCAGATGGGCAAGCTGATCACCGCGATGCCAAGCCACAATAAAATGTGACGCGTCAGCGTCAGCCAGGGTCTGTTTTCAACCATCAGTATTGCACCTTCTTCTCAACGTATCGGAACTGCACCACGGTCAGGGTGATGACGATGACCATCAGCAACACCGACTGCGCGGAAGAAGAACCCAGGTCCAGACCGATAAAGCCGTCTTCGAATACTTTATAAACCAGCGTCTTGGTGGAATTGCCGGGGCCGCCTTGAGTGGTGGCGTGAATCACCGCGAAGGTTTCAAAAAAGGCGTACACCACGTTCACCACCAGCAGGAAAAAAGCAGTGGGTGACAGCAACGGAAAAACGATCTGCCAGAAGCGCCGGAACGGACGCGCGCCATCGATGGCCGCCGCTTCAATGAGAGAGCGTGGAATGGCCTGCAGACCGGCGATGAAGAAAATAAAGTTGTAACTGAACTGCTTCCACACCGAAGCGATGATCACCAGAATATTGGCCTCAACGGAGTTCGCCAGATGATTCCATTGATAACCGACTTTGCTCAGCCAGAACGGTAATAAACCAATGCTGGGGCTGAACAACATCAGCCACAAAACGGCAGCAACGACCGGGGCAACGGCGTAGGGCCAGATCAACAGTGTCTGGTAAAAGCGCGACCCGCGGATGACTTTATCGGCCATGGCTGCGAGCAGTAACGCCAACGCCATGCCGACGAAGGCGACCCAAAAACTGAACACAGCGGTAACGCGAATGGAGGTCCAGTATTCGGGGTCGGATAACAAATAAATAAAGTTTTCGAACCAGACGAATTCGGTGCTGAAGCCAAAGGCGTCTTCGACTAGAAACGATTGATACAACGCCTGGCCGGCTGGCCAGATAAAAAACACCAGGGTGATGATCAACTGCGGGGCAACTAATACATACGGCAGCAGTCGATGTTGAAAAACGCTCTTGTCATGCATGGGTGAAACCCGGCTTGAAACCCATCGAAAAAGACACGGCCGGAGGCCCGGCCGTGTGTGAAATCAGGCGATGAGGGCATCGCCTGATGAGCCCACGAGTTAACGGTTGGCGCGTTCGAAACGACGCAGCTGTTCGTTGCTGCGGCGAGCGGCGCGGTTCAGCGCACGCTCAGCGCTGGCGTCACCGTTCCAGACCGATTCCAGCGCTTCGTCGATAATGCCGCGAATTTGCGGGAAATTACCCAGACGCAGGCCGCGTGAATTGGCGGTCGGTGCCACGGACGTCATCTGGTTAATGGCGACATCGGTGCCGGGGTTGTTGGCGTAAAAACCCTGTTCTTTCGTCAGCTCAACCGCCGCATAGGTAATGGGCAGGTAGCCGGAGAACTGGTGCCAGTCGGCCTGAACGTCTGGCTGTGACAGGTATTCAAAGAAACGGGCAACGGCCGGGTAGTGGTCGTCGTCCTGGCCGCGCAGTGTCCACAAGGTGGCGCCACCGATGATGGTGTTTTGCGGCTGGTCGATCTGGCTTTCCCAGTAGGGCAACTGGCTCACGCCGAACTCGAAATCGGTGTTGGCGCGCACACCGGCGTAACCGGCTGACGATTCGGTGTACATGGCGCATTCACCGCTGTAGAAACGCGAAGAACCTTCGCTGGTACGACCGGAATAACTGAAGATGCCACTGTCATGCCATTGCGCCATCTGATCGATGTGTGCGATCTGCACGTCGCCGTTGAATTCTACTTCGGTGTCCAGACCGGCAAAGCCATTGTCATTGGTCGCGAACGGAACGTTATGACGCGCCGACAGGTTTTCCAGATGAATCCAGGATTGCCACGCCGTGGTGAAACCGCAGTCGTAACCGGCGTCGAGAATCGCCTGACCAAAGGTGTTCATTTCTTCCCAGGTTTTCGGACCACGGTCGGGCAGACCGGCGGCGTCGAACGCTGCTTTGTTGTAGTACAGAACCGGCGTTGAGGAGTTGAACGGCATGGACAACATGTTGCCGTTTTCATCGGCGTAGTAGCCGGTGACGGTGCTCAGGTAAGCGCTCTGGTCGAAACCATTGCTGTACTCTTCCATTAACTGGTACACCGGATAGATCGCCCCTTCGGCGGCCATCATGGTGGCGGTACCAACTTCGTAAACCTGAACGATGTCGGGTTGTTCGCCCGAACGGAAGGCCGCGATGGCACCGGTCATGGTTTCGCTGTAGTTGCCGCGGTAGCTGGCATTGACAACAACATCGTCTTGAGAGGCATTAAAGTCGGCCACCATGGCATCGACTTTTTCACCCAGGGCGCCGCCCATGGCGTGCCAGAATTCAATTTCGGTAGCGGCCTGAACCTGACCGATACCAGCGGCAACAGACAGTGCAAGAAGCGTCTTCTTCATGAGGTCTTAGATCCTTTCATTGGCGGGTTATTGTTCGAACGAATCCCGACAGCATGGGTAAACCGAGTCGCGGCCGTGGCGCCGTTCGTTTAATTCGCAGCCCACCTTAGGTGGCTTCTATTGCAGTGCGTTGACAGTTCCATTGCGCTTTTATGTGTTCGATCGAACATTTTGCGGCGCCGGTCGCATCGGAACTGCCTGGCGCATCCGGTACAATGCCCGGGTTCATCGGTTAGGGTTTAGGAGAGAGTGATGAAAAGAGTCATCGGGGTATGGTTGGTGTTAATGGTCAGCGCAGGGTCGGCGATGGCCGAGGTGTCAGCCGAGGCTTCATTGCAGGCAGCGCGGTCTGAATTAATGAGCGCAGTGTTTGACGTTGAGTTAAGCGGCGATGCCGATTTCGATTTTTCACAACTGATGGTGACGCACCAAAGCGCCGGTGTGCAGATGGCGCAGCGCATTGCGGATCAAACGGACGACGAACGACTCAGTCGGGTTGCTGAACTGATTGTCGAAAAACACCGCGATGACATCGAAGCCTTTAACACCTGGCTGGGTCGCTACGACGAAGCCAACCCGGACGCTGATGCCACGCAAATTCGCGAAACCTATCAGACGGTACTCGATGAATTCGCGGAGGATCGTGATGAATTTCAGGTGGGTGAGGACGCCGAAGCCCGTTTTGCCAATGCCATGATCTGGCATCACGAGCTGACGGTCAGCCTGGGTCAGGTGATGCTGAACCACAGTGTCGATGCGCAACTGCGGATTTTAGCCGGCGATGTGGTGCGTGAAGCCAACCGGGACATCGCCGAGCTGCGCAATTGGATGCAAACCCGTAATCTGGACAGCAACCCCTAGCGGTGTTGGCTTACAAATCTTTAAAGCGATTTTTTAACTCGTCGAAGGTGCGGCGTTTTACATCGTCTTCCAGTTGCACCGGGTCGGCATCGGGAATCAGTTCCGAGGTGTCGAGGTTAGCCGGTGGGGCGCTGCTGTCTACCGCCGGTGCATCCAGTTGTTCCAGATGATCTTGCAGCAAAACCAGCGCATCGACCGAACCGGCCAGCGCCGGATCTTCTTCCGACAATTGTTCGATGCGCTTTTCCAATTTTCCGATCACGTCTTCAATGGCCGCGCGATCGGGTTTTTGGTCGGTCAGCCATTGTTGAGCACTTGCAGCGGAGGTAGCCATATTGATGGGTGAAACCTTATTCGATGATGACAGCGGACGGCTGCAAGTGTACCGGAATTGGTGCGCCGACGCCGAATTCTGGCAACAGCAATTGCAACAACAACTGACCTGGCGTCAGGGTCAGGTTCGCGTCTATGGCCGCGAACACGCCACGCCCCGTCTGGAAAGCTGGTTCGGCGCGACCGGCGTGCGCTATCGCTACAGCGGCCAGACACTGATTGCTGAGGGCTGGCCCGACGTCGTTAAACCGCTGGTCGATGCGGTTTGCAACACCACTGCAGTGGCATTCAATGCGGTGCTCGCCAACTGGTACCGCGACGGTGATGACCGCATGGGCTGGCACGCCGACAACGAACCGGAGCTGGGCCATAATCCGCCGGTGGCCAGTTTATCCTTGGGGGCTCGTCGCGACTTCCGGTTGCGCCGCAACAGCGATCACCGCCAGACCGTCAGCGTCGCCTTGGGCGAAGGCGATTTGCTGTTAATGGACGGCGCCTTGCAACATCACTGGCAGCACAGTGTGCCCAAACGCGCCCATGCGGCTGCGCGACTGAGTCTGACGTTTCGGCGCGTCATCGTTGCTGCAAAGTTGTGAATCGTCGGTGATTAGGCGGCGTTCGCCGCGCGACGCCAGCCAAGTTGATATACTGAGCGGCGCAGATGAATCGATCCGCCGGTCCGGCGGACGCAGTATCAGAAGTAAGAGGAGAACCAAAGATGGCCAAAGCGGTCGTTGAAGGCTTGATTGAGTTGTTGACGCTGGAACCGATTGGCGAGCAACGGTATCGGGGTTTGTCGCAGGATTTGGGGTATCCCAAAGTGTTTGGCGGGCAGGTGATTGGTCAGGGCTTATCGGCCGCCATTCAGACGCTCGACAGCGCGCGCATGCCGCATTCTTTGCACTCCTATTTTTTACGCCCTGGCGATGTGAACGAGCCCATCGATTATCAGGTTGAAGCCGTGCGCGATGGCCGGTCGTTCAGCGTTCGCCGGGTGATTGCCTCGCAGTTTGATAAACCCATTCTGGCGATGACGGCCTCCTTCCAAAAAGAGGAAGACGGACTGGAACATCAGGACGCCATGCCGAACGTGCCCGGCCCGGATGGGCTGGAACCGGAAGCCAAACTCTATCGCGATCACGCCGATGAAATTCCTGCGCGTGTGCGCGATCTGTTTACCGCCGAGCGGCCCATCGAGTGCCGCATCGTGGAAGCACAAAACCCTTTCCGGCCGCGTCTGGGCATTGCCAAGCGCCATATGTGGATTCGCTCCAACGGCCCGCTGCCGGACGAACCGCTGGTGCATCAATCGATGCTTGCTTACACCAGCGACTACGGTTTTTTGGAGACCGCATTAATGCCGCACGGTATTTCGCTGATGAAACCCGGCCTGACTATCGCCTCATTGGATCACGCCATCTGGTTCCATCGCCCGTTCAAACTCGACGACTGGCTGCTCTATGTCGCCGACAGCCCCAGCGCCAGTGGCGCACGCGGTTATGTGCGCGGGCAGATTTTTGATCGCAGCGGTCGTCTTGTCGCCAGCACCGCTCAGGAAGGCATGATTCGCTATCACGGAGAGGGCGCATGAGCCGTCGCATTACCCTGGCGATAACGGGCGCGTCTGGCGCGCCCTACGCCGAACGTTTGTTGCGGTTTTTATTGGCGGCCGATTGCGAAGTGCATTTGCTGGTATCCAAAGCCGCGCTCATGGTGGCGGCGGTGGAAACCGGCGAACCCTGGCCCGCCAATCACGACAAATTGCACGATCATTTACGCGCGCGTCTGGGCGACGGAGGCAAGCTGATTATTGCCGGTCGTGAAGACTGGATGAGCCCGGTTGCCAGTGGCTCAGGCGCGCCCGATACCATGATCGTCTGTCCGTGCTCCACCGGCACGCTGGCGGCCATTGCCACCGGCCAATGCGACAACCTGATCGAACGCGGCGCAGATGTAATATTGAAAGAAAACGGCACGCTGATTCTGGTGCCGCGGGAAACGCCCTACAACGAAATTCACCTGCAAAACATGCTCACGCTCAAGCGTGCCGGTGCGGTGATTTTGCCCGCCAGTCCGGGTTTTTATCATCAGCCCAAAACGCTCGACGACATGGTCGATTTTGTCGTCGCCCGCATTCTCAAATGCGCCGGTTTTTCACAGGATTTATTAGCGCCCTGGGGCGTGGACGACGCACCTTCCGGACACGACTGAGCGCATGAACATTCTGCTGCTCAGCGCCTATCATTCGGCCAGTCATCGCTACTGGTGTGACGGAATGATGGCCGCCTTTCCTGAGCACAATTGGACGTTACGCAGCCAGCCCGCGCGCCATTTCAGTTGGCGCATTGAAGCTTCCGGCTGGTTGTGGGCGCTGAGCGATGACGCTGCCTTTCAGCAACACTACGACCTGATCATTGCGACCAGCCTAACGCAAGTCGTGACCTTAAAAGCACAGTGTCCGGCGCTGCGTGATGTGCCTCTGTGGTTGTATTTTCACGAGAATCAGTTCGCTCATCCGCTGTCGAATCAGCAGCAGGCAGCACATCAAACGGCGTGGCAATTTAAGAGCCTGGAAAATGCGTTTTGCGCCGACTGGGTCAGTTTTAATACCCGCTTTAACCGCGACACATTTTTTAACGGCGCACGGAAATTATTAAAGAAATTACCCGAACCTTTGCCGGGCGATCCGTTAATGAAACTGGAACAACAATCGGCTGTGTTGCCGGTGCCGTTAACCGATCGGTTTTTGCCATTACGCGCGCAACCCAAAGACCCGGCGTTGATCGTCTGGAACCACCGTTGGGAATGGGACAAACAACCACAGCGGTTATTGAATACCTTGCTAGCGCTGGCGCGCGAGGGCGTTGAATTTCGGCTGGCGATGCTTGGCAGTGGCGGTGGTCGCGGCGAGGCATTCGCCAAAGAGCGCGCGGCCTTGGGCGAGCGCATTGTTCATTGGGGCGAGGCCAGCGCAGCGGATTACGAAGACTGGTTGGGGCGAGCCGGTATCGGCGTCTCCACCGCCTTGCACGATTTTCAGGGTCTGGCGATGCTCGAACTGGCGCAAGCCGGTGCCACCTGCATTGTGCCGAAACGCCAGGCCTACCCGGAATGTTTGCCCGAGGCCGTGTTCTATAACGGTCAGGCGGACGATGCCTCAGCCGACACCGCTGAACTGGTTGCTAAGCTGCGCGATTGTTTGGGGCGGTCGTTCACGCCGCAGCCTATTCCACCCAGTTGGGCCAGGCTGAAAGCCGATTACCGCCGGGTTATGGAACGCCTGACCCAGGGCTGAATCCGTGTCGTTATAAAGCATGAATGCGGTGTGCTAAAGGCATCATGGCGCGCTTAACTGTGCCATGCTCCGCAGCATCTGTTCCCGCCTTAATGGCCTGGGGGTTTGTGTGATTACTGTCGTTACCCGAGTTTGGCCGCTGCTGCTGGGTATTTTGCTGATCATGCTCGGCAACGGCATGCACTTCACGCTGATCGGTCTGCGCGGGGGCATCGAAGGCTTTTCCGCGCTGGAACTGGCGATTGTCACCTCCTGTTATTACGTCGGCTTTTTATCCGGTGCGCGTTACACGCCTAAGCTGATTCGCCGCGTTGGGCACGTGCGGGTGTTTGCTGCGCTGGGCAGTTTTATGTCCGCCGGGCTGATCAGCTTTCCGTTATTGTCCGACCCTTGGTTGTGGTCGCTGTTGCGCGTGCTGATTGGCTTTTGCATGTCGGGCATTTATGTCACGGCCGAAAGCTGGCTGAATGACGCCTCCACCAACGAAACCCGTGGCAAGGTGCTCTCGGCCTATATGATTGCCCAGACGCTCGGCATCATTGGCGCCCAGGGTTTGTTGACGCTGGGTGATGCTGCCACCTCAGTCTTGTTTATTGGTGCGTCGATTCTGGTGTCGATCTCCTTTGCGCCCATTTTGTTGTCCGCTTCCACTCAGGCACCCTCGATAGAGATGGCGCGACCGATGGGCTTGCGCGAACTCCTATCCAGTTCGCCATTGAGTACTGTGGGTATCTTTTTGTTGGGCACCGTCTATGCCACTCAGGCGGGGATGGGCGCGGTTTTTGGTACTCAGGTGGGGCTGTCGACCGCTCAGATTGCACTCTTTGTGGCCATGCTGTTTGCCGGGTCCGTGGTGTTGCAATACCCCATCGGCTGGCTGTCCGATCACATCGACCGGCGCAAAATCATCATTGGCGCGTCGCTGTTAGGCGCAGTCTCTTGTTTGCTGGGCTGGTTAACCGGCGGCGTCTACTGGTTATTGATGACCGCGGCCTTTTTTGGCGGCGGTGTCACCACACCGTTGTATTCGCTGTTTCTGGCGTACACCAACGATTCGTTGTCGACCGAAGACATGCCCGCGGCCTCCGGCGGTCTGGTATTTACCTTTGGGCTCGGTGCCATTGCTGGTCCGCCGCTGGCGGGTTGGGCCATGCAATTTTTTGGGCCTTTTGCCATCTGGCCCGTGTTGAGTGCGACCTTTTTATTGATTGCGCTTTACGCCCTGAATCGCATGGCTCAGCGTGCGGTGGTCAGTGTCGATGACAGCGAACATTATCTGGGCGTGGTGCCGACGGCCTCGCCGGTGGCAGTAGAAGCCGCCGGTGTCTGGGCGGCGGAACACGCCGAAGCGGAGCGGGAAGTCGACGCGGAAGACGAGCAGTAAGGCCCGGTTTTCGACCGGGCCGGTGGTGTTGGGCTTAGTTTATTGAACGGTGGAATGTAATACCGGAATAACGCACAACCGGTTCGCCATTGTCGCGCGCCAGCTGAATCACATTACCGACGTTGCGGCCGTAACCCTGAACCTGCATCAGCTCAGCATTTACCGGTTTCAGCGTCACCGCCAAACCATCGCCGAGCACACCCAGGCTGGCATCCATCCGATAGCTGCGGCGCTCGTCGTCGTAATACAAATGCACGCCGTCAACCAGATCGTCCGATTCATACTCGCCCAGCCAGGGTTGGTACGACTCGTTAGCCTCATGCGTTTCCAGCGAGGTTGCCGGGCCTAACAGATAGCCGTTGAGGTAACCGTGAAAGGCGATCGGCAAGGGTGTCTCAGTCGCTGAACCCGAGTATGGGCGCAGTTCCATATCCAAATCCGCCGCATACCAACCCTGGCTGTTTCGGGTCAGAGTAAAGCGGCCTATGCCGGGCAATGCCAGTTGGCGGGTGTCGCCATCGCTGACGATGGAGACCAGACCAAAACCGCCGAGGTTATAGTCACCGTCGTCGATATTGGCGGTGTTGATGGCGGGTGTTTCTGTGCGGTCGTTCGGCGGTAACAGCAGATCAAAAATATCGGCGGCCAATTCATCCAGCACGGCGTTGTTGCCCAGATTATCGTTGGCGGCCACAAATACAGCGGTGCCCGATTCAGGCAGAATTTTCAGCTCGGAGTAAAACGGCGGCACGGTGCCACCGTGGCCCACCTGATTGCGGCCATGATGATCGTTCAGCCAGAAACCCAGGCCGATTTTAAAGTCGCCGTTCATCGGTAAACCGGGAAATTGCTGTTCAAGCATGGCGTCCAGCGTGTCGGTGCTCAGCCAATCGTTGAGTGGATAACCGTGCTGGGTTCGCACCAGCGCCTGCGCAAATTTCGCCATGTCGTTCGCCGACATTAAAAAGCTGCCAGCCGGAACATCTTTCACCAACAAAGGTTCTGCCGGCTCACCGGCGCTGTAACCATGAGCGGTGTTGTCGGTTACACCGGGCACGCCGAAAACAAGGCTGTCGTTGAGTGCCAGTGGGGTGAAGATGTTCTGCTCAATGTAGTCTGCAAAAGGTTGCTGGCTGACCGTTGCCACCAGTTCGCCCATCAACGAAAAGCAGGCGTTGCAGTAGGCGAACACTTGCTGGTGTTCCCAGGTAAGGTAGGTCTGCGACAGCCAATCAGACGTTTGCATAAAACGCTCGGCGTCGGGATCGTCCATCACGAACGAACGCAGATAGGCGCTGGGAATGCCGGAGTGGTGAGTCAGCAGGTCGCGCACCGTCACCGGTAACGCATCGCTGCTTAACGCCTTGGGATTGAACTGCGGCAGATAGGTGCGGATGTCGTCGTCGAGCTGGATGTGTCCGCGTTCCACCAGCTGCATGACCGCAAGCGCGGTAAACAGCTTGGTGGTCGAACCGATCTGAAAACGGGTGTCGTCGTTCACGGCAATATCGTTAGCAAGATCGGCCATGCCATAACCGCGCGCTGTGAGAACCTGCCCTTGATAAACCACGGCAGCGGCGAGGCCAGTGATTTGGGTTTCTGCCAGTCGCACTTCAATCAGCGCTTCAACGGCCCGGGCTTTTTCGGCGTCGGGTTGGCAGGCGCTGATCACGGCAGCGGCAACAACCATCGACGCAGCTAAACTGCATTTCAACCAGAGTTTCATGGCGATGTCCTTGGGTTATGAATCGGCTCTGAGCGGCGGCTCAGACGCTGATTATTGAACCCCGGACCGTCGCCAAACGGCAGACGCTAAACGGGCGATATCGCGGTGAGAAAGGGGTGAGATTTGGGGGAGGCCGCCGCTTATTCGCGGCTAAACCGGCGTTTGAGGTCCGACTTTCGCTGGGTACCGGTTTTGCGGTACACGTTCGACGCATGGGTTTTCACCGTATGCGCCGAGATCGATAATTCGTCGGCAATGGTCTTGTAAGGTTTGGCCTGAACCAGCAAGCGCAGCACCTGAAATTCGCGTTCGGTTAAATCGAAGCGATGCTGGGCACTGGCTAAATCGAGGCGTTCATCGGCCATCGTTTCGGTGTTTTGGTTTTGCCGAAATAACCCGTCCAGCGCAATCCAGCCGGCGCAGCCCATCACATACAAATACGACAGCGCATCGACCGGGTGTACCCACATCCATTGCGGCGGCAGCAACCACTGCAACACAAACGCGGGCAACAGGAACCCCAGGCCCAGCAGCGATAACTCCCGGATGCGCGCAACAAACGCCGAGCCCGGCACAAACGCCCAGAACTGATAAAACACCCACACCCCGGCCACCACGAAGCAGGCGCTGGAAACCATCAGCAACGACGAGTTATGCAACGTTCTGGAGAGCAGGTTCAGCACCGCCATCAACGCCAGGCTGACCCAGACGATGGCCACGCCGATCCGCGAGGGTGTCGCGCCCAGTCGAAACAGCAGCGCGTGTACGCCCATGATCAACCCGAACAACGTCAGGCTTTGCACCACAAAATGCAGATAACTGACCGGGCCGGTAATCAGCAAGTCTTCCAGCAGGTAGGTATAGAGCCCCATAAAGTAGTTCAGCATCATGCACACGAGCACCAGCATGGCCCAGCGAATGCGGGCGTCCGGTCGAACATGTTGCCAATAGCCATACATCAGCAAAATGCCGAAACCGGCCGAGAAGGCGAAGAACTGAACCAGAAAATCAAAAGACAAGGGCATGGCTAACAGCGGTGACTCGAGGTGGGGTTGTTGTAGCAGGGTTTGGAGGGCAGGGCAATTTGGCCTGCGCTGAGCCACCGTCAGCGCGAGCTGTCTAACCAGACATTGGCTGACTCTGCATCGGCAAAAAAGCGAATCATGGGGTGGCGTTGGTGTTCATGAACCAGCTCGGCAAAACGGTCGCCATGATCGGACGGGGCGCGAACCACAATGGCCAGCGGCAGTTGGTAGTTCACGAACTTCTGCATCACCTCACCGGCGAGGCCGGTACTCAGGTTGAAAAACTCGGCCGGGAGTTCGGTTTCGTCGAGCAACAGGTAGCCGTGTTCCATGGCGCGGCCGATCAGATCGGACGCGAGTTGGGTGTGTTGTTTCATCTCGGTCGCCTCAGCCTTGCCGACGTATTTTTTCCATGGCCTTACCTTTGGCCAGTTCGTCGATCAGCTTATCCAGCCAGCGGATTTGCTGCATGAGCGGATCGTCAATTTCCTCCACCCGAACACCGCAGACCACGCCTTTAATTAGGGTGCGGTTCGGGTTCATCGCCGGTGCCTGGGCAAAGAAGGTGGTGAAATCGGTTTGTTGATCGAGTTGCTGTTGCAGACCGGCGGCGTCGTACCCGGTCAGCCACTCGATGATCTGGTCGACCTCTGCCTGGGTGCGGCCTTTGCGTTCGGCCTTTTGAACATACAGCGGATACACCTTGGCAAACGGCATGGTGAAGATGTTGTGAGGCATGGCGGCGGCTCCTTTGGCAAGTCTGTCCAGCGTTGGCTCATCATCCGGGTATGGGCGGCCTTTGTACATGTGCCGATGCTGAACCGCCACGCTGGCCGGCGGTTGCTACGCGAATAACAGTCAAATACAATTGAAAGATATTCTCATTTGCATTTTTATCCCATCAATCTGAGCTTGCCGGTGGTTTGAAGGAGCAATCCTCGCAGGCTGGCAGGCATCAGAAAGGAGCTGTTATGTCGCTTAAAAATACACTGCTGGCTCTGCCGGTCGCGCTGCTTTCTCTGGCAGCCACGGCCGCTGAAACGGTCACCGATGTTCTGGGTCGAGAGATTGAACTGGAACTGCCGGTTGAACAACTGATTCTCACCGAAGGCCGTCAGTTTTATTTGCTGGCGTCACTGAAAGGCGATGCAGCGGCGGACTATGTGGTTGGCTGGCGTGACGACCTGTCAGGTTCCGACCCCTATAATTATCAGCAGTTTTCCGACTATTACCCGGCGTTGACGTCGTTGCCGACCTTTGGTCGCTTCACCACCGACGGTTTTGATATTGAACAGGCCGTTGCCCTTCAGCCCGATGCTGTGATTGTGAACATCACCGGTGACAGTGCTGAGCCGCAACAGGAAATCATCAATAAGCTGGATCAGTTCGGCATTCCGGTCATCTTCGTCGATTTCCGTCACGATGTGGTGGCCGGTGTGCCGACCACCTTTGAACTCTTCGGTGAATTGCTGGGTGAACAAGCGCGCGCGGACGAGATCATTGCATTTCGCCAGCAACAAATCGACCGCGTTACCGACACCATTGCGCAAGCCGACATCGAACGGCCACGCGTCTTTATCGAACGCATTGGCGGTTATTCCGACGATTGCTGCTTAACCTTCGGCACCGAAAATTTCGGCCGCATGGTGGAAATGGCCGGGGGAACAAACCTGGCCAGCGAGTTTATTAACGGTGTGTTCGGCCAGCTCGACCCAGAGCAGGTGTTAGCCAGTAACCCCGAGCACGTCGTGGTGACCAGCGCCGATTGGGAAGCGTATGTTCCCGGTGGTCGTTGGGTGCCGGTCGGCCCGGGTGCCGACCTTGCGCAGGCGCGCGAGAAGCTGGCGTACTACCCAACCAAGCCCGCCTATAGCCACACGCGCGCGACCGAGCTGAATAACTACCACGCCATCTGGCATGGCTTTTACACCAGTCCGTTTCACTTTGTGGCGTTGCAGCATTTGGCCACCTGGTTGCAGCCGGAATTGTTCAGCGATCTGGATCCGGACGCCACCTTCGCCGAATTTTATCAGCGCTTTTTGCCCATCGATTATCAGCCCGGTTATGTGGTGAGTCTGTCGGGTGAATAACGGCGTTTCTGCGCGCCACGGCTATGTCCGTCAGGTGCGCACCAAGCTCTGGATTCTGGCCGCGTTAGTTGTGGCTCTGGTGTTGTCGTTGCTGGTCAATGTGTCGATCGGTGCCAGCAGTTATTCGCCGGTTGCCGTGGCCCGCGCCTTGTTCAGCGACAGCCCCGAGCATCGTCAGTTGCACGCCATCATCTGGTACCTGCGCCTACCCAGCGCGTTGATGGCCATCGTTGTCGGGGCCTGTTTGGCAACCGCCGGTGCGCAAATGCAAACCGTATTGAATAACCCCCTGGCCGGGCCCTTTACGCTGGGCATTTCGGCCGCAGCCAGTTTTGGTGCGGCCTTGGGTTTTGCCTTTGGCAGCCGGTTTTTGCCGGTGGCTGCCGAATACCTGGTGCCCATTAATGCCTTTGCCATGGCCATGCTGGCCAGCTTTTTTATTCATGCGGTGAGCGTTCGTCACGGTGGGCGGGTAGAGACGGTGATCTTGCTGGGCATCGCCATGGTGTTTTCGTTTAATTCGCTCGTTGCCCTGGTGCAGTTTTTTGCCTCCGAAGAAGCCATCGCCGCTGTGGTGTTTTGGACCATGGGCAGCCTCACCAAAGCGACCTGGGCTAACCTCGGTGTGGTCACCGCCATTGTTATTCTGGTGCCGATGTTCTTTTATAAAAATGCCTGGGCGTTAACCACCATGCGCCTGGGCGATGCCAAGGCCGCAAGCCTGGGCATCAACGTTGGCCGGTTGCGATTAATAACGCTGCTGTGCGTCAGTTTGTTGGCCGCTTTTCCGGTGGCTTTTGTCGGCACCATTGGGTTTGTGGGCTTGGTTGGGCCGCACATCGCGCGGATGATTCTGGGGGAAGATCAGCGCTTTTTCTTACCCGGCTCGATGATCGTGGGGGCGCTGATGTTGTCGCTCGCCTCGGTGGTCAGCAAGGTGCTGGTGCCCGGCGTTATTTTCCCCATCGGGGTCATTACCTCACTGATCGGTGTGCCGATATTTGTCATGCTGATTCTGAATAAAAGGACGGCGCTATGGTAAAGCTGTCGTTGGCGTCGGTAACGGCGCGTCACGGTCGCCTCACGACGCTGCAAGCGATTGATTGCGGCCCGTTTTCCGGCGGCCAGGTGGTGGGTGTCATCGGCCCGAACGGCGCGGGCAAATCGACCTTGCTAAAACGCATGTCGGGGTTATTAGTCGGTGACGGTGAGGTAACCGTTACCGGCAGCCAAAGCGCTGAGCCGATGGCTTATTTGCCGCAGTTCACTACGGCAAGCCCGGTATTGACGGTCTTTGAATCGATGATTCTGGCGTGCAAACAAGGCAGTGCCTGGCGTGTCAGTGAGCAGGAACTGACCAACATTGAAGCCACGCTTATAAAGCTGGGCATCGACGAGTTGGCCGACCGTTCGTTGGCGGCGCTCAGTGGTGGCCAGCAACAGTTGGTCGGCCTGGCTCAGGCGCTGGTGCGTAACCCGGAAATTTTATTGTTGGATGAACCCACCAGCGCGCTCGATCTGTATCGGCAGATAAAAGTGTTGTCGCTGGTGCGAACCTTAGCGCGCGATGCGGGTTTGCTGATACTGGTCGCCATGCACGATTTAAATCAGGTAATGCGCTTTACCGATCAGGTGATTGTTATTCAAAACGGCGCTCTGGTGGCCAGTGGCCCCACGCCATCGGTGCTGACACCCGCCTTGCTGGGCGATGTGTATCAGGTGCGCGCCAGGATTGAGCATTGCTCCGAAGGTCAGCCGCATATCATTGTGGCGGATACCGTCTAGTGTCGACAGCCGTGTTGACGCCTCAGCAAAAAAAGATCGTCACCCTGTTGTTTGCGGTGCAGGTCGCGGCCATGGCCGCCATGGAAATGAGTGGGCCATTCTGGCCGGTGCATTTAAATCAACTAACCGCCTCGCCAGACGTGCTGATGTTTTCGAGCATCGGTGTGTACGTGTTGCCCATGCTGGGCATTATGCTCACCAGCCGTTTTTGGGGGCGGCTGGGCGACCGCGTGGGGCGCAAATGGATGCTGCTGCGGGCGCTGCTCGGTTTGGCGATCACCCAGATGGCCCTGGCCTACGCCGACAGTGTTGGCCTGATTCTGTTGCTGCGGTTTATTCAGGGCGGGTGTGCCGGTTACATCGCCACCGCTCAGGCGTATGGCGTGCAGGTGATTCCCTTTGCAAACCGCGCCCGCTTCTTTGCATTTTTGCAGGTATCGACCAACGTGGGCTCCCTGGTGGGCGCAACGCTGGGTGGTTTTATTTACGACACCCAAGGCTTTTTCTGGATTAACGTTTCCGGCTCGTTGGTGTGTTTGCTGTGCGTTGTCATCATCGCATTTGCCTTACCGGCGGTTGCGTCACGTCCAAGCCATGAAGCGCATTCAGAAACACAGGCCGCGCCAGAACGCCAACTGCCACCGGGCACAGTGCGACGTCTGATCGCCGTTTTATTCCTCTTAGTCGCTGCGCTGTTGTGCAGCCGCATGATGGTCACCACGAACTTTGCCCGTTACGTGCAAACCACATTCGACGTGGGCAACTGGGTCAGCGGGCTGGCCTATGGCCTGTGGGCGATGGGGTTTATTTGCACCGCGGCATTGTGGGCACGCTACTTTGAACGCTTTGACTGGCAGCCCACGCTCAAGCGTTTGCTGTGGGTGGTGCTGGCCTGCGCAGGCGTTAACGCGGCGCTGGCCAGTACGCCCTGGGTGAGTGTGTTTATTGCCGGCTATTTTTTATGGGGCGCGTTACTGGGCGCCACGCTGCCGGTGTTGCTCACTCAAATATCGCGCCTGGCAAAGCAGGAACAGCAAGGCGAATTGCTGGGCATGGCGCAAAGCGTGCAGCAGTTTGCCAACATCAGTGGCATTGCGCTGGGCGCGGTGATTGCACATCAGGCCGGTTTGGCCAGCACCTATTGGGCGGTCGCGGTGGGGTATGGCGGCTGCGTGGTGTTGCTGGCGGTGGTGGTTTGGGTAACGCGACGCTGGTAGCGAGGGCAAAGCCCGGTCGTGTGATGCGGGCGTTATGGTTCTTTGTTATGGAGGCTAAAGTGAGCGGCTTCCTGGTCGGTGTTGATGGCGCGAATGGGGTAAGGGATCACAATGCCTTCTTCTTTAAAGCGTTTGTGAAGTGCTTTGATAAACGCCGACTTAATAAAAAAACGATGGAAGTATTCGTGCGCTCGTAACATCACCGTTAAGTTAATACTGGAATCTGAGAAGGTATGGAAAAGCACAAAGGTGTTGTAACTTTCAACGCCGTATTCATGGCTCACCAGAATGTCTCTTGCAACTTCTAACACCACACGCTCAACCTGCTCTAAATCCGAATCGTAATGCACGCTGACTTCAACGGGCACCGACAGCTCTTTGGTTGGCTGAAAATAATTAATGATCTTAGATTCAGACAACATGCTGTTGGGCATTATAACGGAGTTATTCGGTAGCATTTTTATCCAGGTTGAACGCCAGCCAATGCGTTCTACAAACCCTTGCTCACCCGATTCCAGCTCAATGTAATCACCCACCTGTATGGGCTTATCCATCACCAATTGCATGCCGGAAAAAAAGTTTTCCAACGTCGGTTGCAACGCCAGCGCCAAGGCTAACGAACCAATGCCGAGTGAGGCGATAATCGGCGTGATGGAAATGCCCATGGTGCCTAATAAAATCAGCACACCCAGGCCAATAATAAAAGACCGGCTGACTCCTTTCACAATCGACTGACTGCTCAGCAATAACCGCGACCGTTTGCTGTAGTGAGTGATCAACCCGGAGACTAAACGATCGACAAAAATCACCACCGCGAAAATCAGTAAGATCGGCAATACGTATTGAACCAGGCCCTGAATGGCCAAGAGGACGGGTAAGTCAGACGAAAACGATTGATCGAAAGGCAGCAACCCGACCCAGATGATAATAAGGGTTAAGGGCATTTTAATGGAGCGCAGTAGCAAACTGTCGAAGTAGTAACGGGTTTTATCGGTGATGCGAATTAAGTGGCCCAAGATGAGGCGCTTAACCAATAACAACGCACCGATACTAACCAAGACAATACCCAGAGTGAGCACCCAACTGGGGAGATAGGCAGTGAATGGGTCGAAAACGTCCATGGTTGTGCTCGCTCCAAACGGTGGCTCATCGATATGGCTCGAAGCAAGTTCTGTACCGGTGCAATCCAACCACGAATGCCTGTTTTTCAAACGATAGGCTCGTTTTCCCACCAATAACCACGCTTTTACAAACGCTCTTTCAAACCACTGCTTGCCATCATGCCGCTTCCCAACAACCAACAACGGCAAGGATGACGTTTTATGCAGGCAAGCATACTCCCTCTGAGGCTCCGCACCGGGTTATGGCTGGGGCTGATTTGCGCCGCGCTGGCCGGGTGCGACCGCAACGGCAACCTGACCCGCACACCGGGCAAACCGATACCGGCCAATCATCTGGAAGCCTGGGTTGGCGTCAACGACGCTAACCTGACCATCCGGCTGGCCAGCAACGAACCGGCTGATCTGTATCGCATGAACGAACCGGACTGCGACATTGATGCCGGCGAACTCTGCGCCGAAATGCACAAAGGCGGCGTACGCGATGGCACCACCCTCAGCAACGACATCCACACCACACTCACTACCGATGGCTTTTACGCCGTGCGTCAGGGTGAGCAAATTGCCAAAGCGCATTTGGCGGCTAACGCCTTTCCGGCCCGTTGGAACCATCAGGCGGTGGTGTTTAAGAAGCGGCTTTGGGTGATTGGTGGGGACAGTGATGCTGGCAGGCTTCACGACGTCTGGGCGTCGTCTGATGGACTTAGCTGGCAGCAACAGCTGGGCAACACTCCGCGTTTTAGTGGGCGAGATGGCCACCAGGTGGTGGTGTTTAAGAACGCGCTGTGGCTGATAGGGGGCAAGGATGATGATGAGACGCTGCAAAACGACCTCTGGACATCGGATGATGGCATTAAATGGGAGCCCGTGGCGCCGGATGGTGAGTTGTTTAGCCCACGCGATGGCCATCAGGCGGTGGTGTTTGATAACGCGCTGTGGGTGATTGGGGGGAACACAGACAGTGGCAACGCAAACGATATTTGGAGGTCGACCGATGGCCGCACCTGGCAACAGCAAACACCCAAGGGCGATCTGATTTCAGCGCGTGAGGATCACCAAGTGGTGGTGTTTAAAAACGCACTGTGGCTGGTGGGTGGCAACGGTGAAAACGACATCTGGACATCCAGCGATGGCGTGACGTGGGAAGACAAAACGCCGGAAAACAACGCCTTACCGATTCCTTTTTTGGGCGGGTATCAAGTGGCAGTATACAACGATGGCCACGGCGAACAGCTTTGGGCAACGTCAGAGGGCTACGGCAACGCAGGGGTCTGGTCGTCTTCCGATGGAGCCGTCTGGACACAAAAAACACCACAAGCTGCCTTCAGTTCTCTTTTTCATCACCAGATGCTGGTATTTGATGCAGGGCGCGGTGATGAGCTGTGGTTGGTGGGTGGTGGCACCACCGGCGAGCTACAAGACGATTATGTCTGGTCGTCGAGTAACGGCATTGATTGGCAACACAATACCCTCAAGGCTGGTTTTTCGGGGCGCGGCGGTTATCAAGTAGTCGCCTACGATGATGGCCAAGGTGAACAATTGTGGGTCATCGGTGGATATGATGGCGATCGCAGAAACGATGTTTGGTCCTCTTCGGATGGACTGAATTGGACGTTAAAAACCGTCAGCGCCGATTTCAGCCCACGCCAAAATCATCAAGTGGTGGTATTCGATGATGGCAGCGGTGACCGGTTATGGGTGATTGGCGGGCACACATCGAGTGACTATGCAAACGACGTCTGGTCATCGCGCGATGGCATTGACTGGCAAGCACACCCGCAACCGGCTGGCGAGGAGCGATTCAGCGCGCGCCGTGAGCATCAGGTTGTTGTGTTTGACGAGGCCATCTGGGTGATTGGCGGGAGAGATAGTAATTACCAAAACGACGTGTGGCGGTCGACCGACGGCACCCATTGGGAAGAAGTGAGCGACGCAGCCGAGTTCAGCCCGCGCTACGAGCATCAGGTAGTGAGCTTTAGTGACAGTGAGCAACCGCAGCTCTGGCTGTTTGGCGGGTATGATGGCGATAGGCTTAACGATATCTGGCTCTCCACCGATGGTAAGACCTGGCAAGATGTCACCCCGAGTGACCGTTTTAGTGCGAACGTAAATAATCGAATACTGGTAACCCAAAGCGATGGGCAACCGACACTGTGGTTGGTGGGCGGTGATGAGAGCTCTGAGGTCTGGTCCTCAACCAATGGCAAAAACTGGGACCGAATTACGGAGGTGGCCAGTTTTAATGGCATTGGTAGCTATGAGCTGGTGAGCTTTACTGCTGATGAAAAAGAGCAGTTATGGTTAGTCGGGGGCTATAATTTCGAGGACAAAAAAGTGGTTAACGAAGTCTGGCGCAGCGACGATGGCACGGACTGGCGCTTGGGCTTAAACGCGCCACTTTGGTTCGGCCCGGACGAATGAGGGTTTGCAGAAAAGAGCGCTGATACAGCGCTCTTTTTTTTGCCATTTGAAAACACGCTCTAAGACTGTTCTGTCACTTCATACTGCCGCTCAACCCGACCCGTAACCTGCCCCCAATGCGATTGCTGAACCCGCTGCTGGTGAGCGTTGAATGCCGCTGTGCTATTGAAAACTTCGTACACATCGAACCGGTTAGGGTCGGTGGGGTGAGGCGTTACCTCAAACACCAAACACCCCGGCTCTTGCCGGGTCAGTTCGATGTGTTCTGGCAAGGCGTTTTTAACGACGTCGAGGTCGGTATCCGGGACGACGATAAATCCTTTGAGAACGATGTTGGGCATAAAGAGTGCCTGCTGAAAAGGGGGTGTTGCAACGCCGTTATAGTCGGATAAAACCAATGTGGCCGTAACCCATGATATTGTCGACGGACAGCCAGTACATCTGCGCATCGGGATTGTCCGGATTGATGCGAAAGTGAATGCTGGGGTAAGCATCGAACGAAAACACCATATATTCGGAACTAACCGGAGAATGCCCCGACTCGTGTTTGAATAAGTACGCCGCTTCAACGCCTTGCTTGAGTTCGTATTTGGAGTAGTACAGACCGTTAATGCTGATTACGGATATGGGCTGATGAGCGATCTCTTTTTTCAGTAAATGCAACAGCATTAAATTGGAACCGACAGACGCGACGAGAACGGCTATAAATGCCATGGCCAAAGGCGGTATTGACCGTTTTGCTGTGTCGAGTGTGGTCTGTTTTCTAAAGCGAATAAAGAATCGGAAAAATTGAACAATATACCAACAAAATAACAGCAATACCCCGTAACCGGTTATCCATGAGAAGAGATGAAAGAGGGGTTCGATCATGGTTTTTCACTCAACGGTCGCAACGCAAACTCGCCCCGCTCGGCAACGGCGGGTGATTGTACCTTCGCTTGCGCTATCGATACATGATTGACCAAAGTGCACGGCCTAACAGCCTCACAAGTTTTGCGAGGTATTATAGAAAAGAATGAAACTTTTGAATTATTCATTTCATAGCTTAGAAACCCATTTTTAGCCTTTCTGAGGTGGCCGACTAATCTCTTCTTACTCATGACCAGTAGTGCCGAAAGCGATGGCTGGGGACTTGGTTTGAAAAAGTAGTCGGCACTATGGACCATGATACTAGTCCTGATCAAACATCGTAGTGCTGCAAAATGTACTGGATGCGTAGTTTGTCGAGGCCCACCCAAGATTTTTCGCCTTGAATTAAAACCCCAGAAACAGAAGGAGTTCTTAAAGCCATTTTAAGGTACTCAAACCAACCCATACCAATATACCCGTCCTGAATCATCGGACAGTCCTCTTGCGTCGAACCTGGAATAAAAACTTCGCCATTTGGACCCTGGACATTCCGGACTCGTATTCGCATTGATGAATTAACAATGACTTTTGATCCCGGTACATAATTAGCGGGGAGGGACTCTGGAACAACGGGTAGAAATAGTTCTCTCCCTGACAGCAAATCATATAATCGGTGGTGGTCCTCTTCTTTATTATGCTCAGCGATATCGAAAATGAGCTCCTCAATATCTCTTTTGTCTGTTCTATTAAAAAATTTGGCCATATCGATGCCCCGTTTAGTAGTGCATATTACTTAGTCGCCGCCTTGAAACACGGCCTAATGTAGGCCCTGTGGAAGTCAATTAGGGCTGAAACGAAGTAAAACTAATCGCTGGAAAAGATACCATGCAAGAAAGAAAAAATGGTCCAGTCAGGTGCAGAGATAATATCGAACACCATGTGGTACGGCTAAAATTCTATTATACGCACTGCTGTACGGGCAGTGTTTAAAATCAGGTTGCTGCTGACTCTGATGATGAGGTTCAAGTATGACGGGTCGTTTGTGTCCGCTTTGGCTGGATGAACAAAGGTTAATTTTTACTGCTTCAGCGTTCGCCCACCATCCACCGCCAACACCTGCCCGGTAATATAGGGCGCGGTGGCTAAAAACAGTGCGGCTTGGGCGAGGTCGGTGGGGTGGCCCATTCGCGCTAGTGGAATTTGATCGGTCAGTTCTTTCTCATAATCCGAGCCTTGGCTTTCCGGTAACAGAATGGCGCCCGGGGCGACGGCGTTGGCGCGGACGTTGGGCGCTAAGTCGAGGGCCATGGATTTTGTGGCGCTGATTAATCCGGCTTTGGCGGCGGTGTAGGCGGGGTGGTTGGCGAGCGGGCGCAGGGCGTGGATGTCGACCATGTTGATGACTGCGCCGTTGGTGTGGCGCAGTGCCGGCGCGAGTGCCTGGGTAAGCAGCAGGGGTAGGCGCAGGTTGGTGTGCAGTAACAGGTCGAGGTCGTCTTCTTTGATGTCGCCGAAGGCGGTGGGGAAGAAGGCGGAGGCGCTGTTGATGAGGACGTCGATTCGACCAAAGGCGCCACTGGCTTTTTCGGCGAACTGGGCGATGGTGTCGGCGTCATCGAGCGTTGAATGCAATGATTGCGCGCTGTTCGAGCGCTGTTGATTCAGCTCGGCCGCCAGGGTTTCGGCGTCGCTCTGGCTACTGCGGTAGTGAATCACCACCCGGAAACCGGCGTTATGAAAGGTGCGCGCCATTTGTGCGCCCACGCGGCGGGCCGCGCCGGTGATGACGACGACCGGTGCCGGGTCGGTGGGTGTTAAGTTGAGTGTTAATTCCATGTTTTCTGTACGTCCTTAACGGCGTTGACGCGCGCGCGGTGAATGGCTTCGCCGAGTTTGGCTCCTTCGTAACCCTGGGCCATCAGGTCGGCGGGTTTTACCGATTGGCAGGCGGCCAGGCAGGCGCGGAATTGGTCGGCCTGTGGGTAGGGTTGTTGTTCCAAACCGGATCGTCCGCGGGCGTCGGCTTCGCACGCGAGCAGGAAATGCTCGAACGTTTCCGGCTGGCGAAAGGCGGCGAAGGCTTCGAGTGTTTTTACGATGGTGGCGGCTTTGAGTTCGTCGATTTTGTGGCAGTGGGTGTGGTAGCGCGCGGTCAGCTCGGCCAGGCGTGCCGGCTTTTTTGGCCATTTGCGTTCGGTGGCGACCCTGGCAATATCCTGAGCGCCGGCTTCTTCATGCCCGCGATGCGACGGCCAGTATTTTGGGTCGGTGAGGCCTTTGCCGAAATCGTGGCAGACGGTCGCCAAACGCACGTCGAGGCTGTCGCTTATTTGCACCGCTATTTGCAGCGCTTTTAAGGTGTGAATGCCGGTGTCGATTTCCGGATGCCAGCGCATGGTTTGAGGCACGCCGAACAGCGCATCGAGTTCCGGCAGAATTACTTTTAAAGCACCGCAGGCACGCAGCTCGCGGAAAAAACACTCGGGGCTGGGTTCGAGCAAAGCGCGGCTCATTTCCTGCCAGACGCGTTCGTGCACCAGGTATTGCAGTTCGCCGTCGTTAACCATGGTGCGCATCAGATCGCGGGTTTCGGTGGCCACTTCAAAACCCAGGTTGGCAAAGCGGGCGGCAAAACGGGCGACGCGCAACACGCGCAGTGGGTCTTCACGAAAGGCCGGCGAGACGTGGCGCAGTTGTTTGTTTTCGATATCGGCGAGGCCGCCGTAGGGGTCGACCAATTCACCGGTGTCGCTTTTGGCGATGGCGTTGATGGTGAGGTCGCGGCGTAACAGATCGTCTTCGAGGGTGACGCTGGGATCGAACTGAACGTCGAAGCCGGTGTAGCCGTGGCCCGATTTGCGCTCGGTGCGCGCCAGGGCGTATTCCTCTTTGGACTGGGGGTGCAAAAACACCGGGAAGTCGGCGCCGACGCGTTGATAGCCTTCGGCTTCGAGGTCTTCCGGACGCGCGCCCACGACGACCCAGTCGCGGTCTTTCACCGCCAGGCCCAACAATTCATCGCGAACGGCACCGCCGACCAGATAGGTTTGCATGGTTCTTAGCACGTTGAGGTTTGGCTCGATTGTACTGCTGATAACGCAGAGCGGACAGGGCATAAAAAAGGGAGCCGTTTGGCTCCCTGAGTCTTGCGCGCGATGGCTTACCAGTTCATGGAGAACTGAGTGGCGATACCGGCGTCCTGAATAATTTCTTCCCATTCACTCGATGGACTGAACCAGCCAGTGATGTCGAGGCCAACACCGAACGGCGTAAAGCCCAGGCCGGTGGTGATCACGTGGCTGCTTTCGACGCTCAGGTTGTTGCGGTAACCGGCGCGAATTTTCATCCAGTTAAAGGCATCGAGTTCACCGCCCAAACCGATGTAGCGGGTGGTCACACCGTAACCCAGCGGCTCGTTTTCAGTGAGGTCGAAATCGAGTGCCAGCGTGCTGAAGCGGGTGTCGTGGGCGACACCGAAGCGCGCTTTCGGGCTGATGTGCAATTCACGACCGGCCGAGCTTTCGAAGGTTTGCGGGATGATGTCTTTCACCACCAGGCCTGCGCGGACATCGCCTTTCATGACGTTGTACCAGTTTTTAGCGACGCCGATGTCGAGGTTGCCGGTGAAGACCGAGGTGGTATTGCGGCTCAGAGTGCTGGAGTCGATTGTATCGAACTCATCGAAAGCGACGGTATCTTCGAAAATTTGTATGGACTGTAATTTGGGTGTTACGCCGACGGAGAAGGTTTGACCTAAGTAGGTGACTTCGCGAGCGGCTGATATGCCCAATTCGATTACGTTTGCACCAAGTACGGTAAGGGTGGAGTCTTCACCCAGGCCTTCTGTGGCTGAGGCTTGGAGTTCGCCGTTAACATAAACGTTGTTGGCGTCAGTATAGTTTGCCAAGTTTGTGGAGCCTGTTTGGGATTGGCTTGACGTCGTTGTTGTGCCACCTCCATTACAGATTGTGGCATTAACACTGCCGCCGTCGTTTTCTGCTTGGAGTTTTGCCTGTGCAATGGAGAAATTATTGAAGGCTGTTTGAAAAGTGGAACCGTCGTTAACTGCTGCACAGGGGTTGTTTGGATCAGCAGCTCCGCTTTGCGCTTGATTGAGCGCGGAGGCGGCGTTGGAAAGATTGGTCGAAAGTTGAGACAGCTCCTGTGCTTCAGTTGTGTAGCCTGTAGTAGCAGAGAATATATTCGATATTTGAGTTAAGTCTGTCTCAGCGATGTTAGCGCGAATACCAATATTAGCGCCGGTATTTAGGTGTAGTGCCAAACCTAAACCAGAACGGGGAATTGCAATAGCGGTACCTATTGAACCAAGAATGGCAATTGGGCGATCTTCTAACGTAGTAAGGCTCTCGTTAGTGTCCGTAACAGCGACGTCCAACTTATCCATTTCTGTTTGGATAATATTGATTTTATTGTTCAGTGTTGCATTCGAGCTATTGAAAGCGTCAATTTCAGTTTGGGTGAAGGTGCCGTCGGTAATGTCACTTGCATCACTGGTCATTTGAGTAACGGCATCATCGAGTGAGGGAATACCTGCACCAACATCGCCGTTAATTTGAACCACGATGGCATCAGAATCTGTACCTTCAAACGCCTCAGTAACATTCGCCGCTTTAATAAACCCATACCCATCATCAATCGCCAATCTCAAACTCGGCAATTGCAAACCAAAATCCACATCATCGTCATAAGCGGACAACAATGCCGGGTTGAATTGGCTGGCGGCGAAGGATTCGGCAGAGGCGACGCCGGTGTTGCCCATGGCGTTGGAGCGGGTGTCGTTGCCGGTAAAAGGGGTCGCAGAGGCGGTGCCGGCCGTCAGTATGGCCAGTGCAAGCAGACTTCGTTGCATAGTGATCTTCCTATGATTTCTGATAGTGGCGGCCAAAACCGCTGGCGGGTTACTGTAAAAATAGTGGATGTGAACCACTTTGCAAAGCGGGCGCGCCGAGAATGCTGAATAAACCGCTGTTTTAGAAGGTTTCTGACGATTTTGCCGGCGTTTAGTGTCGATAAAATGACGCCATATTGGCTGCCAAAATAATCAGACGGTAAATTCGTCAAGTCGCTGACAGCCACGCCAGTTAAGCCACAGCGAGGCTTCCTCCCCCGAACTCCAATCGCCGCATCCCAAATGCTCCTAATGTAATTTCCGCGCTGGCCGATAGCTGGGAACAACAGCGTTTGGCCACGTGCCGATATTAAAATGGAGCGCCCTATGCAAGCGAATACCCTGCGCCAGGTGATCAGCCTGGCGGCCCTGTCCCTGCTGCTCACTGGCTGCGGAATGTTCGGTGGCGATGAGCCAAGTCAGGAAGAACAGGTGGCCGCCATTGTCTCCGAAGTGCGCCAGATTAACGAGAAACTGCCTCCGATGGAGCCGATGGTTTTGCGGGCTTCGGGTTACGGAGCCATCAATCCCAACTCGGCCGGTTTGACCGAAGTTCAGCAGCGTCTGATTGCGCGTCGTGCGTCCAAGCTCGATGCCTACCGGACCATGGCTGAACGCGTGTACGGCACGCAGATCATCGGTACATCAACCGTGGAAGACATGGTGGTGCAGAGCGATCGCTACCGCGCCTTTGTCGATACCCAAATCATGGGTGCCCGGGTGATTTATCAGGAAATGATGTCTGACGGCAGTTACGAAACCATGGTCGAGATGGTGATCGACGAAGGCTTCCGCAACTGTCTGGCCAACCGCGCCAACGGTCGTCAAAACACCAGTTGTGCCGCTGACATGGTTCACGACATCGATGCCATTACGCGCAGTCAGCTGACGCGCCAGGGCGTTGAGTCGAACCAGTCTGGCTTGTACTTCATCGAGTAACGGCACCGGGTCACGGTTGGCAGAGGAGAGCATCATGTTGCGCACAAAACACAGTCTGAGCACCGCACTGCGTTGGTTCGTCGCCACGGTGATTTTCTCGGTGGCAAGCCTGGGCCTCGCGCAAGCGGAGTCGGCGCCTGCCAATGATGGTTTGGTTCTGGTCGACGCCGTCGGTGAAGCCGAGATTCAATTTGGCGATACCGACAGCGCCCGCATCCGCGCACTGCGCAAGGCCATTGAAGCGGCGTCGGTGCAAGTCAGCGCTCAGGTGCATTCCACTCAGGTGATGGAAAACGGCAACCTGACGGTCGATTACCTGCGCGTGAACAGCGCCGCTCGCGTAACCGACATTCACATCATGAGCGAAGGTCGCCAGGGCAATGTGTACCAGGTGTCCATTACCGCCCGGGTGTCGTCGAACGAAGTGTGCGCCAATGTGATGGCCAATCACTATCGCAAAACCGTGGCAGTGACCGGTTTTCAGATGGACCACCCCGAACAGTCCACCATGGGCCATCTGGGGTCGGTCGATCGCGAACTGGCGGCTTACTTTGTGAATGGCTTTGGTGGCATGGCGGGCATTCGCGCGCTGAACGCCAACACCATGACGCTCTACCCGAACAGCGACGCCGCACCGACCCAACTGTCGCCACGCATGACGCTGACCAGCGCCGTTGATGCCGCGAAAAACCTCGGTGCGCAGTTTGTGATTTCCGGCGCCATTCGCGAATTGGCGATGGAAGACCCGCACGCGAACCAACCGCGAGTCTGGGACGGTGTGTTGTCCCGCGTGGGCATTGAACGCCCCGAACGCACCCGTCACTTTGTGTTCGACATTTTCGTGCACGATGGCTATTCCGGCGCGCTGGTTTTCCAAAGCCGTTACAGCACCTACGGTGAATGGAACGAACCGCGCAACGCCCGCGTGGGTTTTGCCACCGGCCGTTTCTTCAGCACCGATTACGGTCAGGAAGTAAAGCTGCTGCTCGACCAGGCGGTTGAAGACATTCAGAAAACCATTCAGTGCCAGCCGTTTATGGCAGCGATCAGCCAGGTGAACGGTCAGCGCATTTTTGTCGACACCGGTGCCAGCAGCGGCTTGCGCCCCGGCGACTTCCTGAGTGTGTATCGCACCAGCCAGCACTTCGACCGCCAGGGCGATACCTTCTGGCAACTGAGCGACACTCGCTTAGTCGCCGAAGTGAAACAGGTGCAACCGCACTTCGCCATTGCCGAGCTGGCGATTGGCAGCGAACGTTTGAATTTACAAATGGACGACCTGGTCATGGCCTGGTAATTCCCCGAACCGGGCCAGAATGACTCTCTCGATTGGCGCCTTAAGGCGCCTTTTTTATTCGATTTCCCAAGGCACACTTCATGGCAGAGCCGAAACATGGTTTGTTCGAGTGTGACGTGTTGTGACCTTTTAGTCTGTCTCTTTAGGTAAGGTTGATCTTATGAAGAGAAGGGGGCGGTAACCTGAAGGCATAACAAGCCTCTGAAGATAATTCAGTTTGACGCCTAATAATCAAACCGTGACACTGAATT
This sequence comes from Saccharospirillum sp. MSK14-1, assembly GCF_003054965.1. GTDB lineage: Bacteria > Pseudomonadota > Gammaproteobacteria > Pseudomonadales > Natronospirillaceae > Saccharospirillum. Next base: position 58,944 of record NZ_MIES01000033.1, read on the forward strand.
AAATCGGAGGTGTGGGTTATACCGAAAAGGACGGATATGCACTTTAACGTGAGCAGAAAAAAGTACGTGGTGGTAATTGGCTATGCCATTTGTCCGTTTTACATTTCCGTACCCATCTCACTCACGGCCGCATTTGCCGCGGCTATTACTGGGGAATACTCTGCGATACTCCCTTGTTTACTGGTTTCGCTTGCAGGGCTGATGTTTTTATTGCCAGCAGCAGTGTTGGGTGTTTTCTGTTATATCGTTCAGGTACGACGCAGCTTGTTTAGCGTTATCGCTGTCAGCCTGTTGGGTGGTGTGCTTGCTGAGCTCTGGACTTTTTATATTGTGGGTTGGGGTAATGTTAGATTGATAACGGTTGAGGATGTTGGTTTTGGGTTTTATGCAGGTTTCATCACTGCCATTGTGTCAGGGTTTATATTTCTTCCTAAAAAGAATGCGCCATCCATCAATGGATAAACAGTACATAAACCGCAGATAGGCTGAACCACTATCGACGCTGTTCATGTAACTCCGCACTCGCGGCTATCTTTCTAACATGCCGGTAGATCTCTTCTAAGTCTTTGTAATATTGAATACGAGTGCGTTGAGGTCCGTAATAAATATCAAGCCATTTGAGTTGATTACTTCGGTATCGAGCTGTTATGGCGGTAATATCTTTGCCTTCTATCCGGCTGACTGCACCTCTATTTTGAAATGCTACGGCGGAAGGTAAGGTTATTATTTCCCAGTTGGCCTCTTCTGATCTTTTGAAAACCCATGGGTATTTAACCGAACTAGCATTACCGAATTTGCCTGTATAGAGCCAATAGCTAACGACCGAAATAAGTGAAAAATTTAATACAGTGACATCATCGTTCTGCCAAAGAGCCAGTGCCAATAACAGGAAAGTAACACTGCCGATAATAGCGCCACGGCGGCGGCTTGTTCGAATTAAGTTTTCTTCAGAAAGCGTAAATCGCTTCATAATACTTGCCATTACTGATCAACAGTTCAACGTTGGTTACATAACGAGTTGTGCTACACCTTTATCAATAACCTGCTCAAACGGGCTGAAGCTAACTTTCGAGTAAATCGAATCATAGAGTGCTTTGGTCTGCAAATATACGCCATACAACGGATTGTTGTGTTTTAGCAGTTAGCCGAGTTAGTCAGCGAATTGCACCAGCCAGCACTTCGACCGCCAGGGCGATACCTTCTGGCAACTGAGCGACACTCGCTTAGTCGCCGAAGTGAAACAGGTGCAACCGCACTTCGCCATTGCCGAGCTGGCGATTGGCAGCGAACGTTTGAATTTGCAAATGGACGACCTGGCCATGGCCTGGTAATTCCCCGAACCGGGCCAGAATGACTCTCTCGATTGGCGCCTTAAGGCGCCTTTTTTATGCCCGGCACGGGTGGCGATGTGACTCGTTGCACACTTCCAAGCTTCGTTTCTGCGAGCACGGCCTGGCGGCGAAAAAACAACGCTTCTTAAAACGATTATTCAAACGACTGCGGGTTAGCCTCGCGCTGTTTCTAACAGGGAGGAAACAGTGTGATGGCAATACAACGGTCTGCTCAACAACACCTCTTACCCCAACCAACGTCTTTGTTGCGCCCCAGCCTGTTGGCGCTGGCCATAACGCTGGCCGGCCCGGTGATGGCCGAAGCCCCGGGCGAAGAACTGGCGCGCTTTACGGTGAAAGCCTTCGCCGATGAAGAAAAGCGCGGATTTGCCGGCTTCGATGTCACCAAACTGCCGAACGATGAATACGCCCTGGTTTGGGCAGATTACGCTTATAGCGGTGGCGATGGAGAGGACCATATCAAATTGCAGCGCTTTAACGGAAAAGGCGAACTGGTCGGGAAGGAAGTGCTGCTCTATACCCATTCCAAAGAAAAGTCCGGCTACCCGGTCCGCCCCGTTGTGGCGGCGGACCAAACAGGAAATCTGGTGGTGGCGTGGGGGGTTGAGACGGAGGGTAGTTCGCCGGGCGCTTACCTCTGCTACTCCGCTCAATCAGAGTTGATGGTTAAAACGGTGAATGTCGGTGATGTTCAAACCAGCGTCGACGTTACAACCGCCGAGGACGGCAAAAGCGGTGAGTTCTGTGGTGTGGACGTCACCATGGATAAGGATGGTGATTTCGCCGTGTTATGGGGGCTTCTGGATCATGGCAAGAGGGCTTTGGATATCAGGGTGATGCCCTTTCAGAGACTGGGCACACCGGCGTTGGCTGACCCATTAAAGCCGATTGATGATGGTGTGGCTTTTTACCCAGCCCGCCTGGCCATGCAAGACGATGGCAGTTTTATGGTGGTCTGGTCGCAGTTTGTGGAAGGCGGCGAGCCTGATGTCGATTATGCCGTCTGGGGCCAAAAATACTCCGCCGCCAATGTGCCATTGGGATCCGGTGGAAACGTTCGGATAAGCGGCAATAGTGATGAAGAGGGCATAACACAAATAAAGCCATCGATTGCGTCGTACAGCGACAACGGCTATTGGGTTGGCTGGATTAATTTGGCAAGCCCGACTTATGGTGTAAACGACACCGATTATGGAGATGCTGAGGTGATTTCAATGGTTACGAAGTACTTACCTGAAGATGGCTCAGCAGTCAGTGAGTTCGAACTGATCACTTATGACAACTCCGTTGCAAATACTGTTGCATCCTCAACCCCCCGTATTGATGTGGATAGTGAAGGCAATCTCCTATCAGCGTGGATATACGACCCAAAGGATGATGATAGCTCTGTTCCATCAATCGCGGATGCCGGTTTTCATCTCTTTCGCACCAGCGGTTCAAAAGTTCTGCACTTTTCTTTCTCTGAATTAGAGCGTGGAGATTTTGGGTCTCAAGATCTTTACGGGGCGGTTGTGGCCCTGAGTGATCAAAGCATGGCGATTCTCTGGTCGGATGACGATAAGCAAGAAATTGAAGTGGCACTATATGAAAAACCGGCTTCATCAGAACCAATCACAGGGCCATTAACCCAAAACTCCAGCGGTGGCTCCGCCGGTTGGCTGAGTGGTTTGTTCGTGGTTTTGTTCGGCCTTCGCCGGTGGTGGCGAGCGGGCATTGGCGACCGTTCTTAACCGATGGATGTTTGATCAACGTTTTTGAAACTCAAAAGCGTTTTTAACGTGTCTAGTAGAAGCCCGGGTTTAGCCCGGGTTTTTTATTCGCCCATTACACCGAAAAAACAATCCCGGCGGTATCGCAATGCAGCCGTTCGCCGGTATCGAGATTCATCAGCGTTAAATAATTATTCCACACATAGCCGGTATCGAGGGCGACGAAATCGTCGTTGCCGGTGCGGCCCATCAGTGCGGCCCAGTGACCGAACAAGACGGTGTGCTCGCGTTTAACCGGCCAGTCGAACCAGGGCCGCATGCCGGTGGGGAAGTCGTCGATGCCGTCTTTGTGTTTGAATTCCAGGCGACCGTCGGGGCCGCAGAAACGCATGCGGGTGAAGGCGTTGGTGAGGTAGCGGTAGCGTTCGGTGCCGGTTAAGTCGTCGCTCCAGACGTCGGGTTTGTCGCCGTACATCTCACTTAAAAAGCCGAGGAAACGTGGCCGGTCGGCGAACAGGCTTTCCAGTTCTTTGGCGTGCAGTTGCGCTTCGTTGTCACTCCAGATGGGAGGAATGCCGGCGTGGGTCATCAGCAGGCGGCGTTCGGCGTCGTGCAGTAAGACGGGCCGGGTGCGCAGCCATTCCATCAGTTCGAGGCAGTCTTCGGCGTTTAAAATGCGGTCGAGGTCGGGGTTGCTTTTCATCGGTTGCTGGCTGAGTGCCAGCGCCAGTAAATGCAGATCGTGATTGCCCAAAACCGTTTCGGCGGCATCGCCCAATGAACGCACAAACCGCAAACACCCCAGTGAATCGTCACCGCGATTGACCAGATCGCCGGTCAGCCAGAGTTTGTCGACGCTGGTGTCGAAGCCGACGGTTTCCAATAACAATTCGAGGGGTCTGCGGCAACCTTGGAGGTCGCCGACGGCATAGAGCGTCATGCTTTCTCCTGACGGTGAATGGCGTTGGCCAGGTTTACAAAATCGGCAATGGCGAGGTTTTCGGCGCGCTCGCCGGGGTTGAGTCCCAGCGCTTCGATACCCGCGGCGTCGATCAAGGGTTTTAAATTATTGCGCAGCGTTTTACGCCGCTGACCGAACGCCGTGCGCACCACGGTGCCAAGCAGTTCGACGTTGTCGGCCGGGGTTTTGGGTTTCGCGCGCGGCGTTAACCGTACGATGGCGGAATCGACTTTGGGTGCGGGCTGGAACGAGCCCGGCGGTACGGTGAACAGATAGCGTGCTTCGCAGTGGTACTGCATCATGATGCCGAGGCGGCCGTAGGCGTTGTCGCCCGGTGCGGCGCACAGCCGTTCGACTACTTCTTTTTGCAGCATGAAATGCATGTCGTGAATCTGGCTCGACCAGTTGAGCAGATGAAACATCAGCGGCGTAGAAATGTTGTACGGCAGGTTGCCGACCAGGCGCAGTTTTTCATCGCCGTTGATCAGTTGGCCATAATCGAAACGCAGCGCATCGGCTTCGTGAATGCGCAGGTTGTTGGCGTCGAAAAATTGCGCGCGCAGGATGGGAATTAAATCGCGGTCGAGTTCGATGACATCGAGTTCGCCGTCGGTGCCGGCCAGCAAAGGCTCGGTTAAGGCGCCGCGACCGGGGCCGATTTCCACCAGTCGCTGGCCCGGTTTGGGCGCAATGCTGGCGACAATTCGATCGATGATGCGGCTGTCGTGCAGAAAATTCTGGCCGAATCGTTTACGCGCTTTATGCATTCGATTGTCCATTTAAACGTTCGTTGTGCTGACGGTGCTGTGCCATGGTGGCGGCGGTTTGTAACGCCACGGCCAGGGAGCCATCGGAGGCGGTGCCGGTACCGGCCAGGTCGAGGGCGGTGCCGTGATCGACCGAGGTGCGCACAAAGGGCAAGCCCAGGGTAATGTTGACTGCCGCGCCAAAGCCTTTGAATTTCAGCACCGGCAAACCCTGATCGTGATACATGGCGAGCACGGCGTCGGCGTCATCCAGATAATGCGGCTGGAACAGGGTGTCGGCCGGCAGCGGGCCGTTAAAGTGCCAACCGCGTGCGCGCAGTTTAGCCAAAGCCGGTTCAATCACATCGCCTTCTTCGTGACCCAGATGACCGCCTTCGCCCGCGTGCGGGTTCAGACCACACACCAGGATTCTGGGGTCGGTGCAGCCAAAATCGCGCTGGAGTGATTGATGCAAAACGGTGGCGACGCTGTCGATGCGCTCGGCGGTGATGGCCGAGGGCACTTGCGACAGAGGTAAGTGAGTGGTCACCAGAGCGACGCGCAACCCTTCGGTGGCGAGCATCATCACCACTTGGTTGGCGTTGCTGTGGGTTTGCAGGTATTCGGTGTGGCCGGTAAAGGCGATGCCCGCATCGTTGATGATGCCTTTGTGCACCGGGCCGGTGACCAGTGCGGCCTTGCCGGCCATGGCAAGATCGATGGCGACGTCGAGTGTTTTGAGTACGTAAGCGGCGTTGCGGGCGTCGAGTTGGCCGGGCTCGCACGGGGCGTTGAGCTCCACCGGCAACACCGGCAATACGCCCGTCTGCGGAGCGCTGAGGTCATCGAGGCTGGCGAGTGTTTCGATGCGCACGTCCAGTTTTAACAGCTGAGCGCGCTCGGCCATTAAGGCCGGGTCGGCGATGGCAAACCACGGCTGGTGGTGTTCTACCAGCGCTTGCTTGAGCACGAGGTCGGGGCCAATGCCCGCCGGTTCGCCCGGTGTCACCGCCAGCGGCAGACTCACAATTTAACCTCGACAAAACTCTGCGCGCGCAGTTCCACCAGCCAGCGTTGCAGCGCTTCTTCGAACTTGCGCTGGGCCAGCGATTCGCGCACTTGCTGACGCAAGACATCGAGGCTGATGTCGGTGCTGCGCTGATCTTCAACGCGCAAAATGTGGTAACCGAAATTCGATTCAAACACGCCGCTGACCTGATCGATGGGCGTGGTGCGAACCTGATTGGCAAAGGCCGGTACAAACTCTTCGGCCTGACGCCAACCGAGCGCACCGCCTTTGCCTTTGCTGCTTAAATCGTCGGTGAACTGGTCGGCAAGGCTGGCCATGCTTTCGCCACTGGCGATGCGACGGCGCAAGTCTTCCAGCAGGGCTTGCGCCTGTTCTGCGTTCAACAGTGCATCGGGTTGCACCAGAATATGACGCACCTGATATTGCTCCACCTGAACCGCCTGGCGGTCGGTTTTGCTGATCAACTGTGCCAGATGCAGCGCGCCGCCGCTTTCGATCAGCACGGCTTCGTTAAGGTCGAGCACCGGGACCACGGTGCGGAACATGCTCGGCAGTTCGCTGATCGGGCGCAGACCGAGGTTGCGGGTGTCGTCGTCAACGCTGAGCTGATCACCGGCTTGCAGTTGTTCCAGTTGCGCCTGCGCTTGTTCGCGGTTGTCGGTGGCGTAACGGCGATACAGCAATTCGAATTTCACGTCCTGAATGGACTGGCCGGCCAGGGTGTCGAGGTAGCGGTTCACTTCGCCTTCGGTGACGTTGATTTCGCGGCCGACGTAGCGGCGGCGCACCTGGTTCAAGGTCAGTTCGCGGCGCACTTGGCGACGCACGTCTTCGTAGTCGTCGCCGCTGGCTTCAACGGCGGCAATAAAGCTGTCGAGCGACATGTCGCGCTGGCGTGCCAGGTTGTTGATGGCCTCGTTCACCTGGCTGTCGGTGATGCTCAGGTTCATGTTGTTGGCCAGTTGCAATTGCAGACGTTCCAGAATCAACGAATCCAATACCTGACGACGCAGTTGATCGCCCGGTGGCAAAACCTGCGGGCTGTTTTGATAGCGCTGGCGAATTTCGGCGGTGCGCGCGGCCAGCTCGTTGGCGGTGACAATGTCTTCGTTGGCCACGGCCACAACACGGTCGAGCAACTCGGCGGCGTCGGCACGCCACGCCAGTATCAGCGACAGGGCTGCGGTGAGGGTTAGGGTGGTCAATCTGTGCACGATGTGGCTCCTGGAGTCAGTGCGGTGCGAGTACAGCAAGCGATGATCGTTTGCTGTCATGAGGGCCGCGGCGCAGCCCTTCAACGATAATCATGAATGCGTCCGTTATAACCCGGTACTTTGTCGGCCAACAGCGATTCGATGGAACCGGTGCTGCCGCCCATGCCTTTGAGGGTGAACTCGAATCTTACACCGCGCTCGGGACGCGATGAAAACAGGCTGTTGGTTTCGTCGTCTTCGTCGTCTTCATCGGGCTGATTGCTGAAGCCGACGATCCGGACGTTCCAGCAGCAGCTGTCGTAGTCGATGCCCAATACCAGGTCGGTGTTTTCGTAGTCGCCATAGGGCACGTCGTCGGCGACCGGGCGGGCCCAGTTAACGTGACCGACCATGGCAATGTTGGCGCGCAATGGCCAGTAACCGGACATGCCAAAACCCTGGGCGTCGTCTTCACGGGTGATGCCCAGGCGTAAAAAGCGACGGCCGCGCGGTAAGTAGGTGACGTCGGCTGAATAGGCTTCGAGGGTGCCATCGTCGTGTGCCCATTGGGCGGAGGCGTTGACTTGCACGTCCTCGGCCGGACGCCAGCGCGAATCCAGATAGGTGGGGCTGAACTCGGGTTCGAAGTCGTCGTCTTCGGCGGCAGAAGGGCCGGTTGCAGTGACGCGTTCCTGCGACAGTTTCAACCCTTTACTGACACCGGCAAACAAGACTTCTTCGCCGGTCCGGTTGTTGCGAAAGCGCGAATCCAGAGCGACGCTCAGCCGGTTCATATCGCCGATGCGGTCGAGCCCGCTGAAGCGATTGTTGGTGAACAGTTTGAAGTTGTTATCGACCGCTTCGGTATTGAGGTTGGGCAAATCGCTTTGGTCGACGAACGGCGTGTAGGTGTAATGCAGACGCGGTTCGATGGAGTGAACGATGATGCCGGAATTGGTGCGGTAGGGTTTTTCGGCGACGATGCGGCTGTCCATCGTGAAGCGGCCGGTGACGATGGACGGGTCGCGTTCAAAGTCGTCGGCTTCGAAACTGAACTCGGAATCCAGCGGGTTGCTTTGCTGATACCCGAGGAAGAACGCATCCAGCTGAGGCCGCACATAACCCCATTCCACGCCCAGCGGATAACTCAGACCCAGACGAGTATACAGACGGTTGGTTTCGTTGGCGGCGGCCAATTTGGACGGATCGCCCGAGCTTTCCAGTGCGTTTTCCTGCTCCGGCGTGAGCTGACGGCTGAAACGGCTGGCGGTCAATTGCCCGGACGGGCTGAGCGTGCCGGGCAGATTGAGTGGCTGATAGGTCAGGGCCAGTTCGGGCAGGCGTTGCAACGGCCAGTCGTCTTTATCGAGTGGATCGTCGGGAACGAACGCTTCCTGTTCCGGCACCTGGAATTCGGTCAGCAAGCGGGTGCGTAAATCGCCAAAGCGGGTGTTGGCCGCAATGCTGGCGGTGTGGAAATTGGAACTGCCATCTTGCACCGGCGTGGTGAATTCGTTGTCGACGGTCAGCAAGCCGGTGGGCAGGCGGCGGGTGAGCGTTAAGTCGAGGGTTTGATCGTCGACGCTGTCGCCACCGTTGTTGAAGTTCTGATCGTATTGGCTGTCGCTGACCCAGCGGGTGTCGAGGTCGTAACCGGTTTTGTCATTTAATTGACCGGCCAATCGCTGGCGATAAGCCCAGCGGCGCGGTGCGGTGTCACCATCGGTGGTTTCCGCTTCCTGGGTGAGCTGCACATCGAGGTCGGAAATGCCGCTGTGGTCTTCGGTTAAAAAACGAAATTCGTTGCGCGCCAGCAAGCCCAGTTCGCCAAAATAATGCAGCGTGAAGGTGTCGTCGTAATTGGGCGCCAGGTTTAAGTAGTAGGGCACGGCCAGTTCGCTGACGCCGTTTTCACCCAGGCCATAGGTGCCGGGCAGAAAACCGCTGCGGCGACGCTCGTCGATGGGAAACGACAGATACGGCACGTACAACACCGGCACCGATTTGATTTCAAAGCGCGCGTGCCAGGCGCGGGCGATGCCGGTTTCCTGATTCACCGACAACGAAGCGGCACGAATGCCCCAGGCAGGGTCTTCCGGCATGCAGCGGGTAATGGCAATGCCTTCGCCGCGAAACTGCGTCAGGCTTTCGCGATTCAGTGTGTCAGCCGACCCGTGCAAGTCTTCGCGATGCAGGGCGAACTCGGCCTGGTTGATGGTGGCTTCGTCGGTGTCGAAATCGAGCCGGGCCGATTCACCGGCAATCAGCGCGCCGAAGGAACGCAAACGCACCTGACCGTTCATTTCACCGACGCCGGTGCTGCGCTCGTAACGAATGTCGTCGGCGAACACCTGAAAGGCGTTGCGTTTGGCGCTGACGTCGCCGCTCAGGTGTGCGGAGTTGGTGGACACGTTATCGCTTTCATCGAACTGGAAAACCAGCGGGAATTCTTCATCGGGCCGGGTTGGATCAATGCTGTCGTCCAGCCGCATCGGGTCGACAAAACCGCCGGGGCAGTAAGGTGCGATGCCCTGGCGTTCGTTCTCGGGCAGTTCGGCATAGGGCTGCCAATCGCGCAGAATACTGGTGTTTTCAGCCATGATCGGCATCGCCACTGCCGCTGACAGAGTCAGTGCCAGAGGACGGGCCAGAAGCCGAAAGGAATGTGCGTGGGCGGGCGTTGGCATAGACCCCGGTGTGAGTTCGGAGGAAAACGGGCATGATACCCAAGCCGACAGGGCGGTGGTAGCCCGGCTTTCGACGGGTTAAGCTGAGCCCTCTGCGTTTTCGAAGCTTTGACAGTGCTTGTTGAGACGTGGATGGCCGGTGAGTCGGGTGGTGAGAGGAGTGCTGTGTTGAAAGGCTGGATTGGCAAAATTGTAGGCAGTGCGTTGGGCTTATATGCCGGTGGGACGGTCGGTGCCGTCTTGGGTATTTTGCTCGGCAACGCCTTTGACCGGACCCAGCAAGACCACGCCAATAAGCTCAAGGGCGACCGCCGCGGCGTGTTGCAAACCGTGTTTTTTCAGGCCACTTTTCGGGTCATGGGTAAGCTGGCCAAAGCCGATGGCCGGGTCAGCGAACAGGAAATTCAACAGGCGCGCGATGTGATGACGCGCATGGGCCTTGATGAGGTTCAGCGTCTGGAAGCGATGCGTCTGTTCAACGAAGGCAAAACGCCCGACTACGACATCATGCCGCTGCTCGATGAGCTGCACGAAATCATCGGCCGACGCAGCACCCTCAGTCAGTTATTTCTCGAACTGCAATTACAGACGGCCTATTCGGATGGATCGCTCAGCCCGAATGAACAGCGCATCATTCAATTAATCTGCAAAGCGCTGAACATCAATAAACTGCAATTTGAACTGATTCATCAGCGCATGCGTGCCCAGGCACAATTTTCCCGGTCCGGCAGCCGCGGTTCAGCCGGTCGCCCACGCGGCCCGAGTCTGGAACAGTCGTATCGGGTGTTGGGCATTGATGCGCGCGCCAGCGATGCGGACCTGAAAAAAGCCTATCGTCGGTTGATGAGCCAACACCACCCGGACAAACTGGTGGCACGCGGTTTGCCCGAAGAAATGATGGCCATCGCCAAAGAAAAAACTCAGGAAATTCAGCAAGCCTACGAAACCATAAAGAACCAGCGCAAACTCAGTTAATGATCATTGCTATCGCGCTGATCCTCTTGAAACCTGCGCCGTTGCCGCTATAGAAGCAAACGGTTCCGTAATAACAGAGACGTCCATGCCCACCACTGCATCCTTGCTTGAAGCCGGTCAAAACGGCCTGCCGTTAACCCTGATCGAACAATCCGACTACGACACCTGGCTCGCCGCGCGTTCGCCCAGTACGCAGCGCTGGCTCAAATCCAGCGGCTTTAAAGCGCCCGGTCACGCGCTGCTGCCCGGCGACGATGGTGAGCTGGCGGAAGTGGTGCTGGTGGTCAAAGATCGCACCGCGCCCTGGTTGCTGGGAGATCTGGTGAACCGCTTGCCAGCCGGTCGTTATGCTCTGGCCGACGATGATCAGGATGTGTTGCAACGTTGTGCACTCAGTTGGTTACTGGGCGCTTACCGTTTTGACCGTTACAAACAAAACGCCGCACCCAATACCACCCTGGTGATTGACGATGAGGCTTTGGTTGACCGCGTGCGTCACTTGGCAGAAGGCACGGCGCTGGTGCGCGATCTGGTCAACACACCGGCCGCTGACATGATGCCGGAAAACCTCGCCCGCACCGCCGCTGACTTGGCGGATCGCTTTGGCGGTCAATTCAGTGAGATCGTCGGCGATGATTTGCTGACCCAGAATTACCCGGCGGTGCACGCCGTTGGCCGCGCTGCCACGCACGCGCCACGTCTGCTCGATTTGCGCTGGGGTGATGACAGCCAGCCGAAGCTGACGCTGGTGGGTAAAGGCGTGTGTTTCGACAGCGGTGGGTTGGATATCAAACCCGGCGGTGCGATGCGCTGGATGAAAAAGGACATGGGCGGCGCTGCGCATGTACTGGGTCTGGCGCAACTGATTATGGCAATGAACCTGCCGGTGCGTTTGCGCGTGCTGATTCCGGCGGTGGAAAACGCCATCGCAGGCGACGCCTTCCGCCCTGGTGATATTCTGAACACTCGTAAAGGCCTGACCGTGGAAGTCGATAACACCGACGCCGAAGGCCGACTGGTGCTGTGCGATGCGCTGGCGGAAGCGGAAACCGACACCCCCGATTTACTGATCGACTTTGCCACCCTGACCGGTGCCGCTCGTGTCGCTCTGGGCACGGAATTGCCGGCGTTTTTTACCGGCAGTCATGAGCTGGCCGGTGCGCTCAGCGATGCTGGTTTGGCAGCGGACGATCCGGTCTGGCGGTTGCCGTTGCACGAGCCGTACGAAGATTTTCTGAAAAGCGATATCGCCGATCTGGTCAACTGCCCGACGACCCCCATGGGTGGCGCCATTACGGCAGCGCTGTATTTAAAACGCTTCGTTGATGCGAGCCATTGGGTGCACTTCGATGTGATGGCCTTTAACAACCGCGCCTTGCCGGGTCGTCCGTCCGGCGGTGAAGCCATGGGCATGCGTGCCGTGTTTGAGTGGCTGGAGCGCCGCTACCGCTAACCGTTATGACACCGCCGCCGGTTCATCGACCGGCGGTTTTCCTCCCGGTCCAAATTGCCCCGCTAATTCTGCAAAATCGGCCAGATACTGACTGTTGGCATCGCTGCTGCGAATGGCCGAATACATCTTGCCGTGCAAACCGGTTTCGCCCAGTTGCCGGGTGACTAGACTGGTGGGGTGTTGCGAATAACGCAGCACCCAGTCGGGCAGGGCGGTGATGCCGCGGCCGCTGGCAACCAGCAGTAAAATCACCGCGGTCAGTTCCGATTGGCGTAGGGATTTGGGTTCAACCCCGGCGGGCGTCAGGAAGTGTTTGAACACATCCAGACGATCGCGGCTGACCGGATAGCTGATCAGGTGTTCTGTTTTCAGATCGTCGGCGCGGATAAAGTCGTGTTTGGCTAAGGGATGGTCGTCGGGCAGGATTAACCGGCCTTCGTAGTTGAACATCGGCCGGAAGATCAGGTCGGGTGTTTCGATCGGGTCGGAGGAAATCACCAGGTCGAGTTCACCGGCGCGTAAGGCAGTAATGGAATCGAAGCTCAGGCCCAGGCGGATGTCCACTTCCACGCCCGGCCAGGCTTGCTTGAACTTGGCCAGGACGGGCATCAGCCAGTCGTAGCAGGCGTGGCATTCAATGGCGATGTACAGCCGCCCGCTTTCGCCGGAGGCCAAGCGCGACATTTCTTCTTCCACCGCCGCAATGCGCGGTAACACCGACACCGCTAAATCCAGCAGTTTGTGCCCGGCTGGCGATAACTTGATCGGCTTGGTGTGGCGCAAAAACAGACTGACGTCGAAATAGTGCTCCAGGCTTTTGATCTGGTGTGACAGCGCCGACTGGGTGACATGCAGCCGTTCGGCGGCTTTGGCCAGACTGCCCGCTTCGTTGATGGCTTGCAGGCTTTGCAGGTGACGGCGCTCCAGAAACATTATGAAATCCTTTTGGTAAAAGAATAAAAAACATGAGCTGAAATTGAATTGTGCCGGAAGTTGTTCGGCGTCGCCAATGAGTCTGCCGTCTTACGTTAAGCGTCTCCCAGCTGTGGCACAGAGCCCCTCAACCCGCTACACTCCCCTGACCGCTGGCCCCAAACCGGCGGTCCATTGAACCCGATCCAGGCAGCAATGCCGGTGTCCGAGTTGCAGGGTTACCCTCAACCGGCCGGCTGTATTGGTGGCGTCGCTTACCGGCGGCGTGACTTGAATACGGGCTGAAGATCGCTCCAACTTCGGGAAGAGCGTCGTTCTTGGGTCTCAGACACAGGTGTTTGTCATGACACAGCCCGCCTCTGTCGCCGAGCCGGAAATGCTCTCCGGTGGCGAAATGCTCATCCGTTCGTTGAAAGACCAAGGCGTTGAATTTGTATACGGCTACCCCGGTGGTGCGGTACTGCATATCTACGATGCCATCCATCAGCAGTCCGACGTTAAACACATTCTGGTGCGCCATGAACAGGCTGCGACCCATATGGCCGATGCTTACGCGCGCGCCTCGGGTAAGGCCGGCGTTGTACTGGTGACTTCCGGTCCCGGTGCCACCAATGCCATTACCGGCATTGCCACCGCTTATATGGATTCGGTGCCCATGGTGGTTATTACCGGCCAGGTGATGAGTCATCTGCTCGGTGATGATGCCTTCCAGGAAACCGACATGATGGGTCTGTCGCGTCCGATCGTTAAGCACAATATGTCCGTGCGCGATCCGGCCGATATTCCGACCATCATCAAAAAGGCGTTCTACATTGCCGAAAGCGGTCGGCCCGGTCCTGTCGTTGTCGATATTCCCAAAGACATGACCATGCCGAACGAGAAGTTCCCGTACGAATATCCGGATCGCATCAAGATGCGTTCCTATAACCCGGTGAAGAAAGGCCACAGCGGCCAGATTCGCAAAGCGGTTCACGCCATGCTGCAGGCCAAGCGGCCGATCATCTACGCCGGTGGCGGTGTGGTGTTGGGCAAAGCCAGCAAGGAACTCACCACCCTGGCGCAGACGCTGAACTTCCCGGTGACGAATACCTTGATGGGCCTGGGCGGTTATCCCGGCACCGATCGTCAGTTCGTTGGCATGCTCGGCATGCACGGCAGTTATGAAGCGAACATGACGATGCACAACGCCGACTTTATTCTCGCCGTTGGCGCGCGCTTCGATGACCGGGTGACCAACAACACCAGCAAGTTCTGTCCCGATGCGACCATCGTGCACATCGACATCGACCCGGCGTCGATCTCCAAAACGGTCACCGCTGACATTCCAATCGTTGGCCCGGTGAAACCGGTGTTGAAGGAAATGCTGGAGCAGGTCGAGCAGGCCAAGATGAAGGTCGACGAGGAAGCGCTGGGCGAATGGTGGGAGCGCATCGACGAGTGGCGTCAGCGTCACGGCGGTCGGTATCGCACCGACGATTCCGAGCGCATGAAACCCCAGCACGTCATCGAAACGCTCAGCCGCATCACCAACGGCAACGCCTACGTCTGCTCGGATGTGGGTCAGCATCAGATGTTTGCCGCCCAGTACTACAAGTTCAACAAGCCCAACCGCTGGATCAACTCCGGTGGCCTGGGCACCATGGGCTTCGGTTTCCCGGCGGCCATGGGCGTGCAGTTGAACTACCCGGATGCCGATGTCGTTTGCGTCACCGGCGAAGGCTCGATTCAGATGAACATTCAGGAGCTTTCGACCTGCAAGCAGTACGGTTTGCCGGTGAAGATTCTGTGTCTGAACAACGGCTATCTGGGCATGGTGCGCCAGTGGCAGGACATGAACTACGAATCGCGTTACTCCAATTCCTACCTCGATTCCTTGCCGGATTTCGTGGCCCTGGCCGAAAGTTATGGTCACAAAGGCATTCGCATAGAAACCGCCGACGAGCTGGAAGGCAAGTTGGAAGAAGCGATGGCGGTGCGCGATCAGGTGGTCTTTATCGACGTTTTGGTTGATCAACACGAACATGTGTATCCGATGCAGGTACCCAACGGTGCCATGGCCGACATGTTCCTGAGCAAAACGGAGAGGACCTGATCATGCGACACATCATTTCTGTTCTGATGGAAAACGAAGCCGGTGCTTTGGCGCGGCTGGTCGGTCTTTTTGCTCAGCGCGGTTATAACATCGAATCGCTGAACGTGGCGCCGACTGAAGACGAAACCCTGTCCCGACTGACGCTGGTGACCATCGGTGAAGACAAAGTCGTTGAGCAGATCACCAAGCACCTGAACAAGCTGATCGAAGTGGTCAAGCTGGTCGATCTGACGGAAGGGTCGCACATCGAGCGCGAGCTGATGATGATCAAGGTGCGCGCCACCGGCGCTCAGCGCGAAGAAGTGAAACGCACCTGCGACATCTTCCGTGGTCAGATCATCGACGTCACGCCAACCACTTACACGCTTCAAGTGACCGGCAATGAAGAGAAAGTCAGTGCGTTCCTGGACGCCTTGTCGGGCTCAACGGTACTGGAAGTGGCGCGGACCGGGGTGTCGGGTATCGCTCGCGGTGATAAGAGTTTGAGTTTGTAATCGCTCACTGCGATGGGTACGAAAGCGGGCGTGGCCCGCTTTTTTATTGCAATCGATCCCCTGTCTTTCAACATAAAAAAAGCCGGCGCAAGGCCGGCTTTGTTTTGACTCTCTTTTTTTAATCGTCTGATTCGACGTTCAGTCCTTAGACTGAATAGTACATGTCGAATTCGACCGGATGGGTCGTCATCTGGATGCGAGTGACTTCTTCCATCTTCAGTTCGATGTAGGCATCGATCATGTCGTCGTCGAATACGCCACCGGCTTTCAGGAATTCGCGGTCTTCGCTCAGAGCGTTCAGCGCTTGTTCCAGGCTGGAGCAAACAGTCGGGTACTGAGACTGTTCTTCCGGCGGCAGGTCGTACAAGTCTTTGTCGGCAGAGTCGCCCGGGTGGATCTTGTTCTTGATGCCGTCCAGGCCAGCCATCAGGTAGGCAGAGAACATCAGGTACGGGTTAGCGGTCGGGTCGCCGAAACGAACTTCGATACGCTTACCTTTCGGAGAAGAAACCCAAGGCACACGAATGGAAGCAGAACGGTTACGGGCCGAGTAAGCCAGCATGACCGGTGCTTCGAAGCCAGGAACCAGACGCTTGTAAGAGTTGGTAGAAGCGTTGGCAAAAGCGTTCAGGGCGCGAGCGTGCTTGATGATACCGCCGATGTAGTACAGGGCCGTTTCAGACAGGCCAGCGTAGTCGTCGCCTGCGAATTGGTTAACGCCGTCTTTAGAGAAGGACATGTGAACGTGCATACCGCTGCCGTTGTCACCCACCAGAGGCTTAGGCATAAAGGTGGCGGTTTTGCCGTAGCCGTGAGCAACGTTGTGAACCGCGTACTTCAGGATTTGCACTTCGTCAGCTTTCTTAGTCAGAGAGTTGGCGCCAACACCAATTTCACACTGACCAGCGGTGCCTACTTCGTGGTGGTGCACTTCGATTTCCAGACCCATTTCTTCCATGGCTTCGCACATGGCGGCACGGATGTCATGCAGGCTGTCGACCGGAGGAACCGGGAAGTAACCGCCTTTAACGGACGGACGGTGACCCATGTTGCCGTCTTCGAATACTTTTTCAGAAGACCAAGCCGCTTCTTCAGAGCTGACTTTGTAGAACGCACCGGAGATGTCAGCGCCCCACTTAACGTCGTCGAAGACGAAGAATTCAGGTTCCGGACCAAACATGGCGGTGTCGCCCAGGCCGGTAGACTTCAGGTATTCCTCAGCGCGCTGAGCAACGGAACGCGGGTCACGGTTGTAGCCTTCGCCAGTGGAAGGTTCAACGATGTTGCAGCGAACGACGACAGTGGCGTCTTCGAAGAACGGATCGGCGAAAGAAGCTTCGTCGTCCGGCATCAGAATCATGTCGGATTCGTTGATGCCTTTCCAACCAGCAATAGAAGAACCGTCGAACATTTTGCCGTCGGTGAAGAAGCTCTCGTCTACTTCGCTGGCTGGGATGGAAACGTGCTGCTCTTTACCCTTGGTATCGGTAAAGCGCAGGTCGACCCACTTGGCGTCGATATCTTTGAGCAGCTTTAAAGTTTTCGCTGACATTGTGTATCTCCAGGTTGAACGGCCATCTTGGCCGGTGAGCTTATTGTGCGGTCTCGGTTTCGCCGGTCGAGGCGGCACCTTAAAGGTGCACGGTTACCGTTTTGCGCACCTGATCCACCAAAGGTTGTTGTCGCTTACTAGTGCGTTAGCACCAATAGTGTGAACAGTGTCGTCGGTTTCAGCAATTCTTATGCCACGCACCAATAGCCGTTAGAGCGGCGGTATCATGGGCGTTGAAGCCGTTTATGACCACTTTGTAAGCACTGTTATGGTGCGTCACAATTCGATGCGCCCGCCAATGGTGCGCGATTTTGGTGCAGAGGTGAAGTGAGGCTGACGGATGAAAATTGATCGCCATCCGGCTATACTCCGCGCCCCTCAAATTACCGACACCGCCCGCCTGGTCAGACGCATGAAGTTTATAGTCAAACTCTTCCCCGAGATCACCATCAAAACCAAGCCGGTTCGTCAGCTGATGACCAAGAGCCTGGCGCAAAACCTGCGCAATGTACTGCGCCCCATCTGTGCTGAGGTGAAGGTGGTCAACACCTGGGACGCCATCTCGGTGCGCACCCCGGAAGAGACCGCCGAGGTGGTCAATGAAGCCGTAGCTCAGGCGCTGGAATGTGTGCCGGGCATCAGCCAGGTGCAGGCGGTGAAGGAGTTTCCACTCACCGACTTCGACGCCATGGTGGCGGCCACACTGGAAGTGTGGGGTGACGCGCTGGCGGGAAAAACCTTTTGTGTGCGGTGCAAGCGCATCGGTGATCACGATTTCACCTCCATCGATGTGGAGCGCTATGTTGGTGGTGGCCTGAACCAGCAAAGCGATGCGGCCGGTGTGCGTTTGAAGAACCCGGAGTTGGAAATTCGCCTGGAGATCAAACATAACCGCTTTTATGTGATTGAGAACAAACGGCCGGGTCTGGGCGGTTATCCGCTGGGTACTCAGGAATCGGTGCTGACCTTGGTCAGTGGCGGTTTTGATTCGACGGTGGCGGCGTTCCAGATGCTGCGCCGCGGCGTGAAAAACCACTTCCTGTTTTTCAATCTCGGTGGCGCGGCGCACGAAAACGGCGTTAAGGAAGTGACCTATTACCTGTGGAAGAAATACGGCGCCTCGCACAAGACGCACTTTATTTCTGTGCCATTCGAAGGCGTGGTTGAGGAAATTCTGACTCAGGTTGAAGACCGCTATATGGGCGTGGTGCTCAAACGCATGATGATGCGTGCGGCGGAGCGCATCGCCGAAGAACAAAACATTCCGGCGCTGGTGACGGGTGAGTGTCTGGCGCAGGTGTCGAGCCAGACCATGCCCAACCTGAATTTGATTGATGAAGTGACCGACCGGCTGGTGATTCGCCCGCTGATCGTGACCGACAAGCCTGAGATCATCGACCAGGCTCGTGCTCTGGGCACCGCTTCCTTTGCCGAGCGCATGCCGGAATACTGTGGCGTGATTTCACGCAAGCCGAATGCCGCCTGTAAGCGACCGGCGTTGCTCGAAGCTGAAGCGGCCTTTGACAGCGCGGTGCTGGAAGCGGCCATCGCTGAACGCCGCATCGAGAATGTTGATCAGTTGACCTGGACCGACCAGGAATCCCTGAATGAAACGCTGCCGACGTCGGCCGCCGCCGATGCGGTGGTGATCGATGTTCGCCATCCCAGTGAGGCCGAGGGTGAGCCATTGGAGCTGAGTGGTCACGAGGTGGTGCAGATTCCATTTTACAGCCTGAACCGCCGGTTTGCCGAGCTCGACGTCAACAAACAGTACCTGCTGTATTGCGATAAAGGCGTGATGAGTAAGCTGCACGCCCTGCATTTGCAGGACGCCGGGTTTCGCAATGTTGGGGTGTACCGGGCCTGAGGGCCCGTTCAGTTCGTTTTGGCAGCTAACGCCAGAATCCAGTCTTTCAATACCCGCCCGGCCACGTCGGCGTCTTCGGCGGTGATCGATTCATCCGGATGGTGGCTGATGCCGCCTTCGCAACGCACGAACAGCATGCCAACCGGGCAGATGGCCGCCATGGCCATGGCGTCGTGACCGGCACCGCTGTGCAGGTAACGCGGCTTTAAGCCGTGTTGTTCAATGGCGCTGGCTAAGGCGCTTTGCAGTTGGTCGTCGCAAGCAACGGCGGGTGCGGCGTGAATTTCCTGCCAGCTCATTTCAATGCCGCGCTCGGCGCAGGCGATTTTGGCGGTATCCCAGATCATATCGAGCGCGGAGTCGCGTTCGTTGTCTTTTTCGCTGCGGATGTCGAGGCTGATCTGGGCGTTGCCAGCGATCACGTTGACGGCGCCGGGTTTGGCCTGAATGCGCCCGACGGTGGCGGTGACGCCGTGTTCACGGGCCACTTTTTCCACGATCAGGGTGAATTCAGACGCGGCGGCCAAGGCATCGCGACGCAGGTGCATCGGTACGGTACCGGCGTGGCCAGCCATGCCGGTGAAGTCTATGTTAAAGCGACGCGCGCCGGCAATGGCGGTGACGATGCCGACCGGTAAGTCTTCGGCTTCGAGCACCGGGCCTTGTTCGATGTGGGTTTCCAGGTAAGCGAGTACGGACTCTCCGGCACGACTGGCGTCGCCGACGGCCGTGATGTCGAGACCGAAACGCTCGAACGCTTCGGCCATGCTGATGCCGTTGGCGTCTTTGATGCTGGCCCAGTTCGGGTCCCACTGGCCAATCACCGCGCGGCTACCCAGCAAGGTGGAACTGAAGCGAGAGCCTTCTTCGTCACCGAAGCCGACCAGATCGAGGTGAAACGGCAGGCTGATGCCCTGTTGTTTCAGTTCAATCATTACCAGCAGAGGCAACACCACGCCGAGAATGCCGTCGTAGATGCCGCCATTGGGGACGGTATCAAGATGCGAGCCGAGAATGACCACGGGGGCATCGGGGTTATCGGACGGTAAGCGACCCCAGAGGTTGCCCGCGGCGTCCTGCCAGGTTGGTAAATCGGCTGCCTGCAGCCAGGCGCCGACCCGGGCATTGGCCTGACGATGTTGCTCTGTTAAGTAGCAGCGTTCCATCTGGCCGGGGGTGGCGGTCAGGGTGGCGAGCTCGTCGCACCATTTTAGTGCGTCCGTTCCGATGGAACTCATGCCGGGCTCCGGTAGCTTTGGTAGGCGGCGTCGATACCGGCGCCCGCGGTGAACGAATGGCCGGCACGGCGCAGGCAATGCTCCAAGGCCGAGAGCGTGGATAGGACGGCATCCAGGCGGGCGTTGTAGCCCATGGTGCCGACGCGCCAGACTTTGCCCGCGAGCGGGCCGAAGGAGGTGCCAATCTCAATGTTGAAGTCGTTTAACAATACGGCTCGTACTGCTTCGCCATCGATGCCCTCGGGAATGTAGACCGCGCAGACGTTGTTCATACGCTGACTCAAATCGCCATAAGGTTTGAGGTTCATGGCCGTGAGGCCAGCGAGCATGGCGTTGCCGTGCAAGCGGTGGCGTTCAACGCAGGCGTCCAGACCTTCCTCCGCCATGATCTGGCCGCATTCGCGGGCGCAGTAGAGCATTGAGGTGGCTTCGGTGTGGTGGTTGAGTCGCTTCTCGCTCCAGTAGTCGAGAATCATCGGCAAATCGAAATAGTTCGAATGAATGCGCGGGCCGAGCTCTTCGTCGACGTCGCTGGCGCGTAAGCCGGCTTCGATATGGTGACGGCGGCGAATGACCTCGACAAAGCGATCGCTGAGCGTAATCGGTGCAATCCCCGACGGGCCGCCAAGGCATTTTTGCAAACCGGCGGACACCGCATCCAATCCCCATTCATCGGTTTTCAGGGTGTTGCCGCCGATGGACGCGGTGGCGTCACAATAGAACAGTACGTCGTATTGCTGGCATAGGGCACCGAGCTCCGCCAGTGGCTGCAGCATGGTGGTGGAGGTGTCGCCCTGAACCGTGGCGAGCAGTTTGGGCTGAACCGTTTTGATGGCCGCTTCCACTTGCTCTGGCTGGGCCACCTCGCCCCAGGGGACGTCGATGGTGTGCACTTGGGCGCCGGCGCGCTCAGCAATTTCTACCAGCAGATGACCGAAACGACCCATGACCGGCACCAGGACTTTGTCACCCGGTTCGATCACCGACACCAGTACCGCTTCAATGCCCGCGCGGGCAGTGCCGTCGACCATAAAGGTCCAGTGATTTTGGGTATCGAAGACGCCCCGGTAGAGCGCCATGACGTCGTTCATGTAGCCGGTCATCACCGGGTCGTACTGGCCGATCAGTTGGGTGGACAGCGCATTTAACACGCGCGGATAGGCGTTAATCGGCCCCGGGCCCATCAACAGGCGCGGCGGTGGATTCAGACGGTGCTGTTCAGGTGCAGACATGGATAACAAACCTCAATTCAGATCAGAGCACCAGCTGCGCCAACATGCGCACACCGGTGATCAGCAAAACAATGGCGAAGACTTTTTTCAGCTTGGTGGCGTCGAGCGCGTGCGCAATGCGTGCACCCACCGGCGCGAACAGCACCGTCAGCGGGACGATGCAGATAAAGCCGAGCAGGTTGACCAGACCGTAAGTGCCTGCCGGTGCATCCAGCGGGGTCTGGCCGGCGATCAGCAAGGTCACCGCCGCAGGCAGTGAGATGATCAGGCCAATGGCGGCGGCGGTACCGACCGCACGATGCGCCGGGTAATTGCAGGCGGTCAGAGTCGGAACGCTCAGGGTACCGCCACCGATGCCGACCAGCGCGGAAAATAAACCAATCAGCGCGGCCATAATGGATTGCCCGGCTTTGCTGGGCAGGTGTTGAAACATCGGTGGACTGCCCGCGCGCAGCAACATATTCAGCGCGGCCAGGGTGGCGATGACACCGAACAGCGTGGTCAGCCATTCGCCCTCAGCGATGGTGACCAGATAGCTGGCCAGCAACACGCCCAGCAAAACGAATGGCGCCCAGAGTTTGAGCAAGGCGAAGTCGACATTGCCTTTGGCGTGGTGCGCCCGTATAGAGCTGAGCGAGGTGGGAATGATGGTTGCCAAGGAGGTAGCCGTGGCGATGACCATGGCGGAGTCGGCCGAAACGCCCAGTCCCTGAAACACGAAAAACAGCACAGGCACGATGACGATTCCGCCGCCCACGCCCAGTAAACCCGCAAGAATGCCAGCGAAGACGCCGGTGGCCGCCAGTGTGAGGATCAGTGGCAGGGCGGAACTGAAGGCTTCCATCGATAAATCTCCTAAGGTCAGTCTTGGACGAGTGCGCGGCCATCGCTGCGCGGGTCGGTGGCGGCCTCAAGTCGGCCATTGGCATAGCGACGAATGGCGCCGGCGTGGCCCATCATTTCGCTGTGTTCGGGAACGCTGACCAGATCGTGGCCGCGCTGTTGTAAGTCGCTGGCAATGCGTGCGGCCAGATCGGCCTCCAGCTTCAGGTTGTTGCTGTTGTCGCCCCAGGTGCGGCCGAGCAGCCAGCGGCCGTCGGCGATGCTGTCTTCCAGGGAGCGGCCTTCCATCAGGTGGCGCATCATCAAGGCGGCCTGTGTTTGTGGCTGACCTTCACCGCCCATGGTGCCGTAAACCAGTCGGTCACCGTTGTTCAGATCCGCATACGCCGGATTCAGCGTGGTAAACGGCCGTGCACCGGGGCGCAGCCGGTTGGGGTGGTGCTCATCAAGCTTGAAGCTCAGGCCTCGATTGGTCCAGACGATGCCCGTGTCAGGGCAAACCACACCGGAACCAAACTCCCAGTACAGACTCTGGATATAGCTGACCATGGTGCCATCGGCATCGACACAGCCGAGCCAGACGGTATCGCCCGGTTCGGCCGGATGCGGCCAGGGCGCGGCGCGCTTAAGTTGAACCTGATGGGCGAGGGCGTCGAGGTGGGTTTCGTCGAGCTGATCGAAGTAAGCCGGTGGCAGGTGATTGGGATCGGCGGTGTAGCGGTCGCGAGCCCGAAAAGCGAGCTTGGTGCACTCGATCAACAAATGCACGCGGTCGGCTTCGCTGGTGGCCTGGTCGCGGACTCGTTCAAACAGCGCCAGGATCATCAGCGACGCCTGACCTTGTGTTGGTGCCGGGAAGTTGAACAGGTCGCCATCGCGGGTGGCGGTGGTCAGTGCCTGTGGCTGGCGCACCCGGTATGACTGCAAATCACGGCGTGTCAGTGGGCTGCCGGCCTTGTCGAGGCTGCGCGCCAGACTTTGACCAACATCGCCCTGATAGAAATCGTTTAAACCCGCGCGTGCCAGATGATCCAGGGTATCCGCCAGTTTGAGGTTGCGCAGCTGTTCGCCTTGCGCCAGCGGGCGCTCGTCCGGGGCGAAGATGGCTTGATAGCCAGCAAGCGTTGTGAATTCGTCTGCCACCTTAGTGGACGCTGCTGCCAGGCTCTCGGTGACGCGGATGCCACTGCGGGCTAAATCCCGTGCCGGTGCCAGCAAGTCGGCTAACGGGCGGTGACTGGGCAATAAGTCGAGCGCGGCTTGCCACCCGGCGACGGCGCCTGCCGATGTCAGCGCCGCGCGTCCGCCGCGGTGGGGAATGGTGTTAAGACCCAGCGCACGATAGCCCTCGATGCTGGCGTCGGCTGCTGCGCAACCGGTGGCGTCAATGGCAATGGGTTTGCGGCCCGCCGGGCTGATCAGCCAGAAACCGTCACCGCCGAGGCCGTTCATGTGCGGATACGCCACGGCAATGGCCGCAGCGGCGGCAACCATGGCTTCGATGGCGCTGCCGCCGTCGGCCAGAACGCTGGCACCCGCTTCGGTGGCGGAATGATGTGGGCTGGTGATGGCGTAAGGCATGGCACGGTTTCCGGTAACGTATGTTTCTTGTTTTCAATACTAAGAAACAAGTGTTTCTTAGGCAAGGTCGATCAGGGTTCCAGCTCGTCCAGGCGATGGTAGCTTTGTTCGATGCGCTCAATGCGCTCGCGCGTCGCTGTTGGGAATCGTTGCATCATGCCGTTGGCCACCAGTGACACCCAGCTCATCGGGGCGGCATAGCTGGCAAACGGCCCGGTCGCCTCCAGCGGTAATACCAGATGATGGTCGGGTCGCGATGGCGGTTGGTAACCCGGTTCGGAGATCAGCACCAGGGTGGCGGGTCCGGCCAGCAATTGACTGATCAGTCGACGAAACCCTTGATGACGACGGCGCAGACCGAACAGGACGACCCAGTCGTCGCGGTCGAGCGGTCCTAATTGTTCCGATAATGATTGTCCGGGCCTTGGCAGTGCCTGAACACTGTCGCGCAGTTGCAGCCATTGGGTTTCGGCGTGCAGCGCCAGGGGGAAGTTATTGCGTAATCCCAGGCAGTAAAGCCGGCGCGCCTGATACAGCCCGGTGATGAGTTCATCGAGGTGATCTGTGCCCAGCCAGGTTTGAGTGTTGCTGCGCTCCTGGGCTAAGTGGCTGTCCAGGTCGGTGGCACCGTCCTGACGTGGCAGCAGTGGACTGCCGGGATTGGGCAGCTCACGCAACACCTCGCGCGCGGCGTTGAAATCATCGAATCCCAGGCGACGAAACAAGCGACTGACGGTCGCTTTGCTGACGCCTTGTAACTGGCTCAGTTCGGTCAGTGAGTAGGTCGCCGCACGATTGGCTTCGGCGAGCAGAAATTCAGCGACGCGTCGTTCGGTGGGGGGCAGGTCGGCCCAGTGTTGTTGGATGCGTTCGGAAAGCGGCATGAGGCGTCCGTGAAACAAGTCTTTCGCCATTGAAACACTTGTTTCACGGGTGCGCCAGCCTCAATCAGATCGATCCGCTCATTCGCTGGAGACGAACGACAGGTAGCGGTTTTTACCGCCCGCCTTGGCTTGATACATCGCCTGGTCGGCCGCTTCGTAGAGGCTGTTGAAGTCGCCACCCTGATGCGGATAGACCGCCACCCCCATGGAACACTGGCTGTTGAGTGTTTCGCCGTTCCATTCGATGGGCAACTGCAACTCTTCGAACAGCTTGTTGGCGACGGTATTGATCTCGCTGGCGCTGTCGAGGCTGGCCAGCACGATGAATTCATCACCGCCCAGGCGGGCAACGGTGTCCGACTGGCGAATGCAATTGCGCAGGCGTTCGGCAATGGCGCGCAGCAGGGCATCGCCCGCGGGGTGACCGCGTTGATCATTGATGATTTTAAAATCGTCCAGATCGATCACCAGGATGGCCACATGGCCGCCGCGTCGCTCAGCGGCAAAGCTTAATTGCTGGAAGCGGTCTTCCAGCAGCAGTCGATTGGGCAGGCCGGTGAGTGGGTCGTGAAAGGCCAGGTGCTGGAAGGTGTCACGGTCGTTTTCCAGGCTGCGCTGACGCGCCTTAAATTCAGAAATATCCTGAATGGCGCCGACCACATAGCTGCGCTCACTGGAGTCAATGGCGGTCTGGGCGCTGATGCGTAACCAGCGCGCGGGTTCAAAACCATCGAGCCGGACTTCGAAGTCCGTTGGCTGGCCGCTGTCGTTGGTGCGCGCCACTTCGTGCAGCAGACGTTTTTGAGAGCCGGGGTTAAACAGCTTCAGAATGCTGTCGAGGCTTTTATCGTACGCCTGTGGAATGGCCAGAATGCGATAGGTTTCTTCGGTAAAACTGAACTGCTGGCTCTGGCTGTCGAATTCCCAGCCGCCAATGCGCGCCATGCGATTGGTCTGTTGCAGCATGTTCTGGCTGTGGCGCAACTGATTCAGCGCCTGCTTGTAACTGGTGATGTCACGCAGAATAAACCAGGAACCGTTGATCTCACCCTGGCTGTCGCGGAAGGCGCTGGCGCGAATGGAAATGGGCACCACCTGCCCGCCTTTGTGCATGATTTCCGTTTCGATGACGTCGGTGTAGCCGCGTTCGTTCAGCTGACGGCGGAATTCGGCTTCGGTCTCTTCCCAGCCTGGCGGTAACAGGTCGGCAAACGCCATATGGCTCAACTCTTCGCGGCTGTAGCCGGTCATGTCGAGATACGCCTGGTTGGCGTAGCGCAACTGATGCTGATTGCCCCAGAAGGCAATGGCGTCGAGGCTGTTGCGGAACAGGGCGCGGAAGCGGCGTTCGCTGCTGGTGAGGCTTTCAATCAGTTGATTGCGCAGCGTGCTGTCGCGGCTGATCGACCAAACACCTGCCGGATTACCGGCGTCGTCGCTGACCGAAACCGGCCGAATGGATGCCGGTACCCAATGACCCTCGGCGTGGCTGTAGTGAATCTCAAACAAACCACCGACTTCGCCGCTGAGCAGCTTTTGCTGCAGGCTGTCGATGTCGCCCGATAAATGATCGGCGGCGATAAAGTCGGTAAAGGAATGCCCGATGATGCTGTCGGCGTCGCGCCCAAGCATGTCGAAAAAGGCCTGATTGGCGAGCTGATAACGACCGTCAGTACCGATGAAGGCGATGCCATCGAGACTCGATTCGAACAGCGGCGTCAGTCGCTGATGCAGACAACGGCCTTCCCGGTCCGCTTCAACACTGACAATAAATCCCTGTTCATCGTCACTGTCGAAGGGCTGCAAGCGCACGTTTAAACGCTGGTTATCACCGCTGTTGGTAATGAAGCGATGCGGTCCGTCACGCTCAGCCAGAAATTGCTCATGCAACGCCGGAAGGAAATGGCTAAGTGCTGCGCCGACCACATCGTCGGTGCAACCGAACCAGGAATGCCAAGCGGCATTGACCTGGAGAATGAGCCCTGTCCCGTTACAGACTGCCTGGGGCGAGGGGCTTTGTTGAAACGCGGCCAGATGAGGTGACCGCATGTCACCCTGGTTCACGAACAGCCCTCTTAATCGTTCGGCTCCGTTACGAAGCCGGGTAAGGCCGTCGTGTTTGCGCGGCCAGGTGGCGGGAGACGTACAGCGGTTTCGCTCCCGGCAAATTTTTTATTGTTAGCCGAGCAGCTAATCAGTTCGTGGTCGCGGCGGACTCACCCTGTTTTTGCTTGCTCTGCTGATACAGCACGTCGAAGTTGACCGGTGCCAGCATCAAGGCCGGGAAGCTGCCTTTGGTGACAGCAGAATCGACCGCTTCACGCGCGTAAGGGAACAGCAGCGATGGGCAATAAGCCCCCAGCATCTGATCGCGGGCTTCGTCGGCAAAACCACCCAGGTTAAAGATGCCGGCTTGCTGAACTTCGACCAAAAAGGCCGTGGTTTCGCCCAGCTTGGCTTCGACGGTGACCACCAGAGTGATCTCGTAAACGCCTTCGCTCAGTTCACGCGTTTTGGTGTTCAGATCCAGTTTGACCTGAGGCTTCCATTCCTGCTGGAAGATGGCCGGGGTGTTGGGTGACTCAAACGACACGTCCCGGGTATAGATGCGTTGAATACCAAATTGCGGTTTTTGTTGTTCGCTCATGATGACTCCGGTGTTGAATGCTAAAAGTCTGACTGTTTAGTTGGGGTCGCTCGCTTGCTTCAGTAACTGATCGAGCTGACCACTGTGTTCCATGGCATAAAGTTCGTCACAGCCGCCGACGTGAACGTCGCCAACCCAGATTTGCGGCACCGTATGACGGCCGCTTAACTGCATCATTTCCTGGCGTTTTTCCGGCTCCTGATCGACCGGAATTTCCGTGTAGCGAGCCCCTTTGTGTTCCAGCAATGCTTTGGCGCGCGCGCAAAAGCCGCACCAACGAGTCGTATAGAGAGTGACGGTTGCTTGCTGTGCCATGGTGCTGGACTCGCTTAGCGGAATTAAGACTTCACCAGCGGCAAGCTGGAATTTTGCCATTCCAGAACGCCGCCGCGCAGTTTGTGCAATTGCTTGTAGCCGGCTTTGGTCAGCAGTGCGCCGCTGGCGCCAGCACTGGTGCCGGTTTTACACACCAGAATAATGGGCTTGTCTTTATAAGCGTCGAGTTCGCTCATGCGGTTGGCGAAATCGCGCGAGGGGATATTGATAGCGCCGGGCAGGTGGCCTTTGCGGTACTCGTCTTTGGGACGCAGATCGACGACTTTGGCATCCTGACTGTTGATCAGAGTGGTCGCTTGCTGAGGCGAGACACCTTTGCCGCCTTTGCTGCTTTCGGTCGCCAGCAGGGCTGCTAACAGTGCCACCCAGATGGCCGCCAAAATCCAGTGGTTGATCACGAATTCGAACAGTTGTTGGAGCATAAGGTCCTGACTCTAAAGACGGTGAAAAATTAAGCGCCGGAGTATACACCAGCGACCCGGTCAGCCATAGCCGCAGGCGAGCAATCGTGCCGATAGTCAGCCCAAGCCGTTGTCAGGCTCGCTAGATGCCGCTGGAATCAGTACACTAACGACATGTAATTTTCCTACATTATTGAACTCATCTTTAAGTTGGAGGTAGACCCATGGCGGTTGCAAAGCCAGCAGTACTGGTGATTCTCGACGGCTTTGGCCACAGTGAGACGTCTCAGTCCAATGCCATCGAAAAAGCCAACGCCCCGACCTGGAAACGGTTGTGGCAGGAATATCCGCATTCCCTGATTCATACCTCCGGCATGAACGTGGGCCTGCCGGACGGTCAGATGGGTAACTCCGAAGTTGGCCATATGAACCTGGGCAGCGGGCGCATCGTTTATCAGCAACTGACCCGCATCACCAAAGACATCGAAGACGGTGCCTTTTATGAAAACGCCGAGTTGACCAAGGCCGTCGATGCGGCGGTGTCTAACGGTAAGGCGGTGCATATTCTTGGCTTGCTGTCGCCCGGTGGTGTGCACGCCCATGAAGATCACATCCATGCCATGGTTGATCTGGCGGTCAAACGCGGCGCTGATAAAGTTTATGTTCACGCCTTCCTGGACGGCCGTGATACACCGCCTCGCTCGGCCATGCCGTCGATCGAGAAGCTGGAAAGCAAACTGGAAAAGCTCGGCGTGGGCGGCATCGTGTCGCTGATTGGCCGTTACTACGCCATGGACCGCGATAATCGTTGGGAGCGTGTTCAGGCGGCCTACGATCTGCTGACGCAAGGCAAAGCCGACATTGTGGCGGGTACGCCGATGGATGCGCTGACGGCGGCCTACGATCAGGATAAAGACGATGAATTCGTGCCGGCCTCTTCGGTTCGGGTTGACGGCGGTGAAGCGGTCAAACTTGAAGATGGCGATGCGGTTGTCTTTATGAACTTCCGTCCTGACCGGGCCCGTGAAATTACCCGCGCCATTATTGATAAAGATCTGGAATCCGACCTCGACCGTTCCGTGCGTCCGGATTTGGCGGCGTTTGTCTGTCTGACCGAATACGCGTCTAACATTGATGCGCCGGTGGCCTATCCGCCGGAACTGCTGAGCAACACGCTCGGCGAAGTGATGGAACAGCAGGGCAAGAAACAGCTGCGCATTGCCGAGACGGAAAAATACGCGCACGTCACCTTCTTCTTTAACGGTGGGCGTGAAGACGTCTTCGAGGGTGAAGACCGTATTCTGGTGCCATCACCGAAAGTGGCTACCTACGATCTGCAACCGGAAATGAGCGCTCCGGAAGTGACTGAAAAACTGGTCAAGGCCATCGACGACGGCATCTACGATCTGATCGTTTGTAACTACGCCAACGGCGATATGGTTGGTCACACCGGCAAAATGGACGCGGCCATTAAAGCCGTTGAAGCGCTCGATGATGCTCTGGCAAAAGTGACCGAAGCGGCCTTACGCGCCGGTGGTGAAGTGCTGATTACGGCTGACCATGGCAACGCCGAACTGATGGTAGACCCGGATTCCGGTGGTGCGGTAACCAGCCACACGACCTTCCCGGTGCCGCTGGTCTATGTCACTGAGACCAACAAAGACGCCAAGCTGTCCGAAGGTCGTCTGGCTGACATCGCGCCGACGCTGTTGGCGATGATGGGCTTGCAGCAACCGTCCGACATGACTGGCCACAGTCTGATTGAAGGTTAAGCACCCGAACGGGTCGCTGGTAAAGGTGACGAAAGGGGGCCGCCCGGTCCCCTGGCGTCGTCGGGCTGCTTGGGGTAGCCTGCTGGGCCCATGCCAACGCATTTGAATCTGGGCTCCGCTGACTTGGTACGTCCTTCCTTAATTTTCCGCTGTCTTGGAGTTCTCGGGCTCTGGCTCGTTGCGCCGCTGTGGCTGCCTGTCTGGTCAGAAGACGACCTGACATTGCGTCAACGGGAACTGGATCAGCTGCAAAACCAGATTCAGGCATTGGAATCTGAATTACGCTCGCGACGCAACGATGTGTCAGAGCAGCGTCAGGCGCTGGAAACCACAGAACGCCGTTTGGGTGACAATAACCGGCGCCTGCGCGATACCGAAACCCGGCTGACTCAAGCACGCAATCAGATGGATGCGTTGCTGGCTGAACAGCGCGATCTGGAACAAAAGCAGGAAGAGCAGCGCGCCACCATTCGCGCCATCCTGCGCTTGGCGTATAAACAGAACAACCAGCCATTGATCAAATTGTTGCTCTCCGGCCAGCGTCCGGAAGAGCTGGCACGGCAGATGCACTATTTCGCCATTCTCAATGAAGATCAAAACGAAGCGCTTCAGGCCTGGGTGGAGCGATCGGAACGTCTGACGGCTAACATTGAAGAGCAAGCGCAATTGACCGAGCAGTTGCAGAGCGACCGTCAGCAACTGGCGCAAACGCGCGATGAACTGGCACAACAAAAGAACCGGCGCAGCCAGATTTTGGCTAACCTCAGTGCCGAGGCCGAAGCGGCTGAAGCGGAGTTGGCGCGTAAAGAAGCCGAGCAGGAACAGCTCAATGAGTTGATCGAACGGATGCAGTCGGAACTGGCGGATCTGGAATTCGACTTTCCGGAAGGTTCTGACATGGCGGAGGTTAAAGGTCGCCTGCCATGGCCGGTTGAGGGGTCGTTACGGGCACGCTTTGGCCGCCCCATCGACGATTCGCGCTTGAATTGGCAAGGTTGGCTCATTGGCGCTGATTCGGGCACACAGGTCCGTGCGGTGCATCGGGGGCGGGTGGTTTTTGCCGATTGGTTAAACGGTTTTGGCCTCCTGGTGATCCTCGATCACGGCGATGGTCTGATGACCCTCTATGGACGTAATCAGGCATTGCTACGCGATGTCGGTGCCTGGGTTGGCGCTGGTGATGTGATTGCTGAAGTGGGATTATCCGGCGGTTTTACTCAGCCGGGTTTGTATTTTGAGTTACGCCGCAACGGTCGACCGGAAAACCCGGACGACTGGTTGCTCAATCGTTAGCTGCCTTATGAATGTTATGGTAAGGCAACCCAGTGACCGAACAGCCGTGCTAACTGAGCCAGGGTTGCTTAGAATGGCGGCAGTTCCGACACCGCAGAACGCGCCCCGGGTGACGCTATGCCATCGAACACAGACGCGAAAGGAACCCTTATGAAGTTGATTCGCAGCCCTTGGTTGACTGCAATGACGGCCTTGATTGTTGGTATTTCCATTGGTATCGCCAGCAGTGTGCACGCCGAAAAGAGTCAGACCCGCCTGCCGGTAGATGACGTCCGTATGCTGTCTCAGGTACTGGATCGCATCAAACAGGCTTATGTAGAAGACATTGATGACAGCGAGCTGATCGAAAGTGCCATTGAAGGCATGCTGTCTGGACTCGACCCACACTCCGATTATCTGACTCCGGAAGACTTTGCCGATCTGCGCGAAAGTACCTCGGGTGAATACGGTGGTCTGGGGATTGAAATCACCCTGGACGAAACCGGTTTTATCCGCGTCGTTGCACCGATCGATGATACACCGGCGTTCCGCGCTGGCATGCAGTCAGGCGATTTGATCACTCAGATCGATGACACACCGGTGAAGGGCATGACGGTCAACGATGCCGTTACCCTGATGCGCGGTGAACCCGGTGACCCGATTGAACTGACGGTCGTGCGCGATGGCGAAAACCAGCCGCTGGTTATCGAAATTGTGCGCGATGTTATTCAGATCACCTCGGTGCGTCATCGCATGTTGGATGACAATTTCGGTTATGTGCGTATTTCCCAGTTCCAGGAACGCACCGGTCGCGATTTTGTTGACGCCATGAGCGAGTTGCGCAGTGAAAACGGTGCACCGTTAGACGGCATGGTGCTGGATTTGCGCAATAACCCGGGTGGTGTTTTGCAGGCGTCGGTCGAAGTTGTCGATGCGTTGATTTCCGAAGGGTTGATTGTTTATACCGAAGGTCGCTTGCCCAACAGCGCCAGCCGTTTCCGGGCGCACTCGCAGGATCCGAGCGAAGGCGTCAACCTGGTGGTGCTGATCAACGGTGGCAGCGCTTCAGCCTCAGAGATTGTGGCCGGTGCGGTTCAGGACCATCATCGTGGCATCATTATGGGCACACGCAGCTTCGGCAAAGGTTCGGTGCAGACCATTTTGCCGCTGGATGAAAACCACGCCATTAAACTGACCACCGCGCGCTACTTCACGCCATCCGGCCGTTCGATTCAGGCGCAAGGCATTGTGCCCGACATCGAAGTACGCCCCGGTAAGCTGACTCAGGAAAACGGTAATCCGTATTACACCGAAGCCGACCTGGCCGGTCACTTGGCTAACCCGGAAGGTGAAAATGGCAGCGATGACCGTGCGGATGACAGCAGCGAAACCGACGAGCAATTGATCGCTGACTATCAGCTCTACCAGGCGCTGACCGTCCTCAAAGGCATGCGCTTTTTGAATGGCTCGCGCTAACACCCTCAGGCGTTGGCGAGGCCTCGGTTTCTGCCTGCTCTGGGCCGTTGCCGGTCTGGCTCAGGCCTCGTCGCAGATTGCCATTGTCGTTGATGACCTTGGCAATCAGTGGCGGGCTGGCCTCAGCGCCATCAATATTCCCTTCGTACAGACGCTTGGCATTATGCCCGGGCGTCCCTTCACTGAAGCCCTGGCACAGGAAACGCACCGTGCGCAAAAGACGGTGATCGTCCATGCGCCGATGTCGAACCAGCGGGGTCTGCCACTGGGACCGTTAGGGCTGGACCGTCGCGAAGGCCGCGAGCAGTTGCTTGCCAACCTGCTGGCGGGGCTCGACGGTGTGCCTTATGCCGAAGGTTTAAGCAATCATATGGGCAGTGAGCTGACGCGTGACGCCGAAGCCATGGGCTGGGTGATGTCGGAACTGAAAACCCGCCAGCTGTTTTTCTTCGATTCATTGACCATTGCCGATTCCCAGGGATGGCGCGTTGCCGATTCCATGGGTGTGCCATGGTCGCGGCGTCGGGTGTTTCTCGATCACGAACGCACGCCGGAGTTTTTGGCGCAGCAGTGGCAGCAAGCTCTGGCTATTGCGCGCCGCCAGGGCAACGTGACCATCATTTGCCATCCGTATCCGGAGACGCTGGCCTTTTTTGCCAGTCTCGATCCGGCCGATTACCCCGACATTGAGTGGGTGTCGTTAAAGCCGCTGCTGCACCAACCGCAGCCCCTACCGATTGAACCGGAGCCGGACCCAATCGCGCCGGACGATCATCTCTGGGTCGAGCGTCCGCACGGCATGCCCAAAGGTTCATGACCGGTTCAGCTTTCTGTGCCAGAATCCTTTACATCTCAATGACAAATCGCTGACACAGGAGTTGATTATGAAGCGATTAGCGGCCGTTCTGCTGGCCTCCCTGCTTGTTTTATCCGGTTGTGCCACCCTGAGTGAAGAAGAATGTTTGACCGCTGATTGGTTCTCCATCGGTTTTGAAGACGGTGCCAACGGTTATCCGTCGAACCGCATCGGTGCGCATCGTGAGGCCTGTGCCAAACACGGTGTCACGCCCGATCTGCGTCAGTATCAGGATGGTCATGAAGAAGGGCTGATCAGCTTCTGTACCGCTCGTAATGGTTTCAGCCGTGCCCGTAATGGCTACCAGTACACCGGTATTTGCCCGCCGTCACTGGAACCGGAATTTCTCGATGGCTATCAGGCCGGCCGTGAAATTTATGCGGTAACTTCGGAAATCAGTGGTTTACGCAGCGAACAGCGCAGCAACGAAAATGAGTTGTCGCAGTCGCAGCGCCGACTGAACGAGATGGAAGCGGTCTTGTTCTCGGAATCACTGAGCGAAGAAGAGCGCCGTTCGACCTACAACGAAATCACCCGCTTGCGTGAGCGCCAGGGCGAATTGCGCAGTCGCAACCAGCAGCTGATTCGTGACATCGCTGACGCGGAAGCACGCCTGCGCATGCTCGAGGATCGTTTCAGCTACTTCTGATGACCTGGATCGATGCGCACTGCCATCCGGATGCACTCAGCGATCCGGATGGCGCTTTCAGCGAAGCACAAGCCGCTGGCATCGGTCAGTGGATCTTGCCCGGTACCGAGCCACAGCAGTGGCGCGCTGCCGGGCAACGTTTCTCCTCCGACTCCCGAATCCGTTTGGCCTTTGGCCACCACCCTTGGTTTCTACCCAATTCCGAGCCGGATTTATCGGCGCTCCAAGCGATGCTGTCGGACTATCCGCCGTGCATTGCGCTGGGCGAAATCGGCCTGGATTTTCATCAAGGGAAAACGCCGAAAGCCGCGCCAGAGTTGCAGGAACGATGGTTTGAGGCGCAACTGGCGATGGCGGCGGAACATCGGTTGCCGGTCATTGTGCATGCGGTGAAAGCGCACGACCGGGTGCTGGCGCTGCTCAAGCACTACCCCGATGTGCGCGGAGTGGTGCATGCTTTTTTGGGGCCTTATCAGCAGGCGCGGGCGTATTTGGATAAGGGCTGGTATCTCGGCTGTGGCAGTCTGATCTTGAAGTCGGCCAAAACCCGCGAAGCGTTTGCTCAGATGCCCGTCGACCGCATTCTGTTGGAAACCGATGCGCCGGATATGCGCCCGATGCAACCACAACACACCAACCCTTTGCTTGATTTACTGCAGACGGCCGATTGTCTGGCTCAGGCTCGATCGATCAGTTTGGCGATTTTGATGGCGCATACATCGGCCAATGTGCGGCAACTATTTCAGAAATTCTAATCAACTAGCTCTAATTATTTAGATAGGCAGTCCGCAGCGGCCTCTTTATAGTGAATCGGGTGTGTTAATTAAATCCAATAAAGGAAAGATTTCATGAATATGATAGCTCCCTGGGCAATGCTGGTCGGCCGCGTGCTGATCTCTTATATGTTTATTATGTCGGGCTGGGACAAAGTGACCGGCCTGGAAGGTACGCAAGGTTACATGGAAATGGTCGGTGTTCCGGGCATTCTGATTTACCCGACAATTCTGGTCGAAATTCTCGGTGGCTTGGCGGTATTGATCGGTTATCAGACGCGCATCGCGGCGCTGTTGTTGGCCGGTTTCTGCGTACTGTCTGGCTTCCTGTTCCACTTCGACCTGTCTGACGGCATGCAAGTAATCATGCTGAACAAGAACATCGCGATCGCTGGTGGTTTCCTGTTCCTGGTGGCCATGGGCCCGGGCAGTCTGAGCATTGAAGGTCGTAAGGGTTAAGACACTAACCCGACGATCATATCAGGGCGCTGCGGCGCCCTTTTTTGTGCTTATAACCTGTATGCCATCGACGCCTTAACCCAGCTAACCGCTGCTCATCGTGCCGAGAGCAGGCCCCAAACTCGCTCGCTGTTGGAGAGCGAACTGTCACCGTCCTGCAACGCAAACCGCCTACAACGAATTCGACAGCTATAGTCAAACTGCCAATCGGATTCAAGGGAGAGCCGGCATGCCTGCGGATATCAGTTTTGCCTCGTTCAATCTCTATAATTTTCAGAAAGCTGGATTAACCACGCATTCTGCCGAGCCAGTTACCGACGCTGAGTATCGCGGTAAGCGCGACTGGATTCGCCGCATGCTGATTGAGGTGGATGCGGATGTCGTGGTGTTTCAGGAGTTGTGGCACAAAGACGCCTTAGATGAGGTGTTATCGGTGCCCGAGTTATCCAACTATCAGACGCAGTACATCGCTGATCGTTGGTACAACATTGCTGTGGCGATGATCGTTCGTGCGCCGTGGCACATTGCCTCGGCTGAGGTGATCAAAAAATTTCCGTTTACTGAATTGGTTAAGCTGGACGACGGTGATGGCGAAGATGATGACGTCAGTGTTCACATTGATCAGTTTTCGCGCAGCGTTATCAAAGCGCAGATTGCTCATTCATCACATCAAAAAACGCCTCCTTTTACGCTCTATGCGTGTCATTTGAAGTCCAAGCTACCTGCGCGAATGTCTAATGTAGACCGTCACTATCGCAGTGCCGTTGGCAGTGCGGTTTCCACCATTCGGCGCACGGCTGAGGCGACGGCTTTACGTATGATGCTGATTGATCAAATGCGAGGCTCGAACACGCCGGTTGTTGTGATTGGTGACCTGAATGATGATCCGCTCAGCAATACACTGAGCCTGATAACGGATCAGCCTACCTTGTCGAACCGGGCCAGAGGGGCTGACCGTTCGCTGTACAGCACGCTGTTTTTTCAGCAGCTGAAATCGTTCCGGGATGTTTATTACACCCACGAGCACAACAGTCATAAGGGCGTGCTGGACCATATTCTGGTCTCGGAGGAATTCTTTGAATATTCCAGTGACGTCATCTGGAAGCATCAGGACACGCGTATTTGGAACGACCATATCGATGACGACAACCCCTACAGCACCGATCACGGGATCATTCGGTCATCGTTTCGTTGAGGCGTAGCCGCCTGGAGGGGCAGCGCCAGGGAAGGCGTTGATCCATCGAACCATCCAGTTAAAAAGCTGGTTCGATTTGGCGGAGCGTCAGGCACAAAAAAGCCCCGCATCAGCGAGGCTCCTCTGAGAAATTAGGTGGTGCCCAGAGGCGGAATCGAACCACCGACACGGGGATTTTCAATCCCCTGCTCTACCGACTGAGCTATCTGGGCATGTTCTGTACGGAGCCACGATGAAGCGCCCCAAACGAACGGCGTGTATTAAACGGAATTTGCTTTAGGGCGTCAAGTCTTTAACCCATAAATCTTTGATTTTTTTAAAGATTCCCTGCCGGTCAAGCTTCAGGCACGTAGCCTTCGGCCTGGTCGAAGTCGTCATCGCTGAGGAATTTCTGCATCTGTTCTTTGAGGTATTTCCGCGCATCCGGGTCGGTCATAACCAGGTGTTTTTCGTTGATCAGCCGGGTTTGATGTTCCTGCCATTCGCTCCAGGCGCGTTTGGAAACGTGCTCGAAGATGTCCTGACCTTGCGGACCGGGGTAGGGCGGCTTGTCCAGACCTTCGAGTTCCTGCTGATATTTACGACAAAAGACGGTGCGAGTCATAAGGATGGGTCCAATCGGGTTAGAACAGTCGTTCTAGTAGGGTTTTGACCGGAGCGCTCAGGCCAACCTGCTCGGCGAGCCCTGGATGGTACCAGAGGGCGTGTTCGGAAACAGCCGGCGGGGTGGCGCTCAACGGCACGAACAGCGGATGAATATTGAGGTGATAATGACTGAAGGTATGCCGAAAGCTGCTCCAGTCTTCAACGGCGTCGTCGATGCCGTTGAGCGCTAACTGCTGCTCGGCCGCATCGCGACTGTCGAATTGGGGAAAGGCGTGCAGTCCGCCCCAGATACCGCTGTCCGGACGCTTAACCAACTGCACTCGGCCATCGGGTGCCTGCAGGATTAACATCCAGGCGTCGCGTACCGGTTTTTCTTTTTTGGGTTTGGACGCGGGTAAATCGGCGCTGCGACCTTCGGCATAGGCGCGGCATTGAGACTGTACCGGGCAGGCGTCGCACAGTGGACGTGAGCGCACACAAACCATGGCGCCCAGGTCCATCATCACCTGATTGAAATCCGCCACCCGTTCGACCGGTGTCAGTGCATCGCTCCACGCCCACAACTGCTTGAGATTGGCGGTCGTGCCGGTCCAGCCGTCGAGCGCAAAAAAACGCGCTAAGACGCGTTTGACATTGCCATCGAGAATGGCCGCGTGGACGCCGCGACTCAGGCTGAGAATGGCGCCAGCGGTGGAGCGGCCAATGCCGGGCAGTTCGGCGACAGCGTCAACGGTGTCAGGGAATTCGCTGTCGAACTCGTCAACCAGTTGGCGTGCGGCTTTGTGCAGGTTGCGGGCGCGGGCGTAGTAGCCGAGGCCCGTCCACAGGTGCAACACTTCATCGGTGTCGGCCGATGCCAGATCCTGCACCGTCGGAAAACGCGCCATAAAGCGCTCGAAGTAGGGAATGACGGTGCTGACCTGGGTCTGTTGCAGCATGATCTCGGAGATCCAGACGCGGTAGGGCGTCTTGTTCTGCTGCCAGGGCAGTGTTTTGCGGCCGTGGCGGTCGTACCAGTCCAGCACCTGCTGTTGAAACCAGTCGGCTTCAATATGCATTCAGCGTTTCCCGTCTTCCGTTTCGCATCCAGCGTTTAATCACCCAGCATCTCAACGTCGCGCACACCACCTTTGTCGGCACTGGTGGCCAGTAAGGCATAGGCTTTTAACGCTGTGGTCACCTTGCGCTTGCGGGGTGCGGCTGGTTTCCAGGCTGTTGCGCCGCGGGCTGACATCTCAGTACGGCGTGCGGTCAGTTCGTCATCGCTGATGTCGATGCGAATGGAGCGGTTTGGAATGTCGATGACAATGTCATCGCCTTCCTGTACCAGGGCGATGTTACCGCCTGCGGCCGCTTCAGGAGACACGTGCCCGATCGACAGCCCAGAGGTGCCGCCAGAGAAACGTCCGTCGGTCAGCAAGGCACAGGCTTTGCCCAGACCTTTGGATTTCAAGTAACTGGTCGGGTAGAGCATTTCCTGCATACCCGGGCCGCCTTTGGGGCCTTCGTAACGGATGATAACGACATCGCCTTCTTTAACGGTGTCGCCCAGAATGCCTTCAACGGCGGCGTCCTGGCTTTCAAAGATGCGTGCCTTGCCGGTGAACTTGAGAATGCTGTCATCGACGCCGGCGGTTTTCACCACACAACCATTTTCCGCGAGATTACCGTACAGCACTGCCAAACCGCCTTCGCTGCTGTAGGCGTGTTCCAGGGAGCGGATACAACCGTGTTCACGATCGCCATCGAGCGTCGGCCAGCGGGTCGATTGGCTAAAGGCTTCCTGTGTCGGAATACCCGCCGGGCCGGCGCGGAAGAATTCTTTAACGGCTGAATCATCGGTGCGCATGATGTCCCACTGAGCGAGACCTTCGGCCAGTGTTTTGGAATGCACCGTCGGCAAATCGGTGTGCAGCAGACCGGCGCGGTCGAGCTCGCCGAGAATGGAATAGATGCCGCCAGCGCGATGCACGTCTTCCATATGATAATTCGGGTTGTTGGGCGCCACCTTGCACAGCTGCGGAATCACGCGTGACATCCGGTCGATATCGGTCAGCGTGAAGTCGACTTCACCTTCCTGAGCAGCGGCCAGCAAATGCAGGATGGTGTTGGTGGAGCCACCCATGGAGATATCCAGCGCCATGGCGTTCTCAAACGCTTTAAAGCTGGCGATGGAGCGCGGCAGCACGCTGTCGTCGTTCTCTTCGTAATAGCGTTTGGCCAGACCGACAATGCGTTGACCGGCTTCGACGAACAGGCGGCGGCGGTCAGAGTGCGTGGCCAAAGTACTGCCATTACCCGGCAGCGACAGACCGATGGCTTCGGTCAGACAGTTCATCGAGTTGGCGGTGAACATGCCCGAGCAGGATCCGCAGGTTGGGCAGGCGGAGCGTTCGTATTCATTGACCAGTTCGTCATCGGCGTTGGGGTCGGCCGCGATGACCATGGCATCGACCAAATCGAGACCGTGATCGGCCAACTTGGTTTTACCGGCCTCCATCGGGCCGCCGGAAACAAAGATCACCGGAATGTTCAGGCGCATGGCGGCGTTGAGCATTCCCGGGGTGATTTTGTCGCAGTTGGAAATGCATACCAGGGCATCGGCGCAGTGGGCGTTGACCATGTATTCCACGGCATCGGAAATGACTTCGCGCGATGGCAAACTGTAGAGCATGCCGTCGTGGCCCATGGCAATGCCGTCATCGACGGCGATGGTGTTAAATTCTTTAGCGACACCACCAGCCGCTTCGATTTCGCGGCACACCAGCTGCCCGAGGTCTTTGAGATGGACATGGCCGGGAACGAACTGGGTAAAGGAGTTGGCGACGGCGATGATCGGTTTGTGGAAATCGTCGTCTTTCATACCGGTGGCGCGCCAGAGCGCACGGGCGCCAGCCATATTGCGGCCGGCAGTGGACGTTTTCGAGCGATACTCAGGCATGATGGTCTTCCTGCGTTAGTCGGGCGGAGCACGGACGCCGTCCGGTGATTATTCTAATGGTGCATTGTACTGAAGGGTTCGCCGATACGCAGTGCAATATTGCCAATGGATTGTTTCTTTTGGCGACATACAGGATTCGGGGATGGAAAGGAGTGATAGCGAATGAAGTCTGCACGTTGGTTAACGGTGCTGTTGCTGACACTGGCGCAGTTTGCAGGGGCAAAGGTTGTATTGGCCGCCTCTGAGGTTGAGGGTTGTTGGCTGTATCCCGAACACATTCCGGTCATGCCGATTGTGGGAGGGGAGTGGCAATTCAATGGCCTTACCCGGGCTGGCATCGATGTGCAGGAAGATGAGTTGTACTACACCGAAGTCGGACACGCGTTTAAAGCGGATATGGGGCTGATAGCCAAAATACCGTGGGTTGATCTGTGTGCTCGTGCAACCTGGGGTGTAATGACCAGCGGTTATCATGAGTTGAATGAATCCGATGTTCGTCTGAATGCAAAGACGGTGGAAATAGGGCTGCGTTATTATCGCGATGAAATATTTTGGCTGGGTGCGGATTGGGTCTATCACTACGACTTAGTGCATCGCTACGACAGCGGTAATGTTGGATCCGGAGATGGGCTTAATGACGTCAGTCGCGCCTACGATGAAGGCTTTGGTTGGAATCTCAGAGTCGGTGGTGGACCAGGTTGGATCGGCTTGAATCACGTTTTTTATGAATCCGATGTGGCAAAAAATTATGGGGTCTCCCGCTTGTCATTAGGCATGGATTTACCCGCCATTTTGTTGCCTGGCTTAATCATAGGGATAGGGCAGTTGATGATGCCGGAATGGTAATCCGGGTGGCGATGTGCAAAAAAAAACCGCACTCGAAAGTGCGGTTTTTTGAGTGACTCAATCGTGAAAATGACAAGCCACCTGATGCGTCCCCGCGGCGTAATCCAGCGACGGATTCTGGTCGGCGCACTTTGCCTGAGCTTTCGGGCAGCGGGTGCGGAACACACAGCCGGACGGTGGATTGATCGGTGAGGGCAAGTCGCCTTCGATCAGGATGATGTCCTTGTTGCGTTCGATCTTCGGGTCCGGAATGGGCACCGCGGAGATCAATGCCTGGGTGTATGGATGACGCGGTTGGTCGTAGAGATCTTTGGCGTCGGCGAGCTCCATGACATTGCCCAGATAAAGCACCATGATGCGCGTGGATATGTGTTTGACCACGCTCAGATCGTGCGCAATAAAGATCAGCGACAAGCCCATCTTCTTCTGTAATTCCATCAGCAGGTTCACTACCTGCGCCTGAATCGATACATCCAAAGCCGAGACGGGTTCATCGCAGATGATCAGTTTTGGCTTCAGGATCAGTGCCCGGGCAATACCAATACGCTGACACTGACCACCGGAGAATTCGTGCGGGTAGCGATTCACCTGGTTGGGCAGCAGACCAACGGTTTTCATCATCTCCTGCACTTTGGCCTGAACTTCCGCCTGCGGCATTTTCGGGAAATGCGTGCGCAGTGGCTCAGCGATGATCTGGCCGATGGTCATGCGCGGGTTCAGCGATGCCAGCGGGTCCTGGAAGATCATCTGGATGTCTTTGCGGTGCGCACGCATCTGGCGGTCTTTCAGCGGAGCCAGGTCCTGGCCGAGCCAAACAATTTCACCGGTTTCAACGGGTAACATGCGGATGACTGCTCGAGCCAGCGTCGACTTACCGCAACCGGATTCACCCACAATGCCCAGCGTTTCGCCTTCGTACAGATCGAATGAAACGTTGTTCACCGCTTTCAGTTTTTTCGGTTGGGTCCAGGGCATAGCGCCTTTGGCGTGGATGTCGAACTGGACTTTCAGGTCCTTGACCGACAGCAGTTTTTTCTTCGCTTCGCTCATCGTAAGGCCTCCGGTTCGAAGTGGCAGGCACGTTGCCGGTTCAGACTATTTTGCGCCGTTAATTCAGGCATTACCTGGGCACAATGGTCGTTAGCATGCGGGCAACGTGGCTGGAATGGACAGCCGACTGGCATGTCGAGCATGTTCGGTGGGTTGCCGGGAATGGTCAGCAGTTCATCGCTGGCCTGATCCAGACGCGGGATGGCCTTGAGCAGCCCTTGGGTATAGGGATGGCTGGGTGCGTCGAACACCGCTTCGGTATCGCCGTACTCCATGACTCGGCCGCCGTACATCACCAGCGTGCGTTCGCAGGCGCCGGCAACGACACCGAGATCGTGGGTGATCAGCATGATGGCGGTGCCAAACTCTTTTTGCAGATCGGCCAGCAGCGTCATGATTTGCGCTTGGACGGTCACGTCGAGTGCGGTGGTGGGTTCGTCGGCAATCAGCAAACGCGGGCGCAGCAGCAGCGCCATGGCGATCATCACGCGTTGCCGCATGCCGCCGGAGAATTCGTGCGGGTACATGTGAATGCGATTGCGCGCTTCGGGAATGCGCACCGCATCCAGCATGCGGATAGCTTCGTCCAGGGCGTCTTTTTGCGACAGGCCTTTATGATGACGCAGCACCTCGGTGAGTTGCTGGCTGACTTTCATAAAGGGGTTCAGCGAGGTCATCGGGTCCTGGAAGATCATGCTGATCTGATCGGCACGGATGTGATTCAACTCCGGCTCCGGCAGATTCAGAATCTCCCGGCCATCAAACTGCACGCTGCCTTCGGCGCGGCCATTGCGCGCCAGCAGGCCCATGATGGAGAAGGCGGTCTGGCTTTTACCCGAGCCGGATTCGCCGACAATCGCCAGTGTTTCACCGGCGTCGAGATGGAAGTTCAGGCCGTTAACAGCGCACACATCGCCATCGAGAGTATCGAAGCGTACGCACAGGTCGTTTACGGTTAATAGACTCATAATTCGTTGCCTTAGCGGTCTTTCGGGTCGAGGGCGTCACGGAGCCCATCGCCGATGAAAAACAGACTGGTCAGAGTGGCGATAAAGAAACCCAGAGGAAAAGCCAATTGCCAAATAGTGCCGTAGCGCATGGTTCCAGCGCCTTGATCAATCAAAGCACCCCAAGAGGTCATCGGTTCTTGGACGCCTAAACCGAGGAATGAAATAAACGACTCGGTCAGAATCATCTGAGGGATTAAGAGGGTGGCAAAGACAACCACCACGCCCATCAGGTTAGGCACGATGTGTCGGCGCACAATGGTCATAGACGTCAGGCCAGTGGCGACAGCGGCTTCAATAAACTCTTTGTTTTTCAGTGACAGTGTCTGGCCGCGAACGATCCGCGCCATATCCATCCAGGAGATCAGGCCGATTCCGATAAACAACAGTTCTATGCGTTTACCGAATGCGACGAGTAACAAAATCAAGAAAAACATATAAGGAATGGACATCATGATGTCGACAAAACGCATCATTAAGTTGTCTAGATGCCCTCCAAAATACCCAGCGACGGCGCCATAGAGGGTGCCAATAAAGACAGCAATCGCAGCACCAATTATACCGACGGCTAGGGAAATTTTACTGCCAAGTGCAACACGGGCGAACATGTCGCGTCCTTGCTCATCGGTACCAAAATAGTGGCCGGTTGCGATCGAAGGCGCTTGCAGACTGTCGTCTTTAAGGGCTTCCCAATCGATCTTGCTGTACTCCCACTCCGATACAAAAGGAGCACCGAAGGCAAATAAGAAGATGACGATCAATACAGCAAGGCTCGTCATGGCGGCTTTGTTTTTTGTAAAGCGAGCCATCGCCGTAGCCCAGAGACTGCGGCCGGAAACGTCATCGGCCGCCACATTTTCGGCCAATTTGGCCGTTTTCTTGGATATAAACAACATGAAATAAAGCCCTCAGAGCCGGATCTTGGGGTCGATCCAGGCGTAGAGAATATCGACGATGGTGTTGAACAGAATGGTCAGTGCACCCAACAGGATGGTGACGCCCATAATCACGGAATAGTCACGGTTCAGCGCTGCGTTAACGAAGTAAGCGCCGATGCCTCCGGTGGTGAAATAGACATCAATAATGACCGAGCCGGTGATCATGACCACGAAGGTTGGGCCCAGATAAGACAGCACCGGTAACATGGCCGGTTTCAGCGCGTGGCGAAACAGAATGTGTCGGAATGGCATGCCTTTGGCGCGGGCAGTACGGATGTAATTGGCGTTCAACACTTCGAGCATGCTCGAACGGGTGATGCGGGCGATGCTGGCCAGGAAGCTGGTGCCCAGCGCAA
The DNA here is from genome assembly GCF_003054965.1 of Saccharospirillum sp. MSK14-1. Taxonomy (GTDB): domain Bacteria; phylum Pseudomonadota; class Gammaproteobacteria; order Pseudomonadales; family Natronospirillaceae; genus Saccharospirillum. The sequence continues at coordinate 103,346 of NZ_MIES01000033.1, forward strand.
TGACCGGCAAAATGATGTATTCGATCTGACCACCGCGCCAGCCGCCGCCGGGCAGCCAGCCCAGATGCAGAGTGAATACCAGGACCAGTATGGGCGCCATGACGAAGTTGGGTAACACCTGGCCGACAATGGCAAAGCCGACCGCGAAATAGTCGCCTTTGGTGTTGTGTTTGAGCGCGGCTATGACCCCGAGGGAAATCCCCAAAACAACGGCAAACACAAAGGCCCAGAAACCGTAGGTCAGGGTGACAGGGAAGCCGCTCTCGATCATGTCGTTGACGCTCCGGTCCTTAAATTTATAGGACGGGCCGAAATCAAAATCGGTAACGATGTTGTAGATGTAGGTGCCGATCTGCTGATAAAGCGGTCGGTCCAGGCCGTATTTGGCCTCAATATTGGCCATGACTTCCGGCGGCAGGGGCTTTTCGCTGTTGAACGGGCCGCCTGGGGCCGAGTGCATCATGATGAAGGAAATGACGATCAGGACCAGCAGTGTCGGTATCGCGACACCCAGTCTTCTGATGATGAAGTTGATCATGCTGTTAGCCTGCTGAAAAAAACGCCGCCTATTCTACTAAAGTCCTACTCCAGCTTTCGAACATTCCTTCGGATACGCAGAGACACTGCGCCGTAAAGCTATGCAAACAAGGGTTAATCACGGATCAGGTGGCGGAAGGTCTTTCTTTATAGGAAAGGCACCGCCACTAGGGCGGTGCCGGACTTAGAACGCTAGTCGATCAATGCTCAACAATGTACAGCTCACGGCTGTAAGTGTTCTGTTGAACATCGTCGTAGCGCCAGCCTTTAACGTACGGCTTCAGCATGAAGACTTCGGTGTAGTGATAAACCGGAGCATTCGGCATGTCGTCGGCGATCAGGTGTTCCATCTCAGTGTAGTTTTCGCTCGGATCGGCCATGGTTTTGGCTTCGGCAGACAGGCGATCGTACTCTTCAGAAACGTAGTTGGCGTCGTTGTAGCCAGACTCAGACTGCATCAGGTCCAGGAAGGTAGACGCTTCGTTGTAGTCACCACACCAGGCGCCACGGGCCACTTCAAAATTGCCATCGCTACGGGTCGTGAGGAAGGTCTGCCATTCTTGGTTAGCCAGTGTGGCTTGAACGCCGAGCTTTTCTTGCCACATGGCAGAAACGGCAACGGCGATGGAGCGGTGGCTTTCTGAGCTGTTGAACAGCAGCTCAAAGCTCAGCGGATTTTCCGGGCCATAACCGGCTTCAGCCATCAGGCGCTTGGCTTCGGCGTCACGCTCTTCTTGAGTCATGGTGGCGAAGTCAACGGTCGGCGGAGTGAAGCCTGCTGTCAGTTCCGGTGTGAAGGTGTAAGCCGGGAACTGGCCACCCTGGGTGACGTTCTCAACAACGATGTTGCGGTCGATGGCATAAGACAGGGCTTTACGAACACGGACGTCATCAAACGGCTCAACATCGTTGTTAAAGATGTAGTAGTAGTTACACAGCGCCGGTACCGCGTGGGCTTGTTCCGGAGTCTGCTGTTCCAGGCGTGGATACTGACCTGCCGGGATGTCAGTTTTGTCCAGCTCGCCCGCTTCATAACGAGTCAGGCCCTGGTTTTCGTCGTTGATCACATAGGCTTCAACGCGATCGATCAGGTTTTCGTCGTTGTTCCAGTATTCGGGGTTGCGCTCCAGCACAGTGCGCTCACCGATGACGTATTCGGTCAGGGTGAAGGCGCCGTTACCTACCAGGTTGCCCGGGCGGGTCCACTCGGTGCCGTGCTCGTCAATCACCCACTGCGGTGACGGGAAAGTGGTGGAGTGCATGACCATCTGCGGGAAGTAAGGCAGCGGACGCTCCAGGTTGACTTCCAGAGTCTGGTCGTCAATGGCAGTCACACCCAGCTCTTCACCCGGCAGTTCGCCTTCAAGAACGGCATCAACATTTTCGATGGCCATCAGTGACATATACCAGGCGTAAGGAGAGGCCAATTCCGGATCAACGGCACGGCGCCAGGCGTAAACGAAGTCGCCTGCGGTGACCGCGTTGCCATCAGACCATTTGGCGTCATCACGCAGATGGAATGTCCAGGTCTGGTTGTTATTGGAGGATTCGTAACGCTCAGCAACGCCAGGAGAAGGGTTGCCGTCTTTGTCGGCATTCAGCAGACCTTCAAAGAGGTCGCGTGAGATATAGGAGCCGTCAACGTCTTCAACCACTTGCGGGTCGAAGGAAGAAATTTCGTCTAGAGCCTGATAGCGGAAAACCTGTTCAGCGGCCAAGGCTTCACCGGTAACCGGGTGAGTGGCGGCAGGGCTGGATTGTGCGGTGTCAGTTTCTGTTGTGGACTCTTCGTCACTTGAGCAACCGGCCAGGGCAACACCTGCGATCAACGCAGCTGCCAGGCTCAGTCGCCAATGTTCAGCGATGGGTTTCATGGATGATCCTCTTTATGGTGACTGACGACTGCCAGCCTCTTGTGAAGGCCAGCAATTGAAACAAGAACGGGTTGGCCAAATAAGCCAACCCGTCCAATGGAAAGCAGAGAAAGTGTCATATCTTTTCAAAAACATCAACGATGTTTTTCATATTCTACAACCATCGGGCCGATGTGGGTCCGAAATCGGTTTCAGGTGGCATTATACCGGTTTTTTTGCAGACGATGGGCGATGATGTAAACAATCAAAAAGGCACTCTTTTCGGACAGGAATGACACCGAAGATTGTCCTTTGCTCTGTCTTGGTGCGTGATGTTATTGCGATTCTGCTTCCATGGCTTCGATCAATTTACTGAGTTCTCGCTGCAGTGCATCCGCATCGCCCAGGTTTACTTCTACCAGTCGACGCAGGTGTGACGCCGTGTCAACATCCATGGACAGGATGCTAAGGCCACACGCTTGGCGCTGTGGATGGACGTAGGCGACGCTGATTTCCATCTGCATTTCGACATCGCCCTGATCGAGGCGAATGTTAAGTTCACCCGTTTGACCGGTCTCGATGTGAGTGGCGCCTTCGTTCAACATAACCAAAGCACCTTTCAGGCTGATGTCGCGCAGCACGCCGGGGTATTGCACCTTATCGAACACCAGAGAAACCCGGGCGTCGAAGCTGATGCGCTGAAAACGGCGTTGTTCATTAGTCATCAAGACTTCCTCTGAAGGTATTGAAAACACTATAGTTGGCGCGCATCTAGGGCGCAACGCGAGGCCGGTGGTCTGGCGAACCTCATTTTCGACTGTCAGGAGTATCGACATGGCTCGATCTACCCAATTACCCGCGGCGGAAGACATACTGCCAGGCCGTTCTGAGCCGCTGGACGTGGATTTTCACCACATGGTGCTGGACATCGATATGCGCGAAACGCCACCTGGGTGTGAAGAAATATTGCTGGCCATGGGCTGTTTCTGGGGAGCAGAGCGTCATTTTTGGCAGGTGCCGGGCGTGGTGAATACCGCTGTCGGCTACGCCGGCGGAGCCACGCCCAACCCTACCTATGATGAAGTGTGCACCGGTCGTACGGGCCACACGGAGATTGTTCGAGTGGTGTACGACCCGGCGGTTTTGTCGTTGGAGAAATTGCTGAAGTCGTTCTGGGAAGCGCACGATCCGACTCAGGGTATGCGCCAGGGCAACGACATTGGCACTCAATACCGCTCAGCGGTATACGGGGATGAAGCTCAATTAGCCGTGGCGCGAGAATCCTCGGCGGTGTTCCAAAGCGAGTTGGATCGACTGGAAAAAGGGCCGATCACGACTGAGTTGGCGCCAAAGCCGACGTTCTACTTTGCCGAAACCTATCATCAGCAATATCTCTATAAGAACCCGCTGGGATATTGCGGCCTAAAAGGCACTGGCGCCGTCTGTCCACTTTAAGCGAAGGCCAGGCGCTGTATTTGATCGCGCAATACGGTGGCTTCGTGCCGAGCGGCGACGGCGAAATCGTCGCCGTTGCTGGCATAGATGACCGAACGCGATGCATTGATCATCAGTCCACGGCCAGGCGAGGTTTGGCCGTGACGAACCGTCCCTTCAAGATCCCCACCTTGAGCACCAATGCCCGGCACCAGTAAAGGTAAGTCGGGCGCTGCAGCGCGGATGAGCGCCATCTCTTCTGGAGCAGTCGCCCCGACCACCAGACACAGATTGCCGTACTTATTCCAGACTTCCTGGGCTTCGCGCGCAACATGGATATACAAGGGTTCGCCGTCGATCAACCGATCCTGAAAATCAGACGCGCTCGGGTTTGACGTTCGGCACAGGACAATCACGCCTTTATCTCGATGTTCGGCAAAGGGCATGACGGTGTCTGCACCCATATAAGGATTAACCGTTACCGCATCCGCGCCGTAATGCTCAAAGGCTTCGCGAGCGTACATGGCCGCGGTTGAGCCAATATCACCGCGCTTGGCGTCGAGAATGACCGGTATGCCGGGGTGCTGTTGCTTGATATAAGCGATGCTGGATTTCAGTTGGTCTTCGGCGGCTTCGGCGGCGTGGTGGGCAAATTGTGGTTTGAACGCGCACACCAGGTCGGCGGTGGCGTCAACGATGGCCCGGTTAAACCGGTCAATGGCATCGGGTTGGGATTGTAAGGTCGCCGGGAACCGATCTCGAAACGGATCAAGCCCAACGCACAGTTGAGTACCGGCCTGCCAGCGGGTTTGAAGTTGTTCAATAAACGTCATGCGGTATCCGATTGCTTAAAGCGTTTTAAAAAAGACTTTTGAATTGCGCTGATAGTTGTACAGCTGCTGCCGACCCGGTGGCAGTTCCTCAACGCCAGCCGGTTCAAAGCCGCGTTCAGCAAACCAGTGAGCGGTTTGAGTGGTTAATACAAAAAGTCGTTCGATGCGGGACTGACGGGCGCGTTTTTCCAGTGCTGCCACCAAAGCATCGCCACGGCCGGATTGCCGGTAGTCTGGATGCACGGCAACACAGGCCAATTCTGCGACGGCCGGGTCGGTATCGGCCATGGGGTAGAGCGCTGCGCAACCGACGATCATGCCGTCGCGTTCGTTGACGTAAAAATGGTCAATCTCGTTTTCCAGCTTCTCACGGTCGCGGCGCACGAGAATGCCGCGTTCTTCAAGTGGCTGTAATAAGGCCAGAATGCCATTGATATCGTCGGTACGGGCGGCGCGGAAAGTGTCGTAGCGATCGCGCGCGATTAAGGTGCCGACCCCATCGCGGGTAAATAATTCGGCAAGCAGAGCGCCGTCTTGCTGTCCATCAATGACATGGCAACGCCCAATGCCCGCATCACTGGCAGCCAGGGCCGCTTCTAATTCGCGGCTGCCTGCCTGATGGCGATCTGCTCGGCTCAGGCATTGGCTCAGCTCAAAGGCCGTTAATTCTTTCTGTTGATCCGTCAGCGCTAAGGGGTCGTCGCCAATAATCACGAGCTTATCGGCGTCCAGGCGGCGCGCCGTTTCGACCAGCAGATGATCTGGCGCCAGGTAAAAGACTTCGCCAGTGACCGAATAACCCAGCGGAGGCAACAGCACAATGTGGCCCTGATCCAGGTGGGCGCGAATGGCTTGGTGGTCGACACGCCGCACGCGGCCTTGCGCTTGTAAATCGCAGCCATCGACAACACCCGCAGGGCGGGCGGTTACAAAATTGCCGCCGATCACCCGAATGCGGGCGCCGTGCATGGGTGAGTTAGATAAGCCCTGAGTGAAGTGTGCTTCCAGCCGAGAGCGCCAGTGGCCAATGCGCGCCAGGATGTCGTCCATGGTCGCTGTATCAATCTGCGCTTCGCTGTCGAGCCGTACACCGGTAGCGTCTTCTGCATCGAAACCAATGACCAGTTTTAATCCCAGGCTGTTGAGCAATGCCAAGTCTGGGACCAGTGATTGAATCGCTGTTGAGTCCAACACCTTGCCGCGCAGCCAGATGACCGCAGTTTTACCGCGATAGGCATGTATGTAGGGCGCGCTGTTGCGGAAGAGTCGAACGAAATCGGTCAAGGGAAGGGGCCTCCTGTGTGAAGGCCCATGATAACGAATTCGGTGGAGACTAGGGAGACGCTAAAGCTAACGTTGTTGGAAGAATTCGCGTGAACCAAAGACCACCATCGTTTTACCTTTCACGCTGACCAGGCCTTGTTCTTCAAGGCTCTTCAAAACCCGACCAACCATTTCGCGCGAACAGCCGACGATGCGGCCAATTTCCTGGCGGGTGATTTTAATCTGCATGCCTTCTGGGTGAGTCATCGCGTCGGGCTGATGGCACAAGTCGAGGAGCGTGCGGGCAACCCGGCCGGTTACGTCCAAGAACGCCAGGTCACCGACTTTACGGGTGGTGGCGCGAAGGCGGCTGGCCATCTGCTCACCGATAAAGTACAGAATGCGGGCGTCATCGTGGGTGATCTCGCGGAACTTGTTATAGGAGATCTCCGCCACTTCACACTCGGTTTTGGTTTTAACCCAGGCGGAGCGTGTTTCCAGAGAATCAAACAATCCCAATTCACCGAAAAAATCACCGGTGTTGAGGTAGGACATGATCATCTCACGACCATCGTCGTCTTCAATGATGACGGAAACGGTGCCTTTGATGATGTAAAAAAGCGAGTCGCTCTTGTCGCCAGCATAAATCAAGGTGGTCTTGGACGGATAACGTCGGCGATGACATTGCGACAGGAAATAATCGAGATGAGGATGTTCGAGTGGCTGTTTGACCATAGTGCGAGTCGTTCCTGTGTTCGTATGGCCCGGGCGACCGCATGCTGACCGGGGCCTGGTGTCCCTAAAGTGGCCCTGTTGCTCGCGCAGAGTCAGGCCAGTCCAGGCTGAATAAATGATGGTATAAAAAACATAATGTCAAGGCATTATGGGCGATGGGCCTTTTATTGGCTATGGCTTGAACGAATTTGTCTCAAGACCATCCTGTCTGGGCCGACCGCTGTGGTAATCTTCGCCGACACGAGGTGTCGTTAACAGTGAGGAAAGTGAAAATTGAAGGCAAACATTCAATGGGCCGGTGAGAAGGCCTTCGAATATATCTCAGACAGTGGGCATCGTGGCTATATGGATGGCGCCGCTAAAGACGGCGGTGACAGTCGAGGCCCGAGCCCAATGGAAATGGTGTTGTGCGGTCTGGGTGGTTGCACCAGCTATGACGTGGTTAATATTCTGCGTAAGGGCCGTCAGGACGTGGTGGATTGTCAGGCGAAGCTGGAAGCCGAACGGGCCGATACCGTTCCTGCTGTTTTTACACGCATTCATGTTCATTTCATCGTCAGCGGTCATGATCTCAAAGTCAGTCAGGTTGAACGGGCGGTGAAATTATCGGCTGAAAAATATTGCTCGGCGTCGATGATGTTGGAAAAAGGAGGCGTTGAGATCACCCACAGTTTTGAGGTAGTAGAACTTTGATGCATTGTTTTAAGTCAGCCAGAACTGATCGTTGTGTGTTCAGCTTACTGTTCATCGGGGGTTTTCTGGATGACTGACGAACTGCGTTTGCACGGCTTTAATAATCTGACCAAGTCGTTGAGTTTTAATATTTACGACATTAACTACGCCAAGACCGAACAGCATCAGGACGAATACATTGCCTATATTGATGAGGTCTACAACGCTGATCGCCTGACTGATATTTTGACTCAGGTGACTGACATCATCGGCGCGAATGTCCTCAATGTTGCGCGTCAGGATTACGAACCACACGGTGCCAGTGTCACCATTTTAATTTCCGAATACCCGGTCGGCGGCAATGAAGATTACGCCGAGGCGTCACCTGGCCCAATGCCGGATGCCGTCGTTGGGCATCTCGATAAAAGCCACATTACCGTTCATACCTACCCGGAAAGTCATCCGGATAATGGCATCTCCACCTTCAGAGCCGACATCGATGTCAGTACCTGCGGTGTGATTTCGCCACTCAAAGCGCTGAATTTCCTGATTCACTCGTTTGACAGCGACATTGTCACGATGGATTACCGAGTGCGCGGTTTTACCCGGGATGTGGATGGCCGCAAGCACTACATTGATCACGAAATAAACTCTATCCAGAATTATTTGGCGCAGGACACTAAAGCTGCGTATGAAATGATCGATGTAAACATCTATCAGGAGAATATTTTCCATACCAAAATGCTGCTGAAAGACTTCAAACTCGATAATTATTTGTTTGGCAGCGGTGTGGAAGAGTTCCCGGAAGCCGAACAAAAACAGATTATGCAAGCGCTCTGGCGGGAGATGCAGGAGATCTTTTACTCGCGCAATATGAGTAACGGTCCGGGCCCGGCCTAAGTAAAGACTGACAAAACACTGACAAAGCAAGTAAAGTGTGATCTGAATCGCCAAACCGTGGTAGACCGGCCAGGCAAGGTAGGTAAACTGAGCAGGTGACCTTCGGCGGTGCAATGGAAGACCGCCAGTGGGCAACAACATAATAACGATAAGCCATTGTGGAGCGAACCGTCCTATGGGCCAGGAAATTGAACTGAAATTAAGCATCCAGACGGATGCGACGGCAGCGTTTAAAGCCCATCCCCTCTTGGCCGGGTTGGACAGCCGTTCGCAGTATCTGGAAAACCGCTATTTTGATACTGAGGATCAGCGTTTAACCGCTGCAGGTGCTGCCTTACGGATGCGTAAGTCGGCAGACCGCTGGGTTCAAACCCTCAAGACTCGAGGCTCCAACGTGGGCGGTCTGCATCAACGCGATGAATGGGAAGTTGAACGCGCTGATGGATCTCTGGATTTATCGTCACTGCCGGCGGACCAGTTGCCTGCTAATGTGACTGAGGCAGATTTAAAACCCTTATTTGCGACCCACTTTCATCGTCACCGTTGGTTGGTTTCTCACCAGAATGCCGACATCGAAGTCGTGCTGGATGAAGGCAAAATTCTGACTGAAACCCAGCAACAAGCCATCAGCGAAGTTGAGCTTGAACTGAAAAGCGGTGAGCTGCCAGCACTGTTGGATTTGGCCCTGAAATTCACTGAAAGTGTGCCCTTGGTACCCTCCGATTTGTCCAAGGCAGAACGTGGGTATCGGTTGCTCGACGGCAACGCCAGCTTAAACATTCCTTTACCGGCCATCGTTGCGCAGCAGAGTATGGAAAGTGCTTTTTGTGCCTTGATGGGTTATGAACTTGAGCGTTTGCAATCACACTGGGATCTGTTCTGGATCAGTCAGCAATGGCGCCATCTTCAGGCACTGTTGGTGACCTTGGGCAATATTCAAACCGAGATGGAATGGTTTGAAGATATTTTGCCCACGGAGCACAGCCAGCGGTTTACCGCCTGGGTCATTTGGCTGGAAGAAGCCATTCGTCCGCTGGTGTCTTGGTGGCCAGCCTGTTTTGCGCTCAGCCGCGATGCGCGCAGCGAACCCGAAAACATTGCTGTCAGCTTGCAGCAGGCTAAAGCGATTCGAGCTTTGAACGGCATAGAGGCGCTGGCTCGCAATCCCCGTTTTGGTCATACGCTGATGTCGATGACCAGCTGGTTGCATACGCGTGCCTGGCGATCAGAACAGGAAGCGCACCATCGCAGCGCCAGTGAAGAAGCCATCAGCGATGGTCTGGATCGTTCATTGTCGTCAGCGTGGCAGGCTTTTAACCCGGAGCAATTTGCCGGCAGTGCCAGTCACGCGCTGACGCAATACCCGGCAGTGCATCGCTTGCTGATGCTGTGTCAGTATTTCAATTCGCTCTACGGCGAGCAGCTGAATCACTATCAGGAAGAGTTGCAGGCGCTGGAAGATAACTTGTCTAAGTTGTCTGCCATTGATGTGGTCAGTCGACTGCGGGAATGGTTGGATGAGTTGCCAATGGAGCAGCAGGCGTCGGTCTATTCCTGGACACGTTCCAAACCGGTATTGCTGCGTGATATCAAGCAAATGGCTGGTCGTTTGTTCGATTCGCGCGAAGTGGCCGCTGCCCGCCTTTGATTGCACATGGGAGACGGCTAAGCATTAGCGTCTCCCATCTCCCCGTTATTTTCCTCGTTACAACCGATAAACGCTGCGCGTCATAACTTTAGAGATCGTGGTCATCAACTGCTTAACGGGCTCTGGGAATACTTGCCCGCCCGCAGCAATGGCGTTGTGAGAATGGCGTTCTTCATCTTCAAGCATCTGCTGCAAAATGGCACGGCTGCGTGGGTCGCGTTCACCGATTTGCTCAATGTGGTCGCGCAGGTGGCCACTGACCTGATCTTCGGTTGCTGCCACAAAACCCAGTGACCAGCGGTCACCGGCAACACCGGCCCCGGCACCCAGTGCGAATGACAGCGCATAGAACAGCGGATTTAACAGACTGGTGCGTCCACCCAGCTCATTGACCCGTTGTTCACACCAAGCCAAATGATCCAGTTCTTCGTCGGCGGCCTGCTGCATCGATTCGCGTACTTGAGGCAGGCGCGCGGTGGTGGCTTGGCCTTGATAGAGTGCCTGAGCACAGACTTCACCGGTGTGGTTGATGCGCATCAGCCCCGCAAAGTGTCGTCGATCGTCATCATTTAAGTCTGGCGCTTCATAGGGTCGGCCGGGTGACGGGTTGGCCGCACCAACAGCGCCGGGCGTTAACGTTTTCAGAGCGTTGTCGAGTTTGTCGAACAGGCGATCAGAAAAAGAGAGACTTCTTGACATGGTGGTGCTCCCGATTGTGCAGGATGTCTGGCATGGCTTGCATCAGCGTTTGCTTCAGTGCGCGACCGGATACCGGCTTGGTTAATAGATATTGAATGTTAAGGCGGCTCTCATCGAGGTCGGCCTGGCCGACGTCGACCCCGGTGAGCATGATGATCAGGATGTCGCGGTTGAGTGCCTCATCACCACGAATGCGTTCGGCAAGCTCAGTGCCGGTCATGGACGGCATGTTCTGGTCGAGTACCAGGACATCCACCGGCGTTCCCTTGTGAAATTCGTTATGCAGATTGGCCAGTGCGGATTGGCCATTGCTGACGCTGAAGACTTCCATTCCCCAGCTTTTGCCCAGGTGCTCAATCACTTTGCGGCAGGTCAGGTTGTCGTCCACGACCATCAGGCGAACGTCGGCCAGATCGCCGGGTGTTTGGGCGTTGGCTTCGTCACTGTCGGCCACTTCCGGTAGTGGCAGATCGACCCAGAATGTAGAGCCGATACGCAGTTCACTGGAGTACGACAGCTGGCCGTTAAGCAAACCAACCAGCACGCGAGTAATCGGCAGGCCCAGATAAACTTCGCGTGGCGATAACACATTATTTTCTGGCGGCGTGGGGAAATCGAACAAGCTGTCTTTGAGGTCTTTAGGCAGGCCAGGGCCGGTATCCGTCACACTGAAACGAATCCGGTGGCCATTCCAGGGTTTTACCTGCACCAGCACCTCGCCGGTTTCGGTATAGGCCAAAGCATTATCGAGTAAATTCGACAAAATCTGAGTGATGATCTGCGCATTGCCTCGATAACGACTGGGTAATTCCGGCGCGACATCCATCACCAGTTCCAGTTGTTTGGCGTGCGCCAGACGGGAATAAGGTTGAATGGCGTCTTCCAGCAGATCGTAGAGGTCAAATTCGTCCTGATTGTCCGGCAGGCGGTTGAGTCCAATGCGCACCAGATTCTGCAATTGGTCCGCTTGTCGCAACAGTGAAAAACCGGCTGCCTGCACGGTGTTAACGTACTCTTGCTGGTGTGCGGAAAGGCTGGTGTCCTGCAGCAACTCCGACATACCCAGAACACCGTTGATGGGGCCGCGCATTTCATGATTGAGCTTGCGCATCAATGGCCAGTGTAACAAGGGTAAATTCAGTCCGGTTGCGACCAGGCTGGCATCGCGGTACCGGGCCCGATGGTAGGCGGCGCGCAACACAATCCAGACCGCAACGACAGCGGTTAAATGCAGCAGCATGGCATTGGTGGAGACGCTTAATAGCAAGCCTGCACTGGAGCCAACAACCAGTAGGAATACCAGGCTGGCAAAGGCGATGGCGGCCAAGGTCCAGTGCTCATGGCGTAAATTGGACTGTCGATAGCGCAACCAGCTTAAGGCAATGCCGATCAGTGCCAGCGGCGCTAATGTCAGCAAGAAAACGCCCAGGCCGTGTGCGATCGGCAGTAAAGCCAGGGCGGCTATGAGTACCAGAGAGCGCAGTGCCCAACGCAAAAATTCTCTTAGCCAGTGTGAGGAATGATCGCGCCGGACCTGAGCGACCAGACCGGTTAACCCCAATAACGCGAGCACGCCCCCGGTGTTGCGTGCATGAATATCAATAAATCCCAGGTTGGGTAGCAGTGGTGCCGCCAGCCCGTTCCAGCCAGCCGACATCAAAATAAGTCCGAAACTGAACAGGCTGGCCCAGGCCAGAGCCGGATGGGGATAGCGTACTAAAGCGCCAAGCGCGAACCCCAGGCCGAGTAATTGCAGCGCCAGCATGGCGGCGTGTAGGCCGAGATTAATCCCCAGTGTGGCTTGCAGACTGGCTCGATCCATCAGCCAGACTTGTGTATTGAGCGGATCTTCTGATGCCAGGCGCAAATAGAGAGTATGGGTGCCCGCAGGCAACATCATCGGTAATGCGTAGGTGCCCAATGGCTCCGGCCGATCGGCCAATGCGATGGACGCACCGGAACGGAGTGTTTGGTATTGGCCATCAAGGCCGGGGTAATAAAGTTCGATCAAATGATTGGCGTGACTGTCGATCAGAAAATTGATCGGACGTGGGTGACCATCCGGGTTGGTGAGGCTCAGACGCAACCAGTGCCCGCCATCGAAGACGCCGTTGCGCAAAATGGATTGATGCACCGGGGTAAACCGATTGGCGGTTTCCGGGTCGGTTAAGTCGTCGAGTTGCAGTTCACCACTGGGATCGTCCAGATAATCAGCGTTGTTTAACACGCTTAACCGGTAGCGTTCCTGATTCAGCAAGACCGGGTCGGCCAGAACGACGCCAGCCGTTAACAGCAACCCGACGGTGGCCAATAAACGGCGTATGGGCAGGACGTTTCGGCGCATGACACTCTCACTTAAACAACGTTCAGTGAGTATAGCGTCCTCAGCCGGCGGTCCCAACTGAGGACTGGCGTTGCCCTTGAGCCAGGTCAGCTTGGGCGTCGATTGATGGCGCGATGGCCGATGTCAGTGCGGTAAAAGCAATCGGCCCAGTCGATCAGTTGAACTCCATCATAAGCCGCTTGCTGAGCCTCGACCACAGTGTCACCTAAAGCGGTCACACACAGCACTCGACCGCCTTGCGTGATGATCTGACCGGCGTCGTTGCGCGCGGTTCCCGCCTGAAACACCTTGGTATCGGCGGCAAAGTTGGCATCCAGTCCGGCAATGACATCGCCTTTGCGATAATCATTGGGATAACCACCGGCGGCCAGCACAACACCCAGCGCTGGGCGCGGGTCCCAGTCGGTCTGGAGGTTTGCCAGTTCACCGTTTACGGCAGCCAGACACAGCTCGACCAGATCGGATTGCAAACGCATCATGATCGGTTGGGTTTCGGGATCGCCAAAACGGCAGTTGTATTCCAATACCTTGGGCGTGCCGTCTGGCGCGACCATAATGCCGGCATACAAAAAACCCCGGTAGCGATTACCTTCGGCGTTCATGCCACGCACCGTCGGGTGAATCACTTCTTCCAGAATGCGTTGGTGCATGGCGTCGGTGACCACCGGCGCTGGAGAATAGGCACCCATGCCGCCGGTATTCGGGCCAGTGTCGCCATTATCGCGGGCTTTATGGTCCTGCGAAGAGGCAAACGCCACGACGTCTTCACCATCGACCAGCACAATAAAGCTGGCCTCTTCGCCGACCAGAAATTCCTCGACCACGACACGCGAACCAGCCTCACCAAAGCGGTTGCCAGCGAGCATGTCGTCGATGGCTGCACAGGCTTCGGTTTCGTTTTGGGCGACGATCACGCCTTTACCGGCGGCCAGACCGTCGGCTTTCACGACGATCGGCGCGCCTTTTTCCTGCACATAGGCTTTGGCTTTATCGGCGTCGGTGAAGACGCCATAGAACGCCGTGGGGATGGTGTGGCGTGCCAGGAAATCTTTGGTGAACGCCTTGGAGCCTTCCAGTTGGGCGGCATTTTGAGTAGGGCCGAGAATCTTAAGGCCGCGTGACTCGAACAGGTCGACCACGCCAATGACCAGCGGGGCTTCCGGACCGACAATGGTTAAGCCGATCTCGTTTTGTTCCGCAAAATCGGCCAGCGCGGTCAGATCGGTGACGCCAATATCGACGTTTTCGATATTGGGCTCACCGGCGGTACCGGGGTTGCCGGGCGCCACAAACACCTGATCGACCAAGGAGCTCTGCGCTGCCTTCCAGGCCAGAGCATGCTCACGACCGCCGTTGCCGATAATCAAAACCTTCATGACGTCTCCTTGGGCGTTTTAGTGGCGGAAGTGGCGCATGCCGGTGAATACCATGGCGATGCCGTGTTCGTCAGCGGCGGCAATGACTTCGTCGTCACGCATGCTGCCGCCAGGCTGAATCACGGCTTTAACACCCATCTCAGCGGCTTGGTCGAGACCGTCGCGGAACGGGAAGAAGGCATCGGAAGCCATGACCGAACCGGCAATGTCCAGATTTTCGTCGGCGGCTTTGATGCCCGCAATCTTGGCGCTGTAAACACGGCTCATCTGGCCGGCGCCAACGCCGATGGTCTGGCCGTCTCGGGCATAAACGATGGCGTTGGATTTCACGAACTTGGCCACCGACCAGGCAAATTGCAGATCGGCCAGCTGGGCATCGGTTGGTGCGATCTTGGTAACGACTTTAAGTTCGTCAGCACTGACACGGCCCAGGTCGCGATCTTGAACCAGCAAACCGCCGTTGACCTTCTTGAAATCGAAACCGGCAACGGCCTCGTCCCAGGTGCCGCAAGCCAACAGACGAACGTTGGGTTTGGTGGCGACCACATTGGCCGCCGCAGCGCTGACGCTGGGAGCAATGATGACTTCAACAAACTGGCGCTCAATGATCGCCTTAGCCGTCGCTTCATCCAGTTCGCCGTTAAAGGCGATGATGCCGCCAAAAGCCGAGGTCGGGTCGGTCTGGAAGGCGCGATTGTAAGCGTCGAGCAGATTGCTGCCGGTCGCCACGCCACAGGGGTTGGCGTGTTTGACGATCACACAGGCCGGTGCGCTGAAGGCTTTCACACATTCCAAGGCCGCGTCGGTATCGGCGATGTTGTTATAGCTCAGCGCCTTGCCCTGAATGCTGGTCGCTGTGGCAACACTGGCTTCCAACGGCGTGGCGTCGACATAGAAGGCGGCTTTTTGATGCGGGTTTTCACCGTAGCGCATCACATCTTTCAACTGCCATTGCTGGTTGAAGGTGTGCGGGAATTCGCTGCGCACTGGGACGTTGGCCGGTGTGGATTCGGTTTCGACGCTGCCTAAGTAGTTGGCAATCATGCCGTCGTAGGCCGCGGTGTGTTCGAACGCCGAACGCGCCAGCCGGAAGCGCGTTGCTGCGCTCAAACCGCCGGTTTCGTCCCACTCGGCCAGCAGGGTGTCGTAGTCGCCACTGTTAACGACGATGGCAACATCCTTATGGTTCTTGGCCGCCGAACGAACCATGGTGGGACCACCAATGTCGATGTTTTCGATGGCATCGCCCAGCGTGCAATCCGGCTTGGCAATGGTGTCAGCGAACGGATACAGATTGACCACCACTAGATCGATGGGGGCAATGCCGTGTTCGGCCATGACCGCGTCGTCGATGCCACGCCGACCCAGAATGCCGCCGTGGACCTTCGGGTGCAGGGTTTTTACCCGACCGGCCATCATTTCCGGAAACCCGGTGTGATCGGACACTTCGCGCACCGGAATACCGGCTTCGCTGATCAGGCGGTGAGTGCCGCCGGTGGACAACAGTTCAACGCCACGTTCGTGCAGGGCACGGGCGAAATCGAGAATGCCGGTTTTATCGGAAACACTGAGCAGGGCGCGTTGGGGGGCTTGGGTCATGCGGTCCTCACGGGCGGAAAGTCGTTCGATTGGTCAGAAAATGATAGGTCCAGAAAAACGAAAGGCGACCCGGAGGTCGCCTTGGTGGCCGCTTAGAGCAGGCCGTATTGCTTGAGCTTTTTGCGCAAGGTACCGCGGTTCAGACCGAGCACCTGCGATGCCTTGGTTTGGTTGTCGCGGCAGAATCGCATCACCGCTTCGAGCATGGGCGCTTCAACTTCACTCATCACCATCTGATAGACATTGGCCACATCCTGACCTTCCAGGTGCGCGAAGTAGTTGCGCATGGCGATTTCCACGCTGTCTCTAAGAGTCTGGGGCTGTTCTACTGATGCATCGACCTGAAAGGTGTCGTTGGATTGTGGTTGGGCACTGGAGGAATCGGTGACGAAGGTGTCGAGGCTCATGCGGCTGTTTCCTTTAAAGAAGTCAAACGATCAAACAACTGGTTCAACCACTGAAGCTGGGCCTGAGGCTGCTCCAGGGCATTAAAATTTTTGATGGTGGGGCGTTCCACCTGTTGGCCTTTGAGGTACCATCCAACGTGTTTGCGGGCGATGCGCACCCCCAAATACTCGCCGTAAAACCGATGCAGCTCCTGAACATGGGCGGCCAGGGTCGTCGCCACCGTGTTCAGGTTGGGCGCCGGTCGCAGTTCACCGGTCGCCAGGTAGTCGTTAATGGCCGCGAAAATCCACGGATTGCCCTGAGCCGCTCGGCCAATCATCACACCGTCGGCACCGGTGTAGCTCAGAACCTCGGCGGCTTTTAACGGCCCATCGATATCCCCATTGGCCAGCACCGGAATGGACACGGCGGCTTTGACCTCGGCGATGGTGTCGTACTCGGCCTCACCGCGATACGCATCGGCGCGAGTCCGGCCATGAACCGCCAACGCCTGAATACCCAGGTCTTCGGCCATACGTGCAATGCGGATGGCATTGCGCTGATCCGGTGCCCAGCCGGTGCGCGTTTTCAGCGTGACCGGTACATCGACGGCAGCGACCACGGCTTCAAGAATGTCCCGCACCAAAGGCTCATCGCGCATCAACGCGGAACCCGCTGCCTTGTTGCAGACTTTCTTGGCCGGGCAGCCCATATTGATGTCGATAATCTGGGCGCCACCGGCGACGTTGGCGCGTGCCGCCTCAGCCATCATCTGCGCATCCCCGCCGGCAATCTGCACACTGATCGGTCCGGCTTCGCCGTCGTGATCCAGCCGCTGACGCGACTTGGTGGTGTGCCATAACCGGGTATCGCTGGTCACCATTTCCGAGACCACCAAGCCCGCACCCAGTGACCGGCAGAGGGTACGGAACGGACGATCGGTCACACCGGCCATAGGCGCTAGGACGGTGGGTCGATCAAACTGGTAGGGACCGATGGCAAACACGACAAGCGGTTAAAAATTGCTCAGCTCAGGGGCGGGGAATGATACTGACTTAGTGGTCGAACTTAAAGATTGACATGCAACGGACATCGGTGTTTGTTAGCGCCGATTTTTCAGCCAGGGCCTGGCGCTGTGCGCAGCTGGTAATTGATCGCTTCACTGCCGGGATCGCGAAAGGGTATCGAAACGTAAATACGGGTATTGGTTGGCATCAGTTTGATGCCCGTCAGTTCGCCGCGCAGGTAATCGTCCGGCGTGAACGCCTGGTCCGCAACCCGCTCACCATTGATGTCGGTGTATTCCAGAATCAGCGTCGGGAAGGGCTGACGGAAAGGCGCCTGATTGGTCAAGATGGCATCGAGCAGTCTGACGTTTTCGACCGTTGGGTGGTTGCGCACCAGGACGTTCGACGGCTTAACGTTGGTTAAATCCTGTTGTGGTGGCAGCTCGCAGCCCAGCAGGTTGCAGGCTGATTGATAGAGGCCGCGCCAGGGGTCGAGACGGGCATAGCGATCTTTCTGCCACCACGCCAGTTCACCGGCCAGGGTTACCAGCAGCAAGGCAATCACCGCCAAGCCTAACCAGCGGCGACCGCGTTGGGGTGGTTCGTCGGTGAAGTCAAAATCCGTCGTCGACAGCTGCTGCGCCAGTTGAGTCGCGTGATTTTCACGGGCTCCGGGCTCAGCCTCATCATCGTATGACTCGTCATCCTCATCCACCATCCAACTGGATTCTGGCTCGTCAGCCTCATCGTCGGTGCTGATATCGAACGCAGATTCAGAGTCATTTTTAGCCGGCGCCGGTTCTGCTTTGGCCGCTGGTTTGGGTTCGGTTGGACGTTGCGGGGCGTCGTCGCTGAGATCCCAGAAAGCATCGCTCAGTTCATCCAGTTCGTCGTTGCTGTCTTCGCCCAGTAAGTCGTCGTCGGAGAAAATAAATTCTTCGAAGTTGTCATTGGGATCGTCTTCGAACAGAAAATCGTCATCGTCGCTTTGCTGGCTGGCAGCCGATGATTGAGGTTGTGTTTTAGCCGCTGGACGGGGTGGGTCCGATGGCTTGGTTTTCAGCTTGCCGTTGAGCAAGTGGCTGCGCGCGCTGAATACCTGCAAACAGGCACCACAGCGCACTGAACCGTTAGCGACCGCGAGGTGCTCATCGGTGATGCGAAACGAGGTGCTGCAATGTGGGCACTGAGTTATGAAGGTTTCAGCCATGGCCATTCGAGTTGTCGGCATCCATGCGCGGTAAAAAGGAGTCCGGTCACGCAGTGGTACCGGACGATTCAGTTTATGAGAGCTGTCTGCCGATCACAACAAGGGAGCCTCGGAAAGCTCCGAAGGGCGCGGCTAAAACGTCCTGCCTCGTCGTTGCACTTCTTGACAAGGACTACGGCCATTGCGCTGCGAAGTGCGTCGGGGTGCCGCATCACTTGTGGCAAAACGTTTTAGCTCGCGCAGAGCCTTGGGGGAATTATTCAGAGGCTCCCTTGGTCCCGCTCAGTCGAACCCAGCCATCCCGTTCGACTGGCGCATCCAGATCGATCCAAGGGCGGTAAGCATCCATAACCGCCTCGGCCTGGTGCGATAAGATGCCAGACAGGGCCAGTCGACCGCCACGTTGCAATCGTTGACACAGCGATTGCGCCAGATCGCACAGCGGCCCGGCCAGAATATTAGCGACCAGCAAGTCATAGGTGGGCGCCAGTTGCTGATCATCCATCCAGACATTAAAGCGGTTATTGTCGATGCCATTGTTAGCCGCATTGGCGCGAGTGGCGTCCAGTGCCTGAGGATCGATATCAACGCCGTCCATCTGTTGCGCGCCCAGCAAAATCGCCGCCAGACCGAGAATGCCCGAACCACAACCGTAATCGAGTAAACGCTCGCCACCGCGGATGGTTTCGTCCAGCCATTGCAGGCATAAGAAGGTCGTTGGATGGGTGCCTGTGCCAAACGCCAAACCGGGATCGAGCCGCAGGTTCACTGCCGTCGGTTCTGGCGGTTCCAGCCAGGATGGGCAAATCCACAAACGAGGGCCACACTGGATGGGTTTGAAGGCATCCATCCAGGCACGTTCCCAGTCCTTGTCTTCGAGAATTTCGGTATGAATGGCACCGCTGAGCTGTATGCCTTCGTTCACTGCAAACTGCTCAATGCTGGCTTGTAAGGCCACCGCGTCCACGTCTTCTTCGAACAGCCCTTGCACCGTGGTGTGCTGCCATAACGGCGTAGTACCACGAATAGGTTCAAAGACCGGTTGGTCTTCGCTGTCGATCAAAGTGACCGCCTGACAACCTGCCAGTAACAGGGCTTCCTCAATGGCGTCGGTGTGATTGGGATCGGTCGGAATACGGATTTGAAGCCAGGGCATCGATGCGTTTTGCCGGTGCAGAAGTTGCTCGCGAGGATACTGGATTGTCGGCCGAATGGCACGTCGGGCCACCGTGATGGCGTCAACAAAAAAGGCAGCCGATGGCTGCCTTTTATTCACCAGCAAAAACTCACTGCTCAGCGGCGAGCTTGTGTTCCAGATAGTGAATGTTAACGCCACCGCGTTGGAAGCCGCCATCGTTGACCAGCTCTTTCTGCAGTGGGGTGTTGGTCTTAATGCCACCGACCACCAGTTCATCCAGTGCTGAGTTCATCCGCAACAAGGCCTGTTCGCGCGTGTCAGCATAGGTGATCAGCTTACCGATCATCGAATCGTAGAACGGCGGGATGGTGTAGCCGGAATAAATGTGTGAATCCCAGCGCACACCCAGGCCACCCGGAGAGTGGAACTGAGTCACCTTGCCGGGGCTCGGCATAAAGGTGCGTGGGTCTTCGGCATTGATTCGGCATTCCACGGCGTGACCGACGATGTGGATTTCATCTTGTTTAAAGCTCAACGGTTCGCCAGCGGCGATGCGCAGTTGCTCTTTAATGATGTCCACACCGGTGACCATTTCGGTAACCGGATGCTCCACCTGAACACGGGTGTTCATCTCGATGAAGTAGAATTCGCCGTCTTCGTACAGGAATTCGAACGTCCCGGCACCGCGATAGCCGATTTCGATACAGGCGTCGACACAGGCTTTGAGTACCTTGGCGCGTGATTCTTCATTGACGTGTGGCGCCGGAGCTTCTTCCATCACCTTTTGGTGACGACGCTGCAACGAGCAGTCGCGATCGCCCAGATGAATGGCGTTGCCATGGCTGTCGGCCAATACCTGGACTTCCACGTGACGCGGGTTTTCCAGGAATTTTTCCATATAAACGGTGCCATCACCGAAAGCAGAGGCTGCTTCCGATTTGGTCACTTGTACGGAGCCGATCAGGTCTTTTTCTTCGCGCACCACGCGCATACCACGACCACCACCACCCGCGGCGGCTTTGATCATCACCGGATAACCAATGCGGCGACCGATGGCCAGGCACTGGTCTTTGTCTTCCGGCAACGGGCCGTCGGAACCCGGAACGGTAGGAACGCCGGCTTTTTTCATTGCTTCAATGGCCGACACCTTGTCACCCATCAGGCGAATGACGTTGGCGGTTGGGCCGATGAAGGCAAAGCCGGATTTTTCCACCTGCTCTGCGAAATCCGCGCGCTCGGCCAAAAAGCCGTAACCGGGATGGATGGCATCGGCGTTAGTCACTTCAGCCGCTGCAATCAGAGCAGGAATGTTGAGGTAAGAGTTAACGGAAGGGTTCGGACCGATACAGACCGACTCGTCCGCCAGCTTTACGTGCTTGAGATCACGATCCACTACCGAATGCACAGCAACGGTTTGGATGCCCATCTCCTTGCACGCCCGCAGGATACGCAAAGCGATTTCCCCACGGTTGGCAATCAGCACTTTCTTCAGCATGACAGGCCTCGTTAGCGAATGGTGACCAGGGCTTGATCGAACTCAACCGGTTCGCCGTTTTCAACCAGAATGGCTTCAACGACACCGCTCTTGTCGGCTTCGATCTGGTTCATCATTTTCATCGCTTCGACGATGCAGATGGTATCGCCTTCGTTGACGTGTTGACCGACTTCAACAAAGGACGGGCTGGTTGGAGACGGCGCACGGTAGAAGGTGCCGACCATCGGTGAGCGCACTGCATGGCCACTGTGTTCTGCCTTGGCCGGTTCGCTGCTTTCTGCCGGAGCTGCCGCAGGGGCAGGAGCGGCTGCCGGAGCCTGGGCTGGCATCGGCGCGTACTGCATCGGTGCCGCTGCTTGCAGAGCGCGTGACGAACGGCTGATACGGATTGCCTCTTCGCCTTCGGTAATTTCGATTTCGTCGATGCCGGACTCTTCCAGCAACTCGATCAATTTTTTGACCTTACGGATATCCATGATGCGTTCCTCTAGCTCGATAATTGTTGATGTGCAGCCTGCAGAGCCAAATCGTAGCTGTGCGGCCCAAATCCACAAATCACACCGACGGCCTTGTCGGCGAGATAGGAATGATGGCGGAAAGATTCACGAGCGTGCACGTTGGACAGATGCAG
Source organism: Saccharospirillum sp. MSK14-1 (assembly GCF_003054965.1). Lineage (GTDB taxonomy): Bacteria > Pseudomonadota > Gammaproteobacteria > Pseudomonadales > Natronospirillaceae > Saccharospirillum. Next base: position 125,107 of record NZ_MIES01000033.1, read on the forward strand.
CTCAATAAACGGCACTTCAGCACCCCCCAGGGCATCGCGCAGCGCGATGCTGGTGTGTGTAAAAGCGCCAGCGTTAATCAGGATAAAGGCGGTACCATCGGTTCTTGCCTGATGGATGCGATCGATCAGCTCGCCTTCATGGTTGCTTTGCAGACAATCCAATGAGTGTCCAAGGGCCTGGGCTTGCTGACTTAAGTGCTGCTCAATGTCAGCCAGCGTCGTGTGGCCGTAGATAGTCGGCTCGCGAGTACCAAGCAGGTTGAGATTAGGGCCATTAAGCAGGAGCAGCTGTGCCATAGGGGTCTTGAAATGCCTCGCTGTCGTAAAAATATCCGTGAACATGCACGGAAATATAGAGGATATTGGCGTTAACTTCGCCGAACAACTGAATGGGCGAATTTTAGTTGTGAATTTTCATCATCAAAATGGTCACTTTAGCCGGATTGATGCTGGTTCAGCCAGCGGTGCCGGGCGTGAAAGTGACCCTTGTCGCTTGGTTTGACGGTATCGGGTCGTTAAGCTGGCGGCAAAACTCACAGGAGTGAAGGGTATGTGGCGTGAACGTTTAGCGCGAGTGATGGCTGGTTTGAGGCAATTTTTTCGGCGTCTTGGCGGGTTGATTCCAACGCGCCGGCTCGGACGTTGGCTCGGTATTGTGCTCGGGTTGGTTTTGTTGGTCTTAATTGCGCTTGGCTGGTACTGGAGTAATGAGCCGAATACCTTTGACCCGGTTGCCCGCGCAGAGCAGCACGCGCGCCAAAATGACCGTGAGCGGGTGGTGGGTTACGCCACGACGTATACCCTGACCGAATTGATGCGCACGCTGTTGGAAAAGCCCGGTGGCTATCTGTCCAACGATGTGGCGCCACCGTCGGTATGGCTGGACAACATGCCCAGCTGGGAATTTGGTGTGGTCACTCAGGTGCGCGATCTCAGCCGGGCGATGCGCCGTGACCTGAGTCGCTCGCAATCGCAATCAACTGAAGATCCGGATCTGGCACAGGCTGAACCGCTGTTCCATTTCGATAATTCCAGTTGGATTCTGCCCTCCACCGAAGGCGAATATCGTCGCGGTTTGCGTCTGGTGGATTCCTATCTGAACCGACTGTCGGATCCGGCCAATGCTCAGGCGCAGTTTTATGCCCGCGCCGATAATCTGCGTTCTTATCTGAGCGATGTGGAAACGCGTCTGGGATCGTTGTCGCAACGGCTCAGCGCTTCGGTGGAACAACGGCGGGTCAATACCGATCTGGCGCGCGAAGGCGGGGCCGCTCAGTCGACACCGGCCGCGCAGGAACAGTCGGTGAAAACACCGCGCCTGCAAGTGGATAATGTCTTCTATGAAGCGCGCGGAACGACTTGGGCGTTGTTGCACATTCTCAAAGCGATCGAGTCGGATTTCGGTTCGGTGCTCGATAACAAAAACGCGCGCGCCAGTCTGCAACAGATCATTCGTGAGCTGGAAGCCACGCAACGCCATCTATGGTCGCCCATTGTTTTGAACGGCAGTGGTTTTGGTGTGTTGGCGAATCATTCATTGGTGATGGCCAGCTACATTTCCCGCGCCAATGCGGCGTTAATCGATCTGCGCGAATTACTGGCAACCGGTTGATTGTTGATTGCCAGACATAAAAAAGCCGCCATCGAGGCGGCTTTTTTATGCGCGGTCGGATCAGCCTTTGTTATAGGCGGCGACCGATTCGTTGATGATCTCTTTGGCTTTGGCCGCATCGGCCCAGCCGTCGACCTTCACCCACTTGCCTTTTTCCAGGTCTTTGTAGTTCTCGAAGAAGTGCTTGATCTGTTCCAGCAGCAGCGGCGGCAGATCGGTGGCTTCCTGAACGTCGTCGTACAGTGAACTCAGTTTGCTGTGCGGTACGGCCAGGACTTTGGCGTCGGAACCGGCTTCGTCGGTCATTTCCAGAACGCCGATTGGACGCGCGCGAATCACCGAGCCGGGAACAACCGGGTAGGGGGTGACGACCAGAACGTCGACCGGATCGCCGTCATCAGCCAGAGTATTGGGGACGAAGCCGTAGTTAGCCGGGTAGAACATCGGCGTGGCCATAAAGCGGTCGACCATCAGGGCGTCCATGTCTTTGTCGATCTCATATTTGATCGGACTGGCGTTGGCCGGGATTTCGATGGCGACGTAGATGTCGTTAGGGACGTCTTTGCCGGCAGGGATCTGACTGTAGCTCATGTCGGGCCTCTTTAAGTGTTGCGTTCGCAGTGTGAGTTCAGTGTTGAAAATCTCAGTTTAATCGTGCGCCGATTATATCGGCCGTCGCCTTAACCGTCAGTAATGGCGGCAAAGCGCTCGAAATAGTCCGGGAACGTCTTGGACGTGCAGCCCGGATCGTTAATGGTTACCGTGCCGCTGCCAAAAGCTGCCAGTGAAAAACACATGGCGATGCGGTGGTCGTTATAGGTGTCGATGGCCGCGCTCTGTGTCTGCGCCGGGGGCGTGATGGTCAGTGCATCCTCGTCTTCAATGACGTCGGCGCCGAGCTTGCGCAGCTCGGTTGCCATGGCGCTCAGCCGGTCGGTTTCTTTCACTCGCCAGTTATAGACATTGCGAATCCGGGTTGTGCCTTGGGCAAACAAGGCGGTCGTGGCGATGGTCATGGCGGCATCGGGAATGTGATTCAAATCGACATCCACCGCGTTCAGCGCGCCGTTATTGCTGACTTCAATCCACTCCGGTGCCCAGGTGACCTTAGCGCCCATCTGCTCCAGCACTTCGGCAAAGCGGGCATCGCCCTGTACCGAATCGGTGCCGGTGCCATGTACCCTTACCGGGCCACCACCGATCGCACCGGCGGCGAGAAAATAGCTGGCGCTGGAGGCGTCGCCTTCGACCTGAATGCGTCCCGGACTGATGTAACGCTGGCCAGCGTCGATCTCAAAGGCGCGATAATCGCGGTTGGTAACGTTCACGCCGAAGCGGCGCATCACATCCAGAGTAATGTCGATATAGGGTTTAGAGACCAGTTCGCCGACCACTTCGATGGTCAAGGCTTCATTCAATAAAGGCGCCGCCATCAGCAACGCCGTCAGAAACTGGCTGGAAATGCTGCCATCGATCTGCACAGTACCGCCGTGTAACTGACCGGCCTCGATACCCAGCGGCGGATAACCGGTTGCGCCGCGATAGTGAACCGTTGCCCCCAGCGGTGATAACGCATCGATCAAATCGCCAATGGGCCGTTCCGCCATGCGCGGTTCACCGGTCAGTTCAAAGTGACCTTCACCAATGCACAAGGCGGCGGCTAATGGCCGCATGGCCGTGCCGGCATTACCCAGATATAACGCCAGATCCTGACCACGCGCCAGTGGACCGGCAAGGCCGGTCAGCGTGCATTCAGTGCCATCGTCATTGAGCTCGAAGTGGACACCCAGCTGCGCCAGTGCGGTTAACATATGACGGATATCGTCGCTGCGCAGCAGGTTGGTAATCTGGGTAGTGCCTTCACTCAGAGCGGCCAACAGCAGAATTCGGTTGGACAGGCTTTTAGAGCCAGGAATCTGGACTTCGCCACGGGCGTGGCGCAATGCGGGGAGCGTCAAGCTGGACATCGAGGTTCGCAGGTCGGTAATGGGCCGGCTATTCTACGTCAAAGCGACGCCGCCTTGCATCCGCAGGCGGGCAAGACGGCATTGCACTTTTTGCTGATAGACGTTGCGCCAATCAAGCCAACAGATTGGTCAGGTCGTACAGATCCTGTTTGAACGGGCGGGGCATGTTCTCGATGGCATCGATGATGTCGTGATGCACCAGTTCGTTACTCTGAATGCCAACACACCGGCCACCAATACCCTGTAACAACAAATCCACCGCATAAGCACCCATCTGGCTGGCCAGTACGCGGTCGAAGGCGCAGGGCACACCGCCACGCTGAATGTGGCCAAGAATGGTGGCGCGAGTTTCCAAACCGGTGCGTGCTTCGATGCGCTTGGCCAGCGCGGATACATCGGTTACGTGTTCGGTGATGGCAATGATCGAATGGGTTTTACCGCGAGAAACGCCGTCAGCAACGGATTGAATCAACGCTTCCTCATCGAAGCCTTTTTCCGGCACCACGGTGAAGTCGGCGCCGCTGCCGATCGAGGCCATCAATGTCAGGTCGCCACAGTAACGTCCCATGATTTCGACAATGGCAATGCGATTGTGGGACGAGCAGGTGTCGCGTAGCCGGTCGACCGCGTCCAGCACCGTGTTCAGGGCGGTGTGAAAACCAATGGTGAAGTCGGTACCGGCGACGTCGTTGTCGATGGTGCCGGGCAGACCAACGCAGGGGAAGCCCATCTCGGTCAGACGTTTGGCACCCATGTAGGAACCGTCACCGCCGACCACGACCAGAGCGTCGATACCGTGCTTGCGCAGGTTGGCGATGGACTCCTGACGAACGACTTCTTCTTTAAATTCGGGAAAACGGGCAGAACCGAGGAAGGTGCCGCCACGATTGATCAGATCGGAAACATGGTGGCGTTCGAGTTTATCGATGCGGTCCTGGTGCAAACCCAGGTAACCATCGCGTACGCCATACACGTCCAGCCCTTTCATCAGGGCGGTTCGAACCACGGCGCGCACCGCCGCATTCATGCCAGGGGCGTCACCGCCACTGGTCAGTACTCCAATTTTGCGTATCTCGCCTGCTTGACTCACGGGCTCTGTGTCCTTTGGTCATCCAAGCCGGCTGTGCCGGAACGCGACAGAATGTAACAAAATTACAATCGCGCTGGCGAGTTCTTTTGCCGCCTGTCGGCAAGTGGTTTGACCCGCATCAAATAACCGCGGCTAATGCCAGAATGTGCAGCGCCGTGACCGTCCAGGTGAGCAGTGTGCGCAAATTGCGATAGTCCAGCGGCTGAGCGCGGCCAAACCAGCGGCGCTCTTGCCACCACAACACCGGGTAAGCCGGCACCAGCACCAACACGGCCAGCCACAACGGCAGATAAAAACTGACCCAGGCGAGCAGAAATAAAATCATCGCCAGCGTAATAGCCGGCACATGGCGGTCTTCGTGTGTGACGGCCGGTAACCAGAGCGAGCCGGTCAGAAACACCAGAATCAGCGCGCTGAAAGAATGGAAGTGAACCAGCAGGCCCGGGTTGACCCAAGGCAGCAGCGCCAGAATCACAAAGATGGCCAGGCCGCCAAGGCCCCAAAACAACATGATACGACTGGGTGTCATTCGAACTCTCCCTGAGGTTGCGCATGAATGGTCAGCGGCACTCGCAAGGTGTTATCACCATCGGCCTGGCCAATCATTTCGCCGAAGGCGCTGCGGTGTACTAATTCGGCTGACTCAATGGGTAACTGCGCCAATAACTGACGCACCGCCGGCAACGACTTTAACACCAGTGGCTGGCCGTTTTCGTTCACCAATAATTGACCCTGGTCACCCTGAAACAGATGCAGATGGTAAAAGCTTGCCTGAAGTGCAGCCACTTCAGCGCGTGTAAAAGGCGTGCGGGTTTGGCGGGCTTGTTTCAATGTCAGCATCATGGTGTGACCTGCTTGGGTTTTTGCTTAATACGCTTCGCACAGGCAAACGGTTTGCACTGTCATCGTATCGACATGGGGCTGTCATAACCTGAATGCCGTTTGACGGTGGGAGACCTCTGATGAAAGTGGTAGCAATACACAGTCAGAAAGGCGGCGTGGGCAAGACGTCCACGGCGATTCACTTGGCGCATCAGGCCAGTGAATACGGTTTTGAAACCTTGTTGATCGACCTCGATCCACAAGCTTCGGCCAGCTATTTTCTCTCCGGTGGTGAAGCCAAAGGCTTAAAAGCGCGCGACTGGTTACGCACCAGCGTTGACTGGAATGATTTTATTGAAGGCTCACGTTATTCCGGTGTTTATTTGTTACCGGCACGCAAAAGCCTGCGCAAGCTGGATCGGCTGATGACCGACGAAGCGTCGGAAAAACACCTGAAACGATTATTACGGTCGCTGAAATCTCAATACGATCTGGTGTTGATCGATTGTCCGCCGGGCATCAATACCGTGATCGAGCAAGCCTACCGCGCTGCGCACCGGATTCTGGTGCCGCTGACGCCCACGCCACTGTGTTTTGAAAGCTATCAACACGTGCTGGAATTCGCGCAGGACAACGCCATCAGCGCCGATAAACTGATGCCGTTTTTTAATCGAGTAAACGGTCGGTTGGCCTTGCATCAGCAATCGATGGATGGGTTTTCTGAACGCTTTGATGCGCCGACACCGCTGTCTATTCGTGCCACGACTGAGGTTGAAAAAATGGCCTTGGAGCGTCGCGCGGTGGCAGAAATTAAACCCCGTCATCCCATCGTGCGTGATATCCAGGCGTTATGGAAAACACTGATGCGTGAACTGGATTTGCATCACTGATGTTGACTGCCGTCGAGCAACCGCTCAACCAAGGCACGCGCCTGATTTCGATCGCTGATATCGAGTTTGCGATAAAGCCGGCGGATGTGACTTTTAATGGTCGATGGCGCGACGTGCAAACACTGCGCAATGGCTTCGTTGGTTAAACCCTGGCCGAGCAGCATCAACACTTCAAACTCTTTGGCCGTGACCTGCTCATGGCCACTGACCCAGTGTCGATTCAGGCGTTTTAAACGTGGATCCCCTTGGGCCACAGACGCTACCGGTCGGCGATTGGCTGCCGAGGGTTGCCACCACAACGACCAGTCGGTCCAGGTCCGTTCAGTCGTCGAGCACAGGCGTCGATACAGATCGAGACTGGCCAGCGGTCGCACCCTGGGTAGCCAGGGCAGGGCGCGATGCCAGTCGGACTCACCCTGGGTGTCGTCTGACCACAAAGCTGACAGCAAACGAGCGTGTAATTCCGGCAGCAGTAGACCCTGTTGTTGGGCCAGTCCCGCTAAATGACGCATCTCTTTTAACGCCCTGTCTGACTGTCCTTGTAACCATTTTTCCAGGGCGGCATTGCGCGCCAGTTGATGTTGAAAGTGGTTGCTGGGTGTGGCGAATTGACCGTGCTGTGCGGTTGGCAATGGCAACACCGGTGCCGCCCCTAAGTGCTCGGCTGCGAGCAAAAAGGTCTGTGCCTGGGCGACCCAGTCCGAATGATAAGGGTGTTGAGTGAGCAGCCGTCGCACTTGCAGTGCCAGCGAGCCTAATTCAGTGTCGCGCCCGCGCGCTAAGGCCAAACGGCCACGCAACACCAAAGGATTGAGCAGGCCGTAATCGCCCAGCGGTTCGATTAAATCGCTGGCAAAATCCAGGTGTTGCAGTGCTTCTTCCCAGCGTCCGCGCTCGGTCAGAATCTGAATGCGACCACGGTATAAAAATTCCAGATGCATCAGCGGTTCGACACAGCGTTCTCGCGCCAGTTGCACGGCGTCATCCTGAATCGACAACGCCTGATCCCAGTCGCCGGCCACACTGTGAACGTCGGCCAGCAGACAGCGAACCCAAAGCTGTTGTTGCGTGAATTGTCCCGCCCGCGCCAGTTGCTCGGCCGTCTGTAAATGACGCTGAGCCAGCTCCAGTTCCCCGGCACACAAGGCTGCCTGACCCAGGACGGACGTCGCCAGAGTCCGTGACACGCTGCGGTCCTGACCGAGTTGGTCGAGCGCCTGACCGGCCAGTTGGCGTGCGGCGGCAAAGTTTTCGCGATTAATGGCGGCTTGTGCACGAGCAACCGCATACTCTGGTCGAGTATCGGCGTGCTGGGCTTCGGCCTGGCGCAGTAACGGCAGCACTTCTTCTTCGCGGTAACTGAGCAGCCAGATCCAGGTTTTGAGCAGCAACAGGTCTGCATTCTGACGGATGCGGTCGGCGTCCAGTGGTGCCAGTAACCGTTCCACCAGACTGAATTGACCGCTGCGATACAAATCGAGGCCAGCGGAGTTCAGCACGGCCTGATTCAGATCGGCGTCGTCCTGGCGCATCGCCAATTGCGCCGCCTGCATGGCTTGACCGTTATCGAGGCAGGCATAGGCCGCTTTGATGCAGCCGTCTCGCCAAGTCTCAGGCGACTGAAGCTGCGCCAGCCGAATCAGTGTCTGGCGAATCAGCGGCGGTAAGCGATAACCGCCCGAACGACTGTCCAGCGCGATGATAAAAAGGCCGTCGCGACGCAACTGGTCGATAAGCGATTGGCTGTTTTGCTGGTCCAGCAGTCGATCGCACAAGGCCGCATCGAAGCGATCAAACACGCAGACTTGGCTCAGAAAGGCCCGTTGAGGTGGCGGTAGTTCGTCGAGAATTTCCTGCTGCAAATAGGTTTCCAGATGCGCGCCCGCGGCGTTTAGCATCTGGCTGGCATCGAGTAAATCGGCTTCGCTGCGTGCGTTGTGGCAAATCAGTGCAAGGCCTGCGGGCCAGCCAGCGGTACTGTCGAGTAGGGTGGTCAGTGTTGCGCCGGACACCGTCACATCGAGTCGATCACTCAGCAAGGCGGCCAGTTCCTCTTGCTGGAACGCCAGCTGCTCAGAGCCCATTTCCAGTAATTGGCCGCGTACTCGTAACGCGCTAAGCCCGAGCGCCGGTTCCTGATGACTGGTCATGACCACGTGTATGTTGGGCGGCAGGGCGCGAATCCACAGTCGTAAAGCAGTTAATACTTTGGCTTCGGTAACCAGTTGCATGCCATCCAAAACCAGGCACAGAGGCCGCTGCCGCTGGCTTACTTCCACCATGGCTTTGGCCAGCAACTGATCCAAACGGTCCACACTGGCGCGACTGACCAGTGCATCACTGTTGGGGCAGCCTAGGTTGGTCGCTTGATGCAGACCGTGAATAAAGTGGGCGGCGAAATAGGCCGGATCGTTGTCACCGGCATCCAAGCTGTACCACAGCGCATCGAGGTCGCGCTCAGCCAGCCAGGCACTGATCAGGCTGGTTTTACCAAAACCGGCCGGTGCCTGAACTAAGGTGACGGAGAAGTGCAGGGCGCGATCCAGCCAATTCAGCAAAGCCGGGCGCGATAGCAGGCTGACTGCCTGAGCCGGAGGGACCAGTTTGTAAGGCGCTATTGCTGGGTTGGGCAAGGCGTCGGTCATATCTGGCTCAGTGCGGTTCAAAGAGCCGCACTATACCAAGATGTGAGTGCCGGTCGCGGTTGAAAATCGCGACCGGCAAGAGACCCGTATCAGGGGAAGTTGATGATCTGGGCGCTGCTGCTGTCGCGTTCAAACACGTTGATTCGACCGCATTGAGCGAAGTGATTGCTGGTGCTGTAAGGCGTTCCGCTTTGACTGATGTTGCCTTCCCAGCCAGGGCCGTTAGAAATGTAAGATTTCACTTCAAACCAGCCGTTTACGGTGTTGCTGCAATCCATTTGCACATCCAGCATCCAGTAGTGATCGCCGTAGTGATTGAGCACTTCCTCACCGTAACCGTCGACGGGGACCGTGCGTAAAGCGCCCCAGCTTGAAGGCCATTCATCGGTAGTCCAATCCATGGCGGTGCCTTCGGCGCCGGCACCCTGGCCAGATTCAATGCCGTACCAATCGAGGTACAGATCGCCGGTTTTCCAGCCCACGGTGGTGGCGTTGAGCAGGTTGTTGTGTTGGATGCGCAGCGCGCATTCAACGTTATAAGTCTGGCAATTACGGCCCAGATTGGCGTTGGCATAGGCGTGATCAATGCCACCACGAATAAACAGGTTTTGGCCGGACTGTGTTTTGCCGCGAATAAAAATCACCGTACGCTGCCAATCGCCGTCAGGCACCAGATAGTGATTGATGAACTGGCTGTAGCGATTCTGACCAGTGCCGCCGGTGGTGACCTGATTAATGCGCAGCACGGTCATGCCGCTGTAACTGGCGTAGTCGAAGGCGTTTTCAATGTTGTTCCAGCCATTATCGGTGGTCACACCGCCTGCCAGTGCATTTTCTCCTTTAATGGGGACATCTTGGGCGGCCGCTTCGTTAGCCACCCAGAACACCAGACTTTGCGCCAGAGATTGGCCGCTGCCGTATGGGTCGTCGTTCATCTCCAGAGCAGTGAAGTGCAGCACCACGCCGCGCGATTCGTTCTGATAGCTGGCCGGAACCCCGACGATGTCAGCGTAGCCATGGCCGGTAGCATCGGTGTCCAAATTAACGTCAGACGGAATTAGGCCGGCGGCGATTTCGGCGCTGCGCTCGGTGTTGTCGCCGGTGGCCATCTTCCAGTGAATGCCGGGGATTTTCATGCCCAGCTCGATGTCGGCAAAGGCACCGTCCAAAGCGTTCAGGGCGGTGGTCATCATGGTGTGGCCGTGTTGCATCAGACTGTCGTGATACCAGCGCACAAAGTCGCGACCGTACTGGGTGTAAAACTGATCGCCATTGGCAATGAAGCTGCCCGCGTTCGACGGCGGCTGAATCTGGCTGCTCTGCGTCAGGCTGGTGCCCCAGGCACCGTTGACGCCATTTAAGCTGCCGTATTTTGCCAGCGCCCAGTTTTGGAAGTCGGCTTTGGCCGGGTCGCTGTACGATTGAAAGGCACCGCGCGTTGGGTAACCGCTGCCGGTGTCGTGGCTGTTGTAGGACGGATAGCGCAACTCACCGGCCGGTCCCATCGAAACGTTAATTTCCAGCATGTCGTCGGCGTAACCGCTGAAATGGCTCTCGAAAGCTTCCATAAATTCCTGGTATTCGCTGGCGACGAGGTGATCGGCCCACAACGAAACCGTTTCGACAGACTCATTGCCTTGCTCGCTTTTGTAGCGCAGGTCTGAAGCGGGCACGCCGTAGTGGTTCCAAATCCAGGACGGAATAGGGATGTTGCACGTATCACCCACATTACCGCCACATTGGTGGAACGACATGATGGGCACGATGTCGAGACCGGCGCTGGTGATGTGGCTGAAGATGGTGTCGTAGTAGCTCCAGTCGAATTGCTGGTCACCGGCGCCTTCCACCTTGCCCCACCAGACATCGACAGAGACCGCGGTTACGCCCATGTTGGCTGCGGTCGTCAGTTGGTTATCAAACGCATACCAGTCGCTGACTTCCAGAGGAGCCATAACGTTTGCAGAGCTGGCGGTATCGGCCTGGGCCGTAGCGACAGCGAGAGTCAGCACACTGGCGCTGGCCAGATGCTTGAGGTTAGAGGTCACAGTCATCGCGCAATACCTTTCAGTTTGTTGTGATTGTTTTGGTCGGATGAGCGCGGTTCAGTGTAGAGCCTGAGCAGGGACAGTCTTCCGCCCCGGGGGGCGGAATTGGTGATCACAGTGACGGAGTTGGCGTTCTAATCAGCGTTGTTGGGCTGCCAGTTGGGGAATTCGGCAGCGTGTAGCTCGATCCATTCACGAGCGGCCTGATCTCGGTCGATGTCGCGCCCTTCGGTCCGCTGTACTTTTTCGCGGTATTCCTCGATGCGGCACAGTTGCTCCACCATGCGCACGGAGAAGGCATCCTGATCGGTATGAAAGCAGACGCCAATCAGATACTGCTCATCCTGAACATGACACCAGACGACCTGGCCGTCGATTTCGAACGGTGGCTCATCGATGTCGATGCTCAGGCGCAACCGCTGTCCAAGCGTTATGGCGCGATCACTGCAAAAACTCAGACCGCCACAGCTGAAGTTTTTCAACCGGGCATCAGGGGGTGAAGTATCCGCCGCCTGGACGGATAACGGGATGTCGGTCGCATGTCGGATGTACTGACGCAAATAAACCTCCTGGTGGGCGCAGCTTCGGCGCCAATCCATAGGATCAGTATAGTCAAAGGCGCGTTTCTGTCCGCTTTCGGGTAAAGCTGACTTTCAGCGCATTCACAGCACCGGGCTAAGCTGATGCAGTAGAAAGGCAGGTACAGCTCAATAAAGGTGACGCCGATGGTGTTTCATTTGGACGCAGTGACGGACTTATCCGACACGGTGGTGATTGTGACCGGCGCAAATGCCGGATTGGGATTAGCAACAGCAAGGGCTTTGGCAGCTAAGGGCACCCGGGTGGTGATGGCCTGCCGTAACGCCGACAAAGCCGAGGCGGCGCGTCAGCAGTTACTGAGTGCTTACCCGCAGGCCCGACTCGATGTGCTGCCGTTGGACCTGAGCCGGCTGTCGTCAGTGCGTGAGTTTGCCGAGGTGTTTTTGGCCAACTACGGCCGCCTGGATGCGCTGATCAATAATGCCGGCGTCATGTTTCCACCCTTTGTTGTGACGGAAGACGGTCTGGAATTGCAGATGGCGACCAACTATTTCGGACATTTTTTGCTGACCGGTTTATTGCTGCCACGGTTGGAATTAACGCCCGGTGCTCGGGTGGTGTCGCTCAGCTCAGTGGCGCATCGCCGCGGCGCCATTGATATCGATGACCTCAACAGTCGCCAGCGCTATTCGCGCGTGGCTGCCTATGCCCAGAGTAAGCTGGCGTGTCTGATGTTCGCATTTGAATTACAACGTCGGCTTGACGACGCGGGTTATCAGACGATTTCGGTCGCTGCCCACCCTGGCGCGTCCAATACCGAGTTGTCGCGCTATTTGCCGACCTGGTTAATGAAGCTGGTCGGGCCGGTTTTTCTGCAAAGCGCTCAGGCGGGTGCGGAACCGACCTTGTATGCAGCGCTGGGGGGCGACATTAAGGGGGGCGATTTCACCGGGCCACGTGGGTTTCGTGAACTGCGCGGCCGGGCGATCAAGGTTGGCTGTGCACGCCAGGCGCGTGATGCTGACGTGGCCCGCCAACTGTGGCAGCAAAGCGAACAGTTGACGGGCTTTCGGTGGTTGTCCGGCGACGCTTAGTCCAGCAGCGGCCGGCTGACCTTATACAGCGCCCGGAAGCGTGCCAGTTGGGCATCCAGGTAGGCGGCTCGATGAGCGTTTGGCCGGCAGGTTTCCATCAGCTGGGGCTGTGTGAACACCTCCGACCAATCGGCTTTGCTGTCGGCTAATTGCGCCAGACGAGCGGCACCCAAGGCGGGGCCGACGTCGCCACCGTCGCGCGCATGCGTCGGGATTTTCAGCGCATCGGCCAGCAATTGACGCCAAAATGCAGAGCGGCTGCCGCCGCCAATCAGATTCATATCGGCGGGTGTGACACCGGCGGCATGCAAGGCGTGCAGACCATCGACCTGGGCAAAGGTGACGCCTTCGAGCACGGCCAGCGTCAGGTCAACCGCATCGGTATTCACCGACAAACCGAGGAACTGGCCGCGCGCGCGCGGGTCGTTGTGTGGCGTGCGTTCACCGCTGAGATAGGGCAGGAACGTCAGGCTGGTTTCGGTGCGACCGCTGTCTTCCACCGCAGCGATCAACTCAGGCACGGGGCGACCGGTAATGCGGCTCAGCCAAGCCAGGCACTCGGCCGCGCAGAGGTTAACGCTCATCTGATGCCAACGGCCGGGCAGGGCGTGGCAAAAGGCGTGGACGGTTTGCTCGGGTGCGGCGCGGTGACCATCGCTGACGGTAAAGACCACACCGGAGGTGCCCAGGCTGAGCATCGATTGACCGGGTTCGATCAATCCAACACCCAGTGCGCCACCGGCGTTGTCGCTGGCGCCTGCGACAACCGGAACCTGCGGCAGACCGGTTGCGGCGCTGGCAGCGGCACTGACCACGCCGGTGACATCCGGACCTTCATACAGGCGGGGCATATTGGCTTCGGTCAGGCCGGTCACAAACAGCAGTTGATCGTCCCAGCGGCGCTCGGCCGGGTTCAGCCATGAAGTGCCGGCGGCATCGGACATGTCGGAGGCGAATTCGCCGGTGAGGCGATAGCGCAGGTAATCCTTGGGCAGCAGCACTTTGTCGATGCGTTGGAAAGCGTCGGGTTCGTTTTCCGCGACCCACAGCACCTTGGGGGCGGTAAAGCCGGGCATCGCCAGGTTGCCGCTGCGTTCGCGGAAATCAGGCAGGCGGTGTTCCAGCTCGTCGCACTGCGTGCCGCTGCGGCCGTCGTTCCACAGCATGCAGGGGCGAATGACGTCACCGGCGGCATCGATCAGGGTGGCACCGTGCATTTGGCCGGACAGTCCGACGGAGCGCACCGCGCTTAAATCCTGCTCTTTCGCCAGCATGGCACAGGCCGATTGCATGGCTTGCCACCAGTCTTCCGGTGCCTGTTCCGACCAGCCCGGCTGCGGTTGGCTGACGGTCAAAGGCGCGGTGGCCTGGGCCACGAGTTGGCCGCGTTCATTCAGCAGGATGGCCTTCAGGCCGGAGGTTCCAAGATCGATACCAAGATACATAGCGGTGCCCGTTTCTTATTAAATTTGTCAGTCGAAAAATGATCCGGGAGGGGCTTCAAGATGTCAAAAACTTTTATCTTTGCGCGACAGTTGCGCTAGTCTCGTCGGCCCTTGATCGACTGTCGAGTGATCCATGCTTGAGACCGCTGTTGCCCGCCCATTGTCACGATCATTACCTGAGCTGGTGGCCGGCTTCGCGTTGCTGACCTGTTTAACCGCCTTATCGCTCGATGCCATCTTGCCCGGTCTGCCGGCCATCGAAGCGGAATTTGGCGTCAGCACCACCGACACGCAGCTGGTGGTATCCATGCTGGTATTGGGCATGGTGTTTGGCGAGCTGGCGTTTGGTCCCTTGGCGGATGCCTATGGTCGTAAACCGGCCATTATGATGGGTCTGGGTATCTTTATGGTGGGCACATTGATGGCCATTCTGGCCACCAGTTTGCCGATGTTGCTGGTCGGTCGGATGATTCAGGGCATCGGTGTGGCCGGTCCGAAAATTGGTACCCGGGCGTTGATCCGCGATCAGTTCTCCGGCGATGCCATGGCGCGCATTTTTTCCTTTGTGGTGATGCTGATCATTCTGGTGCCGATGGTGGCACCGGCGTTTGGCCAGTTGGTTTTGGTCATTGGTCATTGGCGCGGCATTTTTATTTCCTACGCGGTGCTGGCGTTGATCGGCGCCACCTGGTTGGTGTTGCGGCAACCGGAGACGCTCCCTCAGGATCGACGCATCCCATTGGTGTTTGGGAAACTCGCCACCAACACGGCCTTGATCGTTGGTCACCCCAAAGTGATGGCTTACACCGCGGTGGCAGGCTTGGTGTTTGGTTGTCAGGTCACCTATCTGAGCACCGCTCAGGCCATTTTTAGCGATCTCTATAATGCCGGTACACGCTTTGCGCTTTACTTTGCCATTCTCGCGTCCGGCATTGGCCTGGCGTCGTTTACCAACGGCCGTTTGGTGATGAGATTTGGCATGCAGCGCCAAATCATCACCGCTTTGGTGGGCATGATCGTGTGTTCGGCTGTGTTGTTATTGCTGTCCTGGCTAGGGAGCGGTCACCCGTCATTGCTGACGTTTTTGGTGTTGGGATACGGCCTGTTTTTTTGTGTCGGTTTGGTGTTCGGCAATATCAACGCACTGGCAATGGAATGGCTGGGGCGAGTGGCCGGACTCGGTGCGTCGGTAATCGCATCGGTATCGAGTTTGATCTCCGTGGGTGTGGCGTTGCTCGTTGGGCAGTTCTACAACCAGACGCTGTATTCCCTGTCTCTGGGTTATCTGGGCTGCGCGGTTCTGGCATTAGTGCTGGTGTTATTGGCCAGAAGTGTCTCGGCGGAGGCAGTGTGATCACGATCAGCCTCAATAGAGTGTTTGGCTAATGACTTCTGTCGGGTTGAGGCATTGTGAATGGGCCGCATTAACGCTCGTCTGACATCACCAGCGCGGCATTGAGGTAAGCATGATCAAATTGGCGAGTTTTTCCTTGTTGACGGAAACGGCGATCGAGCCAAGTTTTGATTATCTGACGGATATGACAAATTTCGCCGAGTGGTTTCCTCAGGTGATCCGCATTGTCGAAAAGGACGATCGTCACATTGGTGTGGGCAAAACCTGGTTGGAGGACGTTAAAGTCCCAGGTCAGGGTATCCAGCCGGTGGCCGTTTCGGTGGTGGATTACCAGCCCAATACCTATTTCGCCACAGAAGGCGAGCTCGATGGTATTCAACCGCGCATGGAAATACGTTGGTCGACGGCACCCAGTGGGCGGACCAAAATTGACTGGCGGTTCTACAGCCGTAATACCCGTTGGACGTTACGGTTGTTGTCACCCTTGTTGCGCAGTGTGATGGGTAAACGTGCCCGTCAGGCTGAACGTCAGTTGCAATACAAATTAACGGCGATGCAAGCAAGCGCCGACTAGCGGCGCTTGCTGACGGCCGAGCGGCAATCGACTCAGACTTCCTGCGCCGTCGGGCGGAACAGAATTTCGTTGATGTCGACGTCTTCTGGCTGACTGATGGCAAAGGCCACAGCCCTTGCGAACGAGTCGGCCGGAATGGCTACCGCCTCATAAAACGCCTTCATGCCTTCGGCCACTTCTGGCGCTTTAATGGAGTCGTTTAACTCGGTCGCGACAGCGCCCGGTGACAGAATGGTGCTGCGAATGTTGTAGGGCGTCATTTCCATGCGCATGCCTTCGGAAATGGCGCGCACGGCGTGTTTGGTGGCGCAATATACGATACCCGGGGGCAACACTTTGTGCCCGGCAACCGATGACACGTTGATGATCTGCCCGGACTTTTGCTTCTGCATGTGTGGCAACACTGCCGCAATGCCGTACAAAACCCCTTTGATGTTCACATCAATTTGCTGATCCCATTCATCGACACGCAGTTGCTCCATGGGCGCTTGCGGCATGATGCCTGCGTTGTTGATCATCACATCGACCCGGCCGTGCGATTGGATCGCCGCCTTGACCAGTGCTTCGACTTGATCACGCTGCACCACATCGGTGGTCACCGTTAGCACATGGCCGCCAGCGTTGTTCAGTTCATCCGCCAGGGCTTGCAGACGCTCAGTACGGCGTGCGCCCAAGACCAGTTTGGCGCCTTCTTGGGCCAGCAAACGGGCGGTGGCTTCGCCCAAACCGCTGCTGGCGCCGGTAATGACGACGACCTTGCCTTCAATGTTGTTGCTCATGGCTCTGTACCTCAGATAGTGAATCGTTCGCTGGTGATCAGCGTGGAGCCTAGTCTGGTTGTTAACGCGTTGGGCCGCGATTGGCATTTCTCCAGCATTTCTGCCTTTTTCTACAAAAAATGAAAAATAACAGTGTTTAAGCATGGGAATATCAGTTTAATCCTGTAGATTTCCGTAAATAGGATTTGTTGGATTGGAGTGGTTGTCATGTACCCTAACACTGTTTTCACGCCGCAAGCCGTGCAACTGATTGACGATCTGGTGCACACACCGGGCTTTACCAAAACGCCCCTGCCAAACGTGTCGCTGGTTTATGGCCGAGTGAAAATCGACAAAACGCCGCTGCTCTATGAACCGAGCCTGGTGATTCTGGTTCAAGGCCGTAAAACCGGTTACCTGGGTGACCGAGTGATTGAATACAACCCCGGCCAGTATTTGGTGCAAACGCTGCCGCTGCCGTTCGAGTGTGAAACCCACGCCAGCGAAGAAGAACCGCTGTACGGCCTGACCGTTCGCTTAGATCCGGCGCTGTTGAGTGAGCTGGTGACCGCGATGAACCGACGCAGGCAGCGCTCAGGTAACGAAAAACCCATTCCCATGGCATCCGTGCCGATGACGTCGAGCATGGCCGATGCTGTGCTGAGGCTGCTGGGTGCGTTGCACGACCCGGCCGAATGCGAAGCCATGGGCGAAGCGCGCATGCGAGATTTGGTATTCGAAGCACTCAAAGGGGAGCAAGGCCCTGCTCTGGAAGCCTTGGTGCTGAATCAGGGGCACTATGCCCGCATCGCTCGGGTTCTTTCAGAATTGCACGCAGGCTTTACCGAAGCGCCGAGCGTTGAGCAACTGGCCAGCCAGGCGAACATGAGTGTGTCGTCGTTCCACCAGCATTTCCGTGAAATCACCCGGACCTCACCGGTGCAATACATCAAACGCCTGAAACTGATCAAAGCCCAGCAACTGCTCAGCCAGGACGCCCTCAACGTCAACCAGACTGCCCAGGCGGTCGGTTACCAAAGCCCAACGCAATTCAGTCGCGATTATAAAAAATACTTTGGCTTGTCGCCGTTGCAGGCGCGCAAGGTGCTCGGTGGGATGGTGATGAGTGCCTGACGACATCGGGACATTGCAGGTTAAACTGCTTATTGGTCCAATTCCCGTACGATAAGGAGCAGATTTTGAAGCCAAAACACATAGGGATTTTGTTGGGTGTGCTCTATGGCGCTTCATTTCGGCTGTTTTTTATGTGGCTTGTTAGCGCCATTGATGCCGACCTAAACGCGGGAGTGGGTTGGTTGGTATCGATTTCTTTTCTGTGTGGTGTGCCCTTCGCGATTGGCTATATCCGCATCCACTTTGAGTTACAACAAAACCCCAGTCTTCCACGCAAACGTATGATCATCGTGGCGTGGCAGCCGATCTTTATTTTTCTGCTGGCCGCGTTTGTGACTTTTATTGAAGGCACTATCTGCATCGCTCTGGCGCTGCCAGCCTTTATGTTGCTGTCGAGTCTTGGTGGTCTCTTGGCTGGCTGGGTGCATCGGGTTATGTTTCAGCGGAAGAACGGTACCTTGTTATCGGTCGCTGTATTGCCGGTAGTGATTTGGCCGCTGGAAATTCAATTGCCGTCCATGTCGCAAACCTATCAGGTGCACAATGAGATTGTTATCGACGCGCCGGCCGATGTTATATGGCGCCAGCTCGCCAGCGTCACCGTTATAGAAGATGGGGAATTACCGCTGTCGTTTAATCAGCTGATTGGTGTTCCACGGCCGGTTGAAGCGCGTATGGATGCCAGTGGTGTCGGTGCGGTACGAACCAGTTATTGGGAAAAAGGTGTGGTCTTTAAGGAAGTTATTACCGGCTGGGAGACTAATCAGCGAATGGCTTACGACTTTGACATTGACCCAGAAAAAATACCGGACGAAGCATTGGACCCCCACGTTAAACTGGGCGGTGAATATTTCTCACCGCTGAACGGTGAGTATAGGATCAGTGAAAACAGTCAGGGTGAAACGGTTTTGCATCTGCAAACCACCTTGGTCGATAACACAAACTTTGGCTGGTATTCCCGACTCTGGGGTGAAATTATTTTCCGCGACTTTCACCGGTCACTCTTGGTGTTGATGAAAAACAGAGCCGAAGCCGCTGCCTCGGCTTAAGGCCTATTTAAATGCAGATTGCTCAGGGGGATGTTATGGAATTTGCCATCAGTCCAGACGACCAGACTTTCCGACAACGGATGGAACGGTGTGACATTCCGGTGGCTGATTTTAACCACCGCGCGCATCTTCGTTTGGCGTATATCTATCTGTGTGAAAGCGACCCGGATACCGCCACCGACCAAATGCGCGAGACGCTGAATCAATTTCTGATCCACCATCAGGTTGATCCTGCCAAGTTTCACGAGACGTTAACCAAAGCCTGGATATTGGCGGTGAGACATTTTATGAATAAAGCGGGCAGCGCGACTTCAGCGGATGACTTGATTGATCGTTATCCTCAAATGTTGGATACACAAATCATGTTGACGCATTACACCAAGGAACGTTTATTTTCTGAACCCGCGCGTAAGGCATTTATTGCGCCAGATATTGAACGCATTCCCTAGCAAAACGGGCTGCATGGGAATGCGCCTTACCCACCGATTCTATAATCTGAATTCGAACGGACCCAGGTCTCGAACCGGCAAATTATCATCATCGCGTTGTCGCACCCGCCAGGCATTCACCACCAGTTTAATCTCGCCGTTGTCGTCTTTATTAAAACTGGCCGTCATAAAGTGTTCGGTCGTTCTGTCCGTCCAATAAGCCGAGAGCGGCCACCCTTTGCGAGTGCTTACCGTCTGGTTTGAATTGGGTTCGATGGATTGCCTTGTCCAGCCAGGGATATTAATGGAAGGGTGAGGAAATTCGACCGGTTCACTTTCCGGCGTCTCGTTCGCCAGACTGCTGCTGATATGCGTCAGGTTAGACATGGGAGAGGAAATCAGTTCGATGAGTTTGCCCTTTTTAGGGCCTAGTGTTGCGGTTGCCACGCGGCCGAAATGCACGTCACCACTGAGCATAACAATGGTGTGCCCGCTGCTGCCCAGCGCTTCAAGTAAGGCCGTGTATTGATCGGTATAACTGAGCAGGTTGCGTTCGGCTTCTGGCTTAACGAGCAGTGGCTGAGACATCACCAGCACACCGGGTCCTGTCAGCTTTCGAGCCCAACGATCGAGTTTTTCGAATTCAGCCTGAGGTAGAAAACCGTGTTCGTCACGTTCGGTGCGGACATCGGCCAGACAAAACGACAGTTCGCCGACATCAAAGGTTTCAATCCGCTGCGTGGCCTGAACTTTTTTTACTCCATCGAGCGCCGCTTTTTTCCAGGTGTTGCGGATGTAGTCGATGCGTATGGCCAGCAGGTAGGGGTTGATGGTGTCGTAAAACGGGTAGTCGTTCCAGAACTCGTGATCGTCCGGCAGCATCCAGGTAGCGCCGTGAGTGAAGACATCGCTGAGCAGATCCCAGTGTCGGTAATAATCGCCCGCCACTCGATCGCGGATTTCAGAGGTCACCGGTGACAGTGAGTCGATACCGATATCCAGATAAACCTGATCGCCGGTTAGAAAGCTGATGTCCGGCTGCACGCTGGAGTGCCCGCGTGTATAGAGTGCCCGATAGGCGCCGGCCGCCTGACCACCATCGCGATCGTCGTAGTAGCAACTGCCGAAGGCAATGGTGAATGGTTGATTGCTGTCGGTGGGCAACTGCGCTGGCAGCGTTTTAAACTGGCCGGATTTTAGTAACTGTTTTTGGGTGTATTCACGGTAGATGGCTTGCGGCTGCCGAGAAAACGACACCTGGTACTGAACGCCAGGCTCAAGGCCGGTAAATTCAACGATGTGATAGAAGCGTTTATTGACGTATCGGAAGGGTCGCTTCCATTCTTTGAGATGGATTTCTTGTGCTGGAAACGTCCCGTTAGGACCGGTCACTTCAACGTAGGCTTTTTCCGGTTTGTGCAGATCGGGGTGCAGTGTGCCGACCCAGATCTGCGCGCTGGTTTGCGAGACGCGTAATATCACTAAAGACCAGTCGCGACTGGCCGTATTTGCTATTGTCATGGTGCATTCCCTTAGTCATTCATATGTCCCATCAGGGTGATCCTTCACGATGAGGGGCTGTCAGCGGGCTGATAAAATAAAAGGTATCAAGTTTTTTTAATGGTAATAAGACGAATGTTTGTTGGATTTTGTATCACAGTGGAATAATCAGATGACTGAGATAATCAGCCTAGAGTGAGTAGTATCATGGCCGGTCTGATCGCTATGACATGCACCGTCACTGGTTTTTGTGAGTTGTCATTTAACACTATAAAGACGCCCGATGGACGAATTACCTTTCTACGTGACCCATTTGAGTCGGCGAATAATTGCCAAGGTCGTGGATGTACTCTTGGCTTTAGCCCCATCGGCAATACTGCTATGGGTACTTGAACCCGATCAGACGGCTGCTTATCTGTCGGGTGGACTCTGGGTTTTCCTGATCTTAATTGCCGACGGACTTAATGGTCAGAGTCTTGGTAAACGCTTGGTGAGTATTCAGGTCATAGCGAGAAAGAGCTTGAAGCCTTGCGGACCGATTAGATCCATAGTGCGAAATAGTTTGTTGTTTCCTGTTCCTGTCGTGCTTGATTATCTGCTGATCTTTTTATTCGATCGCAGGCTCGGCGATTTGGTGGCCGGAACCTATGTCAAGCACGTTCCCTACTTTGAACCAGAGTCGGACTGATACAGCGGTCGCGACCGTTCAGACGGGTTGTCGGGTGTATTGAGAGTTACACCCGCATCTCGATACCGTTTTCTTGCATCACCGTTTTGGCTTCACGGATGCTGTATTCGCCAAAGTGGAAAATGCTCGCCGCTAACACCGCATCCGCGTGACCTTCTAATACGCCGTCAGCCAGGTGTTGCAGGTTGCCAACACCGCCACTGGCGATGACGGGAACGCGCACTGCATCGGCGACGGCACGGGTCAGTTCGATGTCGAAACCGGTTTTAACGCCGTCGCGATCCATCGAGGTAAGCAGGATTTCTCCGGCGCCGTAGTCGTCCATTTTTTTCGCCCATTCAACCGCATTAATGCCGGTGGCGTTGCGACCGCCGTGGGTGAAAATTTCCCAATGGTCGCCGACTTTTTTTGCATCAATGGCGACGACGATGCATTGCGCACCGAAACGTTGTGAAGCCTCGCGTACGAAGTCGGGGTTTTTGATCGCCGCGCTGTTGATGGACACTTTGTCGGCGCCGGCATTGAGCATGGTACGAATGTCGTCGAGCGTGCGAATACCGCCGCCTACCGTAAGTGGAATAAACACCTGGCCGGCGATGGCGCTGACCGTGTCGACCATGGTGTCACGCCCTTCGTGGGTGGCGGTGATGTCGAGCATGGTGATCTCGTCGGCGCCTTGGTCGTTGTAGCGTTTGGCGACTTCTACCGGGTCGCCGGCATCGCGGATGTTGACGAAGTTAACGCCTTTGACAACGCGACCGGCGTCGACGTCTAGACAAGGAATAATCCGCTTCGCCAGACCCATGTTATTTCGCTCCCGTCTGTTCGTCGCAGTAGGCCTGAGCGGCACGCACATCGAGTTTGCCTTCGTAGATAGCGCGGCCGGTAATGGCACCGAGCAACCCTTTATCGGCGACCGTGCACAGACGTTCGATATCATGGATGTCGGTTACACCGCCGCTGGCAATCACCGGAATGCCGCCCGCTTGCGCGACTTCGACCGTGGCTTCGAGGTTAACACCCTGCATCATGCCGTCGCGGGCGATGTCGGTGTAGACGATGGCAGACACGCCAGCGTCGGCGAAATCGCGCGCTAGGTCGGTGGCTTTCACTTCACTGACATCCGCCCAGCCTTCGGTGGCGACGAGGCCATCTTTGGCGTCGATACCGACAATGATTTTGCCCGGAAATGCACTGCAAGCCTCGCGCACAAAACCCGGATCTTTAACCGCGGCTGTGCCAATAATGCACCAGCTCACGCCGGCTTCGACGTAGGCTTCAATGATGTCGATGTTGCGAATGCCACCGCCGATTTGAATCGGCAATTGCGGGTAGCGGTGGGAGATCGCTGCGACGACCTCGGCGTGCATTGGTTTGCCTTCGAAGGCGCCATTGAGGTCGACCAAATGCAGACGACGACAGCCGGCTTCCACCCAACGACCGGCCATTTCAACCGGGTCAGAACCGAAGACGGTGGCGTCTTCCATGCGGCCTTGTTGCAGGCGCACGCACTGGCCGTCTTTTAAGTCAATGGCGGGGATGATCAGCATTGGAATTCCTCGTTACGGTGCCTGGTGAGCGGCGCTTAGGGTTGGCCGTTCCAGCGTACAAAATTATTCAATAACGTCAGGCCAGCGGGAAAACTTTTTTCCGGGTGGCACTGGGTCGCAAAGATGTTGTCGCGATAAATCATCGCCGCGAACGTGGCGTCGTAGTCGCAGGTGGCGGCGGTGTATTCCGGGTGCGCATCGGCGTAGTAGGAGTGTACAAAATAGAAACGATCGCCGCTGTTGATGCCGGCTAATAAGGGGTGGTCGACTTTCAGTTCGACGTTGTTCCAACCCATGTGCGGCACTTTCATCGGTAGCCCGTGTGCGTCTACGGCGCCATCGCGGAAACGACGCACTTCACCGTCAAAATAGTTCATGCAATCGATGCCGTTATTTTCCAGGCTGTGTGCCAGCAGCGCTTGCATGCCGACGCAGACGCCGAGCAAGGGTTTGCCGTCGCGTATCGCTTCATCAACCAATCGATCAACACCCTGACGACGAATTTCGGCCATGCAATCGCGGATGGCGCCGACGCCGGGCAGTAAAATCCGGTCGGCTTCACGAATGCGTTCGGGGTTGTCGGTGACTTCGATATGAACGTTATCGGGTGCAACGTGTTCCAGTGCCTTGGCCACCGAATGCAGGTTGCCCATGCCATAGTCGATCACAGTCAGCAGTGTGGCGCTCACGTTGCCCTCAATCTTCAAAAAGTGATGGTGTTAGCCGGGCGCGGTGCCCGGCAGACTCAGGTTGGCTTAGAGCACACCCTTGGTCGAAGGTGTCACGCCAGCCATGCGTTCGTCAGCCGACAGCGCCATGCGCAGCGCGCGACCGAAGGCTTTAAAGACGGTCTCCACCTGGTGGTGGGAGTTTTCGCCTTTGAGGTTGTCGATGTGCAACGACACCTGGGCGTGGTTGACGAAACCCTGGAAGAATTCGCGGAACAGATCGACATCGAAACCGCCGACGCTGGCGCGGGTAAAAGGCACGTCGTAAAACAGGCCTGGACGACCGGAGAAGTCGATGACCACGCGTGACAGTGCTTCGTCGAGCGGCACATAGGCGTGGCCGTAACGGGTGATGCCTTTTTTGTCGCCCACCGCTTTGGCCATGGCCTGGCCCAGGGTGATGCCGATGTCTTCGGCGCTGTGGTGGTCGTCAATGTGGTTGTCGCCCTGACATAAAATGTCCAGATCGATCAGGCCGTGACGGGCAATCTGATCCATCATGTGTTCGAGAAATGGCATGCCGGTATCGAATTTGGCCTGGCCTTCGCCATCCAGATTAATGCTGACACGAATGCGCGTCTCGGTGGTGTTGCGTTCGATCGTCGCCTGGCGACTCATAGGACACTCTCGAATTACGAATTGGGTCGACGGGTACAGGCGCGTGCGTGCCTGCTTGCGAGGCGCCAGTATATCGGTATGCTGCGCGCCAAACCACCCATGGAGACGGTTATGCCAGTCACTGTGCATCCGCTGACTCATCCCAACGAACGCGATCTGGCCGAATTGCAGCGGTTGGCTGTTGAGCAGTCCCAGTGCGCTTCCTATCGCAACGCCTGGCAGCGCTGGCAGGATGATCCGGCGTCGGTTGATCTGCAGGTGGCCCGTTTCAACGAACGCATCGTGGCAGTGGCGCTGGTGCGGCAGGGCGTGATTGTGGGTTTTGCGGTGCGGGCGGCTACGCGCGGGCGAGGTGTCGGGCAGCGCTTACTGACGGTGTTGATGGCCGATCGCGATTATGACGTGGCTGATGACCTGAACACAGTCACGCGCGACTTTATCGCACGCCATCGTCCAGCGCCGCGTTGAAAGGCACCACCACAGCCTGGTTTTTACCCTGACTTTTGGCGGCGTACATGGCCTGGTCAGCCTGATTCAGTAAGGCATCGACGGAGCGTGGCACGGTGTCGCGGTCGAGTTCAATGATGCCGACCGAACACCCCAAACGGCGTTCGCTGGGCAACTTGAGCGATTGGCCCGTGAAGCGTTTCAAGGTTTGTTGCACCGCTTTGGCGGTGCCGAATTGTTTGAGGAGCCGGCGGCAGAATTGCTCTACCTGTTCGCCGGTTTGACCGGGGAACAGGATGACAAATTCATCGCCACCCAGGCGTGAAACCAGATCTTCAGCGCGGCTGTGTTCATCCAGTGATTTGGCAAACCCCTGTAACACCTGATCGCCCAGATTGTGACCGTAGTGATCGTTGAGGTATTTGAAATTATCCAGGTCGAGAAACGCCAGGCAGAATCGGTAATTCGAGTGTCGGCGGGTGCGCGATAACTCTTCTTCCAGTCGTGGGTACAGCGCCTGGCGGTTGATCAAACCGGTGAGCATGTCGGTGGACGACAAGTATTGCAGCTCGCGCTCATGCATCAGCCGCTGAATGGCCGCTGCCAGTTGCGCGGCCAGCATGGCGGTGGTGCGTAATACCGATTCTTCAAACCCCTGTGGGTCACGGGTCATTAATACCAGGTCGCCAAAGTCGTGCTTGGGCAGACTGATGGAATTGATGTACAACGAGCCGGTTTCAAAGCCTTCCATATCCAGATCGCGCAGGTTCAACAGGACCCGGCCGCGCGTTAACTTGTGCATCGCCATGACCTGATGCAGCCGTTCGGCGCTGATGTCATCCAGGCCGTGGCTGTGGAAGGTGGGCGACATATAGGCCAGAGGGCGCAGCTCAATGGCCACATAATCGCAATCAAGATGAGCACTGAGCTGGCGCACCAGTGTTTCGGTCAGGCGGCCTGCGTCTGTGGCGGCGTTGGCCTGAGCGCTCAGGTGCGACAGTAACCGGGTATCGCGCACCCGTTGCTGCAATTTCTCGACTTCACCTTCCAGTTCCGCCGAACGCAACAAGGCGACCACATCGACCGGTCGGCTGGTCAACGCATTGGCGGCGGTGACCTCGTGGTTGAGCCAACTGATGTGCTGGCTTGGCTCGCCTTGAGCGTGGCGCACGATGTCGAGCAAATAGGCCGGTAACTCGAGCTGGCTGTCGATTTGAGCTTTCAGACGATCGGTCAGCAAAGACTGCGCAGCGCTGTTATGTTCGGCTCGGGCGAAATGCAGCGATAAACAGGAATGCAGCAGCTCACCCTTGGCACTGAGGCTGTGGTGGCGATGATCGATCTCGTGCAGTGTGCGCTGCGCCAACACGCTGTTGCCCTGATAGTAACGGCACAACGCCTGGTGCAATAACAAGTCATCCAGGGTGTGATAGGGCAGGCTGCGGAACCCACGGCTGCGGCACAGCCGAATCGCCGTGCCCAATAATCGATCGCACTCCGCCAGATTGGCACCGACAAAATAAGCCCAGGCCAGGTTGTTCAGCGTAATGGCAACCTGGTGGTAGTTGGTCGTATGTTGCAAGCGTTGTAAGGCTGCCTGAAAGGTATCGCGCGCGGCGGATAACTCCTGTTGATTCAATCGCAGCCATCCTAATGCGCTGAGCAGCGGCACGTCGTGGCTGGGTGAGTCGAGTTTTTCTGCCAGGTGCAGCGCCAAATACAAACAGCGCAATGCTCTGTCTTGACGGCCGATGCGCGAGGCCAGTGTTGCCATGGAATGCAATATCTTGATGGCGGCCACTTTGTTGTTGAGCTGCCGCGCCCAGCGCAGGCTGCGCACCAGCGCTTTGCGCAAGAAGGTCAGTTCACGCGGGCTCAGGCTGGCGGCCCAGCTGACCTGAGCAAAACGAAAGGCGTATTGAAAGTCGTCATTGCGTTCCATGGGCAGTAACGCTTCCAGGCGGTGCTGGCTGGTTTCCGGCAGGCGACGGTGTTCTTGGCCGTAGAGCATGGCTTGTAACAGCAACCACTGACGCTCACGCAGCAACCAATCTGCGTTTTGCCGATCCACACTCTGCAGCGCCGACTGGGCGTGCTTGATCATCTGCCAGGCGTCGCCTAACCGATATTTATGCAGGCCACACCAGGCCAGGCGTAGGTAGGCGTCGAATTGCCACAGCGCATCACCTTCTTGACGCGCCAGCTCGAGCAGCTCATTTAAGGCGGTGATCGCGCCGTTGTAGCGGTCGCTGTAGAACAAAGCCTCGGCTTCGAGCAGCAGTAAATCGTAGCGATGGTCGTTGACCAGAATGATCTGACGTTCATCGAGCATCTGGTTGATCTGGTCGCACAGACTGAGTGTTTCTTCATGACACAACAGCGCGTGGTTTTGCAGGGCTTGCTGAATCAGCGTGGGAATGCTTTCGCTCTTGATCGGGTCCAGCAGAGGCCAGTTGGGCATGCTGTCGTTGCTGGGCGGAAGGTCGATCAGCCAGCCCACCTGACTGACCGCATGACCAGGCGGGGCTTCCTGGACGGTGCTGTCCGCCAGCGGTAACTGATCGGCATCGTTAGCGACCAGAATCATGACTTTGGCCGCCAGTGTCGGGCGTTGCCGGCCAAGCCACTGTTGCAAGGAGGCACTGGCCCAATGACCGCCAGTCAAGGCGATCAATACCGGGCGTTCTTCCGTCAGAGCGGCCAGCAGGCGGACCAAATCGTCACCCAAACTCAATGACTGTTGAATGACGTGATCTTTGAGCAGCAGCGGTGGTCGTCGCAGATAATGATCGACCAGCAATTGACGCCAAATGGTGCGATTGGGCGGGTAGATGTTGAGTTCGGCAAACCAGTTATCGAGATCGGATGGCCCGCGTTCGCTGTATAACCGGGCCACGGCATCCGTCAGCGGGTAGTAGCCATAAAAAGCCGCATCCGGGCCCAGCTGATAATGAAAGCGTCGTGGTGTTGGATTGGGATGAAAGCCGTCGACCAGACTGGCCAGGCTGGCGCCGTTGGCATCGGCAAACAGCAAAATTTGTCCCTGCCCGCGGGCACTGAGTTGCCAGGCATTATCCAGCAGTCTGAGCGGGTACTTCTGATCCATCTGGCACACCGGTCTCGGATGAACGTCCGAGTATAAACCAAAGCGGTGTGGTGCGAACTTCGAGCAGTCCTCAGTTAAATCAATAGCATCTGCACTGTTTTGGTTCGTGTTTTTACCGATAAGCTCGATATTGGTGCGCTATAATTTTGAGAAGCCCCGAAATCGTGCATTAAATCCCTGCGTTCAATGGCCTGCTTCTTGCGTACAGCTGCCTGCGGCCCGCGAGCGCCCTTGGATCCACAGGAATAGTTTTTGTGTCAGACACCGATTTTTTTCGCCAGTTGGTGGATCATCAGTTCACCGCTGTCATCCAGCTGGATGAGACGCTGATCGTTGAACACGTTAACCCGTCAGCGGAGCTGTTGCTGATCCGTTCGGGTAAGCAGGTGCTCGGCCAGCCATTTTATGCGCTCTTTGTGAACCCGACCGAGATTCGCGAAGTGCTGATGTCGGCGGTTGATGAAGGTACCACGCTGTCGGTGCGTTCGGCGCAGTGGCAGTTGGTGCACCGTGAAGCCATGACGCTCGATTTCATGGTGACGCCTTATATGGAAGACGAGCAGCTGCATCTGATCGTCGAAATGTTGCCGGCCGATCGCGCCATGCGAATCAGTCGCGATGAGGGATTGATCGAACAGACCGAAACCACCCGCCATCTGGTGCGTGGTGTGGCCCATGAAATCAAAAATCCTTTGGGCGGTATTCGCGGCGCAGCGCAGCTGCTGGCCAGTGAATTGCCCGATGCCTCCTTGCAGGAATACACCCAGGTGATCATCGAGGAGGCCGATCGGCTGCGCAATTTGGTGGATCGGATGTTGGGCAGCCACCAGGTGCCCAATAAAGTGCCGGTCAATATTCACCAGATTGCTGAGCGGGTGTACTCGTTGCTGAACGTGGAAAGCGGCGATGAGATCGATCTGGTGCGCGATTACGATCCCAGCATCCCGGACATGGAAGCGGATGAGGCGCAACTGATTCAGGCGGTGTTGAACATCGCCCGCAACGCTCTGCAGGCGTTACTGGAGAACGACATCGTTAAGCCGACCATCACCCTGCGCACGCGCACGGTGCGGCAATTCACCATCCGCCAGCATCGGTATCGGCTGGTGGTGCGGCTGGATGTGCTGGACAACGGTCCCGGCATTCCGCCGGAAATGTTGGAGAAGATTTTTTACCCGATGATTTCGGGAAGGCCATCGGGCACTGGACTGGGATTGTCCATTGCTCAGCAGATTATCAATTATCACGCGGGCGTCATTGAGTGCGATTCGGTACCGGGTTCGACTCGTTTTAGCGTCTATTTACCTTTGGAGGGGCTCAATGAGCAGTCTTAATCGCGTCTGGATCGTCGACGATGATCGGTCGATTCGCTGGGTACTGGAGCGAGCCTTTGAAAAGCAGGGCATCGACAGCCGCAGCTTTGAAACCGGTGAAGCGCTGTTGCGCAAGATCGATCAGGATCCGCCCGATGCCATCATCAGCGATGTGCGCATGGAGGGCATCGACGGCCTGGAGCTGCTGAGCCGCATTCACGATCATCATCCTCAGGTGCCGGTTATTATCATGACCGCCCATTCCGACCTGGACAGCGCGGTGGCGTCGTTCCAGGGCGGTGCATTCGAATATCTGCCCAAGCCGTTCGATGTAGAAGAAGCCGTCTCGCTGGTCGAGCGTGCCATTGAGCACACCCGCCAAAAACAGGCGTCGGCCGAGCCAGCGCCGGCCTTGGGTAACACCGAAATCATCGGTGAAGCGCCGGCGATGCAGGAAGTGTTTCGTGCCATCGGCCGCCTCTCGCAATCGAACATCACCGTCTTAATCAATGGCGAATCCGGTACCGGTAAAGAGCTGGTGGCGCATGCGCTGCACCGCCACAGCCCCCGTCGGGAAAGTCCTTTTATTGCCTTGAATATGGCGGCCATTCCGCGCGACTTGATGGAATCGGAGCTTTTTGGGCACGAAAAGGGTGCCTTTACCGGCGCTCAGGGCCAGCGCCGCGGACGCTTTGAGCAGGCCGATGGCGGTACCTTATTTCTTGATGAAATCGGCGACATGCCGGCCGAAACCCAGACTCGATTGCTGCGCGTGCTGGCCGATGGCGAGTTTTACCGCGTCGGTGGCCACACGGCGGTTAAAGTCGATGTGCGCATCATTGCCGCGACGCACCAAAACCTGGAACACCTGGTAAAAGAAGGCCGTTTCCGCGAAGACTTGTTCCATCGCCTGAACGTCATTCGCATCCATCTGCCGCGTCTGGCGGATCGGCGTGAAGACATTCCGCGTCTGCTCGAATTCTTCCTGCATAAAGCCGCCGAAGAACTGGGCGTGGAACCGAAAACGCTGCGTCCGGAAACCGAAACTTATTTAAGCCGGCTCGACTGGCCAGGCAACGTCCGCCAGCTGGAAAACACCTGCCGCTGGATCACCGTGATGGCGTCCGGTCGCGAAGTGCTGGTGTCGGATTTACCGCCAGAGCTGCTCGATGAAACCCAGGCGCCGGTCGCCAGCGAAAACTGGGAACAGGCGCTGCGCAACTGGGCCGACCGTGAACTGGCCCGTGGAGAACGCCGTTTGCTCGATAACGCCGTACCGAGCTTCGAGCGCATCATGATCGAAACCGCACTCAAGCACACCGCCGGCCGCCGTCGCGACGCCGCCGAATTGCTCGGCTGGGGCCGCAATACGCTGACCCGTAAGATCAAAGAATTGGACATGGAGATGGAATCGCCGGTCGAAGAAGACGACTGAGCGCCATAACCCTGGCCGAAAGCCTCCAGTGACATGCACTCTTGCTGGGAATGCACTGGAGGCCAGCCCGCCAAGGCCGTAGAATAGGGCGCCTTTCTTACCGCCTGTAACAAGCCCTGGGAGCAATCATGTCCGATATTAAGAAGGTCGTTCTGGCCTACTCCGGTGGCCTCGACACCTCCGTCATCGCCAAATGGATTCAGGAAACCTACAACTGCGAGGTCGTCACCTTTACGGCCGATATCGGCCAGGGTGAAGAAGTTGAACCGGCGCGCGCCAAAGCGCAGGCGCTGGGCATCAAGGAAATCTACATCGACGACCTGCGCGAAGAATTTGTGCGCGACTACGTCTACCCCATGTTCCGCGCCAACACCATCTACGAAGGCGAATACCTGCTGGGCACTTCCATCGCCCGTCCGCTGATCGCCAAACGCCTCATCGAAATCGCTAACGAAACCGGTGCCGATGCCATCGCCCACGGCGCTACCGGTAAAGGCAACGACCAGGTGCGTTTCGAACTTGGCGCCTACGCGCTGAAGCCGGGTGTGAAAGTGATCGCGCCTTGGCGTGAGTGGGATTTGAACTCGCGTGAAAAGCTGATGGCCTATTGCGAAGAGCATTCCATCCCGGTCGACTTCAACAAGAAAGGCAAAAAATCGCCTTACTCCATGGACGCCAACCTGCTGCACATTTCATACGAAGGCGGCATTCTGGAAGATCCCTGGGCGGAAGCGGAAGAAGACATGTGGCGCTGGTCGGTCAGTCCGGAAGCGGCACCCGACAGCCCGACCTACCTGGAACTCACCTACGAGAAAGGCGACATCGTCGCCATCGACGGCAAAGCCATGAGCCCGGCCGAAGTGCTGGCCTACCTGAACAAGGTCGGCGGCGACAACGGCATTGGCCGTCTGGACATTGTCGAAAACCGTTACGTTGGCATGAAGTCACGTGGCTGTTATGAAACGCCCGGCGGCACCATCATGCTCAAGGCGCACCGTGCGATCGAATCCATCACCCTTGACCGCGAAGTGGCGCACCTTAAAGACGAGCTGATGCCCAAGTACGCCGAAGTCATCTACAACGGCTACTGGTGGAGCCCGGAACGCCGCATGCTGCAGGAAATGATCGACGCCTCTCAGGAAACCGTGAACGGCAACGTGCGCGTTAAGCTGTACAAAGGCAATGTCATCATCGCCGGTCGTCAATCCGACGACAGCCTGTTTGACGAAAGCATTGCTACCTTCGAAGACGACGCCGGTGCCTACGATCAAAAAGACGCCGAAGGCTTTATCAAACTGAACGCCTTGCGCATGCGCATTGCCGCCAGCAAAGGCCGCAGCCCGCTGAAATAATAATTGGGTTGGGAAAAAAAGGGCCGCAGATCGCGGCCCTTTTTTTGTTCATGCATTGGCTGGTTTATTTGGCATCGTCGTGCAAATACAGATCGGTATTTTTACCGACCAATTTACCCGCCCAAATCAGAAACACCCACACCAATAAACCGAACGGCAGATAACCGAAATAACCCACCAGTGGCATATCGGAAAAGATATGAATGACGTTCACAAAGGGCACGTCGTATTGCCAGTAATGCGGGTTGGTTGGGTAGCCGAGATCGGGGCGGACGCTGCCGTAGTTCCACATTTCCCAGAAGAAACCGTTGCACAGTGATGCCAGCGCAATCAGTAAGGTGGGCGACCAATCGCCTTTGGCCATTGACGCAAAGGGTGTCCAGAGATTCAACCGCTGCATCATGCCGATGATCACCGCCATCGGGCCGATCCAGATGCTCCAGAACATGCCAAAGGGGAAGAACACCAACAGGGTAATTACAATGACGCCAAAGATGATCAGGGTGTTGCCTTTGACCGTCCATTGGGGACCGTTCTGGAAACGCGCCACCAGCTTGGGAAAGCTGTTGAGCAAATTGAACCACTGCATAATGGCCGGCCAGACGGTACTGTAGGCGACCAGATACATGCACACGATCTGGGCATGTGGCAGCTCTTCCATATGGCCGTTGGGGTAATACCAGTTCGATTGCACGAAGAAGTTATAGAACTCGAAATAGCCCCAGCCAACAACCGATGTAATGGCACTGAACGCCATTAATCCCGGCTTGGTGGCGAGCAGAGATTTGCCATCGTTCTGTCGATAGTTAATGCCATCGAGCATAACGATAAAGCCCCACCACATCGGGCTGAAGGCGTAATACACCAGGGTGCCCAGCGCCGGCGGACGGGCCCACATCAGCCACCAGAAAAACAGCATCACTGCACCGCCAGCCCAGAACCACCAGGGCAGGGCTTTTTTACCCGGCGCCGGAACGGGTTCGCTGCCCGCAAAACCAAAACGTTTGGGAATGATATAGACGGCGGCGATTAGAATGGCGATGGCCGAGACGGCAATGAAATAGAACAGATTAAACCCTGGCGTACCCTCAACCTGTATTGGCGGGAAGATGCCAAAACTCGGCGGCAGATGCGTCGGGTAGGCAAACCAGGCCGCGGCGAGGGGGACCAGAAACGTCAGGAGCATCGGCCAGATCAGTGACCACTTCGAAGCGTTCATAGACTTTCCTTTTCAAAGGTTACATCCCAGTCAGACTTCAGCGTTTGCTGAGTGAATCCGACCACTTCAATAACATGCGTTTTAATTCTTCCAATTTGATCGGCTTGACCAATACGTCATTCATACCAGCCGAGCGGCAGTTATCCAAGTCATGATCAGAGGCGTTGGCGGTAAAGGCAATAACCGGGTTGCGAAAGCCTTGCTGGCGCAGGTGACGAGTGGCTTCCAGGCCGTCAATGATGGGCATCTGTACATCCATCAGCACCACATCGGGCACGTTGGAGCCAATATACCGAATGGCCTCTTCGGGTCGTTCAAAGCCAGCACAGTCGACGTTCAGCCGGCGCAACATGCCCATCAGTACTTTCAGATTCACCACATTGTCGTCAACGGCGACAATCTGCATCTGACTGAGCAGCCGATTGATTTGTTCTGGCGGTTCGATTGCCGTTGGTGCTTCCAGCAGGTGTGCCAGCCCCATGCGCGCGTAAGGGAGCAGTTCTATAT
The DNA here is from genome assembly GCF_003054965.1 of Saccharospirillum sp. MSK14-1. Lineage (GTDB taxonomy): Bacteria > Pseudomonadota > Gammaproteobacteria > Pseudomonadales > Natronospirillaceae > Saccharospirillum. Next base: position 159,017 of record NZ_MIES01000033.1, read on the forward strand.
CGAGGCTGTCGTTGTTGTGGTCGGATCCACTGGCGTTGCGCAGGTACCATTTAACCGCAGCGCCGGTATCGCTAAGCCGTTCGTGCAGCAGCGGGTCAAAATCTTCAGCAATGATCAGCCACAGCTGGTTGTCGGGAAACGTATCCGGCAACTGAGTCATGTTCAATTGCACGGACGGTGCAATACCGAAACGCGTCAAATCCTGTTGGATAAGTTGAGCCAGTTCATCGCTTTGATAAATCAGGCCCAGGGGTTTGGTCTGGGTCTGGGGTGTGCTGAACGGGCCGACATCCGGCAGGCGGAAATAAAAGTCGCTGCCTTGACCGGGCACACTGTTGGCACCCAGATCACTGCCCATTAAGTTAACCAGTTTGGAGGCGATGTGCAGGCCTAAACCGGTGCCACCATAACGGCGCGCGATGGACGCATCAGCCTGAGTAAACGCAGAAAAAACGCTCTGTAATTTGTCAGCATCGATGCCAATGCCCGTATCGCTGACATGGAATTCTAAATGTTGGTTATCGACGGGCCGAATGCTCAGGCGGATTTCACCTTGCTCGGTGAATTTGAAGGCGTTGCTGAGCAGGTTGGCGAGAACCTGTTTGATGCGATTTTCATCGCCGATCAGATTTCTTGGCACTTGCGTATCGACATCAATACTGAGTCGAACGCGATCGCGATTGAACGAGTTGCTGTAAAGACCGCCCAGTTCGTCAAGCGCCACATCAAGATCAAATTCTTCGTGTACCAGCCCCAGTTGATTGGCGTTTAATTTCGCCAGATCGAGTATGTCGTTGATCAAATACAGCAGAAAATTGGAGGAGGTATGAATGGCTTGAATGTGACGTTGCACTCGGGTCGGTAGACTGTATTGGTCGATGAGTTCCACTGAGCCTTGGATGGCATTGAGTGGCGTGCGTAATTCATGGCTGACGTTCGCCAGAAAACGTTCTTTAGTTTCCAGTGCCTGGTTGGCAGCCAGCAAGGCTTCTTGGGTGGCAAAAAGTCCGGCTTCCTTTTCGCGATACACCATGCCGACCTGATGACTGATCACCAGGGATAACAAGATAACTTCAATGGCAACGGCAAAGAGGCCAACGTGCTCGACAAAGAGCGTCTCAGCGTAAGGCCAGGTGGAAACCGCAATGGACATCAGACCAGGAATAAAGAAGGCGATGTTGGCAACAAGGTAATAGCGCGATGTTCGATTGCCTTGTATCAATCGAGTAACGCCAGCGCTGATGCCATAAAGCGCAAACAAACCCACGCCATAGCGTGCCAGTTCCAGTGACCAGTTGGGTTGCAGCAGCGCGATGATCCAGAACACCACAAAGAGCGCAATAATGCCCTGACCGATATGATAAAGAATGCGCGAGGTGTAGCGATTGATGTTCAGTAACACCATTACGAATGCGATGTAGGCCGGGTTTGAGGCAGCAACAATAGGGATGCTGATCAGGTAGAAATTCTGAATTTGAAACAGGTCGGAAAAAACCAGTAAGGCTGCGCCGTTATAGACAAAATTACCCCAGATAAAAATGGCGTAAAAAACGTCACCCATTCGCCGTCGGCTGAACCCTAAAACGACGTAGTAAATACCCATCGAGAAAAAGATGCCCATGCCTGCCATGGTGATGGCATTGCCAATTTTGATGGACTGCATGTAGCCGTTGAACGGGAAGAGGTGAGGCTCGGGTTCGCCAATATAGAAGGGGCTGTCTAGTCGAGTAACAACCTGATAACGACCCGCTGGTAATTCCATGACTTGTCCGTGTCGCAGAAAGATAGGATTGCGGGTTTCGCTTTGAATGCCGCCTTCGTATTCCGCAACCAGTTCGTCATTGTCGTTGAATATCCAGTGTCGATAACGACCGATAACTGACGAGTTGCGGAAGTCCAAAACAGTGTGAATCGGCTGATCCGATTGCAGCGTCATCAAATGCCAATCGACGCCGCCATCCCAGCGGATGGTCAGGTCGGTCTGGTAACTGCGCAGCGTTTGCGCATCGAGCGGCTGCGCTTGCCAGTCAGCGGGTACCGATAGCCAATAGCTGCGTGTATCTGGGGTTTGTACGTCGGCCCGGAGTGTAGACGGGAGCATTGCTGCAGACAGCAGAAACCACAGAACGAGCCAAAAACGAATAACTGAACACGGTGCCACGATGATGATGTTCCCTTTGTTACCCCAAGTCAGCCAACCCGACCGGAGTTGCGCGACATTGGCGCTGACACCGGACTCCTTGGTAGCCTTATATGACTTGTCAGAAGTTACGTTAAGCATGGTTGATATTGATCACCAAATTCCAGCCCTGGGGGCGCATAAATGTCCGCTGTGTGGTGCAACGCAAGCATTACACTGGCACCGTCGAGGCGAACGCGATTACTGGTGTTGCCAACGTTGCCAGCTCGTTAGCGTGCCTGTTCAGCAGCATGTTTCGGCCGAACTGGAAAAGGCTGAATACGATCGACATGAAAACACTCTAGACGACGTTGGCTATCGTCGCTTCTTAGGTCGCACTTTTTATACGATCACTGATCGAATGCCACCAGGCTGTCAGGGTCTGGACTTCGGCTGCGGGCCGGGTCCTGCTTTAGCCGCCATGCTTGAAGAAGCAGGATATCCGGTTGCGCTATATGATCTTTACTATCGGCCAGATAGCGAAGTTTTACAGCGCCGTTTCCATTTTATTACCTTGACTGAGGTGATAGAGCACCTGGCCGAGCCCGCAAAAGTGCTGTCACAGTTATGGCAACAGCTGTTGCCGGGCGGCCTGTTGGTGATCCAGACACAGCAGGTGAGAGACCAGGCGGCGTTTCGACAATGGCGTTACATTCACGACCCCACTCATATTGCGTTCTATGCCCCGGCAACCTTCCGCTGGATGGCGCAATGGCTGGAGGCGGCCGATTTAGAAATTGTCACAGCCGATGTCGTGGCTTTACGTAAAGCCGGAGCCTTGGGCGATGAATCAGCTTGAACGCCAACGTTTGCCCGACGGCCAGACGGTGCTGGTCAAGCGCAATGCCGCTGCGCCCGACGATTTTTACGCCGCCGAGGCAGCCGGTCTTCAGGCATTGGCCGATACCGGATGGCGGGTTCCTAAGGTTGTTTCGGTTGCCCGCCATCGTCTGGTCATAGAGGCCATTGAGTTGGGGCGGCCGCAGTCTGACAGTTGGCAGCAAGCCGGTCGCCAGCTGGCACAGCAGCATCGTTGTGTGGCTGAGCGTTTTGGGTTCTCGCTCGACACCTTTTGTGGTGATAGTCGCCAGGCCAATGACTGGTGTGACGACGGTGGGGTGTTTTATCAACAGCAGCGCTATAAGCCTCAGGTGCAGCGTGCTCGTGACGCCGGTTTATTGAGTACCCGCGAGGTGCAGTCGATCGAGCGATTGGTCGATCGGTTGCCAAGCTGGTTGCCACCCCAATCACCGGCGTTGCTGCACGGTGATCTGTGGTCGGGCAATCTGCTGTTTGATCGTTCTGGTGAGCCGGTGATGATCGATCCGGCCTGCTATTACGGCTGGCCGGAAGCGGATTTGGCCATGACCCACGCCTTTGGCGGTTTTGCCCCGGAGTTTTACCGAGCCTATCAGGCCGAAAGCCCGTTATTGTCTGGCTTTTAAGAGCGCATACCGCTGTACAACCTGTACCACTGGCTGAACCATCTGAACCTGTTCGGTGCGGTCTACCATCGTGCGGTGATGAGCGTTGTCGATCGCTACCTGGGTTGAGCCGGATTTATACGGCCATCGCCGCTATTGTGTGGTTCTGCCAGTCGAAAAAAGCCCGCCAGTCGGGTATCCTCAGCCGTCCGGGTGAGCGTCTGCCACCCGTTTCACCTTTGACTCCAAACTTTGACTCGAAACAACAGGAATCCGATGGACGCGAACTATTCCCCGGCCGCGATTGAACGCCAGGTGCAAACCACCTGGAATGAGCAACAGGTGTTCAAAGCCACCGTCGATATGAGCAAAGAGAAATTCTACTGCCTGTCGATGTTGCCGTACCCGAGCGGCAAACTGCACATGGGGCACGTTCGCAACTACACCATCGGCGATGTCATCAGCCGCTACCAGCGCATGCTGGGCAAAAACGTGTTGCAGCCGATGGGCTGGGACGCTTTCGGTATGCCTGCCGAAAACGCGGCCATTCAGAATGGCGTGGCACCGGCCAAATGGACCTACGAGAACATCGACCACATGCGTGGTCAGTTAAAGATGCTCGGTTTTGCCTATGACTGGAGTCGCGAAGTCACCACCTGTTCGCCGGATTACTACAAATGGGAGCAGTGGTTCTTTACTCGCCTGGTGGAAAAAGGTCTGGCGTATAAGAAAACCTCGGCCGTTAACTGGTGCCCGGTAGACCAGACGGTTTTGGCCAACGAGCAGGTGCACGACGGTTGCTGCTGGCGTTGTGACACCCCGGTCGAGCGCAAAGAAATGGATCAGTGGTTTGTTAAAACCACGGCCTATGCCGGTGAATTGCTGGAACAGCTGGATAACCTGACCGGCTGGCCGGAAGAAGTGAAGGCCATGCAGCGCAACTGGATTGGGCGCAGCCTGGGCGTAACGTTGCGCTTTAAATTGAAAGACAGCGATCAGTCGGTTGAGGTTTACACCACCCGTCCGGATACCCTGATGGGCGTTACCTATATGGCGTTGGCAGCCGATCATCCGCTGACCACTGCCGCCGCCAAAGACAACCCCAGTTTGCAGGCGTTTGTTGAAGAGTGTCGCCGCATGACCACCAGCGAAGCCGACATGGCGACGATGGAGAAAAAAGGTCATGCCACGGGTTTGATCGCCATTCATCCGATTTCCGGCGAAGAAATCCCGGTGTGGTCCGCTAATTTTGTATTGATGGATTACGGCAGCGGCGCGGTGATGTCGGTGCCGGGTCACGACCAGCGCGATTGGGAATTCGCGACCGCCTATGGCTTGCCGATCAAGCAAGTGGTTGCACCGGCTGAAGGCAGTGATGCGCAGGTCGACCTGAGTGTTGAAGCCTTCACCGAAAAAGGCGTGGTCGTTAATTCCGGTGAATTTGATGGTTTGAGCAGTCAGGAAGCATTCAAGAAAATAGCCGACTGGTTAGCCGACCAAGGTTTGGGTGAAGTCACCACCAATTACCGTCTGCGGGATTGGGGTGTCAGTCGTCAGCGCTATTGGGGCGCACCGGTGCCGATGGTCTATGTCGATGGCGAAGCCAAACCGGCCGAAGAATTTCCCGTGGTGCTGCCAGAAGATGTGGTCTTTGATGGCGCCAGTTCGCCGATTAAAAATAACCCGGCTTTTGAAGACACCACCCACGGCGGCCAACCGGCCAAACGCGAAACCGATACCTTCGATACCTTTATGGAATCGTCCTGGTATTTCGCGCGGTACACTACGCCGAATTACCACGACGGTATGATTGAACCGGAAGAAGCCAACTACTGGTTGCCGGTCGATCAGTACATTGGCGGTATTGAGCACGCCACCATGCATTTGATGTACGCGCGTTTTTATTACAAAGCGATGCGCGATGAAGGCCTGGTTAAAACCGATGAGCCGTTCACCAATTTGCTCTGTCAGGGCATGGTGCTGGCGGAGACTTGGTTCCGCACCGGCGATGAAGGTCGCGTCTGGGTTTCACCGACCGATGTAGAAGCCGAACGCGATGACAAAGGCAAGGTGATTGGCGGGCGTCAGATTTCCACGGGCTTGCCGGTTGAATACGCCGGTATGGCAAAGATGTCCAAGTCGAAAAATAACGGCAAGGATCCGCAGCAGGCCATCGAAGAATACGGTGCCGATACGCTGCGTTTGTTCTCCATGTTTGCTGCGCCGCCGGATCAGACACTGGAGTGGACGGAGTCTGGTGTTCAGGGTGCGCAGAAATTTTTGCAGCGTTTGTGGCGTGCAGTACACCAGCTCGTGGACGGCGGTAACGTGGATGCACTGTCCGTCGACGCTCTGAGTGACGAACAAAAAGCGCTGCGTCGGAAAACGCACGAAACCATTGCCGGTGTAACGGCGGATTTTGGCGAGCGCAAAACGTTCAACACCGCCATCGCTAAGGTGATGGAACTGCTTAACGCCGTTAACAAATTCGATGCCAAGGATGCCCAGGGCCGTGCCGTTGTCAGTGAAGCCCTGGAAACTGCGGTGCGGGTGTTATCCCCGATCGTGCCGCACATTACGCAAGTGCTGTGGAATGAGTTGGGTCATGACGGGTTAATTCTTGACGTCAGCTGGCCGCAGGTCGATGACAACGCGCTGGTCAAAGACACTCAACTCTATGTCGTGCAAGTTAACGGCAAAGTTCGCGGTCGTTTTGAAGTGGCTGCTAACACCGACAAAGCCAGTGTCGAGGCCGCGGCCATGGCTGATGAAAACGTTCAACGTTTTATCGGAGATGCGACCGTGCGCAAAGTGATTGTTGTACCGAACAAGTTGGTAAACATCGTTGCGAATTAATGCCCGGATTCAACAAGCTGTTCTGGTTGTGTTGTTCGCCGCAGCACTGAGTGGTTGCGGTTATCAACTCAAAGGCCAATTCCGGTTTGCCGAAGGACTCAGTCCCTTGGTCTGGCAGGCCAATGGTCATCAGGATGAACTGTACCTGATTACCCGCAATACCTTTGCTGTCTATGGCCTGGAATTGTCAGAACGACCAGCCGACACCTTGCTGGCCATTCATCGAGTGGACGACACCCGTGTTGAGCTGAGTGAAGCCGAGGTGTTGACGCTGGAGGTGGAGTGGAGCCTGATCAATGCTCAGGGTGTCGCGGTCATTGAACACCGTCGTACTCGATCAGAAACCCGGTTAAGTCTGAGTCCGGAAATCGACGAAGACGAAGCTCGCCTGGAGCGACAAACGTTTCTGCGACAACGCATCGCACTGCGATTGCTTGATCAATTGGAAGCCATTTCCAGCGAAGCTTTGAATCGGGCACCGGAGTCGCCCTGATGAAAATCAATGCGCAACAGTTAACGCAGCAGTTGCAGCAAGGCTTGCCGCCGGTGATCTGGATCAGTGGTGATGAGCCACTGCTGGCGTTGGAGGCGGCCGATCAAGTTCGAGCAGCCGCACGCGACGCTGGTGTGAGTGAGCGTCAGGTATTTCATGCGGACACCAGCTTTGACTGGAATGTCTTACAAGATGCCAATCAATCGATGTCACTTTTTGGTGACCGGCAACTGTTGGAAGTGCGGCTCAGCGCCAAGCTGAAAGACGATGGTCGTAAAGCACTGGTGGCATACGCCGCTAACGCGAATCCCGATAATGTATTGTTAGTTCAGTCCGATCGACTGGAAGCAGCGCAAAGCAAAGCCAAGTGGTTTAACCAGGTGATTGAACAGGGTTGGTGGTTGCCGATCTGGCCGGTAGAGCGTCATCAATTACCGGCCTGGTTGCGGCAGCGACTGCAAGCACAGGGGCTGACCATCGATGATGATGCCTTGGCATTGCTGGCCGACAAAGTTGATGGCAATTTATTAGCCGCCCGTCAGGAAATCGATAAGTTGTTGCTGCTCAGTGACACCACCACCATTGATCTTGATACCGTCATTCAGTCCGTTGCTGACAGTGCGCGCTTTGATATTTTTGATTTATCCGATGCGTTTTTAAATGGTGATTTAGCACGCAGTCAGAGAGTACTCTCTGGTCTGTCAGCTGAAGGGGTTGAAGCACCGATTGTGTTGTGGGTGTTGTCCCGTGAATTGCGCCATCTGGTGCAGTTGGCTGAGGCGCAGCAATCCGGTCAGCCATTGCAGGCGGTGTTCAAGCGACTGCGTATTTTCGACAAACGTCAGGGCCCCTATCAGCAAGCCATTCGTCGGGCGGGTCTGGATCATTGGCAGCACTGCCTGGTGCGTTGTGGCGATATCGATGCCACGATCAAAGGCCGGCGCGCGGGCGATCCCTGGCATGCATTGAGTGTGGTGATCAGTGAAGTCGCGCAGCCGGGACGCGTGCCGGCTGCGCTTTAGTAACCGATTAAGATCGGTGACTAATTAAAGGTGGTATTCGATACCGACTTTGAAGGTGCGGCCTGGGGTGTTGTAGTCGAAGTTATTGTAGCCATCATGATTTAAAACATAGTCGACATCAAAAATATTATCGACATTGGCAAACAGTTGGCTTTCATTTGTTAGGTTGTATTCGCCACCTAGGCCAATCAATACAAATCCGTCTAAGTCTTCATCACCCGACGTTCGACCATTTTCGGCTTGTACATCAAGATCAACTCCAAACCGTCCAAACTGTCTAGCCAGGAAAGCAGAACCACTCCATTGGGGCCGGTCTGCTAAGCGGTCATTGTCATCATCGCGAGCGTCAAGGTAAGCCAAAGCGAGTGCGATGTTATAAGAACCCAGTTGTTGAGACCATTCTGCTTCCACCCCCTTTAGAATGGAATCTTTATTGTTGCTTTCTTGAATAAGATTTTTAACTTTCGTGTGATAAGCGCTCAATCGCCAAGTGCCGTGGTTCGAAATTTGGCGGACGCTAACTTCAACCGTTTCTGATTCTTCGGGTTTAAGGTCAGGATTTGCATAGCCGGGATAATAAAGATCGTTGAAACTTGGCGCTTTAAACGCTGTGCCATGGCTAATAATTGCTTCGATATCTCTAAAAATAAACGTCGAAAATGCAGTGTTTCCGGTTACGTTAGTGCCATAAGCGCTGTTTTCGTCAACCCTTAAACCAGCTTGCAAACGATGATCGCCGCTTTCCAGTTGCGTTTGGGCGTAAACAGCCAAATTGTTGCGACTGTCTTCTTCATAGTTTGTGGTCGATTCGACCGAATCTTGGTAGCCGTCTGTACCAAGTATTGCGCTGAATCCGCTATCCAGTTTGTGTTGTGCTGAAACGTTGAATGTTAATCGTTCGGTTGTGAAGGTTCCGGGGAAAGAGTCTTCGGCTTCTGAATCATCAAGGTGTCGCCCAAATTCTGTCAGCAAGCTCCAACTTGGATTTAAATCATAAGCAAGATGGAGTTGAGAACTCATCAGGTTGGTGGTGCTCAAGGTATCGCTACAATTGCTGGTACAACTGGCGTCATCGTATTCTGCAATGCCCCGCGATTGATTATGAATTGCACCAAGCACCAGTGAATCTGTTATTTGTGATTCAACATTTAGATCACCTGACCATTGCTCAAAGCCATCCCGATCTTCGTTACCGTTTGATGATAAAGTGGTGCTGTCAAAGCCATCGGTCGCCAGATAATTCAGGTTGGCAGAAGCCATGATGTTGCTGGTTTGCACTCGAAAACCTGTGCCTATATTTCTGAAATTGTAGCTGCCATATTCGGCACGAAGCTCAATATCGTTACCGATTTCATTTGGTTCGTGAGTGAAAATCTGGATGACGCCACCAACACCGTCAGCACCATAGAGACTAGAGATAGGGCCGCGTACCACTTCGATGCGTTTGATGCTGGAGAGTGGTATGGCGTTTATCGTCGCGCTTCCAGTTGTGGCGCTGCCTGAACGAACGCCATCTATCAGTACGATGATTTGATTGGTCGCCGAACCGCGCATCAATAGGCTCTGTGTTGAGCCAAGACTGCCACTTGGCTTAATGGTGATACCAGCGAGACGGGAAAGCAGATCGGCCAGGCTGTCATCACCATAGCGCTCAATATCGTCCTCAGTCAGCACCGTCACCGCCGCTAACGTATTGGTAATCGGCTGCTCATAACGACTGGCCGTTACCACCACTGTATTGTCTTCAGCCAAAGCTAGAATGGGCAGGGAAATTAATCCCAATGCCAGAAGTGCATGTTTCATGGATTGATCCTTTCGTTATTCATGATTGAATAAACGAAGGCGCAAAGAAGCGCAGCGCATAATTGATACGCGCTGGTAGCCACCTTGTTGCCCTCCGCAACAACAGCGAGTGTTACAGCTTCATCAGCTTTGATGTGCTGACACATAAGGCCATCGGCCGGTCTCCGGGCTTGAGGTGTGATAAGCAGGCTTATCGGGCTAGGCGCCTTCCCACGAATAAATCGCAGTGGCTGGTTGCGTCGCGCACCTCTTACCGTTGCGGGGGCAGCATCAGCTTTGCACTGATTTCCCGTTCACCGACGGCTTTCTGTCGAGCGCGATGGTAGCGATGGGGTGGGTCTAAAACAAGCGGCCGATGCGTGTGCATCGGCCGCGAGGGGTTATTTCAAAAGCAACAAACAACCGTTGTTATTCACCCATGTAAGAGCGATACATCCAGACGGTTTTTTCCTGTTCGCGAATGTAGTCACTCATCAGGGCAGCTGTGCCTTCATCGCCGGCATCGGATGCAACGGCAAGCAAACTGCGCTGTTTGCCGATCAGCGACTGGAAAGATTCCAGAATATGACCAATGGCAACGCGGCCGTCACGGATCTTGGTGTGTTCTTCAATGGATGCTTGCTTGATGTAGTCGCTGTAGCTGTGCAGCGGTTCATGACCTAAGGTCTGGATACGCTCAGCCACTTCATCAATTTTAGTCAGCAGATCGGTATAGAGTTCTTCGAATTTCACGTGCAGCTCGAAGAAATTATCGCCCTTGATATTCCAGTGATAACCGCGAGCGTTCATGTAAAAGACCTGATAGTTAGACAGCAACTCATTCAGGCCTTTGGCCAGTTTTTCAGCGCTGGTGGTATTTAAGCCAATAGCATTAGTACTCATGATGTGCCTCCTTTTCAGGCTTCAATTCAATTGCTGCCTAGTGTCTTACACCTATCAGATAAGGGCGAATGAATTGGTTTAAAGGTGGCGATAGCTTTTATGATTGAAAATGAATCTTTTCAATAATTATTGCCAATTGCTGATCGGTCGCAAGACGCGGCTGGCTTGCTGTGTTACCGCGTGGCGTAACTCAGCCAGAGCGTCGCTTTCTGTCTGCCAGTAGTGCCAATACAGAGGTACATCGAGGGAGTAACCCTGCCGAATGTCGACCAGTTCCCCCTGGTTGATGGCTTCGGTTACTTGCAACTCAGGCATCATGCCAAAGCCCAGGCCCGCCAGAGCCATGCGTACGAAACCTTCTGATGTTGGGCAGCGATGTACCCGGCCGGGCCCAGCGTGACCCTGATCGGCAAGAAAACGATGTTGCAGTCGATCATCATGGTTAAAGATCAGGCAGGGGGCCTGCGCCAATGCTGCATTGTCGATGAGGTTGTGACGGTGAATAAAGCTGGGGCTGGCGAGCGCGCGGTAACGCAAAACGCCCAGCGCTTGAACGCGACCGCCATTAACGCTTTGGCTTTGTGCGCAAATGCAGGCCATGACTTCACCATCGCGCATCCGTTTTAAGCCAATATCCTGATCTTCAACGATGAGGTCGAAATTGAACCGGTGACTGGATTCAGCCATACCCAGAGCATCGGGAAGCCAGGTGGCCATGGAGTCGGCGTTGGCGGTTAGCCGGATGTTTAAGGGTTGTTCGGCCTGGGTCAGGTCTTGCTCCAGCAACCGCACTTGCTGCAAATGGTTGTTCAGCCGCCTTCCCAGTTCGGTGGCGACCGGTGGCTGGGTTCGAATCAGCACCGGTTGGCCTTGCAGTGTTTCCAGTTGGCGAATGCGCTGACTGATCGCCGACTGGGTGAGGTGCAATTGCTCGGCAGCGCGTTCAAAGCCTCCGGTCTCAATGACAGCAGCGAGGGCTTCCAGTAGACGATAGTCAATCATTAGAAACTCTAATTAGGTATTAAGATTATTCGTTGGATTAATGATAGCCGCAACGAGTAGGCTGCGACCAATGATTCTTGAGCAGTAGGTTGCTTTGATGTTGTCGTCCATCATGACGGGGTTTGCGGTATCTCTGGGGTTGATTGTGGCAATCGGTGCGCAAAATGCCTGGGTGCTCAGTCGCAGCTTGCGCGGAGAACACCGCTGGGTGCTGGCGTTGGTGTGTGCGGGTGTTGATGCCGTTTTGATCGTCACCGGTGTTTTTGGCTTAGAGAGCGTGCAACGACTGGTGCCTGCTTTGGTGCCGGTATTGACTTGGTTGGGCGTTGGTCTGTTGCTGTACTTAGCGGCGCAATCCTTGTTGCGTGCCTGGCAGGGGAGTTCTGTTTTGCAGGCGGGGCCAGCGGCCAGTGCGGTTGGCGCTTGGACATTGGCGGGCCAGGCGTTGGCTATTTCGCTGCTCAATCCGCACGTTTATCTGGATACCGTCGTCCTGATTGGCAGCGTGGGTGCCCAGCAGACGTCACCAGGCTTGTATGCGTTGGGTGCATCACTGGCATCCTTGTGTTGGTTCACCGCACTGGCGGGGTCGGGGCGCTACTTGCAGCAGTGGCTGCGCTCGCCCTGGCACTGGCGTTGTTTTGATGCAGTGATTGGAGGGGTGATGGTGTTGGTGGCGGTGTCGTTAGTGCTCTAGCCGCTAATCGCTCAGGCTAAGCCCCGGCGGGTTGATTGATGAATGGAGTAACTCAAACCCGGGCCTTGACGGTACTTCTCATAAAGGCTGGCAATGGCTTCATCGAGCAGGTTCAGATATTTGCGGTCGATCGGGTGGACCTCGATACCGCGTTTCTCGCATTGAGAGGCCGCGTGTGCGTGTTTTATGACCATAAAAGGTGTGTGGTCATGTTCACGCAGGTGAATAGCCAGTTGGTGCTTTTCGTGTTCTGTAAGACCGTCGATGAACATCCCGGTTACCCGACTCAAATAAAAGAATGCAGCCTACTAGGGTAGACTGCGTTGACCAAGTTTTGTGAATTGGTCGCCATGAAAAGTGTGATTTATATCGCTTAAAAGTACAAGTAGCGTCAATTAATTGTCGCTTTGCGTAATATTAACGTCAGGATGGGTCGGGCTGTCAACTTTATCTGCAAGATAAATGGATCGGGTGGGCAGGGTAGGTAAAAAGCCCCGGGATTGGCTCCCGGGGCGCAGGCTTTATTGGCTGGCCAGTTCGCGCAGTACGTAATGCAAAATGCCACCATGGCGGTAGTAGTCCCACTCGACCGCGGTGTCGATGCGCACCTGTACGGTGAATGCGGTCTTCTTACCGTCATCGCTGGTGGCAGTGACTTCGAGTGTTTCCGGCTCGCCCTTGATGGGCTGGATATCGAAGCTTTCCTCGCCACTGAGGCCCAGACTTTCATGGCTGTCGCCGGGTTGGAACTGCAGCGGCAGGACGCCAAAACCGACCAGATTGGAGCGGTGAATGCGCTCGAAACTTTCCGCAATCACGGCTTTTACACCCAGTAAGTTGGTGCCTTTGGCGGCCCAGTCTCGTGATGAGCCCGTGCCGTACTCTTTGCCGGCCAGCACGACCAACGGTACACCATCCTTCTGGTACTGAGTGGAAGCGTCAAAGATGCTGGTCTGTTCGCCACTCGGAAAGTGCGTGGTAAAGCCGCCTTCGGTACCCGGAGCCAGCTGGTTGCGCAGCCGCACGTTGGCAAAGGTGCCACGCACCATGACTTCGTGGTTGCCGCGGCGCGAACCGTAGCTGTTGAAATCTTTGGGTTCGACGCCGTTCTCCTGCAAGTATTTGCCTGCAGGGCTGTCCGGTTTGATGGCGCCCGCGGGGGAGATGTGGTCGGTGGTGATCGAATCACCCACCTTAACCAGGCAACGCGCACCACTGACCGGTGCCGGCGCCTTGGGTTCCATGGTCATGCCGTCGAAGTAGGTGGGCTGTTTGACGTAGGTGGATTCCGGCCAGGAGTAGATTTCATCTTCCGGAACCGGCAGGTTGCGCCAGGCTTCGGTGCCGGCGAAGACGTCCTGATATTTTTCCTGATACAGACCGGACGAGACGGCGGCATTCACGCAGTCGGCAATCTCATGCTGGCTCGGCCAGATGTCTTTCAGATACACCGGTTTGCCGTCGCTGCCGGTGCCCAGCGGCTCGGTATTCAGGTCGATAGCCATGGAACCGGCCAGCGCATAGGCGACCACCAGCGGAGGCGAAGCCAGGTAGTTGGTCGGCACATCCTGATGGATACGGCCTTCAAAGTTGCGGTTGCCCGACAACACCGACGAGACCTTGAGATTGCCCGAACGAATCGCCTCAGAAATAGCCGCATCCAGCGGGCCGGAGTTACCGATACAGGTGGTGCAGCCGAAGCCAACAATGTTAAAACCCAGCTCTTGCAATGGCGCCAGCACGCCGGCTTTTTCCAGATAGGCCGGCACGACTTGTGAGCCCGGCGCCAGCGAGGTTTTTACCCAGGGCTGTGACATCAGACCTTTTTCCCGAGCCTTCTTGGCGACCAGGCCCGCAGCCATCAGCACGGCCGGGTTGGACGTGTTGGTGCAGCTGGTGATGGCGGCAATCACCACGGCGCCGTGTTTCAGCAAATGACGGCTGCCATCCATTTCGTATTCCACCGCGCCTTTGTCCTGCAGCTTGGCGCTGTCGACCGCGGTTTGTCCGCCTTCGCTGAGAAAGCGGCCATCGGCCTGATCGGAGGCGATGGTTTTTTCGTCTTCTTCGAGCAGTTTCAGGAATTCGGCTTTGGCGTTGCTCAGGGCGACACGGTCCTGCGGCCGTTTGGGGCCGGCCAGGCTGGGTTCGACGGTCGACAGATCGAGCTCTAGCGTATCGGTGTAGTCCGCTTCGCGCGCACCGGTTTCACGCCACATACCTTGTTGCTGAGCGTAGGCTTTAACCAGATCGCGGTTCTGCTGACTGCGACCCGATAGTTCCATATAACGCAGCGTTTCGTTATCGATCGGGAAGATGCCGCAGGTCGCGCCGTATTCCGGCGCCATATTGGCGATGGTGGCACGGTCGGCCAGTGGCAGGTTGTCGAGGCCGTCGCCGTAGAATTCGACGAACTTACCGACCACGCCTTTTTTGCGCAGCATCTGGGTGACGGTCAGCACCAGGTCGGTTGCCGTCGCGCCTTCGGGCAGCTTGCCGTTGAACTTAAAGCCGACCACTTCGGGAATCAGCATGGTGATCGGTTGACCGAGCATTGCCGCTTCGGCCTCAATGCCACCGACGCCCCAGCCGAGCACGCCCAGGCCGTTGATCATGGTGGTGTGAGAGTCGGTGCCGACCAGCGTATCGGGCAGCGCCCAGGTTTCGCCGTCTTTGTCTTCGGTCATCACGACTTCGGCCAGGTATTCCAGATTCACCTGATGCACGATGCCGGTGCCCGGCGGTACGACTCGGAAGTTATCCAGCGCTTGCTGGCCCCAGCGCAGGAATTGATAGCGTTCGTTATTGCGCTCGAATTCGCGGTCGGTGTTTTTCTTCAGCGATTCCATATCGCCGTAGTAGTCGACCATGACGGAGTGGTCGATGACCAGATCGACCTGTGAGCGCGGGTTGATGCGCGAAGGATCGGAACCGAGCTTACTCATCGCTGCGCGCATGGCGGCCAGATCGACCACTGCCGGTACACCGGTGAAATCCTGTAATACAACGCGAGCAGGTGAGAAACCGACCTGATAGCTGGGTTCGGCATTGGCGTCCCAGTTACAAACGGCTTTGATATCCTCGGCGCTGACGTTCTTGCCGTCTTCTTTGCGCAGCAGGTTTTCCAGCAGGATTTTCAGTGAGAAGGGCAGGCGATCGAGGTCGGTCTTATTGGCCAGTGCCTGTAGGTTGTAGTAGCGGTAGGTTTTGTCACCTACCGCCAGGCTGTCGAGGGCGTTGAAGCTGTTGCTCATCGAAAATCCTCCGTCGTTGGTCCGCGTGCCCTACACGATGGGAGCTGCGCGATCAGTGGTCCACTGCCAGTCCGATGAGTCTTTGCTATGAGCGCTGTTCGTTTTTTCCTTGGTTCTTGGCTTCAATCCAACGGCTCATAAACTCTTCGGCCCGGTGTTCGGTACGCCGCAGAATACGACCCCAGATCTGACGGTTGCGATGGTCGGCCAGATTGAGCGCTACGCTGTTCAGGCGGCGAACGAAGCCTGGTACATAATCTTGATGCCAAAAGCCGCTTTTCAACGCTTGAATGCCGGATCGCTGCGTTTGCTGCCAGGCAACCTTGTCCAAATAGAGGCGCACAATGGAGTCGGCCAGCTGTTGCGGAGCGTCGCTGATGGGGTAACCCCAGTTGTCCAGCGGTGCCATGGCTTCGGCGCCGATGGGCGTGGTAACGGTGGGCGTGCCGCTGAGCCAGCCGTCGAGAATCTTGCCTTTCTGGCCGGCACCGTAACGCAGCGGCGCCAGATTGAGTCGATAATTTTCCAGCGTTGCCAACGCATCCTCGGCGCGACCTTTCAGATAAAACCCGGCTTTGGGTTGATGCTGTTGCTGAATGGCATGATCGGCGTAGGCGCCGTAAACGTGGCATTCCAGGGTTGGTAATTGCTGACGCACTTTTGGCCAGACCGCGGTGCGGAACCAGGCAACGGCATCGCGATTGGGCGCGTGTTTAAAACCGCCGATCATCATCAGATTCTGGCGTTCATCGAAGCCAGGCAGAGCGTCGAGGTTTGGCAGTTGATCGACCAGAAAAGGCAAGTACAACAACTGCTCGGCCGGGAACTGAAACTGTTTATGCAGCAGTTCGATTTCGAACTGGGAAATCATCAGCGTCAGATCGCAGCGTGCCATCGACGCCAGCTCGCGCTCGGCAGTGGCGTTAAACAGGTTCAGCGGCTGGCCGGAAGTAAGTGCTTGCTGACGCGCGTCGCGCAGGCTGTGAAAGTCGCTGGTATCCAGCAGCGTCATGGCGTCCGGACACTGTTGATGCACGCGCCAGCCGAACTGCTCTTCCATGACGAAACGGTCGTAAACCACTAAGGCGGGTTTGAGCTGGGCAATCCAGTCGTCGAAGCCGGAATCGTTGACGGCGATGTTGTGTTGACGATGGCCGGTATTGGCCTGGAAGGGAGAGACGTCCGCCGCGCTGGCAATCTCGACCTGATAACCGGCGCTTTCCAGCGCCCCAATCAGGTCGAGTGTACGCCGACCGGCGGCGGTCGAATTGGATTCCGGCCAGTGCCGGGCGAGCAACAGTGCCAGGCCGGCCGAAGTGATCATGTTCAGCCTGCGATCGGGCCGATGCCGACTTTACGGCGCACGTCTGCCATCAACGGCACTGACAGATCACGCGCTTTTTCCGCGCCGCGTTTTAAGATGGCGTCGAGCTGAGCTGGGTCGTCCATCAGCGTCAGGTAGTGTTCGCGTTTTTCTTTCAGTTCCTCGTTGAGGAATTCGAACAGTACCTTCTTCATTTCGCCCCAGGCGATGCCATTGGCGTATTGCTGACGCATGTCGGCGATCTGGTCTTGAGAGGCAAAAGCCGAATAAATATCGAACAATGCTGAGTCGTCTGGATCTTTCGGTTCGCCCGGTTCCAGCAGGTTGGTTTTGATCTTGTTGATCAGCTTGCGGAACTTTTTCTCGCCTTCGAACAGCGGAATGGTGTTGTTGTAACTCTTCGACATCTTACGACCGTCGAGGCCGGGCAGAATCATGCCGGATTCTTCAATCACCGCTTCGGGCAATTTAAAGGTGTCGCCATAGATGTAATTGAAACGGCCGGCGATGTCGCGTGCCATTTCGATGTGCTGAGTCTGGTCTTTGCCGACGGGGATTTTTTCGCCGTTGAACATCAGGATGTCGGCGGCCATCAGAATCGGATAGCTGAACAAGCCCATGGTGATGCCGCGATCCGGATCGGCGTTGTCGTCGTCGATGTTGTCCTGCACCGCCGCTTTATAAGCGTGGGCGCGGTTCATCAAACCCTTGGCGGTGACGGTCGTCAGCACCCAGGTCAGTTCGGTGATTTCCGGAATATCGGTCTGGCGATAAAAGGTAACGCGCTCTGGGTCCAGACCGCAGGCCAGCCAGGTTGCAGCGATGGCGCGGACCGATTCCTGTACCCGTTCCGGTTCCTGACATTTGATCAGGGCGTGATAGTCGGCCAGGAAGAAGAAGGATTCGGTGTCCGGTTTTTGGCTGGTTTCGATGGCCGGGCGGATAGCGCCCGCATAATTACCCAGGTGAGGAATACCGGTGGTGGTGATGCCGGTCAGTACGCGCGTCTTGCTCATGAGGCTCTTCTGGAAATTGATTGGAGAGCGCGAACCTTAGCGGAAAGGGGCGTTAAAATCGAGAGCCCCGGCGCGTGGCCGGGGCTTTTAGCAAGGTTCTGGTGACAGCGGATCAGGACTTTTCGTCGTCCGGATCGGTCAGCCAGGACGGCACTTCGTCCTCGTCAGCTTGTTCTTTTTCCGGCGGCATCAAATCTTCTTTGGTCAGTTTCATGGCCAGCAGAATATTGGACGCCACATAGATGGACGAGTAAGTACCGATAACCACACCGACGGTCAGTGCTTCGGCAAAGGCGCGAATCATTTCGCCACCGAAGATGCCCAAAGCGATCAACACCAGCAATGTGGTCAAGGATGTGATGACCGTCCGGCTCAGTGTTTGCGTCAGCGAGATATTGACCAGATAGATCGGATCGTCACGACGAATGGTGCGGAAGCTTTCGCGAATGCGGTCGGCGACCACGATGGTGTCGTTCAAGGAATAACCGATCACCGCCAGAATGGCCGCCAGTACCGTTAAGTCGAACGGGAACTGAGTCACCGCGAAGAAGCCGAGCACGATGATGACGTCATGAATCAAGGCGGCGACTGCGCCGATGGCAAATTTGAACTGGAAGCGCAGCGCGATGTACACCATCACCAAACCGAGCGCGACGATCATGCCGATGCCGCCTTTCTCACGCAGTTCTTCACCCACCTGAGGGCCAACGTATTCGTTGCGGCGCAACTCAACGTCATTGCGTTCGGCCGACAATAAGTCCAGCACCTCATTACCGAGGTCGGGATTGTTGTCTTCCTGCATGCGGATCAGCACGTCGGTGTTATTGCCGAAATACTGCACCACCACATCGCGATAGCCAGCGTCGGTCAGGACAGTACGTACCTGATTCACATCGGCCGGCTGTTCGTAGCCGACTTCGATCTGGGCACCACCGGTGAAATCCAGGCCGTAGTTCAGACCGCGTACCGCCAGGGCGATAACGGCAATCACCAGCAGGGTAATGGAGAAGGCGGCCGCCAGGTGGCGACGACCCATAAAGTTATAAACTTTTGGTTCACTCATGTCGGCGTCCTCAGATCGGCAGCTTTTTCAGGGCCCGACCACCGAAGGTCAGGTTCGCCAGCGCACGCGTGAGCATGATGGCCGTGAACATGGAGGTGAGAATGCCCACCGAGAGGGTGACCGCAAAGCCTTTGACCGGGCCGGTGCCGATGGCAAACAGAATCACCGCCACAATGAGGGTGGTGATGTTGGCATCGAGAATGGTGACAAAGGCGCGGCCGTAACCGGCGTCGATGGCGGCCTGCGGCGGTCGTCCTTCGGCCAGTTCCTCACGGATGCGACTGAAGATCAGCACGTTGGCGTCCACCGCCATACCGACCGTCAGCACGATACCGGCAATACCAGGCAAGGTGAGCGTCGCGCTCATCAGCGACATCACCGCCACGATCAACACCAGGTTGGCACCCAGAGCAACGCTGGCGAAGACGCCAAAGACTTTATACCAGGCGACCATAAACAGAATGACCAGCGCAAACGCGATGATCACCGAGTTGGTGCCCTGACGAATGTTTTCCGCACCCAGGCTTGGGCCGATGGTGCGTTCTTCGACAAAGCTCATCGGCGCCGCCAAGGCACCGGCGCGCAGCAGCAGTGCCAGTTCGGATGCTTCCTGAGGACTGTCCAGACCGGTGATCACAAAAGAGTTGGAAAAGGCACCGCGAATGGTGGCCAGCGAGATGATTTCTTTCTCTTCAACGCTGTCGTAGACCGGAACCGCTTCGCCATTTTGCTGCTCGTAACGTTGCAGTATCGACTTCTGTTCGATGAACAGTACGCCCATTGGCCGGCCGATATTGGAACGCGTGACCTGACCCATGCGCGAGCCGCCTTCGCCGTCCAGGCTGACCTGGACTTGCGGCAGACCGTTCTGGTCGTACGAGGTGCGCGCATCGGTGACGTTGTCGCCGGTAACGATGACGTCACGCTCCAAAGACGCCGTTCCACGGCCGCCCTGACTGGAACGCATCGGGAACACTTCGCCGCCACTGGTGGCTTCCAGACGGAATTCCAGGTTGGCGGATTTACCGAGAATGTTCTTCGCCTGTGCGGTGTCCTGCACGCCTGGCAGTTCCACCACGATGCGGTTTTCACCCTGACGCTGTACCAGCGGTTCGGCCACGCCCAGTTCGTTAACACGGTTGTTCAGGGTGGTGCGGTTCTGGCTGACGGCGTAATCCTGCAATTCGTTGATGCGGGCTTCGGTCAGCGTCAGCGACAGGCCCGGCAGGCCACGCGCTTCGATGTTCTCGTGCTGGAAATCGGGCAGGTTGTCGCGCAGCCAGTCTTCAGCCTGGTCGCGGAAATCGGTATCGGCCAGCAGAATCTGGATGGAGTCGTCGTCGAGCACATCGACACCGCGATAGCGGATGTTTTCTTCGCGGAAGCTGCGCCGGATATTGGCCGAGTAGCTGTTCAGCTGAGTATCGATAAAGCGGTCCATATCGACTTCCAGCAGGAAGTGCACACCGCCGGACAGATCGAGACCCAGAGCCATGGGTTGCGCGCCGATGGCTGTCAGCCAGTCGGGCGTCGTCGGTGCCAGGTTCAGCGCGACAATGTAATCGCTGCCCAGACCACGCTGGATGGCGGCCTTGGCGTCCAACTGGTCGTCATTGGAATTCAGTCGCACCAGCGCGGACTGACCGACGATCTCTTCGCCGAAATGGTCAATGTCAGCGTCGTCGAGCAGGCTGGTAATACGGTTCAGACTGGTCTGGTTCATAACCATGCCGGCGTCGGCGCCACGCACCTGGACAGCCGGGTCGGCGGGAAAGAGGTTCGGCAAGCTGTAGAGAATGCCCAACGCCAGCACAACGACGACGATGGCGTATTTCCACAGCGGGTACTTGTTCAGCATGAGGGTTTCCTGAGCGATTAAGCGGGCCAGCAGCGAGCGGTCAACGTGCCAAAATGAAAACGCCGCTTCCGGGGAAGCGGCGTTGGCTGTGGCCGATCAGAGGGCCTTCAGCGTGCCCTTGGGCAGGGTGGCAACGATGGCCTGTTTCTGGAACGTCAGTTCAACGTTGTCGGAGACTTCAACGCTGACGTAGTCGTCGCTGACTTTAGTGACCTTGCCAGCGATACCGGCAGCGGTGGTCACTTCATCGCCTTTGCTCAGCGCAGCGATCAAGGCTTTGTGTTCTTTGGCGCGCTTGCTTTGCGGACGCCAAACCATGAACCAGAAGATCAGCACGAACAGACCGAGCATGATCGGCAGTTGCCAGGTGGGTTGTGCCGGAGCGGCAGGAGCAGCCAGAGCCAGTGCCGGGGACAGAGCCAGGGCAGCGGCGGCGAGCAGTTTTTTCATTGTGTAACTCCGAAATGCCAGAGGTTGATTGAATTTATAATTAATAAGCCAGAGGCAATTAAAAAGGCGTAGCAGCCCCATTTGATGGGGCCGTTTGGCCGAGCCTCAAGGCTGGGTGTTCGGTTGTTGGTCGCTTAGGGCGTTAGCGGCGGTGTTTCCAAGCCGCGGGCCGCGTAGAAGTCGTCCACAAAGGCCGACAATTTACCCGCTTCAATGGCACCGCGCAAACCAGCCATTAAGCGCTGGTAATAGCGCAGATTGTGCAGCGTACCGAGCTGGGCGCCGAGCATTTCGCCGCATTTGTCCAAATGGTGTAAATAGGCGCGGCTGAAGTTCTGGCAGGTGTAGCAATCGCACTGGGCGTCGAGCGGCGCGGAATCGTGACGATGTCGGGCGTTGCGAATGCGCACCACGCCATCGGTGGTGAAGAAGTGACCGTTGCGACCGTTACGCGTCGGCATCACGCAATCGAACATATCGACGCCGCGACGCACGCCTTCGACCAGGTCTTCCGGCGTACCGACGCCCATCAGATAGCGCGGTTTGTCGGTCGGCATCTGCGGGGTGACGTGATCGAGCATGCGCATCATGTCTTCTTTGGGTTCGCCGACGCTGAGGCCGCCGATGGCGTAGCCATCAAAATCGATGTCGGTGAGGCCTTTCAGGCTGACGTCGCGCAGGTCTTCATACATGCCGCCCTGAATGATGCCGAACAACGCCGACGGGCTGTCGCCATGAGCTGTTTTGGAACGCTTGGCCCAGCGCAGGCTCAATTCCATCGATTTCTTAGCGACCTCGTGTGTCGCCGGGTGCGGCGTGCACTCATCGAAAATCATCACGATGTCGGAGCCCAGCGACCGCTGGACTTCCATGGAGCGTTCCGGCGTCAGCTCGACTTTGGCACCATCGACCGGTGAGCGGAAGGTCACGCCTTGCTCGGTGATCTTGCGCATCTTGCCCAGCGAGAACACCTGAAAACCACCGGAGTCGGTCAGAATCGGTTTGTTCCAGCCGGCGAAGTCGTGCAGGTCGCCGTGTTCTTCAATCACCTGAGTGCCGGGGCGTAGCATCAGATGAAAGGTGTTGCCGAGAATGATGTGCGCGCCGATCTCTTCGATTTGCTGCGGCGTCATGCCTTTGACCGTGCCGTAAGTGCCGACTGGCATAAACGCCGGTGTTTCCACCTGACCACGCGGGAAATTCAGCGTGCCACGACGGGCAGCGCCATCGGTGGTTTTGAGTTCGAAATCCATAAAACAGGTGCGGCTCATGCGGGTTCCTCAGGCAGAGTTTGGCGGCTGACAAACATGGCATCGCCATAACTGAAAAAGCGGTAGCGTTCGTCGATGGCGGCCTGGTACGCGGCCATCACCGCCTCGCGGCCGGCAAAGGCGCTGATCAGCATAATCAGCGTCGACTGCGGCAAATGAAAGTTGGTGACCAGCGCATCGACCACTGCGAAACGATAGCCCGGATAGATAAAGATGTTGGTATCGCCGGTAAAGGGCTGCAATTCACCGGAAGCGGCGGCCGATTCCAGCGAGCGTACCGAGGTGGTGCCAACGGCAATCACCCGACCGCCACGCGCGCGGGTTTCACGCACCGCTTCGACCACAGCGTCGGACACTTCAATCCACTCGGAGTGCATATGGTGGTCTTCGACCTTGTCAGCTTTCACTGGCTGAAAGGTGCCAGCGCCGACGTGCAGCGTAACGAAAGCCGTATTGACGCCTTTATCGGCGAGCTTCTTCAGCAGCGCTTCATCAAAATGCAGACCGGCCGTGGGTGCGGCGACTGCGCCGCGGCGCTCGGCGTAGACAGTCTGGTAACGATCGCGATCACTCGCCTCATCAGCCCGGTCGATATAGGGCGGCAGCGGCATATGGCCGTGCTGTTCCAGCAGCTCGACCAGCGGCGTGTCATTCAGACAACGCAGCTTGAACAGGTTGTCGTCGCGACCGGTCACTTCCAGCTCGATGCCGCCTTCCAGCTCCAGCCGTGCACCTGCTTTCGGCGAGCGCGAGGAACGCACATGCGCCAGCGCGGTTTGCTCGCCGGTCATGCGCTCGATCAGCACTTCGATCTTGCCGCCACTGGCTTTCTGGCCGAACAGCCGCGCGGGTATCACCCGGGTGTTGTTGAACACCAGCAGATCGCCGGGTTCAAGCTGGTCGAGTAAATCCGGGAACTGGCGGTGCGCAATGGCACCGGTGGCGCCATCAAGACACAGCAGGCGGCTGCCGGTGCGCTCGGCGGCGGGTTGGCGAGCGATCAGCTCGTCGGGCAAATTGAAATCGAAATCGCGAACGTCCATGCGGGTCGTCGGGCCTGGAAAAAGGGTCGCGTATTTTAGGGGCAGAGCGGACATAAAAAAAGCCGGCAGGGGCCGGCCAAGGTTCCGAGGTTCTCCGATCGGTACGATCGGTTGCCGAGTGCTTTCACGACGGGCGCAGACTAACGCTCTGCTGTGACAGCGCTATGACAGCGCCCGAACTTGAAATCTGGTAGACTCCGGCGCGCTTAATTCCGACCGCTTCTCCACACATTCAGGGCCCTGTCGATGACTCAACTGACTCTGCGTACCCCGGACGATTGGCATCTGCACTTTCGCGACGATGCCATGCTGGCTGAAACCGTGCCCGCCACCGCACGCTGTTTTGCCCGCGCCATTGTGATGCCCAACCTGACGCCGCCAGTCACCACCGCCGACATGGCCAGCGCCTACCGCGAACGCATTCTGGCGGCACGTCCGGCTGGTAGCAGCTTCGAGCCTTTGATGACGCTCTATTTAACCGATCGCACCACAGCGGCCGATATTCAGGCTGCAAAAGCGGCGGGCGTTGTCGCCGCCAAACTCTATCCGGCCGGCGCCACGACCAACTCCACGGCGGGTATCAGCGCGCTGGAAAGCCTCGACCCGGTGTTCGACGCCCTCGCCGAAGCCGGTTTGTTACTGTTGATTCACGGCGAAGTCACCGATGGCGATGTCGATATCTTCGACCGCGAGAAAGTCTTTATCGACCGTCATCTGGCGGGCATTGTCGAGCGCCACCCGGGTTTGAAAGTCGTCTTCGAACACATCACCACCCAAGACGCCGCTGACTTCGTTATGGCCGCGCCCGAGCGCGTGGCCGCCACCCTGACGCCACAACACCTGATGCTGAATCGCAACGACCTGTTGGTCGGCGGCATCCGCCCGCACAACTATTGCCTGCCAGTACTCAAGCGCCGCACCCACCAGGAAGCCCTGCGTGCCGCCGTCGCCAGCGGCTCGCCCAAATTCTTCCTCGGTACCGACTCAGCGCCACACGAACGTCACAAGAAAGAAACCGCCTGTGGCTGCGCCGGCTGCTACTCGGCCTGGTCGGCGCTGGAACTCTATGCGCAGGTGTTTGAAGAGCTGGGCGTACTCGACAAACTGGAAGCCTTCGCCAGCGAACACGGCCCCAACTTCTACGGCCTGCCGCTCAACGAGGGCACAGTAACGCTGGTGCGCGAACCCTGGCAGCTGCCAGAGCGGATTGACTTGGCCGATGGCGAGACCATCGTTCCGTTCCAGGCTGGCGAAACCATCAACTGGCGCATGAAAAGCGCAACTTGAGGCAGACAAGCCATTGACGGGCAAGGATTTTTCGCTAGAATGCCCGTCACTTGCGAAAGCAATGCCAGAGTGGCGAAATTGGTAGACGCAGGGGATTCAAAATCCCCCGGTGGCAACACTGTGCCGGTTCGAGTCCGGCCTCTGGTACCAGATTGTGAAAAGCCCCGATCACAAAAGTGGTTGGGGCTTTTTATTTGCCATGAGTCGCGAGCTGAACACGAATCGGCACGTGCCGGCCGAGATGTCGGACCATCGAGTCCGGCCTCTGGTACCCAATTAAAAAGTCCCGATCATCTAATGTGATCGGGGTTTTTTGCTTCTTTGGAGCGTGGTGCCTATTTGCTTTAGCCTTCCATCCCCGCCATATCCATCCAAACCATTTCCCAGACATGACCATCCGGGTCAGCCAGGTTGCGGTTGTACATAAATCCCATGTCCTGTTTGGGGTTGATGTCGGCGGTGCCGCCGTTGTTGGTGGCGGCTTCGTTCAGGGCGTCCACCTGGTCTCGGCTTTCGCAGGCGAGAGCGAGCATGACTTCGCTGCTGGTGGTCGGCGGAATGGGGCGGTCGGTGAAGGTTTTCCATTTGGCGTGGGTCAGCAGCATCACCAGGATGGATTCGCTCCAGACCATGCAGGCGGCGGTTTCGTCGGTAAATTGTGGGTTGTTGGTGAAGCCCAGCGCGGCGTAGAAATCCATGGCGGTGTTCAGGTTGGCGACGGGCAGGTTGACGAAAATCATTGGGGTCATCGTTAAGGTCCTATTGATGAGGGCTGTATCTGGGCTTTGTCGATTATTGATGGTTCATTTCGACAAGGTCACGCAGAAGTTCTTACTGCCATGGTGTTTAAACTGAGGGAGACGAGCGGCATTTGTTTAGAGCCGATGGCGTTTCAGCGTTGGTTAACACGGGCTTCGAGTGGTTCCCACCATTGTCGGTGGCGCTCTTGTAAATACCCGGATTCAGACCATTGCTCCAACGTGGCACTCAAAGGCGCGACCAGGTTCTGGTGGCGCTTGTGGATATAGTGATACATCGGCACGTCCGACAATGCCGGGCCCAGGGGGCGGACTCTTTGCAGTTGCAGATCACGAATGGTTGCCAGGCCTTGGGTATAGGGCATCAGTACCACATCCACACGCTGACGGTCGGCCATGCGCATCATCTGAGACAGGTCGTTGACCTCAACGAGGGTCAGCCCCGCGGGTAATTTGTCGCGGGCGTCACTGGGTACGATGCCTCTGAGGACCCCCATCGTCAGGTCATCATGCAGTGGCCAGCTCAGGTCGTTTCGGCCAGTGAACAGCATCAGCCTCACGCTGGATATGACGGTGGGCAGGCGGAGGTAACTGGGGTTTCTTTGGTTAAGGCCTAGAGGTGAAACGATGATGGCATCGGCGCTTTCTTGAGCCAGGATGAACGCTTGCCTGGGCGCTGGTATGGCCAGCAGGGTCACCTCGGCACCGGCGCTTTGATACAGCTCCGTTATTAACGGAATACCCACTTCGTTGTAGACCGAATTCGACAGCGTAATGACAGTCAGCGGATCAGCGAACACGCTTTTAATCCAGCAAACACAAACCAGACTGCTTACAGCAAGGTGCCTCATTCAATGCCCTGTCGCAGGGTTAGCCAGTGCTTTAAATGTAGCAGATGGCCGGGGGTTGTCGTCATTGATCTGTCATCAAAGCTTCATACACTCCCCGCTTCGGTGCCAGGGAAGGGTGTAACGGCATTTCGCGGCAGGCGAGGGTTCGTCTGGAAATGTCACCTCGATTCAAATGCGGGTTGTTAACCCGCGCAGGTCAGTGGTTCGAGAACAGCATGCCCCTGCATTTACGTTGGAAAGACAGTTTGACGGATCATTGGACCTGGTGGGTTTCTCTGATTCTGATGGTGGTACCGGTCACGCTGCTGTGTTTGTTGATGTTGTCGACCGTGCGCAGCCACCAAGCCGATGAGGCGCGCGATAAAGCGCTGTCGGTGTTGGCCGATCTGGATATTTTGCTCGATCACGTCAATGGCAGTCTGATCAACCTGCAACTCGATAACAGCCAGGGCTGTTCGCCACAGCGACGCCAATTGATGCAACGCGAGGCGTATGGCTTGCCCGGCATCGAAGGTTTTTTGCGCATCGATGCGGGCTATCGCTTGGTTTGCACCAGTTGGGGCGCCGTGAATGACGCCCGGCCGATGGACGCCTTGCAACCCGGGTTGGGCTTGCATTTATCGCTGGAACGGCGCATTCCGGTCGTCGAGCGGCCCGGTTTGTTGATCTATCGCTGGGACGCGCGTGGGGTGGCGACAGCGGCGGTGTTGTCCTCTGCGGCCCTGCGCCAATTGTTCGATCGCATTCGCTACGCGGATGAGGCCGTGATGATCGGCCATCGTGATCAAACCCGGCCATTACTGGTGGAAGGTGCGCTGTCGTCGCTCAATCGCCAGGCAGCCGAAGCGGTACTTGAGCGCAACGATCCCTTAGTTGAGACGGCTCTGAGCCCGCGCTCGCGTCTGGTGCAGGTGCGGTCCAGCCAGGATGCCAAATTGAGTGTGTCGTTAATCTATCCGCCGGCGACGCTTTGGTCGGTGATCAAGCTCGAACGCTGGGCGGTGTTCAGTATCCTCTTGCTCAGTTGTGCGTTGACGGTGGCCTGGGTGTTATTGCGTCGGCATCGCTTGGAACAGGTCAGTCATCAGATTCGACTGGGTTTGGCGCGGCAGGAATTCGAAGCCTGGTTTCAACCCATTGTTGAACTGAAAACAGGGCGTTGGTTGGGGGCCGAGGCATTGGCGCGATGGCGTCGCGATGGGCAGAGTGTGTTATCGCCTGTCGAGTTTATTGCCGAAGCCGAAGCCAGCGGTCAGATACGCGAACTGACAGCCATCATGGCCTGGCAGAGTTGTGAATTGTTGAATCGATTGGTGCCCCAACAGGGCGACTGTTACATCTCCCTGAACGCCTCGCCGCATGCGTTGGGCGACCATAGTTTGGATTTTGCCGATCGGCTGCGGCGGTTTTTCCCGGCGTTGTCAGCAACCCATTTGCGAGTGGAAATGACCGAGTCGGCGTTGGACCCGAGCCGTCGAACTCAGGTGCGCGATGCTCTGGCGCGGTTAGATGCGCTTGGCTGTGTGATTGGCATTGATGATTTTGGCACCGGTCAGGCGGGCTTGGATTATCTCAGTGATTTGCCGTTCAGTTTCCTCAAACTGGATCGACGTTACGTTCAGGCCATCGGAACAGACAGCATCGATTTCCGTTTGTTGCAGAGCATCATTGCGCTGGCGCAATCGCTGCAACTGACGATGGTTGCCGAAGGCGTGGAAACCTCGCAGCAGGCCGACTGGTTGATCGCTCAGGGCGTGTCTTATGCACAAGGCTGGCTCTATGGTAAGCCCATGCCAGCGGACGCCTATTACTCGGCGTTTCTGGAAAACCAACGGGCGCAGACCCAAAGGCCGCGCCGCGTGGTTTGAGGGTGTTTTATTCCAAAGGTTCGTACGGCAGGCCGACGTAGTTTTCAGCAATGGTGGTTAAGCCCGCCTGGGAGCCGGTGACGTATTCCAGCTCGGCCTGGGTGATGCGTTGATCAAAATCTTCATCACCAAAACGATGCAGCATTGAGGTCATCCACCAGGAGAAACGTTCGGCTTTCCAGATGCGGCGCAGACAGACTTCGGAATATTTTTCCAGCAGATCAGCGCGGCCATCGTGGTAGGTGGCGGTCAGCGCACGATACAGGGTACTGACATCGCTGGCCGCCAGGTTTAAACCTTTTGCGCCGGTCGGCGGGACGATGTGTGCGGCGTCGCCGACCAGGAACAGGTTGCCGAATTTCATCGGCTCGGCCACAAAAGAGCGCAGCGGTGCGATGCTTTTTTCGATCGAAGGACCGGTGATCAGTTTCTCGGCGGTTTCCTCGGGCAGGCGTTTTTTCAGTTCGTCCCAGAAGCGTTCGTCGGACCAGTCTTCGACTTTTTCATCCTGTGGGACTTGCACGTAGTAGCGACTGCGGGTGGCCGAACGCATGGAGCACAGTGCAAAGCCGCGTTCGTGTTTGGCGTAAATCAGTTCATCGGATACCGGCGGGGTATCGGACAGCACACCGAGCCAGCCGAACGGATAAACGCGCTCGAAGGTTTTCAGTTTGTCCTGCGGTACCGATTTGCGCGAGATGCCATGGAAGCCATCGCAACCGGCAATGTAATCGCATTCCAGCGTGATGTTTTCGCCGTCTTTCGTGAAGCTGACGCTGGGTGTGTCGCTGTAGAAATCGTGTGGCTGAACGTCGCTGGCTTCGTAAACAGTCGTCAGGCCGGCGGCGGCGCGCGCGTCCATCAGGTCTTTGGTGATTTCGGTCTGGCCGTAGACCATCACGGTGTCACCGCCGGTCAGCCCGGCCAGGTCGACGCGGATTTTGCGGCCGTCAAACGCCAGATAGACGCCTTCGTGAACCTCGCCTTCGCGGTCCATCCGTTCATGGGCGCCGGCTTCACGCACCAGGTCGACCATGCCTTGCTCCAGTACGCCGGCACGAATGCGGCTCAGAACATATTCCTGGCTGCGCTGTTCAATGATGACGTTATCGATGCCCTGTTTGTGCAGTAATTGGCCTAACAGCAGACCAGACGGACCGGAGCCGATGATGGCAACTTGGGTTTTCATGAGCTTCTCCACGATGGCCGGGTTGTACAACTCGCCGGCTTTGTTGTTATGACTGTCGCGTTATGGACTTGTCATTTTCGTCGATGGAGTGGCGCTTTGAATGGCTAAATCGCTGCAATACTTGTACATTTGAAAACTTCTGATGCTTTTTTGATCTAATATGACTGCCTTCCACACCGTTCCGGTTTTTAAACTCTATGGCGAACATCAGGACTGGCCGACGCCGGACCTGCTGCATTGCGAAGCCATTGCTGAACGCAGCCAACCGCTCGATTGGGTGATTCGTCCACATCGTCATGCAGGGTTGTTTCAATTGCTCTATCTGCGTCAGGGGCGGGCTCGGGTACAACACGAATCGCAGGTGCATGAGTTGGGGCCCGGCGGACTGGTGGTGGTGCCGGAAATGAGCGTGCACGGTTTTGAATTTGATGCCGACGCTCAGGGGCTGGTGCTGACGCTGGCCAATCCTTTGGTGCAACGCTTGGGTGAGCGAGTGAGCACGGCTTTACTGACGCAGCTGTTTGCCGAGTTTCGGCTCTGTGCACTGGTGACTTCGCCACAGCATGCGGTCATTGATGATGCGCTGTGGCAAATACACAACGAATACATTGCTCAAGCGCCGGGTCGGGCGGCATTAATGGAAGCGCTGTTGGCCGCCTTGATGGTGCATTTGATCCGCTATTGTCTGCCAGCCGGCGGTTTGCTGGTCGAACCCGCTATGACCGGTGTCGATCATTTCGGTGACTTCAATCGGTTGATCGAACAGCACTATGCCGACGGCTGGACGGTCGCTCGCTACGCGCAAGAGTTGGGTGTTACCACGGCGCATCTGAACAGTATCTGTCGGCGCACGGTGGCACAGTCGGCGTTGCAGCTGGTGCATCAGCGTATCTTGCTCGAGGCCAAGCGGTTGCTGGTCTATACGGCCCAGACGGTGGCGCAGGTGGGGGACCGTTTAGGCTTTAGTGATCCGGGATATTTCACGCGGTTTTTCAAACGCCAGACAGGCCAATCGCCACGCGACTTCCGGCGCGTTGCCGGAACCTCACGTTGGTGAGTGTTAATCGTCGTTGGTGCTCAGCGCTTCGCCGCAGAAGCGGCAGTGGTCGGCGTCCATTTCATGCCCGGTTTTGCCACAGCCAGGGCAGCCGCGGGAATCGCGTTTGATGCGAATCTGATTGGCAAGTTCTGCGGTGTAGATGCCGGTGGGCACGGCAATGATGGCGTAGCCGGTAATCATCACCGCCGAGGCAATAAACTGCCCGATGGGCGTGAGCGGTGTGATGTCGCCATAGCCGACGGTGGTCAGTGTGACGATGGCCCAGTAAACCGAGCGAGGGATGGAGGTGAAGCCGTTGGGTGGCCCTTCAATCAGATACATGATGGAGCCGAACACGATGACCAGGGTGATCACTGCGTAGAGGAACACCAGTATTTTTCGGTAGCCGGTGCGCATCGCCTGCAACAGCATTTCTGCTTCGTTGAGGTAACGAAACAGCTTGAGCACTCGGAATACGCGCAGAATGCGCAGGATACGAATCACCAGCAGCGAATTCACCCCTGGGATTAACAGGCTGAGATAGGTCGGAATGATCGACAGCAGATCGACGATGCCGAAAAAGCTGGTGGCGTAGCGCCAGGGGTGGCGAACACACAGCAAACGCAATCCGTATTCGATGGTGAACGCCAGGGTAAAGAACCATTCCAGTCGCACCAGCGTTCGGCCGTGTTCGGCCTGAACGATGCCCACGGTTTCCAGCATCACGGCGGCGACCGACATTAAGATGGCGATGATCAGCGCAATATCGAAGGCTTTGCCGGGGGCGGATTCGGCGCCGAAAATAATGTCGTTCAGCGCCAGGCGCCAGCCAGCCATCGGTTCTGGCTGGTCGGCTTGTCGGGCAATGTGAAAATGATCGGTACGGCGTTGGTTCATAAAATGGCGTGAATCAGAAGGCTTCACCGACGCTGATGGTAAAGCCAATGCTTTCCATATCGACAACCGCAATATCGGCGCGAACGTTAAAGCGCGAATCGGCCAGGGTGGCGTAACGGATGCCGCCGCCAACGGCGGTATGGAAACGACGCCAGGCAAGATCGTCCGGGTCGTCAGCGACCTGCGCCGCGTCAACAAAGCCGGTGACCGCCCAACGGTCGGTCAGGGTATGGCGATACTCGCTTTGCAGACCGAACAGATGCTGACCAATCCAGAGGTTGCCATCGGCGCCGCGCAAGGACGATTCGCCGGACGGTCGCGGCAACCGTGAGAAGGGGGTGTCGTCGTTGCCATAACCATAATTGACGCCCAGAGCGATCACGTCGCTGCCCAGCGGCAGGTATTGGCTGGCGGCGGTATCGAGCCGGGTAAAGGTGTAGTCGCCACCGAGGGATTCGCTGTACTGACGCAATTCGGCCTGTGCCAGGGTGCCACGGGTGGGCCAGTCGCGATCGTCAGTGGTGTTCCAGCTGGCGGTGATGCCGGCACCTACGTAAAGGCCGCCATCAAACCCGGTTTGCGCATCGCTGAGCAACGGGTTGTCGACGTCGTCTTCAATGTCTTCGGATTCAACAAAGAGGAGTCCACCCAGGCGCAACGCCGGCATCACTGCATAGGCGGCGCCAGCTTCGGCGGTGAAGGCGGTCAGTTCGTAGCTTTCTTCTTCGGTATCCAGATCAATGTCGTTGCTCTGGCCGTAGTAGGGCGTTGGCCAGTACATGCCGGATAGGCCGCCGGTGAGGTTCCAGTCGCCACCGGCCACAAAAAAATCAGGACTGATTCGGGCTTGGTATTGGCCTTCGCTGGTGCCTTGCAGCAGAAACGCCAGACGATCCTGAGGTTCACCCTCGGCGGTTTGGGCAAACTGATGCAGCGCATAGACACCGTACTGAAAACCGGTTTCGGGACTGGAGCCGATGGCCGGTAACAATACCCAGCCGGCCGGTTTGAGTTCTTCCGCTTGTGTGGCGCCCAGGGACAATGCCAACGCGCAGGAGAGGGTTTTAACTGGGTTCATATCCGGGTCTCGAAGTCAGCTTGGCTGGCAGTGTACCCAGCGCTGGCGGTGTTTGGAAAGCGTGAGCTATCGGTGTTCGTCACCGTCGATATAATTCCGCTGGCCGATGGCGACCCTGAGCTTAATGTTAGGCTATGGCCGTTTAAAGACATCATCGCAGCGCTGACTGGCAGGAGAATGAATGAAGCAGACTCTGGCTGCGCCGGTAGCGGCGGAACTGGTCGTCAAGAAAAGTCGGTTTCTGGCCTGGGTTGAGCCAGTGGCGGATAAACAGCAAGCGCAGCATCGTCTGGCGCAATTGCGTCAAACCTATCCGGATGCCCGCCACCTGTGTTTTGCCTTTTCTGCGGGCGGCGATTCGGGCATGAGCGACGATGGCGAGCCGTCCGGGACGGCGGGCAAGCCTATGTTTAACGTGCTCAGCCATAAGCGGCTCGACAATGTGCTGGCCGTGGTGGTGCGTTATTTTGGGGGGATCAAGCTGGGAGCCGGTGGTTTGGTACGGGCCTATGGTGGCGCGGTATCGCAGGCATTGGAACAGGCGAATTACATCACCTTGGAGGCCCAGCACGGTTTAACGCTGAGCGTCCCTTTTGCGTTGGAAAGTGAGGTGCGACGTTTACTCGACCAGTCAGGTCTGACCGCCGAGCAGGTTGATTATGGCACCGAGGTGACGATGACGGTGCAATTGCCACACAGTCAGCTGGAACGCTTTACAGAAGCATTTAACGCCCTGGCGCCTGCTAATCCGGCCGTGATACTGACTCCGGCGGATTGACACCGTGACGCTCTAAAGCCCAATCGAGATGCTCGCGAACCAAGTCCGACACTTCATTACGCCGTGCCATTAGCGCCTCAACGATGGCGGGTTGCGTGGGGGCATTGCCCAACGCTACCGCCAGATTACGCAACCATTGCTGGTAGCCGATGCGGCGGATTGCTGAGCCTTCGGTGTACTCAAAAAACTCAGCTTCGCTCCATTGAAATAAAGTCAGTAGATCAGCCTGGTCGAGGTTGTGACGTGGCTCGAAGTCGCTTTCCTGAGTGGTTTGGCTGAACGAATTAAACGGACAGACCATCTGACAGTCATCGCAGCCGTAAATGCGGTTGCCCATCAGCGGGCGTAATGCCGGGTCGATGGAACCGCTGTGTTCAATGGTCAGATAACTGATGCAGCGCCGGGCATCGAGCACGCCTTCAGCCACAAAAGCGTCGGTCGGGCAGGCGGTCATGCAGCGATCGCACGACCCGCAGTGTTCGGTCTCAAACGGTGGGTCGATCGGCAGGGGCAGGTTGGTAAAGAGTTCGCCCAGAAAAAACCAGGAACCTGCTGTGTTATTCAGAAGCAGGCTGTTCTTGCCCAACCAACCCATGCCTGCTTGTTGCGCCAGTTGTCGCTCCATCACCGGTGCGCTGTCGACAAAGGCGCGAAAACCGTGTTCGCCGACCCAGCTCTCAATGGTGCGGCCCAGTTGGGTTAACCGTTTACGCATCACTTTGTGGTAGTCGCGCCCTAAGGCGTAACGCGAAATATAGGCTTTGTTGGGGTCATCGAGGATGGCTTGCATCGGACCGTCGGGCCGATAATCGAGCCGCACTGAGATGGCGCGTTCGGATCCTGGGTGCAATTGGGCGCCATCGAAGCGTTTATCGAGGTTGCGCTCCATCCACTTCATATCGCCGTTGTAGCCTTCGGCCAGCCAGTCTTCATAGGCCGGTCGATGCGCTTCGGTATTGGCCGAACCAATATGCACCGCCTGAAAACCCAGGGCGCGGGCTTCAGCTTTGATGCGCTCAGCGAGGGCGCTGAGATCCAGAGCATCGATGCGGGAAGCAGAAACGGACATGGCGGTGGTGACAAGGCGGTGGCTGGAACAGGGCGCAGTGTGGTCGTTGCGCCCGGTATCGTCAATGCAACCGCGCCACGTCGACCTTTGGAGCGCCTCTATGGAGTGTTACACTGCGCGCCAACTGATCTGCCCCGGGTTTGGAGAAACCGCTTGTACCGCCTGACTGTCGATGAATCGCAGATGCCCTTGCTGGGCCAAACGCTGGCGCGTGGTCTGATGCATCTGAACGGTGCCAGACTCTATCTGGATGGCACACTGGGTATGGGCAAAACCACCTTGAGTCAGGCCATTATTGCTGGCTGTGGCTGGACTGGCCGGGTTAAAAGCCCGACCTATACGCTGGTCGAACCTTATGAATGCGAGTCGATCACAGTAGTCCATTTTGACCTGTACCGACTTGCCGACCCGGAAGAATTGGAATTTATTGGTGTGCGAGATTATTTAACCGACCACACCGCCTGGCTGGTGGAATGGCCGGAGCGCGGCGCTGGGGTCTTGCCCGACGCCGATGTCGTGATACATTTCAGCGAGGCTGACTCCGCCCGGAGTCTGGCGTTCGAGCCCGCGACTGAGCGGGGTCAGAGTCTGATTAAATGGTTGCAGCAAGAAGGGGAATGCGCCTGATGCATCGGTTGTTGATGCTGCTCGTGATGTGCGTGCTGGCACCAGTGTCCTTAGCTGCGCAGATTGAAAGTGCGCGGTTGTGGCCCGCGCCGGATAACACGCGTCTGGTATTGGATTTGAGTGGCCCGGTAGAACACCGCGTTTTTACACTGTCCAACCCCAGTCGCGTGGTGGTGGATATTGAAAGCTCCGATCTGCAAATCTCCTTGGCGTCGCTTGATTTACAACGCAGCGGTATTCAGCGCATTCGCAGTGGTGCCCGCCCCGGTGGCGATTTGCGCATCGTGCTGGACCTGGATACCGACTTAACGCCGCGCAGCTTTACCCTGAATCCGAATGAACAATACGGTCATCGTCTGGTGCTCGATCTGGAGCGACCCAGCGGTGAAGCGTTGCAGCCGCGTGAACAACAGGTCAGTAAGACCGTCGGCGATCTGAACGGTCAGCGGCGCAATATTATTGTCGCCATTGATGCCGGCCATGGGGGGGAAGACCCGGGTGCGATTGGTGGTCGTGGCACCCGCGAAAAACACATCGTGCTGGCGATCGCCCGTGAACTGTATCGGCAATTAAGTGATGTGGAAGGCTTTGAGCCGTTCCTGGTGCGTACCGACGATTACTACATTTCACTGCACCGTCGTCGTCAGATTGCGCGTGAACACAACGCCGATTTATTCGTGTCGATTCATGCCGATGCGTTCACCAGTCCGCGTGCGTCCGGAGCGTCGGTGTTTGCGCTGTCGTCCGGTGGTGCGACATCGACCATGGCGGCGTATCTGGCGAACCAGGAAAATGAAGCCGATGTCATTGGCGGTATTAATGG
This sequence comes from Saccharospirillum sp. MSK14-1, assembly GCF_003054965.1. Taxonomy (GTDB): domain Bacteria; phylum Pseudomonadota; class Gammaproteobacteria; order Pseudomonadales; family Natronospirillaceae; genus Saccharospirillum. Next base: position 194,918 of record NZ_MIES01000033.1, read on the forward strand.
CATCAGTCTGGAAGACAAAGACGAGGTGCTGAAATCGGTGCTGGTCGATTTGTCGATGACCGCCACCATGCGCTCGAGTCTGGATGTCGGCAGCCGCGTCTTGGGTGAAATGCGCAACGTGGCGCGCTTGCATAAGTCGACAGTGGAACAGGCGGGTTTTGCCGTCTTGAAGTCACCCGATGTGCCCTCCATCTTGGTCGAAACCGGGTTTATCTCCAACCCAACCGAGGAAGCTAATCTGGGCTCAGCAGGCTATCGCCGACGGCTGGCGAGTGCGGTCCGCGACGGTGTGATCGACTGGTTTAACGATAACCCGCCACCGGGTACCTGGATCGCCTGGCAACAGAGCAATGGCAGCGATGGTATGCGTCGTTACACCGTGGTCAGTGGCGATACATTGTCGGGCATCGCCACGCGCAATGGCACCTCGGTGGGCCGTTTGCGCGAAGTGAATCAATTGCAGGGCAGTGCCATTCGTATCGGTCAGGTGTTGTTGATCCCTGAGGCCTGAAACAGCGTTATCGTTACGTCAAAGCGGCGGCAACGTTGCGATGACCCACAAGAGTTCTTATGAAACGAATACAGATACTGACGCCGCGTCTTGCCAACCAGATCGCTGCAGGCGAGGTGGTTGAACGACCGGCGTCAGTGATCAAAGAATTGCTGGAAAATTCGCTCGATGCCGGTGCCAATCGCATCGATGTGGAGATCGAAGCCGGTGGCGTGAAGCTGATGCGTGTGCGCGATAACGGCGGCGGTATTGGCCGCGATGATTTGCCGTTGGCACTGGCGCGCCATGCGACATCGAAGATTCATAATCTGGACGATCTGGAGGCGGTTTCCTCGCTGGGTTTTCGCGGTGAAGCGCTGGCGTCGGTTGCCTCCGTCGCCCGTTTGCTGCTGACCTCCAAACCCGCCGATCAAGATCAAGCCTGGCAAGTGAATACCCACGGACAGGACATGGACACCGAAATCAGCCCGGCCGCGCATACCGACGGAACCAGTGTTGAAGTGCGTGATCTGTTTTTTAATACGCCCGCTCGCCGCAAGTTTTTGCGCACCGAAAAAACCGAATTCAATCACCTTGAAGAAGTCATCAAACGCCAGGCGTTGGCACGCTTTGATGTCGGTTTTGCATTGCGCCACAACAATCGCACCATTCATTCGTTGCGCGCGGCGACCACCCAGGCCGAGCAGGAGCGTCGCGTGGCGCAATTGCTCAGCGCTGACTTTATGAACAATGCCTTGGTTATCGATGTTGAAGCCGCCGGTTTGCGTCTGACCGGTTGGGTCGGTCTGCCGACGTTTTCGCGTTCCATGCCCGATATGCAGTACTTCTTTGTGAATGGTCGCGTGGTCCGGGACAAGGTGATCGGTCATGCCGTTAAGCAAGCCTATCGCGATGTGCTGTACCACGGTCGGCATCCTTGCTTTGTGTTGTATCTGTCGCTCGATCCGGCCGGTGTGGATGTGAACGTTCATCCGACCAAGCACGAAGTTCGTTTTCGCGATCAGCGTCTGGTGCACGATTTTCTGTTCCGTCAGTTGCACCGGGTGTTGGCCGATGTCAGGCCCGACGCCAACAACGATCCGGTCATGGCGCGCACGCCACAACCGGCGCCGGCAACGGGTTTAGAGGCTGGTGAATTTGCCGGTCAGCAGCGAATGGATATGTCGCCGCAGGCCTATTCGTCATCGTCCTTTGCGCCGCAAGCCAACCGTTCGGAAAGCTCGGTTAATGATCAGATTGGGTTTTATCAGTCGCTGCAATCGAATCCGCAACCCGGCGCGCGTTTAGACGGCCTGGCGTTGAATACTCCGCCCTTGCCCGAAGCAGTCGATGATGTGCCGCCCTTGGGGTTTGCCGTGGCGCAACTGCATGGCATTTATATTTTGTCGCAAAGCCGGCTGGGGTTGATCGTTGTCGATATGCACGCGGCACACGAGCGCATTACTTACGAGCGGATGAAGACCCAATACGACCAACAAGGCGTGCAGGCGCAGCCGGTGTTGGTGCCGCAAAAACTGTCGGTCAGTGAGCGCGAAGCCGATACCGCTGAAGAGTTTGCGAACCTGCTGGCGCAATTTGGTCTGGTGATTGAGCGGCTGGGGCCGGAAGCGTTGATTGTGCGTCAGACGCCGGTTTACTTGCAGCAAGCCGAAGTGGAGCCGCTGGTGCGTTCGGTGCTGGCCGACTTTATGGTGCACGATACGTCGGACGCCATCATTGCCCGGCGCGACGAAATTCTGTCCACCATGGCCTGTCATGGCTCGGTGCGCGCCAACCGCAAATTAACCATTCCTGAAATGAATGCCTTGCTGCGGGACATGGAGCGCACCGAGCGTTCCGGTCAATGCAACCACGGTCGACCCACCTGGACTCAATTGAGTCTGGACGAACTCGACAAGCTGTTTTTGCGAGGGCGTTAGTGGCGACCGACCTCCCCCGCGCCATCTTTCTGACCGGACCCACCGCTGCGGGTAAAACCGATCTGTCGTTGATGCTGGCCGATGAATTTAACGGTGAAATTGTCAGCGTTGATTCGGCGCAGGTTTATATCGGCATGGATATCGGTACCGCCAAGCCGGAGGCCGCCATTCAGCAGCAGGTGCCTCATCATCTGATCGATTTGTGCGACCCGGCGGTCAGCTATTCGGCGGCCAATTTCCGTGAAGACGCGCTGACGGCGATGACCGATATTACCGAGCGCGGGCGAGTGCCGATTTTAGTCGGTGGGACGGCACTGTATTTCAAAGCGTTGGTGCAACCCATGGCGGCCATGCCGCCGGCCGATGCTGAGGTCAGAGCGCAATTACAGGGCTGGCTCGACGCTGCCGGTTTGGAGGCATTGGTGGCTGAGCTGCAGGCCGTCGATCCGCAGGCCTGGGCACGCATCGACCGACAGAACCCCCAGCGAGTGTTGCGTGCGCTGGAAGTGCAGCGCATCAGCGGACGTCCCATTTCGGAATTCTGGGCGGCGTCGGCGCACGATGGCCGCGGCGGGCTCAGTGAAGCGGCATTGGATGATTTCCCCTGGCAAGTCGTCCAGTTTGCAGTCTCACCTGATGAACGCTCGGTTCTGCATCAACGTATTGAACAGCGTTTTCAAAGCATGCTCGAAATGGGCTTTGAGGACGAAGTGGTGCGGCTGTTTCAGCGCGGCGACCTGCACCTGGATCTACCATCCATCCGCGCCGTCGGCTATCGTCAAATGTGGCAGTATCTGAGCGGCGAGCTGGAATACCGCCAGATGACGGCAGCAGGCATTGCCGCGACACGTCAGTTGGCAAAGCGTCAGCTCACCTGGATGCGGGGTTGGGAGGGTTTGAACTGGTTGGATTCACAAGCGGATGACCTGTTCGATCAGGCGCGGCAAAGGTTGCGTAAAAAGGTTACGTAAAGCGAAATTTAGGTGACTACCGACCATCCACAAGGCTCAGCTTTTCGCCTACAATACGCCCAAGATATTCGTGATTGCGATCGGGCCGGTTTGAGTGGCTGTCAATCTGAGCTTGCCAAACGACCCTGCCAGACTTTTTGTTCGCCGGGCGCCCTCCAACTCTGGAGGCAGATGGCAACGCTGGTGCTAATCACGTGGCGCTCGAATTCATTCGGGCGGGAACGATACTTATAATCCTTCATTAAAAGGAGTCCAACATGTCAAAAGGGCACTCGTTACAAGACCCTTTCCTGAACGCCCTGCGCAAAGAGCGCATCCCTGTCTCCATCTTTCTGGTTAACGGCATCAAGTTGCAGGGTCAGATCGAAAGCTTCGATCAGTTTGTCATTCTGTTGAAGAACACCGTCAGCCAGATGGTTTACAAACATGCCATTTCAACCGTCGTTCCGGCCCGTAACGTCAAAATTGCCCATGAAGGCGATGAAGCGGTGGCTGAATAAAGCCGGCGTCGACGTCCTCTGTCTGGATAGCCCGGCGAAGCCGGGCTCGGAGAGCCTGATTGTTTTTTGAACGTGTCGAAGGTGGGGACCGGGCTGTCCTGGTCCACATCGACTTTCCCGAGTCCGACGATCGGGAAGATCCCCAGGAATTTGAAGAACTGGTGGTATCGGCGGGGGGTGAACCGGCTGCTTTTATTGGCGGTTCGCGTTCCACACCGCATCCGAAGTATTTTGTCGGTCCCGGTAAACTGGATGAAATCAAAGCGGCGGTCGCCAGTACCGGCGCTGACGTGGTGTTGTTTAACCACAGTCTCAGCCCTTCTCAAGAACGTAACGTAGAGCGCGCCGTTGAATGTCGCGTGCTCGACCGTACCGGTCTGATTCTCGATATTTTTGCGCAACGCGCCCGTACTCACGAAGGTAAGCTGCAGGTTGAGCTGGCGCAGTTGCAGTATCAAAGCACGCGCTTGGTTCGAGGCTGGACCCACTTGGAGCGTCAGAAAGGTGGTATTGGTTTGCGCGGTCCGGGTGAGACCCAGCTCGAAACCGACCGCCGCTTGTTGCAGGCGCGCATCAGCAGTATTCATCGCCGTCTGGAAAAGGTGGAGAAACAGCGTAATCAGGGCCGCCGCGCACGCAGCCGCTCCGATACGCCAACGGTTTCGTTGGTCGGTTACACCAACGCCGGTAAATCGACGCTGTTCAATGCTCTAACGCGTTCTGAGGTCTATGCTGCGGATCAGTTGTTTGCAACCTTGGATCCGACGTTGCGTCGCCTCAGTATTCCTGACATGGGCGACATTGTGCTGGCCGATACGGTAGGATTCATCCGGCATTTGCCACACAAGCTGGTGCAGGCATTCAAGGCAACGCTGCAGGAAACGGCTGAGGCCGATTTGCTGCTGCATGTGATCGACAGTGCCGACGAAGACCGGGTTGAGAACATCGAGCAGGTTGAAGCCGTATTAGAAGAAATTGGCTCGCTCGACATACCCCGGCTGGAAATTTTCAACAAAATCGACCTGCTGGATGACTTCGAGCCGGCGATTGAACGCGACGATCAGGGCATGCCGGTTCGCGTCTGGGTTTCTGCCCAGCGTGGTGATGGCCTGGCCCTGATTCAGGCGGCCATTGCTGAACGGCTGGGTGATGACATCATCGCCCAGCAACTGGCATTGGCGCCAAGCGAATCGGCATTGCGTGCCGCGCTCTATCAACAGAATGCGGTGCTGGGCGAAGCCTATGACGATGCCGGTAATGCCTTGCTGGATGTGCGCATTCAGAAGAAAGACCTGAAGCAACTGGTCAAGCACAACGGACTCGATCTGGAGCGCTTTGGCCTGGCAGAACCCAAGGCATTTTTTGAACATTGATGGCGGGCTTTTTGAGCATTGATGCAGTGCATCGCCCGACATCGAAACGGACGGAACACTTGAGAAACGGAGACGACCATGGCGTGGAATGAACCACCAAATGGCAATAATAACGATCAGGATCCCTGGGGGAACCGTCGCCGTCGTGGCAATAACGATGGTCCGCCGGATCTGGACGAACTGTTAAAACAATTCAACGACAAACTGAACAAATGGTTTGGCGGTGGCAAAGGCAACAAGGGCGGCGGTTCCAATAAAGGTGGCGGCTCAGCCGGCGGCCTGGGTGCCATCATCGGCATCCTGGTGGTGCTGGTGGTCGGTTATGCCGTTTACGACTCCATCTACACCGTTGATGAATCCGAGCGCGCCGTCGTGTTGCGACTGGGTCAGTTCCACGCGTTGGAAACGCCCGGGCTGCACTTCAAGGTGCCCTTTATCGATACCATTGACCAAAAGGTGAACGTCACCGAAGTCCGTTCCTACCGGCATCAGTCGAGCATGCTGACCGGCGATGAAAACATCGTCTCGGTCACCATGACCGTGGAATACCGTGCTGTAAACGCGCGCGATTTCGCATTGAACGTCCGCCAGCCGGAAACCTCATTGGCGAATGCGGCTGAATCGGCGCTGCGCCATGTGATGGGCAGTGCGACCCTGGAGCAGGCGCTGACGGTTGGTCGTGACGCCATTCAGGTGGCCGTGCGTGAACGTCTGCAGAACTACCTGACGTCTTATAACGTCGGTATTGAACTGGCGCAGTTGAACATCAACGACACCTCACCGCCGTCGGCCGTGCAGGATGCCTTCGATGATGTGATCAAGGCGCGCGAAGACGAACAGCGTCTGATCAACGAAGCTCAGGCTTACGCCAACCAGATTCTGCCGGTTGCTGAAGGTAATGCCCGTCGGCAATTGGAAGAAGCTCAGGGTTACAAAGAGCAGGTGGTGGCACGCGCTACCGGTGAAGCGGATCGTTTCCGTGACATCCTGGCGGCTTATAACGAAGCACCGGACGTCACTCGTCAGCGCCTGTACCTGGAAACCCTGTCGAACATCTACGAAAACGCGCCCAAGGTGCTGATGGATGTCGAGAACGGTAACAACATGATGTACCTGCCGCTGGATCAGCTGCGTCGTAACGCAACTGGCAGCAGCGGTGGCAGTGCCAGCGGCGGCGGTAACGGCGGTGGCAGCGACATTAACAACCTGTCGAGCGGCGAAATCCGGAATCTGACCGATCAGATTCTGGGTGAGCTGGATCGTCGTCGCAGTAGTAACTGAGGAGCGAGACAATGAGCAATCGTAATGCCCTGATTCTAGTCGTGCTCGCCCTGCTGGTATTTGTCGGTATCCAAAGCCTGTTTGTGGTCACCGAGAAAGAGCGCGCGATCAAACTGAGATTCGGTGAAGTGGTTCATGCGGATTTACCGCCGGGTCTGCACTTTAAGGTTCCTTTTGTGGAAGATGTGCGCAAGTTCGACCGCCGCATCATCACCCTGGATACCGATCCGGAACGCTTTATCACCAGCGAGCAGAAAGGTCTGGAAGTCGACGCCTACATTCAATGGCGCATCGACAACGTGCGTGACTACTACACCGCCACCAGCGGTGGTGACATGTTCCGCGCCAACTCCATTCTGGAAAGCCGCATCAACTCCGGTCTGCGCGATGCCTTTGGTTTGCGCACGCTGCGTGAAGTGGTCTCTGGCCGTGGCCAGGAAGAGCCGCTGTCGACCGGTGGTCGCATTGAAGATGAAGGTGAGCGTGATCGTCTGATGCGTCAGGTGACTCAGCAGATCAACCAGTTTGCTGACGGCCTGGGTATTGAAGTGATCGACATCCGCATCAAGGCCATCGACCTGCCGCAGGAAGTGTCGCAGGACGTGTTCAGCCGGATGCGTTCCGACCGTGAGCAGGAAGCGCGTCGTTTCCGTTCCAACGGTGAGCGTCAGGCCGAAGAGATTCGCGCCTCCGCCGATCGTCAGCGTACGGTGATTCTGGCCGAAGCCTTCCGTGAGGCCGAGCAGCTGCGTGGTGAAGGCGATGCCGAAGCATCGCGTATTTACTCCAGCTCGTTCAGCCAGGATGAAGACTTCTACGCCTTCTACCGCAGCTTGCAGGCTTATCGTTCCAGCTTCAGCGACGGCAGCGACCTGATGGTGCTGGATCCGGAAAGTGACTTCTTCCGCTTTATGCGGGATCAGAACGGCGTCAATTGATTGGCCGCGAAGCGCTAGACGGAAGACGGGAGACGCTGAAGAGCAAAAAACCTTTGGGGGTTTCCCGTCCTAAGTGTAGAATTCGTTAACCGGGCTCCTTGCCCGGTTTTTTTGTGCCCAATGAATGGTTTTGGCGCTGTAAGCGTGCCGTCTTGGGGTTCTTTAAACGCAGATCGCAAATGGAATAGTGTCCTGGCATGACCATCGCTGAACGCTGGCTGTTACCGGACGGCATTGAAGAAATTCTGCCGCCGGAGGCCGCACGCATCGAGGCGCTTCGCCGCCTGTTGCTCGACGAATACCGCGCCTGGGGGTATGACCTGGTCATACCACCGAACGCCGAATACCTCGAATCTCTGCTCACCGGTGTCGGCCACGACCTGGATCTGCTGACCTACAAGTTGACCGATCAAGCCACTGGCCGATTGATGGGCCTGTCGGCCGATAAAACCCAGCAAGTTGCCCGTATGGATGCGCATTCGATGCCGCGCCAGGGGGTTTCCCGTTACTGCTATTCCAGCGACATTCTGCACGCACGTGCGACGCACTTGCTGTCCAGCCGCAGCCCGATTCAGATCGGTGCTGAACTCTATGGATACTCGGGCACCGAAAGCGATGTCGAAATCGTTTCGCTGATGCTGACCTCTTTAACGAAGGCGGGCTTGGCCGATGTTTCACTGGACCTGGGTCATATCGGCATTTACCGCGCACTGATTGAAGGGGCTGAGCTGGGCGCAGATGCCCAGGCCGAACTGTTTGAATTGCTGCGCTTACGGGCGCTGCCGGATTTACGCGCCTGGCTGCAAACGGCCGAATTGGATGAGCGCTACAAAGGCTGGCTGGCCATGCTGCCCGAATGCCATGGCTCGATTGAATCGCTCGTCGGTTGGCGCGATGCGTTTACAGGCGCACCGAAGGGCGTGTTTGACGCTTTGGATACGCTTGAAGGCATCGCGCGCTTGTTGCGCGAGCGGTTCCCTCAATTACGCATCCATCTCGATCTGGCGGAACTGCGCGATTACAACTACCACACCGGTCTGGTGTTCTCGGCCTTTGTGCCGGGTTTCGGTCAGCCGGTTGCCAAAGGTGGTCGTTACGACGCGACGGGCAAAGTATTTGGCCGGTCGCGTCCGGCGACCGGTTTTTCGTCCGATCTGAAAATTCTTGCCAGCCAGACCTTGGGTCAATGGCGTGAAGCCGCGGCCATTCTGGCGCCGGCGGCAGGCCCGGCGGGATTGGATGCGAAAATTACCGAGTTGCGAGCTCAGGGCGAGCGAGTGATTCAGGTGTTCAGCGATCAGACGCATCTGGAAGAGCTGAACTGCGATCGTGAACTGGTACAGCAAGGCGAAAGCTGGACCGTACAACCTTTAACTAAGCAACAGGCAAACTAACGATGGGCAAAAACGTTGTCGTACTCGGCACACAATGGGGTGACGAGGGCAAAGGCAAGATCGTTGATCTACTGACCGAGAAAGCGGCCGCCGTGGTCCGTTTTCAGGGTGGCCATAACGCCGGTCATACGCTGGTCATTGATGGTGTCAAAACCGCACTGCATCTGATTCCATCCGGCATTCTGCGCCAGGGCGTCAGCTGCATCATCGGTAATGGCGTCGTGCTGTCCATCGAAGCGCTGTTGACCGAGATGGCCATGCTTGAAGAGCGTGGCGTACCGGTGCGTGAGCGCTTGTCGATCAGTCAGGGTTGTCCGCTGATTCTGCCGGTGCACATCGCTCTGGATCAGGCGCGTGAAAAGCGTCGTGGCAACGCCAAGATCGGCACCACCGGCCGTGGTATCGGTCCGGCTTACGAAGATAAGGTCGCGCGTCGCGGCGTGCGTCTGGGCGATGTGTTCCAGGACGATTTCGAAGCCAAGCTGACTGAGTTGATGGACTACCACAACTTCGCGCTGACCGGTTATTACGGCGAGCCATCCATCGACGTTCAGCAAACGTTGAAGGAAACCCGCGAACAGGCAGAGAAAATCCGCGACATGATCATCGACACCGTCGGCAAGGTGCACGGCATCCGTGAAGCCGGTGGCGATATCATGTTCGAAGGCGCGCAAGGTTCGCTGCTGGACATCGATCACGGCACCTATCCGTACGTGACCTCGTCCAACACCACCGCCGGTGGTGTGGCAACGGGTTCCGGTGTTGGTCCGCTGTATCTGGATCAGATCATGGGCATCACCAAGGCTTACACCACGCGCGTCGGTGCCGGTCCGTTCCCGACTGAGCTGTTTGACGACGATGGCAAGCATCTGGCTAAACAAGGCAACGAATTCGGTACCACCACTGGTCGCCCGCGTCGTTGTGGCTGGTTCGATGCCGTGCTGGTGCGCCATTCCATTCGCATCAACTCCATCAATGCCATCTGCCTGACGAAGCTGGATGTGCTCGATAACCTCAAGACCGTTAAAGTCTGCACGGGTTATCAGGATGAGAACGGTCAGGACGTGGAATGGCCAGCATCCGCAGAAGCCTTCGAGAAGGTCACGCCGGTCTATGAAGAGCTGCCGGGCTGGCAGCAATCCACCGTTGGTGCGCAATCACTGGACGATTTGCCGAGCGAAGCTCGCGACTACATCGCCTACTTGGAAAAAGCGATTGGCGCGCCCATCGACATTGTGTCGACCGGTCCGGATCGGACCGAAACCATTGTGTTGCAGCATTCGTTCGACATTAAGTAACGACGCACAGCATACCGATGGCACTGGGGTTATACTGATCTAAGGTGAAACCAATCCAGTGCCATCCAAAATTCATTTAAGGACACTTTCCTATCAGTCGAGATTCTCACGCTGACCCGCACCATAAGCGGGAAGCTGCAAAATACGAAAACCCCATTCCCAGCCGGGAATTCATTCATGCCCACCTGGAACAACGTCAGGGTCCGGCGACGCACCCTGAGTTGTGCGCCGAATTGGGCCTCACCGGCGAAGACGATATCGAAGCGCTGCGCCGCCGTCTGATCGCCATGGTTCGTGACGGCCAATTACTGTGTTCGCGTAAAGGCGCCTTCGGCCTGATCGATAAGATGGACCTGATCAAAGGTCGCGTTCAGGGTCACCCCGACGGTTTTGGCTTTCTGATTCCTGAGCAGGGCGGCAAAGATTTTGTGCTCACTCACCGCCAGATGCGTTGCTGTTTCGACGGCGATGTTGTGCTGGCGCGCAAAGGCAAGCGCGATCATCGCGGTCGTATTGAAGCCATCATTACCGAAGTTCTGGAACACAATACTCAGGAGCTGGTCGGGCGATATTCCAGTGACGGTGGTTTTGGCCGTGTGCTGCCGGAAAACCGCCGCGTCAGTCACGACATTTTGATTCCACCGGGCGATGAAGCCGGTGCTGAAGACGGCGATGTGGTCGTGGTCAGCATTATCGAACAACCCAAAATTCGTCGTCAGCCCGTCGGCAAGGTCAGTGAAGTGCTGGGTCAGCATATGGACCCGGGGATGGAAATCGACATCGCCTTACGCACCTATGAAATTCCGCACACCTGGCCGTATGAAGTCGAAGAGGAAATCACCGGTTTAAGTGAAACGGTGGATGATGCGGATAAGGCCAACCGCATCGATCTGCGCGACAAAGCGTTCGTCACCATCGATGACGAAACCGCACGCGATTTCGACGACGCTATATACGCCGAATCCATTAAAGGTGGTGGCTGGAAACTCTTTGTCGCCATCGCCGATGTGTCGCACTACGTCGAAGTGGGCTCGCCACTGGACGTAGAGGCGCGCTCGCGAGGCACCTCGGTATACTTCCCTGAGCAGGTTATTCCAATGCTGCCGGAAGTATTATCCAACGGATTGTGCTCGCTGAATCCTAAGGTAGATCGGCTGACACTGGTCTGCGAAATGACGGTTAGTGCCCGCGGCGATCTCCAGTCTTACCGTTTTCTGGAAGGTCTGATTTATTCGCACGCCCGCCTGACGTATTCCAAAGTCGGGCCTGCCCTGGACCCGGAAACCGCCACCGAAGCACGGGCCGAGATCGAACGCGATCACGGTGCGGCGGTGTTGAAAAACATCACCACCTTGCGCGAGCTGTTTAAACTGTTCCGTTTCCAGCGTCAGCAGCGCGGCGCCATTGATTTTGAAACCACCGAAACTCGCATCGTTTTCGATGACGACCGCAAGATCGATCGCATCGTGCCCAGCCAGCGCAATGACGCCCATCGTCTGGTCGAAGAATGCATGCTTTCAGCCAACGTTTGCGCGGCGGACTTCCTGCAGCAGCTGGAAATTCCCTGCCTGTATCGAGTGCACGATGTGCCCTCAGCCGAACGTCTGGAAAATCTGCGTGCGTATCTGGGTCAACTGGCACTGGACCTGTCCGGTGGTGAAAAACCACACGCTCGCGATTATCAGAAATTACTGGCCACCATTGCCGGTCGTGAAGACTTCAATCTGATTCAGACCATGATGCTGCGTTCTATGAACCAGGCGGTCTATCAGCCTGATAACATCGGCCACTTCGGTTTGGCGTTCGAGGCTTACACCCATTTCACCTCGCCGATTCGCCGTTATCCCGATTTGCTGGTGCATCGTGCCATTCGGTCGGTCATTCGTTCGAACAAAAAAACCAAGCTGGTCAGCCGTGTTGATGGCGCGCCCAAGATGGATGCGCAGACCATTTACCCTTACGACTATGCCGCCATGCTGGAATTGGGCGAGCATTGCTCCATGACCGAACGACGCGCAGATGAGGCGACCTGGGACGTCGTTGCCTGGTTGAAGTGCGAGTATATGAAAGATCATGTCGGTGATGAGTTCGAAGGCTCAGTATCTTCGGTCACCAACTTTGGCCTGTTTGTTCAGCTCGACGATGTTTATGTCGATGGCCTGGTTCACGTCTCGTCATTGCAAAGCGATTATTACCAGCTCGACGAAACCGCCCACCGCCTGATCGGTGAACGCACCCGTGTCAGTTATGGTCTGGGGGATCGCTTAAAAGTACGAGTGGTTCGGGTTGATCTGGATGATCGCAAGATTGACTTTGAATTAGCCGATGCCGAAGTACGCAAGGTCAAACACCCGGGTCCAGCGGCGGGTAAGAAAAAAGCCGGCGCTAAAAAAACCGGTGCCAAAAAAGCACAGTCCGATAAGCCCAACCGCAAGCGTAAACGGCGTACCTAAGGTTTCAGTTGATGTCTGACGTTCAATGGATTTATGGCTTGCACGCTTGCCAGAGCGCGCTGGAAAACCAAGCTGACCGCGTTCGCGAACTGGTGTTACTCAAGGGCCGACAGGATAAACGCATTCAGGCGGTGCTCGATCAAGCGCGTAACAGCGGCGTTAAATTCCGGTGGCTGGAACGCGATGCTTTCGAGCGCCTGGTGCATCAGCAGCAATTGGGTGATGCACGTCATCAGGGTGTGCTGATTCAAATGCTCGCAGCGCCCGTGCTCGACGAAGCCGGTCTGGATGCGTTGCTCGATGGCCTGGATCGACCGGCCTTGTTACTGGTGCTCGACGGCGTTACCGACCCGCATAACATTGGTGCCTGTCTGCGTTCGGCCGATGCCGCTGGTGCCGATGCGGTCATTGTCCCCAAAGATAAATCGGCCAGCCTGACACCGACGGCGGTGAAAATCGCCAGTGGCGCGGCGGATACCGTGCCTTTTGTCGTGGTCACCAATTTGGCACGGACGCTCGAGCAGATGAAAGGCCGGGGAATCTGGATTTATGGCGCCGCAGGTGAAGCAAAAGCCTCCCTCTATCAAAGCGATTTCACGGCCTCGGTTGCTCTGGTGCTGGGCGCCGAAGGCAAGGGTTTACGGCGCTTAACGCGTGATACCTGCGATGGCTTGTTTATGATTCCCATGGCCGGTCAGGTGAGCAGCCTGAACGTCTCGGTGGCGGCCGGTATTTCCCTTTTTGAGGTCGTTCGGCAACGTCTGTCGGGCTGAACGTTCTGGGTGTTCTTTCCTGACGGGCGCTCGGGTAGCGCCCGTTTTGCAGTGTGTCTCACCGGTTCTTCTCAATCGCAGACAAACCGGTATGCGCTCTTTTTATTTCCTGCCTTACGCTTGCGATTTAATGAAGCCGGGGCGAGTCAGTCAGAACTGGGCTTTGCTTGGGTCAATAAAAAAGGGAGCCTAAGCTCCCCCTTTTTTTGGCGACGGATTCAGGCGACCAATTCGTCCAAGAAGCTGGTGCCATAATCCATCGCTGGCAAATCGAAATAATCCGCCAGTGTCTGACCGATGTCGGCAAAAGTGGCGCGCTCGCCGAGGTTGATCGCCTGCAACTGTTTGCCATAGACCAGCACGGGAATGTGTTCGCGAGTGTGGTCGGTGCCGGGCCAGGTTGGGTCGCAGCCGTGATCAGCGGTCATCATTAGGATGTCATCGTCAGCCAAAATCGCCAGCAATTCGGGCAGGCGTTTATCAAAGCGTTCCAGTGCGGCGGCGTATCCGGCAACGTCGCGACGATGGCCGTACGACGAATCGAAATCCACGAAGTTGGTGAAAACGATGCTGCGATCGTCAGCGCCTTTGACTTGCTCTAAGGTGGCGTCGAACAAAGCATCCAGGCCGGTGGCTTTCACTTTGCGGCTGATGCCAACCTGAGCGTAGATGTCGGCAATTTTGCCGATGGAAATCACTTCGCCATTGTTGTCCGTCAGTTTCTGCAAAACGGTCGGACTCGGCGGTGGTACAGCCAGATCGCGACGGTTGCCGGTGCGTTGAAAGCTGTCGGCATCGGCGCCGATAAAGGGACGCGCAATAACGCGGCCGATGTTGTATTCATCCACCAATTCGCGCGCGACCTGGCAGACCTCCATCAGCCGATCCAGGCCAAAAGTTTCTTCGTGACAGGCAATCTGGAACACACTGTCGGCCGAGGTGTAGACGATGGGCTTGCCGGTGGCGCAATGTTCTTCACCCAGACGCTGAATGATCTCAGTGCCGGAGGCATGGCAGTTGCCCAATACACCGGGCAGGTTGCAGCGTTCGATCAGGTCGTTAAGCAGACTGGCCGGGAAGGAGTCCTGTTCTTCTTTGAAGTAACCCCAGTCGTAGAGAACCGGCACACCGGCGATTTCCCAATGGCCGCTGGGTGTGTCTTTGCCGCTCGATAATTCGCGGGCATAACCGAAGCTGCCGGTGAAGCGATCGCCGGTCTGCATTCCGGCGGGAACCTGGCCACCGGCGCTGTCAGTGGCGGCTTGAACCAAACCCAGACGCGTCAGGTTTGGCAGGTGTAAGGCACCGGAGCGGCCTTTATCGGCCTTGCCTTCGGCGCACCACTGGGCGATATGACCCAGGGTATTGGCGCCTACATCGCCGAAGCGATCGGCATCGGCGCTGGCGCCAATGCCAAATGAATCCAGAACCAGAATGATGGCACGTGCCATATCAAACCTCCTCAGTGCGCAAGTCGTTGGTGGATGACGGTCAGGTCATCCACCGGCCGATCGCTGATCGGCATGGCGCTGCGCAATCGTTGTTGCAATTCTACCAACTGGTCGTCGCGGCGCAGATGCGCGACTGCCAGGGGTTCGCCGGCTTCGATGTAGGTGCCGGGTTTGGCGATGTTGGTTAAACCAACCGCCGCATCAATGTGTTGATCGGCTCGGGTCCGGCCACCGCCCAAGGCCACCACGGCCAATCCAATATCGCGCACGGTCATCGGCTGCAAATAGCCGGATTGCGTCGCGGTGATGGGCTTGATAATGGGGGCTTTGGGCAGAACTTCATCCCGTCGCTCCAGAAAGTCAGCCGGTCCGCCCAGGGCACTGATCATGCGCGCAAAACGTTCCGCAGCCGCGCCGCTATCGAGTGCTTGCAGCAGTTTGGCGCGGGCCTGGTCGAGTGAGTCGGCCAAGCCACCTCCGACCAGCATTTCCGCACCCAGCGCCACAGTCACTTCATGCAGAGCCGCGTCGCGCGGACCACCGGTCAGATAATCGACGGCTTCATGCACTTCCACCGCGTTGCCCGCCGAGCGCGCCAGGACCTGGTTCATGTCAGTGAGCAGAGCGGTGGTTTTTACGCCAGCGCCTTCAGCAACGGCGACAATGCTTTGCGCCAACTGTTGGCTCAACTCGGGCGTTGGCATAAAAGCGCCGCTGCCGACCTTGACGTCCATGACCAGGGCATCCAGCCCCTCGGCCAGTTTTTTCGACAAGATTGATGCCGTGATCAAATCCAGGCTTTCCACCGTGGCGGTCACGTCGCGAATGCCATAGAAACGACGATCGGCCGGTGCCAGGTCACCGGTCTGACCGATGATGGCGACGCCGCAATCGCGCACGGTTTGTTCGAATAAAGCATTGGCAGGAAAGGGATTGTAGCCAGCAATACTTTCCAGTTTATCGAGGGTGCCGCCGGTATGACCCAGGCCACGACCAGAGATCATCGGTACAAAGCCACCACAGGCTGCCACCATTGGGCCGAGCATCAGGCTGACAACATCACCGACGCCGCCGGTTGAGTGCTTGTCGAGCACGGGGCCGGGTAAATCCCAGCGCAGTACCTTGCCTGAATCGCGCATAGCAGTGGTCAAAGCAACGCGTTCGTCCAGCGTAAGCCCTTTGAAATAGACCGCCATAGCAAAGGCGCCGATCTGCCCTTCACTGATGGATTCATCCTTGATGCCCTGCACGAACCAGCGCAGTTCTTCCGCGTCGAGTGTCAGTCCATCGCGCTTACGGCGGATGATTTCCTGCGGTAAATACATCTTAGTAACCGCTGCCCGACGGCGCTGAGGGTTCAGCACCCAAGGTGGTCAGCAAATCGTTGAGTAAGCTGGAAGCGCCAAAGCGGAAGTGCTCGGGGGTGATCCATTGAGTGCCTAGAATACGCTCAGCCAAGGCCAGGTATTCGGCAGCTTCAGCGTGGGTACGAATACCGCCGGCCGCTTTGAATCCTACGTCTTTGCCACTGTCGGCAATGGCATTCAGCATGATGTCAGCCGCTTCCAGGGTGGCGTTAACGGGCACCTTGCCGGTGCTGGTTTTTATAAAGTCGGCACCGGCAGCAATGGCGATGTCGCTGGCCTGACGAATGAGCTCAGCACTTTTGAGTTCGCCGCTTTCAATAATGACTTTGAGTTTCACCGCGCTGCCACAGGCCGCTTTGCAGGCGCGGACCAGGTCGGCGGGGCGTTCGCTATTGCCAGCCATCAACGTGCGGTAAGGCAGCACGACGTCGACTTCGTGTGCACCCGCAGCGACGGCGTCGCGCGTTTCACGGACGGCCCGTTCAATATCGTCACTGCCGCCAGGAAAGTTGGTGACGGTTGCGACGCGCACTTGGCTCAGGCCATGTTGGGCCAATGCTTTGCGCGCGACGTCGATAAAGGCTGGATAGACGCACACAGCCGCCGGGCTGCCAAACGGCGTTTTTGCGGAGTCACACAGAGCAGCAATGACGGCGTCATTGTCGGTGTCGTTCAGGCTGGTCAAGTCCATCAGGCTCAGGGCCTGGCGGGCCAGAGAGGCATGGTCTGTCATTTATTGTCCAAATGGTCAGATTATGCGCGGCCATTTTAGGCTCAAGGCCCGGCAAACACAATCGTGTCGCCATTCTTTGTCGGTGGCTTGTGTGGCGGAAATGGAAAGGGCGTGCCGGTGCGGAACAAATGGCGCAACAAAACTTGTGCGTCTAATTCAATGGTTCCGTTCGCAAGACAGTTATTAAACGCTGAAAAAGATGGCAAACTGTCGCCTTTCGATGGACCAAAGAGGTGTGCCCTGCGCCACCTGTTAGGAGACAAGTGTGATTCGAGCCTCGCAGTACGCCATCCTCTGGGTGGTTACCTTGATTCTTTGGGGAGCCTCTTTGGCAGGTCTCCTTTTTTTCGGTTTGGAACCGCTGGATACCCAGTCGTTATTAATTTTGTTGGGCCTGGTTGCTTTGGCCGGTGGCGCTTCTTTGACGGCACTGAACCAATGTCAAAACCGGGTGACGGAAGCGTATAAGGAATTGAGCCGCGTTCGTCGTTCGCTGCAGGAAAGTCACCTGGAGATCGATCGTTATGAATATGAGTCGAAGCAAAGCGCCGACCTGCGACGTCTGGTATTAACCTCTGCTCAGGAAAAAGATCAGGCTCTGGATAGCATGGCGTTGGCCTTGAATACCGCCATGGCCGAAGTGCTGACACTGGCCACATCGGAAGAAGCCGATGCGCGCGATCGAATTAAAGAACGTGCCGAATTGATGCAGCGTTATGCTGAAGATTTACGCGCCTTGGCTCGACTTGAATTGAAATCGGAAGTGCCGCGTCATGAAGATGTGAATTTCCTGAATCTGGTTGAGCGCTTTCTGGATGAGTGGAACCGCTATGGCCGCTCACGCGATGTCAAAATTAAACTGGAACATCAAGAAGACCAATTACCGCTGGTGTCGGATGTTAACTGGTTGCACAACCTTCTGACTCGCGCCATTCAGGCGCTGGTGCGGATGAATCGTGAATCCACCATCGACGTTCATCTGATCGGTTATATCGATGCCGAACTGGGCGATGCATTGCGGGTGACGTTGAATGCTCGTGGTCGTCGACTGGATGCCGAACAGTTGGCATCGTCCGTGTCTGGATACACGCGCATTATCGACCAGGGTGCCGACGTTGGGCCGGGTCTGTCGTTTGTTGTGGCGCGTCGATTGGCGCAGATGCTTCAGGGTTATCTGGAAGTGAACGACAGCGGTACCGGTACCGAAGTGGTGCTGGTATTGCCACGGCGTCTGGATGACGCCATGGACGAAGAAGACGCTTGACGGCGTGATAATTTAAGCGATCAATAACAACTTGCCGACGCTTAACGCGGCGGCAAGTTGTTGAAGGTTGGCGTGACCCAGTTGGCGTCATCTTGCACATCCGCCGGTTCATCAGCCGGATAGAAACCGACCAAGCCCTGTCCATGCTCGTTGTAATCGCGAGCCATGCCATCACCGACCTGATGCAATACCAGGCGGCGACTGCCTTCTGCAATAAACTGCGATTCAAAGAAACGGACAAAGCCATCCAGGCTGATGGTGTCTACTTCGCCGGCCAGGCGTTGGCCGGTATTGAAGTTGGGATTGCCGTCGATGATGGCGTTCCAGTAGCGCTGGCTAAGATCGTACAAGTTATCCGCCGGTGCCGTCAGACTGGTTTCCAGGCCTTGTTTGAAACTTCGGAATTCCGCTTCGCTCATACTGCGCAATCGCTGTGAAAAACGCGTCATAAAACGATCAGAGTAGAGTTGCAGTAAGGCTGGGTCGGTTGTCGGTGATTGGATATAGACCACTAACCCAGGCCAGTCATGGACTGAGTGCGCGCGGGCAAAGACCACGTAACCGAGCTGTTCCTGAGTGCGCAATTCGGTGAAGTAGGGCGTGTTGAGCACTTGGCCGGTGAGCGCGTAGAGTGCGCGTTCACGCAAGCTGCTGTTGTTGCCCTGGTAGTAACCGAGTAACGCTGAGTCATTATGGTCGATCGACATTTCATGGCGGTAGCGACGACTCGCCAGCGCCGCGATTTGCGATCTAACCTCGGGCGCCTCGGCGGTCGGTGGCAGCATCAGTCGCGCTCGGTCGGCCAGGTTGATGGCGGCGTCCTGGGTTAGGTTACCGTGGATTAACAAGGTCAGGCGGTGATTGCTTAGCCAACGGTCGCGCAATTCATTCAGGTCCGCCGGTGTGACCTCTTCCAGTGCTGCCAGCAGTTCATCCGGCGTCTGAGAATCCTGAATTAAAAACTGGCTAAGGCGACGGTACATCTGGTTCACGACCGGGTCTTCGTCGGCATTGCGCAGGCGTCGCGCCAGATCCTCTTTGAGTCGTGCAAAACGGTCCGGATCGATGCTGTGCTCGGCCAGCTCCACCAAAATGGTATCGAACAAGGTGGGCAGCGGTTCACTGTAGCCATACAGGCGCAAGTGCATGCCGCGACTGTTGGTCGATAACCCATAGCCGGAACCAGCCAGGCCAGCGGCATACCGGAATTCGCTCAGAGCGTCGTCAACCAGGTCCAGATAAAGCCGCGTCATGACTCGGTCACGCGCGCTGGCTCGGGTTTCCGGTGTTTCGATCAGCATGGACATGTCCAGTTTCGGTGTGCGGAACTGGTCATCCTGCTCGAACCAAAGCTCGTAGCCCGGAGCGGTGCTGACAATTTGTGGTTGGTTGCTGTAGAGGGTGCTGCTGGGCGCGGCCAGCGGCAATACATCCAGATCGTCCGGAATAAACGGATTGGCGTCCGGCAATGACAGCGCGCCACTGGTCCCGGGGTTGCGCCATTGCGCCAGGGTGTTGCCGGACAGTGGTGTCAGGCTGTAAGGCGTGTCATACCAGCGACTGCGGACGTTGTCGCCGGCTTCGGGGTGCATCAGCACGACCAGAGCGTTGTCCGGTGACAGATAGTCGAGCCAGTTGTGGATGGTGTCGTCGTCGAAATCGGTAAACCGATAGGGGCCACGCAGCACTTCATCGGGAGGGTACACCGATAACCGTTCGGCCAGTCGCTGAACGGTGGCGGCCGGATTGACTTTCTCGGCAAACTCGAAATTGACCTCGTTAATATCCGCCAGTTCATCGTAGCGCCACTCTTCCAGACCTTGGTCCGCGATCAACTGCAAATATTCAAACGCCAAGCCAGCCACATCCTGCCAGTTCTCCAGGCCGGATTGAGTAAGCTGGATGCTCAGGCTGAACTGATGCGTGCTGGCGGTGGTATCACCACTGTGAGCGCTGAGCGCTTCAGCCCAGCCTCGTGATTTAAGTTGCGACAACAGGCTGCCGCTGGTTTCCTGGCCCAGCAAATAGGCGATGAATTCGCCCGGCTTGGTGTCCAGTTCGTCCAGGTTGCCCGGCACGGGAAACCGCAACTGCAACAAGCGACTTTCACGGCGCGGCTGCACTTCGACCAAAAATGGCAGGTCGGCGTCTTCGAAAAAGGGCTGATCGAAAACCGGTGCTTCGGAATCGACCGAACGAACACCGGCGAAGCGTTCATCCACCCAGGCTTTTAGCGTGGTGACGTCTTGCGGGCCGTAGACCGTTAAGGTCATGCGCTCGGCAACATAGTGCTGGCGATAGAAGCGCATCAGCTGGTCGCGCAAGTCCGCGATATCCAGGGTGTCTTCGTTGCCAATGGCCAGACGTGAGGCGGGATGATCCCGCAAATAGAGTTCGCTGAGCGCATCCTGAAGACGACGGCTGTCGTTTTGCAGGCTGGCCGTAAACTCGGAATTCACGGCTTGGATCTCGCGCTCAACGTAGTCGGCATCAAACAACGGCGCGATGAAGAACTGCGCGAAACGATCCAGTGCGGGCTGCAGCTGTTCGGCATCGATGTCGAAGTAATAGAGCGTGTTCTCGGAAGCCGTATAGGCATTGTTACGGCCACCACCTTGCTCGATAAAGCGATGGTAGCTGTCAACTTCCGGGTATTTTTCCGTGCCCAGAAAGAGCACGTGTTCCAGCAAGTGTGCCAGACCAGGGACCTCGGGCGGATTGCTCCAGGAACCGACGCTCACGTTCAAAGCGGCAGCGGCTTGTTCGCTGTCGGTGTCAGACACCAGCAACACCTTTAAGCCGTTACTGAGTTCATAGCTTTGAAAATGACGGGTCTCAAAATCGCTGACCGCGATATTGGACGGGTTCTGCTGGGCGATCACCTGGCTGTACCAAAGGCCGACGCCGGCTACAACGGCCACCAAAACGACCGCTATGGCCAATCGAACGCCTCGCTTCATACTGTGCTCCTGGCTGGGCTGACAAGGCGCCGATTGTAACGGTCTACCCCGGCCCTGTCATGACAAGGTGTCTGCGCGTGTGACCGGCGTGGTTCTGGCGTTGTTATAAAGTCGCATCGCCCCTATAAAGAGGGCAATTGAATCAGCATTGAGGCAGTCATGAGCCAACAAGCGAGCAACGTCATTACCGTCACGGAGCAGAACTTTCAGCAGGTAATGGTGGAAGAGTCCCAACAAAGGCTGGTGGTTATGGATTTCTGGGCCGACTGGTGCGCGCCCTGCAAAGCCCTGATGCCAATCCTGGAAAAGCTGGCCGGTGAATACCCCAATCAACTGTTGTTGGCGAAGGTCAATGCGGACGAGCAACCCAACATCGTGGCGCAGTTCGGTGTACGCAGCCTGCCGACGGTGGCGTTTATCCAGAACGGTCAGCCCGTGGATGCCTTTATGGGCGCTGAGCCGGAATCGGCGATTCGTCAGCGCCTGGAAAAGTATTTGCCCAAGCCCTGGGATGAGTTACTGCAACAGGCTGCGGAATTTCAGGCGGCGGGTAATCCGGCCCAGGCGTTGCCGTTGGTGCAGGAAGCGTATCGGTTGAGCGGCGAAGACACCGAAATTGCTTTTATGCTGGCCAGCGTTTATATCGATCTGAAGCGCGGCAGCGAAGCCGAAACCATTCTCGACGCCATGACCATGCAGCAGCAGACCGAGCCGCACTATAAAGAGCTGCGCTCGCGCCTGAAGCTTTTGGCTGAAGCGGCAGAAACGCCGGAAATTCAGGAGCTGCAGCAACGTCTGGAGTCGAACCCGGACGATCTGGAAGTGGCGTACGAACTGTCGGTGCAGTACAGCCAGGCTGGCCGCAGCGAAGAAGCACTGGAAACCCTGATCGGCGTGCTCACCAAAGACCGCAACTTCCGCGATGGCGGCGCCCGTAAAACGTTCCTCGATATACTGAACGGCCTGCCCAAAGGCGACCCGCTGGCTGCTCGCTACCAGCGCAAATTATTCACGCTGCTCTATTAACCAAAAAAGGCACCCGAGGGTGCCTTTTTTAGTGCGTGTCTTTGTTCAGCGCTTTTTCAAAACCAAACTGCCAATCGAATAGCCGGCGCCAAACGAACAAATCACACCGACATCGCCAGACTGCAAATCTTCATGGTGCAAATTAAAGGCGATGATGGAACCGGCGGAAGCGGTGTTGGCGTAACGGTCCAATACGATCGGCGCGACGTCGTTGCTGGCGACTTCGCCGAGCAAGCGCTTGGTGATCAACTGGTTCATATTGATGTTGGCCTGGTGCAGCCACCAACGTTTAACGTCGGTTACCGCAATGCCGACCTGATCCACTTGCTGTTCCAGATGGTCGGCGGCCATTGGGCAGACCTCTTTGAAAACCTTGCGGCCTTCCTGATGAAACAGCTTGTCTGGACCGAACGGATCGCTCTCATAAGCGTGCGAGATATAACCGAAGTTGGAGCGAATGTTGTTCGAGAAAACGGTCTTGGCTTGGGTGCCAAGAATATCGTAAACGTGGTCGCCTTCGGCTTGATCGCCGCGTTCGACCACCATGGCGGTGGCGACATCGCCGAAAATAAAATGGCTGTCGCGATCGCGATAATTCACCTGGGGTGAGGTCAGTTCCGGGTTGATCACCAGAACGGCTCCCGCGCTGCCGGCACGGACCATTTCATTCGCGCGATGCAGCGCGAAGGTGGCCGCTGAACAGGCCACCAACATGTCAAAGCCGAACCCGTCGATACCTAAGGCGTTTTGAACCTCGATAGCGATGGCCGGATAAGCGCGAGCGGTGTAAGCACAGCTGACGATCACCGCGTCAATCTGTGAGCCCTCTCGTTTGGCTGCCGCCAGCGCTTTGCGTGCCGCATTAATGGCCATTTCGGCCTGATGGCTGAGCTCATCATCACTGCGTTCAGCCAAGCGTGGACGCATCCGATCGGCTTCCAGAATGCCGTCTTTTTCAAAAACATAACGCTGGCGGATGCCACTGGCTTTTTCGATGAATTCAGCGGAGGAGGTCGCCACGGCAGACAGCTCGCCAGCTTCAATTTCGGCCTGATGCGTCTGGTTGTAGTCATCGGCGTAGCGGTTGAGCACGTCGACCAGTTCTTCGTTGGTCAGCACATGTTCGGGAGTCCACAGACCAGCGCCACTGATAACGACTTCTTCGGTCGGGCGGTATGTCGGCATGGCGATGATTCCTTGTTCTTTTGATGAGAGTTCGAGCGGGTCAATAAGGGCGGCAGTGTAGCACGCACCATAGCCAGGGTCAGGCATTGGAAATGAGCGTTCCGCTGCGACGGTTGACTTAAAAAATAAATAGTGATCTAAGTTTTTCGTTCGGCCGTTACTGGCGGTTTTAGGCGGCTACAGCTTGATAATTTGCTAACAATTGAGTAATAATCTTTAAGGACTAAAATTTAGACAACTAATTAATTGGGGCGATTGAACGGTTAATGAGCGTGTTTCACTCGCGGCTGATTCAGCATGCAAGTCGTGAGCGAAACCCGTTCAAAGCCGCTTTCGCTGAAGGGGTAAAATGTCGATCAAATTGGAAGTACGGCATCTCTATAAGGTGTTCGGAGGCGATGCTGAGCCGGCCTTCGAACGGCTCAACCAGGGTTTAAATAAGACGGACATTTTCGAACAGACGGGCCTGACCGTCGGTGTTCAAGACGCCAATCTGGAAGTGCACGAAGGTGAGATTTTCGTGGTGATGGGGTTGTCTGGTTCCGGCAAATCGACGCTGGTACGCCTGCTTAACCGTCTGATCGAACCCACTCGAGGCCAGGTGCTGATTGACGGCGAAGACGTCGCCGCGATGAGCGAAGCCAAGTTGCGCGAGGTTCGGCGCAGCAAAATCAGTATGGTGTTTCAATCCTTTGCTTTGATGCCGCACCTGAGTGTGCTGGATAACACGGCCTTTGGCTTAGAGTTGGCCGGTGTTGATCAGGCGGCTCGACATCAAGCCGCGCGTGATGCACTGGCGCAAGTCGGTTTAGAGGCCAATGCGGACAGCTATCCGGATGAATTGTCCGGCGGTATGCAGCAGCGCGTTGGGTTGGCCCGGGCGCTGGCGTCAAACCCCGACATCATGTTGATGGACGAGGCTTTCTCCGCACTGGACCCGCTGATTCGTACCGAAATGCAGGATGAATTGCTCAAACTGCAGAGCGAGCATCAACGGACCGTGGTGTTTATTTCTCACGATCTGGACGAAGCCATGCGCATTGGTGACCGCATTGCCATTATGCAAGGCGGTGAAGTGGTTCAGGTCGGCACTCCGGATGAAATCTTGCACAACCCCGCCAACGACTATGTGTCATCTTTCTTCCGGGGTGTGAACGTTGGCAATGTGTTTTCCGCCAAAGACATCGCTCGCAAAAGCCAAACCACGCTGATCAAAAAAGAAAGCAGCAGTGGTCTGCGCGCCAGTCTGAAACGCTTGCAGGATAACGATCGTGATTTTGGTTACGTCGTGGATAAACAAAATCGCTACCTCGGCACCGTATCCATCGACTCGCTGAAAACTCAGGTAGAACAGGACAGCACCCTCGAAGCGGCGTTTGTGGCTGAGGTTCCCGTGGTCGAAGCGGCCACGTCCATCAGTGATATTTTGACCATCGTGGCTCAGTCGCCGTGCGCCGTGCCGGTTGTCGATGAGCAACAGCAATATCTGGGATCGGTCAGCCGGGCCACCTTGCTGGAAACTCTGGATCGGGAGAATGAAGCATGACCGCGAGTAACCCTTGGGCGACCAGCCAACCGGAACAAGAAACCAGCAACGAAGCGGCCGCGAATCCGTGGGGCACCCCCTCCGATGCAGACACCGCCAGCAGTCTTTCTTCCGCTGGTCAGCTGGATGAAGTCAGTTGGGATTTTTGGCGTCCGTTTCAGAGTGAATGGTTTCCGTTGCAGGATTGGGTAGAAACTGCCATCGACTGGATTGTCTCGAATTTCCGCCCGGTGTTTTCCGTGCTCAAACAGCCGGTGGATACCATTCTGTCGTTTTTTGATGCGGTACTGAATGGGGTGCCACCCTTCATCATGATCGCGCTGGTGGCATTGCTGGCGTGGCAGGCCTCCGGGCGTAAACTGGCGTTCGGTTCCATTGTCAGTCTGACCTTGGTCGGTGCCATCGGGGCCTGGTCCGAAGCCATGACTACCTTAGCGCTGGTGCTCACCGCTGTGTTCTTTTGCATGGCCATTGGCATTCCCACGGGTATCTGGATGTCGCGCAGTGACAAGGTCGCGCGCGCGGTCCGGCCCGTGCTCGATACCATGCAGACCACACCCGCCTTCGTCTATCTGGTGCCTATTGTCATGCTGTTCGGCATTGGCAATGTGCCCGGTGTGATTGTGACTATTATTTTCGCGGTGGCACCGGTGATTCGCCTGACCAATCTGGGCATTCGTCAGGTACCGGAAGATTTGATTGAAGCGGCGAATTCCTTTGGCGCCAGTAAGCCGCAGTTGCTCTACAAAGTGCAGCTGCCACTGGCGATGCCAACCATCATGGCGGGCGTAAACCAGACATTGATGCTGAGTCTGTCGATGGTGGTGATTGCATCGATGATTGCCGTGGGCGGTCTCGGTCTGATGGTGTTGCGTGGTATTGGCCGCCTCGACATTGGCCTGGCCACGGTGGGTGGTATTGGCATTGTGCTGTTGGCCATCATCCTCGATCGCATGACGCAGGCGTTGGGGCGTGATGCCCGGGCTCGTGGCACGCGTCACTGGTATCAGACCGGCCCGGTCGGTCTGGTGCGCAAATTGATTTTACCGCGGCGCGGTGACTGAACAGTCGCCACGTCATTTTTTAGAGACATCACTGTTTCACTGAAACATCCGAACCGATTAGGAGAGGATTATGTACGCTAAGAAAGTCCTGGGCGTTTCCGCCTTGTCACTCACGCTGGGCCTGACGGCTCATGCTGAATCCATGCCTGGCGAAGGGGTTACCGTGCAACCGGTGCAAAGCACCATTGCCGAGGAAACCTTCCAGACTGTTGTGATCAACGAAGCGCTGCGCGAACTGGGCTACAACGTTGAAGACATTCAGGAGCTGGATTACAGCGCCGGCTATACCGCCATTGCCAATGGCGATGCCACCTTTATGGCGGTGAACTGGTACCCGCTGCACAACGGCATGTATGAGAATGCGGGCGGCGATGATGTCTTCTACCGTGAAGGCAACTACATCACCGGTGCCGCTCAGGGTTACCTGATTGATAAAGCGACCGCGGAAGAATACGGCATCGATAACCTGGCTGATTTCGCCGACCCGGAAATTGCGTCCCTGTTCGACACCGATGGCGACGGCACGGCCGATCTGACCGGCTGTAATGCTGGCTGGGGTTGTGAAGGTGTGATTGAGCATCAACTGGATGAGTTCGAGTTGCGCGACACCATCGATCACAACCAGGGCCAGTACGCGGCACTGATCGCCGATACCATCACCCGCTACAACGATGGTGAGTCCATTTTCTACTACACCTGGACGCCGTATTGGGTGTCGGGTGTGTTGGTGCCGGGTGAAGACGTGGTCTGGCTGGAAGTCCCGTACTCCGCCAACCCGAACGGCTCTGACACCGCACTGTCCGATGGCACCAACTATGGCTTTGAAGTGAACAGCGAGCGCATTGTCGCCAACCAGGAATGGGCCGACGAGAACCCCGCGGCGGCAAAACTGTTCGAAATTGCTAAATTGCCGATCAATGCGGTGAGCGCTGAAAACGGTCTGATTGCCGATGGCGAAGACTCACAGCGTGAAATCCGTCAGCACGCGCTGAACTGGATTTCAGCCAACCAGGCCACCTTCGATAGCTGGCTGGAGCAAGCTCGCGCTGCCGCGCAGTAAAGCTCAACAACTGATCGATTGATTTCAATCGATATCCACCAGCCGCATGCTCAGGTGTGCGGCTTTTTTATGGATAGTGGCCAGGGTTCGCGGTTTTCAGATCAAGCGGTTATGCTGCGCGCTTTGGTGATTAGTGGATGCGTTGCCGATGCAATTTTATTTCTCATTAACCTTTGCATTGCCCGAGGGTGAAACCTTAAGCGCAGAGGCGCTTCAGGCGAAGTTGGCGTCGCTGCCACTGACGCTGGAACCGGTTAGCGGAAACATCGAATCGTTTACGGCCCATTTCAGCCCCGAGGGCGATAACGTCACCGTTGAGCTGGAAAAAGCGCGTCAAGAGGTGGAAAACACCTTGGTGGGTGCTCAATTAACCGGCATGGACCTGGTGGAAACACCGTCGCACTAAAGGCCGTCGTCAGCGCTGGCCGATCATGGCCAGGCTTTCTTCGGCAAAACCGGTACCGGCTTCGGTATAGAAGTTGAAGACTTTGTCGATGCCCGCATCCATCAACAGCAACCGCTCATCTTCATAACGGGCGATAGCGGCTAATTGGCCGTTAAAATTGGCGCGTTTCAATTGGTTGGTCACATTACGGCTGTCGTCGATGGACGGTAAGGCCAGCAGAATCAGTTTCACCGACGATAAGTCGAGATGTTCCCACAGATCGGCGTCTTCGCCATCGCCGACAAAGGCTTTCATGCCTTCGTCCGTCATGCGTTGAATGCGTGATGGATCGGCATCCATCCCCCAGACGTTTTTACCCATTAACTGATGCAGCGCGCGATAGGCGCCTGTGCCCACTCGGCCCAGTCCGACCACCAGGATTTGTGCATCCTTCGGTTGAGTCAGTACATCCTCGGGCAAACGTTGGCTGCGTTCAAAACGGGTGAGTCGGGTTTTGTTGTGCGAATAGAGCGCGTGCGCCCGCGGATATAACAAGCTGGTGACGATAAATGAGAAGGTGACAGTCAGTGCCAGAATGACCAGCCATTGCGCGGGCAGCCAATCCAGATCGACGGCCAGGTCGGCAACAATTAAGCCGAACTCGCTGTAGTTAGCCAGCGCCAAGGCGCCCAACCAAGCAGTACGACCACGCAATCGCATGGCCAGCAACAAGCCGTAAAACAACAAAAATTTCAGCGGCAATAACAGCGTTAAACCCAGCGCGATACCCACCATGCCAAGCGTCGGCAGGGCGGTAAAGCCAATCGATAAAAAGAAACCGATTAAGAACAAATCTTTGAAGCCTAATAAGGCTTTTGACAGCTCAGTCGCTTTGCTGCTGTGGCTCAGTAACATACCGGCAATTAACGCACCGAGGTCGCCTTTAACACCGACTAAGGCGAATAATTCGTAGCCGCCCAGGGCGAGAAAAAAACCGGTCAGTGGCAATAATTCGCCATGGCCAGCCGAGTCGAGCAGGCGGTTGAGTAACGGTCGAATAAACGGCAGAGCGAGCAGGGCGATCGCCCAGTAAGACGGCATTTTGCCGGTGGCAAAAACCAGGAACAGCACGGCAACAACGTCCTGCATGACCAGCACGCCAATGGCAAGACGCCCGTGGCGAGTACGCATCTCACCGCTTTCTTCGAGTAATTTGACGATACAAACGGTGCTGCTGAACCCAAAGGCAAAGGCCAATAAAGCAGCGGTATTGAATGACAGTCCGGCGAAATACGGCAGTGCAACGCTCGCCAGAGTCAGCAGAACACCGACACACAGAACACACCACAAGCCCAGTTCACTGAGCGTTCCCGCCCAGACTTCACGGCGCAGCAGGTCACTGATTTTCAGTTTAAGGCCGATGGTGAACAGCATCAGAGTGATGCCCAGGTCAGCCAGGGTTTCCAACCCTTCGCCGGGGGTGACGCCTAAAAAATGCAGCCCGAATCCGGCCAGTAAATACCCGACCAGCGGCGGCAAGCCCAGCGACTTAACCGCCAGACCAAAAACAAAGGCAACACAAAGCAGCAGAAAATCCATAGCGGAAAGTCGTTCGGGTTCCGATTTAGCTTAGCACAGCGTTCAGTGTGCCTCACCCGAATCAGTGGCCAAAAAAACCGCCCGGAGGCGGTTTTGGTGAACGTCTGCAATCAGACTTTATTGACCAGTTGTTGCACGCTGTCTTTGGCATCGCCGAACAGCATGGCGCTGTTGTCGCGATAAAACAGCGGGTTGGTTACGCCTGCATAGCCGGTCGCCATGGAGCGCTTAAGGATGACGACTTGCTTGGCTTTCCAGACTTCCAGCACCGGCATGCCAGCAATGGGAGAACCGGGTTTTTCCTTGGCATCGGGATTGACGATGTCGTTGGCGCCGATGACTAATACCACATCGGTGTCGGGGAAATCATCGTTGATCTCGTCCATCTCCAGCACGATGTCATACGGCACATTGGCTTCGGCCAAGAGCACATTCATGTGGCCGGGCAGACGACCAGCGACCGGATGAATGGCAAAGCGCACGGTCTTGCCTTGCTTGCGCAACTTATCGGTTAAGTCAGCGACCGCCTGTTGGGCGTGAGCGACGGCCATACCAAAGCCCGGTGCAATCACCACCGATTCGGCGTTCTTTAACCAGTCGGCCACGTCGTCATGATTGGCGCTGCTGGCTTCGCCGTACTCAGTGTCATCGTCGCTCGCGGTGGCATTGCCAAAGCCGCCCAGAATGACGCTGAGAAACGCGCGGTTCATCGCTTTGCACATGATGTAACTGAGAATGGCACCGGACGAACCGACCAAGGCGCCGGTGATGATCAGCAAATCGTTGCCGAGCATGAAACCGGTCGCTGCTGCTGCCCAACCCGAGTAGGAGTTGAGCATGGAAATGACCACCGGCATATCGGCGCCACCGATGGCAGCCACCAAGTGAGCACCGAGCAGCAGGGCAATAACCGTCATAGCGATCAGCAGGTTCAGATCGCCGGGGCCGTGCCCATCGGGTGCAAAGATCACTAACATGACCAGCGATGCCAGAATCGCCAAGGCATTCAGACCGTTGCGCAGCGGCAATGTGAGCGGCTTGCTGGAAATAATGCCCTGCAATTTGCCGAAGGCGACCCACGAACCGGTGAGCGTTACTGCCCCGATAAAGATGCCCAGATAGAGCTCGATGTTGTGAATGATGCGCTCGGTACCGTCCAGGTGATTGCGCGGGTCGAGATAACCGCCCCAGCCGATCATCACCGCGGCTAACCCCACAAAGGAATGCAGCAGCGCAACCAGCTGTGGCATGGACGTCATTTCAACGCGATGCGCCAGCCACAAACCGATCACTGCGCCAATCACCATCGCTGTTGCCAGCAACGCATAGGCCTCAACCGCGGCCGAAGCGACGGTGGCGACAATGGCGATCAGCATACCGGTCATGCCATAGACATTGCCGCGTCGGGCGGTTTCCTGAGAGCTCAAACCACTGAGCGAGAGAATGAAAAACACACCGGCCAACAAATAGGCCATGGATAAGACAGCGTTCATTCCTGACCCTCCCGGCGAAACATATTCAGCATGCGACGAGTGACATAAAAGCCACCGGCGATGTTGATGGAGGTCACCAGAATGCCGATGGCGGCGAGCACGGTGACGAGGGTCGAGCCACTACCGGATACCTGCAACAGTGAGCCGATAATGATGATCGAGGAGATCGCATTGGTGACACTCATCAGTGGCGTATGCAGCGAATGGCTGACGTTCCAGATGACTTGCCAGCCGACAAAAACCGCCAGCACAAAGACCGTAAAGTGACCGATAAAATCGGCCGGTGCGACGGCACCCAGCCCCAATAACAAAGCACCCGCGATTAACCAGTAAAGGGCGATCGGCTGCGCGCGTTTGGTGGCCGTTGTTGTTTCCGGTGTGGGCTCTGTGGTTTTGGGTTCGGCTTTGGGAACGGCCGAAATTTGTGGCGGTGGTGCGGGCCAAATCACCTTGCCCTGATGCACGACGGTGCAACCACGGGTGATGTCATCTTCTAAATCGAAGGTCAGCTCACCGTCTTTATTCGGGCACAGATGCTCAAATAAACGCAGCACGTTATTGGACAATAACTGGCTCGCCTGGGTGGCTGCCCGCGCCGCTAAGTTGGTGAAACCAATGATCTTAACGTCGTGCTGTTCGACGATCTCATCGGTTAGGGTGCATTCGCAGTTGCCACCGTTCGGTGCGGCCAGATCGACCACCACGCTGCCCGGTGCCATGGCTTTGACCATCTCTTCGGTGATCAGCTTGGGCGCCGGTTTGCCGGGAATCAGCGCTGTGGTGATGATGATATCGACCTCTTTGGCCTGCTCCATAAAGAGCGCCATTTCAGCGTCGATAAAGGCTTGCGACATCTCTTTGGCATAGCCGCCGCTGCCGGAACCGTCTTCTTCCAACTCGACCGTGAGAAACTGGCCGCCCATGGATTCGACTTGTTCTTTCACTTCTTTGCGCGTATCGAAAGCGCGCACCACAGCGCCCAGACTTTTAGCCGCGCCGATGGCGGCCAGACCGGCCACGCCAGCGCCAATGATCAGCACTTTAGCCGGGGGGATTTTACCGGCGGCGGTGATCTGGCCAGTAAAGAAGCGACCAAACTGGTTGGCCGCTTCGATCACCGCACGGTAGCCGGCGATGTTGGCCATCGAGCTGAGCACATCCATTTTCTGAGCGCGGGAAATACGCGGAATGGCATCCAGTGACACGGCATTGGCGCCGCGATCAGCAAAGGTGTTCAGTGTGGTTTCGTTTTGCGCTGGCGCGAGAAAGGAAATCCAGGTTTTGTTGTTGCCCAGTGCGTCCAATTCACTGCCATTGAGCGCTGGGTGCTGAGGTTGTGGTCCGTTGATCTTGACCAAAACATCGGCCTGATCATAGAGCGCAGCAACGTCGTCGGTGATGTCGGCACCGGCTTCAGCGTAACGCTCATCGGAAAATTGCGCGGCCGCACCTGCATCGGATTCGATGCGTACAGTAAAGCCCAGTTCAATCAGTTTTCGGGTGGTGTCCGGCGTCACGGCTATCCGGGTTTCTCCGGGTAGACGATCGCGCGGCACAGCGATAGTCAGAGGCATGCTTACTCCCGTTTATTGTCATCAGTTGACGGTCGGTAGTCGATGTTGTTGTGGTTATTTTTATCGTTGGCCGGCTGATTTTTATTGATATGTGCCAGCTTTCTCTCAGTAAGCATCGCTTATAGTGACGGTTGCGCCGGGTCAGTTCAACAAAGCTCATTCATAAAGTTGCCCACTTTGGCCATTCCACTAAAGTCTAAACTGCGCTGAAACGCCCGTCTGGTTTGAGAAATCGCCAAGTCGGGGTTATTCTTTGCGAGCGAGTCACAAGCCCCTGGAAGCCAGATAACAAGAGTGAAGACAACGGCTTCAGCTCAGTTTCAAACGGGATGTTTCCATCAGTTGGATTCCGGCAGACCCCGGCTGTTCAAGTAAACCTTGAGCAACATCGGTTGGTCGGCGCTTGTCGTCTGGCAACTATGCACATTGGATACAACGAAAACTAAAAACGCCAAGAAACTGACCTCGGCCATTGCGCCGGGCTGAATCAGTCTCTGTCCCTAGCAGGAGAGTCAAACATGAAAAGACGTGACGTCATCAAAAAGGGTCTGATGGGTGCCGGTGGTGTAGCCGCTGCAACCAGCCTGTCAGCACCGGCTATCGCTGAAGAACGCATCACCTGGCGCATGGTTACGACCTGGCCGCGCAATTTCCCCGGTTTGGGTGTGGGCGCTCAGCGTCTGGCCGATCGCATCACCGAAATGTCCGGTGGTCGTCTGACGGTCGAAGTGTATGCCGCGGGCGAACTGGTTCCGGCCCTGGGTGCGTTCGATGCCGTTATCGAAGGCTCTGCAGAAATGAGCCACGGTGCTGCGTATTACTGGCAGAACAAGAGCCGCGCAACTTCTTTCTTTACCGGTGTGCCTTACGGCATGACCTCGCGTGAACTGTCTGCCTGGATTCGTTACATGGGTGGCCAGGAAATCTGGGACGAAGTGTATGACCAGTTTGGCGTGAAAGGTTTCATGTCAGGCGATACCGGTACGCAGGCCGGTGGTTGGTTCCGCAACGAACTGAACAGCCTGGATGACATCGATGGTGTGCGTTTCCGTACGCCGGGCCTGGGTGGTCAGGTCTGGGAGCGTCTGGGCGCGACCGTCGTCAACATGGCCGGTGGTGAAATCTATCAGGCGCTGCAATCCGGTGCTTTGGATGCTGCTGAATTCGTCGGTCCCTACAATGACCTGGCGCTGGGCTTCTATCAGGTTGCCAAAAACTACTACATGCCGTCGTTCGTTGAACCAGGTTTGGCCACCGAAGCGGTGGTTAACAAATCCAAGTTTGCTGAGCTGCCTGCCGATCTGCAGAAGATCGTCGAGTATGCCTGCCAGGCGGAATACGATCAGGTGGCGTCCGATTTCTACGCTAACGATCCGATTGCGCTGCAAACCCTGGTTAACCAGCACGGTGTGCAAGTGCGTTACTTCCCGGAAGACATCCTGCGTGCCGGTGCTGAGGCCGCGAAGGATATCCTCGGTGAGCTGCGTGACAGCAACGATGCACTGACCAAGAAAACGGCTGACAGCTATTTTGAATCGTTGGCCATCTTGCGGACCCGTACCGAGCAAGTCGACGGTCGTTTCTTGCAAGCACGCGAGCAGTTCTTCCAGCCCTAAGCAGTACTGGAAAACGGCAATAAAAAAACCGGCCCTTGAGCCGGTTTTTTTGTGTCTGCCATCACTTAACTGTAGAGCAGATTCGGCAGCCAGGTGACGATGCCGGGGAACAGAACCAGTGTGGCGATGACCGCTAACTGCATCAGCACGAACGGCACGGCACCGCGATAGATGTCGGTGGTTTTGACCGTCTTCGGAGCCACACCGCGCAGATAGAACAGCGCAAAACCGAACGGCGGTGTCAGGAAGCTGGTTTGCAGATTGACCGCAACAATGACACCGAGCCAGACCGGGTCGACACCCATCATCAGCAGAATGGGCGCAGTAATCGGCAGCACCATAAAAATGATTTCGAAGGTGTCGAGAATAAAACCGAGCAGGAACATCAGCAGCATCACAAAGATGATGGCGCCGTATTTACCGCCGGGCAGGGCGTTAAGGAAATCGTGTACCAGATCGTCACCACCCATCATGCGGAACACCAGTGAGAAAACGGTGGCGCCGATCAGGATGATAAAAATCATTGCCGTGGTATTGGCGGTGGCGTACATCACTTCGCGCAGATTGCGATAAGTCAGCTTGCGATGGAAAGCCGCCAGTATCATAGCGCCAACGGCACCCACGGAGGCGGATTCGGTCGCGGTGGCAATACCACCAAGAATGGAACCCAGCACCGCAATGATCAGCAACAGGGGTGGCACCAAGGTGGTGATGACATCACGGCCCAGGCGCGCGCGATCTTCTTCACTGGTTTCCAGCGCCGGGCAGGATTCCGGATCGGTGATGGCCTTGAAAATCATATAGCCGATAAAGACAGCCACCAGCAGCAAGCCCGGTACAAAGGCACCCGCAAACAGGTCACCGACCGATACCGGTTTGGGCGCAAAGTTACCCAGCGACATCTGCACTTGAGCGTTGATGCCCGCCAGCATATCGCCCATAAATATCAGCACGGTTGACGGTGGAATGATCTGCCCCAGCGTTCCTGAGGCCGTGATCACGCCCGTTGCCAGCGGGGTGTTGTAACCCGCCTTCATCATGGCCGGCAGCGACAGTAAGCCCATGGTGACCACGGTGGCACCGATGATGCCGGTGGAAGCCGCGAGTAAGGCGCCAACCACAATGACTGAAATTCCCAGTCCGCCACGCAGATTGCCGAACAAGCGGCCCATGGTAATCAGCAGACCCTGAGCGATGCCGGAGCGTTCGAGCATCATGCCCATAAAGATAAATAACGGCACAGCCACCAGCACTTCGTTGAGCATGATGCCCATGTATCTCGGTGCCAGACTCGACAGGTTCGATAAATCTAAAGCACCAAAGGCGTGTGCAATGGCGGCAAAAATTAACGAGGTACCCGCCAGCGAAAACGCCACCGGAAAGCCAAACATCAGGACACCGATGATGGTGAAAAACATGATCAGGGCGAGGATTTCGCCGATGAGTGAAGCGTCCATCAGGCGTGCTCCTCGTAACGATAATCTTCAGGAACCAGGTCTTCGCGTTGGTTCAGAACCAGAATGCTGCGGCCGAGCATGGCCAGGCCTTGCAGCGCTATCACCAGCGCAAAGACCAGAATAAAACTCTTCATCACGAACAGGCCGGGCATGCCGCCGTAGTTGGATGAGCCTTCCCAGAAACTCCAGGAGCGCAATACGTAAGGCGTGGCGTAGTGAAGGATGGTGTAGATGAATGGCGCGATAAAAATCAGCGCACCGCCGATATCGACCCAGGCGCGGCGTCGTTTCGGCGCAGTGCGGTAAAACACATCGACGCGCACATGACCTTCGCGCAGCAAGGTGTAGCCGGCAATGCCCATAAACATGGCGCCATTGAGCCAGACATAGAGATCCTGCATCCAGACGAAGCCGATGGAAAAGGCATAGCGCAGTACGACGACGGTGAAGCAGACCAGCACGATAGCCAGCGTAAACCAGGAGAACACTTGCCCCAGCAAGCGATTAAGATGGCACAGCGACCTGACCATCGAGGCTAGGTATTTCATCGGGGATCCTTCAATATCCATTCGGGCGAACCAGAGGGGTTGGCCCCAAGCGTCATTCGTTATCGTTGTTGGGACCGGGCCAACGCGCGGTAGTCTACTTTATGACGGGCGATTGAGACCAGCCTGTAAGCTACACAATACAGCGATAAAGTGCTTTTTTACGGCTGAGCCGATTGCATTCGAAGACACCTTTGGATAGCTCAGGCCAATCAGCCATTCACCATTGATTGAAAGAAGGGGACTCAGGCGTGTCGCAAAGCGTCAGTGAACACAGTTCGAGCAGTCGTATGGATGAGGATGCCATAGGTTGGATGTACGACAAGATCACCGGAGAGGAAGATGCTCGCGTTTGCAAAGACATCCCTGATTCCGCCTGTCGTCATCAACCGCGCAACTTCTTCGGTTATCTGGCCGGTAACACCTTCAGTAAAATTGCCGATGAATTGAGCAGTGCCCGGCTGATTCTGCCCTGGCTGTTTGCGGCATTGGGCGCGCCCATGGCGTTGGTTGGTTTCCTGGTGCCCATTCGTGAAGCTGGGGTGTTGATGCCGCAGTTGCTGGTGGCCGCTTTGGTCCGCAGTCGTCCAAAGCGCAAAGGCGTTTGGATGCTCGGTGCTGTGCTCTCTGCCGGTGCCTTAGTGGCCATGGCGGTGGTAGCGCTCATGCTGGAGGGGGTTGCAGCGGGTGTGTGTCTGCTGGTGCTGTTGGTGGTCTACAGCGTGGCCCGCGGCTTGTGTTCGGTGGCTGCCAAGGACGTCTTGGGAAAAACCGTTTCTAAAACCCGCCGTGGCACCTTAATGGGATACAGCTCCGGTGTGTCGGGCGTGTTGGTGTTCGGGCTCGGCCTTGGCTTGATGGCCTGGCCGGAGTTGAAGCAGAACGCCGCTTTACTCGGCGTTTTTTTAGCGATCGCGGCGATGTGTTGGGGCGCTGGCTTGCTCGGGTTTGCGTGGATTCGCGAACAAGCCGGTTCGACCGAGGGCGGTGGTAATGCCTTTTCCGTTGCGCTTTCACAACTGACGTTGTTGCGCAGTGATCTATCATTTCGACGCTTTGTCTGGGCGCGGGCTCTGCTGCTCAGTCTGGCGTTGGCGCCGCCTTACTATGTGGTTTTAGTGCAGCAACAGGGCGGCAGCTGGTTGGGGCTGGGTGTATTGCTGATGCTCAGCGGCTTGGCCGCCAGCTGCAGTGGACCGCTTTGGGGACGATTGAGTGACCGCTCCAGTCGCTGGGTGATGGCCTTGGCGGCAAGTGGTTCGGCGGCGGCAGGTTTGGCGGTGTGGCTGAGCACGCAGTTCTTTGGACCTGAGGCCGTTTCACCGCTGCTGGTGGCGTCACTCTACTTTTTGGTGATGGTCTGTCATGGTGGCGTGCGCTTGGGTCGCAAGGCCTATCTGGTCGACCTGGCCAATGCCGATAATCGCGCGGCCTACGTTGCCGTCAGCAATACCCTGATCGGCGGTTTAATGCTGCTGGCGGGCTCTGTTGGCGTCTTGGGTGATCTGTGGGGGCCGGCAACGGTTCTGGGGGTTCTGGGGGCTGTGGCGATTTTGGCGGTGATTCAGGTGTTGCGCTTACCCGAAGTTGAATAAAGTTGAATAGAAGTGGGATAACTGAAGGTCGTGCCGGGCGAGAATGCCCGGCTGGGCTGGTATTACAACAGGTGAGGATTCATCCGTTTGTAGTCACGCAGGGATTTGCGCGCGAGTTCGACCTTGTTGTAGAGACGCATCCGTTCGGTTTTGTCACCGCTGCCGTTGGGGTTTTCCTGTACAAACTGACGTTTGGCGTCTTCGGCATCGACGATGGCTTGTTCAAGCTCTTGCAACTTCTGATCCATATTTTCCCTCATTAAACCCGTCGGACTGGCGCTAACCCGGTCGAAAAGAACGAGTCGACGTCAATTCGTGGCACCTTGCCATTACGAACTGAAACGAAGATTAGTTCAGTGCGCCTGTTCGCGCTATGACCGGTCCAGTGACCAGGATATCGGCGCTAAGCCGTTGTCTGACTGGCATCCCTGTAAACTGCAATTGAGCCTTACCTTGGTGCGTCGGCCTTTAAAGAGTTCCCTGCATGGGCTCGACGGTAGTGGCCTGATGGGCCGCTATCCTTTTCCATTAATCAGTAACATGACACGCTATTGAATCTAGTTTTGTGAGCCAATTCAAACTTTTAGGCGAGTCTAACAGTGGTAGAGTTTGATGAAGAGGCCCAAGCAGGGTCTTCAGCAAACCGGCGATCACCGTTTTACACAATGTGGTGTATCAAAATGGCATTGCAAGGTATTGGTAGCGCTATAAGCGCAATACAGCCGGATAACCCGCCAGCTGTAGTGCTGCCGTTACGCTAAAATCGGTTGTTAACTGGGATGATGTCTTGTTTTTAGAACGCAGCGACCCAAGCCTTGGCTCCCAGCCAAGACCGTACCCTTTGGGTTTGTTTTCCGAGGAGAGTGGAATGTCCCGTTCGTTATTAACCGCACTACCAGCGCAATTGCAGTCTCTGCGTGAGCAGGGCTTGTACAAATCTGAGCGCATTATTCAATCGCCACAGTCTGCGTCTGTCGGCTTGAGCCAGGGCTCGGTAATCAATCTTTGCGCCAATAATTATCTCGGGCTGGCGGATGACAAGCGTTTAATTGACGCGGCCAAAACAGGGCTCGATGACTATGGCTATGGCGCTGCCTCGGTCCGGTTCATCTGCGGCACGCTGCAAGTTCATAAAGACCTGGAAGCACGCATCAGCGATTTTCTGGGCATGGAAGACACCATCCTGTATTCGAGCTGCTTCGATGCCAATACCGGTTTGTTTGAAACGCTGCTTGATGGCGACGATGCCATCATTTCCGACGCCCTCAACCACGCGTCAATCATCGATGGTGTCCGGCTGTGTAAGGCGCAGCGGTATCGTTACGCCAATAACGATATGGCGGAGTTAGAACGGTGCCTGCAGCAAAGTCAGGACGCGCGCTATCGGCTGATCGTGACCGATGGTGTGTTTTCGATGGACGGCGTGATCGCCAATTTGCCGGCCATTTGCGATCTGGCGGAAAAATACGATGCGCTGGTGATGGTTGATGACAGTCATGCGGTGGGTTTTATGGGCGAAGGCGGTCGTGGTACCCCCGAATACCACGGCGTGATGGATCGCGTCGACATCATTACCGGAACGTTGGGCAAAGCGCTGGGTGGCGCCAGCGGCGGGTACACCAGCGCCGCTAAACCGATCGTCGACTGGTTGCGTCAGCGCTCACGGCCTTATTTGTTCTCCAATTCGCTGGCCCCGAGTATTGCCGCGGCCAGCTTGCAGGCACTGGATTTGATTGCCGAGGGTAATGCTTTGCGTCAGCAGCTGTGGGA
This sequence comes from Saccharospirillum sp. MSK14-1, assembly GCF_003054965.1. Lineage (GTDB taxonomy): Bacteria > Pseudomonadota > Gammaproteobacteria > Pseudomonadales > Natronospirillaceae > Saccharospirillum. Next base: position 234,019 of record NZ_MIES01000033.1, read on the forward strand.
CAACACGACCTACTTCCGCGACTGTCTCAGCCAGGCCGGTTTTACACTCAGTGGCGGTGATCATCCGATTATTCCGGTTATGGTCGGCGATGCGGCCTTAGCGGGCCGGATGGCTGAATTACTGCTTGAACGCGGCATCTATGTTGTTGGTTTCAGCTACCCTGTGGTGCCACAAGGTCAGGCGCGTATTCGTACCCAAATGAGCGCGGGCCTCAACCGTGAACAACTCGAACAGGCGGTATTGGCCTTTATTGAAGTCGGCCGTGAACTGGAGATCATTGCATGAAGGCGTTGGCCAAACTGAAACCCGAAACCGGTATCTGGATGACCGATGTTGCCGAACCGGATGTCGGTCATAACGACCTGCTGATCAAGATTCGTCAGACCGCCATCTGCGGAACCGATGTGCACATCTATAACTGGGACCGCTGGTCGCAACAGACAGTGCCGCTCGGTCTGGTGACCGGTCATGAATACGTCGGTGAAGTGGTTGGCATGGGTCAGGAAGTGACCGGTTTTGCTGTTGGTGATCGCGTCAGTGGCGAAGGCCATATCACCTGCGGTTATTGCCGTAACTGCCGGGCCGGTCGTCGGCATCTGTGTCGCAATACCCAGGGTGTGGGTGTTAACCGCGCCGGTGCTTTTGCTGAATATCTGGTGATTCCGGCGTTCAATGCGTTCAAGTTGCCCGATGAAGTCAGTGACGAAATGGCCGCCATTTTCGATCCGTTCGGCAATGCCGTGCACACCGCCTTAAGTTTTAATCTGGTCGGAGAAGATGTGCTGATCACCGGCGCCGGACCCATCGGGATGATGGCGGCCGCGGTCGCCAAACACGCCGGTGCGCGCCATGTGGTGGTGACTGATGTGAACGATTACCGTCTCGATCTGGCGAAAAAAATGGGCGCCAGTCGGGTGGTCAATGTGGCTCAGGAATCGCTGACCGATGTGGTCAACAGTCTGCATATGACCGAAGGGTTTGACGTCGGTCTGGAGATGTCCGGCGTGCCGTCGGCGTTTCGGTCCATGCTCGATGCGATGAACCACGGTGGCAAAATTGCCATGCTCGGTATTCCGCCGGATGACATGGCCATCGACTGGAGCAAGATCATTTTTAAAGGCTTGGAAGTGAAGGGCATCTATGGCCGGGAAATGTTTGAAACCTGGTACAAGATGGCGAGCCTGATTCAATCCGGTCTGGATCTGTCACCGATGATTACCCATCGTTTTAAAGTCGATGATTTTGAAGCCGGCTTTGAAACCATGCGCTCCGGTCACTCGGGCAAGGTGTTGTTGGACTGGACGGCATGAGCACGGCTTTTCTTAATGCCCTGGCGAGTTACTTTGTTGTTATCGACCCCATCGGTACGGCACTGATCTTCTATTCGCTGACCGTGGGTCGGCCGTTTGCATCGCGCTTGAAAACGCTGACCAAAGCAACCGCCATTGCCGCCAGTATCATTTTGTTGTTTGCCTGGGCCGGTGAAGCACTGCTTACGACGCTGGGCATCAGCATGGATGCGCTGCGTGTGGCCGGGGGGATTTTGCTGTTCAACACCGCCTTTCGCATGATCACCTCAGCCCCGGTGCCGGACAAACCAACCGAACGCCCTTTGGGCGATATCAGCGTCTATCCGCTGGCCATTCCCTTAATGTCCGGGCCGGGCACATTGACGTTGACGGTGCTGCTGATGGCAGATGCTGAAGGTTTGAGCGGCCAGGGTGTTGTGATCGCAGCGGCCATGCTGGTGTTGGCGGTGACCATGGCGGGCGCTTTGATGGCGACGCAGATCCGCCGCCTGGTCGGTAAAACCGGCGACGACATCATTCAGCGTTTGTTGGGCGTGATCCTGGCGGCGTTAGCGATTCAGTTTGTCGCCAATGGGATTAACGGTTTGTTCTAACGGTTATAGATCGGTACCGATCGACAGCAAAGGACCGATGCCATGCTGATAACCAAAACCCGCCGTCAGAGAACCGAAGTTATAGAGGACACCGGCGCCGGGAATCAGTTCGGCGTCGGCGGTTTGACCGGAACAGTAGCGTTTGTGGGACGCATTGCTTTCCACCACATCGCAGTTATTCCACACCAATACCCCTAAGGAGGCGTAGATGGCAATGCGGTCGTTAGGGGCATAGCCTTTCAAGACGGAAATATAAAACGGCCAGCCGGTTTGGATATCGCTCTCAATTAAGGTGTTTTGGGAGGTAGCCGGCGGTTCATAAATGATATCCCCGCGATACTCGGAGTGCCCTACAACACCGAGTTCCGCTCCCCAGCTGTTGGCCATAAAGCCAATACCAAAGTAGGGCGCATCAAAGTAGCCCTGATGACCGCCATAACTGCCCCACAAATAATCGTCTTTGGCCGCCGCCTGACTGGTGACCACCACCAACATCAACAGCCATCCGAGTTGTTTGTACATCGGTCCATACTCCAGGGTTATCGGAATCGCGCCTACCTTGGCATTGCCAAGCTGAACAGAGCATGACTGCGCCTGGATCTGGATTCTTACACACTTTGCCAAACCCGACTAACCCGGTTGCCATAGCCTGATTGTTAGGCTGGGATAGCCTTATTAAATAAACTAAAATATTTATTTAATTGATTGGCGGAGTATCATAAGGCCCGTCAGCCAAACCCTAGAACGACAGAGGAAATCATAATGAGCTTTACGCTTCCCGAACTGCCTTATGCCAAGAACGACCTGGAACCGCACATTTCCCAGGAAACACTGGAATACCACCACGGCAAACACCACAACACCTACGTCACCAAGCTGAACGGCATGGTGCCGGGCACCGAATTCGAAGGCAAAAGCCTCGAAGACATCATCAAGTCAGCTTCTGGTGGCATGTTTAACAACGCCGCTCAAATCTGGAACCACACCTTCTACTGGCACTGCCTGAGCCCGAACGGCGGTGGCGCTCCAACGGGCGCGGTTGCGGATGCCATCAACGGCAAATGGGGTTCCTTCGACGCCTTCCAGAAAGAATTCGACGAAAAAGCCGCCGGCAACTTCGGTTCAGGCTGGACCTGGCTGGTGAAAAACTCCGACGGCTCTGTTGAAATCGTCAACACCGACGACGCCGCAACCCCAATGACCAGCGGTCAAACTGCGCTGCTGACGGTCGACGTTTGGGAACACGCCTACTACATCGACTACCGCAACTCTCGCCCGGATTACCTGGCGGCTTTCTGGAAGCTGGTGAACTGGGAATTTGCGAACGAAAACTTCGCCAAGTAACGACGAAGTTTTGCTGGACGCTGGACGCCAGTTAGGCACGACAGACTGGCTTCAGCGTCTCCCGTTCCGGGGGGGGGGGCGTAGCACCCAAGCGTCTCGCTGTTCCTGAAGCAAGCAAGTGTCTCCCAGCCTCTCAAGCCCCTCATCAACGAAAGGACCACTCCCAATGACTCGCGTTGGTATTGTCTATTTTTCGCCTGGAAAAACGTTGCAGCAACTGGCAATGGCGTTAGCCGACGGCGTGAATGCTGTGGCTGATAGCGAAGCAGTACGATTGCCCATTGAAGGTCGTCACATCATTGAGGGGCGTTATCAGAACCCGGCGTTGTTAGAGCAATTGGATCAGGTTGATGCCATCGCCTTTGGCTCGCCGACCTACATGGGTGGTCCTGCGGCGCAATTTAAGGCCTTTGCTGACGCAACCTCGGGGCCGCGCTACACCGAACAGCTTTGGTCGGGAAAAGCGGCGGCAGGGTTTACCGTGGGGGGCAGTGAAAACGGTGATCAGTCAGCCACCTTGGGTTATTTCAATATTCTGGCCAGTCAGCTGGGGTTGGTATGGGTGAATCTGGATATGGCCAGTCAGTACAACCCGGCCGGTTTGAATCGCCTGGGTTCTCAGCAAGGTGTGGTGGCTCAGTCCGATCAAGGCCGTTTGCATCGAGATGATTTGGCAACGGCCTATTATCTGGGCCAGCGTTTAGCGACCGTGGCTCAGCGACTGCAACCGCTGCAAAAAAATGCAGCGCCTGCGGATCATGAGCCTACGGCCGCGGCGATCTCTTAACTCGCCGGTAGCGCCTGTTGTGTGCGGAAGAAGGCCATGACAGCGCGTAAATGCTCGGCTTGCTCGCTTAATTCATCGGCCGAACTGGTCAGATTTTCAGCCGAATCGGCGTTGGATTGAGTGATCGAACTCATCTGTTCCATGGCGGAGTTGATTTGCCGGGTGGCGCTCGATTGCTCACCGGAAGCCACCGACACTTCGCGCACCAGTTCAAAGGTTTTCTGAATCGTCGGTACGATGTCTGAGAACAATTGCCCGGCGGTTTCTGAAAGCTCGACACTGTGTTTTGCGGCCTGACCAATCTCCTGTGATGCCCCTTGGCTTTGCTCGGCCAGTCGCCGGACTTCGGCAGCAACCACGGCAAACCCGCGGCCATGATTCCCGGCTTTGGTGGCTTCGACGGTGGCGTTTAATGCCAACAAATTTGTCTGGTAAGCAATGTTATCGATGATGCCGATTTTCTCGGCAATCTTTTTCATCGCGGCAATGGTTCGTTCCACGGCTTCGCTGCCTTTCTCCGCCTCCACGGTTAACTGTTGAGCAATGGATTCGGTGGTCTGAGCGTTCTTCGCATTCTTGTCGATGGACGCTGACATCTCTTCAATGGACGCAGTTGTTTCTTCGACATTCGCTGCCTGATCTAACGTTGACTGACTTAAACGGCGTGACGTGCCATTCAGGCTCGATGCCGCAGTGCCCAGTTTGGCGGCCGACAGTAAAACTTCCTGAATGGTTGTGTTTAATTGCGCCAGGGTGGCGTTAATGGAGGTTTGCAGATCTTTGATCCGGCCTCGGTAGGAATTGCTTTGCAATGTCTGAGTCAGGTCGCCTTTTTCCAATGCCTGCATCATCACGGTGATTTCATCGATGGGCTCGGCAAAGGCATTCATCACACTGTTCAAACCGGCGACGATTTTGCGGAAGTCGCCCTGGTGGACAGCCTCGTCAGCACGGATGTTGAGCTCACCTTCAACGGCGGCATCCACCAGTTTATTGGTGTCTTCAATCAAGGCTTTGATGTTGCTGCGAACTTTTTCAATGGTGGTATTGATGAACACTTTTTGGCCCGGGAACGGGGCTAAGGGTGTATCCATTTTCCCAGCCCCGAAGGCTTCGATGCAGTTGAGCGCGGTGCGCTGATCAATGATGTGGCCTTGCACCATCTGATTCAGACTTTCCGCCATGGTGCGGTAAGCGCCACCGAATTTTTTGGCATCAATGACCACATCAATTTCGCCTTCAGCGTGGGCCTTGGACATGCGATTCATTTCGGCAATTAATTCATTAATGCAACTGCGTACGACCTGAAGGGCGGCCAGGATGCTGGAGTCGTCACCGTCTTTTACATCGATGGGAATGTCGAGATTACCCTCGGCAATTTGCCGTGAAATATGAGCTGCGGTTTTTGGCTCGCCACCCAGTTCAGACAAGATGCTGCGACTGATACGCACTGACAGGAATAGCGCACAGAGCACCATGATCAGGCTGAGTGTGAGCATGATGGCCAGTGACAGGTAATAACTGGATTGGGCATTGGCGGTTTCGTGTTGCAGCAAGATCGTTAATTCATTGCCCACTTCATCAATAACGTCGCGCATGGTATTGAACTGAGCATCGACTTCATCAAGGCTTCGCGCACTTAAACGGGATCGAGCCAGTGGCGATGAGGCTGATTCCAAAGCGTCGACCAACGCATTGGAACTGGATTGCCATTCGGCTTCCAACGCCAGGTATTGTTCGACCAACTGATTGGAAATATCCGTTCTGACCAGCGAGGCATAGCGCAAAACCCGGTCATGCGCCTGTTGAATATTTTCAGCATGAGCTTGGCGCTGGTGTTCGAAAGCTTCGCTGCCGGGTTCAAGTACCAGCATGCTGCGTTCAGCGACCAGCGCTTGTTGCAGGTCTCGGTCGGCGTTCAATAAGAACCCTTGTGCCGGGGCATGCTCATTGGAAATACGGCTGACTTGGTCGTTAAAACGCCAGATAATTAAAGTACTCAGTGCAACGATCAAGATGAGTCCAGCGATTAAAATACCAAAGCCAATGTTCAAACGAGTACGAGTTTTGAGGTTATCAAACATACGTTAATCCCTATCGGGCAGGCTCCATCGTGAAACAGCCAGCAGGCTGATGCTGAATTTCAGTATAGAAGGACTGGTGATAACGCAAGGCGCAGAGGGGACAGAAACGACACCTGCAATGACTGCACGGTCGCTGTGTTCAGGTTCACGCTTTTATAAACCCAAAGGGTCCTTTACAGAACCTTGATGGCGATGCGCAGTGGGCTCACTAGAATCGGGGACGCACTCATATGGACCTAACCCGATGACCGAAGTTATGAACTCGAGCAATACCTCTCACTTGCCCAACGCCTCACCGCAACAATCGGAATCCCTGACACCGGACAGCACGCGCCAGCGCATGAATCATCGGCGACGTGAAAGCGGGATGCGGTTGTATAAACGCCTGATGGCCGGATTGTTTTCTAATATCTTTTTTGCGCTTGCGCTCATTATGGCGTTGTCGAGTTTGTTTAATCTGTTCGCGGATATATTCGATACCGGGGAGATGATCTCGACCGTTATTCACGCCATTAATACGCTGGTTATTGCCCTGGCGATGTTTGAGTTGGGCGCTGGCATCAGCAAGGAATACAGCAGTGAAGACAGCAGCGAAAATGTTTATACCAATATTCGCCGCACCATTACCCGGTTTGTCGGCACCGTTTGTATTGCTCTGGTATTGGAAGCGCTGATTATGATCATTAAATACAGCCAACTCGATTTGGCCGGTAATTTGTATTACCCGGTGGCCATCCTTTTTGGTTCAGGTGTTTTGCTGTTGTCGCTGGGTGGTTTTCTGGCGCTGACCCGGGGTCATACTGAATAATGTTGCATGGCCGCTAACGATTAGATGGGCAGCTCGGTCGTGTATTTGAGCTGCTCCATGGCAAAACTGGAACTGACATCGGCCAGCTTGATGCGACTGACCAGGCGTTTATAAAAACGGTCATAGTCAGAAATATCGCCGACAACGACACGCAACAGATAATCCACCTCCCCACTCATTCGATAGGCTTCGACGATTTCCGGCAGCTCGATTACGGTGTCGGTGAAATCGTCCAGCCAGGCATCGTTGTGTTCATTGGTGCGAATAAACACAAAAACATCCACGCCCAATGCCAGTGGTTGACGATTGAGCAGCGCCACTCGGCGGCGGATATAACCGCCGGCTTCCAGTGCCTGTATGCGTCGCCAGCACGGACTGGTGGTCAGGTGGATGCGCTCGGCAATGGCCTGAACGGAGAGCGTGGCGTCTTGTTGCAGCAATCGCAGTATGGCCAGGTCGGTACTGTCGGGCATAAAAAACCTAATAATTACGATAATTTGAAAAATATACTCTAATTATCGGCGGTTCGCTGAAAATGTTGGCAACTCTATTGGGCGCCGGGGCGCCATACTGGTTCGCCAACGCTTTCAACGGAACCGACCATGTGCCTTGCTGTTAATGCCTCCTCCGATCGCTGGCAAACGCTGCGCGACAATACGATCAACTTACCCAACCAGCGTCTCTATGCCGACTGGACAGCCAGCGGCCGGCTGTATCGCCCGCTGGAAGAACGGTTGCTTGATGTCGCGGCCCCGTGGATGGCGAACACGCACAGTGAGGCCAGCCTCAGCGGTCGCAGCATGACGGCGGCGCTGGAACAGGCCCGAGAGCAGATTCGCCGGGGGGTCGGAGCCAGTAATGACGACATCGTCTTGTTCTGCGGCGATGGTATGACCGGTGCCGCAGCCAAGCTCAGTCGGCTGCTTGGATTGTGGGTTCATGAGCGCCATCGCGCGGCATTGGCACTGCCGCAAGATCAGCAGCCAGTCATCTACGTGACCCACATGGAACACCATTCCAACCAGACACTCTGGTTGGAAAGTCTGGCAGAGGTGCGGATTATTCCGCCCACGACCGAAGGCGACGTCGACCTTGACTGGCTGGCGGACGATTTAGCCGCATTGCCGACATCACGCCCACGCTATGCCTCGGTGACGGCCGCCAGCAATGTCACAGGTATTGCCGCACCCTACCGGCAGATTGCCCGACTGATGCACCAACAGGGTGGATTTTGCTGGGTCGATTTTGCCTGTGCAGCGCCTTATGTCGCCATCGACATGCACCCCGCCGATGACGAACCTCTGGATGCTGTATTTTTCTCACCGCATAAGTTTTTGGGTGGGCCCGGTTCCAGCGGCGTGTTGGTATTCAATCGCGCGCTATACGCCAATCGCATTCCCGATGTGGCCGGAGGTGGTACGGTGGTGTGGACGAACCCTTGGGGTGAGCATCGTTTTATCAGCGATATCGAACGGCGCGAAAGCGGGGGCACGCCGGGTATTTTGCAGGGCTTGAAAGCCGGGCTGGCGATGCAGTTAAAAGCTGAGATGGGTGTTGCCGCCATGGCCGAACGTGAAGTCTATTTAAACGATTATTTTTTGGCTGGGTTGGACGATATTCCGGGAGTTCGGTTATTGGCGAATCAGCACCGTCAGCGCTTGTCGGTGTTCTCAGTAGTGATTGAAGGCGTGCATTATTCGCAGGCGGTGCGTCGTCTCAGTCACGACTATGGCATTGAAGCACGTGGCGGGTGCAGCTGCGCAGGCACCTATGGGCATCATCTGCTGGGCATTGATCGGCAAGCCAGCCGCGCATTCAGCGAGCGACTGGAGCAGGGTGATATGGATGCCCGGCCGGGCTGGGTGCGGTTGAGTTTTCATCCCATGAACAGCACGGCCGATTTGGACCGGGTATTGGCGGCATTGGCCGAGCTGGCCGGCAATCCGCAGCAAAATGCAGGGCCTGCCGTTGCCGAGTTGGATCGACTCTGGGCACCATGGTTTTAACGGAAGCCCGGTTTTAACGGCGATTAGCGAATAACGCTGGCCAGTCGTCGCACTGCTTCCACCAGTCGCTCTTCATCGTAAAAAGCAAAACACAGTCGCAACGCTGAGCGGTTATCCGCTTGAGCTGAAAAGCGGGCGCCGGGTAGAAAACCCGCGCCGGCGGCAATGGCATCGGGCAGTAACGTTTCGCTGTCGATGGGTGAGTTTAAAGTGACCCAGATAAAGTATCCGCCCTGTGGTGCTGTGAAGCTGATCGCGTCGCCCAGGTGTTCATGCAGCGCCGCTACCAACGCCTGGCAGCGGTCTTTCAATTGCTGACGCAACTGCATCAAGTGGGTATTTAAACGACCATCCTCAAGCAGCGGTTGTACCAGTGCTGAGGTGAATGGATTGAGTCCACCGCCACTGTTAAACACGGCCGATTGCGTCAGTTTATCCAGCAATTCCGGGTTGGTTTGAATCCAGCCCAGTCTCAGACCTGGCGCCAGTATTTTGGAAAAACTGCCGATGGAGATGACCGGCGCCTGTTCATCGAAACTCGCCAAAGGCGGTGGTGGCGGGGTATCGAAGTGCAACAACTGATAGACCTCGTCGGCGACCAACAGGCAGTTGGACTGACGGGCAACGTCCACCAGTTGCTGGCGTCTGGCGCTGGATAAGGTATAGCCGCAGGGATTCTGAAACGTCGGAATGCAGTAACAAAAGGCCGGCTTGTGTTGATCGATCAAGGCGCTTAGTGCGAGGGGATCGGGTCCTTCTGCATCACGTGGAATGGGTATCAGCGTCAGTTCGTGATCGGCCAGCAAGGTGCGCGCAATAAAGTAGGTCGGATCGTCGACCAGCACGGTATCGCCCGGGCGGGCAAAGCTGGCGCAGATGCGATCCAGAGCGTTGGTTGAGCCGTTGGTGATCAGCAGGTGTTCCGGGGCCACTGACACCGGATAGTGTTCTGTCAGCCACCCACCCAGCGCCGTGCGAAATCGACCATCGCCCGCCGGGGCGCCATAAGCCAGCGACAAAGCGTCAGCTTGCAGCGGCTCAAAGAGTACCGCACTCAAAAAGGCAGGGTCGGGTTGACCGATGCCCAGATCCAGTCGATCGGTCGGGGCAATCAATTGGGTAATCGGCAGAACACTCATTGCTTCTCCAGCGAACACGGGTGTTGCCAGTCTGGGCAAAAGCGCGGCGGGCTTCAAACCCGCCGTTGCCATTGATCACTCAGTTGGCGGGTGTCTGAGGTAAAGGTTGAGCGCGCGGCAAGCTCAAAGTCGCCAGGCAAGTCGGGACACAGATCAGCAGCATTGCCAGGGTGATGCGAGTGATCGAACCGTCGACCAATAACGTCGATAACGTTGTCACCGTACCGGAAATCACAAATTGCAAAGCGCCAATCAGCGCACTGGCGGTGCCACTGAGCTGGCTGAAATACTCCAGGTAAGCCGCCTGGTTGTTCGGTGCAATGGCGCCAACGGTGCCACCGACCAGGACCATCATGGGCAGGAACGACCACAAACTGCTGCTGTTAAACGCCAGAAAGATGTTCATCAAAATCAACGCAACCAGCTGCAGGCTGACGGCAATTTTCAGCAACTGAACGGGTGTGTAGGTCAACAGCAGTCGACGGTTGATGATGCCCATAACACCCATCAGGCCAACGCCGGTGGCAAAGGCCGCCGAAAACTGAGCGTTGTTGAGGCCGAACCAGCCTTGATACATAAAGGAAGCGTGAGTGACGAACAGCATTAACACGCTGAAACCTAACGCCTGAATTACGATGTGGCGCCAGGCAATGGGGTGCATTAACACCTCAAGGTAATTGGTCAGTAGCTTGCCAACGGGTTCTTGCTTGGCTTCGCGTTTGGGCAGGTGGCGCAATAATTTGAACCACAGCAGGCTGGCCACTAAGAGGCAATAGCCCGCAATGAACCAGAAGATCAGCGACCAGTCGCCGACCCACAGCAGCAACGAACCGAGCGTTGGTGCCAGAGCCGGGGCGATAAACATGATCAGTGCCACCAGAGAAAACAGCCGAGCGGCTTCTTTGCCATGAGCGTTATCACGCACCAGTGCCGGCACGCTGACCATGATCCAGCCGGAGCCGAATGCCATGATGACGCGCCAGGTAATCATCCAGGTCAGGTTGTTGCTGGCAGCGACCATCAAGGCGGTGATGGCATAAATAGCCAGGCCGGTTAACAGCACGGGCGCGCGGCCATAACGATCTGACAACGGACCGCCGATGATCTGACCAAAGGCCAGGCCGAAAATAAACAGACTGAGCGTTAAAGCCACTTGCGACTCAGCGACACCCAGGTCAGCCGCGATAACCGGAAAAGCAGGCAGGTAGACGTCGATGGCGAAAGGACCCATCGCCATGGTGGCCGCCATCAGGACGGCAAACTGGAACGTTGTTTTCATGAAGAACCACTGTGATTGCGGCGGCGAGCCGGGAGTGGCCCACCGGAAAGTCAGGCGGCATAGTTTAGCAAAGAAGGGACGGTGAGCCGATGTGGAAAGTCACATCGACCGCCAGTCGACTGGAACCCAGTGTCCAGCCGTCAGGATGGTCGGGAGTGGCCCCAGCGCACAGTCACCAGCGTCGATAACCAACTGGCCAGACCTGGCCATTCCAAACTGATGCACAGCGCCAGGATGGCAGCGGTCAGTCCGCTGGTGGCAGAGAAAACGAAGAACAGGGCGGCGATCTGGACCGGCATCAACAACAACAGCAAACCGGCCAGCATCAGCAGGCAGCCGCCAGTGCGGGTGAGCAACACCAGACGTGCACCCCACAGACCCAGTGCAATGCCGGCAGCGCCAATAATCAGGGCGCTTGGGCGGACCAGCATGTGCCAGGCTTCGGTGGCGGCATGAGCGGTATCGACCAGTTCGGCGGTGGTCAGCGCCAGAGCGCCTAATGCCAGCCACAACAATGCGAAAAGACTGGAAAAGTGTCGAAAACGTTGCCAAGTGCGGTGGTCGAACATGCTTGGCTCCTCTGATACAACATGAATTCAGTGGCTCCAGAACGGCAGACATTCAGCAATCAATGCGTTCGTCCTGGGGACTACAACTACCACGCGATCTCTGATGAAGATAGCCCCGAAGACTGATTGAGGCCTGAAGTTGAAGTGTAGACCGGGGAACGCTGGGTACTGTGTGTTTATGTTGCGTTGTGAGCGAATCGGCAATCCGTCAGGGCGTGGTCTGATAAATCTTAAATGAGAATGATTGTCATAAATGGCGTGCTTGGGTATGATTTTCGATTCACATGACGCTGAGTAATGTATGTTTGGTGCCAACGCTCGTGCAGCGCAGAATCGCCTTGATGCTGTGCTGACCTACATTCACCAACACTTGGGTGGGCCGTTGAAAGTGGACTTTCTGGCCAGTCAGGCCGGGTGGTCGCGTTGGCAATTTCAACGGGTATTTGGTGCACAAACGGGATTGTCAGTGGCTCAATATGTTCGCGAGCTACGCCTCAGTCGGGCAGCGGAAGCGTTGTTGAGTACCAAGGCTCGTCAGCTTGATATCGCTCTGGATTGTGGCTTTGATTCAGAAATCAGTTTCAACAGAGCCTTTAAACAGGTGTTTGGGTGCACGCCAGGAGATTATCGTCGCAAAGGCGTGCGCAGTGGTTTGAAAACCCCCATTCGAATCGGTAACACACCACTGCCGCCGGCTGAGTTAACGCCCCGCTTATTGCAGGTTCGTGTCGAAAGTCGTCCGGCTATGGAGCTGGTCGGCGTCAGTAAAATCATCCAGGGATTGTTCTCCTCACAGCCGAATTTTTCCTCGATAGTACCGGCGTTATGGCGGGAGTTTCTCGCTGCCATGCCACTTAATGAATGCGCCGGTCCCTTGCTTGGTGTGCTTGAAGTCAGCCGCTCTGAGGATCAGGGTAAGAGTTTTCCTTATTGGGCTGCAGCAGAGTACCGAGGGCATTCCGAATTACCGTCCGGTTTCGAAAAGCTGAGCGTTCCAGCGCAACAATATGCAGCGATTCCATTTCAGGGGCCTATCCACGCCTTGGATAAAACGCTGGAATGGTTTCTTCGCCATTGGTTGCCGGGCTCGGGGTATCGGGCTCTCTATGGTGTCGATCTTGAAGTCTATCCGCAGGTAAACACCTTGAGTGGTGATCACACTGCCATGGAATATTGGGTGCCTATTGAACCAGACCCGACGAATGTGTGAAGAACGAGTTCAGAGCTTAATCCTCACGTTACTTGCACCATCTGGTTAAGTTTTAAAGCCTGGCCATCCTATAAAATGGGAATTGTTTTTATTTGTCTTTGATTCCCATTATTTACAGGACTCGACTGATGCAAGCCCAAGCTCCTTTTCGACTATTACCCTTGATTGTGGCCATGGCCATAACGCCCCTGGCTTTGGCCGAAGAAACCAATCAACCCGAAAGTGACGACACCGATACTCTTGATGAGGTAGTGGTGTTTGGCGAAACCTATCGAAATACAGCCACCAAGACCGTTCTTGATCCCCAAGACACGCCACAGGGTATTACTGTTCTAGACCGTGAAGCGCTTGAAATGCGTGATGCTGACTCGGTCGCCAGTGCATTGCGTTATGCTTCGGGTGTGAATACTGAACTGCGTGGTGGGTCGGTGAATCGACTCGAGCTATACAACATCCGTGGCTTCGAAAACCTCTACAACTATTACGATGGGCTGCCGCTGATTTACATCGACGGTTGGAACTATCAGGCGCAAGTCGATCTGGCTGCAGTTGGTCAAATTGAAGTATTCAAGGGGCCAACCTCAACGCTCTATGGTGCTATGCCTCCAGGTGGCATGGTCAACATGATCGGTAAGCAGCCATCGACTGATTCCGAACACCAGGTTGAATTGGCAACCGGCAGCCGAAACTTGCTCGAAGGCAAAGTGGAAAGCCAAGGGCAGATCGGCGATTCAGCGTTGTCATATAGCTTTGTTGGCCTGGCTCGAGGACAGGATGGACAGGCAGAAACATCACGTCTGGAGCGTATGCTGGTCGCACCGTCGATGGATTGGCAGGTTAGTGACGACACGCTGATCAACTTGAATTTTTATTACCAGAATGATCCCGAAATGGGTATCTACAGTACCCTTCCTGCCAAGGGTGTGATCCTCGACAACCCGAACGGCGACTTGCCAGTGGATGCCTACGCGGGCGATGTGAACTGGGAAAAATACGAACGTGAAACCACGATGGCGGGTTTCAAAATCAACCACGATTTCAACAATAACTGGACTTTCCTGCATAACTTCCGTTTCACCGATGGCACTGGTTATCAGGAGAATACCTATAGCACTGGTTTGGCCGCAGATGATCGCACGCTAAGCCGTCAAGCTTATTCAACGGATGAAGAAACCCAGGCGATTACACTCGATAATCAATTTACCGGTCTGGTGCAGACCGGGGCAGTCGACCATAACCTGTTGTTTGGTCTCGACCTGATTTCTGCGGATGCCAGTATTATCTATGACGATGCTGTCGCCCCCACTATTGATCTGTATGATCCAGATCACGATCAAATCGACCCTGATGCATTGACCTTTACCCGCTATACCGATCAGAACTTAAGTAAGCGCCAACTGGGTATTTATATTCAGGATCAATTGGAGTGGGGGGATCTCATTGTTATTGGTGGTCTGCGTTACGATGATTTCGAAAGTGAAATCGAGAATAACCTTAACGACACAACAACAACTCAACACGAGACCAATTTTTCCAAACGTATTGGCGCGCTTTATAACTTTAATGGCGTGTCACCCTTCATCAGTTATGCGGACAGTTTCCAGCCGGAAGCAGGTACCGATACAGATGGTAATAAGTTTGAGCCATCCACGGGTGAGCAATGGGAAGCTGGTGTGAAATATGAATCAGCAGACCGTCGTACTATGGCCAATGTATCGTTTTACCGTATCGACAAAAAAAATGTACCAGCGGCAGATCCGGATGGTGGCGCCTACGATAAAATTCAGGTTGGAGAAGTCCGTTCACAAGGTATTGAAATTGATGCCAGTGTTCAGCCGCTACAATCGTTGCTGGTCTCACTGAACTATACTTATCAGAACGTTGAAATCACCGAAGATGAAACTGACCTGGAAGGCAAAACTCCGGTTTGGGTGCCTGAACAATTGCTGTCTGTCTGGGCGGATTATGGTTTCTATAACGGTGCTCTAGACGGTCTCACGGTCGGTATGGGCTTGCGGTACATCGGTGAGAGCCAATTGAACGAACAGAACACCGATACTGTTCCGTCTACAACGCTGATGGATATGAGCCTTGGCTATGATCTTGGCAGTCTGAACGAGCGACTCAATGGTGCTGAGTTGGGCTTGTCGGTAAATAACCTGCTGGATGAACGGTATGCAACCTGTTTTGATGACGACAACTGCTGGTTCGGAGCCGAACGCACTGTCGAAGCCAGTGTCTCTTATACATACTGATCGTTGATTTTGGTGACCAGAACCGGGCCAGCAATGGCCCGGTTTTTTTGTGGTCTTTACCTCCACGCCCGCCAATGCTTAGATAACGCCGAAATCTCACCCCGGCCATTGGCCGATATCACCATGTTACAGATATCCAACACCGTCACTCTGGGCGATTGGGAAATTGAACTGCAGGCTATCCGATCGCAAGGCGCCGGCGGGCAAAACGTGAATAAGGTGTCGTCCGCCATTCATTTGCGTTTCGATATTCAGCGCTCCAGCTTGCCGCCATTTTATAAAGAGCGCCTGTTGCGGCGTAATGATCAGCGCATCACCAAGGAAGGCGTAGTGGTGATCAAAGCGCAGCAGTACCGAACTCAGGAACAAAACCGCGCCGATGCACTGGCGCGCTTGCAGGCGTTGATTCAGGAAGCCGGTTACAGCGTGAAAAAACGCCGACCGACCAAGCCGTCACGTTCGTCGCAGAACAAACGCATGGATCGCAAAACCAAAGCCGGTCGCACTAAAGCCCTGCGCGGCAAGGTCGATCTCTAGCCTTTACAGCTGGCCAGAGCGACGCCGGCTATCGCCACTAACATGCCCGGCCAGGCCAGCAGGGCAATGCGCTCACCCAGAATCAGAAACGACAGCAAGGCAGCGCCTGGCGGTACCAGAAAGAACAGCGACGCCACCTTGGCGGAACGACCAACCCGGCTCAGGGCGAGTAACAGCGTCACGGCGATCAACGAATTACCGATCACCAGATACGCCAACGCCCAGCTGAATGAGGCGGTGATGGTGAGATGACTGTCTTCAAACATCAGCAGCGGCGCGCAGACAATCAAACCGACGCTGTACTGAACCAGGTTGGCCGTGACAATGTGCTGGGCCGTACCAAAGCGGCGTTCGTACAACATGCCGCCGGAAATACCGAGCAGCGAGCCGACAGCCAACAACAGTTCCAACCAGGATAACGACGTTGTGCCGGTCTGCGCTGACACCACCAAAATTGTGCCGCCAAAACCCAACAACAATCCCAGCCACTGAAACCGACTGACGCGTTCGCCGAGAAACCAGGGTGACGCCAGACCAATCACCAGCGGTTGCAGCGATACGATCAAGGCGGAAACGCCAGCCGACATGCCCAGGCTCATCGACACGTAAATCAAACCGAAGTAGAGCACCTGCACCAGAAAACCGACCACTGCCAAATGACGCCAGGCCGCGGCGCTGGTCGGCAAGGGAGGGCGGATGATTAACCACAGCACAAAGAGAATCAGCAGGCTGAACGCATAACGCAGCGACAGGACAACCAAAGGAGAAGCGTCGGCTAAGGCCACCTTGGCGATGGGAAAACCGGCGGACCACAACAACAGAAATAACCAGGGTGCCAATGCCGTCAGTGCGTTTTGCCAACGGCCTGTCCCGGTGAGGGATAACATCTTGAATCTCCAACACAGCAAGCCGACATTGAAGCACGCGCTCTAGGGTCAAACAACGCCAGAGTCGCTGGGATGCAGCGTACATTCAGAGCGTAAATCGGCTATCATGCGCGCCCTGATTCAACGGGGTTTGGTATGCAACACGTCGACACAGTCATCATAGGCGGTGGCGCCGCCGGTTTGATGTGCGCGGCAACGGCGGGCGCCCGTGGTCGCTCGGTGCGAGTCATTGAACACGCCAAACGGGTGGGTAAAAAAATTCTGATGTCCGGTGGCGGACGCTGTAATTTCACCAACCTCGATACCAGCCCCGCGCATTTTTTATCGGCTAATCCGCACTTCTGTAAGTCGGCGTTGAGTCGCTACACGCCCTGGGATTTTTTGGCACTGGTCGATCGATATGGCTTGGCGTATCACGAAAAAACACCGGGGCAGTTTTTTTGCGATGACAAAGCCAAAGACCTGCTCGATATTTTAATCGCCGAGTGTGAACAAGCCGGTGTAGATATCCGCACGCAATGCAGCGTCGAAGCGATTGAAGCGGTAGACGATGGCGGGGCCGACCGCTTTCAGTTAGCCACCAGCGCAGGCGCGGTGCGCTGCCAGTCTCTGGTCATTGCCACGGGGGGATTGTCGATTCCGACGTTGGGTGCGACCGGTTTTGGTTATGACATTGCTCAGCAATTTGATCTGCCCGTTACGCAACGCCGCGCAGCACTGGTGCCGTTTACGCTCAGTGATCATTGGTTAACCGTCGCCCGTGACTTATCCGGTGTGTCGGTGCCCGTCAGCGTTCAATGCGGTTCGCAGAGCTTTACCGATGCATTGTTGTTTACCCATCGCGGTTTGAGTGGCCCGGCGATTCTGCAAATTTCCAGTTATTGGCGTGAAGGCGACACCATCACCATCGACTTTTTACCGGGTGTTGATCTGGCCGAACAGTTGCAGCAATGGCGTGATGAAGGCGCCAAGGCAGAGTTGAAGACGCTGCTCGGCCGATTGCTGCCGGCGCGTTTCGTACAGAGTTGGCTGGCGGCGGATAAGCGCCTGGCCAAATTGGCGGACCGGCGGGTGATGGATCTGGATCGAGCGTCGCTCGATGCGGTGATTGAGGCCTTCACCCAATGGCAAAAAATACCGGCGGGCACGGAAGGATATCGCACCGCCGAAGTGACTCTGGGCGGGGTCAGTACCGAAGCTGTTTCGTCAAAAACCTTCGAATCCAAACAATGTTCGGGTCTGTATTTTATTGGCGAGGTGTTGGATGTGTCCGGTTGGCTGGGCGGCTACAACTTCCAGTGGGCCTGGGCTAGCGGCTGGTGTGCGGGTCAAGTGGTGTAAGCTTGGTCAAAAGAAGCGCGTTAATTTACAAATAAGCGTTGACCGGGACAATCAGGGGTCCTATAGTCAGCCTCGCTTGAAAGTACGACCTTGTAAAATGCAAACCATTTCGATGTCCTTACCAGTAGTTAGTACCTCGTCTTGATTTCATGAGTGATCGCACCGCTTAAAGCACAACCGTCTGCTCGCAGACATTTATGAATTCTGATATGACAGGAAGACTAACAATGGCTACCGTTACCGGCACCGTTAAATGGTTCAACGAAACTAAAGGCTTCGGCTTCATCGAGCAAGAAAACGGCCCAGACGTTTTCGCTCACTTCAGCGCCATCCAAGGTTCAGGCTTCAAAACCCTGGCTGAAGGCCAAAAAGTTGAGTTCACCATCACTCAGGGCCAGAAAGGTCCTCAGGCTGAAAACATCGTTGCTATCTAAATAGCCGATGAATCTCGCTTAGCCGAGAGTTCAGCACAAAAGAAAGCCGCTCATTGAGCGGCTTTTTTGTTGTCTGCAGAAAAGACGGACGGCTTAGGCGACCGGATGGGCCCAAAGGTCGTATTCGTCGGCTTCTTCCACTTCGGCGGTCAGAATATCGCCCGGTTTTAAATGGGTCTGACCGTCCAAAAACACCTGACCGTCGATATCCGGTGCATCCGCCTTGGTGCGACCGACCGCGCCTTCGTCGACCACTTCATCAATGATCACCTCGACCTGCTTACCGACTTTGGCCTGCAATTTAGCGGCGCTGATGCGTTGCTGAACAGCCATAAAACGATCAAAGCGTGCCTGTTTCACGGCTTCATCGATTTGGTCCGGCAATTCTTTTGAGGCCGCGCCGTCGACATTGGAATACTGGAAGGCCCCGACGCGGTCGAGTTGTGCTTCTTCCATAAAGTCGAGCAGCATCTGGAAATCGGCTTCGGTCTCGCCGGGAAAGCCGACAATAAAGGTGGAGCGCAGCGTGATGTCCGGGCAGATCTCGCGCCATTTGTGAATGCGCTCGAGCACTTTTTCCGAATGCGCCGGTCGCTTCATAGCCTTTAAAACCGATGGGCTGGCGTGCTGAAAGGGAATATCCAGATACGGCAGAATGCGGTTTTCGGCCATCAGCGGGATGATGTCGTCGACGTGCGGGTAAGGGTAGACGTAGTGCATGCGTACCCAGGCGTCGAGCTGGCCGAGTTCCTGGCACAGTTCCTTCATCCGCGTTTTGACCGGCTTGCCGTTCCAGAAGTCGGTGCGGTATTTCAGATCGACACCGTAGGCGCTGGTGTCTTGAGAGATCACCAGCAATTCCTTGGTGCCGTTTTTCACCAGACGTTCGGCTTCGCTCAGCACCTGGCCGACCGGACGGCTGGCCAATTTGCCGCGAAACGACGGAATGATGCAGAAGCTGCAGCTGTGGTTGCAGCCTTCGGAAATTTTCAGATAGGCGTAGTGCTTGGGCGTGAGCTTAACGCCGGTATCCGGCACCAGCGAGATAAAGGGGTCGTGCTTCGGCGGTGCCACTTCGTGCACCTGGTTGACCACCTGCTCATAAGCGTGCGGGCCGGTGACCGACAGCACATTGGGGTGCACTTCGCGAATGTCGTCTTCTTTGGCACCCAAACAGCCAGTCACCAGCACCTTGCCGTTTTCAGCCAGTGCTTCGCCGATGGTGTCGAGCGATTCCTGCACCGCTGAGTCGATAAAGCCGCAGGTGTTGACGATGACCACATCGGCGTCGTTGTAAGACGGCACAATGTCGTAACCCTCAGCGCGCAGCTGAGTGAGGATGCGCTCGGAATCGACGGTGTTCTTGGGGCAGCCCAGGCTGACAAAACCGACTTTGCCGTGCGCACCGCCGGGCTTGCCGTCCATCGGCTGGCCTTCGCGGGGATCGTGGTTTTGAACGGACATGGGGGCCTCGGCTTGGTGGTCAAAAAAGGAGCGCCATTGTAGCCGCCCGGCGTGGCGCTGCAAGGGCCGTAATGTAAGGCGTCCTGAATCACTCGCGCTGGGTCTCCTTAACGCTCAGGCACGGCAGTTATTGCCCAGCGTCAGTAAAAACGCTGTGTTCGTGACTGACGGATTCGGTCATGAGCGCCTATAATGCGCGTTTCTTTTCCTTTCGATGCATCTGCCGTTTCAGGAGTACAGCATGGCCACCCCATCCCAGCACGATCTGCGCAACGATTTCCGCGCTTTGTTAAACAGTGATCAGTGCTTTTATACCGCTTCTACCTTTGACCCGATGTCGGCCCGTATTGCGGCGGACCTGGGGTTTGAAATCGGCATTCTCGGTGGGTCGGTGGCGTCCTTGCAGGTGTTGGCGGCACCGGATTTTGCGTTGATTACGCTCAGCGAGTTTGTCGAACAAGCCACGCGTATTGGCCGCGTCGCTCGGCTGCCGATCATCGCTGACGCCGATCACGGTTATGGCAACGCCTTGAATGTGATTCGCACCATTACCGAACTGGAGCGTGCCGGTGTGGCGGCCTTGACCATTGAAGACACCTTGTTGCCGGCCAAGTACGGCCGTAAATCCACCGATTTGATTCCGCTGGATGAAGGCGTCGGCAAAATTGAAGCCGCACTGGATGCGCGCATCGATCCGGCGATGAGCATCTTCGCCCGGACCAACGCCGGTCAGTTGAGCGTTGAAGCGACCATCGAACGGGTCAAGGCCTACCAGGAAGCGGGCGCTGATGGCATCTGTATGGTTGGCATTAAAGACTTCGAACATCTGGAAGAGATCGCCCAGCATGTGTCGATTCCGCTGATGCTGGTCGCCTACGACAACCCGGAATTGCGTGACCGTGAACGTCTGGCGCGTAACGGGGTGCGCGTTGTCGTTAACGGCCACGCGGCCTATTTCGCCGCCATCAAAGCCACCTACGATTGCCTGCGCGAACAACGCGGCATTGCCGAAGGCACGCTGGACGCTTCGGAACTGTCGGTGCGTTACTCCACGCTGGAAGAAAACCGCCAGTGGGCGCGCGACTTTATGAAGGTGAGCGAGTAACCACTCACCTCACAACGCTTACCACTCTCCTATAAAGCTAAAGGCGCTGGGCTCAGTCTTCGGCCCAGGCCATCACCTTGCCCTGGTGAATCGCCTGATACACCCGATTGCGCAGCGCATTGGCTTCGGCCTGAGTGACGCTGCGGGTCGGGTGGCGAATGGTCAGACGCACCAGTACATTCTTCTGACCTGTTGTTAATCCCAGCCGTTCAATCGCCTGTTCCGGTAACTGCGCCGCGGGCGTTTCACTAAGCACCCTGACGGCTTCAAGCCAATCGACTTGTTCGGGTAACGCCTGGCGAATTACGTCGCCCAGCGTTTCGGCGTCCATGGCGTTGTCGGTAGCGATCGACAGATCGCGCTCGATCGCCGGCTGCCAGGACACCGGCTTCCAGGGGTCGAGCGTCAGCATCTGCTGCATCACTCTCGGGTCACCATTACGTAACAAGCGGATGTCCGGCAAGCCTTTGCGCAGCATTAACAGGCGATCCAATCCCAGGCCGATGGCGATGCCAGTGACTTCGTCCGGGTTCCAGCCGCAGCGCGCCAATAAGTCGGGGTCGATAATGCCGGCCTCGCCGATTTCCACCAGTTCACCTTTGTCCGACAACGCATCCAGTTGGATGCCGTCACGCGTGTAGGGATGAGGCGAATGACAGAGGCTCAGTGCGCGCTCGGGTAATACCGTCTGCAATACATCGGTGACGGCGCGGCGCAGGTCGATGGTGTCGCTGGCGGGTAGCAATACCCAAATATCGGCCTGATGCGGTTCGGCGCAATGCAGCCGGTCGATACTGTCGCGTCGATACACCAGACCGTGGGTTAGCAGCATCAGCCGGCGCGGTGTTTTATCGGGCCAGGATTTCAACCAGGTCGGCACCAGTGCTGACGTTTGCGTGCGCAGCATCCAGTCGGATGATAAGTAGCGACTGTAACGACTTTCACGTGCGGGACCGTCCGGCGGATAACCCAGGGCATCATAGTTTTGTTTAACCGCGACCAGCGGCGAAGCGGGCAACCGTTGCAACGGGGCCTGGTAGGTGTGAGTAAGATGCGCGGCGATGGCGTCGAGCAGTAGCTGGATGGCATGCGGGCCTTGGTCAGGATCGCTGAGGTCACGCAATGACAGTGCCGCTGCCAGTTGTTGAGCATTGAGAAGGGTGTTCATGCTGTCTCCAAAAAGCCAGTACCCAAAGGCGTTGCTTTGGGTGGGTGTATTCCAAGGGATGGTGTTTTGGAATCCTCCGAACCGGAGCTCGGAGATGGCTTTTCAGACAGGAAAAGTCAGACCGCCGCGCCCACTTGCAAGGCTCGGAGGTCAGTAAATCGTGGCGTGTGCATCCAGATATTCATGCGCCTAATACTAAGGACGGCGCCTGGACTGTCAACGAAAAAGGCGCCGCGAGCGGCGCCAAGGGGAACGAGCCTGCCCGTCACAGGCTCAATGACATCAGGCGAACTGTTCTTCTTCGGTCGAGCCGGTCAGGGCCGTGACCGAGGAGGAGCCACCTTGAATGACGGTGGTCATATCGTCGAAGTAGCCAGTGCCGACTTCCTTCTGATGCGCCACAAAGGTGTAACCCTTGTCGGCATCGCGGAATTCCTGCTCCTGCAGTTCGACGTAGGCCGACATGTCTTTGCGGGCGTAGTTGTAGGCCAGGTTGAACATGGAATTCCACATGTTGTGAATGCCCGCCAAGGTGATGAACTGGAACTTGTAGCCCATGGCCGATAGTTCGGTCTGGAACTTGGCGATGGTGGCGTCGTCCAGGTTTTTCTTCCAGTTGAACGACGGCGAACAGTTGTACGCCAGCAGTTGATCAGGGAATTCCTTACGCACGGCTTCGGCGAATTTTTTCGCTTCGTCCAGGTTCGGCGTGGCGGTTTCGCACCACAGCATGTCGGCGTAGGGCGCGTAAGCCAGGCCGCGTGAGATGGCTTGGTCAATACCGTTGCGCACCCGGTAGAAGCCTTCAGCGGTGCGTTCACCGGTCAGGAACTGGGCGTCGTACGGGTCGCAATCCGAGGTCAGCAGGTCGGCCGCATTGGCGTCGGTGCGCGCCAGAATGATCGAAGGGACACCTTCCACATCGGCTGCCAGACGCGCCGCGGTCAGTTTCTGCACCGCTTCCTGCGTTGGTACCAACACCTTGCCGCCCATATGGCCGCATTTTTTAACGGCTGCCAGCTGATCTTCAAAATGCACGCCGGAGGCGCCTGCGCGGATCATGTTTTTCATCAGCTCGTAAGCGTTCAGTACGCCACCGAACCCGGCTTCGGCGTCGGCAACGATGGGCGCGAAATAATCGACAAAGTCGGCGTCGCCCGGCTGCTTGCCCGCTTGCCACTGAATCTGGTCGGCGCGCTCGAAGGCGTTGTTGATGCGGCGAACCACCGTCGGTACGGAGTCAACGGCGTAGAGCGATTGGTCCGGGTACATGGTTTCGCTGCTGTTGGCGTCAGCGGCGACCTGCCAGCCAGACAGGTAAATCGCCTGCACGCCCGCTTTGACCTGTTGCACCGCCTGGCCACCGGTTAAAGCGCCCATGGCATTGACGAAGTCTTTCTCCGGGCGGAACTCCGGGCGGCCGCCTTCGTTAACCAATTGCCAGAGTTTTTCCGCCCCGCGGGTGGCAATGGTGTTGTCCCGTTTCAGTGAGCCGCGCAGCCGCACCACGTCTTCGGCGCCATAGTTGCGACGAATCGTCTGCCAGCGTGGGTTGGTTTCCCAGTCGCGTGCGATGGCATCAATTTCCTGCTGGCGATCGTAGTTTCCGGTTGTTGAAGTAGTCATCGGAAGTCCTCTTGGTTGTGCTGCCATTCGGCTTGTTGTTTTGGGTTCCGTCGGCGCCGGGATCGTTTTGATTATTTTTTGATCATCCGGCGTCGATAAATTCACCTTAGGGGCCGATAAAAAATTTGGCTAATTTATAATCGTTATTTTCACTATTCCTGTGGTGAATGTGTTTTGGCTTGGTTAGGATACAGCGACGTTTTCGACGGACATCGCCATGCAACTGAATCGCATCGACATGAATTTGCTGGTCTACCTGGATGTTTTGCTGCGCGAGCGCAGTGTGACCCGCGCCGCCGACCAGCTGGGCATCAGCCAGCCCGCCATGAGTAACGGCTTGCGTCGCCTGAGGGTGCTGTTTGATGATCCGTTGCTGATCCGCACCAGCGAGGGCATGACGCCAACCGAACGGGCGCGCCAATTGGAGCCGACGCTGCGCACCGTGCTGCAGGATATCGAGCGGGCGGTGCAACCACGCAGCGATTTCGACGCCGCCGCCAGCGGCCGGGTGTTCCGAATCATGGTCAGTGATTACGCCGAATCGACGCTGATTCCGCCGCTGTTACGGCGGTTGCGGGAAATTGCGCCGAGCGTGATTCTCGATTTAATGACGCCCAGCGACGTCAGCTTTTTCGACGTGGAGCAGGGCAAGGTCGATCTGGTGATCAACCGCTTTAACTCCATTCCTCAGTCGTTCCATCAGACCACGGTCTGGAAAGATGACTTCTGCTGCATGGTCAGCCGCGACAATCCCATCCTCGATAATTTCAGCCTGAAAAATTATCTCGAAGCCCAGCACGTCTGGGTGTCCAAGACGGGTTTTGGCGTCAGTGTTGGCGTCGATCCGGGCGATGTGCAGCGTCTGGGCTGGGTCGACGAAGTCTTGCGCCAGCTTGGCAAAAAGCGCCGTATCACCGTCTTTACGCGCCACTATCAGGCCGCCATGTTGCTGTCAGAACAGAACGACCTGGTGCTGACCGTACCGTCGCGCGCGGCCTTGCTGCAGGCGGAGAACCCGCGCCTGGTGGTGAAAGCGCCGCCTTTTGAGATTCCGCCCATTCAGCTCAAGCTGGTGTGGAGTCCATTGTTGCATCACGACCCAGCCCACCGCTGGATGCGTCGCTTGATCAATGAAGTGGCCGAAGAGGTCATCGCACCGGAGTTTTGAGTGGCTTTGGTTGGGTTTTGAACAGGGTTTGATTCAAACGATTGTTTAATATTCACAATATGAATAGTGAAAATAACAACAATAAATTAGTGGAATTATTTTTCGGTCCCTAGGCTCAGGGTTGTGCACAACACAAAACCGCACATAAAAACGCCCACAAAAAGGCGCCGCCAGCGCCGACAACAAGAGGCACCGAGCATGACAGACCGCACTACCGAGGGCGGCTTGCAGATCGCAACAGCGCTGCACCGCCTGGTTGCCGAGGAACTTCTGCCGGGTACTGGCATTGAGCCGACCCATCTCTGGCAGCAACTGGAATCCATCCTGGATGAACTGACGCCGCGTAACGACGCCTTGCTGCGTGAGCGCGAGCAACTGCAGGCGCAGCTGGATCGCTGGCACGCCGAACGCAGCGGTGAAGTCTTTGACCGTGACGACTACCGCGCCTTTCTCGAACAGATCGGTTACCTGCAGCCGGTCGGCGACGACTTTCAGATTCGCACCACCGGCGTGGATCGTGAAATCGCCGAGCAGGCCGGACCGCAGCTCGTGGTACCCGTGAAGAACGCCCGCTTTGCGCTGAATGCGGCGAATGCCCGCTGGGGCAGTCTCTACGATGCGCTCTACGGCACCGATGCCATCGCCCACAGCGATGGCGCAGAAGCCAGTGATGATTACAACCTGGTGCGTGGCGCGCGGGTGATTGCTTACGGTCGGCAACTGCTCGATCAGGCGGCGCCGCTGGCTGAGTGCAGCCACGCGCGGGTCAGTGCGTATCGGGTGCTCGGTGGTGAGTTGGTGGTGGAGTTGGTCGACGGTCGTGAAACCAGTCTGGCGAAGCCGGAACAGTGTCTGGGGTTTCAGGGGGATCCGGAAAGCCCGATCGCCATCTTGCTGGTCAATAATGGCCTGCACATCGAAATTCAGATTGATCCGACCGACAAGATCGGCAGCACCGACGCCGCGGGCGTTAAAGATCTGCTGATCGAAGCGGCGCTGACCACCATCATGGATTGTGAAGACTCCGTCGCTGCTGTCGACGCCGATGACAAGGTCGAGGTCTACCGCAACTGGTTGGGTCTGATGCGTGGCACCTTGAGTGAGACCTTCACCAAAGGCGGTGATACCGTCACGCGCCGCTTGGCGGACGATCGTCAATACCAGGGTCTGGATGGCCGGCCGCTGACCTTGCCCGGACGCAGCCTGATGTTCGTGCGCAACGTCGGTCATCTGATGACCACGCCGGCGATTCTTGATCGCCATGGTCGCGAAATCTACGAAGGCGTGCTCGATGCGATGATGACGGCCTTGGCGGCCATGCACGATTTAAACGCCTTGGGCGAGCTCGGTAATTCGCGCACTGGCAGCGTCTATATCGTTAAACCCAAGATGCACGGCCCGGCCGAAGTGGCCTTCGCGGTCGATCTGTTCGAGCGCGTCGAGCAGGCCTTAGGCCTGGCACCGAACACGCTCAAAATCGGCATCATGGATGAAGAGCGTCGCACCAGTCTGAACCTGAAAGAATGCATTCGTGCGGCCATGGATCGGGTGGTCTTTATCAACACCGGCTTCCTGGATCGCACCGGTGATGAAATTCACACCGACATGCTGGCCGGACCGATGATTCCAAAGGCGCAGATGAAGCAAACCGCCTGGATCGCCGCTTACGAGAATAATAATGTCGATGTGGGCTTGGCTTGTGGTCTGGCTGGTCGCGCTCAAATCGGCAAAGGCATGTGGCCGATGCCGGATGAAATGGCCGCCATGCTGAGCCAAAAAATCGCCCATCCGGAAGCGGGTGCAAACACCGCCTGGGTGCCGTCACCCAATGGCGCGACCTTGCATGCACTGCATTACCACCGGGTGGATGTGCGCGAGCGACAGTCGCAGTTGCGCCAACGCGCGCCAGCCAAGCTGGACGATTTGCTGACGTTACCGCTGCTCGACGATCCCGGCACGCTCAGTACCGAGGCGATTCAACAGGAACTGGATAACAACGCCCAAGGCATTCTTGGCTACGTGGTGCGTTGGATTGATCAGGGTGTCGGCTGTTCCAAAGTGCCCGATATCAACGATGTCGGCCTGATGGAAGACCGCGCCACTCTGCGCATTTCCAGCCAGCACATGGCCAATTGGCTGCAGCATGGGCTGTGCACGGAAGCGCAGGTGATTGAAACGATGCAGCGCATGGCCGCGGTGGTCGATCGGCAGAATGCCCACGATGCGGCCTACCAGCCGATGGCGGCGGACTTCGACGCCAGCATTGCGTTTCAGGCCGCACTGGCGCTGGTGCTTAAAGGCAAAACGCAACCCAATGGCTACACCGAACCGCTGTTGCACGCCTACCGTCAGCAAGCCAAAGCCGCCGCGAAATCGGTTCAGCCGAAGGAGACGGCGCTGGCCAACTGAGCCGCTGTAACCGGGCGAGTCAGCGGGATTGACGGAAGAAGTCGATCACGCGCTCGCCCACCGTTGCGTCTTTCAGAATGCGGTAATGGCCAAGGCCCGTGGTGGTGATTCGCTCGGCCTGTGGCCAGTTTTTGTGGATCATGGCGAAATCGGACTGCGGGATTTCCAGGTCGTCCTGATCGGTAATCATCAAGCCCGGATAGCGTAAATAGTCGCGCGCGAAATCGTGACCCAGCCGTTCCCAGATGCTGATGGGTTCACCCAGATGGCGTTCAGCCAGATCGATTGAATAGTTGTGTAAGCGTGCTTCAAAGGCGGTTCTGACCCTGGGCGATATCGACATCATGGTGCAGAAATGATCAACCACGGCCTGAATGTTCAAACCCGGCGCCAGCAGCACCATCTGCTCAGTGGTCATGCCCAGTGCCAATGCCTGAATCACCGCCTGACTGCCAATGGAATGCGCCATGACCCCTTGAGGATTGCCCAGTAATTCAGTCGTCGCCCGCAACACCCGCGCGAATTCGTACAGGTCAGTTTGGCGGGTTTTGTTGTAGCCATGACCAGGCATGTCCATCACCACAACGTGATAACCCGACTCGACCAACGCAGGCACCCAATGCCGAAACTGACTGCCACTGCCCAGCCAACCGTGCACAGCGATCAGCAGCGGCGCCGAGGCATCTCCCCAGGCATAAAGCCGTTGTCTGCCCCAGGGCATGGTTAAGTCGTGATGGCGATCGGCGCTGCGCCAGAATGCCTGTGCCTTGGGGCTGGGCTTGCCGTGATAGGGCGTAAACCAAAGCCGATTCAGAATCCGGCCGGTCAGCCCGGGCGCGAGCCAACCCAAACCGTTTAAGGCGGTTCTCATGGATTGATACAAGCGCGGTACCGGGCTGGGCAAGGGCTGTGAGCGGCGGTCTGACTGAGCGTTGATGGCGGTCATAAGGGTCTGTCCGGTAACAAGAGCGTCTCAGTCTGAGTCTTGTTCGTTCTTGGTGTAAGTGTCATATTTGACAACTTAAGGTCTAAATATGACATCCATGGGAGGCGACGATGCGTGTGGTGTTGGTTCTGACTGAGCGCTGCTCCGGTGCGCTGACGGTCAGCCTGGTCGAAGCCATGATCATGGCAAACTACTGTCACCACAAAGCCGGCGGCGATTCGCCTTTGTTTGAATGGACGCTGGCGTCGGTGGATGGCCAGCCGGTGCTGCCATTTAACGGTCTTCCCCTTGCTGCGGATTGTGCGTTGCCCGAAGCGCTGTCAAACAGCCCCATCCCTGCGACAGAGCAAGTCTGGGTCGTGCCATCGATTATTGAAGCGGTGTCGCGGCCTGAACGCATTGTGCAGGCACTGACCCGACTGCAGCCGGTCGTGACTTTGGTGCAATCGCATTATCAACGAGGTGGGGTGGTGGCCAGCGCTTGTACCGGTGCTTTTTTGCTGGCCGAAGCCGGGTTGCTGACACCCTATCCGGCGCTGATGCATTGGCGCAGCGAAGCCAGTTTTCAGCAGTTGTTTCCCGGATTACGGACCGATACGCGCACGGCCCTGGCCGATTATGGTCGCATTGTGTGTGCCACCGGTGGCAGTCAAAGTGCCGCTCAGATGGTGCTGCATTGGGTCGCCAAAGAGCACAGTGAAGCCTTGGCACTGGAGGTGGCCAAACTGATGCAGGTTGATCGTCATCCCACCGCGCCGGTTGCCTATGCCGCGACGCAGGCGGATGCGCCACACAACGATGACAAGGTGCGGCTGGCGCAGGCGCGACTGCGTGAGCGATTGCATCAGAGTATCAGTATTGACGGGCTGGCTGCCGAACTGGCCATCAGCGACCGGCAATTAAAACGCCGCTTTGCCCAGGCTACTGGTTTGTCGCCGCTAAAATACCTGCAGAAAGAACGCCTCAAGCGAGCTTGCCAATTGCTGGAAAACAGCCGGCTGACGTCAGCGCGTATCGCCGGTGAAGTGGGGTATCAGGATGAAAGCAATTTCCGCCGTCTGTTCAAGCGCGAGCTGGGCATGACGATGGAACATTATCGGCGCCGTTTCAGCCCGCGCATCAGCGCTGCGGACTAGCGGTTTCTGGACGTTGCTGTGCTAAACTGCCGGCCCTTTTTCCGCCTTGTAACACGAGTTTACGATGCCTAAAGCCCCTGAAATTAAGCCCGGTCATGTTGTTGAGCTGGACGGTCAGCCGTTTATTGTTCGCAAAGTTGATGTGCACAGCCCCAGTGCTCGTGGTGCATCCACCCTCTACAAAATGACGTTTAACGACCTGGTCACCAAGCGCAAACGCGAAGAAACCTATAAAGGTGACGATCTGCTGACGCTGGCCGATGCCCAGATGCGGACCGTTCAATATCTGTTTGCCGATGGCGATATGCACACCTTTATGGACGCCGAAGATTACGCTCAGCACATGCTGTCCAGTGACGATCTCGATGACACCTTGCCGTGGCTGGAAGATGGTATGGAAGGCCTGACGGGCGTTGTGGTTAACGACGCCTTGGTCGCCATTGAACTGCCCCAGTCGGTGCTGCGAACAGTGCTCGATTGCGCGCCTGCCATTAAAGGTGCGTCTGCCTCGGCCCGCACCAAACCAGCCGATCTTGGGCGTGGGCTGAGTGTTCAGGTGCCTGAATACATTGAGGTGGGTGAGCGCATCAAGGTGAACACCGAATCGCGCAAGTTTATGTCGCGGGCCTGACGCTGATCAAAAATCGCGCTATCTTAAGCCGTTAAATTACAAGCGCCCTATTTAAACGCTGACAGGGAGGTCAAAGTCAGGGTGAATTCGTCTGAAAACTCTTCTCAGAAACCGTCGGAGGATCAAGCGGTTGCTGAGCTGTTAGAAATGTTGCATCAGGATCCAAAAGTCAAAGCCGCCCTTGATCGTCTTGGCGTCTTCGTCGTCAATCATCGCGATTATCAGGATTACCCCTTAACCACGCCGGTTCACTGTAATGGCGAAGTGCCCTTCAATGATGCGTGGGAATGGCTGCAATACGTGCATCCCAATGATCGAAATCGCGTTGAGGAAGCCTGGAATTCCGTGATTCGCGGTGAAACGGACCTGTTTTGCGCGGAGTACCGATTTCGTCAGCACGGCGACCAATACCGCTGGCTGTTGAACAAAGGCACCGTCGTGCATCGCACCGAAGACGGTTACCCATGGATATACCTGGGCGCTGACACCGACATTGAAGAACTCAAACGCACCCAGCGTCGTCTGTTAGAGCAGCAGGATGAACTGCGCGACAACTTGATGCGCGACCCGCAGCTGGGCATTCCCAATCGTCGCTTTCTCGATGAACAGGCGCCAGACATGCTCGCCGAAGCGTGCCTGGAGGGCGCACCGCTGACCGTTCTGGTCTGCGATCTGGATAATTTCAAAACCCTGAACGATACCCTGGGGCATTCGGTGGCCGACGGCATTCTGATGCAGGTGGTCGGTAAGATTGGTGATTGCCTGCGCGACACCGATGTCATTGCGCGCTTCGGTGGCGATGAGTTTGTGATCCTGCTGGCGGCCACCGATGCGGATCAGGCGGCCCAGGTGGCGCAGCGGATTCTGGTATCGGTGCACGAACTGTCGGATCCCAATACCGGTACGGAACTGGCCATTTCCATCGGCGGTTACAGTTCGCGCCCCTCAAAGGGTGAGACGCTGTGGCAGTTCTTTGAAAAAGCCGATAAAGCGCTGTACCGCGCTAAAAAACAAGGGCGAGGCTGTTTCGTCGCCGCGGATTGATAAGACCTATGGGTCCGGCAATCGCCGGGCCTTGCCATCGTTACCCGCCCATTCTCAGTATTCATTCGGTCTACAACCAAAGTGTCGTTGCTTCTCAGCGTGCCTGGCGTTTAATATTAGAAAACTCTAATAAAAAGAAGAGCGATACTATGACTCATCACTATCAAATTGTTATAGCCGGTGGCGGTGCCGCGGGTATCGCGGTGGCGGCATCCCTTAAACAGCGTCAGGCGAGCCTGCGCATTGCCGTGGTTGAGCCGAATCAGACGCACGTCTATCAACCGGGTCAGACGTTGGTGGGGCGCGGGGTGATGCGCTTGAAACAATTGCAGCGATCCACCGTCAGCCTGTTACCGAAGGGCGTCGACTGGGTGCAGCAGCGCGTCGCGGCGTTTGAGCCCGATCAGCGTCAAATCCGGCTCGATAACGATGCGGTACTGCACTATGAGCAGTTGGTGGTGGCGCTTGGGCTGGAGCTGAATCTGCAAGCGATCGAAGGTTTGGCGGATACCCTGGGCAAAAACGGCGTGACCTCCAACTACGTGACCGACATAGCCGATTACACCTGGCAACAGGTGCAGTCCTTGCGCTCGGGTAAAGCGATTTTCACTCAGCCACCGATGCCCATTAAATGTGCCGGGGCGCCTCAGAAAGCGATGTATCTCAGCTGCGATTATTGGCAGCAGCAAGGTCGGCTGGGCGGCATTGAAGTGCAGTTTCACAACGCCGGTGCCGCCCTCTTTGGTGTCGCTGAGTTTGTGCCCGTTTTGGAAAGCTATGTGCGCAGTTACGGTGCCATGCCGGTCTTTGGCAGCACGCTGGTGCGAGTGGATGGCCCGAACCGCAAAGCCTGGTTCAGTCAGGCAGATGGCGGCGAACGGGAAGTATCCTTTGATTTACTGCATGTCACTCCGCCACAGCGAGCACCGGCGGTTGTCCGTGACAGTGCTCTGGCCAATGAGGCCGGTTGGTTAGATGTGGATCAGTACAGTTTGCAACACCCACGTTACGCCAATGTGTTCAGCCTGGGTGACGTCTGTTCTGCGCCAAACGCGAAAACCGCTGCGGCCGTGCGTAAGCAGGCGCCGGTGGTGGCGCGCAATATTCTGGCGATGCGTAAGGGCCAATCGTTCCCTGCGGTTTACAACGGCTATGGAGCCTGCCCGTTAACGGTTGAAGCCGGCAAGGTGGTGTTGGCTGAATTCGGTTATGGCGGACAGCTTCAGCCGAGCTTTCCTCTGAATCCAACCCGACCGCGCCGCTTTTATTGGTGGATGAAAACCACGCTGTTTCCCTGGGTGTATTGGCATTTGATGCTCAAAGGGCGTGAGTGGTGGCTGAAGTACCAGCGGCCGGATCAAACCTAAACTCGGAGAGAGTCGTTATGTTCCGTAAGAAGTACCAGCACTGGGTGCAGGCGTTGTTGATGTAGATGTTGATGGTGACCTTGATGACGGCGGTGATTACCGCGGTCAACACCGGTATGAGCGCCGGTTTTCTGGGGCGCTGGGCTGGCGCCTTTGTGGTCGCCTGGCCCATCGCCTTTGTCATCATCTTACTGTTTGGTCGCCGCGTGGCGCAGTTATCCACGCGACTGTGCTCGTTGGATTGATGCGGTTTGCTACTGGCTGAGCAATACCGCCAGCCAGCGGCTTTTCGGATACAGCTCCAAGCCAATTTTGACGACAACCGTCAAAGGCACTGCCAGCAAGGCTCCGACCGGCCCCAGCAGCCAGCCCCAGAACACCAAAGAGATAAACACCACCAGTGTGGATAGATCGAGTGAGCGCCCCATCAGTCGTGGTTCCAGCAAATTGCCAATCACGGCGTTGATGGCGCCGAACCCCAAACCGCTGATCAGCACGCCGGGCCAGCCGAACTGAATGGCGGCCAGAAACATGGCGGGTACGGCGGCGATCAGCGAGCCGATATTGGGGATGAAGTTCATCAGAAAGGCGAAGGTACCCCAGAGAATGGGGTAGTCTACGCCCATCAATTTGATCAACACCCAGACCGCCAGGCCGGTGATCGCACTGACCAGACATTTGATGACCAGGTAGCGTTGCACCGAGTGGCTGAAGCGGCGCGCAAATGTCATATCGACGCTGTTGCCCAAGGCGCGACGCGTTTTAGCGGGCAGGCCTTGCGCCTCGTAGAGCATAAAAATCAGGATGAAGGTGGTCAGGGCCACGGCCAGCAGAATGCTGCCTACGCCCGAGAACAAGCGACCGGCAAAACTGATAAAGCTGTCCGGCGGTGCCAGCGATTGCAAGCTTGAACGCAGATCACCGGCCAGCCAGGGTACGCGTTCACGCAGGTAGGTGATGGCCTGATCGAAGCTGCTTTCGTATTCCGGCAGGCGTTTGAAAAAATCATCGGCCGAGGTCGCCACCAGGCTGCCGATGACATAGAGCACGGCGAACACCAGCGCCACAACCAGCCCAATGGCGATGGGCACAGGCACCTTCCAGCCGACCAACCAGCGCACGGCAGGCGCCGTTAACACCGCCAGAAACAACGCCAGCAGGCACGGCACCAAAATCGGCTGAGCCACTCGCATGCCTGCCAGAATAATAATGACCGCCGCCACCGTGATCAGTGATCGAGCCATGGGGGCATCGGTAAAATTCGGCAGAGGCTTGGGGCTCATCCTTGGGGCGTCCTTGTGGTTAGTTTCTGTTGTTGGCATCTGTAGACATTAAACCACAGTGCGAGCGCTTGGCGCAGTCGACTGAAAGTCATCATTGGTGCTCGGCAGGTGGGCTTAAGCCGCGTTAGAATGGCGCCTCTTTTGAGTGGGTATCTCGATCATGACACTGCACAGCGCGTTCACCTTCTTCCTGGCTTTGTTCCTGTTCAGCATCACGCCTGGCCCTGGCGTTTTTGCGATTCTGGCGCGGGCTCTGACTCGTGGCGCTAATGCCTGCGTGCTGTTGGCATTGGGTATGGTGGTCAGTGATCTGGTGTATCTGGTGCTGGCGACGTACGGCCTGGCCGCCATTGCTGAAAACTGGGCGGGCCTATTCACCGTGATTCGTTACCTCGGTGCGGCTTATTTGATGTACCTCGGTATTCGCATGTTCCGCGCGGCGGTCAGTGACCGTGAACCGCTGGCAGCCGACACCGAAGGCGGTGGAGGCTGGTCTGGTTTTATGCAGGGTTTCCTGATTTCGGCCTCCAACCCCAAGGTGATCTTGTTTTACATCGCCTTCCTGCCGACCTTCGTCAACCTCAGCGCGTTGTCGACCTCCGATCTGTTGTTGGTCTGTGTCCTGACGGCGCTGGCGTTGTCGTTAGGCTTAATGTTAATTGCCGTCAGCGCTGCCCGAGCGGCGCGAGTGCTGAAGACACCGAAGGCGGTACGCCGGCTGAATCGCTCGGCTGGTGGCATCATGATGGCCGCTGGTGCGTATTTGGCGGTCAGTAAATAATGCGATGGCCGTGCTTTTGTTTCCCTGTGCGACACCCACAAAATAACCCGGCTTTGGCCGGGTTTTTTGTGGGTGTTTGCCTCGGTTATTCGGACGCGGAATGTTGGCTCGGCGGTTCCAGCAGCGTACCCAGACCTTTGTTGTGACGGTAGGTGGCGTACAGGCCCAGAGGGATTGAGAGCAACCAACAAAGAATCGGCATGAAGACAGTAAAAAAAGTGCTCAACGCAATGATCAGCAAGATCAGCCCGCCGGCGATGCTTGAGTAAAGCAGGCCGAGCGGTCCTAAAAACACGGTGAGTAAAAACGTGATCAGATAAGACTTGGGGTTGAGGTTCATTGATGCATCCTTTTATCAATCGAAAAACGGGTGCATTGACGCACCTGACTGGATGCCAAGTCAATCTATTGACGAGCGCTGCGTCACCTTACTGATCGAAAGTGTTCGTTGGGCTTACGCGCTGCGTCACCCACTCCCCCAATCGGCGAATGGCGTCTTCCCGTTCCGGAGTCCAGCGGTAGGCATAACTCAGACGAAAGCAGTGTCGGAATTGCTTGTTGAGCGAGAACATTTCGCCCGGAGCGATCAGCACGTCTTGGTCTTTGGCGTGATGATAAAGCTCGGTGGCGTTGACCGACGCGGGCAATTCAAACCAGGCACCAATGCCCCCCTGGGGGCGTGAAATTTTGGTGGCTGAGGGGAAGTGCTCGCTGGCCAGATCCGCCAGTCGTTCATAGCGCTGGCGATAAGCCTCTCGGGCCTGACGCAGGTGTCGCTCGTAAATACCCTGGCTGAGAATGTCGGCACACGCCAGTTGTGGCAGTAGAGGCGTGGCGACCAGGTTGACGAACTTGCGATAGAGGATGTCTTCATAGTATCGGCCCGCCATCACCCAGCCGACGCGCATCTGCGGATCGATGGTTTTGGAGACCGATGAGCACAGCAGTACCCAGCCCTGGGTGTCGAATGCCTTGATGGCTTTGGGGCGTCGTTCGCCAAAATAGAGGTCGCCGTAAATGTCGTCTTCAATCAATGGCACTTCGTAGTGCTCCAGTATGTCAACCAGAGCGCGTTTACGGTCTTCGGGAATGCTGCAACCGAGCGGATTGGAAAAGTTCGATACGGTAATGATGGCGGCGATGGGCCATTGCTCCAGCGCCAGTTTCAAGGCTTCCAGACTCATGCCGGTCTCCGGGTGGACCGGGATTTCCACCGCCCTCAGCCCGTACGATTCAATCAATTGCAGAATGCCGTAGTAGCAAGGGGATTCCACCGCGACCACATCGCCAGGCTGCGTTAACGCCTGCAGGCACAGCCCCATGGCGTTCAGGCTGCCAATGGAGGTGACAATGGAGTCGGGCGAGACAGCCACACCGGCGTCGATGGCGTGGCGTGCGATCTGCTGACGCAACTCTTCAGAGCCTTCCGGAACGGTATACCCCACGCCCAGATGCTGGCGAGTTCGCGCTTGTCGGGTGTAACTCTGCTGCAGGTGTTTGGCGATGGGGAAATCGTTGGCGGGTGTGGCGCGGCTGAAATTGATCGCGTTAGAGCGAAAGCCATTGCGCTGCACATCCATGACGAGCTGAGAGGTGGTGGCCACAATCGGCCGCGCTTCGGTGTGCGCGATGGACGGAATGGCCAGCGATGGCCGAGCCTGCTTGATGGCGTAATAACCTGACTTAGGCCGTACTTCTACCCAGCCTTGCTCTTCGAGAATGCTGTAAGCCGACATCACCGTAGAAATACTGACGCCTTCACGCTTTGCCAGTTGTCGGATGGACGGTAGCCGTTCACCGGTTGCGATGGCGCCGCTGCGAATGTGGTCGGCCAGTTTCTCGGCCAATTGGTTATACAGGCTGGTTTCCAATCGGGTCACCATAACAGTTGAGGGTAAAAAAGGGCGTAACAGTTGGGGCTCTTCTTAATCTGTACTCCTGAATATAACAATGATCTGAATCTGTGCCGGTTCAGATCATGGGCGTAGCATAATCCCAGTACAGTGAAGAAGTACAGGAGGATGAAATGAGCACCCAAACCACACCTTTTACTAGCCTGACAACTCACTCGGTCACTGCCCGCCGTATTACCGGTAAGGCGCGTTGGGGTCGGTTCGTGACGGTGCTGAACCGCTGGAAGCAACGCACGCAGACACGGCGTCAATTGAAGCAATTGCCCGCGCATCTTTATCGTGATGTTGGCTTGTTGCCGCATCAGGTGCAGCGAGAAGTGCGCCGTCCATTCTGGCACTGAGTCCAGCGGCCATAAAAAACCCGGCGAATGCCGGGTAAGAGAGCAAAGCAGGAGAATCAGGCGCGAGCCAGACGGCTCGGTCGTTGATCGATCCAGGCCAGCGCCTGCTGGGTGATCCAGGTACCTACTAAGTAGGCGAGTATGATGGTGATGATGCTGCTATTGGCAAAACTCAGCGACGTGATCATCGGGCCTGGGCAATAACCGGCCAAACCCCAGCCCGCGCCAAAAATAATGCCACCTAGCACAATGCGACGATCAATTTCCGTCTTGGCGGGCAGGCGGAAATAATCCGCGAGCCAAGGACGTGCCTGTTTGAAAATCAGGGGGGTCAGGATCAGGTTCACCGCCAGTCCACCGCCCATGACAAACGCCAAAGACGGATCCCAGGCACCGAAGATATTAAGAAAGCCAATGACTTTGGCCGGGTCGATCATCTGCGCGACCGACAAACCCAGTCCGAACATCATGCCGGCGAACAGAGCGGCCACTAAGCGCAATGTCTGAATCATGCCCCAACTCCCATCAACTGACGTACAACAAAGACAGTCACCAGACCACTGCCCATAAAGCTCAGGGTGGCAACCAGCGAGCGTGGGCTGCGTCGTGCCAGACCGCAGATACCATGGCCGCTGGTGCATCCGGCGCCGATGGTGGCGCCGACGCCGACCAACAAACCGGCTAAGACTAAAAGCGTGGGGCTGACCACGGGCTGAATGTGATCAACGCCGACACCGAAACCGAGCACCCGGTACAATACGCCGCCGAGCACCAGTCCGATCAAAAATACTGCGCGCCAGGCCAGATCGCCGCGGACCGGCTTGGTCAACCCGCCGACAATGCCGGAAATACCTGCGATGCGACCTTGCGACCAGAGCAAGAAGGCTGCCGACAACCCGATCAGCGCGCCACCGATCAAGGCGGGGACCGGTGTGAAATTGACGATTTCCATGTTAGATAAACCTAATTTAGTAGAATCTAATTAATTTGCCCAAAATAATGCGGCCAATGGCCGCATCTTCAAGTTTGGGCGATGTTCGCGGAGCGATGCTCCGCCCTTTTATTTACTGAGCGCGTTCAGCACGGATGTTCAGCGGAATCTTCAGATAGCGCTTGCCGTTGCTTTCCTGAGCAGGCAGGTGACCGGCTTCGATGTTCACCAGAATGCTCTGATAAATCAGCTTAGGCGCGGCCAGCTTGGCGTCGCGCTGTTCACGGAACTGCACGAATTCGTCTTCGCTGGTGCTGCCTTTAAGCTGAATGTTCTGCGCTTTCTCTTCACCAATGGTTGATTCCCACTGCACGGCGCGACCGCCCGGCTGGTAGTCGTGGCCGGTGAACACGCGCGTGTCATCCGGCAGGCTGTACAGGTTGGCCTGAATGCCTTGGTAGAGCGTGCGGGCATCGCCAGCGGGGAAGTCACAACGGCCCGTACCGTAGTCGGGCATAAAGAGCGCATCACCGGTGAATACCGCGTCGTCGATCAAATAAGATAAACAGGCGGGCGTATGTCCGGGCGTTGGCAAGGCTTTAATCGTCAGCGTACCGGCGCTCAGAGTTTCAAAGTCCTCAACCAGACGATCGAACTGTTCACCGTCGGTAACAAAGCTGTCGGACAGGTTGTAGACGGTTTTGAATACCGACTGTACCTGACGAATGCGCTCACTGATGGCGACCTGCAAATCCGGGAATTCATCCCGAAACAGCTGACTTGCGCTGAGGTGGTCGGCATGGGCGTGCGTTTCCAGCACGTAGTGCAGTTTCAGGCCGTGTTGCTGAGCGAAGTCGACCACTTTTTGGTAGCTGTCATCGGAGACAATGCTGCCAATGGGGTTGTAGTCCAACACCGGGTCGATCACGACGGCGTCTTTGGAGGCCGGGTCGAACACCACATAGGTGAGGGTGTTGGTGGCCTCGTCGTAAAAGGTTTCAATCTGAATGCTCATAAGGTTGCCTCCATTTGGGCGAAAGCTTGGCATCATTGGTGTCAGTCAATATTAGCGTTTACTAATCAAATGTTGTGCCAAGGCTCCAAGGGCCATTTCACGGCCTCTGTGGGCTGTGTTTGTCTGCGATGCTTCAGCTTGTTGCAACATCTGTTTCATTGCGCTGCACCCAAGCGCGGGCGGCGGCCATGGCTGGCTCGGTTTCCAGGAAAAAGTGATCGTCCCCCAGGGTTTCGCTGAAGCCTGAACGGTCCATGACATCCTTAACCGGGCCTTTGACATGAGCGATAAACAACTCGATGTCGCGCTCGCGGTAATCGCGCAGTAAATCGTGCAGGGCGGTGTCGGCTGAGCTGTCCAGCTGGTTGATGGAACAGGCATCAAGTACCACCGCACGCAAGGGGGCATTGAGGCGTTGTTCAACGCGACGAATGGTGTCTTTGAGGAAGCTGACGTTGCCGTAGTAGAACTGAGCGTCGAAACGGATCGCCAGAATACCCGGTTCAATCTGCGCTTGTGGATGACGCTCGATGTTGCGGTAGGCCTCGGTGCCCGGCAGTTTGCCCAGCACGGCGTAATGCGGCCGAGTGGTTTTAATAACGAACCACAACATGGACGCACCCACTGCCAGAAACAGGCCGTCTTTGGCGCCCAGCGCCAATGTCGCGGCAAAGGTGAACAGCAACAAACCCAGGTCACTGCGTTTGACCTTCCACAGATGTTTCACCTCGTGCAGATCAATCAAGCCGGCAACGGCCACCATGATTACGGCCGCCAACGCCGCCTTGGGCAGGAAGTAAAACAGCGGCGTTAAAAAGGCCAGCGCAATGGCGATCAGGCTGGCGGTGATCACTGGCGCCAAGCCAGTATTGGCACCGGCGTTGGCATTGACGGCGGTACGACCAAAACCACCGGCGACGGGCATGGCACGGGAAAAGGCGCCAACCAGGTTGGCCAGCCCCAGACCGATCAGTTCCTGGTTGGGATTGATCTCATAGTGCCGCTCGCTGGCGTATTTGCGCGCCACGGCAATGCTTTCCATAAAACCGATCAGTGCGATGGCGATGGCCATGGGCAGCAGTTCCATAGCATCGGCCAAGGTAAAGGCCGGGGCCGATAACGCCGGCAAACCCGCCGGAACCGAACCGACCACTGCCACACCGGCTTGATCGAGACGCAGTGCCCAGACCGCAATGGTGGTTACCGCCACGGTCATCATCGCGGCGGGTAATGCCTTGTTCAGGCGCTTTAAGGCGATCAGCAAAAACAGACTGGCGGCGCCAATCACCAGCGTTGGCAGGTGAATCTGTTGCCATTGATCGGCCGCGTGCCACAGCGTTTCGGCGATGTTCTCACTGCGCGGTAACGACAAGCCCAGCAGATTTGATATCTGGCTCACCGCTATAATTAATGCGGCGGCGCTGGTGAAACCGGAGATCACCGGATGGGATAAAAAGTTGGTCAGAAAGCCGAGCCGGAAAATACCCATCACCAGAAACACGCCACCGACCAGCAGCGACAGGAGTATCGTCAGCTCGATATAGCGCTCAGAACCGACCGGTGCCATCAGACCAATGCCACTGGCCACCAGCAACGCAACCAAGGCAACGGGACCGACGGCTAACTGACGCGAGGTGCCGAAAAAGGCGTAGATGATCATCGGCAGCACCGAGGCGTACAAACCGATGTAAGGCGGCAGGCCGCCGAGCAATGCATACGACATCGCCTGGGGCACCAATAAGGTCGCGGTAGTGATCCCAGCGATCACATCACCGCGTAACCAACTGCGCTGGTAATTGGGAATCCACTCCAGCGCTGGAATGTAGGGCCGCAAACGAGCGGTTAGAGATTGGGCAGTCATGGCAGCTCCTGTTGCCGGACTCGGTCGTCGCAACGCACCGCCTTAGTGAGCATAGGCCAGAAAGGCAGCGGCGAACCGAACGAGTGTTAAACAATTGCAGGCTCTATTACAACGAACGTGCCAATCTGTAAGATATTGAAATTAAAGCGGTTTTTACTAAATGAACAAAATAGAGGTTTAACTTTGTTGCAACGCCTGTTTCGTATTGCAACATCCGTGCTGGTGGCGTTGCTGCTGAGCGGTTGTGAGCGCAGCGCCGAAGCGCTACTCGACGACTACGTCACCCGCGTCGGCCGGGTGCTGGATGCCGAACCGCCAGCGCAGCAAGCCATGGCGCTGCCCGTCTATCCGCGTCCACGTGAATTGCTTCAAAGCCCACAGGATATCCGGCTGGATCTGCTCGATGCCTGGGCGTTACGCGGTTGTGAAGTTTTTGTGCTCATCGGCGAACGCAACTCCATTCTTGGCAAACTGGCTGACCCGGTGATCCGCCTCGACTACGAGCGCCGCCTGCTCGAACTGCTGCCCGCTTGCCTGAATTCCGACATCGAACTGGGCGACGAACTGCGCACGGAACTGGACAATGCCCTGGCGCAAAAACGCGCCACCTTTCACCAGCACCTGTGGAACGCTACCCTCGCCAACCCGGATTACAGCGGCTACTGGACCGACGGCAGCACGGCCATCAAACCGAATGACGACATTGACGCAGCCGGCTACGCCACTAGCCAGCAAGCGCTCGCTGACCTCGTCGCTAACCCCATGCAAAGCACTCAGGACGATTGGCTTAATGTGCTGCAACAAACCACCCAATACCCCATGGGTGGCCACAGTCTGCAATCGATGCGGTTGGCGATTCAGACGTTGCAGCAGGCAGAAGCCATGCTGAACGAAGCCGCCGCAGACAAACGCCTGTGCCCCATGGGCCCGGCGATGAAGGAATTCGGCTACGCGCGCAATGTGATGGCGAATGTGTTTGTCGGTGAGGTTCAGCCGTGGCTGGGCGAGGTGGATCGGCGGTTTTTGGCGGGGTTTAACACGCTGCAGGCCCTAACCGACGCTCTGGGTGAGTTGAGTGTCGGCTTAACGGATTATCAGCAGGCATTGGACATCCTGCATGACGACTTTCGCACTGTTATTCGAGCTCAGGTTCAGGCGTGGCAATCCTTGATTGAAGCCTGTGGTGGCGAGGTTCGGCGGTAGCCTGTTTGAGGCGCAGCCCGAACAGCCAGCGGCTCAGTTGAAACCGACGCAGACATTCAAAGCCGACGACACAGCCCAGCACAGTCAGACTCAGTATCACCAGCGCTTCCAGCGCTAACGGCAATTCAACAGATTGCAACCAGGCGGCGCTGATCAACATGAGTGTCTGATGCAACACATAGCAAGGCAAAATGGCTTCGTTCGCATAGCGTCTGATTCTGCCGGTGCGATCAATCGGCAGATCGGGTTTTGCCAAATAGCGTCCGCCATAGCCGATGACCGCCAGTATCCAGCTCCAGTGATTGAGCATTTCGACGACCGCATAAATCCAGTCAACTAAGTCCGCGTTGGGAAAGTAGGGCGCCAGCCGGTTCAGTTGGCCTTCGCGGTCGAGGATGATCAGGCTGTAGCAGACGATGGCGGTCAGCAGAAATACCAATCGAATCTGAATAATGCGTTGCCACCAGCCTTCGTTTTGCGCCAGGCAATAACCGAACACAAATACTGTGAAATAGAGCGCGTGGTTGTACCAGTCATCAAACAAGGCATGGGTGGCCGGGTAGCGTTGTTGAAGTTCGATGACGATCCAACTGGTGAACATCAGCATCGCAACGAGCGCCAGGCTCAATGGCAGCCGTTGCATGAATGAACGGCTGGCCAAGCGCCGAAGCAGGGGCGACAGCAGCAGTACGATCAGGCTGTAACACCACACATAGGGAATAAACCATAAGTGATTCCAGG
The DNA here is from genome assembly GCF_003054965.1 of Saccharospirillum sp. MSK14-1. Lineage (GTDB taxonomy): Bacteria > Pseudomonadota > Gammaproteobacteria > Pseudomonadales > Natronospirillaceae > Saccharospirillum. Next base: position 276,736 of record NZ_MIES01000033.1, read on the forward strand.
TGAGCAGGCCGAGGCCGGTCTGCATCGGCGGAATTTCGTGGGTGGTCGGGTTGATATAGAGCCGCCAGAAGGCGAAGAAGCCGAGATCGGTATAACCGCGATCGACCGCCTGCAAATAAGCCTGAGGCGCGACGACGACAACCATGCCGAACACCAATGGCACCAGCAGCCGGTTGCTGCGCAGGGCGATTAATTGACCGACACTGAGCCGTTGCTGGGCAAGCGCCAGCACCATGGCGCTGATCAAAAAGATCAGTGACATCCGCCAAGGATTGGTCAGAATCATCAGGTTTTGCAGCGCATCGACCGGGCGATCGCTTTTTAGATGGAATCCCCAATCGGCCACGTAATACATGCCCAGGTGGTAGAGAATCAGCACGCCAAAGGCGAAAATTCGAATCCAGTCGAGGTCGGTGTGTCGGTGGTTTTGCATGAGGCTTGGTCACTGTGATTTGAAACCCAGCGCGAGTGTCTGCCTTGGCAGAGCCCGTGAATAGCGAGATGTGATGAACGGTAGGCTTTCAGTGACGAACGGTGGAATCAAACGAAGCAGGCGGCTGTTCTTGGCCTTTCAACAGCACCCTCGGCGATATCTGTACGGTGCGTTGGCGGCCTACTTTTTAATCAGCGCGACCCTGAACACCAGTATTATTTGGCTGGAACGCCAACGGCCGGGAACGTCTCCTTTGCAATGGTGGGAGGCGCCACTGTGGGAATACTCCAGCGCTCTGAGTTTTCTGCTGTTGTGTCCGCTGTTGTTTGCTGGTTTTCGTCGGTATCCGTTGCGCTGGGTGGGTCTGCCGATACAGCTGGCTGGTCATTTTTTAGCGTCGGTGCTGTTCTGTCTGTGCCATGTCGGGGTGATGGTCGTACTGCGCAAATGGGGTTATGCACTGGCCGGTCAGGACTACCAATTTGGTCCCTGGCTGCGTGAGTTGTTTTATGAATATCAGAAAGATGGCTGGAGTTATCTCGGCGTATTGACGGGATACCATCTGGGCGGTTTTATCGTCAGTCGCCTGCAGGGTGAGGCGCATTGGCTCGATCGCAGTGAAGCGGATCGCGACAGTGATGTCACTCAAAGTGACACCTTACAGCAGGTTCTGGTTAAAAAACTCGATAAAGAATTTCTGGTGAAACTGGATCAAGTGCAGTGGCTGGAAGCCAACGGGAATTACGTCAACCTGCACAGCCATGGCCGTGTTTATCCGCTGCGTACGACGTTGAGTAAGTTGGAATCTCAGTTGGATGAACGGACTTTCTGCCGTGTGCATCGTCGCTATCTGGTTAACCAAAACTCGGTCGATCATTTGAGCTTTCAACCCAGTGGAGACGGTGACATTCGTTTAATCGATGGCACCACATTGAAAGTGTCACGTCGTTACCGAGAGGTTTTAAGGCAGACGCTATCGATTGCTGACAACCTTAGCTAATCTGTCACTCGAATCTCTGCAGGAACGCCAACCATGCTCGACGACTTCAAAAAAACCTACCCCGTGATCATCGAGCTGCCGGTGCAGTGGGGCGATATGGATGCCTTTAACCACGTCAATAACGTGGTTTATTTCCGCTATTTCGAAAACGCCCGCATCGCTTATTTTGAGCGCACGCCGGTGTTCGAGCAGATGAAGCAAACCGGTGTCGGTCCGGTGGTCGGGCAGACCGAATGCCGTTACCGTCGGCCGCTGACCTATCCCGATAACATCCTGGTCGGTGCGCGCACCCTGTCGATTCAGGAGTTTGGTTTTGTGCATGAATACGCCGTGTTCAGCGAACGCCAGCAGACCATCACCACCGATGGCAAGGCGCGCATTGTGCTGTTCAATGGTAAGAACGGCCAGAAGGCGGCGGTTGATGAGGTGATGCGGCAGTCGCTGGTAGAGTTGGAAGGCCGGCCTTTGTCGGATGAGGAATAAGATGCCGGGTTGAGCCGATGGCCGGCTCAACCCTTGAGTTGTCTTGCCGATCACTGCATTCCTACCAGGGAATCACGCCACCGCTGGTCAGAAACAGGCCGGTCGGTCCGTCGGCGCCTTTAAGCGCGGTTTCGACGGCAATCTGAGCGCCTTCTTCGGCCGTACCCGGGGCGTCCTGCCCACCCAGGTCCGTGGCAATCCAGCCCGGGCTGACCGAATTCACTCGGAACCCTTCCGCACGCAGCTCCTTGGCCAGCAGTACGGTGAACATATTCAACGCCGCCTTAGAGGCGTTGTAGGCCATCGGTACGGTGCTGTGGAAGGGCCAGGATGGGTCACCATGCTGGGTGATGGAGCCCAGGCCGGTCGACAGATTGACGATGGCCTTGTGCTCGCCTGCGCGCAGCAAGGGCAGCATCTGCTGTGTAACCGCGATGGTGCTGAACAGGTTGGTGGTAAAGGTGGTGCTCAGGTTTTCCACGGTTACGGTGGCAGCGGTGCTGTAGTCGGTGATGATGCCGGCGTTGTTGATAAGGCCGTCCAGATAACCGGTATCGGCTTTAATGTGCTCGACCGCCGTCAGCTGCGATTGGGTGTCGTTGAGGTCGAGATGGACAAAACGCACATCGCCGACTGACTGCAATTCAGCCGCCGCCTGCTGACCCGCTTCGACGTTACGGGCGCCGAGGTAGAGGGTGTGACCGGCGCTGGCCAGTTGACGAACAATGGCGTTACCGATGCCTTTGTTGCCACCGGTGACCAGAAATACCTTGTTACTCATAATGCTCTCTCTGTTGCGTGGCGCCGGTGTGGCGCGTCACTTTCGCAGCACAGTATCGGGCTGGGACATTGTGAGTAAAATAGCTATAGTTTTCATAGATTATTTGATGAGATCACATAATGGCCTTGCCCCCGATGAACGAGCTGCAGGCGTTTCAACTGGTCGCCCGCCATCTGAGTTTTAAGCAGGCGGCGGAAGAGCTGAACCTGACGCCCTCGACGCTGAGCCATCTGGTACGCAGCTTTGAAGAACGCCTGCACACCCGCCTGTTCAACCGCACCACGCGCAGCGTGTCGTTAACCGAAGCCGGTCATCGGTTGTATCAGCAGGTGTCGACCCTGCTCAGCGATCTCAGCCAGGCGGTGGATAACCTCGATGCCGACGACGCCCAACCACATGGCCGAGTGCGCATCAGCGCCAACGAAATTGCAGCGCCGATCTTGCTCGATCGTCTGGGCGTTGAGTTTCAGCAAAACTTTCCGGGTATCGACATCGAGTTGATTGTTGATAACCGGCTGATCGATATCGTCGCCGATGGCTTTGATCTGGGCGTGCGGCTCAAAGATGCCATTCCTCAGGACATGGTGGCGGTGCCTGTGGTGGCCGATTTTCGCTTTGTCACCGTGGCCTCGAAAGATTACCTCGACCGCCACGGCAGGCCGCAGCAGCCGGCCGATTTAACAGCGCACAACTGCATCGGTTTTCGCTTTCACAGTGGGCGGCGTTATGAATGGGCTTTTGAGCGGCAAGAGGAGCGATGGGTGGTCGATGTCAAAGGCAATCTGACCACCAATAACCCAGGTTTGATGATGCGCGCGGTGAAACAAGGCTTGGGCATTGCCCACTATGCCGAACCACTGCTGCGTGAGGACATTGCCAGCGGCGAACTGGAAAAGGTGCTGGAAGATTGGAACCCAGAGTGGCCCGGTTTGTATCTGTATTTTCCGCAAAACCGCTATATGCCAGCGGCGTTGCGGGTGGTGATCGATGCGCTGAAAGAGGACTGATCAGTCGGCTTCGACCGCCTCGTTTTTCACTGGAATCAACGCATCTCGGTCCCAGCCCAAGCGCCCGGTAGCGACTGCCTTGCGGCGCACGCCTTTGACCGGTGCCAGATAAAACAGGTCGCCATTGAACCCCGTTAATTGCTGTTTCACGCCCGCATCGCGTGCGACTTTCGCGTTGGCTGCCATGTGTTCGGTTTCACCATGCACCGGTATCGCCAGCTTGGGCTGCACCCACTGATACATCTGCGCCAGTTCGTCGCGCGCCGGGTGGCCGGAGGCGTGAATGGGGGCGGCGGAATCTTCGGCGGCAATGACTTTGATATCGCGTTGTTGCAAGAGTTTGATCAGCGCTTCGACCGGTTTTTCATTGCCAGGAATCACTCTGGAGCTGAACACCACGGTATCGCCGGCTTCGAGGGTGAGTTCGGGATGATTATCACGCGCCAATCGATGCAGCGCAGCGCGCGGTTCGCCCTGGCTGCCGGTGGCAATGGCGAGAAAATTTTGCCGCGGAAAATAGCCCAGATCGAAGCTGTCGATAAATTTTGGCATGCCGCTCCAGTAACCGCTGGCGCGCGCCGCTGACACCATATTGCGCAGCGACCGACCGAGCAGGCCGACCTGGCGACCGCTGTCTTCGGCAATCTTCATCAAGGTTTTTAACCGCGCCACATTGCTGGCAAAACAACTGATCACCACCCGGCCTTCGGCGTTTTCAACGATCTGTTTCAGGCCGTTGTAGAGTTCGGCTTCGGAGGTGGAATGACCTTCGACCAGCGCATTGGTGGAATCGCAGATCATGGCGTCGGGGGGTTCGGCCGCCAGTTGTTTATAGGGGGCGGCGTCGAAGGCCGGGCCCAGTACCGGCGCCGGGTCGAGTTTCCAGTCGGCGGTGTGGAAGGCGCTGCCCACCGGCGTGCGGATCATCAAGGCCTGGGGTTCGGGAATGGAGTGAGTGATTGACAGCCACTCCACATTGAACGGGCCAATCTGCCGACGTTCGCCCGGCCGTACCACGTGCACCGGCACTTTGCCGGCCAGATTGAACTCCATCAGCTTGCGCTTGAGGATCTCGGCGGTGAAAGCTGTGGTGTACACCGGGGCGCGAAAACGACGCCATAAATAGGGCAGCGCACCGATATGGTCTTCATGCGCGTGGGTGATGACGATGCCGGCCAGCTGGTCGGCGCGCTCAGCGATAAACGCCGGGTCGGGCATCTGCACGTGGGGGTCGGTGAGGTTGCCGGGTTCGGCAAAGGTGACGCCACAATCGACCATCAACCAGGCGTCATCGTGTCCATAGAGGTTCAGGTTCATGCCGATTTCGCCGCATCCGCCGAGCGGCAGGAACCAGAAATCTTGGCTGTCGGGTGTCATATACAACGACTGTCTTGCTGAAACCAACAGTGTAGCGGGAAAGACGGCTTATTGAGAGAGCGGATGGTCACAGTCGGGTAAACCGCCTTCAGATTTGCACGCTCGCCTGTGTGAACTAGATTTTTCTGCACGGTTCCGGGGACGGACATCAACACAGCAGTCATCAGGAAGATCGCCAGGGTCGGCGTCGCAACCCGGATGCTAAGGCAAGAGTCCGTTCGATGTGCGGCGAACTTTTTAATGTGAATGATTACCCGGGGTTACCCGGTATTTTGAGTGGCGCCGGTTATACGCCGGAAGAGATCGATGCCATTTTAGGCCGCCCGCGCGATGGCGGTGAACGCACGACGCACCCACTGGGCCCCCTGCGCAAAGAGTTGCGCCCCACCGATCAGGTATTAGCGCTGGTCCCCACTCGTGCCGGTCCCAAACTGATGCCGGCGACCTGGTGGCTGGTGCTCGACAACCGCACGCTCAAACCCACGCGCTGGTCGAGTTTCAATTGCCGATCCGACCGTGTTTTTGAATCGCCGATGCATCGCAACCCGCCACCCAGCTTTCGCTCGGTGGTGATTGCGCAAGGATTTGTCGAGTGGCAACCGATCTATTCCGGCGGACGCTTGTGGACTGAGCTGTCCGAACTGGAACAGGAACACCCACCCAAACCGATGGCCAAGCAGCGTTATCTGATTCAGAGACCCGATGGCCAGCCAATGATCTTCGGTGCTTTTTGCAAACACTGGCTCGATGCCGAGCAGCAACCGTTGGTATCGACTGGCATCATCACGCTGCGCAGTCACGCCCAGTTTGCCAATATTCACCGCCAGAGTTTTCCATTAATCCTGCTCGATGACGAACTGGCCGACTGGCTAAACCCAAGGGTGGAAACTGAGGTGTTTGCGCCTTTATTGAACATGACCGAGGTGCGCGAACCGTTTGAGCTGATTCGTCTCGACGGAGCAGAGACAGCGTCGACGTTTGCGGGCCAAACGTTGCTGCCGCAGTGGCAGCCGGGCGACGAACTGCCCGGTGCGCTCAGCTGAGTTGCAGGCTTTTCATTTTGCGCCACAAGGTGGCTCTGGAGATGCCGAGTTCGTCGGCGACGGCCTGTTTGTGGCCTTTGTGGCGCTGCAGCAATTCCAGAATGCGGTCGCGCTCGCGCTGCTCCGGTGGCATGGGCGCCTCGTCAGGAGGAGCTTCGCCACGCAGTTCCGGCGGCAGATCGGCAATATCGATGCGCGTGCCCGTACCAATGGCGTGAGCGTAAGTAATGACGTTGTTGAGCTCGCGAATGTTGCCCGGCCAGCGGTAGGCAAGCAGCGCATCGAAAGCGGCCTGGCTGACGCATTCAACGGTGCGTTCGTTACGCGCATTTTGTTCGGCAATAAAGTGCCAGCTGAGCATTTCAACGTCACCGAGGCGAGCCGTCAGTGGCGGTAAGTACAGCGGCACCACGCGCACCCGATACATCAAATCTTCACGAAATTGACGCTCAGCAACCTGTCGGCGCAACGAGGTGTGGGTGGCGGAAATTAAACGAATATCGGTTTGAATAACGTCGCTCGACCCGAGAGGGGTGAAGCAACGATCCTGCAAGACGCGTAATAAACCGGCCTGAATGTCGAGCGGCATTTCAGCGATTTCATCGAGAAACAGGGTGCCGCCATCGGTCAGTTTGAACAGGCCGGTGCGATCGGCGGTGGCGCCGGTAAAAGCGCCGCGTTTGTGACCAAACAGTTCCGAGGCCATCAGTTCACGCGACAGCGCCGCGCAGTTAATGGCGCTGAACTGACCCGAAGCGCGACGCGACGTCTGATGAATATAACGCGCGACCAGCTCCTTACCACTGCCGGTCTGGCCACGGACCAAAATGGAGGCGTCGGTTCGCGCTACCCGTTCTGCCTGGGCCATAAAGTCGAGCATTTGCGGCGCCACCGTGAGCAAGCCGCCGAAGTTGTGAGGCGTAAAATCCGGTGCGTGCAGATCACTCATGCGGAACCTTCCTCGGCGTTGGCACCGGCCAGGCGTTGTTCGATTTTAAATTCGCACCAGGGCAGGCGGACGCCCAGCGTGTCGGCGATGCGTTTCAGTTCTGCCGGATAACCGCAAATATCGACCCGAATGCCGCGGTGCTGGCACAGCTCGCAAAAACGCAATAACGCCTGGGTGGCGGCAATGCGCGGTTGATGGGCATGGTTTAAGTCGAGCGTCAGCTGCTGAGCATCGTCCGGAATCAATGGCTCCAGACGTTCAGGCAATTGCCGGGCCGCGGCGAAATAGAGGCTGCCGGAAATCTGGATGGCGTAGTGGCCATTATCGCTGTGCTCACGGGCGGTCAACCAACCGTTCTGGTCGACGGCATAACGGCGCAACTGTGGCAGGCTCGATTGCAACAGGAAAATCACCAGACCGAGACCCGCGCCGAGCAAAATCGCTTCGTGGAACGCCAGTACCAACGTGCTGGTCACGGTGACGATAAAGAGCGTGCGGGTTTGGCGATTGGCGCGCAGCACCGAGGCGATCTGTTCGGGCTTAAGCATCGATAAAGCGGTCGCGACCAGTAAACCGGCAATGACCGGTTGCGGAATGGCGCGGATCAGATCCGCACCAAAGAGCAAAATTGGCAGCAGCACGGCGGCGGCAATAAAAGGCGCCCAGCGGCTGGTGGCACCGCCGATGTCGAGTAATACCGAGCGCGTCAGGGAGGTGCTGGCGGGAAAGGCGCCGACCAGACTGCCAGCCAGATTGGCGACGCCCTGACTGCCAAGTTCGGCCCGCAAGTAGCGTTGTTCCTGACGATTGCGCAGGGTGACGATTAATTCCAGTGAGCCGATAAAGGCCACGGCAAAACCGGGTACGATCAGCGCCTGTATCATGGCCCAGTTCGGTAATTGAGTCGCCAATTGCGGCCAGCCATCGCTGATGACGGTACTTTCTTCGAGTGTGATCCACTGGTCGATAAACGCCCAGGGTGCGAACCACACCAACGCGATACTGGTGATTAACGCGGCTAAGGGTATTGGCCAGCGGGGTAAATAACGGCGGCCCAATACAACCGACAATAAGGCAGCGGCGGCCAGCCCCAAGGCGGCCGGTTCGATGATGCCGAACTCAATCTGGGTCAGCCGATAGATTTCGTCGACCACGGTGCGCACGCCGTTGAAGGGTGCCCCAAGAAATTCGTCCAACTGCATCAGTGCAATGATAATGGCCGCACCGGTGGAAAAACCGAGCAACACCGCTTCGGGCACGAAATCGAAAACCCGTTCAGCGCGCAGCGCGACAATCATTAACCGCGACAAACCGGCCAACACGCTGAGTGTAACCATGGCGGTTAATAACAACTCGGGTCGGTCGGCCCAGGGCGCCAGACTGGTGAGAATGATCAGGCCCGTGGTGTTGGTTGGGCCGACGGTAACGTGAGCACTGCGACCGGCAGCGGCGGCAATCATGCCGGGAACGATGGCTGTTACCAGCCCGTACATGGGAGGCAGGCCCGACAACATGGCGTAGGCCAGGCATTGGGGAATGCCGACCAGTGCCACTAAAAGACCGGCGTTAAGGTCGCCGGTCGACGGGAGAGAAAATGACTTCATTCGCGCCAGAATCAGGCCTCGCCCATGGCTGCACGGTAGAGAATGCTGCTGCGGTTACCGCTGCGGCAATAGCCCAGTACCTTGTCGTTTTGTTCGAGCACCGTGCGCAGGGTTTCCGCTTGATCAGCGGAAAAGACCGGGCCGTTCATCGGCAGCATGTAAAACGGCAGACCGGCGGCTTCGGCGGCACTTTGAATGTCGGCGGACGGCGTTTGGTCGGCCGATTCACCATCGGGACGGTTGCAGACAATGGCTTTAAAACCTTGCGCTTTGGCCTCGGCAACATCGTCGATAGTGATTTGCGGAGCGACCCAATAATTATTGGCCAATTGCGTGGCGTTCATCGGTGTATCCTCATGGCAGGGAAGGATGATGGGGATGCATGCTAACACAGGGTGTCGGGCGTGCGACTGCTTGGCAACGACACATCATAGTCGTTGCGGATACTAAAATATTAGCAAAAACTAATATTAAGGCGAGCGCTGACGATTCAAGGTATTCATTCAGCGCCTCTGGAGTGGTGTTGTCGAGTGCTTGCAGTCTTTGTCAAAAGCTCTATGTTATTTGGTATTGGCCGGTTGTTTTCGTAAGCCTGTAACAGATCGACAAGCGTTCGAATAACCTTCGCCCGGCGGGTATCCGCCCTCTACAACAACAATAAAACCGGTCCTGACAACGAGGAGAAGTTCATGATTCTCGACCATACTCTTGGCATTTTTACGCACCCCGATAGTGAGTGGTCACTGATTCGCCAGCAGCGTCGCTCCAAACTGATGGAGTACCTGACCCACGTGCCTATCCTGGCATTAATTCCTGCCATCTGTTTTTACATCGGTGTGGTCCATGTCGGCTGGTCCATTGCGGGCAGTCCGAAGACCACTCTGACACCCGAAAGCGGACTGGTGTTGTGCGTGCTGAGTTATTTGGCGGCGTTGATTGGGGTGTGGGTGTTTGCCGAATTCATTAATTGGATGTCGCGCACCTATTCCGATGAAGCAACGGATCAACACCACGGCATGGCTTTGGCCGTCTATACCACGGCGCCGATTTTCCTGGCCAGCATTGTGGGTATCTGGCCGGTGTTGTGGTTGAACGTCGTCGTCTTTGTATTGGCGGCGGCCTATTCGGTGTATCTGATTTATGAAGGCATGCCGATTGTGATGAATATTCCCAAAGAACGCGCCTTTATGTACGCCACCTCGGTGCTCACCGTGGCGCTGGTGCTGCTGGTGTCGATGCGCATCGGCACGGTCATCATCTGGTCGGCGGGGTTTGGTCCGGAATACATCGTTCACAGTTAATGCGCTAAAATCGCCCGCTGGCATGGCGGGCGATTTTTTATCGTTCCAACGTACGGTTTGCCTTCGTAAATATTGGCCGTTGTCGCGCCACTCCCACGATTAACTGAATTCCCACCAGGGCAGATAGGTGTAATACCCATCACTGTCTCGCCGGCTGACGCCATCACTGAGAAAGCGCAATTCCACCCAATCATAACCGCTGCTGATGCGCACCCGGCCGGCGTGCGGAAAAGATGCGCCGCGATAAAAATGCACGCCTTCGAGTGTGTCCAGGCGAGCGCTGCCGCTGTAACGGGCATCGTTCAAGTAAAGGCTGGCATCGGCGAGCAGGCGGAAATCGGTGGCATCGAGTTCTGCCACGCGCACATCCAGACCACTGAGTTTGACGCTCTGAAAACTGTTGCTCAGCCGCAAATACCCGGTGAGCTGGGCGTCCAGGCTGACAATCTCAGCAAAGGCGTCGTCATACCAACCGCGTACATCGTAGATCAGTCGGCTGTTCAGCGTGCTCAGTCCGAGCCAGCTGCTGGTGCCACATTGGGTGGCGGTGGCGGTCAGTCCCAGTTCCACCCAGGTCATGCCACCGCTGTAGGTTTCGGTATCGCCAAATGCCTCGGTGGCGGTGTAGCCGCCAAAACTGCAGCTGTCGCTGTCGAACAGATAGGTGCTGGTGGTTTCAATGGGCACTGCGCGAGTCGCCATGCGCGACGACGGTGACAAATAATCGTCCGGGTTGGCCAGCATATCGATACTGCTGGCGCCGAGCGCGTAAGGCATCAGCGCGGTGCGGGTAAGAAAGGTCGTACTGTATTCGCTGACCGGCGTGGTGCCGTAAGTCGCATAAGGGTCGACTTCGACGTAACAGCCAGCGAGCAACAGGGCGCTGAGTGCGGTCAGTAACCATGAGCGGACCATGAGAAGTTCCTGCGTGCCAATCGGGATGGCGCTACTGTGGCGTGCTGTGACTGAATGCATTCTGAATTGACGTTCAGGCGGGATCTGGCTGTTCAGTTTCAATTCAGTCAGAGGTTCCCTAGTATCAGCCTTTGCTTAAAAACAGGGTTGAATCATGACGCAGTCGAATAATCCCGTGTTGGTTCAGGTCATTCGGGGTGGGGCGGTTGAAAGTGAGCACCGTGGTCGTGCTTTGGTAATGACGTCTGCGGGCCAGACGCTCTGGTCATTGGGCGATGTCGATACGCCCACCTATCCACGTTCGGCGATCAAAGCGTTTCAGGCGTTACCGATGTTGGCGAGCGGCGCGCACCAGGCGTTCGAATTGGACGACGAAGAACTGGCGCTGTGCTGCGCTTCGCACAACGGAGAGCCGGAACATACGGCGGTGGCCGACCGCTTTCTGGGTAAGCTGGGTTTGGCCGCGGCGGATTTCGAATGTGGTTTGCAATGGCCATCGGATCAGCAGGCGTTTATCAACCTGGCCTGGCAGCACGCCCAACCCGATGGGCGACATAACAATTGCTCTGGCAAACATCTGGGCATGTTGGCGTTAGCGCGCCATCAGGGCTGGCCGACGGCGGGTTATGTGAGTGTTGATCACCCCGTCCAACAGGCAATCCGTACGTGTTTTGAACACTGCTGCGACGTTGAGTTGACCGGCGTGCCGCTGTCACCCGACGGCTGCACCGCGCCCACCTGGGCCATGCCGTTGCACCGTCTCGCTTTGGGATTCGCCCGCTTTGCTGATCCACAAACCTTGCCGGAGCCTTACCGTGACGGCGCGCGTCGTCTGCATCAGGCGGCGACTAAGCACCCTTTTATGGTGGGCGGCAGCAATCGTTTCTGCACCGAAGCCATGCAGGCACTGGGCGATCAGGCGTTTTTGAAAATTGGGGCGGAAGGTGTGTATATCGCGGCTTTGCCCGAGCTGAAACTGGGCGTTGCCCTGAAGATGGATTCCGGTTCAGCCGATGCCGCTGAGGTGGCAATGGCGGCCATCTTGAAGCAGCTGAATCTGGCGCTGCCAGAGCGCTGGCAGCAACCACCGATTCGCAATCGCAACGGCCTGGTGACCGGTCAGTGGCAACCGGTCACGGAGGCCTTCAGCGGTTTGAGCCTCAGTCGCTGACGTGAATGGCGATCTTGCCGCGGGCGTGGCCGCCCTGGCTGAGCTCGAACGCCTTGGCGGTGTCGGCTAACTCGAAGGTGGCGGCCAGTGGCACCGTCAGCGCTCCGGCGTCGGCCATATCCGCCAGGGTTTGCAGATCGGTATCGCTGGGACGAACCCAAATCATCTGACCGCCCGCATCGGTGACGCCGCCATCGGCAATCGAGGCGTGGCGGCCGCCATCGGCTTTAAGCACCGCTTGAGTGACGTCGAGAACGCCGCCGACAAAATCAGCGACCAGATCGACCCCTTCCGGCGCCAGTGCTTTCACTCTGTCGGTTAACCCCTCGCCATAGGCCACCGGTTCGGCGCCCAGTTCGCGCAGAAAGTCGTGGTTTTTCTCTGAGGCTGTGGCAATGACGCGCGCGCCTAAATGCTTGGCAATTTGCACACCCAGAAGGCCCACACCACCGGAGGCATTATGAATCAGCACGGTTTCGCCCTGCTGCAAGCCCAGACGGGTCAGCAATTGGTAGGCGGTCAAGCCGGCCAGCGGCAGAGCGGCGGCTTCGTTCCAGCTTAACGCGGCCGGTTTACGCGCCAGCGCCCGGACCGGCACGGTTGCGTACTCGGCGTAGGTACCGTCGTTGACCATATCGCGGCGCGCATAGGCGATGACTTCGTCGCCGACGTTAAATTCCGGCGCGTCCATACCGACTTGTTCAACGACGCCAGCGACATCCCAGCCCGGCGTGATGGGAAACCAGGCGTGCATGATCGGGTCGAGATAGCCCATCATGATTTTCCAGTCGACCGGATTGACCGAAGCGCTTTTGACTTTCACCAGAACTTCGTCGGGCCCGACTTTGGGGATCGGTTGGTCGGTTAATGTCAGCACGGAATTATCCCCGTACTGATCGTAAGTCATGGCCTTCATCGTGCTCATTGGTATCTCCCCGTTCTTCGGTTCAATGGAGGTAAGTGGGTGAGCAGATTAGGGCCAACTGCAAAATATCAATGCGGGTGACGCAGCGTTGCCTAGCGAGCAATGTGCTCGATGGGTCGCACTGAATCAGCCAGGTTGTTGCCGTTGATCCACCCATCAAAGGCTTCGGCCAGACGCTGATTTTCATCGACCACCGTGCGCCAGTATTTCAGCCGGGTTTTATCGCTGAGACGTTCGAAATCCTTGCGGTCGGGAATTTTTCCGTAGGGCAGCCGAGCAATAAATTCCGGGCTCGGCGTTACCACCAGCGTGTGGCTGTAGTGTTCGGCGCTGATCTTGCGCCAGGGCAGTGGTTTGTCGAACCAGCCGGGTTTCATCACCGGCGAAAAGTGTGGGTAGAGCACAAGGCCATTGTCGGGTTTGAACGGCAGATCGAAGTGGTAGTCGACCATGCCGCCATCGCGATAATGCCCCAGCGGTGCGCCCGGCGGGTTATCAACGCCGTGAATCACCACGGGGATGGCGGCCGTGGCATGCAAGGCGGAGCGATAGTTGGCGGCGCTTAACGGCACTTGGTGGGTGTCGAAATCGTCCCAGTGCGGCAGTGGCAGCTCGGTCTCGTGGCTGCGAAAGATGACGCGCTCAAAATGCCGGGGCAGGGTGCGGCGTGAAATCAGATTCGCCAATGCCACCCGGCCAAAGGCCAGTGCTTGTCGGCGTGGGCTGGTGACGGTGGTGGCACCTTTGCAGAGCGCCGTGACGATGTGCAGTTGGCGCTGTGGGTTCAGGTCGGCAAAGCCGCCGGCGCCGATCATGCCGTCGATGAAATCCAGCGTTTTGGTGGTGATCTCATCGGCATCAGCGTGTTCGGTATAGCGCTGTTCCAGGTAACCTTCTTCCAGTCGTTCAATCGCCGCAAAAGGATCGTTGTTGGCGTAGGCTGTCATGCGCAGCGCGCCAATGGACGAGCCGACCAGATCGACCGGGTGAGGAATTTTGGGCAACCATTCGCGGACCAGATAGCGGTCCAGGTGCGTCAGTACAAAGCACTTGGGGCCACCGGAAGCGCCGAGGATGAGGCGAATATCCTTGGGTGTCAGGCCCTGTTGTTGGATGTGCTCAAAGGCATGGCGGCCAGCGTATAGATGCAGATCGCTCAATGGTCAGTCCCCCGCTAAACAAGCGGGGCACTATAGCATGACGACCGGTCAGTTCAGTGGATGGTCAGCCGGTCGTGACTTTTGTCGGTCGTTATTGTGAAGCCAGCCATTGTTTGAAGGTTTTTGGCGCGGCCGCAAGCAGCTCGCCCTTTTTGACGCTGGCCGGGCCGCCTTTACGGTCGCCGGACAGCGCACCGGCTTCTTGCAGCAACAAACTGGCTGCGGCGAAATCGACCGGATTCAGATCGTCGGCGAACGCCAGTTGCAAACGGCCGGCGACCAGATTGGCCAGACTCAGCAAGCCACAGCCGGTGACGCGAACACCCGCAACGCGCTCGGCCCATTGGGCGGTGGTGGCGAAATCGCGGCTTTCGATGCCGACCAGCGCTTTATCGAGGCTGCCACCGGCAACGCGCACGCGGCGCTCGTTCAGCTGTACGCCACGGCCGCGCATGGCGCCGTATTCGTCGCCACTGGCCGGGTCGAGCAAGGCCACCGCTTCGATGCGGTCGGCGCGGAAGTAGCTGATGTTGATCAGGTAGCCGGGGTAGCCGGTGCGGTAGTTGGTTTCGCCGCTGAGGATATTGATCTGCCAGACCGATTCGCCGTCGTAATCACGGCTTTCATCACGGCCGATTTGCAGGCAGTCGATGTGGTGGCGTTGGTGGGCTTTGCGGATGGCTTTGCGAGCACGCCAGGCGGCGTCTTCAATAGCCTTGTCAAACACGGTCTCGCGGCTGTCGCCTTCCGCCGTCAGGGAGTCGATGTTGGCCAGGGTGTAGCTCAGTTTGTCGGCCGCAGCGCGGGCAGCGCGCAGGGCAATGGTAACGATCGGTTGCATAGGCTTACTTCTCACTCATATGACGGCCCGACCACTGCCAATCGGACCCGCGTTTCCACAAAACAGAAACGCGCAGGCCGACGCGGGGTCGAGGCATGCCGCAAGGACGGGTTTGTTAAACAGCGTTCTGGAAGCCGCCCGCATCAGCGAACTAAAAGTGCCTGGGGCAGCCTTCCGGAAAAAGGGCGCGTATAATAGCGGCATTCGCCTCTTTCTTTAATAGCTTCGGGAAGTTTTTTTCATGTCCGAGCCGCAATCGGCCACCGTTTCCAATAACCCAGCCTCCGAGATGGACCTCAGCGACGTCCGCGTGGTGCTGGTGCATACCTCTCATTCCGGCAATATCGGCGCCGCTGCGCGCGCCATGAAAACTATGGGGCTGACTGATCTGGCGCTGGTGTCGCCTAAAGAATTTCCATCGGAAGAAGCCACGGCGCGCTCTTCCGGTGCTCAGGATTTGCTGGAAAACGCCCGAGTAGTCGATCACCTCGACGACGCCATTGCCGATTGTGGCTTGGTGGTGGGCGCTTCGGCGCGCTCGCGTTCTCTGCCCTGGCCGATGCTCGACCCGCGCCAGTTGGCCGACCGCGTTGCCGATCATCCGACCGGTTCGAAAGTCGCTTTGTTGTTTGGTCGCGAACGTTCCGGTTTAACGAATGAAGAACTGGCGCGCTGCCACTATCATGTGAACATACCCGCCAACCCGGATTATTCCTCGTTGAACCTGGCGCAGGCGGTGCAGGTGCTGGCTTATGAACTGCGCATGCGATCCTTGGTTCAGGAGCCTCGCCCGGCCGGGCCCTGGGGCGTCGAGTGGGATCAGCCACCGGCCAGTGCAGAGCAGCTGGAAGGGCTGTTCCAGGCCTGGGAAAAGACCCTGGTTGAAGTCGACTTCCTCGACCCCACTAACCCCCGGACTTTGATGAATAAGGTGCGGCGACTCGTCTTGCGTGCCCAGCCCGATGAAGTGGAAGCCAATATCTTGCGTGGCTTTTTGACCCAGGTCGATAAATCCTTGAGGAAGCGTTGATCATGTTTAAAGGTGTGAAGGAAGACATTAAAAGCGTCCTCGACCGGGACCCGGCCGCGCGCAATTGGTTTGAAGTGTTGCTCAACTACCCCGGGTTGCACGCGCTGCTGCTGCACCGGCTGAATCATCGATTGTGGCACTGGAACCTGAAGACTCTGGCGCGCTGGATGTCACAATTTTCACGCTGGCTGACCGGTATTGAAATTCACCCCGGCGCCAAGATTGGCCGCCGCTTCTTTATCGACCACGGCATGGGCGTCGTGATTGGCGGCACCGCCGAAATTGGCAACGACGTCACCATCTATCAGGGGGTGACGCTCGGCGGTACCAGTTTGAATGAAGGCAAGCGCCATCCGACGCTGGAAGACGGCGTTATTGTCGGCGCCGGCGCCAAAGTACTGGGCCCGTTCACCGTGGGGCGCAACGCGCGCATCGGCTCCAATGCGGTGGTGACCAAAGAAGTGCCGGAAGCGGCCACCGTTGTTGGTGTGCCCGGGCGCATCGTCAAACAGCACGGTGAAAAGGTATTGCCGTTCAGCGATGAACAAAAAGCCATCGCCGACAAGATGGGTTTCGATGCCTACGGCGTGTCTTCCATGCCCGACCCAACGGCGCACGCCATCAAAGCCTTGCTCGATCACATTCATGCTCAGGACGAACGCATCAATTCGATCTGCAAATCGATGAAGCGACTGGACGCGAATTATCAGGCCTTGGACGTTCCCGAATTGAGCGATGAAGATTTCGCACCGATTGAAGATTCGGATCGATCAGCGAACAGCGGCAGTTGAAAAAATCGCCGCATAAAAAGACGCGCCCTTTGGCGCGTTTTTTTATGCGGCCTTATCCCATCGATAAAACCTCGAACTGATTGCACGATTTTCAAACGTTTCCCGCAAAATAACACGGCGATTACAGCGCTGAATAAAACGCTCGGGTCGTAACCTTCAAAGCCGATTGACTGACGTCTGTTGTCTCGCGTCGGACATGAACCAACCCTTTGATGGATATGACCCCGATGACTGTACAAGGTGAGAGCCCCCGTTCGTGCAAAAAATCATCCCACCAAGTGTTCCGGCGCAGCCTGTTGGCACTGAGCATAGCGGCCACATTCAATACCGCTTCAGCGGAGTTGGCGGACGACCTGACCCAGGCAACACCGAAAACACTGCAAACCTTCAAAGACACCGCCGGTGCTCAGTTTTACGGTTTCGATTTAACGCCATTGCCGGACAATCATTTTGCGCTGGTGTGGGCAGAGCATTATGAACCCCAACAAGCAGACGCCGGCGAGCCAGCACCCGCATCAACGGCAGATCGCATTGTACTGCAACGCTATGATGGCCAGGGTGACAAGGTTGGCGATGAACGTGTCATTGCGGTGTTGGAAAACGGTCGCTTTCCCTGGCAACCGTCGGTCAGTGCCGATCTGGATGGCAATATGGTGGTGGCCTGGGGGGAGTCTGCACAAGGCGCATCTATAACTGGAAGGGTGAACAAATATTGTGATAGCACCGAGTTGGATGCTGACGTTGAGGTAAAGGCCAGGCTGATCAGTCAGTCGGGCCAACCATCGGACGTGATTCAGCCAGGCTTGGCAGCAAGTGCCCAACCCTGTGCTATCGATACCGCCATGGATGAAGACGGCGATTTCGCTTTGTTATGGGCTTTAAAAGAGGATAACAATCAATTCAGCGGCAGAACGAACCTGCAAATACAAACCTTTAATGCGCTCGGTCAAAACCAGACATCCCCAGTGAGCATTATTAATCACACCCTATTGACCGGCGACCTGGCCTTCTATGCCAACAATGCACTGATCGTTGCGTATGTGGTCATTGCTGACGACGGATCATCAAGCCGGGTGATGGGGCAACGTTATGACCTTCAGGGACAAGTGGTGGGTGATGCCTTCCATTTGGCGAACGGCATCGCTGCCTCTGATGTGTTGTTAGACAGTGAGGTACGCCCCACGCTCGCGGTTAACCCGAATGATCGTGAGCGTTTTATTGCATCCTGGGTTGTCGACAGTGATCCAAGCGTTGAACGGATATCGTTAGGCACGGCACCACAGATTAAAGCTCAGCGCTGGTTGGCGGATGCGTCTCCATCGATGGAGAGCGTTACGGTGTTATCGGATGTGTATATAGTCTCCGGTGCTGTTTCAACGCCCAGTTTGAGCATGGACAGTGACGGTCATTTTATTTCCGTCTGGTCGATGGCTGGGATGGCTGGAACTCAACATGACTCTTTACCCCAGATTCTGGCCTCTGGTTTTTCCGGTGAGAACGAGCCGATGAGCGAGGCAATTCCGTTGAAGCAAGGCGCTGAATACCTCTATGTTCCCTATAATGAATTCCAAAGCGTTCAGGTAGCGATGAACGACCAAGCCATTATGTTGGCTTGGCTGGATGATATTGACATTAATAAAGATACTTCCAAAACCCTGAACGCCATCTTCGTTCCTGGCTTGGTGGCTGTACATCCAGATCCAGCGACAGATCCTCAAGCCGCTACCAGCGGTGGTTCCTTAAGTTGGCTGTTTGGGGGCTTTGTAGCGGTGCTGGGGCTGCGACGTGGGTGGTCTCGGCGGTTGGGGGCGAGGCACTGACCCAGTCCCTTTGATTCCATAAAAAACCCATGCAAAGCATGGGTTTTTTTATGATCAGGCAATACCCAGCTACGCCGGATTCCGCCCTGGCGCCTGCCAGGCGGGCGATGGATGCAAATGCGTGCCGGTCTGGGCGTGCGGTACTTCTAACAGTTCCAGGCTGCCGTCCTCGTGCTCGAGCAAGGCTGAGCAACTTTCCACCCAGTCGCCGTCGTTGGCGTACACAAAGCCATCTTCGATGCGCAGTTTGCTCTGATGAATGTGGCCGCAGACGACGCCTTGAACGCCTTGTTCGCGGGCGTAGTGAATGACCTTTTCTTCAAAGCTTTCGATGTAAGCGCGGGCTTTTTTCGAACGCATTTTCAGTGCGCCGGGCAGTGACCAATAGGATTTACCCAGCCAGGAACGCAGTCGATTCAGGTGGCGGTTCAGAGTGACCACCGTTTCGTACAGCCATTCGCCGATGTGCCACCAGAAATGACCGCAGTAAATGTCGTCATCGAAGCGATCGCCGTGCAGCAGTAAATAGCGTTCGCCGCTGGCCGCGGTATGAATGGCTTCGTGTTCGACGCGCACCGGGCCGAGATGGGTGTCGGCGAAGTGACGGAAAAAGGGATCGTGATTGCCGGGTACATAGACCACTTCGGTGCCGCTTTTGGCTTTGGTGAGGATCAGTTTGAGGATCGCTTCGTGGTGTTTATGCCAGCGTCCCTTACGAGTGCTGAGCTTCCACAGATCGACGATGTCGCCGAGCAGGTAGAGGTAGTCGGTGTCGGTGTTGTTCAGAAAGTCGGCCAGCAAATCCACCTGGCTGTTGGGGTTGGCGAGGTGAATGTCGGATATGAACACAGCGCGTACGCGACGTTGGGTCATGGCTCAGTCTCCCATGGCAGAGTTAGGCCAAGGCTAGGCTGGGCGGATGAAGCTAGGGTGACAACGTCATGACGCTTTGATGAATACGGTGATATCTGTGCCAGAATTCGCCGGGCTTATGTCCGTGAGATAGGCGCGGGGTGGCATGCACCCTTGTAGATTGACGCGAGCTTGGTTTGCGGACAGGCAAGCGTCAGGGCATAAAACCCGGTCACTTGGTGCGCGGACTTGCCGTCAGTGTTGTAGGCCAGCGCTGATGACTCCCTAGGTTTACCCTGTATTTTTGCCATCACCTCTGCCCCAAATAATCAATGCCATGCCAGTTAACAATTCTCCCTACTATCCTCGCCATCATCGAGCAGAGGTTTCAGTGACGGCTTGGCCTGTTAATGGCGATAGTGTTGGACGCTAATGGGTGCACAGAAGCATCTTTAGGTGATGATTTTTGGGCGTCTGTAAGCGTTATGGGTTTAATGCTGTGGGGAGTATGGCTGCTCTCGGTCAGTGCAAATTGGTTTACATTATTCGTTAACAGATCGGCTTGGCTTAATAGATTTTCAGAGGCCGCTGCCGCTTCTTCAACAAGGGCGGCATTTTGTTGTGTCATTTCATCCATTTGGCTGACGGCCTTATCTATTTCATCCAACCCGGATGATTGCTCTGCAGACGCGTTGGCGATCTCAGTCATAATGTCATTGACCTGCTTGATCGCAGTCACGACCTCTCTCATGGTATCGCCGGATTTATTGACCAGCTCATTGCCATTGTTGATTTTCTCTGCTGACTCCGAGATAAGGTCTTTAATGTTTTTTGCCGCATTCGCTGAGCGTTGCGCTAAGGTTCTTACCTCTGATGCAACAACCGCAAAGCCTCGCCCTTGTTCGCCCGCTCGAGCAGCTTCAACCGCAGCGTTCAATGCTAGGATATTGGTTTGAAAAGCAATGCCATCGATCATGCCAATGATATCCGCAATTTTTTGTGAGGATTCATTGATGGAGGCCATGGTTTTAACCACGTCTTCTATTAAGTGACCACCATCCAGGGCGATTGTTACAGCATTGGATGCCAAGTTGTTAGCCTCTTTGGCATTGTTTGCATTTTGGCGAACAGTAGTGGTTAGCTCCTCCATACTAGACGCTGTTTCTTCCAGACTAGAAGCTTGTTGCTCAGTGCGGTTAGAAAGGTCTGTGTTGCCATTGGAGATTTCACGAGCACCGTTATACACAGCATCGGATGCATTTTTAATGTTGATGATGATCTCTGTCATGGTATCAAGCAGTGAATTTACGCCTTCTGAGATAGTGAGCATCATGTCGGACTTGTCTTCGGTTGCCACTCGTTGGGTCAGGTCATTATTAACCGCGGCATTAATGGCCGAGTTCACCTGGCTAACGGTCTGTTGAAGCTGTTGTTCAGCTTCGACTTCAGCCGTAATATCTGTGGCGAATTTTACGACTTTATAAGGCGTTCCGGTTGGGTCATTAATAGGGCTGTAGTTGGCTTGTATCCAAATGACTTTGCCGTTTTTATGAACGCGTGGAAAACGACCCACGAAATGTTCGCCCTTAGCGAGGTTGTCCCAAAAGTTACGATACTCGTCAGATTTTTGGTATTCGGAATCGACAAACAAGCGATGATGTTTGCCTTGCACTTCATTGAGCGTATAGCCAAGGGTGTTTAAGAAATTGTCATTTGCCGAAAGTATGGTGCCATCCAGTTTAAATGAGATGACCGCTTGAGATTTGGATATGGCTTCCAGTTGACTTTCATAATCGCTGTTTTGAAGTTTCTTTGCGGTGATATCACTGGCAAATTTAACGATTTTATAGGGTTTTTTGTTGGCATCAAAAATAGGGTTGTAGCTAGCTTCAATCCAGACTGCCTGACCGCTTTTCGAGTAGCGACAGTACTCACCACTTTGAAATTCACCATTACTCAGCCGAGCCCAAAAATCCTTGTATTCTTGGCTATTGCGGTAGGTGTTATCGACAAAAATGCTGTGGTGTTGGCCTTTGACTTCCTCTAACGAATAACCTACGACGTTCAGGAAGTTGTCATTGGCCATTAAAATATTGCCATCTAAGTCAAACTCAATAATGGCGAGTGAGCGAGTTAATGCATCGAGTTGACCTTGAGCATTGACCCAGTCATCTTTGGCGATAGTTATTTGCTTACCACCTGATATTTTCGCTAACAGACTTTTTAACATGGCAGTAACCTTTATGTGGGTCTTGTTTGCTTTTAAGCCATCAAGATCAGCGTCAAAGAATGTGTGCCTTTACGTGCCTTGGGTCGTTCCAACTTATCGCCGGGTGGCGGTTTTACACTGTTTAAAGTGATGACCATTGGATTTCCCCATGTGGTCAGTTCATAGAGACGCGACGATCAAATGCCACTGGAAATTCAGATGCGTTTTACCGCCTTCGGTTTCTAGGGTCATCTCATCTGAAACGCTATAAACAGTAACCTTCACGACACCTCTATTTTGACTGCACCGCATAATGAGCGTAGTCCATTTGTCAGTCAGAGGTTTCACGCATACCGAAATTAATGGAAAAATTCACAGATCGGCATGATATCGCCACCTAACGGCCACCTCGCTTAATAGCACTGTGCGTTCACGTAAATGGGCGTATAAGCGTTTGTGGTGGCTCATTCGTTACCCAGAATAACGTTTACCCTCTTCAGGCTAATGGCCTGGGGTTGATCGTCTGATTGAAAAGTGAAGCACGGTTTTGCAGCTATTCAAGGTGTATTGCGCTGTTTAGGTGATTTCCTAATCTGTGAACACAGCGCCTACGCGACCTTGCGTCATGGCTCAGTCTCCCGTAGCAGGGTGAGGCCAAGGCTGGGAGAATGGATGACAGCAGGATGAGAGAGTGGTGACTGCGGTGACGAATTAGACCTAAAAATAGGGGTCGCATGAGCGACCCCGGGGATTGACGCTATTGCTGAATACCGACTCGCTGGATCAGCGGCGCGGTAACGACTGGGTGCTGCTGCTTTGCGCGCTGCTGTTGTCGGTGACGGTCAGCGTGACGTCATTGCCTTCCTGACGTTTGACCAGGCCGACCGGCAACAGGTTCCAGCTGCCGTGGAAACTCAGTTCGCCGATCTGCCAGTGCTGATCGGTCAGGGTGCCATCCGGGTCTTCGCTGTCGCTGATAAACAAGTACCAGAACAGAATCTTAAACACGCGGAAGCTGGCGACGGGCGGGGCGTTCATGGCCAGATCGACAATCACCGGATCGTGGTCTGATGAGCGATAGGCGGTCGGCGCATAGAAGCTTTCCACCTGGCCGGGCGATTTGTAGCTGGTGCTGTAATCGAGCGCCAGCGGCTCGTCAGTGTTGATGTGCCAGTCCTGGGTCTTGAGCGCTTTCTCGGTCAGGCTGCTGCTGGCGAGCGCATGGTCGAGGTTGCCCGCTGCACCATCGTAGACGTAAGAATAGTCGCCGTCTGATTTCAGCGACGCGTAACCGGCTTCTGCCAATGTCTGGATCGGGTCTTCCATGCTGTAGGCGTTGAGATCGCCCAAGATCAGCACATCGCTGTCGTCTACACCGGTCGGGTTGCTGGCCAGCCATTCGGCCATTCCTTCAGCGGCACGGGTGCGGGCTATGTTGTAAGCGCCCTGGCCTTGGTCGCAATCGTTGGCATCAACGCAGTCGGTATCGCGTTTGGATTTGAGGTGATTGATCACCACAGTGAAGCGATCGCCGCTGGCGGCGTGTTCAAAGCTTTGTGCAATGGCCGGTCGGTTGAGGCTGTCGTCGAACAACGGCTCGCCGGTTTCATCCTGAGGCGAACTGGCGCTGTTTAGCACGGCGGGCATGTTGACCGGAGAAACCACCGTTGGCCGGTAGAGAATGCCGACCGCCAACACATCGCTGCCCAGTGGTACGCCGGGAATGACATAGTCGTACTGGGTTTGCTCTGGTTGGGTGGCATTCAGCGCATCGGTCAGTTGGGCGATGGCGCTGGTGTCGTCGAAGCCGTCGTTTTCCAGTTCAATCAAGCCCAGCACATCGGCATCCATCGCCTCCAGTGCGGCGACCAGCTTGGCTTGTTGGCGTTCCAGTTCAAACGGCGTTTCTGCACCGCGTTCGGTTGGGAAACCGCCGCCGGTGCCATCGCCATTGAAGTAGTTGAGCACGTTAAAACTGGCCAGACGCAGATCTGCATCCGGCGTTGCCGTTGGCTCCAGCGTGCGCGCATTGGTGCCTTGGAAGACAGGCGTTGTGGTCGGAATGACTTTGTAGGCGCCGAACGCGTAGTTCATGACGCCGGTCAGGCTGGCCAGCGTATCGCCAATGCGCAGGCTGTTGTAGGCCGACAACTCGGGTGCGGGGAAGATCACCGGGTCGGGGTTCTGAGTGGAAATGCCATCTTCGACGATCAACGAGTTCAGCGCGTTGGCTGCTAGTACCGCGTCAGCCGCCGTACCGGGTTTGGCGACTTCGGTGGGAATATAGCGACGGCCCTCGCCTATCATGAATTCCCCGTAACGGCCTAATAGATAGACTTCGTTAACGGTCAGCATCTGATTGAAGGCGACACTCATGCCTTCAAAGGCTTCCAGGTCACTGCGATCGTTCAACGGCAGACTGACCGTCGCCGCAGAAGGCAGTGCCTGTTGGGTTGCACAAATCTCAATACCGGCAACCTGGTTAAGCTGCGTCAGGCCGTAGTATTCATCCACCTGACCGTTAACGACCACCTTGTCACCGACGGCAACGGCCGGGGTATCGGCGTAAACAAACAGACCTTCGGACGTGGTCGGATCGCCGTCGGCATCAACGTCTTCTTCCTGCACAAAGAAGCCGTCCATCTGGTTGCTGCCTTGCAACTGAGCGACGACGATGGCTTCGATGGCGACCGATTGGCCTAGCAGAGGTGATTCACTGCCACTGCCTTGAATCGCTGAAATGGTGGTCATCGGGTCGCCACATTGCGCCAGCGTAGGATTACCGCCACCGCCGCCCGCATCACCGTCACCCAGATAGGCGAAGGTGTCCTGCGGGTAGCTGTCCCATTGGATGCTGGGGTCGAACGGGGTGTCGTACTGAGGATCGCCCTGGGTGATGCCGGCTTTGCGCACCAGCGTGACTTCGCCGCCGAAATAGTCGGCATTGCCCAATTCGCCGATGCGGTCAACCACCACCCCGTTTTCTTTCAACAGCAGTACATCGTTGCCATTGAAGAACGTCACCGTGGCGGTGATATCGGCCTGATCGAGAATGGCGCCGGTCGCCTGACTGTTGGCGATGACATAGAAGCCACCAGGCGCCAGGGTGCCGCTGAGCGTGATTTGGTTTTGTACGCTGATATTGCCGTTGGAATAGAGTTCGATGCTGTACTGGGACAGATCAACGGCGTTGGATCCGGTGTTATTGAGTTCCAACGCTTTGTTGTTGGACGAGCCTTCAATGTACTCGCTGAATATCAGATCGGCTTGGGCTGCAGCACTGGCGACCAGTGTCGCCAATGCCACAATCGGCAAAGTGTAGTTCATGGAGATCCCTCAGTTTCAGTTCGTTGTTTGGCAGAATCCCTGACTCTCTCCCACGGCAATTAAATGTTAATCCGGATCGCAGAGTGTCGACGACTGGTTTCCTTGCATTTGAACGATTGGTCAGTTTTTGTGACCACTGTCCACCCTAACGGTTTTTTGTGACAGGGCAATATCCTTTGAATGTCCGTTTGAGTTTTCCTGGAATTTGACGATCTTCTCAGACCTTTCTGACTTATGGCGCATGCCTGCCAGAGGCGACTTGCTATGCTGGCAACTCTATCTCACTCAGGAAGTCGTTATGTTGAAAACCACCACCAACACCGTTGAAGGCCGCCCCATTGTTGAGTATTTGGACATCGTGGTCGGTGAAGCCATTCTCGGTGCCAATATCTTCAAGGACGTCTTCGGCGCCATTCGCGACATCGTCGGCGGTCGCTCCGCCGCTTACGAACGGGAAATGGGCAAAGCGCGTGAAACCGCCTTTGCAGATATGGAAGAACGCGCGGCTGCCTTGGGTGCCAACGCCATTGTCGGTATCGATATCGATTACGAGGTCGTCGGTGAACGCGGCAGTATGATGATGGTCAGTGTCAGTGGGACGGCGGTTCGGCTCAGTGATTGAGGGTCTGGCTGGGTGACCAGCCTTGTCATCACTGTCATAGCCGCTATGATTCGCGCTCCGTGCGCGCCTGCCGATTCAACCGGTGCTGATCGTTTGTTGTGAACGATTGGCGCCAAACAGTTCCTGATGCAGTGCGCTAACCGATTCAAATGAGGTAAGCATGCTGTTTTTATCCCGCCGCCAGGACTGGTTCGGCAATCTGCGTGGCGACTTGCTCGCCGGACTTGTTGTCGCGCTCGCGCTGATCCCCGAGGCCATTGCCTTTTCCACCATCGCAGGTGTCGACCCGAAAGTCGGCCTGTATGCGTCTTTTTGTATCGCCGTGATCACTGCCATCACCGGCGGCCGTCCGGGCATGATCTCTGCCGCCACCGGCGCCATGGCGTTGCTGATGGTGACGCTGGTGAAAGATCACGGCCTGCAATACCTGCTGGCCGCCACCTTGCTGACCGGGGTTTTGCAAATCATCGCTGGCTATTTGCGGCTGGGGTCGCTGATGCGCTTTGTCTCCCGGTCGGTGGTGACTGGTTTTGTGAATGCGCTGGCGATTCTGATCTTTATGGCGCAGTTGCCGGAACTGACCAATGTGACCTGGCATGTCTACGCAGTCACGGCTGCGGGGCTGGCGATCATTTATGGCTTTCCCTATCTGAATAAAACCATTCCGTCGCCGCTGGTCACCATTCTGGTATTGACCGGCATTGCGGTCTGGATGGGGCTGGATATCCGCACCGTGGGTGATTTGGGTCAGCTGCCGGATTCGCTGCCAATCTTCTTATGGCCTGATGTGCCGCTGAATTTTGAAACCCTGGCGATCATCTTTCCCTATTCCGCGAGTCTGGCCGTGGTGGGTCTGCTTGAGTCGTTGATGACCGCGACCATTGTCGATGACCTGACCGACACCGGCAGCGATAAGAACCGCGAGTGCAAATCTCAGGGCCTGGCGAATCTGGGTGCGGGTGTGCTCGGCGGTATGGCCGGTTGCGCCATGATCGGCCAGTCGGTGATTAACGTGAAATCCGGCGGCCGCGGCCGACTGTCTACGCTGACTGCCGGTGTGGTGTTGTTGCTGATGGTGGTCTTCCTCAAAGATTGGGTATCGATGATTCCGATGGCCGCGCTGGTGGCGGTGATGATCATGGTGTCGATCGGTACCTTTAACTGGAGTTCGGTGCGCGACCTGAAAAAGCTGCCACTGTCGACCAATCTGGTGATGATCACCACGGTGGTGGTCGTGGTCTGGACGCACAACCTGGCGTTTGGCGTGCTCGCCGGCGTATTGTTGGCGAGCTTGTTCTTTGCCAACAAGGTTGGCCATTTCATGTACATTCGCTCGCAATACAGCGAGGCCGATGACACGCGTCGCTACGAAGTGGTTGGGCAGGTATTCTTTGCGTCGGCGGAAAAATTCACAGCGGCCTTCGATTTCAAAGAAGCGGTTGATAAGGTGGTCATCGATCTGCACCGCGCGCATTTTTGGGACATTACCGCCGTTGGTGCATTGGATCAGGCGGTGATTAAGTTTCGTCGCGAAGGTGCACAGGTCGAGGTTATTGGCCTGAATGAGGCCAGCGAAACCATTGTTGACCGCTTTGGCGTGCACGATAAACCCGATGAAATCGACAAGGTATTGGGAGCCCACTGATGGCCAACGACAATAACAAGAATGGCAAAATCTTAACCTGCATCGATGCGTCGCGATTCAGCGCAGCGGTGTGTGATTACACCGCCTGGATTCATCGTCGCACTCAGGCGCCGGTTCAACTGCTGCACAATTTAGAGCAGGGACCGGCGGTGGTGCCGAGTGATCTCAGCGGAACCATTGGTTTGGGCAGTCGCGAAACGCTGATGCAGGAACTGACCGACATCGAAGCCGAGCGCAGCCGCTTGATGCTCGAACAAGGCAAATTAATGCTGAACGCCGCGAGTGACCGCCTGCAACAGGCGGGCGTCGCGGAACCGCAAATGAAGCAGCGCCATGGCGGTTTGACCGAATCGCTGATCGAACTGGAAGACGACATTCGTGTGCTGGTGCTGGGCATTCGTGGCGAAGAACGCGGCGATGATGATCGTCATCTGGGCGGTCATCTGGAAAGCATTCTGCGTTCATTGCACAAGCCGGTGCTGGTGGTGAACAACGACTTCCAGGAACCCAAACGCGTGATGCTGGCTTACGACGGCAGCGATGCTTCCGGCAAGGCGCTGGATATGCTCGCCAACCGTCCGCTGTTTACCGGCCTGGAAGTGCATCTGGTGACGGTGGGCGAAGACCCCGCCACAGCTCAAGGCTTGCAGCAGGCTGCCACCTTGAAGCTGCGTGAAGCCGGACTGAACATCACCGCCGTTACCTTGGATGGCAAACCCAGCGAAGAGCTGGTGCGTTACCAAGCCGAGCATGACATCGATCTGACCTTAATGGGCGCGTTCAGTCATACCAGGTTGCGTGATCTGGTGCTGGGCAGTCTGACGGTGAAGATGTTGTTGCGCGCCAATAAACCGCTTTTGCTGTTGCGTTAATCCTCGTGCGCTGGCGGGTCCGCCCGCCACACCTTAAACAGGTAAAGGTACAGACAGATCACCAGAGCGGTGGCTAAGGCGGTTGCCAGCCAGGACGGTTGTTCAATAACGTCCGGGTTTACCGTCAGCCCCAAGCCGCCCAGCGTGATCACTTGCTGTGGCATTAACCAACGCGTACGCGGCCGTGGCTTGAACGACAGTCGCAAGGTGAAGTGCAACGCCATCGGCAAGGCAGCGATGATCACTCCCCACCAGGGACGCGTTGCCTCGCTGAGCAAGATGGCTAACAGCGCTACCGCCAGCGATAATCCGATCAATGCCTGATAGAGCGGCACAAAGCGCTGCCTCATTGTGCAGCCTCCAGTCGGTTGAGCAGGTCATCCATGTCATCGGCGACGATGAGGCTTGCGGTCAGATCGGACCAGGCAAATTCGGCGCTGATCATGCGATCGATCATTGCCAGCAGCGGATCGTAATAACCCTTGAGGTTAAACAGCGCGACGGGCTTTTGGTGATAGCCCAGCATGCGCCAGGTCCACACTTCGAATAATTCTTCCAGGGTGCCGGGGCCACCGGGGAGGGCGATAAAGGCGTCGGACTCGTCAGAGAGAATGGCTTTGCGCTGGTGCATGGTGTCGACCACATGCAACTGCGTCAGACCTTCGTGGGCGACCTCTTTCGACACCAGCGCTTTGGGAATGGCGCCTATGACCTCTCGGCCGCCTGCCAGTACGCTGTCAGCCACGGCGCCCATCAGCCCGACCTTAGCACCGCCATAGACCAGGTCGTGTCCGCGCTGCGCCATCCGCTCGCCAAGCCGGCGCGCTGCCAGAAGAAAGTCCGGGTCCAAACCGGGTTTGGAGCCGCAAAATACCGTAATATGCATAGCCGATTCCTCAGTGCGCGGTGGCTTTTTTATCGAGTCGCCATGGTAACGCAAGCCAAGGGCACTGAAGAGAGACGTCATTGAAAAGGGCTGCACCATGCCAATCGAACCCTTTGTTGAACTGGCTTGTCCACTGGACGGTGAGCCATTGGATCAGCACGACAAGACCTGGGTCTGCCCACAAGGCCACAGCTACGATCAAGCGCGCCAGGGCTATGTGAACCTCTTGCCGGTGCAGCACAAGCGCTCTAAAGACCCGGGTGATTCCAAAGCCATGGTGGCTGCTCGCCAGCGCTTTCTGGCGACGGGTCATTACCAGCCGGTGGTCGAACTGATCGCTCGGCTGTGCTGCCCGAGCCCACTTCCCGATGCCGATTTCAATATCCTCGATGCTGGCTGCGGCGAAGGCTATTACCTGCGTCAATTTGCCGAGCTGGCACCGGCATCCATGAAGGTGAGAATGGCCGGACTCGATATTTCCAAAGACGCCGTTTTAGCCGCGGCTAAACAGGACAAGCGTCAGTCCTGGCTGGTGGGCAGCAACGCTCATCTGCCCGTTCAGAATGCCAGCCTCGATCGGTTGCTGTGCGTCTTCGGATTTCCGGTGGCCAATGAATTTGCCCGCGTATTGAAACCGGGTGGACGGCTTATTCAGGTTGATCCTGGTCCAGCCCACTTGCGTGAACTGCGCGAAGTCTTGTACGAGCGAGTCGACGCTCAGACCGAACCCAAGGCGCCGCAGCTGGATGGGTTTCAATTGATAGAAGAAGATGAAGTCAGTTATTCATTTCGACTCGACAGCGGCAAACAGATACAGGATTTGCTGGCGATGACCCCTCATGGTCATCGTGCGCCAAAAGACGGTAAGGCGAGGGTGGCCGCTTTAACGGCGCTGGAAGTGACGGCTGAAATTTTTGTGCGGGTGTACGAACCGATCACTGACGTTTAAACGACATAAAAAACCGGCCCTGAAGCCGGTTTTTAGTAAGCGATCATTGCACTATCAGAGCACCAGTCGACGCACGTCCGCCAATACCTGAGTCAGGTAGGTGGTGAACTTGGTCGCGTCGGCACCGTTGACGATCGGCCGTTCGGTGTATCGGCGGCGACACCGATGTTGACGCAAAAGGTGTTCTTAAGGGGTTTAAGCGTGTAGGGAGCCTAACCTGGAACAAAATAACTCAAATTTTATTTCCAGGTTAGGCTTTCGCTGTTCAGAATTTTTTTGCAATAGCTAACTCAAACAAGCTTTCTGTCGGCTCAAAATTCAAGCTATAGCCTGTTCCCGGTCTAGAGTAGTAGGTTTCTTCAGAGTAAAAAGTTCGACTCCATCCCATTTGAACTTGGAAACTGTCGTTTAGCGGCAGTCGGTAATCTAGGCCAAACTTATAACCAGTATGGGGACCATCATAAGATTCGCTGCTATTTTCGGCAGACAACTCATACAAGGTTTGTTGTAAACCAAAACGACCGAATAATGCGCCTTCTCCTAGTTGTCTTCCCAGTAAGACAGAAACCCCTAAACCTGTTTTCTGGTCGATGCTGGCTTTGGTGCCGTCAATATCTGCATCGCCACTTGCCCTAGAGCCAAGTAAACTCAATTCGAACGCAGTAAATACAGTGTCGTTAATATCATATTGGTAACCACCAAAAACCGAAAATGCCGGGCCAGAGATTCCTACATCTTCAGTAATGTCATCATTGCCAGTCTCTTTCACCGTCGAAGCATGTTGTGTGTCTGAAAAAGCGAGGCTAGTTCCGATGTAAAACCCTCCAGCGGTAGCTGCAGAGGTGCTAGAAACCAAGATAATTGTAATTAGAAATTTTTTCACCCGATAATCCTTGTGTATGAAAATCACTGAAAATTCGTTGTGTTTTTTGAGGCCATCTGCGGTTCGAATGGTATTTCGATTTAAAGTTAATTCAAAAAAAAGATCAAATTAGTAACCACTTATATGACGCAATTATTATGGCGTTTTGTGGCTCGAAGACTTTGTGAACGTGCTATTTTTGAACGATAAAAAAACCGGCCCTGAGGCCGGTTTTTAGTAAGCGATCATCGCGCTATCAGAGCACCAGTCGACGCACGTCCGCCAGTACCTGAGTCAGGTAGGTGGTGAACTTGGCCGCGTCGGCACCGTTGACCGCTTTGTGGTCGTACGACAACGACAGCGGTGTGAAGGTGCGCGGTACGAACTCTTTGCCGGTCCAGAAAGGTTTCACCTGGTTTTTGGACACACCCAGGATGGCCACTTCCGGCGCGTTGACGATCGGCGTGAAGGCGGTGCCGCCCAGGCCACCGAGGCTGGAGACGCTGAAGCAGCCGCCTTTCATCTCGTCGGCTTTTACCTTGCCATCGCGACCGCGTTTGGCGAAGTCGATGATCTCTTCGGCAATCTGCCAGATCGACTTCTTGTCGGCGTCTTTGATCACCGGAACGATCAGGCCGTTCGGGGTGTCGACGGCGACACCGATGTTGACGTAGTGCTTCTGCACATAGCGTTTGCCATCAGCCATCAGCGAGACGTTGAAGTTCGGGAACTCGACCAGAGCAGCGGCGCAGGCTTTCACAATAAAGGCCAGCGGGCTGATCTTGACGCCGCGTTTTTCCATTTCCGGCTTCAGCGAGTTGCGGAACGCTTCGGTGTCGGTGACATCGGCTTCGTCGAACTGGGTCACATGCGGGATGTTGACCCAGTTGCGCCACATGTTGGCCGCGGTGATCTGCTGAATCCGGCTGAGTTCTTTGACTTCGACCTCGCCGAACTTGCTGAAGTCCTGATCCGGAACGGCCGGAATACCCGAGCCACCGGTAGCGGCACCCGGCTCCTGAACGCGTTTTTTCACCCAGGCGGCGACATCGTCTTTGACGATGCGGCCTTTCGGGCCGGAACCCGGAACCAACGCCAGATCGACACCGAATTCACGCGCCAGTTTTCGCACGGCAGGGCCTGCGTGAACAGTTTTCGATGGTCTTGTCAGTTCGCCTTCGTGAGCGCTGGCGAGTGTCGGCGCCTGAGGTTCGGCTGCCGCTTTAGGCGCTGGTTTGGCGTCTTCTTTCGCAGCCGGAGCAGTAGCCGCTGGCGCCGGTGCACTGCCGCCACCGCTGGTTTTGATTTCGATCAGTACGGTGCCTTCGGAGACGTCGTCACCTTCGTTCACCTTGACCGACAGCACTTCACCGGCGGCATCGGACGGGACGTCCATGCTGGCTTTGTCCGATTCCAACGTGACCAGGGTGTCTTCCTCGGCGATGGTATCGCCGGCTTTGACGTGTACTTCGATAACGCTGGCTTTGTCCATGCCGATGTCCGGCACTTTAACTTCGCGTGTTTCGCCACCGCTGCTGGCGGGTGCCGCAGTCGGAGCTGATTCACCGCTGGACGCCGCCGGCGCGCTGCCGCCACCGGCGGTTTTAACTTCGATCAGCACAGTGCCTTCGGAGACGTCGTCGCCTTCTTTGACCTGGACGGAAACCACTTCACCAGCGGTGTCGGACGGTACGTCCATGCTGGCTTTGTCGGATTCCAGCGTGACCAGGGTGTCTTCTTCGGCGATGGTGTCGCCGACCTTGACGTGCACTTCGATGATGCTGGCTGAATCCATACCGATGTCCGGTACTTTAACGGCCTGCACTTCACCGCCGCCATTGCTGGCCGGTGCGGCTTTCTGTTCGTCGTTGGATTCGGACGGAGACTCTGATTCTGACGGAGCCTCGTCAGCCTGACTGTCGCTGCCGCCTTCAACTTCCAGATACAGAATTTCGTCGCCTTCGGAGACGGAATCGCCTTCTTTGACTTTGATCTCAGTGATCTTGCCACCTTTGGACGCGGGCACGTCCATGGACGCCTTGTCCGACTCCAGCACGATCAGGGTGTCGTCCTCGGCGATGACATCGCCGGGCTTGACGCTGATTTCGATGATGGTCGCCGCGTCCATTCCCAGGTCGGGTACCTTGATAATTTCAGTTGCCATGATGACTCCTCAATTCCTCAACCGACTCAGGCGATGACCGGATTAGGTTTGTTCGGGTCCAGCTTGAATTGTTTGATCGCCTTGGTGACTTCACTGGCTTCCACGCTGCCTTCTTCGACCAGCGCTTTCAGTGCGGCGACGACAATCCAGTAACGGTTCACCTCAAAGAAGTGACGCAGCTGGGCGCGCGAATCACTGCGGCCAAAGCCGTCGGTGCCCAGTACGTAGTACGGCTGGGGAACCCACTGACGGATCTGGTTGGCGTAGTTTTTCATGTAATCGCTGGCGGCAACGATCGGGCCACGACGGCTTTCCAGTACTTCGGTGACGTAAGCCTTACGCGGCTTGTCTTCCGGATGCAGCATGTTCCAGCGCTCGACGTCCTGACCATCGCGGGTCAGTTCGTTGTAGCTGGTCACCGCCCAGACATCCGCCTGCACGCCGAAGTCGTCACGCAGCATCTCTGCGGCGGCACGAACTTCCTGCATGATGGAGCCGGAGCCGAACAGTTGCACGGCTTTCTTGCCTTTCTTGACGCCGTCTTCCAGCAAGTACATACCACGCTTGATGCCCTCGACCATGTGCTCTTCCAGGCCCGGGTGCTGGTAATTTTCGTTCAGGGTGGTGATGTAGTAGAAGACGTTTTCGTTGTCTTCAACCATGCGCTTCATGCCATCTTGAATGATGGTGACCACTTCGTAGCCGTAGCTGCAGTCGTAAGACACACAGTTCGGCACGGTGCCGGCCAGAATGTGGCTGTGACCGTCCTGGTGCTGCAAACCTTCGCCGTTCAAAGTGGTGCGGCCAGAGGTCGCGCCGATCAGGAAGCCGCGCGCCTGTTGGTCGCCCGCCGCCCAGCACAGATCGCCCACACGCTGGAAGCCGAACATGGAGTAGAAAGCGTAGAACGGAATCAGCTGACGGTTGTAGGTGCTGTACGCGGTGGCTGCGGCAATCCAGGAGCTCATGGCGCCGGATTCGTTAATGCCTTCCTGCAGAATCTGACCTTTAACGTCTTCTTTGTACCACATGACCTGACCCTTATCCTGAGGGATATAGAGCTGGCCGTTGGGCGAGTAGATGCCGTATTGGCGGAACAGGCCTTCCATACCGAAGGTACGCGCTTCATCGGGCACGATGGGCACGATGCGATCGCCAATTTCCTTGTCTTTGAGCAGGTTGGAGATCATCCGCACAAAGGACATAGTGGTGGAAATTTCACGGTCGCCGCTGTCTTTGGTCAGTGACTCAAAGGTTTCCAGCGCTGGCACTTTCAGTGTTTCTTTGGATTCCTGACGACGCATCGGAATGTAACCACCCAGGTTGTTGCGGTGGTTACGGATGTACTGCATTTCCGGGCTGTTTTCGTCCGGACGGTAGAAGGGGATCTTTCCCGCTTCCAAGTCTTCGTCGGAGATCGGCACACCGCAGGTATCGCGGAAGGCTTTCAGTGAATCGACATCGAGTTTTTTCAACTGGTGGCTGGCGTTTTTGCCTTCGCCCGCTTCCAGGCCGTAACCCTTGACAGTGTGCGCCAGGATGACGGTCGGTTGACCGTTGTTGTCGCTGACGGCGCGTTGGAAGGCCGCAAAGACTTTGTACGGATCGTGGCCACCGCGGTTCAGACGATAGATGTCTTCATCGCTCATGTCCTTGACCAGTTCAGCCAGCTCCGGGTACTTACCGAAGAAATGTTCACGGGTGTAGGCGCCGCCGTGGGCTTTAAACGCCTGCAATTCACCGTCGACCACTTCGTCCATGCGCTTCTGCAGCAGACCTTTGGAGTCTTTGGCGAACAACTTGTCCCAATGACGACCCCAGACGACTTTGATGACGTTCCAGCCAGCACCGCGGAACACGCCTTCCAGTTCCTGGATGATCTTACCGTTACCACGGACCGGACCGTCCAGACGCTGGAGGTTACAGTTAATGACGAAGTTGAGGTTGTCGAGGTGTTCACGACCGGCCAGCGCGATGGCGCCCAGTGATTCCGGCTCGTCGGTTTCACCGTCGCCCAGGAAAGCCCAGACGCGTCCGCCTTTTTCAATTTCACCGCGGTTTTCCAGGTAACGCATGACGTGTGCCTGGTAGATCGCCTGGATCGGGCCCAGACCCATGGAAACGGTTGGGAACTGCCAATAGTCCGGCATCAGCCAGGGGTGCGGGTAGGATGACAGACCTTTGCCATCGACTTCGCGGCGGAAGTTGTCGAGCTGATCTTCGCTCAGGCGGCCTTCAACGAAAGAACGCGCGTAGATGCCCGGTGAGATGTGGCCCTGGAAGTAGACCATGTCGCCCGGGTGGGTGTCGGTCGGGGCGCGCCAGAAATGGTTGAAGCCCATGTCGTACAGGGTCGCGGACGACTGGAACGATGAAATATGGCCGCCCAGATCATCACCGGATTTGTTAGCGCGAACCACCATGGCAACCGCATTCCAACGGATCATGGCGCGGATTTTACGCTCCATTTCGTTGTCGCCGGGGTACTTCGGTTCGTCTTCCAGATTGATGGAATTCCGGAACGGTGTGTTCAGTGCAAAGGGAACGTCCGGTCCGCTTTGTGTGATGTTGTCGGACAGACGCTTGAGCAGGTATTGGGCGCGGTCGGTGCCTTCTTCACGCATGACGGACGCCAGGGCGTCGAGCCATTCCTGCGTTTCAATTGGATCGATATCGTTTGCCATAAAGTTCAGACCTCTTCCCCTTTTGGGTTGAATCCTCAACGAGTTGAGTCGGTTGACGATCGCCGCACTTTTTTGAGTTTTGGACGACCGGCCTGTTGAAAATCATGTGGTTACGTTTGTCGTAACCTAAGCTGTCACTTTAGCCGAAATTATCCGGCTCGCTGATCCTGCGGCGAAGTAACATCAGTCAGCGAAATTTCGCTTTTTTCATCCCTTAGATACACAAACGGCAGCCATGGTGGCTGCCGTTGTTACCTGAAATTCTATCGGTGCGCCTTTTTACAGGATATTACCGACACTGACAATCTTCAGGGTGTTGGTGCCACCATGAACGCCTTCGTGATCGCCGTAGCTTAAGATCACCAAGTCGCCATCTTTGACGATGTCGCGCTTTTTCAGTTCGTCCACGGCCAGACGATTGATCTGATCGTTCGGCACACTGTGAATGTCGAACGGCACCGCTTCAACACCGCGATACAGCGCCACACGGCGTGCAGTGGTGTCGTGGCGGGTCATGGCGTAGATCGGCATACCCGAGCTGATGCGTGACATCCAACGCGGTGTCGCACCCGATTCGGTCATGCAGATGATCGCTTTGACGCCACGCAGATGGTTCGCAGCGTACATCACTGACATGGCGATGCTTTCGTCGATGCGATGGAACTCTGTGTTCACACGGTGGCGCGATTGCGTTGTCAGTGGGTGTTTTTCTGCCCCCAAACAAACATCGTGCATGGCTTTGACCGTCTCAACCGGGTAAGCGCCGGCGGCGGTTTCAGCCGAACACATAACCGCATCGGTGCCATCGAGCACCGCGTTGGCGACGTCGAACACTTCGGCCCGTGTCGGGAACGGGTTGTCGATCATCGATTCCATCATCTGAGTGGCGGTGATGACCACGCGGTCCAGGGTACGGGCGCGTTTGATGATGTGCTTCTGCACGCTGATCAGCGCCGGATCACCGATTTCTACACCCAGATCACCCCGCGCCACCATCACCACGTCGGACGCCAGAATAATCTGGTCGAGCGTGTCGTGATTCAATGTGGCTTCGGCGCGTTCCAGCTTCGCCACAACTTCCGCTGTAGAACCCGCCGCAGCCAGTAATTGGCGTGCTTCGTTCATGTCTTCGGCGTTGCGCGGGAAGGAAACGGCGATGTAATCGACGCCGATTTCAGCGGCGGTCTTGATGTCTTCTTTATCTTTGTCGGTGAGCGCCTTAGCGGACAAACCACCACCGAGCTTGTTGATGCCTTTGTTGTTCGACAGCGGACCACCTTGAATAACGGTGGTGTGTACCGCGCTGCCGTCTACTTTTTCGACCTTAACCTTAACGCGGCCGTCGTCGAGCAAGTAGATGTCGCCCGGCTGGCTGTCTTCGGCCAGGGCAGGATAGTCGATACCAACGCGGGTGTTGTCACCGGCGGTTTTATCGAAGCCGACATCGAGAATAAAAGCCTGACCGTCTTCGAGCTGGACTTTGGTGTCCTTGAAGCGGGCAATGCGAATTTTCGGGCCTTGCAGGTCGCCCAGAATGGCAACCGAACGGCCGTGTTTGGCAGCAATTTCACGGACTGCGTTGGCGCGGCCTTTGTGATCATCGGCGCTGCCATGGGAAAAGTTCAGTCGAACCACGTTGGCACCCGCCAGAATCAGTTTTTCCAGCATACCAGGCTTGTCGGTGGCCGGGCCCAGGGTGGTTACGATCTTGGTGCGTCTCATCGTCATGAAGAGTCTCTTGTTATGCTTCGCCGCCGAATGAGCGGGTCATTATAACGAAAAAAGCCCGGACCGGGTCCGGGCTCTTATAAGTGGGCTTACTTGGCGTTCATCAGGGCAACGGTGTTGTCCAACATGCGGTTGGAGAAGCCCCATTCGTTGTCATACCAGGACATTACCTTAACCAGACGGCCCTGAACGCGGGTTTGAGTCGCGTCGAAGCTGGAGCTGTACGGGTTGTGGTTGAAGTCGGTAGAGACCAGCGGCTCTTCGTTAACGGCCAGGACAGAAGCCAGTTTCGAATCGGAGGCGATGGCGTCAGCGATGACCTTGTTGATTTCTTCAACGCTGGTGTCGCGGCTGGCGGTGAAGCTCAGATCGACCAGAGAAACGTTAGCGGTCGGGACGCGGATCGACAGGCCGTCGAACTTGCCTTGCAGTTCCGGAACCACCAGGCCCGTCGCTGCAGCGGCGCCGGTTTTGGTCGGGATCATGTTCAGCGCAGCCGCGCGGGTACGGTACAGGTCAGAGTGATACACATCGCTCAGACGCTGATCGTTGGTGTAAGAGTGAATGGTGGTCATCAGGCCGCTTTCGATACCAACGGTGTCGTTCAGAACCTTGGCAACTGGCGCCAGGCAGTTGGTGGTGCAAGAGGCGTTGGAGATCACGGTCATGTCAGACGTCAGCACGCTGTCGTTAACGCCGTAAACCACGGTCGCATCAACTTCTTTACCCGGAGCGGAAATGATGACTTTCTTGGCGCCGGCGGTGATGTGCTTGCTGGCTGCTTCTTTTGTCGCGAAGAAACCGGTGCACTCGTAAACCACGTCGACGTTCAGCTCGCCCCACGGCAGGTTGGCCGGGTCGCGTTCAGAGCAGGTGATGATCTTGTCGCCGTTAACGTAGAGTGCTTCGTTGTCGTAATCGACCTTGGCATTAAAGCGGCCGTGAACGGTGTCGTACTTGGTCAGGTGAGCATTGGTCTTGGAGTCGCCCAGGTCGTTGATGGCAACGATTTCGATGGGGTAGTCCTTACCGTCCTGCTTGGCTTCGTACAAGGCCTTCAGAACGTTCCGGCCGATGCGGCCATAGCCGTTAATCGCAACGCGTATCTTGGACATTTTTATGCTCCTCTAAGCGTGATTAGGCGGTTTTTGCGCCACCGCCGTTCGAAGTGCGAGCCGAGGTCGGGCTGCGCCGGACATCGCCTCTTAAGCTTGACTGTTATTGTGCGGTCGTTGTCGACACGTCGTGTCGACGGAAACCGACTGGTTATGTTGTAGCTTATTTACATCGTTATACAACAAAGCGGCCGCATTCTGCCACCGATCGGCCAGATTGAACAGCAGTTTGTAGTTTTATTACATGATTTGGGTCAAGAAGGCGGGTGTTAAACCAGCCGTCTTGGTGAGCGCCTCAGTCGGTTTCAGCCGATTTAAAGCGGGTGTCGGCGAGGGCGGCTTTGATGCGCTTGAGGTGGCTCTGGAATTCCGGGCCATGTTTGAGAATGACACCGGTGGCCAGCACGTCGATAACCGTCAGGTGAACGATGCGTGATGTCATGGGGGTGTAGATGTCGGTGTTTTCCGGGCTGTCGACGCCGAGCAGAATATGGCTGTCTTCGGCCAGCGGCGAATGCGGCTGGGTGATGGCAATGACGGTCGCGCCAGAATCGCGTGCGATACGCGCTGTTTCCACCAGCGCAATGGTGCGGCCGGTGTTGGAGATAATGATGACCACATCGCCGGGCTTGGTGGCAGCCGCGGCCATGCGCTGCTGTAATACATCGGTATAAGCGACGCAGGGTGTGTTCATGCGGAAGAACTTATGCTGGGCATCCATGGCGACGCTGCCGGATGCACCCAGACCGTAGATTTCAATGCGCCGGGCCTGTGCCAGTGCATCGACGGTGCGGCTCAAGGCGTTCGGGTCGATGGAGCGCTTGGCATCGGAAATGGCGCTCATCGTCGCTTCGAAAATTTTGCTCGAGTATTCCTCAACGTTGTCGCTGGCTTCTACGTTGCGGTTTACATAGGGCGTGCCGGTGGCCAGGCATTGCGCCAGCTTCAGTTTGAAGTCGGGAAAGCCCGTGCAGTCGAGGCTGCGGCAAAAACGATTCACCGTCGGCTCGGAGACGTTGGCGGCCTTGGCGAGGCTGGCAATGCTGGAACGAATCGCCTTGTTCGGATCTTCGAGAATCACCTGGGCGACCTTGCGTTCGCTCTTGCTCAGGCAGCTCGGGTTCGACTTGAGTCGCTCCAGAATGTTCAATGACATGCGTGCGCTATCCTTAAATGGTCGCCTTGGGCCTTGTTGGGGTCGCTGGCGGATTGTAGGGAATATCCCGAGCCAGCGAAAGGCTGATGGCCCCGCTGGCCGCCTGTGGTAACCAGCGTTCAGGGCAGCCTGACACCTTGTTGTAAAATTACAATTATAGGCGACATTACGCCCTTAATACCGTAAAATTGGAAAAAAACTACAGTTCACCGCTTTAGGTATCGGAGTCATCTATGGATCATCTGACAGCCAGCAGCCCTTGTAACGTCGTTATTTTCGGCGGCAACGGCGATCTGGCTATCCGCAAGCTGTTGCCTGCGCTCTACAATCTCGATCGCACCGGTTATCTGGGTGACAACACCCGCGTGATTGGTGCTTCGCGCACTGACCTGGGCCACGACGGTTACCTCGACCTGGTGAAACAGGGGCTGGATCAATTTGTTGATCGTGCGCAGTGGGATGAAGCCGTTTGGGAGCGTTTCTCCAAGCGTCTGACCTATGTTGCGGTGAATGCTCGCGAACCGGAAACTTTTAAAAATCTCGCGGCTGAACTGGATAACGATTTCAGCTGCCAGGACACTGTCTATTACCTGTCAACCGCCCCGGACTTTTTCGGTGAGATCAGTCGCAATCTGAACGAAGCCGGCCTGGTGAACGAAAACAGCCGGGTGGTGTTGGAAAAACCCATCGGTAAAAGTCTGGCGTCGTCCAAAGTCATCAATGACGGTGTGTCGGAAATTTTTGCCGAGAATAATATCTATCGCATCGACCATTATCTGGGCAAGGAAACGGTACAGAACCTGTTGGCGGTGCGTTTTGCCAATGCCTTGTTCGAGCCGGTCTGGACCAACGCTCACATCGATAATGTGCAGATTACCGTTGCCGAAACTGTTGGCGTCGAAGGTCGCTGGGGTTACTACGACGATTCCGGCGCACTGCGCGACATGATTCAAAACCACCTGCTGCAATTATTGTGTCTGGTGGCCATGGGCGTGCCGGTGTCGCTCGATGCCGATGCGGTTCGTGCCGAGAAATTAAAAGTCCTGAAATCGCTGCAGACGATGAGTCTGGATAAAGTGCGCCGCAACACCGTCCGTGCTCAGTACGCTGCCGGTAACGTCGGTGGCAAAGCGGTACCGGGTTATAAAGAAGAAGAGGGCGGCAAGCCCAATTCGCAGACCGAAACCTTTGTTGCCATTCGTGCCGATATTCACAACTGGCGCTGGCGCGGCGTGCCGTTTTATCTGCGTACCGGTAAGCGACTGCCCGCGCGTTACAGCGAAATCGTTATTCAGTTTAAAGACGTACCGCATTCCATTTTCCCGGAAGGCTCCAACCTGGCGTCGAACAAGCTGGTCATCCGTCTGCAGCCGGAAGAATCCATTCAGCTGAATATGATGAACAAACTGCCGGGCCTGGGTGAAGGCATGCAGGTCACGCCGGTAACGCTGAACCTGACCATGCCCGACCACATTGCCGATTCACGCGTACCGGAAGCCTATGAGCGTCTGATTCTGGATGTGATTCGTGGCAACTCCACCTTGTTCGTGCACCGCGATGAAGTCGAAGCCGCCTGGGTCTGGGCCGACGCCATTCTCGATGGTTGGAAGCAATCGACCGTTGCACCGCACAGCTATCCAGCTGGCAGCTGGGGTCCGCAAGCGGCCTTCGAGCTGGTAGCGCGTGATGGCCGCAGCTGGCATGAAAGCAATTGATTTGACGCTGAACGCTTGACGGGAGATGCAGATTGCCGGTAACCCGGCGTCAAGCGTCTTCCGTTAGACGTCTCCCGTATTAAGCGTCTCCCGTTAGCCGAAGGATATCCCAATGCAACAACTCGATTTCGACAGCCGCGATGCGCTGACCGAACAATTGGCCGGTGACATTATCGAACGCCTGGCCGCTGCCATTAGCGACACCGGCGAAGCCGGTCTGGCGGTTTCTGGTGGTCGCACGCCAGTGGATCTGTTTAAAGCGCTGAGCGTCGCTGACCTGGATTGGTCGAAGGTGACCATTACTCTGGTCGATGAGCGCTGGGTTGATCCCAGTGACGACGACAGCAATGAAAAGTTGGTGCGCACTCACTTGCTGCAAAACAACGCTGTCGCGGCGCGTTTTATTGCCCACAAGTCTGAGCACACCACGCCATTCGAAGCCGAAGCCAGTCTGAACAAAACCCTGGCGGCCTTGCCGGAGCAACTGACGGTGACTTTGCTGGGCATGGGTGAAGACGGCCATACCGCCTCGTTTTTCCCCGGTGCTGACACACTGAACAAAGCACTGGATACCCACAACCACATTGATTGCTGTGGCGTGGTGCCAAAAACCGCGCCGCACGCCCGTATGACGTTGACCCTGAAGCGCATTCTGCACAGCGACTGGATCGTGCTGCACTTAACCGGTGCGGGTAAAAAACCGGTACTGGACGCCGCGCTGGGCGATGGCCCGGTAGTGGATCTGCCGGTGCGTTCGGTGCTGAAGCAGACATTGACGCCAGTGTCGGTCTATTGGGCTGAATAAGCAGCGAGACGCTCGACGCTTGACGGGAGACGCCAGTTAGCGGCGGTAACCCGGCGTCCAGCGTCTTTCGTTAAGCGTCTCCCGTTTTTTAAAGAGGGTAGATTTAAATGAACACCACCTTGCAAGACGTCACCAACCGCATCATCGAGCGCAGTGGACCCTCGCGCCGTCGCTATCTGGAGCGGATGCGCGATGCCGGTGAACAGATTCCCGATCGTCGTCAATTAAGCTGCGGCAACCTGGCGCATGGTTTTGCGGCCTGCTCGGACGATGAGAAGAACACCATCAAGCTGATGAACCAGGCTAACCTGGGCATCGTGACTGCGTACAACGATATGTTGAGCGCGCATCACCCGTATGAGCGTTTCCCGAATATCATCAAGCAAGCCGCTCGCGAAATGGGCTGTACTGCTCAGGTCGCGGGGGGCGTTCCAGCCATGTGTGACGGCGTGACTCAAGGTCAGCCGGGCATGGAACTGAGTTTGTTCAGTCGCGATAACATCGCGATGGCCACGGGTGTGGCGCTGTCGCACAACATGTTCGATGCCGCGCTCTATCTGGGCGTGTGCGATAAGATCGTACCCGGCCTGGTCATCGGCGCGCTGCGTTTTGGCTATCTGCCTTCCGTTTTTGTGCCGGCCGGTCCCATGCCGTCCGGTTTGCCCAATAAAGAAAAAGCGCGCATTCGTCAGGAATACGCTCAGGGCAAAGTCGGTCGCGATGAGCTGCTGCAGGCCGAGTCAGATTCTTACCACAGCGCCGGTACCTGTACCTTCTATGGCACTGCCAACACCAACCAGATGCTGATGGAATTTATGGGGTTGCATCTGCCAGGCTCCAGTTTTGTAAACCCTGAAAATGCGATGCGTGATGCGCTGACTCGTGAGGCCGCTCAGCAGGCCATTCGTCTGACCAAACAGAATGGTCAGTACACGCCGATC
This sequence comes from Saccharospirillum sp. MSK14-1, assembly GCF_003054965.1. Taxonomy (GTDB): domain Bacteria; phylum Pseudomonadota; class Gammaproteobacteria; order Pseudomonadales; family Natronospirillaceae; genus Saccharospirillum. The sequence continues at coordinate 319,899 of NZ_MIES01000033.1, forward strand.
TCTGAGGTGCTCGATGAAAAAGCCTTTGTCAACGGCATCGTTGGTTTGCTGTCGACGGGTGGTTCCACCAACCTGACCATCCACTTGATCGCCATGGCGCGCGCGGCGGGCATCATATTGAAGTGGGAAGATTTTTCCGACCTGTCCAAAATCGTGCCCACTCTGGCACACGTCTACCCCAACGGTATGGCGGACGTGAACCATTTCCACGCCGCCGGTGGTCTGGGTTATGTCATGGGTGAATTGCTCGGTGACGGTTTGCTGCACAGTGACGTTAAAACCATCTTTGGCACCGGTTTGGACGGTTACACTCAAGAGCCGTTTATGGACGGTGACGAGGTTGAATTCCGACCTGGCACCCAGCAGTCACTGGATGAAGACATCGTCCGTCCGGCGAGCAATCCGTTCAGTCCCCAAGGTGGTTTGCAGGTCTTGAAAGGTAACCTGGGTACGGGCGTGATCAAGGTGTCGGCAGTGAGTCAGGACCACCGCATCATCGAAGGTCCCGCCGTGGTGTTTGAAAGCCAGCACGATTTGCAGGAAGCCTTTAAATCCGGCGAGTTGGATCGTGACTGTGTGGTCGTGGTTCGTTTCCAGGGCCCGAAAGCCAATGGTATGCCGGAGCTGCACAAGCTGACGCCGCCGTTGGGCGTATTGCTCGATCGTGGTCACAAGGTGGCGCTGGTTACCGACGGTCGTATGAGTGGCGCGTCTGGTAAGGTACCGGCGGCGATTCATATGTCGCCGGAGGCGAGTGACGGTGGTCCGCTGGCGAAGGTCAAAGCCGGCGACATCATTCGTCTGGATGCCGAAGCGGGCACCGTTGAAGTGCGCGTCGATGCTCAGGAATGGGCAAAGCGTTCTCCGGTTATCGCTGACCTGAAAGGCAATGAATTTGGCGTGGGTCGTGAGTTGTTCGCGCCGATGCGTGCGGCTGTGAACTCCGCTGAAGAAGGCGCCACCATCTTCCGCTTTGAAGATTTCGAGGACTGAGCATGGCCCAATACGGTTTAATCGCCGATATCGGCGGCACCAACGCTCGCTTTGCATTGGCGCCGTTGCTGAGTTTTGACCCGGCCGAAGGCCCGCAACTGGCGGAGCAGGATCTGGTGGCCGTGGCCGCATTGAATGGCGCTGAGTACGACACCATTGCCGATGCCATTCGTGCTTACCTGACCGGCCCGGCGGCCGACTATGAGCGTCCGGAACATGCGGTGATGGCCATTGCCTGTCCGACCGATAAGGACCGCATCACCATGACCAACCACACCTGGTCGTTCAGTGTGCAGGAATTGCAGTCGGATATTGGCCTGACGTCGCTTAAGTTCATCAACGATTACAACGCGCTGGCCAACGCCATTCCGCATCTGGGCAGCGACGGTGTGGTTAAAGTCGGCCCCGGTGAGGCTGTGCCTGGTTGGCCGATGGCTGTAACCGGACCGGGCACCGGATTAGGTCTGGCGGGGCTGGCGTTTAGTAGCGCCGGTCCGGTGACGTTGGAAACCGAAGGCGGTCACGCGCATTTTGCACCGACCGACGCGGTTGAAATCGACATTCTGAAATTCCTGCTGACTAAATACGAACGGGTGTCGGTAGAACGTTTGCTGTCTGGCATGGGCCTGGAAAACATCTATCAGGCGCTGTGCGACCGTCAGGAAGTGGCACCGCAAAGTCTGAAAGCAGCCGATATTTCCCAGCGGGCGTTGGACCGTGCTGATCCGCAATGCGAAGAAGCCCTGGCCCGTTTTTGCGCCATTCTTGGCTCGTACGCGGGCGATGCGGCTTTGATGCTGGGCGCGAAAGGTGGCCTTTATATCGCCGGCGGTATCGTGCCGCGTTTCCTCGATTACTTTCAAAGCAGTCAGTTCCGTGCCCGCTTTGAAGCCAAGGCGCGATTGCGCGGTTTTGTCGAACACGTGCCCACCTACGTGGTGGTGTCCAAACAACCTGGCTTGCTCGGTGCAGCGGCCGTTCTGAACCATCGCCTTAACACCCACTGAGGTGAGGCAAACGCCTTCTTGGAGAGAGAGCAATGAGCTATTCCGTCAACGAAATCCTGCAACAAGCCTACCCGGTGATGCCGGTGTTGGCCGTTCAACGTGTTGAAGATGCGCGTCCTTTAGCAGAGGCGTTGAAAGCCGGTGGTCTAAAAGTGTTGGAGGTGACCTTGCGCACCGAAGCGGCCATTGATGTCATCGCCGAAATGAAAAAAGTTGAGGGCGTTATTGTGGGTGCCGGTACCGTGACTCGGGTTGAGCAGCTAAAGCAACTCGAAGACGTCGGCGCCGATTTTGCCATCAGCCCGGGTGCAACACCGCGGTTGCTCGATGCCGGTTTGCAAACATCCATGCCGTTTTTGCCGGCAGTCGCCAGCGTGTCGGAAATGATGCAGGGTATGGAACTGGGCTACACCCATTTTAAATTCTTCCCGGCAGCAGCCTCGGGTGGCGTCTCGGCGCTGAAGGCCTTTGCCGGTCCCTTCCCGGATGTGCGTTTCTGCCCGACCGGCGGCATTTCGGTTAAGGACTTCCGCGACTACCTGGCGCTGGGCAATGTGGCCTGTGTCGGCGGTTCCTGGATTGTGCCGGCCGATGCGCTGAACCAGGGCAATTGGGGTCGCATCGAGCAACTGGCGCGCGAAGCCTGCGAACTGGCCGGTTAATCCGGCCGCCTGCCTGGTCTTGATCAGGCAGTTGGCTTGTTGAACAGCCTTAGTACAATAACAATTCTTCGATTCCCGACGTCGCCCGGTTCTGGCCGGGCGCGTTCTTTAGGCAACGATTCATGCCCAACCCCGGTCCTGACAGTCTGAACGCCTGGTTCGAGGCGGTCGATAGCACCATCCTGAGTCGTCAGGATGCCACCACCGGCTTGTTTCCAGCCAGCACCGATGTGAACGGTCACGGCGACTACACCGACGCCTGGGTGCGCGATAACGTCTATTCCATTCAAGCCGTTTGGGGATTATGGCTGGCCTATCGGCGCAGCGGCGAAGACCCGGAGCGCACGGCTTATCTGGCTGATTGCGTGACCCGCCTGATGCGCGGACTGTTGCAGTCGATGACCCGTCAGGCGCATAAGGTTGAGCGCTTCAAGTACACCCAAAATCCGCTCGATGCACTGCACGCCAAGTACGCCACTCATTCTGGTCAGGTGGTGGTGGATGATGACAAATGGGGTCACCTGCAACTCGACGCGACGTCATTGTATCTGCTGATGCTGGCGCGTATGACGCGTTCGGGGTTGCGTCTGGTACAGACCGTCGCCGAGGTGAATTTCGTACAGAATCTGGTTTGGTATATCGGGCGTGGTTATCGCACACCGGATTACGGCATCTGGGAGCGCGGTAATAAAATCAATAACGGCCGGGTTGAGATCAATGCGTCTTCGGTCGGAATGGTGAAAGCCGCGTTGCAGTCGATGCGTGGCGTTAACCTCTTTGGGGAGGGCGGTGGTCAGGCGGGCGTTATTCATGTGGTGTCCGATGAAGTTGCACGCTGCCGTACCACCTTGGAAAACCTGCTGCCGCGTGAGTCGATGTCGAAGGAAGTCGATGCCGCAGATTTGTCGATCATCGGTTATCCGGCGTTCGCAGTGGAAAAGGCATCGCTGGTCAAAAAAACCCGCGAGCGCATTTTGAGTAAATTGGCGGGGCGATACGGCTGCAAACGGTTTTTACTCGATGGCCATCAGACGGTGCTGGAAGATCCGCATCGTCTGCATTACGAAGCGCATGAGCTGCGCAATTTTGAGCACATCGAATCGGAATGGCCGCTGTTTTATACCTATTGTTATCTCAATGCGTTGTTCGATGGCGACACCGAACTGGCCACCGATTACCGCCAGCGACTGGACAGTTTGCGCGTTGAGCACAATGGCCAGTGGCTGTTACCCGAACTCTATTTCGTGCCCGCTGATCACATTGAGGCCGAAAAAGCCGAACCCGGCAGTCAGCCGCGCCAGGCGAATAACAACGTGCCGTTAATCTGGGCGCAGTCGTTGTACACCCTCGGTTGCCTGCTGGATGGTGGTTACATCGAGCGCCGCGATATCGATCCACTCAACGCTCACCGCCGCGTCGGCGACAAACATAAAACGCCGGTGGTGGTTGGCCTGCTCGCTGAAAACGATCAGGTTCGTGCGACATTGAAACAGGCCGGCTTGTTCAGCGAAACCGTTGACGATCTGGAACCGGTAAGAGCCTTACCGCCGCTGGAGTTGGCGCGGGTATTTAACATCATTGGACAGAATCGCGAATTGGGTTTGACCGGTCGACCGCAGCGCCGACCGCGTTCCTTGTCGACCGCTCAGCTGTATGAACTCAACGGTGAAAGCTGCGTTTTTCTGCCGCAGTTTCAGAACCGCGATACCTTTTACCTGGCGTCAGACAACCGTTTGCTGTGCGAGAAAATTAAAGCGGAACTCAGTTACGTCAGTCGGCACTGGGACCAGCCGGCGCGCCCGCTGATGATGATTTTTTTGTCCGAGCCGATGCTCAACGCGCCCGACAAAGACGCACTCTATGAACTGATTCGTGAGTTGATGGCGGGCGAATGCGGTGACGTTGCCGTCAGCACCGGGCCAATGAGTGAGTTGCTCAACGAAGTCGGTGTTGAGCGCATTGAAGAACTCAATGATTACCAGGTGCCTGCGGCGATGGCGTTGTCGCGTCGAGTTCGCAAGCAATGGTTGCAGGTCGATCTGGCGCACTGTACGCCGTTGCAAGCGTCGATGCTCAGCTTGCTGGAGCCGACCGAAAGCCTGGACAGGAAAGTGCAACGGCTGCAGGCGTCGGTCAATCTGTATGAGCAAATCGATATTCTCAGCGACCTGGCTGACGCTCACGGTCTGGATTTTGACCCGGGCATTGCGCCTCGGGTCACGGTTAAAGTGTTACTCGAAGAGGTCTATCGCCGCGCCAGTGAGGCTTACTTGTGGAGCGTTATTCGCAATGCGGCGGGTGTGCTTGGCAAATACTGGGGCGGACTGGAAGATGCGGTAGCCGAAGTGCTGGCGCGACAACGCATCATCATTGTTGGTCGGGCGTATTCCGATCAAGGCACCATTCGTGAGCCGCTGTCGAACAAGGAAACCTTGAAGCTGATCAATCGTAACTGCGGTCAGGATCGGCGCGAAGCGGTGTTGAACCAGGAAATACTGGTCATCCTGTCGACCATCATGCGCGGTGAGCCGGATCTGTTTCAGGGCATGATGACGCTGCGCCCCGGTCACCTGGCGATGCTGATTATGGGCCAGTTGGCGCAAAGCGACGATCTCAAGCCGGACCAGGCATTTGAGCGGCTGGCGTCGTTGAGTCCTTATGACATCCAACAACGGATTCGCGCCATTCTGGGCAGCTATTCGCGGGAAGTGGGTCGTTTGTTTGCCCAGGAGTCGTTGCAGATGCGCACTGAACCCGCGCAGCTAAACCCAGTCGCGGAAGAGGACGACAGCAAGGCGGAGTTGGGAGAGGCGCGCAACTGGTATCAGTGGCGCGAACAGCAAGGCGTGATGCCGCGTCTGCCGGAGGATTTTCATCCCGGGCTTTGGGCGTTACTGGAGCAGTGCCGGGGGGTGGTCGTCGGTGATCGCTTTGACCCCCGGTCGCGCTTGGAGTCGGCTCGGGTGCTCGACCAGATGACTGCAGGGGAACCGCAGTTTGCGCAGTTAGTGGAGCGCATGCTCGACCAGATTCCCAGTCCGGCCTATCGCCAGCTGAGCATAGAAGCCTTGCTGGGGTTACTGGCTTTTGCCCGGGCCAACCCAGCGATGGAAGTCGATGACTATGTCGTGCTCGATGTCATTATCTCTCATGCGGTTCGCCTCAACTGGATCGCTCAGTTCCCCGCCCAGAAAGAAAATTACAACCAGTTTCGTGGTCAGGCCTGGCAAGCCTTCTACCAGAACCCGCCGACGCGGGTGAAAACCCGGATTTTGGAAGCGCTGACTTACTTGATGCAAGCCACGGACGACACCGGCGCATCAGGCTAAAGCCGCGTGATATGGGCGTTTGGCGCATCTTTACGGCGCTGGGCAACGATCCGGGCTTGCATTTGGTAGTATTATTACGTCAAGATGAGCCCAGTTTGATCGGCAGCCACAAAAGTGGTGAAAGAAAATTACATTCCGGTCTGGAATGGGGTCGGCAAGGTAGGTGATCTGGTGTTGTTGGCCAGGGACTTAAGTCGAGTCCAGTCGGGGTTTCGCTGCACAAGCGAAACGGTGCTTGTATAACGACAAGAAACGAGTGAAAGCTGATGGCTAGTATTACTTTTGAGAACGTAGGCAAGAACTACGAAGACGTGAGCGTCATCAAGAGCCTGAACCTGGAAATCCAAGATAAAGAGTTCATGGTTTTGGTTGGCCCTTCTGGCTGTGGTAAATCCACCACCCTGCGTATGATCGCTGGCCTGGAAGAAATCACCGACGGCAAGCTGTACATCGGCGACCGCGTCGTTAACAACATCCACCCCAAAGACCGCGACGTGGCGATGGTGTTCCAGAGCTACGCTCTGTACCCGCACATGTCGGTCTTCGAAAACATCGCCTTTGGTCTGCGTCTGCGCAAAATGCCGAAGGACGAGATCGACCGTTTGGTCAACGAAGCCGCCGAAACCCTGGGCCTGACTCCGTTGCTGGACCGCAAACCGAAAGCACTGTCCGGTGGTCAGCGTCAGCGTGTGGCACTGGGTCGTGCCATCGTTCGTAAACCGTCTGTGTTCCTGTTCGATGAGCCGCTGTCCAACTTGGACGCCGAGCTGCGGGTTCACATGCGCGCTGAGATCGCCAACCTGCAGAAGCGTTTGGGTATTACCTCGGTTTACGTGACCCACGATCAGGTTGAAGCCATGACCATGGGTGACCGTATTGCGGTATTGCACGACGGTAACCTGCGTCAGGTCGGCACGCCGCTGGACCTGTATGACACCCCGCAAAACGTCTTTGTCGCTCAGTTCATCGGTACGCCGAACATGAACATCCTGACGTTCAAAGTCTCTGATGACGGCAGCGAGCTGGTGCACCCGGATCTGACCTTCAAAACGCCGGCCGAGTGGAAAGACGGCATCATTGAGCGTAAAGGTAAAAACGTCGTCGTCGGTATCCGTCCAGAGCATATTGCCTCGTCTGACGAGCAGGACTGGACCAATACTGCGCCGCTGAAAGGCAAGGTGGAGATCATCGAGACCCTGGGTCACGAAGTGGTTGTCCACATCAAAATGCCGAACGAAGAGAAGAAGATTCTCGCTAAGATGGACGTCCACAAAGTACCGAAAGTGGGCGAAGAAGTGGCGCTGGAAGTTAACGTTGATCGCCTGCACGTGTTCGACGCCGAGACCACTAATCGCCTGTAAGTCGACCGCTTTTTCAGTCGACAGAAAAGCCGGCTTCGCGCCGGCTTTTTTTATCGCTCGCGCTCGTCTCTGTTTTCGCTATAGTCGTGTTCAAGCAGCTTTTGAAGGTGTCCGATGAAGATCCAGATCGCCTCACCCAGCCATTACATTACCGACCTGCGTTACCCCTGGTCCAAGCACTTAACCCAGTGGCCACCGGAACTCTTCGTTGAGGTCGCGCGGGGTATTCACCGCAATGTAGTGCGCTTTGTTAGCCATAACAATCAGGTCTACGCACTGAAGGAGCTGATGACGCCGGTTGCGCGTAAAGAATACAAACTGCTGCGTGAACTGCAGGAGCTGGGTTTGCCGGTGGTCGAAGCCGTGGGTTTGGTGACCAATCGCGATGAAGACGTGGCCGAAGCGCGGGCTCGTTTTGATCTGGTCGGTGAGCCGGTCGATATGGCCAATCGTGGATTATTGGTGACGCATTATCTCGACGGGGCTTTGCCATACCGCATCATCATTCAACAAGGCATTTCAGCCGAGCAGCTGAGTCAGATGCTGGATGCATTGGCCGAGCTGTTGGTGCGTTTGCATCTGTCGGGTTTTTATTGGGGTGACTGTTCCTTGTCGAACACCCTGTTCCGTCGTGATGCAGGCTTGATGGCGGCTTATCTGGTCGACGCTGAAACCGGTGAAATGCGCGACAAGCTGTCCGAAGGTCGTCGTGAATACGATCTGGAATTGGCGGAAACCAACATTGGTGGTGAGCTGATGGATCTGGAAGCGGCCGGTACGTTGCCCAAAGGGCAAGACCCGATCGATCTGGCTCAGGCATTGGTGGAGCGCTATTCGAAACTCTGGGCCGAGCTGACACAGGATGAAGTCTTTGATCCGGAAGACCAGTATCTGATGGAGCAGCGCATACGCCGGCTCAATGATCTGGGGTTTGATGTTGAAGAGATGGAGATTACCACTGTCGATAACGGCCAGCGCGTGCGTATGGTTCCGCGTGTCGTCGAACATTGGCACCATCGCCGTCGCTTAAATAGTCTCACCGGGTTGCAGGTTCAGGAAAACCAGGCGCGCCGGTTACTCAATGATCTCAGTCGCTACAAAGCCCATCTGAGTGAAGTCGATGGCCGGGATATTCCCGAGCCCGTGGCTGCGTATCGTTGGTTGTCTGAAGTTTTTAATCCAACGATAGAACCCATTCCTGCGGACATGAAAGGTAAGCTTGACGATGCAGAGATTTTTCACGAAATCTTGGAGCATCGTTGGTATTTAAGCGAAGCCTCGGGCAAGGATGTCGGTCAGAAGGCCGCCATTGATTCGTATATCAACACGGTCCTCAAACGCCGTCAGGCAGGCGATGTTGAAATCGACACCGATCCTTTTGTCTCCTCGCAAAAGTAGCGTCGTGAGCCTGAAGCACTGGAGAGGGAAACCTCTCCCTGCCAGTGTTTTGCAATAATGGAACCCTAAGCCAGACCAGTCGGTCTGGCTTTTTTGTCGGCGGTGTGGATTGCCCTTTAATACCAAAGGGGCGCATGTGCGCCTGTTTGATTAAAGCTTTTAAAGCCAGGGTCGTTATCGTTTGCAACAGAGGGATTTCTGTAGAGGTGAATCATGGCAGCGATATCAAATACGTACCTTTCGGCCAGTGTTGTTCCCAAAATTACCGTTGAAATACCCGTGGGTGGATTGGGCAGCAAGGAAAGTCAGAACCGGGTCTCTCCCATGGTCAATATTCAGCTGGGCGGTCTGCCCGAGGCGAATATATACGGCCCGCCCAAGCAGCAGAGTTTCCTGAGCGGAGATGATCAAAATCTGCCGGGACTGGCTGAGCGAATGTCGAAGGCCATGGACAAAGGACCTGGCATTAACAACCTGGCACAGAGTCTTACCACGTTTCTCCAAGACGACCAGAACTCAGTACATCAACAACTGGATCGTTATACCTATCAAAATACCGGTGGCAAATGGGTTGAGCCGGATTTCAGTGAGCTTGAGAAACACACTGTCCACGCCGAGAGTGAATTGTCGTTCAGCTTGAAGACTAAAAGTGGCGATACGATCACCTTTAACCTTCATTACGAAAAAGGCCTGGGCAGTACGCCGCGATACGCCGCTGTTGGATATGAAAATGTCTCCGTTGATTACGAGTTGGATGGGCGACTGTCGCAAAGCGAGAAAAACGAACTGCTGGCGTTGTCCGATAAAATAAATGCCTTGGCCAACAACTATTTTGCAACCGGCGAGCTGGACTTGGATTCACTTGATCTCGGTAGCTTAAATGAAGTGGCTGAGCTGTCGTTGTCGCTCGATGGTGGTCTGACAGAAATCACACCGCCATTTGCCCTGCCAAATCATGATGACGTTGACTACGGACTTCGCCTGAAGTTCTCCGATGGTCCAAACGCCCGTCATATTGAATCGGTGGCCAATGGTAACAAGGTCACCGCAACCCTTGATAAATTAGGCTTGGTGGATGGTTATGACACAGAGCGCCGTGAGGCGGCACTGGCGCAATATCGTCAACAATTGGTTGATGGTGTAGGTCGTGCCAACGGTAGTGAGGAAGACCGTAAGTTGTTGCTGGCGGCCTTTGATGCATTGCATGGCGAACTTGAAGAGCCCAAACCGGGTTTGAAGCTGAGTGAAGACGAAGCCGCTATGTTGACCTCGGTTGCTGACTTCCGGATTTCGTACTTAAGCCGAGTCGGTATGCGCAACCCGGAAGAAGGGCGTGAAGAACAGAGTGCGCGCTTTAGTCTGGATTTCTCTCAAGAGACCGAAATACATCAATATGCCAATGGTGATCTTGATATTGACCAGAATCAGTTTTGGAAATTAAGAGGGACTTACTTTAAGCCGGCAGAAGGTAAGTCCATGGTCGATTTCAGCAGTAACGATCAAAACTATCGATACTACGAACTGCAGGAACAAGCAGCATCTCGGACAGAACTGGAACGGCGCAATGGTGTACTGGTTAAAGCTGACAGGAGCGTTGAGTTGGATGCCAAGCTGGAACAGTTGGTGTACAAGGATAACGTCTTGCTCGAGTGGAATACCATCACCAATCAATATTCGGATAAAACCAATTTGTTAGCGCTCTATGACGATAAGTTTGCCGAACCAGAAGTGGCAATGTTGGATGATTTAATACTCAACATGGACGCTATGTATAAATATTCTGATGAGAAAATAACGGAGAACGACCCGAATAAGGCTCCGGATTATCTGCGTGGTGAAGAACCCGTGGTTTTTGCTAATGAAGCGGCCAGTGTTAAAGCATGATCTGAGGGGCAGCTGATTGAGAGGCTGCTGCTTAGGTTCGGGTGTGCCTATTCCAGCGTGGTGAATGGGAGGGGATTATGAACGGTATTTTAGGTCCGGGAAGACCTTTTCACGGTACGATGATTCTTACTGAAATGCCTTCACTGAAAAACTATGGTGAAGGCGAACCACCGAAGGTCATTATTCACGGTGGAGGGCCGCTCTCTTCGGTTTATAGTGAACCACGCCATGTGAAAGATGTATCGGTAAAACACCTGGATGCACCGCGTTATATTACCGAACAACTGACCAACCGTGTTGCTCAAAACGAACACTTTGAGATGATGCGAGATGTTCCGCTGAGTTTGTCTCATTTTTTGGATAATAACGAAACATCAGTCACGCAAAGTGCAACGCAATATCGCTATTCAACGCTCAATGAAAATTCCTCGCCGATCGATCCCGCTAAATTCGTAGTTGATCATAACGATCCCAGTTCTGAAATTGAGCTGAGCCTAACCACTGACAGTGGTGATACGCTCACCTTTGTTATCCGGCGCGAGTCTGGTTATGGCCATGATGGCATTGAATCTGGTGTTCAATTTCAGACGTTATCCGTAGAGTTTCAACTGGATGGCAAGCTATCTCAGAAAGAAAAGCAAGAGCTCGACAGTCTGGCAATTGGTTTAAACCGTTTGGCAAACGAATACTTTAGTGGCGGAGGTGTATCTCTGGCAAAGTTGGGTTTGGACGATATGTCCGGCATCTTGGAACTCAAATTGTCGATTGACGATGGACGAAAGCCTGGCCTTGATTTGTCCATGACGGAAACCGATCAGAGGCGGAATATCGATGTTGAATTTTTCGGTAATCATATTGAATTATCGGTAGATAAAACGGGGCTTACTGGTTCGGCTGAAGGAACACGCCGTCAAGCAGCTTTAGCGCATTATCGGCAAATTCTGCGTGAAGGGTTGGACCGGGCCCAAGGCAGTGGCGACCAAAAGGCGTTGCTGTTGGATGCTTTTGACATGTTGTACGGTCTCGTTGACGAAACGGTCAACCAGCAGGAACTGACGGCTGCTGAATCGATGATGATGTCAGGCCTGCCTGATTTCTTTGTTCATTTTGAAGGACGTACAGTCCGGCAGAATACGCACCCAGTACGCCAGGATCAGGTGGAGACTGTTTCACTGACACTGGCGCAGGAAACTGTTTTCAAGCAGGACGGCAGTTTGAACCGACAAATCGACCAACGTCAGATCTGGGAGTTGGACGCTGGCTATTTTGAGCCTTTGGATCATTGGGACTTTGTCGATTTTCAGAACCAGAATTATCAATACTATGAGCTGAGTGAGCGTGCCGAGATTCGCACTATGACCGGTTTGCTGGATGGCGATGTGTACGGCACGCAAAGCCGAACTTTTGAAAGCCGTTTTGATGCTCAAGAATACCGTATGGGTGAGTTGGTCGATTGGAAAACCACAACGCGAAGCCTGCATGAGCTGCGCGATTTTAGTGCGCGGCTGCGTAATCTTGATGACCTGAATAATAAGGTATTACTTGCCGAGCTTGTGCTGGACCCCACTGAGTTGTCGAAACTGGCAGACGTTGAAAGGGTGGATCAAGACGAGTCGGCCATAAGCAAAGTGTCCGTACCTCAGGGCACCCGACAGTCGTAGAGGTTTGAAGTTCAATGGTCTGGCGGGGTGGCTGTATTATTTGCACCAGGTCGCATCCTGACCTCCCGCCCGGACCGTTCTCATTGGTATCTCACCATCGCTCATTGCCTCTTCCCGATTTCTGACGCAAATTAGCAACAGACAACGCGCCAGAACGGAGGCAAGGATATGTCACCGGATGCACAACCCAGTGTATCAGCGATTGCCGTGGTCGATCTTGCCCGGGAATTGCTGCGACTGAACATTCTTAACCACAGCGCATTGCAACATCTCTATCCGCCGTTGATGAATGACGTGGAACAGTTGCAAAGCAATGCCGATATCAGTGAGTTACTCGAGAAGCGCTATCCGGAAGCTTGGCTGGTTTGGTTGTGGCAACAAGCCAGCGACAGTCCGTTTTGCCCGGCGGTTGGGGTGGAATTTGGTGCTCGGGTGGCGCCCGATGCTAAAGGGTTGCCCAGCTATCTGATGCAATCCTGCCGGAATCTGGGAGAAGTGCTGGAAACATACCTTGAGAACATTTTGTTGGTAAATCCAGCTGATACCTGGAAGGTAGAGGTAGAAGGCGAGCGCACCGTGCTTAGCTTTCGTTTTGTCTCAACGATGGATTATCCCCGCTGCGCGGTAGAACGTAGCATGGCTGCTTTGTATCACTGGGGGTGTCATCTTTGTCAGCAGCCCTTACCACTGGTCGCCGTGGAATTTGCCTACCCCAAAGCCAATTATCACACGGCGGTCGACCGCTGTTTCCAGGTGCCCATTCGTTACAATACCGATCGCAATGCCCTCATTGTTCCCAGCTCGGTCTTTGCCACACCGGTCCAGGGCGGAGAGCACCCCTATCTGTTTAAAATTCTGTCCCAACGGGCTGCCGGTTTGCGCAGTCAGATTGCCCAGCAACAGACTTTAAGTGGCCGCGTTCAGCAATTACTGGACAAAAACCTGTCTCGGTATGGGAATCAGACAAACCTGGCTCGTGAATTGTGCATGAGCCGTTCGACGCTGGTGCGAAAGTTGGCAAATGAAGGCGTTCGCTATTCCCAATTGCTGGATGATGCCCGCAAGCGATGTTTCAAGCGGCTACGCGGTCTGCCAGCGTCTCAATTGGCTGATAAATTGGGTTTCATGGATGTCAGCGCCTTTTATAAGGCGCGTCGTCGCTGGGAATGAGGTGCGGTGAGAAAGCGGGGCTTTCCAGCTCGCGACCTTTGTAAGTGGCCGCTGATCGATCCCTTGAAAACACAAAACCCGTAACAGGTCCGGGTTTCATTGAATGTTGGAGCGGGGAATGAGATTCGACCGGGCTGGCGCTCCAGCTCGCGACCTTTGTGATTTGCCGCTGATCGATCCCCTGAAAACACAAAACCCGGAACAAGTCCGGGTTTTATTGAATGTTGGAGCGGGAAACGAGATTCGACCGGGCTGGCGCTCCAGCTCGCGACCGTTGTGATTTGCCGCTGATTTTTGGAGCGGGAAACGAGATTCGAACTCGCGACCCCAACCTTGGCAAGGTTGTGCTCTACCACTGAGCTATTCCCGCATAACTGGTTGTGATTGAGTTCGACTGCGTCGAACCGAACTCGCGAGGCTACCCGCCCGGCCCCAACCTCGGTCAAGGTTGTGCTCTACCACTGAGCTATTCCCGCAAATTCTAATCTGAAGTGGCGTCCCGTAGGGGACTCGAACCCCTGTTACCGCCGTGAAAGGGCGGTGTCCTAGGCCACTAGACGAACGGGACCTTCAGAAAGCTTCGGCGATTTCGTCGAAAGCGGGGCGCATCTTACCATCGGTTTTGACCTTTGCAAGGCTTTTTCTAAAAAAATTATCTAAATCAGTGTGTTACACCTGTTTTGGCGTGCTTTACCAGCCCCGGTGTACCGCCTGCTGGCGGGCTTTGCTATGGTTGATATCCTGTCCAGTGTTCGGTGTGCTGGCGGTTTAGAGGATCGGGGTCCATGCATCGTTGGTTGTTTCGTTGGTTAATTTTTTCCGCCGGCTGGGTGTGTGTCGGTCTGGGAACCTTGGGTGTGGTGTTGCCGGTGTTACCAACCACACCTTTTATGTTGTTGGCTGCCTTTTGTTTTGCCCGCACTTCGCCACGCTTCCACCGTTGGTTGTTATCTTCTAGAGTGTTTGGACCCTTGATCGACAACTGGCAACGCGAGCGCTATATCGAAAAACGTTCCAAACGAACCGCCTTGTTGGTAGTGGCCATAACCTTCGGTGTGTCCATTACGGTTGTCGATCCCTGGCCATTGAAAGTCATGCTGGTCTGTTTTTGGATCGCTTGTACGGTAGGTATCGGTCGTTTGTCGACGGTACCGCTGTCGCAACGCCAGGCTGAGGTGAAGTCTGCTGTCGTACAGCGTCGGCCATCCTAATAAGAACATCACATCATTCAATTTGTGAGGGAGTCATCATGAGAGCCTGTATTGCGGCTGTGGTTACTGCGTGCCTGGTGTTTCCGGCTGTGGCCGAGGAAGACGTCACTGTTTCCTATTACATTGCCGAGCGTGGCGAGCCCAAATACCAGGAAGGGTTTGAGCATTGGGGCTATGTGAATCCGGATGCTCCCCGAACCGGGTCGGCCACTTATGGCGCTCGCGGTACTTTCGATAACTTCAATCGCTTTGCGCTGCGTGGAACGACGCCTGCGAGTATCGAATCCTATCTCTTTGACTCTTTAATGGTCGGTAACAGTGATGAAGTCGGAGTCTATTACGGGCTGATCGCTGAACAGGTTGAATACCCGGCAAGCAATGACTGGATTATCTTTCATCTGAACCCCGCTGCCACTTTTCAGGATGGCAGTCCGATCGAAGCATCGGATGTGGCCTTTACCTTCAATCTTTTGATGACCGATGGCGTACCGCAATTTCGCACCATCTATGATGGCGTGACAGTTGAGGTTTTGGACGCACAGCGGGTTCGATTTGACCTGCCGGCACCGAGTAAGTCGAATCTGGTTGGTCTGGCTGGCCTGCCGGTTTTCCCGGAACACGATTTTGCCGATCGCGATTTTGCCGAGCCGTTTGAAAACGTGCCGCTGGGCAGTGGTGCCTACACCATCAGCGAATACGAGATGGGGCAATATGTCGTCTATGAACGAATAGAAGATTACTGGGCAATCAATCATCCTACCCAGCTGGGGTTACTTAATATCGAACGCGAACGTGTTGACTACTACCTGGATGACACTGTGTTATTGGAAGCCTTCAAAAAAGGCGAGTACGACTATCGAACGGAGTCATCGGCGCGTAAATGGGCGACCCAGTACACCGGCACTAACTTTGACGCCGGCTACATCGTTAAAGAGAGTATTCCTCACGAAGTTCCTACCGGTATGCAGGGCTTTGTGTTCAATATTCAGCGCCCGGTATTCGAAGACCGGCGGGTGAGGATGGCGATCAATCAGTTATTCGACTTTGAATGGGCCAACGATAACCTGCTCTATGGTTATTACAGTCGCACCCACAGTTATTTTCAGAACACCGAATACATGGCAACCGGACTGCCGCAAGGGCAGGAGCTGGCTATTTTGGAAGAATTCCGTGGCCAGATTCCCGATGAGGTGTTTACCGAGCCCTACACCAACGTGCAGACCGATGGCAGCGGTAATATCCGCCCGCAACTGAGGCAGGCGTTAACCTTGTTGCGTGAAGCGGGTTACGAAAGTCGCGATGGTCAGATGGTGAATGTTGAAACCAGTGAACCTTTGAGTTTTGAGTTGCTACTTTATCGGCCGGATAACGAACGCATTGCCATTCCGTTTAAAGAAAATCTGGCCAAAGCCGGCATTAACATGACCATTCGAACGGTCGATACCACTCAGTATGTTAATCGTTTGCGTGAACGTGATTTCGATATGGTATCGCGCTCTTTCTTCGGCTATGCCTATCCCAACGATAACCTCCAGATTCAGTGGGGCAGTGGCTATCTGGATTCCAGCTATAACATGGTCGGCACTCAGGACCCGGTGATTGATGCGCTCATTCAAGGCGTTGTCGATAACCAGCAGGATGATGAGCTGTTGCTGGCTTATGGCCGGGCATTGGATCGGGTTTTGTTGTGGCGTTATTACGCCGTGCCGCAGTGGCACAACAGTGAATACTGGGTGTCTTACTGGCATAAATTTGGCCGTCCGGATCGCATACCGCGCTACTCTCTGGGCAGTTCATCCTGGTGGTACGATGCCCAGGCTGCGCAAACCTTACCGGAGCGCAATGGCCGTTGAGTAAGCTGATCTTATGACTGCCTATTTAGTACGCCGGCTGTTGCTGGTTATTCCGACGCTTTGGGCGATTGTGACCATTAACTTTCTGATCATCCAGGTCGCGCCTGGTGGCCCGGTTGATCAGATGATTGCCAAGCTCGAAGGTAATACCGCTTCCATGCTGGACCGGGTGACCGGCAATAATCAAAGCGATACCTCTGGTAATAATCAGCAAAGCAGCGGCAGCAGCAACCGCACCGGCGATTCCTCCTATCGCGGTGCCCGCGGCCTGACCGAGAAAGATATCGAAGCCATCGAAGCACGCTTTGGTTTTGATCGGCCGCTGCACGAACGCTATTTCACCATGCTGTGGGATTACATGCGTTTCGATTTCGGCGACAGCCTGTTTCGTGGCAGTTCAGTCGTTGATCTGATTGTTGAGCGTATGCCCGTTTCCATCTCCCTGGGATTATGGTCGACCTTGATTATTTATCTGGTATCGATTCCGCTGGGTATCCGCAAAGCCGTTAAGCACTCCTCGAAGTTTGATGTCTGGACGTCGGGCGTGATTTTCGCTGCGAACGCTATTCCTTCGTTTCTCTTCGCTGTTTTGTTGATCATTCTCTTTGCTGGCGGCAGTTATTTCGACTGGTTTCCGTTGCGTGGGCTGACGTCATCGAATTGGGAAGAGCTCAGTGTGTTAGGCAAGATTGCGGATTATTTCTGGCACATGGCCTTGCCGGTCTTTGCCATGGTAATCGGAGGCTTTGCCGGTTTAACCATGCTGACCAAGAACTCCTTTCTCGACGAAATCCATAAGCAGTATGTGATGACCGCCAGGGCAAAGGGTGCAACGGAAAAACGCATCCTTTATGGGCATGTGTTTCGCAATGCCATGTTGATCATCATCGCCGGCTTTCCGAGCGCTTTTATTGCCATCTTTTTCAGTGGCGCTTTGCTGATTGAAACCATTTTCTCTCTTGATGGGTTGGGCCTGCTTGGGTTTGAGTCCACCTTGCAGCGTGATTATCCAGTCATGTTTTCCACGCTTTATGTATTTACCTTGCTGGGTTTGGTGATGAACATCGTCAGTGACATGACCTACACGCTGGTTGATCCGCGGATTGATTTTGAGGCGCGCTCATGAGGTGGCTTCAGTTGACGCCCGTTGGACGCCAGCGCTGGCAGCGGTTCAAAGCAAATCGCCGGGCTTGGTGGAGTCTGTGGATATTCGGCATTGTCTTTGTGGTGTCGATGGCCTCAGAGTTGGTTGCAAATGACCAGCCGCTCTTGGTTTGGTACGACGGACAGCCGTACTTCCCGGTGGCAACCACCTATTTGGAAACGGATTTTGGTGGTGATTTTGAGTTGCCAGCCGACTACCGCGATCCTTATATGCGCGAACTAATTGCCGACAGTGGCTGGATTTTATGGCCGCCAATTCCATACAGCTACAACACCATTAACTACGATTTGCCCAGCCCGGCACCCAGTCCGCCGACGGCGAATAACTGGTTAGGTACCGACGATAAAGGTCGCGATGTGGTGGCGAATCTGTTGTATGGCTTTCGTATCTCCGTCTTATTTGGTTTTGCAGTCACTGTTATAACCGCAGTGATTGGCATTGCTGCCGGTGCTGTTCAAGGTTTCTATGGCGGCCGGCTCGATCTGTTTATGCAACGCTTTATCGAAATATGGAGCAGCATGCCGCAGCTGTTTATCCTGATTATTTTGATGAGCATCGTCACGCCGGGTTTTGGCTGGTTGTTGTTAGTCACGTTGTTATTCGGCTGGATGGGGTTTGTCGGTGTCGTGCGTGCAGAATTTTTAAGAGCGCGTAATTTCGAGTACGTGCAAGCAGCGCGAGCTATGGGCATGAGCGATGGCCGTTTGATGTTTCGCCACATCCTGCCGAATGCCATGGTTGCAACCTTAACCTTTATGCCGTTTACGCTGTCCGGCTCGATCACCATCTTAACCTCACTCGATTTTCTCGGTTTCGGTATGCCGCCGGGTTCACCCTCGCTGGGATTGTTGCTGGCGCAGGGCAAGGCCAATATCCAGGCGCCCTGGCTGGGTTTTACCGCCTTTTTTATCGTCGGTTTTATGCTCACCACGTTGATCTTTATCGGCGAGGGCGTGCGCGATGCCTTCGACCCGCGCAAGGCGTATTGATATGAGTTTGTTAGCGCTGAAACAGTTGTCGTTGGGCTTTAAGCAAGGCGATCAGGTCGTGCCGGTGGTGCACGAAGTCAGCCTGGAATTAAACGCTGGCGAAGTGGTGTCGCTGGTGGGTGAAAGTGGCTCTGGTAAAAGCGTAACGGCCTTGTCGGTTTTACGATTGTTACCGGAACCCCCCCTATCGTTTTTGAGCGGCGATATTGAATGGAAGGGGCAGTCCATCCGTTCGATGAGTGACACCGAATTGCGTCGATTACGCGGTGACAAAATCAGCGTTATATTTCAGGAGCCAATGACCTCTTTGAACCCGCTGCACACGGTTGAGAAGCAGTTGGTGGAAATGCTGGAGCTGCACCGGCCGGTGCGTCGCAGTGAAGCGGTTAAGCAGGCTCAGGCCATGCTGGAACGGGTCGGTTTGAAATCACCCGAGAAAAAGTTACGGGCCTATCCGCATCAGTTATCCGGCGGTGAACGTCAGCGGGTGATGATTGCGTTGGCACTGATGAACGAACCGGAACTGTTGATCGCGGACGAACCCACCACCGCGCTCGATGTCACCATACAGGCACAGATCCTGGAATTGTTGGCTCGATTGCAAAAAGAGCTGGGGTTGACTGTGCTCTTTATTACCCATGATCTGACCCTGGTAAATCGGTTTTCCGATCGGGTAGCCGTCATGGAAGGCGGCCGCCTGGTGGAGGTTGGAACCACGCGACAGGTGTTTGATCAACCGCGGCATCCTTACACTCAGAAGCTGTTGGCGGCCGAGCCGGGCGATGCGCCGGCACCCTTGAACGACGATGCGCCGTTGCTGTTAGAGGCTCAGTCAATGCGCGTCTGGTTTCCGATTCAACGCGGCATTTTGCGTCGCACGGTGGATCATGTGAAAGCGGTCGAGGACGTCAGTTTTCGCTTGCATCAAGGTGAATCGTTGGGTGTGGTGGGTGAAAGTGGTTCGGGTAAATCAACACTGGCCCGGGCGTTGTTACGTTTGAATACAGCGCAAGGCGAGGTGCGTTTTGATGGTCAGGATTTGCAGTCGCTGAACACTACCGAATTGCGTCCTTATCGACGCGCCATGCAGATTGTGTTTCAGGATCCCTATGGCAGTTTGAGTCCGCGTTTGTCCGTGGAACAGATTGTTCGCGAAGGGCTGGATATTCATCAGATTGGTACCCCCGAAGAGCGCGAGCGTGAAGTAATCCGGGTGTTGGAAGAAGTCGAACTGAACCCGGAATTACGCTTTCGTTATCCCAACGAATTTTCCGGTGGCCAGCGTCAGCGCATTGCGATCGCACGAGCGTTAGTGATGCGTCCGCGTTTTATCATTCTCGATGAGCCAACGTCATCGCTCGACCGCACCGTGCAGTTTCAAGTGATTGAGTTACTGAAGCGTTTGCAGGCCGATCACGGTTTGGCGTATCTGTTTATCAGCCACGATTTGAAAGTCGTGAAGGCGCTGTGTCACTCCATACTGGTGATGAAGGACGGTCAGGTGGTGGAGCAGGGTGTCGCATCCAGGCTGTTTGCTGAGCCACAACATCCGTACACTCAGGCGTTGCTGAATACCGCCTTTGGCTGAATTGTCTCGACACCCATGAATAGGATCATCAAATGAATGCGTTATCTGCGCCCTTAGTCGACCATCGCAAAGGAGTGTTGATTGCGGCGCTGGGCGTGATGGTCTTGAGTTTCGACGCCTTGCTGGTCCGGCTGGTGGGTGCCTCCCCTTATGACATTGGTTTTTGGCGCGGCGCCTTGGTTTTCGTTGCGATGACGACCTTTATCGTTATCACAGGTCGCACACAACAATTTCGTGTTTATGCGGCTCATGGCTTGGCCGCAGTGGTCGTGACACTTTTGTACGGCATCAACAGCAGTTTGTTTGTGTTGAGTGTCAATCACACCTCGGTGGCGAATGCCGTCGTTGTATTGGCGTCTTCGTCGTTTTTTGCGGCGTTGTTTTCCTGGTTGTTATTGCGCGAAACCATTCCGTTACGCACCTGGGTGGCCATCGTCGTGGCAATGTCGGGTGTGCTGATTGTCTTTGCTGGTTCCATTGGGTTGGACCAATGGCTCGGTGATGCCTTGGCCTTGTTGCTGGCGATGTTAATGGGTTTGATGCTGACGTTGCTGCGCCGCTTGCCCGATTTGCCAAAGATGCCGGTGGTGGCGCTCAGTGGCTTGGTGACGTCGTTATTGTGCGCAGGTTTTTCTGATCCGCTGACGCTCAGTTTATCCAGCTATGGTTGGCTGGCGGTGATGGGCTTACTGCAAATGCCGGTTGCCTCGGTATTGATCATGAAAGCGACGCGTTACTTGCCAGCGCCCGAAGTCAGTTTGTTCTTGTTGATTGAAACGTTGATGGGCCCCGTTTGGGTGTGGCTGGTGCTCAATGAAGCCATTTCGCCGCTGACGTTTGTAGGCGGCCTGGCCATCATGGGTGCTATTTTCGTGCATTCCTGGGTATCGCTGCGACGACCAGAAACCGATTTATTAACGCCGACCGATCCGCCGCTTTAAAGGGCTGGCGGGGCGGTCAGCGGGTAGGTAAAAAGGAGCAGGTGCGTCAGGTTCAACAGCCAATGCATCAGTACCGACCAGATCAGTCGGCCCGTCCATAAATACGCCAGGCCATAGGCCAGTCCCGCCAGGGTCACCACGGCGACATAGGTCCAGCCTCCGGCCAGATGCGCCAAACCAAACAGTGTGGCTGCCAGCAGTAAGGCTGGCCAAGGGCCCAGGTGACGGTGCAGCCATCGCTGTACAACACCCCGAAACAGCAGCTCCTCGGCCAAGCAGGTATTCAGCAGGTTGGCGCAGGCGAATATCCAGAAGACAGCAGGCACCGCAGGTTGCCAGTCGATCAGGCCGCTGGCCGCGGCCAGGAGCAGCGGCAGGGCAGTGACAGTACTCAGGGCAGCGATGGTCAGCGCCGTGTTCGGCAGGGGGCGGGTATCCAAGCTGGATCGGAACAGCGGCACAAACGCCATCAGCGACCAGGCCACCAACACCTTGTCATGGTTAAAATACAGGCTGCTGGCGATGCTGTTGGTCTTCACGGCCGTGTCTGTAATGACGACCAGACCCTGATACCCAGGCACAGCATGCGCAAACAGCAAGGCGCTGAGCCCAAACCACAGTACTCCACGTGCGATCATCAACCACAAGGGCGCCGGCTTTAGGTGCATCCAGGCGGTTAGCAGCACATAGCTCAGGGCGACGGCAAAGAACGCCCAGCCGGTATAGCCGATCAGAGCGGCGACGAACAAGACTAACGCTGCGCCGCCGTAGCGCAGCCGATGATGTTGCGCCAGACCGAGTAAGACCAGTGCCAATGAGTAGAACAGGGCGAAAGGGAGCATGGTTGCGAACCGGTTGAAGAATGGGGTCAGTTGACCACAGCCGTGGCTGGAGTCAACGCCGCAGCTGGCTATAATGGCGCACCCTTACCGGCGCGGAGAATGCTATGCCGATCGAAAAGAATCAGGTGGTCCTGTTTCACTACAGTGTGAGTGACGAACAGGGCAACGATATTGAAAGTTCGCGCAGTGGCGAACCCAACGCCTATCTGCATGGCCATGGCGGTATTATCCGCGGTCTGGAAGAAGCGCTGGAAGGTCGCGATGCCGGTGACAGTTTCAGCGTCACCATCGCGCCGGAGAAAGCCTATGGACAGCGCAGGCCGGATGCCATGCAGCGACTTCCCATTAAGCACCTGCGTGGTGCCAAACGCTGGAAGCCGGGTATGGTGGCGCAGGTGCAGACTGATAAAGGCCCGCGTCATGTGATGGTTGCCAAGGTTGGCCATAAGTTTGTTGATGTGGACACCAACCATCCGATGGCCGGAAAAACACTGACCTTTGATATTGAGATTATCGAAGTGCGCGCGGCTGAACCGGAAGAAATTGCTCATGGTCATGTGCACGGACCCAGTGGTCACGCTCATTGATCCATAAAAAAGGCGCCGATCGGCGCCTTTTTTTATTCCGCTTTGTACGATTCAGGCCGCTGCGTTTAAGGCCGCATCGTAGTTGGGTTCGTCAGCGGTTTCAGCGACCAGCTCCGTGTGGACAACTTCGCCGTTTTTGATCACCACAACCGAACGGGCCAATAAACCAGCCAGCGGACCGTCGGTGATTTTCACGCCATAATCCTGAGCGAAGCTGTCGCTGCGGAAGGCGGATGCCGGTGTAACGCGATCCAAACCCTCAGCGCCGCAGAAGCGTTGTTGCGCGAACGGCAGGTCGGCAGAGACACACAATACTTCTACGTTATCGAGCTGGCTCAGCGCTTCGTTGAAACGACGCACAGAAGCCGCGCAAGTGGGCGTGTCGACGCTGGGGAAGATGTTCAGGACTACCGTTTTGTCAGACAGATCGGCGGAGCTCAGCTCAGACAGATCGGTTTTGGTCAGCGAAAAGGCGGGTGCCTGGCTGCCAGTGGCTGGCAGGTCGCCGCTGGTATGGATCGGGTTGCCTTGCAGTGTAATCTCAGCCATGAGGTCTCCTTGAGATTGATCAGGTTGCCCAGCCTCAAGTGGGGCGAAACTCGCTAAATGCAATGGTAAAATGCGCTTTTACCCGCCAGGAGTCTGAGCATGCCGACCCGTTCCGCCCCCATTGATTTACGCAGCGATACCGTTACTCGTCCAACCGATGCCATGCGTCAGGTGATGGCTCAAGCCGAGGTCGGCGATGATGTGTATGGCGATGATCCGAGTGTTAATGCACTCGAAGCACGACTGGCGGACATGACCGGTAAAGCCGCCGCGGTATTGTTGCCGTCCGGAACGCAGAGCAATCTGGTGGCGTTGCTGGCGCATTGCCAGCGCGGCGAGGAATACATCGTCGGTCAGCAGTATCACACCTACAAATACGAAGCCGGTGGCGCAGCGGTATTGGGCAGTATTCAGCCGCAACCTTTGACGGTTCAGAGCGATGCCACCCTCGATCTGGCTGAGGTGGAAGCCTACATCAAACCGGACGATCCACACTTTGCCCGCACCCGTGTGTTGGCGCTGGAAAACACCCATGGTGGTCAGGTATTGCCCGACGGATACACTCAGCAAGCGCGAGCCCTGGTGGACCGCCATGGGTTGTCGCTGCATCTGGATGGCGCGCGTTTGTTTAATGCGTCGGTAGCGACGGGTCAGTCGCTGCGCACCTTGGCTGAGCCGTTCGACTCGGTCAGTTTATGCTGCTCTAAAGGCCTGGGGGCGCCGATAGGGTCGGTATTGGTTGGTTCGCATGACTTGATTCAACGCGCCCGGCGCTGGCGCAAGATGGTGGGTGGCGGTTTGCGTCAGGCGGGTATTTTTGCCTCGGCGATTGATTATGCGCTGGATCACCACGTTGAGCGTCTGGCTGATGATCATCGTCGCGCCGCCGAATTGGCACAGGCGCTGGCAGGGTTGCCGCGCGTTCAGTCGACGATTGCTCATACCAATATGGCGTTTCTAACGCTCGACAGTGCCGCCACAGGTGACGCGCTGAAAGCGGCACTGGCCGAAGCCGGTTTGCTGATCGCGGGCGGCCAGCGCATTCGTCTGGTTACTCATTTGGGTATCGATGACGCGGCGTTGTCGACGGTGATTGAACGCATTGGCGCGCATCTGAACGCCGCTTAAGCGGTTTAGCCCCAGCGCACCAGCCAGTCGTCTGCGTCTGGTGCGCCGGCGGGCGCGAGCCCTGGGTTGGCGCTGTACCAGACGATGGCGAGCGCTGACATCATCGCTCGTGCCTGTTGCAACCGATCGTTGCGGATGTCGAGTACGTCGGCCAGTTGCAAACTCTGAGCCTCGCTGAGGTCAAAACCACTGCATACCGCCGCCAGGTCCATCGCCGGATCGCCCAGGGCGGCGAATTCCCAATCGAGCAAAACCCAGCCCGACTCCGTAACCGCCAGATTGCCAGGGTGCCAGTCGTGGTGGCACAACGTCAGCTGCGCGGGGAGTTGATAGTCGTTGCAGTGTTTCAGCACGGCTTGGGAGAAAGCCGGCGGCAAGGTGTTGGGGTAGTCATGCAGGTGTCGAATCTGATCCGCAATGTTCAGTGGCTCTCCGCTGATCTCGATGGATTGCACGGCCATTAACGCCGTGGTTAACCAGGCCAGATCGGTGTGCGCACCCTGAGCGGGGGAAGCGCCGTCATACCAGGGCGTGAGTAACCAGTGATCCTGAACAGAGAGCGGGGTTGGCGCCCATGGTTGATCGGCGAGGGTAATCAATAGTTGTTGTTCTCGCTGACGATCAATACCCAGTCGCTCGGAATCAGGGTGATTCAGGCGCAAAGCGTAGTGGCCTGTGTCGGTGGTTACCCGAAACAGACGGTTGCACAAACCGCCCGGCCAGCGTTCGGCCGCCAGTGCGTTTGGCAATCGTTCACCCACCTGTTCCAAGGCCTGAAATAGCGCCAGTTCCATTTGCGATTCCTTACCGATCAAAGGGGCGCATTGTTGCAGAATTTGGACATCGCTGGCGACATCAGTAGAATGGCGAGCGTTCTCGCCGGGGTGCCGCCCGTTAATGGTGGCTGAGACTGACCCGTCGAACCTGAACCAGTTAATGCTGGCGTAGGGAGTTGAGACGATCTGCCTTTGCGCAATCCTGCTTCAACCTGATCCCCCAGCAAACAGTCTGACGGCCATTCGCCAGGTGCTGTTTGTACGCCGGTAATTGTTCACTCACGACAATTGAACCGGATGCATGATGAAACTGAATACACGCTTCTTGGCTGCCTTGCCACTGCTGACCGCTCCCGTTTTGGCGGATCCACTGACCATCTACACCTATGAATCGTTCAACACCGAATGGGGCCCGGGCCCGCAAATCGAAGCCGGCTTTGAAGCTGAGTGTGGCTGTGATGTGGAGTTTATCGGGCTCGAAGACGGTGTCGCCTTGCTGAACCGGTTGCGTCTGGAAGGCAGTAACAGCGACGCTGACATCATTCTGGGCCTGGACGATGCGTTGATTTCCGAGACTCGTGAATTGGGCGTGCTGGCTGAGCACGGCGTCGATTTGTCGGGTCTCGATTTGCCGTACGAATGGCACGATGATGCCTTCGTGCCATACGACTACGGCCACTTTGCCTTTGTCTATGACCAAACCAAGGTTGCGCAGGTGCCCAGCTCACTGGAAGAGCTGGTCTACGATTCTGACGTGTCGATCATTTATCAGGACCCGCGCGTGTCCACGCCCGGTCAAGGTTTGATGTTGTGGATGAAGTCAGTGTTTGGCGATGACGCGGCCGACGCCTGGCAGGCGCTGCAACACAACGTCGTCACCGTGACGCCGGGCTGGAGTGAAGCGTACGCCCTGTTCCAGGAAGGCGAGAGCGACATGGTGCTCAGCTACACCACCTCACCGGCCTATCACATCACCGCTGAAGACACCGATCGCTATCAGGCGGCCATTTTTGCAGAAGGTCACTACGCCCAGATCGAAGTTGCGGCGGCTCTGGCGTCGTCCGATCAACTCGATCTGGCACGCGATTTTCTTGCTTATCTGATCAGCAAGCCGGCGCAGGATGTTCTGCCGGGCACCAACTGGATGTGGCCCGTGCTCGACAGCGCTGATGCCCCGGCATCGTTCGAGCAGATGGTGAAGCCGCAAACGCTGATGTTCGACAGCGCCGAGGTGGCGGATAACCGCCGCGCCTGGTTGCGCGAATGGCGTAACGCAGCGAGCCAATAACCGATGACGGCAGCGTCGGCCTATCGCTATCTCGGTGCGGCTCTGCTTGGGCTGACGCTGCTGCTGGCCGCCCTGGGCATGGTGCTCCATCCCGGGCGCGGTCTGGATTGGGCGATCTATTTTGACGCCTATCTGGGGCGCTTACTCTGGTTCTCCCTTTATCAGGCGGTGCTCTCAGCCGGGCTGTCCGTGTTGCTTGCCTGGCCCTTTGCCTGGGCTTTGGCACAGCGACCATTCCGCGGTCAGTGGGCGTTGGCAGGGTTTCTGAATCTGGCTTTTGTGTTGCCGGTGCTGGCCGTCGTGCTTGGCGTGGTGGCGCTGTTCGGACGTGAAGGCTGGCTGGCGTTGCCGGGCAGTATTTACGGCCTTGATGGCATCTTGATTGCGCACCTGGCGATGAATCTGCCTTTTGCTATTCGTCTGTTGTGGGATCGTCTCAGCCAGATTCCCGATCACCAGTTGCGCCTGGCTCAGGTGCTTGGCTTAAGCCCTTGGCAGCGCTTACGTCGGCTGGAGTGGCCGGTACTGCGGGCGGCCTCAGGGCCGGTGTTCGTGCTTGAAGCGTTGCTGTGTTTCAGTTCGTTCACGGTGATCCTGACGCTCGGCGGCGGGCCGGCTAATACCAATCTGGAAGTGGCGGTGTATCAGGCGCTGAAATACGACTTTGATGCGCGGGCAGCGGCGTTGTATGCCGTCATTCATGGCGCTGTTGCACTCACCGCCATCGCGGCGCTGGGCCGTGGCAACGTGCTCAATATGGAAGCGGCCCGCCTGCCTGTCCGCTCGGCCGGACGTCCACCCAAAGCTGTGCAATGGCTGGCCATTGTCACCTTGCTGGTGTTGTTGCTGGCGCCTTATCTGGCGTTGCTGGGTCGGGCGCTGCGCGATGACTGGTATTGGTCGGCACGCCTGTTAGCGGCCTTGCAGACCAGTCTGGGGATTGCTGTGTGCAGTGCCGTCTGCGCGGTTGTCCTGGCGTTGACCCGGTGTATACCGGTGCGTGGTAAAGATCGCTCGCGCTGGCTGAATTTCGGCGTGTTGGTGATTCCTGCCATGGTACTGACCACCGGTTTGTTTTTACTGTGTTTACGGCTGGGTTGGGCCAAGCAGGCGACCTGGCCGCTGATCATCTGGATCAATGCGTTGATGGCCATGCCGCTGATCATTCAACCGTTGCGCGCCCGCGCACTAGCCGCGCATCAGCAATACCAGCGTCTGACCCGGGTACTGGGTTTATCGACCCCAACGGCTGTCAGATTGATTTACTGGCCGTTATTGCGCCCGGTTGTGTTCTGGGCACTGGCGCTGGCCGCGGTGCTCAGTCTGGGCGATATGGGTGTGGCGGCCTTGGTCGGTCAGGTGGATTTTATCACCTTGCCGCTGTTGATTTACCAATCCATGGGCAGTTACCAAATGACGCTGGCAGCGCAACTGATGATGCTGTTGCTGGTACTCTGTGCGGCGCTGTTGTTATTGGCCGAGTGGGCTCGGGGAGGCCGTCGTGCTTGAAGTCAGACGTTTGAACGCCCGTCTGGGCGAGAGCCGGTTCCACTGGGATTTTCAACTGCCTGCGGGTTCATTAATGGCGGTGATCGGGGCCAGCGGTCTGGGCAAGTCAACCTTGTTGAACCTGCTGTGCGGCTTGCACGAACCCACCGGTGGTGACGTCTTGTGGCAGGGCCAGCACCTATCCAGTCTGCCGGTAGCGCAGCGGCCCTTCGGCGTGCTGTTTCAGGCCAACAACCTGTTTGATCATCTCAGTGTCGAGTTGAATCTGGCCCTGGGCATGAACCCCAGCGGCCGGTTAACCGACTCGCAACAGGCCTATCTGGAACAGGCAGCGCAACGCTTTGAACTGCAAAGATTATTGGCCAGGCGGCCCGATCAACTCAGTGGCGGCCAACAACAGCGTGTCGCCCTGGCTCGGGTATTTTTACAACGCAAGCCGGTGTTGTTGCTGGATGAACCTTTTTCATCGCTGGACCCGGCTTTGCGCCAGGAAGGGTTGACCTGGGTGCGTGACATTCAGCGTGAGCAGGGCAGTACGGTCCTTCTGGTGACCCATCATCTGGATGAAATGCTCGATGCTACCGATCACGTTTTGCTCGGCCTGGAAAGCGAACAGTGGTTGAATCTCAGTCTGGCCGAATTCGAGCAAAAACGCAGCCAGGGCGCGTTCGACACCCTATTGGGACAGTCGCTGGCGAACCCCCAAAAAGTCGAATAAGCTGATTCGTTAACGACTGTTAATCTGCGCTAAAAAGGTCGCAGTATGAACGGAATCAACCATAACAATAATAAGACTGTGGTAAGCCAAGTGGGATTCGGCGTGTTATTGATCAGCGCCAGCCTTGCTATTGCAGCGGCATCCGTTTACTGGCCGGGTACGCCTTGGCCAGGAGTGGCCGCTGGCGTTTTGGCGCTGGCTTTCTGGAAGCTGCCCAGGCGCAGGCAAAACGCCGTTGCCCGTTCGGCCGACTGGTCGGTAGACGACGAAGCATCACCCGCGCAAATCGGTCAGGCGGCCAGCCGCATCGCCATTGAATCAGCAGACGCCTCTCATTTTCTCGACGGCATTCAAAAACACCTGGTTGAGCAACAACGGGTTGCTGGCGCTCTGGCGGAGCGCGTCGAAGGACTGGAGGGCGCTGCCCAAGGCATGAGCGGCGCCATGGACGACGCCAATGCGCGCGTCGATGATGCGCAATCACTGGCGTTGGACGGTCAGGAGCGCATGACCCTTGTGGAGCAGGCGCGAGCCGGGCAGCGCGATCAATTGAACGCCTGCCAGCAACAGATCGATCGGTTGCAGGAAGAGTCGGCCGCCATCGGCGATATTCTGGGGACCATCCACAAGGTCGCAGACCAAACCAACTTGCTGGCATTGAATGCGGCCATCGAAGCGGCGCGCGCAGGCGATCATGGTCGAGGCTTTGCAGTGGTCGCCGATGAAGTTCGGCAGTTAGCGCGGCAGACGGCCGATGCGACGGACACCATCGGACGGTTGCTGGGTGGCATGAGCGAATGCACCGATCAGACTAAGACCGCCATGGATGCGTTGCTCAGCGTCGATGCTGAGCTCGATGAAGCGCTCAACGGTATTGGCGAACGTTTGTCGGGTGTGGCCGATGGCATGACGCAGGCGCGCGATACCGTTCACGCCATGGCCGACCTGCAAACAGCGGTGAGCAAAGACAGCCAAGGCATCAGCTCCGATATTGAACACCTGCACGGGTCAATGAAATCGATCGAACACTCCATTGGCGAAGCCTCCAGTCGGATTCTCGCACTCAGCGAGCGGGTGGAAGGCATTTTTGTGCAATTGCGGCACTACGACATTGATGATCGCCACACTCAGTTGGCGCGCGCCGCCGTCAATGCCGCTGCCGATATTGGCGCTGTTTTGGAAAGCGCCATTGAGGCCGGTCATATCAGCGAAGACGACTTATTTCGCTTTGAGTACACACCGATTGATGGCACTGACCCGATCAAACACAAAAGCCCGTTTGACGATTTGACCGATCAACTCTTTCCGCCCATCCAGGAACCCGTGCTGGATGAAAACGACGATGCCATCTATGCCGGTGCCGTTGATGTGAACGGATACTTTCCCACTCATAACAACAAATTCTGTCAGCCATTAACCGGCGATTACGACACCGATGTTGCCGGTAACCGCACCAAACGCATCTTTACCGACCGTACGGGTAAACGCTGCGGCAGCCACGAAGAACCCTTCCTGTTGCAAACCTATAAGCGTGATACCGGCGAGGTCATGCATGACGTCTCCGCGCCCATTTATGTGGCGGGGAAACATTGGGGCGGTTTCCGAATCGGCTATAAAAGCGATTGATTCCGTTGCCATTGTGAACCTTGGGTTGGTAATGACCTTCAGAGTTTGCCTTGCCTGCATCGCAGCGTCAGGATGCGCCGGACTCGGTTTTAGGCAAGTGTTATGAATTTGATAGGTCGGTTGTTTTTGTTGTTGCTGAGCGCTGTTTTTCGGCGCAAAAATGCAGATCCCTTAGCGCCTATTCAGATGCGCTTTCGTGTTTGGCCGCATGATATGGATATCAATATTCATTTAACCGCGGCACGCTACTTTTCCTTTGGCGACTTATGCCGCACGCGTTGGATTATTGATACCGGTATGGGCTCGGCTTACCTCAAAGAAGGGTATCGGGCGGTACTCAATGCGCAGGAAATGACCTACATCCGTGAATTCCGTCCGTTCAGTCGCGTCGACGCGCGCGTGCAACTGGTGTGCTGGGATGAAAAATACGGTTACTTCGAACAGCGGTTTTACAGTGGCGATCAACTGTTCAGCGTCGGCCACGCACGCGTTGCGATTTTAAAAAACGGTAAGGTGAAAGGCCTCGATGCGGTCTTTGCCGATCAAGGCCTGGCGCTGAGCTCACCCCCGGAAACCGAGGCAGTAGCCGACTGGAAGGCAACGCTCGCGGCGAAACGTCAGAGCTTTAGCTGACGCTGTTAAGAATGTCGGTCAGGTAGGGTTTTTCACGGTCGATTTCGTCGCGACTGAGGCCATTCATTTCATAGGGAAACACCAGCCAGTCTTCGCTTTGGTGCAGGCTGTAATCCGGCCGCACACCGGTTTGGTTGGCTGACGGGCGTTCGTACAGTGTGGCCAGTCGTGTGTCCGAGGGCATATTGCGCTTTAAGTGACGGTTCAGTCGTTCCAGCACCGCCGCCAGGCTGTGACCGGTACCGAAAGCGTCGTCGACAATGAGCAATCGATCATCGGCATTCAGGTTTTCCAGCAAGTACTGGGTGCCGTGTACTCGAATACGACTTTGTGGTGCGGCCACCATATCGGCATAGCGCGTCATGCCCTGATAGGATGTGCGCAATGACGTGTGGTCGGTGTTCACGCCAAGCGTCTGCAAACATTCCTGCACATAGATGCCGACGGTGCTGCCACCCCGCCATAAGCCGACAATAAAGTTGGGTCGGAAACCGCTTTCATAAATTTGTACGCCCAGGCGAAAGGCGTCGCGAATCAGTTCAGCTTCATCAAGGTAACGTTTGGGACGATCGTGATCGGGGTGCATCATGGGTTGCCAGTCGGGTCTGCTTTGGGGACTATTGCTCACTGCAATGTTTTGGACGCTAACCTCGCCATGGTGAAAAAACAATACCTCAGTGCTCAGGGCCTGCTCGAAGACAGCTTTCGCTTGGCTGCTCAGGTGCTGAACTCCGGTTTTCGGCCGACCTTTATGATCGCTGTCTGGCGCGGTGGCGTGCCCATGGGCGCGGCGGTGCAGGAATTTCTCGATTATCACGGTGTGCATACCGACAACATCGCTATTCGTACCGCGTCCTACAGTGGCATCGATAATCAGAGCCGTTCGGTTAAGGTGCTGGGTTTGGACTATCTGATTAAGCACATCACCCACGATGATGCGCTGCTGATCGTTGATGACGTCTTTGATACCGGCCGATCAGTTGAAGCCATCATCGATGACATCAAAGCGCGTGCGCGCCTCAACACTCCGCATGATATTCGGGTGGCGGTGCCGTATTACAAACCCTCGCGCAATGAAACCGGCCGGGTGCCGGATTACTTCGTGCACGAAACCGAAGCCTGGCTGAAATACCCGCATTCACTGGAAGGATTAACGGCCGAAGAAATTCGAGACAACCGGCCCGAGCTCTACGCCATTCTGGCGCCTCATCTGCCTAAGACCGAGAACTGATTGATGTTGTTGCTGTTGTTTTATGTGCCGTTGGTGGTTTTTATCGTCGGCTATACGCTGGCGCTGACCGAAGCCTTCCGCCAGTCAATGGCCTGGGGGATCGTGGTACTGCTGCCGCCGATGGCACTGGTGTACAGCCTCTGGCACATCCGCCAGCAGTGGTTGCCCGCCATTCTGATGGCGGTGCCACTGGCGTTTATTTTCGGCATTTTCCCCTTATTCGCGAATGGTTGATCGCGACAGTACGGGTCACCACAAGGCTGCGCTAACCGCAGTCTTGTGGTGAATGCCTGCGATCAACGAATGGCGCAAACGGCAGCACCGGCCTGTACGCCTGGCCGCGCATAAAACCGTTCACAATAGTCCATCACATGTTTGAACTCGGCGGTGTTCAGCACGTCGTGACCTTCGTAGAAATCGATGCACTTGATCCAGGGGGCGATGGCCATATCAGCGATGGTCAACTCATCACCCATGATCCATTCCCGACCTTCCAGACGCTGATCCAGCACGCCCAGCAAGCGACGGCTTTCGCTGGTAAAGCGTTCTTTGGAATAGGCATCGCTCTTGTCGGCGGCGAATTTATAGAAGTGACCAAACTGCCCCAGCATTGGACCGATGTGCGCGGTTTGAAAGAACAACCATTGCAGTGTTTCCAGACGACGCGCCGGATCGGTCGGCAGGAAGCGACCGGTTTTCTCGGCCAGATAAATCAGGATGGCGCCGGTCTCCATCAGCTGCAGCGGTTTTCCGTCTGGGCCGTTGGGATCGATGATCGAAGGGATCTTGTTGTTCGGGTTGAGCTTGAGGTAATCCTCGTCGAACTGCTCGTCGTTCATGATGTTGACGGTATGAGCTTCGTACGGCAAACCACTTTCTTCGAGCATGATGCCGATTTTCTGACCGTTCGGTGTGGCCAGTGAATACAGTTGCAGAACGTCCGGATTTTCAACCGACCAACGTTTTGGAAAGGCAGACATGAATGACTCCAGTGATGACTGTTAAGCGACCTTGATGGGGTCAATGTACAGCGCCACAAGCGCAAGCGGCCACCGGAGCTTGCAAAATAACTGAGCAACTTGATCAGTGAATCTGAAAGCCTTCCATGCGTAACCTGACTGCACTGCCATGGCGCACAACCTGGCGAGGCGCACTGCCTTGGCCACCAGGTTGATGGGGCTTCAGGGCTTAACCAGACTCAGGGTTGAAAAAAACGGCCTGGCAAAGAGGTTGCTTAGTCAGGATAGCTCAATGAATTGAGCCGCTAAGTTTCCAGTCAGGAGGAAAGTATGGTCAATCAGCGTTTCAGCCGGATACTGAATCAGTGGGAAGAGAACCGACGCCAACGGCAGCAACTGGTGTCGACCGAGATTCAGATGAGCCGTTCTGATCGAGCCAAGTTGGAGGCGTTGGCTGAGGTTTACGATCAGCCCATTGAGCGGGTGATGGCTGATTTAGTACACAGCGCTTTGCTGGAAGTGGAATCCAGTATTCCTTACGTACCCGGTGCCAAGATCATTCGCATCGAAGACGGCGATCCCTGTTATGAAGACGAAGGCAAAATGCCGCTTTACCTGGAAGCGCGGCAGCGCAAGGCGAGTTCAGCCAGCTAGCTGATCGGTTTGTCCAGGCTGTCACCCCCGCCTGAAACCGGTTACAATCCGCGCCCGAATTTGTCCGATGGGAGTGACCGGTGTTTGATCCTAAAGCCATCCTGGCGCAGTTGACGCCTGAAGAAAAAGTGCAACTCTTGTGTGGTCTGGATGCCTGGCATCTGCATGGCATCGAGCGCCTGGACATTCCTGCCGTTACCCTGACGGACGGTCCTCATGGCGTGCGCCTGAGCCACTCTTCGACGCTGGATGGCAGCGCAGAACCGGCCACGGTGTTTCCGGTTGAAGCGGCCATGGGCGCGAGCTGGAACACGGAACTGATGAGTCAGGCCGCCGCGGCGATTGGCGATGAATGCCAGGCGCTGGGTGTGTCCGTTTTGCTGGGTCCGGGCTTAAACGGCAAGCGTACTCCCTTGGGCGGTCGAAATTTCGAATATTTTTCTGAAGATCCTTTCCACACCGGTGCCATGGCCGCCGCTTTCGTTAATGGTTTGCAGAGCCAGGGTGTTGGCGCGTGCATCAAGCATTTTGCGGGTAACGAGCAGGAAACCCGTCGTTTTTTAATCAACGCTGAAATTGACGAACGGACGTTGCAGGAGCTTTACGTTGAGCCGTTTGCCAAAGCCATTCGCGAAGCGAACCCGTGGACGGTGATGGGCGCATACAACGGCGTTAACGGCCCGCACGCCTGCCAATCTCCGGATTTACTGCAACGCATTTTGCGCGATCAACTGGGCTACGAAGGCCTGGTGATGTCCGATTGGGTGGCGGTGAAAGACAAGGTTGCTTCTCACCTGAACGGTCTGGATTTGGAAATGCCCGGCCCGGCTGAGCGTGATGAGCAGTTGCTGGCGGCACTGGCCAGTGGTGAGTTACCAAGCAGTGTTCTGGATGAGCACGCGTTGCGTGTGCTGGAACTGATCAATCGCAGTCTCGATAACCGCCGTACAGTGACGCCCGACTGGAAGGCGCACCACGAAATCGCCGTTCAGTTGGCTGCTGAAAGTGCTGTGCTGCTGAAAAACGATCAACAGCAGTTGCCGCTGAAGAGCAGCCAGCGCCTGGCCGTGATTGGTGATTTTGCTCAGCATCCACGTTTCCAGGGCGGCGGCAGCTCGCACATGAATGCCCGCCAATTGAGTGATGCATTGAGCGCCATCGGTGCCCGCGCAGAAATTGATTTCGCGCCGGGTTACACCGAAATGAGCGTCAGCGATGCCCAGAAAAACGAAGCGGTCGCGTTAGCGAGCGAAGCGGATGCGGTGGTCTTGCTGACCGGTACCACCGATGCCATGGAAAGCGAAGGCTTCGACCGCGCCGACATGAAACTGGCGCCCGATCACATTGAATTGATCAAGGCGGTGGCCGCGGCCAATAAAAACCTGATCGTCGTGTTGCACGCGGGTTCTGCGGTGGAAACTCGTCAGTTTGAAGCCGAGGTGCCTGCTCTGTTGCAGGCCTGGTTGCCGGGCGAGGGTGGCGGCGAAGCGCTGGCGCGATTGCTGTTTGGCGAGACTAACCCATCGGGCAAACTGAGTGAAAGTTTCCCGTTGCGTCTGGAACATAATCCGACGTTCGAGACCTTCCCGGGCACTAAAGAAACCGTCGAGTACAGCGAAGGTTTGTTCACCGGTTATCGTTACTACGACACTAAAGAACTGCCCGTGCAGTATCCCTTTGGTCATGGTTTGAGTTATACCCGCTTTGATCTGTCTGAACCGACATTCGACGCCAATGCACGTCGGGTGAGTGTTACCGTGACCAATGTGGGTGATTGTGCCGGTGCGGAGGTTGTTCAGCTGTATATCCACGATCAGCAAAGTACGTACCGACGCCCGGTGCACGAACTGAAAGGTTTTGCGAAAGTGTATCTGGAAGCGGGACAATCGAAGACCGTGAGCATCGATCTGGACGCGCATGCCTTTGCCTATTTTATCCCTCATCTGGGCCGGTTTGCTGAGGAAAGTGGCCGCTTTGAATTGCGCATCGGTGTCTCGTCACGTGATATTCGCGCGACCCTCTGGGTGGACATCGAATCCGATACCGAAGTGCGGATCTTGCCGGACCTGACGGACACCGTGGCCGATTGGCTGAACGACAGCCGCACGCAAGCGACCATGCAAAGCATTTTTGATCGCCTCGGTTTTAACAGCGACCATCAGATGTATGGCATTGCGCTGGGTTTCCCGATTCCGCAGTTGATCGATTTTATCCCGCAGATGGGTTTTAGCCAGGCCGAGGCTGAGCAAACACTGCAGGAACTGACCGCGACGTTCGAACGCCTGAGTTAAATCAGACGGACGAAAAAAAGCCCCCGCCGAAGCGTTTCGACGGGGGCTTTTTTATGGGCAACTCTTACGGCAGCAGAACGGTCGAGCCGGTGGTTTTACGCGCTTCCAGATCCTGATGCGCCTGGGCAACCTCTTTTAGGGCGTAGGTCTGGTTAACGTGAATGGTGACATCGCCACGACTCACCACATCGAACAAGCGTTCGGCGCCTTCTTCGAGCAGTGCCCGCGTGCTGATGTGAGTAGCGAGCGTTGGCCGGGTGACATAGAGCGACCCCTTGGGGGCCAGAATGCCCGGGCTGAACGGATCGACCGGGCCGGTGGCATTGCCGTACGACGCCAACACACCGAACGGACGCAGCGCATCGAGTGACGCCTCGAAGGTCGCTTTACCAATGGAATCGTAGGCGGCGGCAACACCTTCGCCGCCGGTCAATTCGCGGGCGCGTTCGGCGATGTTTTCTTCGCTGTAATTGATGATGTGATCGGCGCCAGCGGCTTTAGCCAGTTCGCCTTTATCGGCCGAGCCGACGCAGCCAATCACCACCGCGCCCAATTGTTTGGCCCACTGAGTCAGAATTTGGCCCACACCGCCAGCCGCGGCATACACCAGAATGGGATCACCGGCTTTGACCAGGTAAGTCCGGTACAGCAAATAATGGGCAGTCAGACCTTTGAGCATCATGGCCGCCGCGGTCTGGTCGCTGATGGTATCGGGCAGTTTGAGCAATTTATCCGCTGGAATCAGTCGGGCTTGCGCATAAGCGCCCGGACACATCGGATAGGCCACTCGGTCGCCTTCTTTTAATCCGGTCACACCGCTGCCGACGGCTTCGACGATGCCCGCGGCTTCCTGACCGAGAATGGCGGGAAACTCAGCGGTGGGATACAGACCGGTGCGGAAATAGACATCGATGTAATTCAAACCGACCGCTGTTTGTTGGATGCGGACTTCGCCCGGACCGGGATCGCCGACCTGAATGTCTTCCCAACTGAAGACTTCTGGGCCGCCGTTTTTGTGAATGCGGATGGCGTGAGTCATGACTTCTCCTGAACCGATGGGTTTTTTGTTCTGTGAACGATGACAGCAGTTTACTCGGTTGCGGCGCCATCATCACCCGGCCTTGCGTCGACGACCCTGTGTGGCTTTGCCACGAGCTGGTTTTCGTCGCCCACGCCGCGGCGGTTTGCCCAGACCCGCCAGCCCCGCAGGTTGCCAGGAACGCAGCGTGCCGATCAGATTCTGTAACTCGCCGATCAACGGCTGCATTAAGGTGTCATAAGCGGCCTCGCCGCTGGCAATGTCACTCAGAATCGATTCCCAGCGTGCGGTTCGGTCGGGCAGGGTCAGGCTTTCCGGCAGAGCGTTAATCAGTGCCTGGCCCGCCTCAGTGGCGTGCACTGCTTTACCCTGGCGTCGCAAAAAACCGCGCTTAAACAACACTTCTAAAATGCTGGCTCGGGTGGCTTCGGTTCCCAGACCGTCGGTTTCTTTGAGCACTTTTTTCAGTTCAGTGTCAGCCACGAAACGACTGATGCCGGTCATGGCCGCGAGCAAGGTGGCTTCCGTAAACGGCTTTGGTGGCTGGGTTTCTTTTTCGCGAATGTCAGCCTGGTCGCAATGAACTGAATCGCCTTTATGAACGGTGGGCAAAGTCGTCTCGGCGTCATCGTTTTTGCTGGGAAACAAGACCTTCCAACCGGCTTCTAACGTTTGCTTGGCCTGTGCACGGAACAAGCCGCCGGCCAGGCGCAGTTCAACTTTCTGCTCGCGGCGTTGCCAGGCGGGAAGAAACTGGGCTACATAGGCGCGGCTGACCAGATAATAAATTTTTGCCTCATCCTCACTGAGCCGTTTGACGGTTTTACCGGTGGGAATAATGGCGTGGTGCGCACCAACCTTGGCGTCATTCCAGGCGCGGCTTTTTTGCCGCAGGTTCAGTTGCGACCAGGCGGCGTCGAGGCGGTGATCGTTTAATGAGCTCAGGCTGGCGCGAATCGCCGTCGTTACTTGATCGGCCTGGGCATGGTGTTCATTGGGCAAATATCGGCAATCGGAGCGCGGGT
This sequence comes from Saccharospirillum sp. MSK14-1, assembly GCF_003054965.1. GTDB lineage: Bacteria > Pseudomonadota > Gammaproteobacteria > Pseudomonadales > Natronospirillaceae > Saccharospirillum. Next base: position 357,966 of record NZ_MIES01000033.1, read on the forward strand.
AGGTGATGGCCTGATGTTTTTCATACAGGCTCTGCGCCAGGTCGAGCACGCGTTGCGCGCTGAAGCCAAACACCTTGTTAGCGTCCATCTGTAAGTGAGACAGGCTTGGCAGCAGTGGCGCATTCTGGTTGCTGGTGGTGGCACTGGCTGTGGTGATTTCACCGTCCTGTCCTTGCACGGTTTTCATCACATGTTCAGCCAGCGGTCGTGACAGGTTGCGGCCGTCGTCATCCAGCCAGGCTTCGCAGGCCTCGCTCGGTTGCCATTGGGCAGCAAAGTGTTCGCCGGTCTTGGTTTGCAGTTGCGCCCAGACTTCGTAGTAAGGACGACGGGTGAAGGCGTCGATGGCACGATCCCGTTCCACCACCAAACCCAGAACCGGTGTCTGTACCCGGCCGACGGATAACACGCCCTGATAACCGGCATTGCGGCCGCCCAGTGTCACGGCCCGAGTCAGGTTGATGCCGTATAACCAGTCCGCTCTTGCCCGCGCCAGTGCCGAGACCGACAGGGGCTGGAAATCACGATTGGGTTGCAGGTTATCGAGCGCGCGCTTAACCGCGCTCGGGTTCAAATCATTGATCAGGCAGCGTTGGGTGCGGTCGAGTTTGCTTTTGGGCACGTTTAAAAAGTGCAGCACTTCGTCGACCAGTAACTGACCTTCTCGGTCCGGGTCGCCCGCATGGATGAGTTGGTCCGCTTGTTTCACCAGCCGGCGTACCACCGCGAGCTGTTTGGCGGTTTGTCGTTTCGTTTGGTATTGCCACTGGTCCGGCACAATCGGCAAGGTATTGAATGACCACTGCTTGAAAGCCGGGTCGTAGGCGTCCGGCTCGGCTTGTTCCAGCAAGTGGCCGATGCACCAGGTGACCACTGTATCGCCGACGTAGACGCAGCCGTCCTCGCGCTTTTGCTGACCGGGCAGGGCAGCGGCAATGGCGCGCCCGAGGCTGGGTTTTTCGGCAATGAATAAGCGCATGGTGTCAGTGATCAGGATATGGATGGATATACAGTATTGTTTCGCTTGGCACAGTGCAAGGTGCGGCCCCTACTCAGCGCTGCCCAAACCGGTATAATCGCCGGTTTGGCACACCCCATTCTCCTGCCGAGTGATTTCCGGAGTCCGCATTCTGATGAGTGACAAGCCGTCCAACTTTCTCGCCACCCTGATCGAAGACGACCTGAAAAGTGGTAAGCACGATAAAATCGTGACCCGCTTTCCACCAGAGCCCAATGGTTATCTGCACATTGGTCATGCCAAATCCATCTGCGTTAATTTCGGTCTGGCCGAGCAATTTGGCGGCGTCTGCAATCTGCGTTTTGACGACACCAACCCGGAAAAGGAAGAGCAGGAATACATCGATTCCATCAAAGCCGACATTCAATGGCTCGGTTTTGATTGGGTGGGCAAAGAAAAATACACCTCTGATTATTTCGACCAGCTGTACAACTGGGCGGTGGCATTGATCAAACAGGGTGATGCGTATGTCTGCGATCTCAGCGGTGAAGAGGCCCGCGAGTACCGTGGCACCCTGACCGAGCCGGGTCGCAACAGCCCCTATCGTGAGCGCAGTGTTGAGGAAAACCTCGACCTGTTTGAGCGCATGAAAAACGGTGAGTTCGACGACGGCGCCAAATCGCTGCGCGCGAAAATCGACATGGCGGCGCCGAACATGAACCTGCGTGACCCGGTGCTGTATCGCATTCGTCGCAAAGAGCATCACCAGACGGGCAACACCTGGTGCATCTACCCGAGTTACGATTTCGCTCACGGCCAGTCGGATGCATTGGAAGGCGTGACGCATTCCATCTGTACGCTGGAATTCGAAGATCACCGTCCGCTCTATGACTGGTTTATCGAAAAATTGCCGGTACCAGCGGTGCCGCATCAGTACGAATTTGCGCGCTTGAATGTTAACTACACAGTGACGTCTAAGCGCAAATTGAAGCGTCTGGTGGATGAAGGGGTGGTCGACGGTTGGGACGACCCGCGTATGCCGACCATCAGTGGCATGCGTCGCCGCGGTATCACGCCGGCGGCTTTGCGTCATTTCGCCGATATGGTCGGCACCAGCCGTGCCGGTGGCGTGGTCGATCTGGGCATGCTCGACCACGCCATTCGCGAAGACCTGAACGACAACGCGCCGCGCGCCATGGCCGTGTTGAATCCGTTGAAGGTGGTGCTGACCAACTTGCCGGATAACCATCGCGAAGTGTTCACGGCGCCAGGTCACCCGAACCGCAGTGATCTGGGCGAACGTGAATTGCCGTTTACCCGTGAAATCTATATCGACCGTTCTGACTTCAATGAGGATTCCAGCCTGTCGCGCAAGAAATTTAAGCGATTGGTTTTGGGCGAATGGGTAAGGCTGCGCAACGCTTACATCATTCAGGCCGACGAAGTGATCAAAGACGATAGCGGTGAGATTGTCGAGATACGCGCCACCGCGGTGGCAGGCACCGTGGGTGCGGATGCGCCAGAAGGCGTTCGCCCGCGCGGCGTTATCCACTGGGTCTCGGCCAGCGAAGGCCTGCCAGCGGAAGTGCGCCTTTATGATCGCTTGTTCGATCATGAAACCCCGGATCGCGGCGGTGATGATTTTATGCAGTACATCAATGCCGAATCGCTCGCGACCCTGACCGGCTGCGTGGTTGAGCCTAGTTTGGCTGAAGCGGCCCAGGAAGCGGCGTTCCAGTTTGAGCGTGAGGGCTATTTCGTGCTCGATCGCTACGAAGGCGGCAGCGGCAAACTGGTGTTTAACAAGACCATTGGTCTGAAGGAAACCTGGACTCGGAAAGTATAAAAATTGATCAGCAATTTCCCCTGTTGACGCTGAGTTTTGTACTAAACTTGACCCGAAAACGGACTTTTTGGGTCAGGTTCACCGATGATCAAACGCATTCCCATCCGCAGTCTCAAAGTCGGGATGTATATCTCCGACATGAATACCGATTGGATCCCGCACTACAACTACAGCCGGCAAGGCAAAATTGGCTCTGACGCCGTTATTGAGAAAATCCGCAAACTGGGCGTTCGCCAAATCTATATTGATACCAGTAAGGGTCTGGACTCCTCCGATGGCGTGCCAATGGAAGAGATTGAACGCGAGAATCAGGCGCAGTTACTGAAGGTTGGCGAGCAAACCCAATACAACCGGCCGCGCGTTGAGCTGGCCAGCGAACGCGAACGCGCCGATGAACTGCACGGCGAAGCCAAGACGCTGATTAATACCCTGATGGGCGACGTCAAACTGGGCCGGGCCATCGACATGAGTTCGGTTAACAGTGTTGCCGATGGATTGTTGGAATCGGTCTTTCGCAATCACAATGCGCTGACCTGTCTGGGACGCATCCGGCACAAAGATTCGTATCTGATGGAGCACTCGGTGAACCTGTCGGTACTGATGTCGGTATACGGCCGCTTCCGCAAATTACCTTTCGACGTTTTGCACCAGATTATGGTCGGCGCTTTGTTGCACGACATTGGCAAGACCATGATTCCCGATGAGGTTTTGCATAAACCGGACCGGCTCAGCGATGAAGAATTTGAAATCATTAAACGCCACGCTTTGCACAGTAAGGAAATTCTTGAGCAGACCGAGGGCGTATCGGAACTGACCATTCAGGTCGCGGCACAGCACCATGAAAAAATGGATGGCAGCGGTTATCCGATGGGGCTGAAGGGTGAACAAATCAGCGAGTACGGTCGTATGACGGCCATCGTAGATGTCTATGACGCCATCACCGCCGATCGCGTTTATCACCGTGGCATTCCGCCGACCGCCGCGATGAAGAAACTCATCGAGTGGAGCGGCCACCATCTGGATCGAAACCTGGTGGATATTTTTATCCAGTGTATGGGCATCTTTCCGGTGGGGTCACTCGTGGAAATGAACAGTGGGTTGATGGGCGTGGTGATTGAAATTAATGAGCACGATCAGATGACACCTACCGTGCGGTTGTTTAAGAACTACGATACCGGGCAGCCGGTTCCCTGGCGGGTGTTGGATTTGTCAGTGCCCGGTTGTCAGGACGGCATTAAGCGCGCGCTCGACCCGTTCAAGGAAGGCGTACAACTGTCGGACTATATCTGACCGGAAAATGGGTCTTATTGATGCTGATCAGGCCGACCTAATTCGCCGTCAATACGGTCAATAATATGCAGCAGCTGGTGCGCGGGCAGGTCGTTTTGCTGATCAAAATATTGGTCGGCATAAGGTTTCACCAGAGCACCATTGGGCAGTGGTTTTCCGGCGTCGAGCAGAGCGCGCAAACGCTGGATATAGATCCATTGCAACCACTGTGGCAGCGACAACGTATCCACGGCAAAAGGCGCGGTGCTTGCCAGGGCTTCGGTGCTGGGTGGAACGTCACTCCACAAGTTCAGCCGACGCAGTTCGGCTTCCAGGTTATCCAGTAAAGTTGCAATCTGAGCCACGGTTACTCCGGGTCTTTATCGGTGGGTGGATGATTGATTCGCGCTGAATTCTAGCTGCAACAATCCAATCTGTCAGGCAATCGGCCGAGCGTGTAGAATAAGCGGCGCTTTTTTAACCAGTGTAGACAAGATGCAAGCTCCTACTCGCCTCGGTGAATTTCTTGAACAAAGCGGTGCACGCTACCGATTATTCGATCTCGGCAGTCAGTTACGGCGACTGTCCAAAGACGACTGGCAACGCTTTGATCAAGGCGGCGCTTATCCTTATCCACACCTCAATCACGCTTGGCTGGTGCTGTTGCTGTGGCATCCGGACAATCGCGAGCAACACGCCATCTGGTTTATGAAATTACCGCTGGACGAACAGGCGGGTTTACCCGCGCCAGTGGCCACCGATGTGCTCAATCGTTTTATGAAAGCGTTGGCCACAACGGACACTGCGGAACGGCAGCGATTGCTGACGGATCATCCTTATCAGTTCAAACCGGACGACGCCAAGATGGCCGCCCTGCATGCGCGCGCCGGTCGTATTTTGGGAGCGCCGACCAGTCAGTATTACGCAGCAGCGCAAGACTATCTGTTGGGCTCGGCTGATCCGGAGAGTTGGCCCGCTCTGGGTCTGCAAGGGCTGGCGGAGGTGTTGGAATCGGTTGACGATAAAGCACAACAACAGCTGGCTAAACGATTGCCAGAACTGCCGGATGAACCGCGCCATCAATTACTGCAAATGCTTGAACATCATCGTCCTACTTTGGCGTTGGCTGATGCGATTATTGCGATAGCGGATGCACAGGCGAATGAGACAACCGATACCTGCGCGGTTCGGGCTGTATCGCAAAGCGATGCGATCGGGCTGGTGCGCGCTTTTATCAGTCGTGCGCTGAATCGCCATACACAGTCTCTGGATCTGGTGTTGGCGATATTCACCCGCCACCCAGCGTTGCTGGACGATACCGAATTGAGTCTGGTGGCACTCGATCGCTTGGCGCAACTGGCCGATCAGGATGGGTTTAATCGTGTGGTGCAAGGGTTGGCATTGCAGCCGGGGTTGTCGGGTCTGGTATTAAAAGTGATGCGCCATCCGAATCGTTCTGACGCTTTGGCGCGTGCCATTGGTGGGTTAATTAACGCCAGCCGGAGTGTGCAATGAGCACGTGTCCTTGTGGTCGTCCGTTGTCGTATTCGCAATGCTGTGGCCGCTATCTCGACCAGGGCGCTACCGTGCCGGATTGTGAAACCTTAATGCGCAGTCGCTACACGGCCTTTGTTCGGCGCAACCATTCTTATTTGTTGGCGAGCTGGCATCCCAGCACCTGCCCGGATTTACAGCCCGCCGATTTGGAGGGCACGACCTGGCTGGGTCTGGACGTTTTGCGCAGCAAAACCGGTTTCAAAAAAGGGTACGTTGAGTTTCGGGCACGTTATCAAGACGACGAGAAAACCGAACACAGCCTGCATGAAATTTCCCGTTTTACCCATCACAAAAAACGCTGGGTATATCTCGATGAAATTGAGGCCTGGCCGGGCGATTAATACGATCGTTGCATCAGGTTATTTGGTTCAGTGACCGCTTCAAAGCCATAGCGTTCGTACAGACTCGAAGCGGTGCTGGTGGCGAGCATAAAGCGCCGCAATCCTTGCAGTCGTTCATCGGCCAATACCGCTTCTATCAGCTGCTGACCGAGTCCTTGGCGCTGTGCTTGCGGTACGATAAACACATCGGCGAGATAGGCAAAGTGAACCTGATCGGTGGTCACTCGCGCAAACCCAATTTGCTGACCGTCGCTGTACATTCCCCAGCACAATGAATGCGCAATGGCGCGTGCAACGCGTTCACGTTCAATGCCCGGGCTCCAGTAACTCTGCGTTAAAAAACCGTGGATCACATCCAGATCAAGACGGTTTTTATCGCTGCTGATTTCGACGGTCACGACAGTATCTCGCTCACCGATTTTAACTCGCCACTGCGAAAGGGTGAGTCGATCAGTTGCCGCACAGCGGTTGCAACGCGATTCGGATCGACCAGAGCACCTTGCTCCTTAAAGGCAATGAATTCTTCAACATCGGCAAAGTTATCGGCGTCACTGGAACGAATTTCAGCTTGCATCTGGGTGTCGATCAACCCTGGGCTGATGCTCAATGTCTGGATCGGATGATCGGCGTTTTGTTGCTCTTCAGCGATCGATTCCGCCAAACGTTCCAAGCCGGCTTTGGCCAGGCAATACAAGCTCCACCCGCCCATCCCCATTCGAGCGGCGCCGGATGAAATGACCGCCAGTGTTTTGCGGGCGGGTGAGTGCTGGAAATGTTGCTGAAATAATCCCGCTGCGGAAATATTCAGCGTCAGATTCACATCCAGACTCTGCCACCAATCGCGAGGCGCGCTGCTGGGCAGGGGGCCGATCGGGCCAATCTGGGCGGCGTTTAAAATCAGCACTACTTCGTCCCAATCCTGGCTGGCTTGGGCGCGGAATTCGGCGTCTATCACGTCAATGGCGCTTTCGCGTCGGCTGAAATCCGCATCGAAATGTGCCTCGCCAGACCCGGAGCGGGAGAACTCACGCACCGTCCAGCCCTGTTGCTGATATTGCTCAACCAACGCCGCACCCAGACCGCGGGAACCGCCGGTCATTAAACAGAGTTTGTCACTCATGATTGCTCTCCTATTGCTTTGCTCACCGCCTGTTGCAGTGGCGGCAGGATATCAGTTTCAAACCAGGGATGGCGTTTTAACCAGACGTTATTGCGCGGGCTGGGGTGGGGCAAAGCCTGGCGGTTATTATTCAGGCCAGCACGAACCGCATGGGTTAAATCAGTGGCCTCAGGCCAGTGCCAGTTTAAGGCGTGACGGCCGATGATCAGTGTTAATTGCACTGAGGTCAGTTGCTCCAGCAGCGGTACTCGCCAGGTCGATGCGCACTCCGGTCGTGGCGGTGCATCGCCACTGGCAGCACGGCCAGGGTAGCAAAAACCCATGGGGATAATGGCAACCTGTGATGGGTCGTAAAACTGTGTTTTGTCCAAGCCGAGCCAGGTTCGCAAGCGCTCACCACTGGCATCGAGAAACGGCTGACCCGCCTCATGCGCCCGAAGACCGGGAGCCTGGCCTGCAATCAGCAGGCGGGCCGTCGGATGGAACTGCACAATGGGACGGGGTTCGCGTGGTAATGCGGCCTGACACAACTGGCAGGCGCGGACCCTGGCTATTAGATCATCGGACATGCGGCCATGATAACAAGGCTTGCCCCTAATCGGTCAGCAGTAAACCGACCAAGGCTTCAGGGGCGTCTTCCTGCACCAGATGACCCGCGCCGGGAATCAGTTCGGGTGGAGGCAGGTGCAGTCGGCGGGCGAGTTCCTGGCCCTGCGCCGGCGGAATAAACGTATCTTCCGCCCCCCAGAGTAATCGAACCGGGCAGGGCGGGTGTTGATACAGCGGTTGCAGCTCTTCGATGGCCGCGCTGTTTGACTGCGCAATCCAGCGATAAAACGCCGCCTGTCCGGCGGCATCCTGCCACGGCTGAAAATACGTTTGGTGCGCTTCGGCGGATAAGGTGTGGTAGGCCGCACTTTGAATGTAGGCCTCAAACATGGCCTGGTGGGCGTAGCTGGGCAGGCCAGCGAAAACGGCTTCGTGCTCACGCACATGGGCAAAGAAAGGTGACCCGGAAGGCAGCACCGCCACCGCATCCAACAAGGTCAGCCGACCCAATTGTGCGCCTTCAACAAAGAGCGCACGCAACGCTGCGAGGCCGCCAAAATCGTGTGCCAGCACGTCAGGGTGGTCTAGTTGCCAATGGTCGAGCAAGGCTTTCAGCAGGCGTCCCTGTGTTTGCGATGGAACCTCATGTGGCTTGTCGGACCTGCCGGAGCCTAAGAGGTCAAAGCAATACAATCGATACCGCCGCGCCAGGCTGGGCGCAATGCGTCGCCAAACCTGACTGGAAAAGGGAAAACCGTGCACCAGCACCAGCGCGGGTCCTGCGCCGAACGTGCCCCAGGCAATGGCATGACCTTCGAAATCGAAGCGATGATCCAGATTCAACATGACGCTCTCCTGTAACCATTAAATTCGTTTTAATGGTATTTGGCTCAATAAAGATTGCAACCATTAAATAAAATTTATAGGTTACAGACATGAATCACGCCTGGCAGATCCTAACGCCCTTCGGTGGGCATCGTTTTCTCGACTTCCTCAACAGCATCGATGAGGAAGACAAGCAGCGCTCGGCCAGTGCCTTACCCGATTGGCCTGCATTGTTGGATTGGGCGGTCCGGTTTGAGTTGATTGATCAGCGCGAAGCGGCCGACCTGAAGGCCTGGCCGGACAAGCGCGCGACGGCGGAATATCAGCGATTGCTGGCGTTACGTGAAACCGGCTATCGGGTTTTCAGTGCCAGAGCCGCTCAGCGTGAACCCGACTCCGGCGATCTGCATGAACTGGCACAGACGGCTGCAGCGGCCTTGTCCGCGTCCACGCTGGTGACCCAGGATGGAAAAGCGCTCAGTTGGCAGGTCGATAACAGCGTGCAAGGCAGTCTGATTGGCGTTCGACTGGGCCTTGATCTATTGGATTTACTGTCACAGAGCGATTTGTCCCGGTTAAAAGAATGCGGTCGCTGTACCGGTTTGTTCATTGATCATGGTCGGGGTCGCGGACGTCGCTGGTGCCGAATGCAAAGCTGTGGCAACCGGGAAAAGGTGGCGCGGCATCGGCAGGCGCGTTGATATCAAACCGGTCGGCGCGGAAAGCGCAGTTTCAGGCCTTGAAATAGTTGAGTAAAGCACTCAGGTATAGCGCCAATTAACGTCGCTTCACCTGCCGAGGTATGCATGGAAACCAGCCTGAAAATCTCCACCGCTGCACGCGATTTTCTCAATCAGTTATTGGCGCGTCAGAAAGTGGAGGGCATGGCCGCGCGACTGTTTGTCAGCGACCCGGGCACACCGCGTGCGGAAACCTGTCTGGCCTATTGCCGTCCGGGTGAAGAACAGCCGACCGATACACGGCTGGAAGTCGGTGAAGGCTTGGTGTTATTTCTGGAAAAAGCCAGCCTGCCGTATCTGAAAGACTTGGAAATGGGCGTGCAGGATGATGAGCGCGGCCAGCGGCTGACCATCAAAGCGCCGAACGCCAAAACCCCTGGCAGTGCGGGTGATACTCGAATTTTGCTGCGCGATTGCGCGGCGCGACAGGTGCCGTCCGGCGCCGCAACGACCTTGCCCGAAGGCGCCGAAGTGCGCATCACCCAATCACTCGGTGGCAGTTATACGCTGATTTACGGCGGCAACATGGTGCGCGTTGATGGCAGTGATGCCGACGCTCTGGGCCTGGAGCCCAACGGTTTGAGTTTTGATGCGCCAGCCGATGGTCGTATCAGTGAAGATCAGGTTTGGCAGGCGTTAGCGACGGTCTATGACCCGGAAATTCCAGTCGATATTGTCAACCTTGGTCTGGTCTATAAGCTCGATATCGATCAGGAAAAACACAGCGTTGCAGTGGAGATGACGCTGACCGCGCCAGGCTGTGGCATGGGCGATGTGCTGGTGGGTGATGTGAAATTCCGTCTGGCGCAGGTGCCGCATGTGCAGCAAACCGATGTCGAGCTGGTGTTCGATCCGCCCTGGCAGCAGCATATGATGAGCGAAGAAGCCCGGCTGGAAACCGGGCTGTTTTTCTAATTCGTGTGATCCACCGGGTGATGGATCTTTGTTACGAGCCCGGTTCAGTCAAAAATCCCAACGACTGAATGCCCGAACGCTGAACCGCGGCCATCGCTTTGGCGACATGCTCGTAGGCAACCGCGCGATCACCGCGCAAATGAATGGGGGGTTGCGGTTCCCGTGCCGCCGCCGCCGCCAGTCGACTTTCCAGTTCGTCGAAACTCACCGTTGTGCTGTTCCAGCTCAGCTCGCCACCCACACCGACCGAAATGGTGATGGTGTCGGGCGTCGGTTCGGTCGGGGTGTTGTCCGCTTCGGGTAAATCGAGATTCACCGAATGGGTAATCACCGGGACGGTGATGATAAAGATGATCAGCAGCACCAACATGACGTCCACCAGGGGCGTCATGTTGATTTCGCTCATGACCTCGTCGTCTTGATTGCCGCCGCCAAAGGCCATCTCAGTTCACTCCTCGTTTGCCGGTTTTGATCACCGTCGGTGTGCCGGTGATCAGATAGGCGTGCAACTGGCTGGCAAAACGATCCAGCCGGCCCAGAATGCCTTTGTTACCTCGCGTGATGGCGTTGTAACCCAGCACCGCCGGAATCGCGACAGCCAGACCAAAGGCGGTCATGATCAGCGCTTCACCGACCGGGCCGGCGACTTTGTCGATGCTCGCCTGACCGGACACGCCAATACCAACCAGAGCGTGATAAATCCCCCAGACGGTTCCGAACAAACCGACGAAGGGCGCAGTGGAACCCACTGACGCCAGAATCGCCAGCCCGCGTTGCATACGCTCGCGGCTTTCATCCAGCGCGCTGCCGATGGCGGTGGTCAGCCATTCGGTCAGCGGTAACTGACTGTTGAGGTTATCGCCGTGGGTGCGGTGATAGTCGAGTGCGTCGCGGCCTTTGACCGCCAGCAGTCGATACGGGTTTTGCGGCGTTGCCGGTTGCAGATGCTCAAGCGCTTCGTTGAAATCGTGCGCCTGCCAGAATGCATCCAGGGATTTCGCCTGGCGTCGCAGCCGCCACAGGTCGAGGCCACGGATCACAATCACCAACCAACTGGCCACGGACATTAACAACAGCAGGATGGCCACACCCTTGATGATGGCGTCGCCTTGCGTCCACAAAGCCTCCAGGCCGTAAGGATTGTCCAAGGGGGTTTCCTGTATCACAGCGTGCTCACTCCAATTCGAAATTGATGGGTTGGCGGAACCAGTAGTCAATGGGTTCGCCGTTCTGTGTGGCTGGCACATAGCGCCAGCGCCGAACCGCATCCATGGCGGTTTCGTCGAGGCGGTCGTAGCCGCTGGACTCGAGCAGGCGAATGTCACCCACGCTGCCATCGGCGAGAATCAGTACGTCCAACACCACCTGACCTTCATGACCCAATCGGGCCGAGCGCCGAGGGTAGGCCGGTGACGGGTTGTCCAGATGAGCCGCATCGGAACGCGGTGCCACGATGGGCGCGCCTTCGGATTCGGCGTCCTCGGTATCCAGCTCAGCCAGTGCTTCATTGACGGGCTGCGTTGATGCCTCTTCGACTTCCGGCTCTGGCTCTGGAACGGGTTCCGGTTCTGGCTCAGGTTCTGGAATCGGTTCCGGTTCTGGCTCAGGTTCTGGAATCGGTTCCGGTTCCGGAATGGATTCGGGTTCTGGCTCAGGTTCAGGAACGGGTTCCGGCTCCGGTTCTTCCACCGGCTCCGGTTCTGGCTCGGGTTCCGGTGGCGTGGTCGCGGCGGCCGGTGCCTGAACGGATTCAGCCGGGGGCACAGGAATCAGCATGCCGCTGACGGTTGGCGGTTCAACCACCAAGGATTCGGACGGGCCGGCCAGGAATGCGGACGCCAAAACCGCCGCGTGTAACCCCATAACGAACAGGACGACAGCAATGTTCAGGCTGATGGTGCGCCAATGGTGAGTGCTGTCATTCATCGTCAGTCGTTAATCGCTGTCTGTGGGTGATTGAAAGGGCTGGCTTGAACTCGACGCCATCAGCGTCGTTGACGAGCGAAGGCAAGTCCAGCGGGCGCCAAGCTTAAAGTTGCCAAGAACAACTATCAAGGGCGGTTGAGAGCCAATCTCAACTTTGAAGTCCGTTTACATGCGCATCCCGAAGAGTAGAATGATAATAATTATTATTTGTAAATGTGAAGAGGTTGGATGTGGACGCACTTTCCAGATCCGGAGTCGCCACCCTGTATCACCAACATCAGCCCTGGTTGTATCGCTGGCTGTGCCGCCGACTGGGCTGTGAGTTCGACGCGGCGGACCTCAGTCAGGACACCTATGTTCGACTGATGGTCGCGGGTCGGCTGCCAGAACCGGATCGTGCCCGCGCCTTTCTGGCCCAGATTGCGCGCGGACTGGCGGTTGATATGCATCGCCGAAGAGCGTTGGAGCAGGCGTATCTGGAAGCATTGCGGTCGTTGCCAGAGCCTGTGGTGCCATCGGCTGAGCTGCAACACATGACTCTGCAAGTACTCACTCACCTCGATCAGGCGCTGGATACGTTGCCAGAAAAAGTGCGTCAGGCGTTTTTGCTGTCACGTTTTGAAGGACTGACCTACGCCCAGATTGCCGAGCGCCTGTCGGTGTCCGTCGCTTCAGTTCGGCATTATATGTTGAAGGCGGCGACCCTCTGTTTGATGACCTTTGAGACGGTGTCGTAATGGCCGACACCCAAGTGCAACAACTGGCCGATCGTGCCGGCGTGTCCCAACCGGTGATGAATGAAGCGCTCGGTTGGCTGGTTCAGCTGTGGTCCAATGACAACGGCGCCCAAACCGATATCGATTTGCAGCGCTGGTTAGCGCGAGGCGCCGAACAGCAACGGGCCTGGCAGTGGGTGCATTCGGTTCATCAGCGCCTTGATGCGGTGGCGGATCCGGCGGCCGCACAAGGATTGCGAGCGGCGCACAAAGCAGCCGTTACCCGGCGCCAGGCGTTGCAGTTACTGAGCGTGTTGGGCGTCGGTTTGCTCGGTGGTTACGGCGTGAGCCAAAGTGATTGGAGCCGCCGTTACCGAGCCGATATTCGCACCGCGACCGGAGAGATTCGCGCGCTGACGCTGCCCGATGGCAGTGCCTTAACGCTGAATACCGCTTCGGCGGTCAATCTGAACTTTGATGCTGTGCAGCGTCAATTAGTCCTCCTGGGCGGCGAGATTCTGATTGAAACCGCAGCGGACCCTCAGCAACCCGTACGTCCCTTTGCGGTCACGACCGAGCTGGCTCGTTTAGAACCATTGGGCACGCGCTTTGTGGTGCGACAAACCGATGACGGGCGCGGTCAGTTAACGGTGCTCGAGGGGGCGGTTCGGTTGCGGCCTTATCAGTCGTCTCAGGCTCAGGTAATTGATGCGGGTATGAGCGCTCATTACAGCGCTGAACGCATTGACGCTGTCGAACCCGCGCAACCCAGAGCCGCTTGGGCAGAAGGTCGGCTGGTTGTCGAACGTCAGCCACTGGGTCAGGTGCTCGACGAACTGAACCGCTATCGCTCCGGTGTCATTCAGTACTCGCCCGAGGTGGCGCAACTGAGGGTGTCCGGAACCTTCCCGGTCCGTCATACCGATCAAGCCTTGTCGATGCTGGAAAGTGCGTTGCCCATTGAGGTGAACAACCGGCTGCCGTTTTGGGTGTCAGTGAAAAAAATTCGCTGATGGATTAGCACTTTTTTTATCTCGTTCGGGAAACAGGAAAACACGTTGTTTTTCTCTACCCTGAACGAGGAATTACCATGCATTCATTACCCTTGAAACCGGGCGCTAAAAGCCTGCCCCCATTGCTGATAGCCGCCTTGCTGCCTTTGACGTTCTTGGCGTCAACGACGCCCGTGTTAGCGGAAACCTCTGAAGAGAGTCGTCAGAATTTTTCCATTGCTGCTGGCCCTTTGGATCGTGCCTTAAATGACTTTGCACGCGCCAGCGGCGTCTTACTGGCGGTCGACGCTGAGCAGACCGCCGGTAAAACCAGTGCGGGATTAAATGGCGTATTCACTCTCGAAGCCGGTTTCGATGCTTTGCTGGCGGGCACCGGTTTGCGAGCCGTGCGCACGGCCCAAGGCAGCTTTACTTTGGAGGCGGCCAATGACGGCGTGCTGCCTGCGGTCACCGTGTCGGGCAATGGCATTGATCCGACCCAGCGCCAGGCCGTGGTTGGCAGCGATGCTATTGAGCGTGGTCAGGCATCGGATCTGAATGAAGTGTTTCGCCAGCAACCAGACGTCAGTGTGGGTGGCTCGTCAGCGGTGGCTGAGAAAGTCTATGTACGCGGCCTGGAAGATCCACTGCTTAACATCACCATTGATGGCGCCAGTCAATCCGGTCGTCTGTATCATCACGCGGGCCGACTCAGTATCGAACCCGATTTGTTGCAACGGGTTGAAGTCGAAGCGGGTGCCGGCGCAGCGACGGCCGGTCCGGGTGCACTCGGAGGTGCCATCCGATTTGTCACTAAAGATCCGGACGATTTGCTGGCTGACGATCAGCGGTTTGGCGGCAAAGTCTCCAGCGCGTATTTCACCAATGGTGACGGCTATAAAATCAATCTGACCGGATATGGTCGCATAACCGATGCCTGGAGTGCGTTGTTGTCAGTCAGCCAGGCTGAACAGGACGACGTTGAAGACGGCAACGGCGATACCATGGCGGGAACTGCATCGCTGCAGCAGATGGGATTTGCCAAATTAGTCGGTGAGCTAACGGACGCACAAACGCTCAAAGTCAGCTACGACTATCGCATCGATGACGGCGAGCGTCCGCGCCGCCCGCAATGGGCCGGTGCGGCGTCCAACCCGCTGTACCCGCTGGAGATTGAGCGCGCGACGACAACCGTCAATTATCAATGGGCACCGGCCAATCATGACTGGCTGGACCTGGGCGTGACGCTGTACAACACCGATTCCCAGGTAACCCAGGACGGTGCTTTTGGTCTGTACACCGGTCGTTCAGTCAGCCAGGGGCTGAATCTGCAGAACAGGGTTAAACCTGGCGCTCATGAACTGACGCTGGGTGTTGATTATCGTCATGATGAATTGACGGCGGGGCCTGCCAATACCGATCCGGATGAGCAACGCGATAACAATGCCGTGATCGGTGTTTATGCGCAGGACAACTGGCAGTTGAACGACGCCTGGCAACTCAGTGCCGGCGCGCGTTACGACGCTTATGACCGCACCGATCACAACGATCAGCGCTACCAAGAAGCGGGTTTCAGCCCCAATGCGCAAGTGACCTGGCAAGCAACGCAGGCGTTGAGCAGTTATGTGCGTTACGCTGAAGCGTTCCGTGGTCCGCTGTCGCCCGATGCCTTCGTGCTCGATGGCGGCACCAATGATCCGGACCTGAAAGCGGAACGGGCCAGTAACCGGGAAGTGGGCGTTGAATACGCAACACGCCAGTGGTTTGTGGCGGCCAAAGTCTATCAGTCACGCATCGATAACGTGATCGAAGAGCCGGGCTACACCAACCATTATGAAAACATCGGCACCCTGGACACTCAGGGTGTTTTGCTCAGTGGCGGTTTTGAACTGGGCCGATGGAGCGGGCAGCTGGGTTATCACGTGAATAGCGCTGAGTTGGAAGATGAGCCGCTGAACGCCTACGACCATCCTGGCGTCGGTAACTCCATCGGCAATACCCTGACGGCCAGTCTGGATTGGCTGATGAATGATGCCTGGCAATTTGGTTGGGAACTGACCTGGGTGCAGGATCTGAATGACCTTGAAACGTCCGCCGGCGACATCGATAAGCCGGGCTATCAGGTGCATGATGCCTACGCGCGCTTCCAGCCCGGCTGGGTCGATGGACTGGCATTCAACCTGAGCGTCAGCAACCTGTTTAACGAGGCGTATCTCGACCACGCGACCAACGCCAGCTACCAGCATTTTTCCGGTTACGACATGGTGATTGGTCAGTTGGAACCCGGTCGCGACATTCGCCTGGAAACCAGCTGGCGTTTTTAAGCAATAACGGCTGAATCCATCATTTTCCCCTTCAAGGCCACGGTCGGTTTGTGACGATCGTGGCCTTTTCCGTCTGGTCAGGGTCATCACCTTTGTTCAAAATGGTGCCTCAAAGACAGGGGGAAATGTCCATGGGCTGTTCCGATCGTCCGGGTCTGATGCCGTTGGCGGATGGCTTGGCGCATTTGCTTGAGCGCCTGGTGCCGCTCAGTGGCGCTGGCAGTGTGGCGTTGGCCGACAGTGTGGGTCGGATCACCGCCGCGTCCATCCGCGCAGAAGCGCCGGTACCGGCCTGGGACAACTCGGCGATGGATGGTTACGCCCTGCGTCGTGCCGATCTTCTGGCCGATAAGCCGTTACCGATTCAAGGGCGTTCCTTGGCTGGCCAACCCTATACCGAACCGCTTAAACCGGGTTATTGCGTACGCGTGATGACGGGCGCCGTCTTGCCCGCCGGGTGCGATGCGGTGGTGATGCAGGAAGAGGCTGAGGTCAGTGACCGCGGCGTCACCTTTGAGAAAGTCCCGGAGCAAGGCAATAACATTCGCCGCGCTGGGGAAGATTGTCGCGCTGGAGATCGGCTATTGCCCGAAGGCCACTGCATCCGGCCGCAGGATGTGGCGCTGCTCGCCAGTGTGGGTTGCGCTGAGGTGAGTGTGCGGCCGCGACTGAAGGTGGGTTTGCTGGCCACCGGCGATGAACTGCGCCAGCCGGATGAAACGCTGGGCGTGGGCGATCTGTATGATTCCAATCGACCGGCGTTGCACGCCCTGTTGGCCCGGCTCGGTGTTCAGGTGAACGATTACGGGGTGGTTGCCGACGATCCCGATGCCTTACGCCAGGTGCTGCAACAGGCCGACACGGAATGCGATCTGGTGATCACCAGTGGCGGTGTCAGTGTGGGTGAGGCGGATTACACCCGACAGGTGTTGGGCGAACTGGGGGACATTGAAATCTGGAAGCTGGCGATTAAACCGGGCAAACCGCTGGCGTTTGGTCGTCTCAGTAACAGTTGGTTTATCGGCCTGCCGGGCAATCCGGTTTCGTCATTGGTGACCTTCCATCTGGTTGCCACGCGGGCCATTCGTCAGTTGCAAGGTCAGCCGGATAAAGCCTTGCCCAGCTTGCGCGCGACCACTACCGAGGCCATTCGTAAAACCCCCGGCCGAATGGATTTCCAGCGCGGCGTCTGGCGTCAAACGGAAACGGGTGTCGAGGTGCGACCAACGCGCGCCCAGCAGGCGTCTCACATTCTCGGTTCGCTGACTGAAGCCAACTGCTACATCGCGCTGGAGCAGGATCGCGGCAGCGTGGCCGCCGGTGAGACGGTCACGCTGTGGTTGTTCGATGCGCTTTTTTCCAGTTAAGCGTCAGCTGCGGACATAACCTGGGGCGACGAAGGGCATTTTCGCGACGGTCATCGGCAGCTTCTTACCGCGCACTTCGGCGAAAATGTTGTTGTCGATGGCGCTGAAGGCGGTGTCGACATAGGCCATGGCCACCGGGGCTTCAACGCTCGGCCCAAAGGTGCCACTGGTGACCACACCAATCTTATCGCCGTCTGCATTGAACAGTTCCGTGCCTTCACGAACCGGTGCGCGACCCTGGCCCAGCAGGCCAACACGTTTGCGGGGCGCATCTTTGCGTTCAATCTGACCGAGAATCACCTCGGCACCCGGAAAACCGCCAGGGCGCTCGCCATCGTTGCGGCGCGCCTTGGAGACCGCCCAGATCAGGCTGGCTTCGGCGGGTGTGGTGGTGGTGTCAATGTCGTGACCGTAGAGGCACAAACCGCCTTCCAGGCGCAGTGAATCGCGCGCGCCCAGACCGATGGGTTCCACTTCCGGTTCGGCCAGCAGCTTGCGCACCAGAGCGTCTGCTGAGTCGGCTGGAATGGAAATTTCGTAGCCGTCTTCGCCGGTGTAGCCGCTGCGCGAGACAAAGCAGTCGACACCGTCGATGGCCAGTTGCTGGTTATCCATAAACACCAGATCGTGCACCGCGGGCTGAAACCGCGCCAAGACGTCGACCGCCTTCGGTCCTTGCAAGGCAACCAAGGCACGATCGCTCAGTTCGGTGACGGTAATCTCAGCCGGCAGGTTGGCGCGCAGGTGGGCGATGTCTTCGGCTTTGCAGGCGGCGTTGACGACTAAATAGAGGCCGTCGCCCTGATGGGTGATCATCAGGTCATCGAGAATGCCGCCGTCGGCATTGGTAAAGAGCGCGTAGCGCTGACGACCTTCGGGTAAATCAATCACGTCCACCGGCACCAGTGTTTCCAGTGCAGCCGCCACCTCAGGCCCGGTGAGTTTGACCTGGCCCATATGAGAGACATCAAACAAACCGGCCTGTGTGCGGGTGTGCAAGTGCTCACCTTTCACGCCGAGCGGGAACTGAACCGGCATCGAATAACCGGCAAAGGGCACCATGCGCGCACCCAGTTCGATGTGCAGGTCAGTCAGCGGGGTAGTGTTCAGGTTGTCCGGGCTGGCGCTCATGGGCGTCTCCATTGGCAGGCAGTTGGGCCGCAGTGCGGTGCGAGTCTGGCGCGATGATGCAACAAAGCCTGCGTCATTCCAATAGCAAAGTTTCCAATAGGAAACACAAGAAAACTCGCGGCAATCACTTTCTGATAGCATGAGCGCCGTACTCACCTTGAGCAAACCGAGGATTCTTATGCGACTGTTATTCACCGGCGGCAGCGGTAAAGCCGGACGTCATGCCACTGCCTATCTGCGCGATCAGGGCCATCGCATTACTAACCTGGACTGGGCCGATTCCGACGTGCCGGGCATCAAAACCTTAAAGATTGATCTGACCGATGCCGGCCAGGTGTTTAACGCCTGCCAGGCTTATGCCGACTTCGATGAACTGGAACCTGGCCAGGGTGTGCCGCGCTACGATGCCATCGTGCACTTCGCCGCCATTCCCGCCATTCTGTTCCGGCCCGATAACGAAACCTATCGCATCAATACTCTGAGCACTTACAACGTACTCGATGCGGCCACCAAGCTGGGTATTCCCAAGGTGATCTTCGCGTCCAGCGAAACCACCTACGGCGTGTGCTTCGCCGATGGCTTAAAGCAGCCGGATTATTTGCCGGTCGATGAAGAGCACCCAACGGTGCCACAAGACAGCTATGCGATGAGCAAGGTGGTCAACGAAGTCACCGCCCGTTCGTTTCAGGCGCGCAGTGGTATCGACATCTATGGCTTGCGCATTAACAACGTCATTGAACCGCACGAATACGCCGAGAATTTTCCCGCCTTTATGGACCAACCGGAACTGCGCCGTCGGAATATTTTCGCTTATATCGATGCGCGCGATCTGGGTCAGATGGTGGAGTGCTGTTTGCAGACCGATGGCTTGGGTTACGAAGTGTTTAACGTGTCCAACGACGATTTGTCGGTTGGCCTCAGCAATCCGGAAGTGATCGAACGCTTTTATCCGGACGTGCCGATTAAGACTGAGATGAGTGAGTGGGAAACCTTTTATAGCAACAAAAAGGCGCGACGCCTGCTGGGCTTCGCGCCACAATATTCTTGGCGGGATGTGCTTAACGCCGACTGAAGTCAGTCGGCGATAAAGCCCGGAAAACCGCGCAGATAGGTCATTAAGGTTGGGCTGATGCCTTCGTTGGCCAGTTGCGCGGCGGCGATAGGCAGGGCGGGCGATGCGAAATTGGCATCGGCCTGAACACGCTTTGGAAAGTCGTGTGCCATGATGCCCGCCTTACCAATGGCAACGTAATCAGCGCCAGCGTCAAGCGCGGCCCGGGCGTCGGCTGCTGACATGATTTTCCCAGCCACACCAAGCTTAATCTCACCGCGTGGCAGTTCGGTGAACAGCGACATCAAGGTGCGACCCGCGAACTGAGAGTCTTCCGGTTGCTTGGTGAAATCCCACAGTGATAAGTCCAGATAATCCAGCGCATCGCTGGCCAGCAATTGCCGCGCGACTTCGATCATATCAGGCAATTCCAGACCAAAACGCTCGGTGGAAATGCGCACTCCAATCTGAAAATCCGGTCGGCAGGTGGCGCGGATGCCATCGAGAATCGCAAACAACAGACGCGCGCGATTGTCTAACGATCCACCCCAGCGATCGTCACGCTGATTGTATTGCGCCGATAAAAACTGAGTGAGGATGTAGCCGTGGCCGCCGTGAATCTGCACGCCATCAAACCCAGCTTGCTCAGCACGCTGGGCGGCGCGGATGAAGTCTTCGACCAACTGCTCGACCTCTGCTTCGCTCATCGCTCGGGCGCCGGTTTCGGCGTGGGCCGACGGACCAACCTTGTCGGTAACACCATCAAAAGCGCGAATGCCCGCGTGGTGCAATTGCAGGGATGACAGTGCTCCCGCCTCGCGCAGACCCTCAGCCAGTCGGGTCAGGCCGGGCAAGTGATCGTCGCTAAAGCAGCCCAGCTGACCGGGGAAGCCCTGGCCGCTCGGCTGAACGTGACTGGCGCAGGTGGTGACCCATCCAAAACCGCCTTCGGCGCGCAGTGTTAACCAGCGATATTCATCTTCAGCCAGGGTACCGTCGGCGTAACTTTGGGTGTTGGTCAGCGGTGCCAGCACCAGACGATTGGGCGCAGCGGGGCCACGTTTCAAGGTGAGTGGCGTGAACAGGTCGGCAGCAGAAGTCATCACGAAACCTCGGTGTTGGAAACGATGAAACCATGAGTGGAACATTACTCATGTCATATTTTTGGTTACGTGAGGTCGGGGCAACTCAGCAATAATGCAATGGTTGATTGAGGTGCAACCGCTGACGCAAACGTCGGGCGGCGGCATCGACCGCTATGTTCAGCAGCGCCGTCGCGATCAGCAGCACCAGTGCCCGGTCGAAACGAAATTCGGAAAAGGCCGAATCAATAAAAAAGCCGAGCGTTGGAATGCCCAGCATGCCAAGGATCGCGGTTTCACGAATCACCGTTTCGAAACGGTAGAGCGTGAAGGCCAGAAACAAACGGTACTGGCGTGGCAGCACTTCAAAAAAATAACGGTTCAAACCGCGCGAGGCGTCGTCTCGCAGTTGCAGCGCATTACTGTACTGACCCACCAGATGGCCGACGATGGCGCCATTGTGAAGTCCGAGCGCCAACACAGCGGGCAACATCGACGGGCCGAGCAGAATCAACGCCATAAAAGCCAGTAGATATTCCGGCAGCGAACGCAACACCACTAACAGCAGATGGCCCGCTCCCCGGCTGGCACGATGGCCAAACAGGCGAGACACCATCGGGAAACTGAGTAAGCCAATCAACGCCATCACCACCAGCGCCAGCATGGCCAGCACCAGTGTATTACCCAGGCCTGGCGCAATTTGATCGAACCAAAGCTGACTCAACCAGGGCAGCAGCGACGAGGGATCTCCTGCTCGTAACGGCGCTGGAACAATGTCGTGGGTTAGAAATCGTGCCATTAATGCCGGGTTGAGTGATGTCAGCGGCGGCAACCACAACACTGAGCCGATTAAAAATACCGGCAACGCTCGGCGATGGCACCACCAAGGCAAGGTCGCAATCAGCACCAGCAAGGCGTAGAAATAGACAGCGCCTTCGGCATAGAAACCCTGACGCAGCAGGCTTTCCAGGTGATAACCCAAGGTCGGCAAGCCGATAAAACCCAGTACCGCTGAAGAGCGCAAACCGCACTCCAACCGATACCGGGTATAAGCCGCCAAGTGTGGCCAGGCTTGAGGCAAGGTGGTGAATAACAGCGCGGATAAACGCGAGGTGCCAGCGGGTAATGCCTGACCTGGCGCCGGGTCGACTTCCTCGAACAACTCACCATACACCTTGGCGAAAATTCCCGCGTAAGGCACCGCGATGGCGAGCACACCGGCCGGCGTACTCAAACCGAACAGCTGAATAAAGATCAACGCCCAGAACAGTTCGTGGACGGCGCGGATCGATGCTGCAAAGAGGCGCACCGCTTGCCAGCGGTACAGCAGCGCCAGAACGAATCCCCAGATGGCTCCCAGAGCGACGCCTTCGAACGCAAAGGCCAGCGTATTGAGCAACGCTGAAAGCAGGGTGCCGGTTTCTGGCCAGACGGGCATGAACAGACCCTGCATCAGCTTGGTCAATTCACGGCCGGGGCTTTGGGTTTGCACGCTGAAATCTGCCCAGGGCAGGCACAGCAATGCCAGCACTAACAGCAAGCCACTGGTCCGTACCATGGCGCGGGCTGAATTGGTCTGGGCAGGATTGGTGCGCGATGGATTCATACGGCAGCGGGGTAGAGCGCGGCCAGATCCGCCGCCTTTAATTCGCGGCTGGGTGCATCGAGAATGACGCGACCGTCTTTCAGGCCAATGATGCGCTGGCAATGCGTCAGTGCCTGCTCGATGTTATGCAGGGCCAGAATCACGGTGGTGTGGCGTTCGATGATCAGTCGCAACAGATCGTCGGCCTGGTGTTCATCCACGGCCGACACCGGTTCGTCGCCGATAAACACCGGTCGTTGCTGGTAGAGTGCCCGACCCAGATTCACTCGGCTTTGCTGACCACCAGAAAGCCGGTCGACCGAATAATTCAATCGGCCTTCTAACCCTAATCGCTCAGCCCATGCACTGACCTCGCGACGGCGTTCTGCCGCCGGCCAAACCAAATTACGCAAGTTATAGAGCGTGTGGTATTGATCCAGGCGGCCCATATAGAGGTTGTGAAAAACGCTCAGCAGCGGCACCAGTGACGCTTGCTGAGGACACCAGGCGACCTCGGCTGGATGTTGCTGACGTAGGCTGCGCAGTAAGGTGGTCTTGCCGCTGCCCGATTCGCCGAGCAGCGCCACGCGTTCACCGCTGTGAATCTGCAGATTCAGGTCGCGCAATATCACGCGGCCACCCAAGCTAAGTTCAGCTTGGTTAACGTTGAACAAGGGCGCGGTGCTATTCATCTGGCGTCCGGTCACTCGGCGTCCATCAATCCAATGCTGACGGCGGTGTCTTCAATCGGCGCATAGTCGGCATTGCTGGCGGGAACGAAGCCGGAGCGCGGGAAGGCAGCCAGCAAGGTCGGATCGGTCATGTTCAGCAGCGCTTGTTGGACTCGGTCGATAAAGCCTTCACCAAAACGGGCGTCGGCATCGCCACGGATGGTCCATTGATAATCCGGGTAAGTGGGGCTTTCCCAAATCACCTGAACGGCATCGGAATCGATTTCGCCTGCCTCAAAGGCCGCATCCCAGACGGCGTAATTCAATACACCCAGTTCGTAAGCACCGGACTCAACCAAGGCAATGGTGCGCGAATGGTCGCCGGAAAAACCGACTCGGCTGAACACGTCTTCCGGTGCGCTGCCCAAGGCTTCACGCAGGAAATATTCCGGCATCAGTCGACCGGACGTGGAGCCTTTGGAACCGAAGGTGAAACTCAGCCCTTGCAGTGAGTCGTCGAGCTCATCCATTGGCGCCAAGCCAGTGCTGCTGTGAGCAATCAGATAACTTTTAAAAGCGGTGTCTTCAACGCCCTGAGCAATGGCCTGACTGCCCGGCACCAGCCGCCGTGCCTGTACGCCGGTAAGGCCACCAAACCAGGCCAGCTGAACCTGATCGTTGCGGAAGGCCGACACGGCGGCGGCGTAACTTTTCACGGGAATGTACTCGACCTCAACGTCGAGTTCGGCTGCCAGGTAGTCAGCGATCTGACCAAAGCGTTCGGTCAAGCGACGCTCGTCCTGATCGGGAATGGCGGTGAATACGAAGGTATCAGCCAGGGCAATGTTGGTTGCCAAGCTCAACAACAGTCCTTGCAAAACGGTGGTGGCACGCATGAAAGATCCTTAGGGTCAGCGAAATGAAGTGATGGAAACGAGCGCGCGAGTATATCAGATTGCCACGATCGGACGTCTCTTTGATCTGCAGCAAGACGGTTGTCATCACGACGATCTAGATTAAGTTAATCTTGATTAAAAACAGGAAGGAACCGAGATGGATATCTTGCTCTACGGACTCGCTTTTTTACCCATTTTACTGGCGGGCATATTACTGGTCGGGTTTCATTGGCCCGCCTCGCGTGCCATGCCGGTTGTTTTGGTGGTGGCCATCGTCATGGCACTGGTCGCCTGGCAGATGCCCGCCATTCGAGTGCTGGCCTCAGTGCTGCAAGGGTTGATGCTGACCGCCGGCATTCTGTGGATTATTTTCGGTGCGCTGTTTTTATTGAACACCTTAAAGGTCTCTGGTGCGCTAACAGCCATCCGTGCCGGTTTTTCCCACATCAGCCCGGACCGGCGCATACAGGTGATCATTGTTGCCTGGCTATTTGGGTGTTTTCTGGAAGGGGCGTCGGGGTTTGGCACCACCGCGGCTATTGCAGCGCCGTTACTGGTTGCCTTGGGATTTCCTGCCTTGGCGGCGGTGGTCATGGGCATGATGATTCAATCGACCCCGGTTTCCTTCGGCGCGGTTGGAACGCCCATTGTGGTGGGTGTCAGTGGCGGTTTGGATAAAGCGGGCATTACCGAATCGCTGTTGGCGTCTGGCAGCAGTTGGCAGGAATTTTACCGATTAATGGTGTCGGAAATTGCGCTCACTCATGGCGTGATCGGCACCCTAATGCCATTGCTGATGTGCCTGATGCTGACCCGCTTTTTTGGGGAGAAAAAATCCTGGCGTGATGGTTTGGCTATCGCGCCTTTTGCCCTCTTCGCGGGCGCTGCCTTTACCTTGCCCTATATGGCCGCGGGTGTATTTCTCGGTCCGGAATTCCCGTCGATGATTGGCGCCTTGGTCGGTCTGGCGATTGTCGTGCCTGCCGCCCAGCATGGTTTTTTGATGCCCAAAGAGCGTTGGGATTTTGCTCCGGCTGAGCAATGGCCAGCGACATGGCTGGGCACCGTTAAGATTGATCTGGATGATTTGACGCACCACAAACCGATGCCGTTATTGTTGGCCTGGGTGCCTTATTTGATGTTGGCGCTGGCCTTGGTGATCACTCGTGCTTTTGAACCGATCAAGGAATTTTGCATCCGCTTTCTGGCCGTTCATTGGAACAACATTCTGGGTCAGGAAGGCGTCAGTGGTTATATCGAGCCGCTGTACTTGCCCGGCGGCATCATGGTGCTGGTGGTGTTGGTCACCCTGTTGGTGCAGCGCATTAAGCTCAGTGAGTTGCGTACCGCGTTGGGCGAATCCACTCACACCTTAATGGGCGCCGGTTTTGTCTTGGTGTTCACCATTCCCATGGTGCGCATTTTGATCAATTCAGGCGTGAATGCTGCTGATTTGCCATCCATGCCACGGGCTATGGCCGAGTTGGTTGAGGTTTCCGTCGGCGCTGTCTATCCGTTCTTTACCGCGACCGTCGGTGCCTTAGGCGCCTTTATCGCGGGATCGAATACCTTGTCGAACCTGATGCTGTCGGATTTCCAATTCAACACCGCGCAACTGCTCGGCGTTTCCGGCGCTATGATGGTGGCGAGCCAAGCAGTGGGCGCAGCGGCAGGTAATATGATTGCCATTCACAATGTCGTGGCGGCATCTGCCACCGTCGGTTTGTTGGGCCAGGAAGGGCGGACGCTGCGCCTGACGATTCTGCCGACGCTCTATTATCTGGTGGCAGCGGGATTGATCACCGTGGCCATGGTCTATGGTGTTGGCATACTAGACCCGACCATGTCGTGATCCGGCCGGGGTGTTGAAAAGGTATTTCTTCGCTATATTGGCAGACTCAGTTTGCAGAACAGCCAAAGGGAAGGAGTGGTTCATGAAGATGACAGCAGTACAGGTTGCCGTTGCATGCCTGGTGTCAATCGCAGCCATCGGCGGTGCACAAGCGGCGGATTGGACCGCGCAGCCGACGTATGGCTCGGTCAATCTGAGCGCCGGTTTCTTACCGGACCCCCATGTGGTGTCTTTAACCGCCGGTGGTGAATACGCGGCCAGCGAGGCTCATCAAAGTTGTTCGGGGTACATCAGTAACGCCCCGGATGTTGATCTGAACTACGACGCGGGCAGCCATTCGCTGGCCCTGTATGTCGACTCCCAAGCCGATACCACCCTGGTGGTCTATGACGCCGATGGCAATTGGCATTGCAGCGATGATTTTGCCAGCGACACCGCGGGCACAAACCCAGGTATTGTGTTGTCGAACCCGTCATCCGGTAATTACAACATCTGGATTGGTACCTACGAAGTGGGCGAATTCCCACCCGCTCAACTGAAAATTTCTGAAACGCAACCGGTCTGGGAAGCGTCGACCGGTGATGTGCAAAGTGCCTCAGACATTGAATGGGGCGATAACACCAGCCCCTGGGCAAACGATGGTGAGTGCGACGATCCACGGTTTGCCGGTCCCGGTGCGGCGTCGATGAACAATGTCAGTGATCGCTTTCACGATGCCGACGATTGCCGTTCACTCTACCAGAGCGGTGAAATCTACCTGCGCTGAGCGCGCAGGATCCGCTTAATTCAGCAGATTCCAACAGAGCGCGATAATGGCGGCCGCTGTCCACAGGTAGCTGATGACGGCGCCCCAAAAGCGCAATCCTTTCACCGGTTTGATCATGCCCAGCCCATGCATCACCCGTCCCAGCGTAAAGCCGATCACCAGAACCGCCAGCAGCCAGTCGGCTGCTAACTGCAATGACAGCGTCAGTACCAGCAAGGCGAATACAGGCGTGTATTCAACGCCATTGGCGTGGGCGCGAATCGCACGCTGCAATTCGGGCTGGTCACCATCACCGTTAGAGATTTTGAATCGTCGCCGCACCAGCGACACATTCAAGGCAAGTATCAGCAGCAACAGAGCGTTAGCGGCGACAAACAAACTGAACCAGTAGAAAGACATGGGGACATCCGATGAGTTAACCGCAGGCGATTGTAGAGAAGCGGGTGCGCTCTGGCTAATGGGGATGGCGCAGTTGTTCGATGACATAGCCGGCGAGTGCATCGCTCGCGGGTCCGCGGCCGTCCCGTTTTTCCATCAGAACTTGATAGTCACCCAAGGCAGGCAACCCGGCGGTTTCGTCAAGAATGCACAGGGGCGCTTTAACCATGTTGCGCGGCAAAGGCGCGACGGCCAGATCGGCCATGACCGCTGCCACTTGCCCGGCGCAGTTTTCGCTGTTGTAAGCCACGCGATAATCGCGACCGGCGCTGTCGAGGGCATCAACTGCCTTGGTCCGCCAGCAACAACCATGTCGGGCAAGGGCCACCGGCAACACAGAACGCTGCTGGGCAATGCCACCTTTGCGACCGGCCCAGACCAGTTCTTCAGTATGAACGCGTTCACCGCGGCTTGGGTCCTGACCGTCGTTGCCTGCGGTCAGCAGAACAATGTCGAGCTCCCCGGCATCGAGCCGGGCCAAGAGGTCGCGGCTGCTGCCAACGATGACATCGACCTGAACCGCCGGGTGAGAGCGACCGAACTGTGCCAACACCGCCGGCAGCACTCGGGTACCGACGTCATCCGGCGTGCCAAAGCGGACCTGTCCTTCCAGGCTGGGCGCCAGGAACTGAGCCACGGCCTCTTCATTCAGCTTAAGCAGGCGCCGCCCAAAGCTGAGTAACACCTCACCTTCCGGCGTCAGTCGAACCTGACGCGCATCGCGCACAAAGAGAGCCTTACCCAAGGTTTCTTCCAAACGTTTGATCTGCATGCTCAGTGCGCCGGGGGTGCGAAACACCTGACGCGCGGCGCGAGTGAAACTGCCCGTTTCAGCAATGGCGACAAAGGTGCGCACCAGATCGCTGTCGAGCAACGGCAGTGGCGTTTGCAGTGATGATGTGCTGCTGGCTTCGGTCATCGTTTAGAATTCCTAAACATAGGATATAGTTTTTTTAGTTTGTCTAAATTCATATGTCAAGCCATTCTGATGCTCGTGGTCGCGACCCACTGGACTGAAACCCTGAACCGACCGGCCCCGTGTGCCGGCAAGAGAGGTCGCTATGTCAATGAATTCAGTGTGTAACAGTACGTTGGAACCCCAGGTGGGTCATTTGCACCGCCCGGTCTGGTTGGAAAAACTCCAGCGTCGCCTGGTCTGTTGGCAGCGCCGCCGGCGTATGGCCCGCTTGCTGGACTATGACGATCATTTGCTGGAAGACATGGGGCATCGCCGCTCCGATTTGCTCGAGGCGCTGGCGTTGCCAATGGATGTTGATGCTCGGGCTTTGTTATCACAGCGTAAAGAGGAGCGTCGTCGTACCGGCTGAGGTGTAGGCCGCTGGACCACTGTGCGACACTAAGCGCCTTTTTTTGGGAGCTTGTGGATGAAACGTATCCTGATACGCGGCACGTTAAGCATTTTGCCCTTGGCAATTACTATTTGGTTGTTCTGGTCGATCGCCGTCACGCTCGACAAAATTGGTAAGGCATTGCTGGGGTTGATCGGCCTTGATTCACTCTGGCCGGGTGTGGGGTTGGCGCTGATGGTGGGCATCGTGCTGGCAGTTGGCATGGCGTTGAGCTTTCGTCCTCTCTACTGGATGTTCCGCCAGTTCGAACAACAGTTGATGCGCACACCGGTGTTGAAGACCATCTACGGTGCGGTCAAGGATGTGGCAACCTTGATCAATCAGAACGAGAAAGAGCCCGGTCGTCGGCAAACCGTCCTGGTTAAACAGGGCACCGGTTACACTGTCGGCTTTGTGACCAGCGATCATCTGCCCATGCCGTTGGCCAGAGCCATGCCGGATCAGATCGAAGACGATCCCTGGGTGCCCGTTCTGATTCAGATCAGCTATCAGGTGGCCGGTTTGACCGTGTTGGCGCGCCGTTCGGAGCTGATTGAAGTGGACTGGACGTTCGATGAAGCGCTGGCCTTTATGGTGACCGCTGGCATCAACCGTCCGTCAACGGAACAGTCAGGCGCGATATTCGAAACCGCCACTGCCCAGCAGAAAGCTAATGGCAGCGCCAATTAATGCCAGAATAAACAGTGCTGGAATTGCTGCGATGGCCCACTTGACCATGAAAATGACCATGGACAGAAAGGGCATGCGAATGTTGGTGACGGTGACTTCGGTAGGATGACGATCAGACATCAATAAACCCTCAAGCTGAAAATGAAAAAGGCAAGACTGTTTAACAGCCTTGCCTTAGCTTTGAACGGATGAGGGTCCGAATGCAATGGCTCTGACCGTCCAGCCAGAGCGGCAGGTTGTCACATCTGCGATTGCATGTAGCGTTCCAGACCGATCATTTTGATCAGTCGCAGTTGCTGCTCCAGGAAGTAAGCGTGATCCATTTCGGTGTCGTCGAGCAGAGTGACCAGCATGTCACGAGTCACGTAATCCTGTTCGGCTTCGCACAGTTTAATGGTGTCTTTCAGCGCGTCCTTAACCTCAATTTCCAAATCCAGATCGGCTTGCAACATGGCCGGCACGTCTTCGCCGATGCGGATCGGTGCACGGGTTTTCATGTCCGGCTTGCCTTCTAAAAACAGCATCCGTTCAATCAGTTTGGTGGCGTGACCGCGTTCGTCATCGAATTCGTGATCGATGCGTTCGTACAGTTTGTTCAGCCCCCAGTCGCGATACATCTGCGAGTGCAAAAAGTACTGATCCATGGCCGCCAGTTCGTTCGACAGCAGCATGTTCAGAGCGTCGATGATGTTTGCATTGCCTTTCATGATCAGTCCTCGTCGTTCATCTGCGCTTGCAGGTAGACTTCAATACCCATGGCGCCAATCTGGTATTGCTGAGTTTCCACCCAGTCCAGGTGTTCTTCTTCGTCTTCAAGCAGTTCCGTCAGCAGATCGCGACTGACGAATTCTTGATTTTGTTCACACACGTCGATGGCTTCACGCAGTTGCGCGATGGCTTCGATCTGAAAATCATGGTCGGCTTGTAACATCTCTTCAGTGTGTTCACCGATCATCAGCCGATTCAGTTTTTGCAGATTGGGCAGCCCTTCGAGAAAGAGGATGCGCTCAATCAATTCATCAGCCTGCTTCATGTCTTTAATGGACTTTTTGTAATTGGCTTCGTTGAGCCGTTCCAAGCCCCAGTTTTTGTACATGCGAGCATGCAGGAAGTAGTGGTTGATCGCCGTCAGTTCGGTGGTCAACACCTTATTCAGTTGTTCAATGATGCGGCTATCGCCTTTCACGGGCGTCGCCTCCGGTTGGTATGAAGTTGCGCGCATTATAGCGGTGTCGACCGGCGTTTTGTTGCGACACAGGTGGAAAAGTTTTTACATTTTGTTACAGATGCGAGGTATTGTCTGTTGCGAAGAGAAACGAGGTCGGTTCGCAATACGCTTCGCCACCCATTGTCGTTTGCATTGTGGGACACTCTGCGGTCGGTGACAGGCGTTATCGAACGCTATAGGTTGGGATAAAACGGGCCTTTAGGCTGCTGGACCGGAAGTGGAAATGAAGGGACTTTTTGATGAGTGAGATTGAACAACCGAATTGGATCGCAGGTGTTTGGCGCCGGTTAGGCGCGTTTGTTATCGATGTTATTGCACTGAGTGTATTGGGGTATCTGCTTGGGCTGTTGATCGCGGATTTTCTGATGCAGCTGGGTCCTCAAGGACGGACAGTGGGCTTTGCGATGAGCGTTGCCTATTTTGGTATTCAGGAAAGCCGGTTCGGTAACGGCCAGACGCTCGGCAAGCGGCTGGTGGGTCTTGCGGTGGTTGATGCTCAAGGCCAGTTTTTGTCACTGTCGAAGAGCCTGTTTCGCGCCGCGGTGTTTCTTGTACCCGTGTCATTAAATAATGCTCAGTTGCCTGCTGATGTTGGCATGGTATGGATCTTTCTGGCGATGATGGTTGTGTGGGTTGGGCTGTTGTCGTTCATTTATTTGCTGATCTTTAATCGGACAACCCGACAAGCGCCCTACGATCTATTGGTGCGTGCTTTCGTTGTGAAAACCGATCTCGATGCTCAGCCATCAGCCCCGGTTTGGCGGGGTCATTATGGGGTTCTGGCCGGTTTGTGTTTGGCAGTTGTGTTGGGGCTTTTTTTAACAGAGCGCTATTGGCAACCACCGGTGGCTCATCTTGATCAGTCCGATCAGGTTCAGCAAGCGTTAGAAAGCGAGCCCGAGGTGTTGAGGACCTGGGTAACGGCGACGCCTTCCGGCCAAGCTCAGGCAACTGAGTTGTCTCAGGTGTCGATTAATGTGTTGATGAATCGTCGGAACACCGATGATCCCGAGCTGGCCAAAAAGCTCGCCACCATGGCGGTTTTTGCCGATGCATCCGTCGCGGACAGAGAGTCGATTCTCATCCAGCTGATGTACGGCTACGACATTGTTTTTTCCGCGTACTGGCGCAGCAACAGCTATTACTTTGCACCGAGTGATTTATAACAACGCCATGAAAAAGCTGGATCCAGTTTTGTCGCAAACGCTGATCGCTTGGCTACGAGCCGACCGCTATCGGATGGCGTTGCTGCAAACCGCTGCGCAGACAAAACGGCCGGACTGGTGTCTGGCCGCCGGTTTTGTTCGCAATCTGGTGTGGGACCGGTTGCATGGTTATCAAACACCGACGCCATTGACGGATGTGGATCTGATTTACTTCGACCGCCGTGAAACCCGTGAGCCAGTTGATCGCGCTCTGGAAGCTCGCTTGAACGCAATGCAAGCAGCGCCCTGGTCGGTGAAAAATCAGGCGCGCATGCATCAACGCAATGGCGATGCGCCCTATCAGTCAACGGCCGATGCCATGAGCTATTGGGTGGAAGTGGAGACGGCGGTCGGGGTACGCCTCAATGATAGTGGCGAGATTGAATTTCTCGCTCCTTTTGGGTTGAAATCCTTGATGGACGGGTGTCTGAGCCTGAACCAGAAGCGCCCAAAACCCGAGGCGTTTGCGCAACGCCAGACGGCCAAATCCTGGTTAAATCAGTGGCCGTTGTTGAAGGTCCATGCCCCGTCATAATCGTTACACGCAGGCCAGTGAACGGCATGGAACGGGCCTTAAACCAAGGCCAGCGTTAACAACACAATGGCAATCAATAAACTGACTCTGAGTTCGAACTGTGCGGTGTGTGCCAGCAAGGCATTCAGCTCTCGGCCTTGATAATGGCGCAGTTGATGATCCAGTTGCCACGCCCAATACAGGCTGGGAATCAGTGCGATGGGTAACCACAGTGGTAAATGCTGCAAGCCAGCCGCGACTAACGCCAGCAGAAACGGACTGAGTAGTGCGGCCCGATACAACCAGTTTGCGCCGGAGCGGCCAAGGCGAACCGCCAGAGTGATTTTTCCGCTTTGCCGGTCGGTGTCGATATCTCGGATGTTGTTGACCATCAAGATGGCGCAACAGGGAAAACCCACCATGAGGCCGACCCAGAGGCTGGCAATATGCCACTGTTCGCTTTGCAGCCAATAACAACCCATAACGGCCACCAAACCGAAAAACACCAACACCGCCACTTCGCCTAAACCGTGGTTGGCTAAAGGCCAGGGGCCGGCTGAATAGGCCAGGGCCGCCAGGATAGACGCCATGCCCGCGAGTGTCAGAGGCCAGCCTCCGGCGATGACCAGCGGTGTACCGGTTAGCAAGCAAAACAGCAGACACACCCAGAGCGCACGACGCATGTGGGTGGGTGAAATGAGTCCGCTTTGGGTAACGCGAGTCGGCCCCAGACGTTCGCCCGTGTCGACCCCGCTTTCGGCGTCGAAAAGATCATTCGCCAGATTCACCAGAATCTGCAGGCCCAGTGCACAGAGCAGAGTCAGTAGTGCCAGCATTGGATTGAAGTGGCCGTGATAGATCGCCAAGGCGACGGCCGCGATGATGGGCGCGACGGCTGCCGGCAACGTACGCGGTCGGGCTGCCAGCAACCAGGGGTTGGTGCGATGTTTGGTTTGGGCCGTCATACCAATGAATTCCATACGGAGATTGATATCGCCATGCTAACGCAAAACAGCCATCGGCTGCTGACCTGGCTCAAGGCTCGGCATGATCGGATCGGTTGAACCGTTACCCTGAACTCTGTATCGACATGCCGGGACCCGTCTGGGTGTCTTTGTTATGATGCTTTCTTTTGATGGATGTTTTTATGTCACAGTCCCCCAGCCAGCAACAACTCGATACGCTTCCAACTTTACCCGCCGAAGCGCGCTACGATTTTCTGGTGCGTTCGGTGTTGGAAAATGAACAGGTTTGGACGCTGCGCGGTGATGCCGGCACGGTGCTGATGTCCTGCGACGGCGATGACTGCCTGCCAATCTGGCCACACGCCGAATTCGCTCAGCAGTGGGTCAGTGGTGATTGGGCCGATTGCGAACCGCTGGCGATTGATCTGGCGGCCTGGCTGGAACGCTGGTTGCCCGGTTTAAAGGAAGACGGTTTGGCGCTGGCGGTCTTCCCCGGCAAAAAAGAAGAAGGCATCGTGCTGGAACCTCTGGAGTTTCTCGAACTCTTGTCGGCCGGCCAGGATTAATCCGGGGCAGGGAGGTGTCGTCATCTGTTCGAGCTGGGCGCCGGGTTGATAATAATGTCGTCGCCATAGCGGTGATACTGGCCACGGGGTTTTTCCTGGCCCTAGGCGATGCGGTGATCAAGGGCATCAGCACCCAATTTACGCTATGGCAGATTTTCACCTTGCGTTCTGTCCTGGTATTGCCGGTTTTGGTCGTGGCGTTGCTCTGGCGTAGCCGTGCGTTGGTGTTGTGGCCACAGCGGCCGTGGTGGACGTTGCTGCGCAGCGCTTTGCTCAGCGCCATGTGGATCGCCTATTACTATTCATTGCTCTATGTCGATTTGTCGATTGCCTCGGCGGTTTATTATTCCTCACCCATTTTTATTACCCTCTTCGCGGCGTTGTTTCTCGGCGATGCGGTTGGTCGCACCGGCTGGTTAGCAGTGGGTTTGGGCGCCATTGGCGTCTTGCTGATTCTGCAGCCGACCGCTGGGGCTATTAATCTCTACAGCTTGTTGCCATTGGCGTCGGCACTGGCTTATGCCCTGGCGATGATCCTGACGCGCTCGCGATGCGCCAACGAAGAACCGCTGTTGCTGTCGATCTGGTTGAACCTGGTTATGTTGTTGCTCGGCATCGGTTTCAGTCTTGTGCTGGGGCAGTCTTCATCCGTTGCTCTGAGCGCCGGCGAAGCTTTCCTGTTTGGCAGCTGGGGATTGATGGATGTTATGCAGTGGGCTGCCATGGCGTTGCTGGCCGTGGCCATTATCGTCGGCAGTGTGGGCGCGGCAGTGGCTTATCAATTGGGTCGGCCGACCACCGTTGCCACTTTCGATTTTGCTTATGTCGCCTTTGCCACTGTCTGGGGCGCACTGCTGTTTCATGAAGTGCCTGGAGCGATCGCCGCTGTCGGTGTTTTGCTGATCGCAGCGGCTGGTTTGCTCGCTGTACGTAGCCGCCGCCTTGCTTAGGTCGCCGACTTCTTAATCCGGTCCATTTCTGTCCGCTTGTCGATCTAAACTGCGGGCCTCTCAATGGAACCGGAGTCACCATCGTGAAAACCGCTGTTTTTATCGCCACCAGTCTGGATGGTTTTATTGCCCGCCCTGACGATTCGATCGACTGGTTAATGCGTCCGCAATATCTGATCGAGGGTGAGGATTACGGCTACGCCGATTTTATGTCATCGATCACCTGCTTGATGATGGGACGGCGTACCTTTGATGTGGTGCGGCAATTTGATTCGTGGCCTTATGTAGACAAGCGACTGATCGTGATATCGAAGTCAGTGGCTGCCGTGCCGTCGGATTTCCAGTACAGGGCGGAAAGTTTCGTCGGTTCACCATCGGCATTACTGCAGCAACTGGAGGCTGACGGTGAGCAGGGAGTTTATATCGACGGTGGTCAGCTGATTCAGTCCTGCCTGCAAGCTGATCTCATTGATGAACTGACGGTGACGCGCTTGCCGTTGTTGCTCGGCGCTGGGTTGTCACTCTTCGGTGACCTGGGTGTGGAGTTGGCGTTTGAACATCGGCACACCCAGTCGTACCAAAGTGGTCTGGTGCAGTCGCGTTACCGTCGTCTGCGCAACCCCGATTAGCCCGCTTGCAATGCGCCTTGTTGCGCATCGCGATACCGTACCCAGGCAACAAACCCAAAGCCGGGCAGGTTCATCAAAATGCCGTAGATCAGCGGCACCACGGCGAGCGCTGGTTGCTGCATCAGACTGATGGCGACCAGCAGGGCGGTGCCCGCATTTTGGATGCCGACTTCCACAGCCAAGGTGCGGGCGACAGCAACATCCTGACTGATGCGGCTGCCGATAAACCAGGCGATCATTAAAGACGAGCCGGACAATAATAAAACGGCCAGGGCTTTGATCGGCGCTTGTAGCAAACTCCAGTTAGTGACGATCAGTGCCAATACCAGCAACAACATAAAGCCTGTGCCCAGTTTTTTACACCAAGGCTCCAGTCGGGCAGCCATGCTGGGTGCCCAATGATTCAACGCCATGCCCAGTACCACAGGTAAAAAAGTCACCGCGATGAGTTGCTTAATGGTATTGGCAATCGGCAATTGCAGGTCGACTGCGCTATCCCCAGCCTGATTCAAATAGACGCCAAACAGCACCGGCAAAGTCAGTGGTACCAGCAGACTGCTTAAGGCAGTCAGTGCAATGCTCAAAGCGACTTTGCCGTTAGCGAGATAGGTAAATAAATTCGACGTGGCGCCACCAGGGCATAACGACAATAAAAATAAACCGGCGGCTGTTGGGCCATTCAGGTTTAATGCCACAATGATCAATACGGCCAACACCGGTAGCATCAACATCTGCAGCGCCAAGCCCAGCACGGCAATGGTGGGGGCTCGCAACAGTTCGGAAAAATGCCGAACGTTAAGCGCCAGGCCCATGGCAAACATGATGAATGCCAGTATCAAAGGCAGTAGAACTTGCGATAAAAGCGCAGCCATAGAATCTGTACTCGAAAAGGTTTGACGATAGACTAAGCCAATACGCGTTGGCTGAATTGACGCAACGCAAGAAGTGACTTTTTAAGGCGATGGATAAACTATGAATACTCGCAATGTAGGCCGGTTTTTGGGCGTTCTCGCCGGTGGCTTTGCCATTTTTGTCGGGTTAATGACGGTCTACATTAGCGCATTATGGAATTTAGGGTTGCTGATCGGCTATCTCAATAGCTATCGATATTTAATGAGCTATGCAGAGATAGGCTGGTATTTTGGCATTCCTTTTATGATGCGGCCCTGGTGTTTGTTGTTTGGCTTTTTTTTAGTGCATCGAGGCTATCGAAAAGTACGCGGTCGGGGCTGGTGGGCGGCTGGCAAGTATGGCCCCAGGTACATACCGGATTTACGCTATCCATTGGCGACTTTTGTGATAGGTCTTTCGCTACAGATGTTAAGGGCCTTCTTTATTGAATGATCAAGGTGGTTGGTGCGTTATCGCGCTGGGTCGACCCAGTCTGCGGTACTGTTGTTGCGCCGAAACCAGCCGGTGATGGAAAAGCGGCTGCGGTTAGCCGTCAGCACTTCGTGTGGAAACTCTTCACTGAGAAAAATCACTATGGCGCCAAGGCTGGGCTGCAGTTTGGCCAGTTCAGTGTCGTCGTGATCGTAGAGCACGATTTCGCCGCCATTGGATGAATTCCAGTCCGGGTTGAGATAGGTCACTGTCGTCAGTACGCGGTTGGAGCGGCCACGAAACGCATCCAGGTGTTTGCGATAAAAAGCGCCGCTGTCATAGCGAGCGTAGTGGCATTCGTAATCGAACAATCCCAGCAACAGACGCCGGTTCAACTCAACGCGCAAGGCTTCGGTTGCTGCCAGATAACGCTGTTGCGCGTCGGTCTTTCCTGTGAGCCAGCAGGTGGCGTCGCGACGAATCAGTTCGTTGGTGTGGTGATCCTGCTGTCGGCCAATACCCGCCTGGCGCCATTGATCTTCCGGCTGACGGTGCAGATCCTGCAACAGATCCAAAGCCAGTCCCGATTCCACACCCAAGGGCAGATACACCCAGCCAGCTCCGCGCAGACGATCGGCGATCAGGTCGTAATCCCAGACGGGCTGGACGGCAGGTTGGATGATCAAAGGCGTATCCTCACAGGCGTATCCTCACAGGTGACCGGCGAGCATAGCGGCCGGGTTGGGCGGGTAAAGCGAAACCTTTTGATCGTGACGATCATTTTTAGAACGCTTTTCGATTTCTGACTCACCCTTGAAACCTGCCGTCAGGCCCCGAAATAGAGCGTTACAAATAGTTGACTGTTTTACTCGGGTATTTATAATTCGCGCCACCATCAAGGTTGCAGCCGCGAAGTTGCAACAGAGGCTGAAATAGAGCCAGGAACCCGCACGGGAGCCGCGTTATGAGATTAACCACCAAAGGTCGCTATGCGGTCACCGCCATGCTCGATTTGGCGCTGAACCAGCATTCAGGGCCGATCAGCCTGTCCGATATCTCACAGCGACAGGACATTTCGCTGTCGTATCTGGAGCAGCTGTTTTCCAAACTGCGCCGCCACGGCTTAGTGACCTCTGTGCGTGGGCCGGGTGGGGGCTATCGTCTGGGTCGAGTCGGTGCTGAGATCAGTGTTGCCGATGTGGTCGATGCGGTCAGCGAGAGCCTGGATGCGACCCGGTGCAAGGGCAAAGCCGGTTGTCAGCAGGG
This sequence comes from Saccharospirillum sp. MSK14-1, assembly GCF_003054965.1. Lineage (GTDB taxonomy): Bacteria > Pseudomonadota > Gammaproteobacteria > Pseudomonadales > Natronospirillaceae > Saccharospirillum. Next base: position 395,568 of record NZ_MIES01000033.1, read on the forward strand.
TGAGGTGTGTTTAACGCATCATCTGTGGCAAGACCTGAGCGCTCAGATTCACGATTTCCTGGATGACATTTCGTTGGCTGATCTGGTCGCCCGTCGCGATATCCAGTCCGTCAATCAGCGCCAAAATCTGTATTTGCAGGAGAGCCAGGAAGAGTTGTCGGTCAACGAGGCCGCCAAGCGGGCGACTCATGAAGCGACGATCCTGGCGAGTCAGTTATGAATAACGCACCGGTCTATTTCGATTACGCCGCCACCACGCCCGTTGATGAGCGTGTGGCGCAAAAGCTGATGCAGTTTCTGACCCGAGACGGCCAATACGGCAATCCGGCGTCGCGTTCGCACTTGCTCGGCTGGTTAGCGGAAGAAGCGGTCGAAGAAGCCCGCAATGAACTGGCGGAATTGATCGGTGCCGATAATCGCGAAATCGTCTGGACCAGTGGTGCCACCGAAAGCAATAACCTGGCACTGAAAGGTGTCGCGGAAAATTTCGAGCCGGATGACTGCCATCTGATCATCAGCGCCACGGAGCATAAAGCCGTGCTGGACCCAGCGGAATACCTGCGTAAGCAAGGTTATGGCGTGACGGTGTTGTCACCCGACCGCGATGGCGTAATCAGTGCGTCAGCCGTCGCCGAGTCACTGCAGCCCAATACCCGTTTGGTTAGCATCATGGCGGCGAATAATGAAACGGGTGTTTTGAATCCGGTCGCAGAAATTGGCGCGCTGCTGGCTGACCGAGACATCTGGTTTCACATCGACGCTGCTCAAGCCGTGGGCAAAATTCCGGTCGATGTGAACGCCTGGCAGGCTACGATGATCTCGATTTCCGGCCATAAATTTTACGCCCCCAAAGGGGTGGGTGCGCTCTATGTGAAGCGACGCTCAACGCTGCAATTAAAAGCCCAGATTCATGGCGGTGGTCATGAGCGCGGTATGCGTTCAGGCACGCTGGCGACACATCAGTTAGTCGCCATCGGTGAGGCCGCCCGCCTTGCCAAAACCGAATTGACGGAAGAAGCAGAGCGCATTGGCGCGCTGCGCGATCGTCTGTGGGCAGGCATTGCCGACCTCGGTGATGTGCACATCAACGGTGGCAATGCGCCGCGCACGCCGGGTCATTTAAATGTGGCCTTTGGCGGTGTGGACGGCGAGGCATTGATGATGGCGCTGCGCCAGCTGGCGGTCAGTACCGGCTCGGCCTGTACCTCCGCCAGCGTTGAACCCTCGCATGTATTAAAAGCCATGGGCCTGGCGGACAGCGTGGCCCACGGTTCGTTGCGTTTCAGCCTGGGACGTTACACAACCGCCGCTGAGGTGGATCAGGCCATCGATAGTATTCGTGAAGCCGTGCCGGCGCTGCGCAAGCAGTCGTCGGTGGCTTCCTAAAAGGGTAACCGCCCTCTAGGTGATAGACCATGAGTGAAAATATTGATCAGTATCTGAAATCCGAATACGCCGCCGGTTGGACCACGGACGTGGAATCTCTGACGATTCCACCGGGTCTGAATGAAGACGTGATTCGGCTGATTTCAGCCAAAAAACAGGAACCGGAATGGATGCTCGAATGGCGTCTTCAGGCGTTCCGTGCCTGGCTGGAAATGGAAGAACCCAATTGGGCGCATGTGAAATATGCCAAGCCGGATTTTCAGTCGCTGTCGTACTATTCCTCGCCCAAGAGCATGGAAGAACGACCCAAGTCGCTCGACGAAGTTGATCCGGAATTGCTGCGCACCTATGAAAAGCTGGGCATTCCCGTACACGAGCAAGAAGTGCTCGCCGGTGTGGCCGTCGATATGGTGTTTGATTCGGTATCGGTTGGTACGACGTTCCGTGAAAAGCTGAAGGACGCAGGCGTTATTTTCTGTTCCATTTCCGAAGCGATTCAGGAATACCCTGAGCTGGTCAAAAAATACCTGGGCTCGGTAGTGCCGCAAAAAGACAATTTCTATGCGGCATTGAATTCGGCCGTCTTTTCCGACGGCAGCTTTGTCTACATTCCCAAAGGCGTGCGTTGCCCGATGGAATTGTCGACCTATTTCCGCATCAACGAAGCCAAAACCGGTCAGTTTGAGCGGACGCTACTGATTGCCGATGAAGGCAGCCACGTCAGTTATTTGGAAGGTTGCACCGCACCGATGCGCGACGAAAACCAGTTGCACGCCGCTGTCGTGGAACTGGTCGCGCTGGACGATGCCGAAATCAAATACTCGACGGTACAGAATTGGTATCCGGGTAATGAAGAAGGCGAAGGCGGTATTTTTAATTTCGTTACCAAGCGCGGCATGGCACATAACCGCTCAAAAATTTCCTGGACTCAGGTAGAAACCGGTTCCGCGGTAACCTGGAAATACCCGTCCTGCATTTTGAAGGGTGACGACAGCATCGGTGAATTTTATTCGGTGGCACTGACGTCGAATTATCAGCAGGCCGACACTGGCACCAAGATGATTCACCTGGGTAAAAACACCCGTTCGACCATCATCGCCAAGGGCATCAGCGCCAAGCGTTCGGAAAATGCGTATCGCGGTTTGGTGCGGATGAACCCGGGTGCTGAAGGTGCGCGTAACTACACCCAGTGTGATTCGCTGTTAATCGGTGATCAGTGTGGCGCTCACACCTTCCCGTACATCGAATCGAAAAACCCGACGGCGGTGATTGAGCACGAAGCGACGACGTCAAAAGTCAGCGATGATCAGCTGTTTTTGTGTCAGCAACGCGGCATCGACCCGGAGAAAGCGGTATCGATGATCGTTAACGGTTTCTGCAAAGAAGTGTTCAAGGAACTGCCGATGGAATTTGCGGTCGAGGCCGGAAAATTACTGGAAGTCAGCCTCGAAGGCGCGGTGGGTTAAGCACACCGAAATGGATCACCGGCCGGCCCGTGATACCGGCTGTAAACGTACGAAAACCGTACTGGTAAAGAGTTAAACGACGGATACCAACACCATGTTGAAGATTGATAATTTAGCCGCCCAAGTTGAAGACAAAGTCATTCTGCGCGGCCTGAATCTGGACGTAAAAGCCGGTGAAGTGCATGCCATTATGGGTCCGAACGGTGCCGGCAAAAGTACGCTGGGTCATGTGTTAGCCGGCCGTGCTGGTTATGAAGTGACCGGCGGCAGTGCCGACTTCGATGGTCAGTCGCTGTTTGATCTGGAACCAGAAGAACGCGCTCAGGCCGGACTGTTTCTGGCGTTCCAGTATCCGGTCGAAATTCCCGGTGTTTCCAATATGGAATTCCTGAAAGCCAGCGTTGATGCCGTGCGTGCATCACGGGGTCAGGAAGCGTTGAGTTCGATGGATTTTATCAAGCTGGCGCGAGAGAAATGTCAGGCAGTGGATTTACCGCAAGACTTCCTCAAGCGCGGCGTGAACGAAGGTTTTTCTGGCGGCGAGAAAAAGCGTAATGAACTGCTGCAAATGATGTTGCTGGAACCGAAATTATGCATTCTCGATGAAACCGATTCCGGTCTGGATATTGATGCGTTGCAGGTGGTTGCCAATGGCGTTAACGCTTTGCGCAGTCCGGATCGTGCCATGATTGTGGTGACGCACTACCAGCGTTTGCTTGACTACATCGTGCCCGATTACGTTCACGTTCTGGCAAAGGGCAAGATCGTCAAATCCGGCGGTCGTGAACTGGCGCTGGAACTCGAGAAGCAAGGCTACGGATGGATCGACGAGGAGGTAGCCTGAGGTGGCCGTGGTATCTATGCAGGCACAAAATGCGCATCAGCAGTTGCAGGCAGCGACCGATTGGAACTGGCTGTCAAACTGGCGTGCGCTTGGCTGGGAGCGTTTCAGCAACACGCCCTGGCCGACGCGTAAAACCGAAGATTGGAAATACACACCACTGCGGTCGTTGACCAATACCGACTGGCAACTGGCGGCGCCATCGGGTGACGCTCAAGGCGTCGACTTTGACGATTGGTCACGCATGACGCTGACACTGGTCGATGGCCAACTGGTTGATCACGATGCCTTACCGGAAGGCGTCAGTGTGCGTTTGCTGTCAAAAGCCGATGCGCAAACCCGCGGAGACTTCGAACAACGCCTGAGCAGAACGCTGGCCGGTGAGCGTCAGCTGTTTAATGTTTTTAATCAGGCCATGTTGACGGAAGCGGTGTGGATCGAAATTGCGCCCGGTACTGTGCTCGACAAGCCGTTGCACCTGAATCAGGTGATTTCTTCAGCGGCGACTGAGCGGGTAATTCCGGTACGTGTTCTGGTTGATGTTGGCGATCGTGCTGAAGCAACGCTGGTGGAAACCTTCAGCAACGACGCCAGTGGTGCGGTCTTTATTAACCCGGTGACTGAGCTTCAGTTAGCCGCCAATGCGCGCCTGCGTCATTACCACTTACTACTCGAAGAAGGCGATGTACGTCATCTGGGTTCGGTGCATGCGTCACTGGGTGGTTACGCCAACCTCGACAGCTTCCACATGGCGCTCGGCGGCACCTTGAAGCGTAAGGATCTGGTGGTTGAGCACAATGGCAGTGGCGCCGAACTGACGTTGAATGGTGTTTATTTGCCGCGTGGCCAGGAACACATTGATTACCACACCACGCTGGAGCATTGCGTGCCGCATTGCACGTCGAGTGAAGTGTTTCGTGGCATCGTTGCCGATCGTGCCAAGGCGGTGTTCAACGGTCGCATCCATATTCATAAAGACGCGCAGAAAACACTGGCTGAGTTGAGCAATAAAAACCTGTTGACCAGTCATCAGGCGGAAGTCGATACCAAGCCGGAGTTGGAAATTTACGCGGACGATGTCAAGTGTGCGCACGGCGCGACCGTGGCTCAGCGTGATGACAGCGCCTTGTTCTATTTTCTGGCGCGCGGTATTCGCCGTGAAGAAGCCGAGGTGATGTTGAATTTCGCCTTTATTAATGAATTGCTCGATGGTCTGGCAGACGCGCCCGTGCGTGACTTATTGCAACCGCTGTTGCGCGAACGTTTTGCCCAGGGCGCTGCACTGGAGCCATTGGCATGAGTTTTAACCTGGCCGATATCCGCGCCCAGTTCCCGGTCCTGGATCAGCAGGTGAACGGTAAGCCGCTGGTGTATCTGGATAACGGTGCAACGACTCAAAAGCCGAATGTTGTGATCGATGCGATTTGCGATTACTACCGGCACGACAACGCCAATGTGCACCGCGGTGCTCATGCGTTAAGTGATCGGGCGACGGGTAAATTTGAGGCGGCGCGGGAATCGGTGCGTCGTTTTATCAACGCCGCTGATCGTCAGGAAATTATCTGGACCAAGGGCACCACCGAAGGCATCAACCTGGTGGCGTTCAGTTGGGGCCGCGAACATCTGCGCCAGGGTGACCGGGTGCTGGTGTCGACCATGGAACACCACGCCAACATCGTGCCCTGGCAACTGCTCGCCGGTCAGACCGGTTGCGAACTGGTGCCAATGCCGGTCGATGATCAGGGGCAGATTGATCTGGCGGCGCTGGACGATCTGCTTGATGAGCGCGTTAAGCTGGTGTCGGTCGTCCATGTGTCCAATGCATTGGGTACGGTTAATCCGGTAGAGAGCATTGTCGAGAAAGCCCACGCTGTGGGTGCTAAGGTGCTGATTGACGGCGCTCAGGCCGTGGCGCATTGGCCGCTCAATGTTCAGGCGCTGGATTGCGATTTTTACAGCTTTTCGGCTCATAAAATGTATGGGCCAACAGGTATGGGCGCGCTCTATGGCAAGCGCGAGTTGCTGGAGGCAATGCCGCCTTTTATGGGCGGTGGCGAGATGATTGAAACCGTCTCTTTTGCCGGCACCACCTATAATACGTTGCCCTATAAATTTGAACCGGGCACCCCCAATATTGCGGGCGCAATCGGCATGGGCGCTGCGGTGGAGTTTCTTGAATCACAGGACCGAGTGGCACTGGCAGCGCATGAAACCGATGTTCTGAATTACGCGGTAGAGCGGGCACAGTCGTACGACGGCTTACGCCTGGTGGGCGAAGCGGATCATCGCGCCGGTGTGCTCAGTTTTCTGCTCGATGGCGCCCACCCGGCCGATATCGGCATGTTGCTCGATCAGCAGGGCATAGCGGTCCGTACCGGTAACCACTGTGCCATGCCGGTGATGGAGCGTTTTGGCATTACCGGAACGGTGCGCGCCAGTTTTGCGCTGTATAACAGTAGAGACGATGTCGACGCCTTGTTCGCCGGCCTCGACAAAGTAAAAACATTTTTGCTGTAACCCCAATGGTCAGCAACAGGAGGGGATCTCATGAGCGTTGAATCCTTTGACCCGAACCAGGCCGCACCTGCGGTCACCATGACACCGGCAGCGGTAGAGCATGCCCGTCGTCAGATCCAGCAGGCCGGTGCTTCAGGCATTCGCCTGGCGGTGAAAGAAAGTGGCTGTTCGGGCTATATGTACGTGGTCGATTTTGTTTCCGAAGCCAATGACAGCGATCTGCAGTTTGCCGTGGCTGATGATGTCACCCTCTTCGTACAGCAAAGCGCCTTGCCCATCGTACGCGGCACTGAGATTGATTTTGGCGCGGAAGGCGTTAATCGAGTGATCAAGTTCAACAACCCCAACGTCAGCGCAGAATGCGGTTGTGGTGAGAGCTTTATCATCGACGAAGAAGAGTCGGTGTGAGCCAACGCCAATGACCGAAAAACGCATGGTGGTCACGCAGCGTGATGTGCAGGCGCGCCTGGTGCCCGTGGGTACGCCGATAACCATCCCCGCCGACAGTTTTATCACCCTGACGCAGTCGCTCGGCGGCAACTATACCGTCGTCCATCAAGGCAACATGGCGCGCATTGACGGTCTGGATGGTGATGCCATTGGCATGGAACCACAGGTGCTGGAATTTGCACCCAGCGCCGATGGTCGGCCGGATGAGGCGCATGTCTGGCAGGCGCTAGCGACGGTCTACGACCCGGAAATTCCGGTCAATATCGTCGATCTTGGACTGATTTACGGCGTACGCATCGAGGGTTCGACCGCCCAGATCGACATGACGCTGACCGCGCCGGGTTGCGGCATGGGGCCGGTGCTGGTCGATGACGTCAAGTATCGGTTGGCCCGAGTGCCGGGCATTGAAGCGGTTGAGGTTGAACTGGTGTTCGACCCGCCCTGGAACCGGGACCGCATGAGCGAAGAAGCCCGGCTTGAGACCGGGCTGTTTTTTTAAACCGCTCCCTCAGTCACCGCATTTTAAGTTTTGATTATTAACCACGGAATTTAGCCATGAGCAGCGAGTTCGGCGTCGACATCACACCTGATGACATCCTGGAAGCCTTGTCGTTCTTTGATAGTTGGGAAGACCGCTATCGCTACATCATTGATCTGGGCAAAGAACTGCCGGCCATGGACGACAGCCTGAAAACCGACGATCGCATTGTCCGTGGCTGTCAAAGTCAGGTTTGGCTGGCGCACCGTGTCGACAACGAACGTCTGTATTTTCAGGCGGATTCCGATGCGCACATTGTTCGTGGTCTGCTGGCGGTTGTGCTGGCTGCCTATAATGGTCGCTCCAGCCAGGCGATTCTGGATTTCGACGTTGAAGACTACTTCAACAAGCTCGATCTGGTGCGGCACCTCAGCCCGACTCGCGGTAATGGTCTGCGTGCCATGGTCGGCCGGATTCGCGATGTCGCGGTGCAAAACGCGGCTTAAACGGCGAGTCAGGCGTTTCGGTTGCGTTATTGACCGCTGTTTTGTCATTTAAGCCGGTAAAATGGGATGCAAAGGTGGTACGGCCATGGTAACGGACCGGCCGGCCACGTATAATCCGCCGCCGACTAATTGACCCTCAGTGGAGAATAATGCCCATGGCCAAAGAACGTACCCTGTCCATCATCAAGCCCGACGCCGTTGCCAAGAACCTGATCGGCGCCATCTACAGCCGTTTTGAAACCGCTGGCCTGACCATCGTCGGCTCCAAAATGCTGCGCTTGAGCCAGGAACAGGCCGAGGGCTTCTACGCCGAACACAAAGAACGTCCTTTCTTCGGTGCGCTGGTTGAGTTCATGACCTCCGGCCCGGTTGTGGTTCAGGTTCTGGAAGGCGACAACGCCATTGCTAAAAACCGTGAAATCATGGGCGCAACGAACCCGGCAGAAGCCGCGGCTGGTACCCTGCGTCATGACTTCGCTGCCAGCATCGACGCCAACGCCGTACACGGCTCTGATGCTCCGGCTTCAGCCGAGCGTGAAATCGCGTATTTCTTTAACGCTGACGAAATCTGCGCTCGATAAAGTTTGACGCCTGACGGGAGACGGGAGACGCCTATCCAAGCTAGCGTTCAGCGTCTCCCGCTAAGCGTCCAGCGTGACCAACGGGAACGATAATGACTGAACAGGCACCATCCAAAGTCAATCTGCTCGGCATGGGTTTGCCCGCGCTGGAGGAGTTTTTTGTCAACGAACTGGGCGAAAAAAAGTTTCGGGCCACTCAGGTACTGAAATGGATTCACCAGCGTCGTGTTGACGACTTTGATGCGATGACCGATGTCAGCAAAGCCTTGCGCACCAAGCTCAAGGAAGTGGCGGAAATCGTCACGCCCGAGGTCACCTACTGCAAAGATTCCAAAGACGGCACGCGCAAATGGGTCATGAAAATGCCCGGCGGCAGTGCGGTTGAAACCGTCTTCATTCCCGAAGACGGACGCGGCACGCTGTGCGTGTCATCGCAGATCGGCTGCGCGCTGGACTGCTCTTTTTGTTCCACCGGCAAGCAAGGCTTTAACCGCGATCTCAGCTCGGCGGAAATCATCGCCCAGGTCTGGGTGGCGGCGCGGTCGTTTGAAGTCGGTGAAGACGGTCAGTCGTCCGCTAAAGAACGCCGTATCACCAACGTGGTGATGATGGGTATGGGCGAACCGTTGCTGAATTTCGATAACGTCGTTGAGGCCATGGGCCTGATGATGGATGACAACGCCTACGGCTTGTCCAAACGGCGGGTAACGCTCAGTACCTCCGGTGTGGTTCCGGCAATTTACGAGCTGGCCAAAGTCACCGATGTGGCGCTGGCGTTGTCGCTGCACGCCCCTAACGATGCGCTGCGTAACACGCTGGTCCCGTTGAATAAAAAGTATGGCATTCAACAGGTGCTGGATGCCTGCAATCACTACATGGCACGGTTCAGCGAGAAACGCGTAACGACCATTGAATACACCCTCATCAATGGTGTTAACGATAAGCCAGAGCACGCTCATGAGCTGGCCGAAGTGCTGCGTGATACTCCGTGCAAGATCAACCTGATTCCTTTTAATCCGTTCCCCAACTCCGGGTATGAACGGCCCAGCAACAACCGCATGCATCGTTTCCGCGAAATTTTATTGGCGGCGCACTACAACGTCACCATTCGTAAAACGCGGGGTGATGATATTGACGCTGCCTGCGGTCAATTGGTTGGTCAGGTGAGTGATAAAACCAAACGCTCGGTGCGCTACATCGAAGCGGTGGAGCTCGGTCGCACGGCGGCTGACATCGCCTCCAGCCGGGGCCAGCGAGGATTGCTGTGAAACGGCTGACACTGGCGGCGCTGGTTATGGTGCTGCTGGCGGGTTGCGTGACCACATCGAGTCGTACTCGACTTGATGAACAAGCCAATACAGATCAGGCGGTGCAGACCTACATTCAGATCGGCTATCGCCATTTCGAGAACAATAATCTGCATCAGGCCAAAGCCGCCTTAAACGAAGCGTTGTCGCTTGATGACCAAGCGGCAGGCGCTTATCTGGGCCTGGCACGAGTGTTTGATGTTGAACGTGAAACGGCGCTGGCCGAAGAGAATTTCCAACGCGCGGTGCGCTACGGCGGCGGTACTGAATCGACCTTTCAGTACGCTGTTTTTCTCTACAACGAAGGGCGCTACCAAGCGGCGCGTGATCGTTTTAGCGACGTAACCGACGATGCGTTTTATCTGCGTCGTGCTCAGAGTTTTGAATATCTGGCGTTGAGTGAACGTCGTCTGGGTCATGACGCTGCGGCCATTGCTGCCTACCGTCGTACACTGACATTGGATAGGCAACGGGCCAGTGCCTACTTGGGGCTGGCAGACTTGCTGTACCATCAAGGCGAGTCGTCGGACGCCTTCGATGCTTATCAATCGTTCAGGCGATTGGCCGACGCGCAACAGAGCGCCAGCAGTTTATGGCTGGGTATTCGCCTGGCCGAAGCAATCAATCGGCCTGAGTTGACCGTTGAGCTTGCTGATCAATTGGCGCGACGTTTTGCCAACAGCGAGGAATTCCAGCTTTATCAAAGCTGGCGGGAGGAACGATGAGTGACATGAACAAGCGCCATCAGAGCCCGATTAAACGCCGGGTCTCGCGCAAAATCTGGGTGGGTTCGGTGCCGGTCGGTGGCGATGCGCCAATTTCCGTTCAGAGCATGACCAATACTGAAACGCGCGACGTCGACGCCACCGTTGAACAGATTAATCGCATCCAGCAGGCCGGAGCCGATATTGTGCGGGTGTCGGTACCGTCAATGGATGCCGCCGAAGCCTTTGGCAAAATTCGCCAGCGTGTTGATGTGCCGTTGGTTGCCGACATTCATTTCGACTACAAAATTGCGCTGCGCGTCGCCGAGTTAGGCGTCGACTGCTTGCGCATTAATCCGGGCAATATCGGTCGTGAAGACCGGGTGCGTGCGGTGGTGCAGTCGGCCAAGGATCATGGCATTCCGATTCGGATTGGTGTGAATGCCGGTTCGCTGAGCAAAGATCTGCAACGCAAATACGGTGAGCCGACACCGGATGCACTGGTGGAATCGGCGTTGACCAATATCGACATTCTAAATCGTCTGGATTTTCACGAATTCAAACTCAGCCTGAAAGCCTCGGACGTCTTTATGGCGGTTGCCGCCTATCGCAAGATTGCCGATCAGATTGAACAGCCGTTGCACTTGGGTATCACGGAAGCCGGTGGTTTGCGTTCAGGTACGGTAAAATCGTCAGTCGGTTTGGGTATGCTGCTGATGGACGGCATTGGCGATACGTTGCGCGTGTCGCTGGCGGCCGATCCGGTTGAAGAAGTGAAGGTCGGCTTCGATATTCTCAAGAGTCTTCGGTTGCGCTCCAAAGGCATTAATTTTATTGCCTGTCCGTCGTGCTCGCGGCAAAACTTTGATGTCATCGGTACCATGAACGCTCTGGAAGAGCGTCTGGACGATGTGCTCACACCGCTCGATGTGGCCGTGATCGGTTGCATCGTGAATGGCCCGGGCGAGGCCAAAGAAGCGGATGTCGGTTTAACCGGCGGTACACCACAGCATCTGATTTATGTGGATGGTGAGAAAGATCATAAGGTCGGTCACGACAATCTGGTGGATCACTACGAAAAACTGATCCGTCAGAAAGTGGCTGAAAAAGAAGCGCAAGAGGCGAACCTGATCGCCAAGGACTGACGCATGTCAGTTCGTTGTCGCTGTGTTGTAATCGGGAGAAAGTGAGTTGTCCACACTGCAAGCCATTCGTGGCATGAACGATATTTTGCCGGACGCCAGTCCCGTCTGGCAGTACCTGGAAGGGCAGGTGCGCGCTGTACTCGATCAGTATGGTTACCGTGAAATTCGCATGCCGGTGGTTGAGCCGACCGCACTGTTCAAACGCGGTGTGGGTGAGCATACCGATATCGTCGAAAAAGAAATGTACACCTTCGAGGACCGCGGCGGCGACAGCCTGACACTGCGTCCGGAAGGCACGGCTGGCTGCGTGCGCGCCGCCTTGCAACATGGCCTGCTGCACAATCAGGTTCAGCGGCTTTGGTACACCGGCCCGATGTTCCGTTATGAACGTCCGCAAAAAGGCCGCTATCGTCAGTTTCATCAGATTGGCGCTGAAACCTTTGGCATGGCCAGCGCCGATATTGACGCTGAGTTGATTCTGTTAAGTGCCCGTTTGCTCAATAATCTGGGGTTGAGTGAGCACGTCACCTTGCACCTGAATACGCTTGGCAGCAGCGCGGCACGTGCCAATTATCGCGAAGCGCTGGTCAGCTATCTGCAAGGCGTGGCCGATCAGTTAGATGAAGACAGCCAGAAGCGATTGCACACCAATCCTTTGCGCATCCTCGATTCCAAAAGCGGAACCACCCAGGCACTGCTCAATGACGCACCGGTATTCGATGATTACCTGGATGACGAATCGCGCGAGCATTTCCAATTATTGTGCGAGCTGCTCGATGGCGCAGGTGTGAACTATGTGATCAATCCGCGCCTGGTGCGGGGTCTGGATTACTATTCACGCACCGTCTTTGAGTGGATCACTGACAGTCTCGGCGCTCAGGGTACTGTCTGTGGCGGTGGTCGCTACGATGGTCTGGTACCGCAGCTGGGTGGCAAAGAAACTCCGGCAGCTGGATTTGCCTTAGGCGTCGAACGACTGATCCTGTTGCTGGAAACCCTTGAAAAGATTCCGTCGAGCGTCTTTGCAACCCTGGATGCCTACTTTATTCTGGCCGGCGATGCGGCCTCGCGCGAAGGCTTCAAGTTAGCCGAGCAGTTACGCAGTGAGATTCCCGGCTTGCGTCTGCAAGTGAATTGCGGCGGTGGTTCCTTTAAGAGCCAGATGAAAAAAGCCGATAAATCCGCAGCACCGGTGGCGTTGATTCTGGGCGACGATGAAGTGGCTCAGCAGCAAATAACCATCAAACCTTTGCGGGATGATCGCGAACAAATTCAGTGCGGCTTTGACGTGGCCGCCGATCAGTTGCGCGCCTTGTTGGCCGACTGACGGTATTCATGTCCCAACAGTTAATGACAAGAAAGTCTTCGGTTGCGGCCGAAGGACGCCTCTGACAGCAGGAGTGACACGGTGTACGACACAGAACAGGAACAGATTGAAGCGATCAAAAAGTGGTGGTCGGGAAACGGCAACTACGTGATTGGCGCCGTTCTGGTGGCCTTGGTGGCCTTTTTCAGCTGGACGTTCTACCAGAACGCCTCCCAGTCAAAACTCGAAGCAGCGTCGACGCTTTACGATGATTTGATGACGGCCGTGGAAAACGACGATGCCGACACCGTCGCAGCGCGTATTGGTAATCTGAAGAGCGACTACAGCGATACGGTTTACGGTGTTTACGCGGCTTTGCAAGGCGCTAAGCAAGCGGTCGACAGTGGCGATCTGACGGCCGCTGCTGAAGAGCTGGAATGGGCGCTCGAAAACGCCGATGACAGCCTGGCTCCGGTGGTGCACCTGCGTCTGGCGCGCGTGCATTATTCAGCCGAAAATTACGACGCGGCGCTGGCCGAGCTGGACGCCATTGATCGCGAAGGCTTCGAAGTGCCCAGCCATGAATTGCGGGGTGATATCCTGCTCAGCCAGGGTGACGTGGACGCGGCGCGCTCGGCCTATCAGACCGCGTTGGAAGAATCTGCCCAGCAAGGCATTAACGCGCCTTATCTGGAAATGAAACTGAACGATCTGGCGACTGAGACGGACGAAGCTTAATGCGCAATGCCCTGATTCTGGCCGCGCTGGTCAGCGTGCTCACCGCCTGTGCCGGCGGGTCGCTGCGTGAAGCGCCAGCCCCTCTGCCCGAAGAACGCCCGCAATTGGCCGATTTGCGTATCGATTGGTGGCAAATGCTCGAAGAGCGTTACACCGAGATGCCATTCAGCCGCATTGCACCGCTGGTCACTGAGCGTGGCATTTTGACGGCCTCGCCGTTGGGCGAAGTGGCCTTGCTGTCGGAGTCGGGCAGGTTCATCTGGCGTCGCCAACTGGCCGAACAGATCACCGCACCGCTGGCGGCCGATGAGCGTCAGATGGTGATCATGACCGGTAACGGCGATGTGAAGCTGTTCGACTGGAATGGCCGTGAACTCTGGTCCAGCGCGATCTCTGCGTTGGCGACTGAAGCGCCACTGTTGCTGGAAGATCGGTTGATCGTGCAAACCATGGACGGCCGGGTGATGGCGCTCGAGCGCAATACTGGCCGGCCGCTGTGGGTTTATCAGGACGCTGAGCCGGAACTGACCATCACCGGCACGGCCCGTCCGTTGGTGGTGGATGATTTGGTGGTGACCGGCCTTGCCAATGGCAAATTGGTGGGCTTGAGTCTGGCCGATGGGTCACCGGCCTGGGAATACCGCATTGCCCGTGCTCAGGGCAAAACCGATGTCAGCCGTCTGGTGGACGTCGATGCCAGTGTCACCCGCGTCGGTGATTATTTGCTCGCCGCCGGTTATCAGGGTGACATGCTGGTGCTGGATGCGGCTTCGGGTCAGGTTCTGGCCAGTCAGCCGTTATCGACGTATCGCGCTGTGGTGCCGGGCCAGGACTATTGGTACGCGGTGAACGATCAGAGTCATGTGGTGGCGCTGGACCCGCGCTCGCTGGCGGTGGTCTGGACTCAGGATCAATTTACCTACCGGCGTCTGAGCCAGGTGCTGCCTTGGAAAGATGCGCTGGCGGTGTCAGATGCCGATGGCTATGTGCATCTGCTGGATGCCCAGACCGGCGAATGGCTGGCGACGCGACAGGTCGACTGGACCGGTGCGCATACCGCGCCCGTTGCTCTGGGTGACGACTATATTCTGCAGCAAGGCAACTCTTCGCGAATTAAACGGCTGTCGTTCCGTCGGCCAAACGAGGCTCGTTAATGATCCCGGTAATTGCCTTGGTGGGCCGACCCAATGTCGGCAAATCAACCCTGTTCAACCGCTTTACGCGCAGTCGCGATGCCCTGGTCGCCGACTGGGCGGGGCTGACGCGTGACCGCAAATACGGTGACGGCAAGCTCGATGACCGTTCCTTTATTGTCATCGATACCGGTGGCATCAGCGGCTTTGAAGAAGGGCTCGATGAGCGCATGGCGCAGCAGTCGCTGGCGGCCATCGATGAAGCCGATGTGGTGCTCTTTATCACCGACGCCCAATCGGGTGTCACCGCCGCCGACAACCACATTGCGCAGCATTTGCGCAAAACCGGTAAGCCGGTGCATCTGGTGGTTAACAAGACCGATGGTCTGGATACCGATGTGGTCCTGGGCGATTTTCACGAGCTTGGTTTGAAAGAGTCACCCCGGCCGATTGCGGCGGCTCATAACCGGGGCGTGCGTTCATTGCTTGAAGATGTGCTCGCCGAATTCCCGGTCGATGACGATCCGTTGGCGACTGAAGATGACGACGACAACATTCGCCTGGCCATTGTTGGACGACCCAACGTGGGTAAGTCGACGCTGGTTAACCGCATGCTTGGTGAAGAGCGGGTAGTGGTGTACGACCACCCCGGCACCACCATGGATTCCATCTATATTCCCTACGAGCGTGACGACCAGGCCTATACGCTGATCGACACCGCGGGTGTGCGTCGCCGTAAAAGCATTTCTGAGGCGGTGGAAAAATTCTCCATCGTCAAAACGCTGCAGGCCATTCAGGATGCCAATGTGGTTATTCTGGTGATCGATGCGCGCGATGGTCTGGTCGAGCAAGACATGCACATGCTCGGCTTTGTACTCGAATCCGGTCGGGCGCTGGTGGTTGCCATCAATAAGTGG
This sequence comes from Saccharospirillum sp. MSK14-1, assembly GCF_003054965.1. Taxonomy (GTDB): domain Bacteria; phylum Pseudomonadota; class Gammaproteobacteria; order Pseudomonadales; family Natronospirillaceae; genus Saccharospirillum. The sequence goes on from NZ_MIES01000033.1 coordinate 411,043, forward strand.
GACGGTCTGGATCAGGACCAGAAAGATCACGTTAAAGAAAGCATTGAACGTCGCCTGCCGTTTTTGGATTGGGCCGATATTCACTTTATCTCAGCGTTGCACGGCACCAACGTCGGTCATCTGTATAAGTCGGTGAATCAGGCGTACGCCTCGGCGCGCGGTAAGTGGAGCACCAATCAGCTGACCAACATTCTCAAAGGTGTGATCGAACTGCATCAGCCGCCGATGGTCCGCGGCCGGCGCATCAAGCCGCGTTATGCGCATCAGGGTGGCTCCAATCCGCCGGTAATTGTCGTGCATGGCAACCAGCTCAGTGAATTGCCGGGCAGTTACAAGCGGTATCTGGAAAACGCCTTCCGCAAGGCGTTGAAGGTGCGCGGCACGCCGATTCGTTTTGAATTTGTCGTGGGTGACAATCCTTACGCCAACAAGGCCAATGCTCGGCCGGGTGTGCGTAAGAGTCGCGAGCACGCCAAAGGTCGGTCTCAGCGCAGCGGTCGTCGCTGATTCAGTGCACTGGCAATCCAGGCCGGGTTGCCAGTTGCCTCTCTCAATTTGCCTTGGGCGTTGACACAGACTCTTCTGATTCAACGCGTTCAACGGTACTCACCACGCGTCCTCGGCGCAGCAAGGTAGTCAGGCGCTGGCCGGGCGCTAGCTCATCAGCCGTCTGAATGACCTTATCCGATGCATCGCGCGTAATGCTGTAACCGCGCTCCAGTGTATTAAGTGGCGACAAAGCGTTCAGTCGGCTGGCCAGTGATCCTAATTGCTGCCGGCGCGGCGGTATTTGCTGTTGTGCCAGGCGGCGCAGTTGTTTATCGAGCTGTTCCAGTCGACGCCGGTCGCTGTTCAGACGATTAACCGGACTGGCCCGACGCAACCGGGCGGCAAGGGCGGTAAACGCCTGGGTTCGATTGTGTTGTCCGGCTTTCACGGCGCGCAGCAATCGACCGGCGCGCTCGTCCAGTCGTTGCTGCCATTCACGCAGCAGCCCCCCAGGATCGCGCAAGCGCTGACGGGCATGGTTCAGGCGCCGGCGGTCTGCTTGCAGGCGTTGATCCAAGCCACGCGCCAAACGGGCCCGCTGATGGAGCAACGCACGGCGGATATCATTCTGATCGGGACTGACCAGCTCGGCGGCCTGGGACGGTGTTGCCGCGCGCACGTCGGCGACAAAATCACTGATCGACACATCCACTTCATGGCCGACGGCGGAAACAATGGGCAGCTTGGAAACAAACATGGCCCGCGCCACCGCTTCTTCATTGAACGACCATAAATCTTCCAGTGAACCGCCACCTCGACCGACGATCAGCGCATCCACCTGGTTCAGTCGGTTGGCGGTTTCGATGGCACGCACAATCTGCCCCGGCGCTTCGTCGCCTTGCACCGCTACCGGATACAGAATGACCGCCATGGCCGGAAAACGGCGTTTAAGCACGGTCAGAATATCGTGCAGCGCCGCTCCGGTGCGTGAGGTCACCACACCTAAGGTGCGAATGTGTTCAGGTAGGGGCTGCTTGTGTTCGGCGGCAAAGAGACCTTCTTTTTCCAGCCGTTCTTTGAGTTGAAAAAACGCTTGCTGGAGCGCGCCTTCGCCCTCGGGCTGCATGGAAGACACGATGATCTGATAATCGCCCCGGCCTTCGTAGAGGCTGACCCGACCACGCACGATAACCTGATCGCCTTCTTTGGGTTGGTACCGCGAACGCTGCAAACTGGAGCGGAACATGGCGCAGCGCACCTGAGCGGTCCCGTCTTTCAACGTGAAATACAGATGACCGGACGCTGGCCGCGCCACATTCGACAATTCGCCACTGACCGGGACTGCCGGATATTGGTTTTCGAGCAGGAATTTAACCTGACGGTTGAGCTGACTGACGGTGAGCGGGGCTTGAGGGTCTGACAGTGCCATGGACATCCTGGAATAAAGAAGAGCCCAGGCGGCACTCGCCCGGACGGGCGTTTTGATCAACGTTTATATCGATCATGGACGTTGCATATGTGCGGCCCGCATTGGGGCAGCCTATATAAACCGGCGATTTGAGCATAAAACTTTGCTCGAAGTCAAAACTGGTTATAATGCCGCGCCAACTTAGGTTGCTGCTGTTTCTGTCGGCAATCGCCATTCCCACTTCGCCCGGAGGGAAGTTCATGTTGCGCATCGCCCAAACCGCTCTCACTTTCGATGATGTCCTGCTTGTGCCCGGTTTTTCCGAGGTCCTGCCCAAGGACGTGACGCTCAAAACCCAACTGACCCGCAATATCAGTCTCAATATTCCGTTGATGTCCGCTGCGATGGACACCGTAACCGAAGCCCGTCTGGCCATCGCGATGGCCCAGGAAGGCGGCATCGGCATCATCCATAAAAGCATGGGCATCGAACAGCAGGCGCAGCAGGTGCGGTTGGTGAAAAAATTCGAAGCCGGTGTGGTGCGTGATCCGATCACGATTCAGCAGACAGCGTCCGTTCGCGAATTGCTGGCGGTGACTGGCGAAAACAATATCTCTGGTGTTCCGGTCATGGATGGCGACGATCTGGTGGGCATTGTCACCAGTCGTGATGTCCGTTTTGAGAAGAATCTGGATGCGCGCATTGAAACGGTGATGACGCCGCGCGAACAGCTGGTGACCGTTAACGAAGGCGTCGCGCCCGAACAGGTCCGTCAGCTGCTGCACGAACACCGCATCGAAAAAGTCTTGGTGGTCGATGACGACTTCCGTCTGCGCGGCCTGATGACCGTAAAAGACATCAACAAAGCCCAGGCCTATCCGAACGCCTGCAAAGACAGCGATGGTCGTCTGCGCGTTGGTGCTGCCGTCGGTACTGGCCCGGAAACACCGGACCGTGTCGATGCGCTGGTCCGTGCTGGCGTCGATGTGATCGTTGTCGATACCGCCCACGGTCACTCCAAAGGCGTGGTGGATCGGGTGCGTTGGGTTAAAGAAAATTATCCGCAGGTGGATGTGATCGGCGGCAACATTGCCACCGCTGCGGCGGCGCGTGATCTGGCCGACGCTGGTGCCGATGGGGTGAAAGTGGGTATTGGTCCGGGCTCTATCTGTACCACTCGGATTGTTGCCGGTGTCGGTGTACCGCAAATCTCTGCCGTGGCCGATGTGGCGACAGAGCTCGCCACCAAAGGCATTCCGGTGATTGCTGACGGCGGTATCCGGTTCTCAGGTGACATTGCCAAAGCCATCGTCGCGGGTGCCTCGGTGATCATGGCCGGTTCCATGTTTGCCGGCACCGATGAATCACCCGGTGAAGTCGAGCTGTTTCAGGGCCGTGCTTATAAAAGCTATCGCGGTATGGGCTCTGTCGGCGCTATGGGTCAGACTCAGGGTTCGTCCGATCGTTACTTCCAAACCGTGGAAAGTGGCGTTGAGAAGCTGGTGCCCGAAGGCATTGAAGGCCGCATTAACGTCAAGGGGCCGCTGCACGCGGTGGTACACCAGCTGATGGGCGGCCTGCGCGCTTCCATGGGTTACACTGGCTGCCGCACCATTGAAGAGATGCGCACCAAACCGGAGTTTGTACAGATCACCGGTGCGGGCATCAAAGAAAGCCATGTGCACGATGTGCAGATTACCAAGGAAGCACCCAACTACCGTCTGGCCTAAGATGGAGTGAGTGGATTCCGACACCGGCTGCGGCCGGTGTCTTTGTTTTATCGGCACCGAGAGCGTGCTGAGCCAATGATCAACCGCAGTGGAATGGCCACTCGGTTTAACCGTTTTGTTCGTCTGACTGCTGGAACGCCGCCATGACCCAACTCGATATCCATGCTCAAAAGATCCTGATTCTCGACTTCGGTTCGCAATACACCCAATTGATCGCCCGCCGCGTGCGCGAGATCGGTGTTTACTGCGAAATTCACACCTACGAGATGACCCCTGAAGAGATCGACGCCTTCAACCCGCACGGCATTATTTTGTCCGGCGGACCGGAATCGGTTCATGCGGATCAATCACCGCGCGCGCCGCAGCGTGTCTTTGATTTCGGCGTACCGGTATTGGGTATTTGCTACGGCATGCAGACCATGGCCGAGCAGTTGGGCGGCTCAGTAATCGGTTCCAAAGAACAGGAATTTGGTTACGCAGAAGTGCAGGTCGATCACGGTGGCAAACTGCTCGACGGTTTCAGCGATCGCGACAGTGATGGCAAAGCCATTCTCGATGTCTGGATGAGCCATGGCGATAAAGTCAGTGCGATGCCGGAAGGTTTCCAGCTGATGGCATCGACGCCGTCTTGTCCGATTGCGGGTATGGCGGATGACAGCCGTCGTTTCTACGGCGTGCAGTTCCATCCGGAAGTAACGCATACGTTAAAAGGTCTGGAAATTCTTGAGCGCTTTACGCGCTCGATTTGCGGCTGTGATGCGTTGTGGACAGCCGCCAATATCATTGAAGACATGACCGTTCGAGTGCGCGAACAGGTTGGCGATCGCAAAGTATTATTGGGTCTTTCCGGCGGTGTCGATTCATCCGTGGTTGCGGCGTTGCTGCACCAGGCCATTGGTGATCAGCTGGTTTGTGTGTTTGTCGATAACGGCTTGCTGCGCAAAGGCGAGGGTGACCAGGTGATGGATACCTTTGCCGAGCACATGGGCGTTAAGGTGATTCGTGCCAACGCTGAAGAGCGCTTTTTGAACGCACTGAAAGGCGAAGCCGATCCGGAGAAAAAACGCAAAATCATCGGCCATCAATTCATTGAAGTCTTCGATGAAGAAGCGACTAAATTGAAAGAGGTCGACTTCCTGGCTCAGGGCACGATTTACCCTGATGTCATTGAGTCGGCGGCGTCCAAAACCGGCAAAGCACATGTGATCAAATCGCACCATAATGTGGGTGGTTTGCCGGAAGAAATGAAGATGGAACTGGTCGAGCCGTTGCGCGAATTGTTTAAAGATGAAGTGCGCAAAATTGGTCTTGAACTTGGCCTGCCATACGACATGGTTTACCGTCATCCGTTCCCGGGTCCGGGTCTGGGTGTGCGCATTTTGGGCGAAGTGAAAAAAGAATACGCCGATCTGTTGCGTGAAGCCGATGCAATTTTTATCGAAGAACTGCACAAGGCCGACTGGTACCACAAAGTTTCCCAGGCGTTTGCGGTTTTCCTGCCGGTACGTTCTGTTGGCGTGGTGGGTGACGGCCGTCGTTACGAATGGGTGATCTCGGTTCGTGCGGTAGAAACCATCGACTTTATGACCGCGCGATGGGCGCATCTGCCCTATGAATTACTGGGACGCGTTTCCAGTCGCATCATCAATGAGATCAGTGGCGTATCACGCGTCACTTATGATATTTCCGGAAAACCCCCCGCCACAATTGAGTGGGAATGATTTAAAAAGGCGGCTGATTAGCCGCCTTTCTTATATCTATGGCCGTTTAATAAAGCTTGGTTTCCACCATAAAGATGGCTAATGAAACCAACAGCATCATCAGCAATAAAACGGGTTTGACGGAAGTCTGAGCGGATTCAGTATCGTCACTAAGCAAGGATCTTTTGGCCTGTCCGCTGAGCATGCCATGCATGCCGGACAAGACGAAAACGGCGGCCAGTTTGACCCACAGCCAGATGGCGCCAAACCATCCGCCCCAGTAAACAAGAACCAGCCCCAGCACCCAGACCAGAGCCATGGCAGGCGTCGTGACTTTTTTATCCCAGGTACTGAGCAGTTGCAGTTGGGTTCTGCCGGGTTTCAACAATCCCAATGCCAGCGCCACCATGCCAGATAACCAGATGATAACCGCCAGAATGTGCAGGCTTTTGGTGAGCAGATAGAGCATGGGTTATACCTCTTGCCGTTTTCGCATCCAATAGTCGTTAATAAAACCACCGAAAGGAATGAAAGCCCCGACGACTAATGCCAGGCTGTAGGGAATGCCAATACTGCGCATAAACAGCGCTCGCATCAGTACAAAGATAAACAGTAGAAAACAAATGCCATGAATGGAACCAACCAGGCTGACGGCAGCGGGGAAACCCGCCATGTACTTTAACGGCATAGCCACGCAAAACAGCGCGACCAGCGTAGCGGCTTCAGCCAGATTAGCCCAACGTAATGCAGTATCGTTCATGACATCTTCCGAATGAAAATTTGCCCATCAGTGTGCCTGGGTTGCAAGTGTCGGGCGTGTGCCATAAGTCGGCTTTACACAGCCAACAGCTCAATTGGTTTTAACCGCAGCCCGTCGATGGTTCAGTGATATTCAATTCAGTCGACGTTGGCGGCGGCCTGTTCCAACAGGGTACGTAACGCCACCATCTCCACATGACGCTTGGCGGTAATGGCGTAAAATCGTTCTACCACATCGTCTAATACGGCATAGCGTTGCAGTTTTCCGCTGCGTAATTCGTCCTGTACGACCACCTCCGGTACGACCGCCAACCCGCCAGAATCGCGCGCTAACAAGCGCAACATGGCCATGTCGTCGACTTCGGCATAAGGGTCAACTTCGATGCCGTGGCGCTCGCACAGCAGGTCGAATTGACTGCGAATATCGCTGTTCGGTCCGGGTAACAAAAGCGGGTGTTGGGCCAGGTCTTGGGGGAATTGGAATTGGTCGGCAAGCCTTCCCGGTGGACCGACAATACACACGCTTTGTTCGGCAATTTTCTGGCAGCGCCAGGGCGTTGAGGTATCGGCGGCGACCGAGCGATTCGACAGAATTAAATCGAGTTTGTGAACCCTGAGCAGTTCCAGCAGTTCGTTTAAGCTGGCTGACTGCAGCACCAGTCGAATTTTGGCTTCACCGATGACCGGTTGCAGAAAGTTGTCCTGGAAGTTACGCGACAGCGTAGCTACCGAGCCAATACGCAAGCGTTGTAAATGACGCAGTTCGCCGCTTTCGGTCACCGATAACAGTTCGTTGCCGAGGCTGAAAATACTCTGCGCGTATTCCAGAACCAGATGCCCCATATCCGTCAGTTGCAGCGAGCGGCCCTGGCGCACGAACAAGTCGTGGCCCAGCTGTTCCTGTAACTGCCGAATCTGTGACGACAGTGCGGATTGTGAGACGTGCAATTGTTCAGCCGCCCGAGTGAGGTGGCCTTCTTTAGCGACCGTCCAGAAGTAGTAGAGATGGTGAAAGTTCAGTTGTCGCATCAAATGTTCATATAAAAAGAACGAAACTATAAAAACAATATATTATTTTTAATATAAATCCAGCGGCATCATCCGTGTATCGATTGCTGAGACGTCCGATGGAGTGCGACAAAATGGTGGAACTGAACCTCGGTTGGTCGGCGGCACTGGTCTATGTCGTGGGTTACCTGTTGGTGAGTTGGTCGGCAGCACGCCCCTGGCGCGTGGCGACTGCGGTGGCCACCGTATCGCTGCTAATCAGCCTGGCACTGTTGCTGGCGGCACCGGTGGCGGCGCTCCTCTACGGCTACGAAGCGGACAAGGTTGGGCTGGTCGCGGCGGTTCTGGTCACCTTGCTGGGCTGGGTTATTGTGCGCTATTCACAGCGCTATCTGGCTGGAGAACCGGGCCAGCAGCGCTTTGTGCGCTCGCTGTTGTTTACCATTACCGCGGTCATGATTCTGGTGGTCAGCCAGCATTTGGTGGTCATCGTGCTCGCCTGGAGCGCGACCAGTGTGGGTCTGCATCACCTGCTGACGTTTTACCCCGACCGTAAAGCTGCCCAGGTGGTGGCGCACAAGAAATTCCTCTTCAGTCGCTTGGCTGAAATCTGTTTGGTGATAGCGCTGTGGCTGATCTATCAGGCCGTTGGCTCGTTGTCTCTGAGTGCTTTGCAACAGCATCTGGCGGGCGCCACTCAGGCGTCTGCCGGACTGCACCTAGCGGCGGTACTGTTCGCGCTCGCCGCCATCTTGAAAACCGCTCAGTTGCCGCTGCATGGCTGGCTGATTCAGGTGATGGAAGCACCGACACCTGTGTCTGCTTTGTTGCACGCCGGTGTGGTCAATATGGGCGGTTTGGTGCTGATCCGGCTGGCTGACTTGATGGCGGTGTCTGTCAGCGCGCAATGGCTGCTGGTGGTCGTGGGCAGTTTAACGGCGGTTTTAGCCGGGCTCGTCATGCTGACACGGGTCAGCGTTAAAGTGCGGTTGGCGTGGTCAACCTGCGCGCAGATGGGCTTTATGCTGATGGAGATTGGTCTGGGCCTTTATGAACTGGCGCTGCTGCATCTGGTTGCACACTCCTGCTACAAGGCTTACTCCTTCCTCTCCGCGGGTGAAACGGTGCGCTATGCCCGCCTGGGCGACATGCTCAGCCCGGCCGATGGCCAGCGCCCCTACGGTTGGTATCTGATAACCGCTGTTGTCAGCGTGTTGCTGGTGTTTGGCTCTGCCGAACTATGGCATCTCTTATTACCCGAGTTGCGTGTTCCCGCCGCAGCGCTGTGGATAGTGGCGCTTGGCCTGGCGTCTTTGCTGTGGGTTGAACAAGGCAGTCTGTTGCGACAGTGGGTCAGCGGTCTGGTGCGCGTCCTTACGCTGACTCAGCTTTATTTGCTTTGGCACTGGTTGTTTTCCGGCCTGGCGCCCACGGCAACCCAGGCTGAACCCGGGGCGCTGGTTTGGGTCGTGGCCTGCTTCGGTGCGCTCTATGCCATACAAATCTGGTTGCGCCGCTATCCCTCTGGCCGCTTCGCCCGGCGTTTCTATCCCTGGGCATTTGGCGGTTTCTATCTCGATGAAACCGTGACTCGTTTGACCTTCAAAATCTGGCCGGTCCGGTTCAGTGCTGTACAGGCGCGGACGATGGCGAACCCGACGCTGAAGTCACAAGGAGAATCGCAATGACCGCATCCGTCCAAACCCCCGATGTGAACGAACGTGCATCGGTGCAGCGTGCGATTAACGAAGCCATTGAATGCATCGCGCCAAGCTGGCCGTTGGATCGATTGATCGCGGTGAATCCCTATTGGGGACGGGTGTCACAACCCTTTGAGACCGCCGCTGAAGATTTGGCGCGTCTGGCCGGTTCGCGCCTGACCGGTTCACTGGACGATTATCGCCGCGCCTGGCACAACGGCGACATTGTCGCCGCCGATGTGCAACAGGCGCTGGCTGAGCAGAGTGGCGAATGGACGCTGACGTCGGCCGTGGCCGCTTTGGAGAACGGCGATGCCGTGCTGCAACCGGTGGCTTTGCTCAGTGATCAGTTTGACCGTCGCCGTGATTTACGCCGACAGCCGGCTTGGTGCGACACCATTACCCATCAAATTTCACAATTCTGTGCCGCCTATTTTGACCGTGATCAGGCGCAGTGGCATCCCAGTCGCGAGCAGACGCTGTACCTCAGTTGGCGCCAGGTGATCAGTCAGGATCACAGCATTGCGCTGCTGATGCGTCATCGCTTTGACCCGGCTAAGGCCAGTGCGTTAGCCGACGATGCGGAGCAACAGATTGCCGATTCCCTACAGCAATTGGCTGTACCACCGGAGCAGTGGTCTGAATTCCTGCAAGCAGTGCTGATGCGCATCAGCGGCTGGGCCGCCTGGTGTGCTTATTTGCAATGGCAAGCGCGCCAGTCGGGTCAGGACGACCACAGTCTGGTTGAATTGCTGGCCATCCGTTTGAGTTGGGAAACGCTGCTGGATGACGGCAATCGCGATACGGGCAGCCCGTGGTCGGACTGGCAACAGCACTGGCAACGCGATGATCTGCCTGAGCAACAGCGTTCGCTGGCACTGCTTCATCTGTGGCAACGCGCTCAGGAAGTTCACTATCAGCGTGAACTGGCCGGGAAACTCTTAGCGAAGCCCGACGCAACGTCGGTTGATACGCCCGACGTTCAGGCCGTGTTTTGCATAGACGTACGGTCTGAAGTGTTTCGGCGACATTTTGAAGCTCAGTCAGAGGCCATTCAAACCATCGGTTTTGCTGGTTTCTTTGGCTTGCCGATCAGCTACACACCGATCGGTACGAAGGCAGAGCGACCGCAATTACCCGGACTGCTGGCACCGTCCATTGCGCTGACCGACAGCAGCGGCGACCCAACACTCGATGCGCAATTGAGCACGACACGTGTGCATCGGCTCGACCGACAAGCGGGCTGGCGTGCCTTCCATTCGGCGCCGTTGTCGAACTTTACCCTGGTCGAAGCCACGGGTTTGAATTACCTGATCAAACTGATTCGTCGCAGCTTTACACTCGGCAAAGTTCCTCCGAGCGACGACCAACTGGCTTTGGGGTCGAGTGCAACGGCATTGCGACCGGCCTTCGCGGAGCAAGCGGCCGGAGGTCTGGACGGGCAAGTCGAACTGGCGCGTCAGGTGTTAACGGCTTTGGGTATGACACAAGGTTTTGGCCGCCTGGTATTGCTGGTCGGTCACAGCAGCCAGACTCGCAACAACCCGCACAAAGCCGGTCTGGATTGTGGTGCCTGTTGCGGGCAGGGCGGTGATGTCAACGCTCGGGCACTGGCCGGTTTGCTCAATGATATTGCGATTCGTGATGGCTTGCGCGCCGCCGGTATCGACATCCCCGAGCGCACGCAGTTTGTGGCTGCATTGCACAATACCACCACCGATGAAGTGACCTTACTCGACACCTATTTCTTGCCAGACGATTGCCGCGCCGACCTGCAAAATCTGCGTGCACAATTGAACCAGGCTTCGACCGCTGCGCGTCGCGAACGCGCACCGAATTTGGGCTTGGCGACGTTGGCAGAGCAACCTCACACTTTACTGCAAGCACTGCAACGGCGTGCGGTTGACTGGTCACACACTCGTCCGGAATGGGGTTTGGCCAATAATGCGGCGTTACTGGTGGCACCTCGTCGTCGCAGCCGTGGCGTTGACTTGCAGGGGCGGTGTTTCCTGCACGATTACGATCATCGCCTCGATGCCGACGGCGCGCGCTTAGCATCCATCATGACCGCACCGATGATCGTCAGCCATTGGATCAACATGCAGTATTTCGCCTCGACCGTTGATAACGCCCGTTATGGCAGCGGCAATAAAACGCTGCACAACGTAGTGGGTGGGCGTATCGGTGTGTTTGAAGGCAATGGTGGTGATTTGCGCATCGGTTTGCCCTGGCAATCGGTTCACGACGGTAAAAACTGGCGTCACACACCGCTGCGTTTGACGGTGGTGATCGATGCGCCACGCGAGACCATTGAACAGGTAATGGCTGAACACCCGCTGGTACGTCAGTTGGTTGAACATCGTTGGTTGCATTTAATGCGGCTGGAACTCAACCGCGTCGAACATTATCGCGATGGCCACTGGCAAGGCTGGCTTGAGGTTTGACGAAGCCAATTCTTATAAAAAACATGGGAGGAATTTAGCATGAGCGACGACTTGAACCAGCACCAATTACAATTGATCGCCGGTCACTTTGATGCCGAAGAAGCGCGCGAAGTGTTGATTAAACTGATCGACAGTAAGATCGGTTTTCACGAGCGCAAAGAATTCAGCCATCAGGAGCGTTTTGGTGAAACGGCCCCCGGGCAATTAACGCGCATTGAACAGTTGCAGCAGACCAGGCAGGACGTGATGCAGTTGTTGGATACAGCTGCCGAAAGTGGTCAGATATTATCGATAAACTGCACGATCGATATTGCGCTGCAATCCAAACCTTCAGCCTGAACCTCGTTAAACCAAGGCGGTGTTGGGCTGATACTTTTTGCAGCATGCAATCGTCAATCGTTCAATCGCCGTTAGTGACAGTCAGCAGCGAAGGCAGCACCGAAAATGACGTGCCAGGCTCAGTAGAAGCATTAAGCCAATGATCGGTGCCCCGAGCGCACCACCGACGTTTAGGTTCTGGTCCGCAATACGCCGATTATTTTCCGCCAAGCTCGGCATGACCAGGGCGTTTAACTTCATACGATCCGGGTTGGCTCGTCGATCGAATTCGACCCAGGCAATCACACTGAATTCATCGCTGACGGCAAGGCGGCCGGCGTCGATGTCCTCTTGACCCACTTTAAGGTTTCGGTCTTCCCAACTGTAATCGGCATAAGCGAATTGACGTTCTTCGACCAGCTGGCTGGCGCTGTCCATTATTGTCGCTTCGGCCTGTGAAGGAAGGACATCGCTGGTTCCGGTATCAAACGCCCAAGCGGCCATGACATTGCCTTTGCTGTCAGTTCCAATGGCGGGGGTCGAAACATCTAGACGAAAGGAACCTTGCTCTTGATGACGGCCGAACAACATAGCCGCACCGGTTGAACCGTCGGCAGACCAGCGTTGTCCTCGTATTTCCAGCACACTGGAATCGCTGCCGGACGTGTTGCTATAGGGTTCATCCATTTCCGCCCAGATACCCATCAATCCGCCATCGGCGGTTACCGTCAGATTGGGTTTGATTTGCACCGGCAAGGACGCATTGCTGCGCGCATCCAAGCGAAAAGGGGCATTAATTGACTGTGCCTGTAGATTATAGAGCTGCGCTTTGATGATAGAACCGTCACCCGCTTCTGGCTCTGCCCAGGCTAAGAAAAAACGGCCGTCGGACTGCATGGCCAGATGACCGTTTCCAGCAGAACTCACCGGACTGGCGGACGCGATCTTAGTGCCTGCTGCCGTATAAGTCTGAAGGTTCAGTTGCTGCGTGCCAGCGTTGTTCGTATAGCCCCACAGCAAGGCGAAATCACCATCGGCATCCATTGCCACATCAATACCGCAAGGTTCATTGCTGGCGATGTCAGGCGCAGCGACAGCATATACCGTATTCCCGGTGACCCGTCTGACCACCACAGTGGTGCCTCGAGTACAGTGGTGGGCATTGAGATATTGAATATCGGTCACGGTCGTCCAGGCGACGATCAAATGACCTTGATCATCGGCAGCAACGCTGGGGCGTTCGGGAAACACAGTGCCGGATACATCTTCGAAAACAGTGATGTTCTGACCGATAGCGCCGCCGTTGCGGTCATAGCGCTGCAGATAAACCGCGCCACCTTTGGTGGAACCGCTGCCGTCTTGAGTTTCATCCTTGGCTTCAGTCCAAACGACGGCAAAGCGACCATCCGGCAAAGCCGTCAGGTCGAAGCCGAAGATGCCGTGCGTTACTCGATTAACATCCGCAATGTTCAGATGAGCAACGGCATCATCCATCAAGGTCGCGTTCACTGGGGTAATGATCGTAAGACCACCGATCACCATGGAGAGAACAATGCGACACAGCCAACTGCGACAAACATCAGACAACACCACCGATCGCTTCACCGTGCATCTCGCCCCGTACTGCGTACTGCTGTTTCAATCGAAACACTATGCTATTTGTGATAGCGGGCAGCAGTATAACCGGGGTGATGCGCTGGATCACCCCGGTTAATGTTAAGGCTAAGGCATCCTTGTTAAGTACCGACGCAACTAGGCGTTTAACTTGTCTTGGGTTTTGGTGTCAAAATCACCGGCGTCGTGACGTTCATGTAATTGTTCCGAAGGATCGCCGATGACTCGGTTAACCATGCGTCCGCGTTGTACCGCTGGTCGTTTCAGAATCTCATCCGCCCAGCGCTGGACATTCTTGTATTCGTGCACGGATAAGAACTCAGCGCCATTATACGAATCAAACTTCACCAGGCCGCCGTACCACGGAAAGATCGCCATGTCGGCGATGCTGTAATCGTTGCCAGCGATGTAATCGCGTTCAGCGAGCTGGCGATCAAGGACATCCAGTTGGCGCTTGGTTTCCATGGCGAAACGGTCGATGGCGTATTCAATTTTGCTGGGTGCATAATGGTAGAAGTGACCGAAGCCGCCGCCCACATAGGGCGCGCTGCCCATTTGCCAGAATAACCAATTCAAGCATTCTGTGCGTGCGGCACTGGGCTCAGTCGGTACGAATTCACCGAATTTTTCCGCCAAATAGAGCAAGATGGCGCCGGACTCAAAGACGCGCACCGGTGTGGCACCGGAATGATCCATCAATGCTGGAATCTTGGAGTTAGGATTGATCTCGACGAAGCCGCTGCTGAACTGATCACCCTCGTTAATCTTAATCAGCCAGGCATCGTATTCCGCGCCGGTGTAGCCGAGCGCCAAAAGCTCTTCCAGCAAAATAGTCACTTTCTGACCGTTGGGGGTGGCCAGCGAGTAAAGCTGCAGGGGGTGTTTGCCAACCGGTAAGTCTTTATCGTGCGTCGCGCCGGCGATGGGGCGGTTGATACTGGCAAATTCACCGCCGTTGGCACTGTTCCAGGTCCACACTTTGGGTGGGGTGTAATCGGTCACAACGATGTCCTCATTAGGGGGGCGTCTGGATAGATGCGTCTGATCCGCAGAAGTTCCTCATCCTGACCCAGTGTCAGCGGCTGGGCAACTGGGGTGCTCGTGATACGCTGCGTTTCCTCTAAGCTAACCTTGTTGCGAAGCCGCCGGCTGAACTGGACTGAACGCTGCTGTATGATGGCGGCCTTTTTCACAGGAGAGCAGGTCAATGGATGACTCCCACTATATGCGCTTAGCGTTGGCACAGGCGCAGCGTGCCTACCGTGCCGGTGAAGTGCCGGTGGGTGCGGTGGTTGTTCAAGACCATCAAGTGATTGCCGAGGGCTTTAACGAACCCATCGGCCGGCTCGATCCCAGTGCACACGCCGAGATGGTGGCCATTCGCAATGCCGCTCAGGCGGTGGGCAACTATCGACTCAGTGGCGCTACGCTCTATGTCACCGTCGAACCGTGCACCATGTGCGCCGGCTTGCTGGTACACAGCCGCATTAACCGATTGGTCTATGGTGCAGCGGAACCGAAAAGTGGTGCTGTGCGTTCTAATTTGCAGCTGTTTGATGCTGGACCATACAACCATCATCTGGACGTTGTTGGTGGTGTGTTGGAAGACGAATGCGCTGAATTGATGTCGCGTTTTTTTGCTGAGCGTCGTGCGCGCCAAAAAGCGCTGAAAAAGAGTGCAGGCTGAAGGCCGGCACCTGAATGTTAAGGTCTGAGAAGCACTATGTCTGAGTTATCTTTTCAACAGAAAGCCTGGCGCTTGTCGCCCATGTACGCCTGTTATTTCACCTTGTTTGGCGTGGTGTTTCCTTATCTCGCTCGCTTTCTGGACGCCCGTGGTCTGACCGCTCCGCAGATTGGCGTTATTTCAGCCTTGGTTTTCGGCGTGAATGTGTTTGCACCCTTTTTATTCAGCCTGATTACCGACCGGACCGGGCGGCGTTTACCGATGATCCGTTTTGGTTTTGTCATGATGGGCGTGTTTTATTTACTGACCTTATTTGGCACAGGTTTTTATTGGTATCTCGGCGTATTCGGATTATTTGGCGTCTTTTTATCGGCGGTGTTGCCGCAGATGGAAGGCTTGGCCATGACCGTGCTCGGGCCCGATAAATCTCGCTATGGCCAGGTTCGATTATGGGGCTCGGTGGGCTACGTCATTATTGTCTGGTTGTTGGGCGTCGCCCTGGATTATTTGCCGGTCACCATTTTGCCGGTCATTGGCGTCGCGCTCTGTGGCCTGATGTGGCTGACAACACTGCTAATACCCACCGAGACACGGCTGGATTCGGCGCAGCGTCAGGCCATCCGTGCCGGAGAAACACAACGCATCGATTGGCGTCAGGTGTGTGTGCTGCTTGCGGTGGTATTTTTCTGGCAAATCGGCATTGCCCCCTACAACACCTTCTTCGATTTGTTTCTGAAAGCACGTGATTTCAGCGCCAGTATCATTGGCTTTTTAATCAGTTTTGGCACCGCGACAGAGATTGCTGTGTTCTTTGTTATTGGCGCCTGGTTTCAGCGGTTTACTGAGCGTTTTCTGTTATTAACCGCGTTGCTCGCAACCGTTTTGCGTTGGTCATTGCTGGCGACGGTCGATAACAGCTTTGCGTTGGTCTTCTTCACTCAAATGTTACATGCGTTGACCTTTGGGGTGATTCATTCTGTTGCCATTCATCGGGTAGGCCGGTTGTTCCCACCGAGTCGTCAGGGTTTAGGTCAAGGCCTTTATGTGGCAACCGGAATGGGTGTCGGGTTAATTGTCGGCAACTTATTGTCGGGCTGGTTATGGACCGGCGCTGGTACCGTGTATTGGACCGGTGCAATCAGCACGGCCATCGCGACGGCAATTGCCTTCGTCGCTTTTGGCAGTATTCGCGGTCAAGACAATACGGCACACTAGCGGTAAGGGTGATGCCGATTGCCAGTCGTCGCGATATAGTGGTTGGTACTGCAACCTACTGTCGGAGCGAGTGCGGCGATGGCGGACATTCCTTATTGGCTGGTCATTAGTGCGGCGTTTCTTGCCTGTGCAAGCCCAGGGCCAGCCACTCTGGCGATTTCCAGTACCGCCTTTGTGAGCGGTCGTTCACGGGCATTAGCAGTGGCGGGTGGGATCTGGTGCGGCTCGTTAATTTGGTCGGTTTCCGCGGCCTTTGGAATGGGCGCACTCATGTTAGCCAATGCCTGGCTGTTTGACGTCTTGCGAACGTTCGGCGCTGGTTACTTGCTGTATCTCTCGTATCGATCATTTCGTTCCATGATAGCCACAGTGCCATCAACACAGATGGCTGGTTCTCCACAAACATTAGCGGCGGTCTATCGACGCGGGTTACTGATCCATCTGACCAATCCCAAGGCGGTGTTATTTTTTGGAGCGCTCTATTCGGTGATGTTGGCGCCTAATACGTCCATCCCAAGTTTGGTGTCTGTAATTGCTGTAATCAGCGGAACCAATGGCGTCGTCTTTTTTGGTTACGCCGTTCTTTTTTCAAACGCCCGAGTTCGCCACGCTTATGATCAATCCAAACGCTATTTTGATGCGCTCTTCGCAGGGCTTTTTGCATATGCGGGTATCAAAGTCTGGTTGAGTCGTTTGCATGGTTGAGATTACAAAAGTTGATGGCCGTTACGCGGAACGCTTGGCGCCGTTAAATCAGGCGTTGATTGCAGAAGAGGGCAGCACGACACTATTAAACTTAGTGCAACTGGCGCAACGCCTACGTCACTGGTTGGACTGTGATTATCAATGCCTGGCTGTTTTCGAGGGTGAACGACTAGTGGGGTATTGTTTGTTCGCCCTGGAACCTGACCGGAATTATATTCGCCAGCTATACGTGGTACCGGATCGGCGCCGATGTGGTTATGGCCGGTTGCTATTGGAGCGAGCCGAAACAATGGCGACCCCAGGGAAACCGCTGCACCTAGAGGTGCTGGCGAATAATGATCGAGTGTTGGGTTTCTATCAGAAGCTGGGTTATCTGTCGTATGTTTACGAGTTGAGAAAACAACGTTAGTACCGCAATACCAAAGTTAAGGAGTTCAGGTGATACGCGAAGCAAGCCCAGACGATTTTAATGCTATCTGGCCAATATTCGAAAACGTCGTACGTGCCGGTGAAACCTACGCGTATGCCACCAATACTGACCGCGACCAAGCCTATCATTTGTGGATGGCGTTACCGCGTAAAACCTTTGTCTATGAAAATGATCATGGCGAGATTCTGGCGACCTATTATCTGAAAACCAATCAGGCCGGCCCCGGCAGTCACGTGTGCAACTGTGGCTATATGGTGTCTTCTTCTGCTCGCGGTCAAGGCCTGGCTACTCAGCTCTGCGAACACTCTCAACAAGTCGCCAGAGAACTGGGTTACCTGGCTATGCAATTTAATTTTGTCGCAGCCAGCAACGAAGGTGCCATAAGGCTGTGGAGCAAACTGGGATTTGCAACCGTTGGTCGCTTGCCCAAAGCATTTAATCATCCAACGCAGGGTCTGGTGGATGCGTTGGTGATGTATAAGTGGTTGGAGTAGATCGCAAAAGTAACGGAATGAATAAAGCGGAATTGTCCGTTGGATTCATTATTCAAACTTATATAGATCAGAATGAATAGGGCACAGCCTGGAAAGCCTCTGATAAGCCATGGCGTACATATCAGCTTCTGGCCGACGGGCTAAACTGTCTTCGCTGCAAATGGTGGAGCTTAGGGTGGCTGTGCTATGGTCATTTCCCTGTTATCTGCATGGAGAGCCGAGCAATGCTCGCACGCGCTGCGTTTTCGTTAATGCTATTGGTCTTATTGGCTGGTTGTGCCAGTCAGGCAACATACGAAGTGCCGGAATCAGAGACCTTTGTTGACTGGGTGGAAGCCAAGTCGGTTTATGAGCAAAGCCTGGCTCAGGTGATGGGATCGGTGCCCGTGCCGGATGCTGAGGAACAGGAAGATGCATCCTTGATTCAGGCCATCGACCAAAATCTCTATCCGCATTTATTTTGGGGCTACATTCAAGCGGACGGTCAGATTATCGCCGCGACTGATGGCCATACCGACGGTTTGTGGATTCTATTTTTAGCTGAAGATCATCCGAGCCTGTCGCAGCCCGGTCCGACTTTGCAAACCGGCCAGCAAGCCAATCTAATGGCAGTCACGGTAAGGCCGGATCGAGTGTCCCCGGCATTCGCCGGTGTGTTTATGACGCATGAATTAATGCACGGCTTTAATGAATTGTTTGCTGAAGGCGCCTTACCGGAAGCCAGTGAATTTAATGCCTATTCAGTGGAAAAGGCGGCTTACAATTACCGCTATAACGGTCGCCTGGATAAAGTTCTCGACGAGTTGCTCGATGACAATAATATCGAGAGCTATGACGATTTAGTGGCCTTTACTCGGGCCGAAGACGATCGTCTGGATCAGTTTCTACTGAAAGTTGATAGTGATCTTAACCATGGTCCAGCATACAGTCCGCAAGAGCAGGAAATGCGGATGGGCTTCTATTTGATGGCCACCTCCATTCGGGTGGGTGAACGCAGCGGTAGCAGCTTTTTTGACAGCACGGCTCGTTTAAACCGGCTCTTGGAGCGTTTTGGCCGGTATTGATGGTGACCAGTCCAATGAAACTTTTGGGGCGGATGTCAGCAAAAAGGTGTTTATGCGTATTCGAGAAGAGTTTGACATTCGCAACGAAGAACAATTAAGAGAATCGATTCCGCTGCCTACTCTGGCAGCGCTGGATAAGATTGAATCGTCACTGACAGAACCGTTTCGACAGTTTATTGCGTTATCCCCCTTTGTATTGGTAGCCACTTGTAATGCTCAGCAACAGGTAGATGTGTCACCGAAAGGTGATGCAGCCGGTTTTGTTCAGGTCGTTGATAAAAACCGGCTGGTAATCCCTGAGCGCAAGGGCAATCGCCTGGCGTTTGGGTTCCATAATATTCTGCAGACGGGATCAATCAGTCTGATCTTTATGATTCCAGGTACACGCGAAACGCTGCGCGTAAATGGTCAGGCTCGATTAAATCGTGATCCTACTTTATTAGATGAACTCGCCGCAGATGGGAAGCCCGCACTGGTGGCGACGGTAGTAACGGTTGAAGAAGTTTTTTTCCATTGTGGTAAAGCGGTGGTTCGTTCAGGTTTGTGGCAGGCGCCGATGCAAGATTCCGATGGGGAAGCTTTGGTGCGGCAGTATTTCTCTCAGTTACGTTCAATGGCGTTTGAAAACGTGAATCGACACCTCGAGTCTGACTACAAAGACGGGTTATAACGTCAGGATCCGGCTCGCCGAACGAGTTTTATGTCACAAAACCCAAGCCATCTCCCGTCCAACTGTTTCTTCCTGTTGTAACAATCGTTGACTGGGCCACAAATATACACATTGCTGGCTTATTTCCTCGTTTATTCAAACGTTTATTCAATCGCTCCTTCGATATTCTCTCGCCGTGTACGACAAAGTCTGAGCTGTCGCCAGCTCAAGACATAAGGACTGTTTGATCGAGGGAGAAAGGAATGACCACAAACGATATTTTGGAACGGATTAAACAACTCACAGAAAATGGTGACGATCTGCGCGCCGAACCGTTAATTCTTCAATTGCTCAGTACCCATCCCGATGATCCGGAAATTCGTCTTCATTACGCTTTGTTACTGTCACGATTGGGTCGCCTTAATGAGGCGTTGGCGCAATTGAAAGTGCTCTCCAAAGACTACTCGCAAGTGCCAGCTGTCAGCATCAATCGCGCCGATATTCTAAGCCGCATGGGACGACATGACGAGGCCGTTGAGGTGCTCACTCAGTTTACTGAGCGACGGCCGCGATTCATGCAGGCGCGGTTTAACTTGGCTCGTGCGTTGAACCATGCCGGGAAATTGGATGAAGCCATATCGGAATACCGGCTAGCGTTAGCTCACGAGCCTGACCACGGCGAAGCCTGGTACAGGTTAGGCAAAGTTCTGTTAGACGATAATCGTCCGGACGAAGCCATTGACTGTTTCAGTCAGGCATTGGAACGGCTACCAGACATGTGCCAACCCAAGGTCGTACAGCAGCTCAGGCGCGCTTGGAAAATGCAGGGTCATGCCGTCAAGGAGTCTGCACCGCTGTGGTGGCGCCAACCGCTGTCTGCGCTGTTTCACGGGTTTGTAGTGAACAGTAAGATATAAAAGATCAATATCAGATCGTTGCCGCTATTGTCCGGACCCTGGGCAGTCTGGGCCTAATAGGTAGTTCGAACAGAGTACGGTGTTATTCGTCGACCAGTCGACAATTTTGCCTCTGAGTTCTATTCAGGCTTCTGTGCGACAGGCGTATTCTGTGTCACCTCGGTACAAAACTTATACAGTGTTGGCCGTTTGGCTTTATTATCCGCAGGCTGAGACCCGTCAGACCGTGCGCTGGGAAGCATCTAAATGGGTCTGGGTCTCGTCTCCATGTACAACGCCTTAGCAGTGGCACCATGATGTGTCGGGAAGGAACCTTCTTATGAAACCCAATCTTTTTCACCGCAGCGCCTTGGCTTTGGCGATTACCGGTACGGCCGCCATGCCTTCTTTGGTTTGGAGCGAAAGCCTGCTGGACGGATCCAGTGCTGTTCTGACCTTGCGTGAAGCTCCCGGGAGTTACGAAATCGACGGCTTTGATATGGTCTCGTTACCGGGTGGCTCGTTTGTCGTGGTCTGGGCTGAAAACGGTTCTGGCTCGCCTGGCCGAGTCATGTTGGGGCTGTTCAACTCCTCAGGTCAGCCCATTATATCTGCACGCCCATTAGTTCAGGGCAATAGCAGTGGTGATGCTTTCGAATTTCCAGCCGTTGCGGCCGACCAGGCAGGCAATTTGGTGGTGGCCTGGACGGTGCCTCAAAGTGGATCAGCGAACAGCACCAACTGTGGGGGCAATGCAACCAGTGATATTGATGGTTTACTGTTTTCGCCGCCTTATACATCCAGCAGTGCGTTGCCGTTGTATGAAAGTATGGGCAGTAACCCCTGTGGGGTGGATATTGCTATGGATAATGACGGTGACTTTGTTCTGGTATGGCATACAGACAGTTCTTCTGCGAATTACGACTTGAGTATTCAGTCTTACCTGTCAGGCGGGGTACCTAGTCGAGGTCGTAAAGCTCTTCATTCCATTAATTACCTTGCCGGAATTGCTCAGAATAATGACCAAAAAGTTCTGATAGGCTGGGAGGATTACGATAACTATCCCACGATAGATGGTTCGATCTTGGATCTACATTTGAATCCTATCTTGTCTAGTGTCGATTTAGATAACGGCCATGTATTAAGTTCTGACTCGTCTGTAAGTTCGGTGAACGTTGCCCCAGATCGTGATGGAGGATTTGTATCATCATGGCTGGAAGGGTCAGATGATGACATCTACTTCCAAAGATGGAATGCAAATGGATATCCCAATGGCACACCGCAATTGATAAATAATTTAATCGTTACGTCTTCGACATATGCTGACAACCTGTCTTTTGCATCCGATTCCGAAGGCCATTTGGTTGCCGTTTGGGGGATTTTTGGAAATGAAAATTCGGTTGGAAGCTTCGCTGTTGACGTTGCAAACAATACTATTGCTGAAGGCGGAGTTCGTATCACCGGAAGCCTGAGTGATACATTAAAGCATGGGCCTGAGATTGCCATGAACAACGATGTCATCGCTATTGGTTGGGTGCCAAACGATAGAAAAACCATTGATGCCCGTGTTCTTCAGCCTTTAGCCAGTGAATCGAGCACCAATACCGACGATTCTTTACTAGGGTCGCTCAATCATTTTGTGATGTTGGTACTGGCCGGATTATTAGGTCTATATAGGCGTCGGCTACGGCATTAATTATTGGTTATCTTGATGATCAAAGAGCCCATTGGCTGAACACCCTGGGCTTTTTTTTTGAGTGAATGTTTAAGCCAGTTACCAAGGTTGATCACGGCCCGATTCTTTAACTGTTTAACTAACTGTCTGTTTTTAATCGGTCATGCATCCAAGGAACGCTTGGGTAGCGTCTACTGAGAAGCGACCGCTGTTCGACGATGCGATGTTTGCACAGTGCAGCGAATCTCAAAGACCCATGCAGATGCCGTGCTCCATAATGGCAGCCAATAGAAAGGATGATTGATGGCTCATTCGGATCGTTTTACTGCAGCAAAGAATGCATTGGCCACAGGCCACACGACAGAAGCTGAGGCGTTGTTCCTGCAACTCGTTAAGGCAGAGCCTGACAACCCGGAATATCGCTTGCAGCATGCTTTATGCCTGGTGTATTTGAAACGTCATAACGAGGCGTTAGCACAGCTGGATTGGCTAGAACGAAAGTACGGGCCGGTACCACCGGTTGCGGTCAATCGAGGTGAGGTTCTGCGGCGACTGGAGCGATACGACGAAGCCATCAACGTATTGCACGCCTGCATTCAACAGAACCCACAATTAGTAGCAGCGCGTTTTAATTTGGCGTTGTCATTGCGTGGCGCGGGACGACTCACAGATGCCGTCGGTGAATACCGGCAGGCTTTGGCCCAACAGCCTGAGAACGCTGATGGCTGGTTTAATCTCGGTAATGCGCTATTGGATTTAGGGCAAATGAGCGAGGCCATCGACAGCTACCAGCAAGCACTTAATTTTGCACCACCCTCTCAACGGCCAAAAGTACTGAACAATCTGGCCAGTGCGTACCTTCTTATTCGTAAACCGACCGAAGCAATAGAGCCTCTAAGAAACGCCTTGTCAGCAGTTCCGGATTATATGGATGCTGAATTTAACCTGGCAAAAGCACTCGAACGCAGTGGCGAACTGCAACAGGCCGGAAGCAGTTTCCGACGTTTGGCGCGTGCCCAGCCTGACCATTGGTGGCATGAGTTGCACGCCGATAATCTCTGCCCAGATGTCTATGAGTCCAGCCTGGCGATTGATCAATGGCGTGAAACATTTCAGCAGCGTATCAGTCAGTGGATGGATCGCCCTGGCGTATTGCCACTGGAACAGCTGCATATGACCGGAGCTGAACCAACGTATAAATTAATGTACCAGGGTCGAGAAGATCGTCGATTTAAGGTGATCTACGCGCAAATGCTGGCGGATCGATTGCCCACTTTTGATGCGCCCGAAAAGCGCTCAGGGGTAGATCGTCTGCGCATCGCACTGGTGGTCAGTCGTGGTCACGAAGGGATATTTGCACGCAGCCTGAGGGGGATGTTGCCGCATTTTGACAGTCGCCAGTTTGAAATCGTCATTGCTGTAAGTCGCCCCGCTCTGGCAAGCACACAAGCCATGTTGCCGTTCAAGCATATCCGCTGGTTACCCTTGGCTGAACGCGTTGATTTGGCGGCCGAGCAGTTGCGGCGTGAACAATTGGATGTGATTTATCACTGGGAAGTGGGCACCGATACGTTCAACTATTTCTTACCCTGGTTTCGCTGCGCGCCCGTGCAATACACCAGTTGGGCCTGGCCAATGACCACTGGCATTCCGGCTATGGATTTTTTCCTGACCAGTGACTTGGTTGAGCCGGATAACGCTCAGCAGTTATACAGTGAACCCTTGCTGAGTATGCCGAATAACATGTTTACCTGGGCTGAGCCGCCGGTGTTGTCGACTCGTTCCTGGCAGCGCCTGGACTTTGGCTTGAGTGATCACGAGCACTTGTATCTGTGTCACCAGAACCCGCGCAAGGTGCATCCGGACTTTGATACTTTGGTGGCGCAGATAGTAGAGCGTGATCCGAAAGGACGGTTGTTGTTGATCGGCGGCGCTGAATCGAATGAAGCGATCTTGTTGCAACAGCGATTGCAGCGCATTTTGGGTCATCTTATCGAGCGAGTGACCATCATACCGCGCATGCCGAATGATCAATATTTGGGTTTATTGCAATGTGTTGATGTTGCCCTTGATCCACCCCATTACACCGGCGCGAACACCAGTTTCGATGCTTTCGGTTTAGGCTTGCCGGTGGTGACGCAACGGTCGGTTTTGCTGCGCGGGAACTTTACTTCCGGTTTGTATCAACAGATGGGTTTCAAAGACTTGATTGCCGAATCGGCTGAGCACTATGTCGATCTGGCCTTGCGCGTGGCACAGGATGGTGACTACCGGGCGCACTGCTGGCAGCAATTAATGGATAACCGAGAGCGCATTTTTTACGACAAAAAGGCGATCAGCGAATTGGAGTCTGCCTGGCGGCGGATGGCTGGATTCTAGTATCGTGAACTTCATCCATACCCGATGTCTATTGGGTATGGATGCAGCGGGCTCTTTCCTCACTATTTAAGTTGCCTGATCTATGAGTGAGTAATCGAGCAAAATTTTATGTCTCGGCTTTTAATAACATCAATGAATACGACACCCGCGTTATAAATAGTGCGCCAGAAATTCCAAGCTTCGCCCTTGGGCTAATGCCGATGCGTTTTGATTATACAAAGAGCGTCCCCAGCAATTAAAACCATGACCCGCATCGGGGTACTCGAAGAATTCTGCCGGCTTGTGATGAGCCAATGCCTCTTTTATGGCGGTTATGGCATCGGGTGGAATGCTGCCGTCCTGACCACCGTGGTGAAATTGAATGGGTATGTTGATCTGTTTGGCTTCGTCCAGATAGTCGACGGTTTTACCACCGTAATAACACACGGCAGCATCGGGCTTACCCGTAGCTGCCACTCGAAATGCCAATTGCCCGCCCAAGCAAAAACCTAAGACGGCTGTTTTTCCGGAAACCTCGTCGCGAGTCTTTAAACAGTCGACTGCATCGGCAATATCGAGCGTGGCCTGATCACGATCAACGGCTTTTGCGAGGCTAAAGGCTTTTTCATTGCCCGCTTCGTTGTAGTCCAAATCAATACGAGGTTCGATGCGCCAAAACACATCCGGAGCTAAGACGGTATAGCCAGATAAGGCGAACTGATCGGCAACAGTGCGGATGTGATAATTCACACCCCAGATTTCCTGCAACAAAACGATGCCAGGACCACTGCCTGTGGGAGGTAAGGTTAAATAGCCTTGATAGGTGTTGCCGTCACGGGTGGGGATGTCGATCCAGGATGCATTCATACTGACCTCCAATTTGAAGTGAGCAGAGTCAGTGTAGCGCTGGCTTCAGTGAGGTCTAGCGCCCGGGTTGGAACGTGGCGTTGCCAGCAGGCGTCGGTAGAACTCAATGTAGTGCAGTGCCGATTCACGCCACTCAAAGCGTTGTTCCATGGCGTTGCGTTGCATACGCTGCCAAATGTCAGGCTGTTTAAAATAGACACCGATCAGGTTTTCAATCGCGTTTTGCAAGGTGGTCGCATTCGGTTCCAAAAAACTGAAGCCTGTGGCTTCATCAACGTTACTGGCGGTTGTGTTCAAGGCGGTAACGGTGTTTTTTAGTCCCCCCACGTCGCGGACGAGTGGCAAGGTTCCGTAGCGCTGACTGTAGATCTGATTCAGTCCGCACGGCTCGAACAGAGAAGGCATTAAGAACGCATCTCCGCCGGCTTCCAGGCGATGTGATAACGCCATGTCATAGCCTTCAGTAAATCGGACTTTTAACGGATAACGTTGCTCCAGACTATGCAGCCGTGCAGCCAGTTCGGCATCGCCAGAACCGAGTAAAACGACCTGGAAATCGGCGGTTTTTAATAATTCTTCCAGCGCTGGAATCAGTAGATGAAAGCCTTTTTGGTCGGTCAGACGGCTGATCGAAACCAGCAACGGCACGGCGCGTTCTGCCAGACCGAATTCCTGTTGCAGCGCCGCCTTGCAGTGCGCTTTGCCAGGTTCATCAATGGTTTGGAAATGGGCCGTAATATGCGCATCAATTTCAGGAGACCACTGGCCATAGTCGCATCCGTTGAGGATGCCAATAAGGTCGTCCTGGCGTGCACGGAAGAAACGCCCCAGGCCATGGCCGCCAAGATCTGTCATTAACTCTTCAGCATAGCCGGGGCTGACGGCGTTAAGACCGTCGGCAAAATAAATACCGCCTTTGAGCAAATTGATGCGGCCGTAGTCTTCGAAAATGTTTTCGTGAAAATAGCGCTCGTTGATGCCCAGAGGGTGTAACCATTGAGCATCGGCGTGGCCTTGGTACGCACCGTTGTGTAACGTCAGCAAGCTGCGGGTATTGGCGAAGAAGGGTTCATCTTTAAAGTGTTCGGCCAGGTAATACGCACCCAGAGCACTTTGCCAATCGTTCAGATGAACAATGTCGGGTTGCCAGTTGTTTTCCTGGCACCATTGCAAGGCGCCTTTGCTGAGAATGGCAAAGCGTCGCGGGTTGTCGTCAAAGGCGTGATAACCATCGTCATAGACCCCGGCGCGTTCGAAACTGGGGGCGTGTTCGAGTGCAATGATGGGAAGGCCATCGTTGTCACCGGTTCGCGCCTGGATACGATGGCTTTCCGATAAGCTCAGTGGTAAGGAAATGGTTTGAGCGGGCCAGGTACGCCAGTGCTCACGAATACGCTCATAAGCTGGCATGGAGACCTTAACATCGTGACCCATTGCTTGCAGGCAGGCGGGCAGGGCGCGAGCAACGTCGGCTAAGCCTCCGGTTTTAACCAGTCCTTCGACTTCAGAGGCAATCACCAGAATTTTCAGTGGGTCAGTCATCGAAGCCAACACGGGCGCCTTTGGGGATAACAACAACGCCACCGGGGGAAACGTGAAAACGTTGGCGATCGTGTTCGGGGTTTTCGCCAATCACGGTGCCCGGTGCGACGGTCACGTTTTTATCGAGAATGGCACGGCGAATGCGGCAACCACGGCCGATGTCATTACCGCCCATTAGGACGCTGTCTTCAACCGTGGTGTAACTGTGAATATGGCTGTTATGACCCAGTATCGATTGATGCACGCTGCCACCGGAAATGATGCAACCACCGGAAATCATGGAGCTGATCGCTTGACCGGTGCGGTTGGCTTCATCGTGCACAAATTTAGCCGGTGGCACGGCCGGGTGATGCGAGCGTAACGGCCAGTGTCGGTTGTACAGATCAATCGGCGGTGTGACCGCCAGCAGATCCATGTTGGCTTCAAATAACGAATCGATGGTGCCGACATCGCGCCAGTAACCGCTGGTGTGTTCGGTTTCGCCACGAATGCTGTTGGTGGAAAAGTCGTAGACGTACACCACCCCGGCTTCAAACAACTGAGGAATGATGTTGTGGCCAAAGTCGTGAATAGAGTCGGTACGCTCTGCGTCTTCGCGCAGGCAACCCACCAGCGTATCGGCTTCGAACACATAATTGCCCATGCTGGCCAATACCCAGCCAGGTCGGCCGGGAATGGTTTTTGGGTTGGACTTGGGCTTTTCCTGGAAACCGATCATCTTATGATGTTCGTCGATTTCGATGATGCCGAATTGATCGGCTTGTTCGACGGGGACGGGAATGGCGGCAACCGTGAGTAACGCATCGTCGTGACTGCGATGAAATTCGATCATCTGGCGCACATCCATTTTGTAGATGTGATCGCCCCCAAAGACACAGACGATTTCCGGGTCCAGCCCTTCGACCAAATCGATGTTCTGATAGATGGCATCGGCGGTGCCCTGATACCAATGTTTGCCCATTTGCATTTGGGCAGGAATGGGGTCGATAAACCGATTGGTCAGACCGGTCACTCGCCAGCGCCGACTCATGTGTTTCATCAGAGAATGGGATTTGAACTGCGTCAGCACGAAGATCTGCAGCAGGTCGGAATTGACGAAGTTGTTGAGCACAAAGTCGATGATGCGGTAGTTGCCGCCAAAGGGAACCGCTGGCTTGGCGCGTACCGAGGTGAGAGGTGCCAAGCGTGTGCCTTCACCGCCGGCCAGGATCATGGACAGTATGCCGGACATAACCTTTCCCTTCTGGTTCGGACTTCAGACGCGGGGTCGACGCGAATCAGACTGCGCCGCTGGGCAGGTGGCCAGAAGCCGGCTGCAGGTGGTCGAGAATCGATGGTTTTGTCAGTTCACTGAAAAAAACCGGCGAATTCCACGGATCCTGCCGCTGTTGTTCAAAATAGACCAGCGCCGCCACAAAGGCCACGACCGCCAGCAGGAAGATGATCAGACGCTTGTTCATGGTGGTATAAGGTTGCGCTGTTCAGGAGATGGATCGCATTGTGTACCGGTTGATTCCGAAATGGCAAGGGAACTGCCTGCGAGTTCTGGTAAACTGCCGCTGGTTTTATCGTTTAGTCAGTTGAGGTCCGTTATGAAAACCCGCCTGGGTCTGATTCTGAGTGTCTTGTTTTTTGCTGTTTCCGCCCCGGTTCTGGCCGAGGATGTCGTACTTACTGTCCAGCCAGAAGCGCAGTTGCAGTTGTTGCCACTGGCCGATCTAACACTGACTGAAACCACGACAGTGACGGTTCATCCACAGGATGCGGGTAGCCCTGAAGGGTCTATGAGCGAACCCTTACCGGAATACTGCCTGTTATCGGTTCAAATCAGTCTCGATCAGGCGGATGCGGTACTAACGCCGGGCAAGATGATCTGCATTACCGATGATCATCGCATTCTCGAAGCCCAACCTGAGGGTGAGATTGTCAATCTGGGGGAGTGTCAGGGCGAGAGCGGTACCTGTGGTCGCTATCGTTTGACGACGCAAAGGATGGGGCAGTTGCAGTTGCAGACACCGATGGAGTTCAGGCTGCAGCCACGCAATATGAGTAACTGACGGGCTCTGTGTCAGGTCGGGTCCGTTATGAAACGGGCGGACTCGGTCTGGCGTTAATCGTAGACGTTCTTTTTCTTCCAGCTGTCCTGATCTTCCACCATCGATTCCATGTCTTCCGCCAGTTTTTCGGCCTGAGTGGACGACATCTGTTTGCGGTGCTCCTGCCATTCCTGTTTGGCGCTGTTCAACTGAGTGCGCATGGCCATTTCTTCTTGTTTAAACGCGCTGGCGTGGCGAGAGGCGGTGATCGTATCCATGCCTTTCTGATAAGCCCGGCACGCTTCCTGATAGCTTTTATTTTTCAGGCACTGATCGCCGCGAGAATTGAAGAAGCGGACGGCGGTTTCAACCAGCTTGATTTCCACCTGTGCCAGCATTTTCTCCGCCGCTGCTTTGTCCATGTGGCCGGTTTCATAGTTGCGTTTGATAAACAGAAACAACGCCTTGAGTGTGTGTCGATGCAGATTGATTTCTTCAGGTGACAGACTCGGCATGGTTGCTTTCGGCGGGTTCAGTTTGGCCTGGGCGCGTTCGGTCGTCAGTTGTTCATAATCGCTGATTAGGTATTTTTCCTGATCGGGTTTTAGTTTCACCTGGGCGCGCAGGTTTTGAAGCAATGCCTGATAAATAAAGTCGCGTAATTCCGCTGACAGATAACCTTCAGGCAGGCTGCGCAAAACATTGTTGAGTTTACGAAACTGGGTGTTGAGGTTTTGCAGTTGCTCGCGTACCGCAGCCTGGTGGCGATGGCGGCCCTGGGTAATCATCATGGCCACCAGCATCACAACGACCATAATGACCGCCGCTATGGAGAGCAAAACCTTGATATCAATGCCCATGAACCATTCCGTTTAAGTGAAAGGAACGATTTGCTCCTTTCGTACACCATTTCAGTGTACTGCAAAAAACCAGTTGTCGCCGAGCCCCCAAAGAGTGGGCTTGACAGTTAAAAAGGGCGTCCTTAAAGTGCGCCGCTCTCTAGCAACGTCCCGTTCGTCTAGTGGCCTAGGACACCGCCCTTTCACGGCGGTAACAGGGGTTCGAGTCCCCTACGGGACGCCACTTTATCGTCTTATTTATGGTGCGAAGACGGTTATCTAATATAGCTCATCGGCGGCGAGTGCGTTTTCTTAAATGGATTCTCGCCACCCATCGATGCCTCACTAAGCGTAATAAATCGGCCACCATGATCAAAACGACCAGGGTGACGGCGGCTATCAGCACAAATTCCATAGGGCTCACCGCTAAAAGGTCACGACTATGGCCATGGCCGGCTGCTTTTGCAATATGGTTATAAAGACGGTGGAATTTTAGGGCTGCGTTAGCAGGGTATTCCTTACTCACTGTTTGCTGTGAGATCGACAGTTTTCAGGCAGGATGCGACAATTCAAGCCCCGCTGCCGGTTGTAATTAAGGAATGTGAATGAAGCCGTTATACGCCTTTGGTGAACTGCTCGTCGATGCGTTGCATCAGCAGGGCATTGAGGAAGATGGGCTGGCCATTCCCGGCGCCTTATTTTACCCCGGAGGTGCTCCGGCTAATGTGGCTGTGGCAGCGGCGCGTTTGGGTGTAAAAAGCCACTTTATTGGTCAAGTTGGGCGGGATCAGTTCGGCCCCTATCTGAAACAGGCGCTGGCGCATTATGGTGTCGACACGCGTTATCTGCGTTCAACCGATGCACCGACACCATTGGCGCTGGTATCCTTGGATGATCAGGGTCGGCCGGAGTTTCGGTTTTATCGCAGTGGCAGCGCAGATTTAGTATTGCCTGCCCATAAACTGCCCAGTCCGACTGAATTTGCACCCGGGGTGGTACATGTCGCATCGAACACCCTGACCGAAGTGGATATCCGCCGGGTGCATCTGGGATTTGTCGACCGTTGCCTGGACGCCGGTAACCTGATCAGTTTTGACGTTAATTTGCGCTTGGGTTTGTGGCCAGGTGGCAACAATTATCGTGAACCCATCAAAGCGATGTTGACCCGCGCTGACGTGATTAAAGTGAATCATCACGAACTGTCGCTGTTGTGGGAGAGCGAAGCCGAACAGCAATTGCTGGATTTGGCCTTTGCTCACCGCGCTCAGGCGGTGTTTATTACCGATGGTGCCCAGCCAGCTGAGGTGGTGACCCGTCACGGCCGGTACTCAGAACAACCGCCAGTGGTTGATGTCGTTGACGTAACGGCAGCCGGCGGGGCTTTTTGTGGTGTTATTGTGGCATCGCTGTGTGATGACCAAGAGCCTGACTGGGCTGCCATCCTGGCTCGCGCCGTACGCGCCGGCTCCATCGCGGTAGGCAAACAGGGGGCTTTCCCTTCGCTGCCCACGACCGCTGATCTGGTGTAATGGATACCCGGCAGCGGCCTGTTGCTCTGGGTAAAGAGGCCGCATCCTACTGGCAATTCACGTCGACTTCCCTGACGCCAGCCCACTTTTACGCGGCTAATGGTTTTCCGGTTCCTGCTTACCGTTCTTTATTAACGGCGCTGGCGACGCATTATTCGCTGACCGCCTTGGATAACCGTGCCCTATGGCCTGGCCAGCCCCGCCAGCCGAAGCATCGGATTCGCTGCCGCCAATACGCCGATGATTTGGTGCGCTTTCTGGACGCAACCGCCTCGGCGCCGGTGGTTGGCATGGGGCATTCGATGGGCGCAACCACCACCGTTATGGCAGCTGCCGCCAGGCCCGATTTGTTTCGCAGTCTGGTGTTGATCGAGCCGGTGTTGCTCAGTACCTGGACGGCCTTTCTAAGCCAGACCCTGCCTGCTAGGGTTCAAGCGCGGTTGCCATTGATAGATACAACTCTGAGTTCGCCTCAATGCTGGGCGGATCGTGCCGAAGCCTGGCAGTTCTACCGGTCACACCGGGCGTATCGTTGTGTCCCGGATGAAGCGCTGGAGGTGTTGTTGGATGGTCTGCTCGAACCGGCGGATAATGCGGTTCGACTGGCGTTCAGTCGGCAGTGGGAAGTGGCCAACTATATGGGGCTGGATGCCGTATGGCGGGATTTAAAGCGTTTGCGCATGCCGGTGAAAATTATTCGGGCGCGACCTTCATTGTTCTTGCCCCAAACGAGTTGGCAACGGCTTCAGCGACTGTTGCCTGACGCAGAATTTATCGATATACCGCAACAGAGACATTTGTTGCCCATGGAAAATCCAACCCTGACGGTTGAGTCGATTGTGTCCTGAATTGCTGGATAACCGGGTTTTTAACGGTTTGGCAGTGAGCTTTGTTCACAAATCTTTTCCTAGCCAGATGCTTTATAGTGCAACGGCAGTCGTCACAATAGGCGAACATGCTCAAACTGTGTCATATAGGTAGCGATTTTCGTGTTTCTTGATCCTTTTCATCGTAAAGAAAACGGTTATGTCCTGATCAGTGCTGACCAGGCCAGTAATTTTGCCAAGGATGTGGCCGGCGATTTCAATCCCATTCACAACCCGGATGCCAAACGCTTCTGCGTGCCAGGCGACTTATTGTTTGCTCTGGTATTGGAGCGATATGGTGTCAGCGAGCGCATGTCAGTGCGTTTTTCCGGCATGGTGGGCGATAACGTTCCGTTGGTCTTTCCTGAAGTGGATGAAGGCGTCATTGATGTGCAGGACACGGATGGTAAAGCCTACCTGCACTTGGAACATGGTGGCAAAACCAGCCATGACGCGGCGTTAATTGAGCAGTTAACGCGTCGTTATGTGGCTTTCTCGGGCCACAACTTCCCGTTCATTATGGTGCCGTTGATGGAGCAGCATGGGGTGATGTTTAACCCCAAGCGCCCGCTGGTGATCTACGAAAGCATGGCGTTTGAACTGAACCACCTGAACATTGAAGATCCGGGGCTGGAACTGGCTAGTACCAGCTTGGAAGTCAACGGTAAGCGGGCGGATGTGCACTTCGAATTTAATATCACCGCCGCCGGTGACGTGGTTGGTACCGGCTCGAAAAAGCTGATCGTCAGTGGTTTGCAACCCTACGATTCTGCTGCCATGGACGACATGGTAGAGCAGTTTGAAGCGCTCAAGCGCGAACGCAACGGCGGTTAATCTACGCGCGCACCAAAACGGGGCGGGCATCTGCTCGCCTCGGTGCGCCACTTCCAATTCGCACTTTATTGGTGCGCAGTAAAGCCTTCCCACGGCCTGTCCTCTTGGCCGGTATTTTGCTCTACCCTGATT
The DNA here is from genome assembly GCF_003054965.1 of Saccharospirillum sp. MSK14-1. Classification (GTDB taxonomy): domain Bacteria; phylum Pseudomonadota; class Gammaproteobacteria; order Pseudomonadales; family Natronospirillaceae; genus Saccharospirillum. The sequence continues at coordinate 444,031 of NZ_MIES01000033.1, forward strand.
GTAGTTTGTGGTTCGGCGGAAGATGGTGTCTTCCTACCGAGCTGTCGGATGCATTGAATTCAGGAGAGTGATCGCTGTGGTTGATACTGACGCCTTTACCACTTTTCTAGCTCAGTCATCACTGCCGGCAGAGTTGGCAGACTATCGCGATCGGTTCTATCAACCATTGGCCGATTGGCTGCTGCAACGTCGACCCACAATATTGGGCGTGCAGGGGACGCAAGGATCGGGCAAGTCGACGCTGGCGGAGGTGCTGAAGTGGCATCTTGAGCAGCAGGGGCTGTCGGTTGCCATTCTCTCAATTGACGATCTGTATTTGCCTTTGGCCGAGCGCCAGCGATTGGCCAAGCAACGCAATCCTTTATTGGCAACACGGGGCGTACCGGGAACCCATGATTTGGCCTTGGGTGAAACGCTGTTGCACTGGGTACGTCATGGCGTTGGTGCAAAAGCCCTGCCTCGTTTTGATAAATCCCGCGATGACCGCCGTGCAATGTCGGAGTGGCCGGTTTTGGGCAGTCCGCCCGATATGCTCATTTTTGAAGGCTGGTGCGTGGCCATGACCGCTCAACCAGAGGCTGAACTTGACGAGCCGATCAATGCACTGGAGCGCGATGAAGATCCCGATGGGGATTGGCGGCGCTATGTGAACGATCAGTTGGCCGGGCCTTATCAGCATTTGTTTGCCGCCTTGGATGCGCTGATCGTGCTGAAAGCGCCGGGTTTTGAGCAAGTATTCGATTGGCGCCGGCGTCAGGAAGAGGCACTGCGAGGTCGCGGTGGCAGCGGCGTTATGGATGACAATCAGCTGCGCCGTTTTATTCAGCACTACGAGCGTTTGACTCGCCATGGCTTAACAACGTTAGGCGAGCAAGCCGACGTCGTGGTACCGCTGGACGATCAGCAACGGCCCGGCGCGCCGCGCTGGAAGGAGCCTGCTAAATGACTGCAAATTGGGCCTGCTTTACCGATCTTGATGGCACCTTGCTGGATCACGACAGTTACGATTGGCGACCGGCAGAACCGGCTTTGCGCGCTTTGGCAGAGCGTTCAATACCGGTCATTGCGATCACCAGCAAAACCCGGGCGGAGTGGCAGGCGTTGCGCGAAGAAATTCCCTACCTGTCGCCGCTGGCCGGTTGTGAAAATGGCGCTGTGATTGTGGATGACCGTCAGTCGCCGACCCAGTTGCAATCATTGGGTCGTCCGCTGGCAGAGTTGATTCGTGTTTTTGAGCGGGTGCGAGACCAGTTGAACGTGCCTGCGATTGGTTTTCACGAAGCCAAAGACCAGTCAATCGCTGACTGGACCGGTTTATCGCTCGACCAAGCGGCTCTGGCACGCCAGCGTGAAGGCGCCTTGCCGGTGTACTGGCCCGAACATTTTCCCGGACGTGATGCCTTTAAAGAAGCGATTGCCGCCGAAGGCATTGAGCTTCTGGAAGGCGGTCGTTTTATGCACCTGGCCAACGGTGCGGATAAAGGCGTTGCCTTAAAACACTTATTGAATCAGTTGGGTAGCACTGGGACGGTGCGTAGTGTGGCCTTGGGGGATGGTGGTAATGATGACGCCATGCTCGCCGCCGCCGACCTGGCTGTGCGCATTCCCGCCGCGCATGGCACTGCCCGACCGGAAACCGTTGTTGATGTCATCCGCGCGCCCGTGCCTGGCCCAGCTGGCTGGAATCGGACGATGCTGGACCTGCTTGATCGTTTTATCCCCAAGGAGCCCTAGTTATGAGCGATTTTTTTCAAAATGGTCTGATTGCCAATCTGCATAACCTGATTGACCGGCCGGTTGAATCCATGGAAAAGGAGTTAATCGGCTTTTCGCATCAGAATCCGATGGCGTTGGTGTTGCCGTCGCTGTATTCGGAATTGGAGCAGCCAGCGCTGGAGAATATTGTCCAGGAGTTGCGCCAGGTGCCTTATTTAAATGAGGTGGTGGTGGGCTTGGATCGGGCCGATCGCGACCAGTTTCGTCACGCTCAGGAATATTTTGGGCGCTTGCCGCAACCGGTTCGAATTCTGTGGAATGACGGTCCGCGTCTGCAGGCGGTGGATCGGCTGCTGGCCAGCAAAGGTCTGGCGCCGACGGAATTGGGTAAGGGCCGCAACGTCTGGTATTGCTACGGCTACATCCTCGCGGCCAACCGCGCTAAGGCGGTGGCGATGCACGACTGTGACATCAAAACCTACGATCGCGGCATGCTGGCGCGATTGATTTATCCGGTCGCCAATCCGTCCTACCGTTATCAGTTCTGCAAAGGTTATTACTCGCGCATTGCCGACAATAAGATGAATGGCCGTGTTTGCCGTCTGTTGGTATCGCCGCTGTTGCGAGCGTTGAAGATGGTCAAAGGCGAAAACGAGTTCCTCGAATACATGAATTCCTTCCGCTACGCGCTGTCCGGCGAATTCAGTCTGCGTACTGACGTGCTGCGTAATCTGCGCATTCCCAGTGACTGGGGTCTGGAAGTGGGCGTGTTGGCGGAGCTGCATCGCAATTACAGCCCGCGCAGTATCTGCCAAGTCAATGTCGCCTCGGTGTATGACCACAAACATCAGCCGCTGAGCCCGGAAGATGCGCGCAAAGGGTTGTCAAAAATGTCGCGCGATATCGCCAAGGCCATCTTCCGCAAGCTGGCGACTCAGGGGCTTGTGTTTACCGAAGAGCATTTCCGCACCATCAAAGCGACCTATTTCCGGGTGGCGCTGGATTACATCGAAACCTACTACAACGATGCCATCTTCAATGGTCTGTCGCTGGACCGCCACGCGGAAGAAGAGGCGGTGGAACTGTTTGCCCGCAATGTTATGAGTGCCGGCCAGGAGTTTTTGGAGAACCCCATGGCGACGCCCTTTATGCCGAGTTGGAGCCGTGTGCAATCGGCCATTCCAGACATTCTGGAGCAAATCTTCGATGCCGTAGAGCTTGATAACCAGGAAACTCAGTCGGCCTGAGTTTGAAGAACCCCAGTGGCAACGCTGGGGATTTTCAGGGTGTTACAAAAAATTACATTCATAACTTCTTGATTCTAAACGTGCCGTTATTTTCTGACCGGTTGGTCGGCCCAAACGGGATGCATTTTGAGTTGGCTTGCTTATAATCCGCCGCCCTTTGGATCTACCGATACACGCCGCGTTTACGAGGTTGTTTGTTATATGCAAGCTCAGGTCAGCACCGTTCAGAGCAGTCCCAGCCAACACAGTGGCTATCTCTGCCTGGCATCCAGTTTGATTCTGAACGAACGTCCGTTGCCCATCCGTTTCTTTTATAAAGAAGAAGCGCAGCATGCCAACGATACGGGTTTTCGTTTTTACAGTGGTTTTGAAACCGACGATTTTTTAATGGAAGAAGACGCCGCCTGTGTCGCGCCGCTCGACTGTATGGAGCGGTTGGACCCGAGCATTGTCGAACTCTTGGAGAAATCCGAGGTCGGCACCGTTTGGGAGCGTTTGCCCGACAGCAATGATTGGGTGGAAGTACTGGACTACGAAATCCCCGATTGACGCGGGCTTCGAGTGTTATAAAAAAACCGGCTAAAGGCCGGTTTTTTTGTGTCGCTGGTTGGGTGACTGAGGCTCATTCCTCAAGCACTAACCAAGGCTGGGAATACCAATAAAAGAAGTTGCCGCTGCGCGCCTGGGCGGTGCAGTTGAAACGGTGTCTGCCAGTGCCCAGCGGTTCCGGAGCGCTTAGCTTGAACTGCTGTTCATCGATCCATTGCGCGTCTTGCCAGCTGCTGTCGACAAAACAGTTCAGGGCTTGGCTCATGTCTGAGGTGTCGTCGACCCGGATGGTCATGCTCGGCTGTGATTCGGTGGTGGGCATGTCGGGTATGGACGACAGATCGATCGGCATCGGGTGGCTGTTGAGTTTGGTGCTCAGTGTTTCCAGGCGGGCATAGTTGCCAGCAGCCGCGAAGCGGGGCAGGGCAAGAAAGTCGCTGCCGCTGTAGACACCACCAGAATGCTGCGCGAAACCGACGAAGTTTTCGTTTTGCAGAATCGACTTTAAGCCCGCGCTGTACTCGCCATAAGGGTAGGCAAACCAGCGAGGGATGTCGTCACCGAGTTCGTCTTCCAGACGCTGCTGGGCGTGGCGGATATTTGTCGCCATGGCTTCGCGCCAGGCGTTGTCGCGAGGGGTGTGGCGAACCATGTAATCGTGATCGCGACTGTGGTTAGCGATGGTTGCACCCCATTCCTGCATTTCTCGCAGCTGATCCCAGCTGAGCATGTCGTTGAAGCCCTGATCGATGGGATCGGTGGCGGCAAAGATGGTGAAGGGGGTTGCGAATTCCTGCAGCAACGGAAAGGCGTTGGTGTAAATGTTTTTAAAGGCGTCATCGAAGGTGATGACCACTGCGCCGTCGGGCAGTGCTTCGTCATTGCGTACCGCATCGAGTGCGGCTTGCAGTGCAATCACCGGGTGATTGTTATCGCGCAGGTATTCCAGGTGTTCGCGAAAAGTGGCAGGGCTGACCGTCGTACTCGCCGGTGTGTCTTCGGCGACGTGGTGGTAGACCAGAATATTGAAGTGTGACTGGGCCAGTGCAGGGCCGGCACAGAGTGTCAGTAAACAAAGTAGCAGTAGACGGGCGGGCATGGTTAGAGAGGTTCCTTCGTCAGTCCGGTTTCAATGGGGCGATGGCTGTCAGTGATCCAATGGCTCCAGGAGCCAGCATAGAGCTGCGGCTGGGGGAAGCCGGCCAGCAGCATGGCCAGGATATTGTGACAGGCCGTGACGCCTGAGCCACAGTAACAAACCTTGTCGGTGGAATCCGGCAGTGGTTCAAAACGTTGCTTTAAAGCCTCGCGATTCAGGAAGTGCCCCTCGGCGTCGACATTGTCGGCAAAGTTGGCGCAGTAGGCGCCCGGGATATGGCCGGCGCGGGCGTCCAGGGGTTCGGTTTCACCGCTGTAGCGTTGTGCGGCGCGGGCGTCGATAAGCGTTAAGTCGCTCAATTGCTGGTGCAGTTGGTCGGCGTCGATGACCCAGTCAGACGGGCACGACACGGTCATCGTTGTGCTGGGTGGTGTTGGTGGTGCTTGGCTCTCTAAGGCACCACCTTGTTCCAGCCAGGCGCTCAAACCACCATCCAGGAGGCGAACCTGAGTGAGACCAGCCCAGCGCGCCAGCCACCAGGCGCGGGCTGCGTATTGGCCAGCGCCACTGTCATAAACCACCAGCGGAGTATCAAAGGACAAACCCCAGGCGCGTAAGCGCGCTTGCAGGCTGGCCGGATCGGGCAGTGGATGACGGCCGGTTATGCCGGGCTGGATCGGCGCAGAAAGATCGCGGTCGAGGTGGGCGTAAAACGCTCCGGGAATATGACCGTTATCGTATTCGGCCTGGCCTGCGTCGGGTGCTGCTAAATCAAAACGGCAATCGAGCAAAACCAGTGTCTGGCTGTTATTCAGGTGAGCGTTCAGTTCACGGGCGCTGATCAGGTGAGGGGATTGGGTTTGCATGACAGTTCTCCGGCATCGAGCTGAACCGACAATAACGGTCTGCTGGGTGAAAGAGAAGGTGGCTGGGCCGGCAGGATTCGAACCTGCGCATGACGGGATCAAAACCCGTTGCCTTACCGCTTGGCGACGGCCCAATAATCAGGCGTAAAGGGAGAACACGGAGAATAAAAATGGCTGGGCCGGCAGGATTCGAACCTGCGCATGACGGGATCAAAACCCGTTGCCTTACCGCTTGGCGACGGCCCACCAGGAGGATGGTGGCTATGGCTGGACTTGAACCAGCGACTCCAGCATTATGAATGCTGTGCTCTAACCAACTGAGCTACATAGCCTCCGTAACGGCCGCGTATTATCCGTAAAATTGCGGGGGTGTCAACAATACCTACCTTTCTTTTTTCCAAAAAATTCAAGGGTTTAGCGAACAGGCGGTGAAGTCAGCAAAAGCTGTGCGTTGCGCCGTCCTCTCGGTTCGTTAGACTGTCTTAACACGATTGCCTTCCATTCACCGCCTACAGAGGAGCCCCATCATGATTGTGTGCTTGTGCCGTCTCGGCCGCGCACAGTGCCCCTCGGGCGCTGCACCGACGTCCTTTCCGAACTAGCGGACGTCGAACGGCTTTTTTTCACACCCCTTCGGCGTCCTTGTTGCCTTTTTTATTAGGACGTTGATATGAGCGCTTTATTATCGCTTTCCGAGGTATCCCTGAGTCTGGATGCCAAGCCCCTCTTTGCCGATTTATCACTGGTTGTGAATAGCGGTGACCGCATTGGTCTGGTCGGTCACAATGGCTCGGGTAAGTCGAGTCTGTTGGCCTTGATGGCCGGAACCTACGAACCTGATGCCGGGCGGCGCCAGGTGCAACGTCATCTGGTGATCGGTCGGGTAGAGCAGTTCGTTCCTGCTGAGCTGCTGTCATTGTCATTACGCGCGGCTGCCGAAGCGGCCATTCCTGCAACACGTAGATTGGAAGAGGCCTTTCGCGCCGAAGCCGAGTTGCACAAACTGGGTTTCCGTATTGAGCAGATGGGCCAATTGGTCGATTCGCTCAGTGGTGGCCAGCAGAATCTGCTGTTGCTAGCGCGCGCTATTTTGATTGAACCGGATGTGTTGCTGCTCGATGAGCCGGGCAACCACCTGGACATTCTCAGCCTGACGCTGTTGCGCCGCTGGTTGCAGTCGCAAACCGTGCCCTGGGTCATGGTGTCGCACGATCGCTATCTGTTGGACAGTCTGTGTACCCAAACCTGGTTTCTGCGCGATCAACGCCTCTATTGTTTTGATTTACCCTTTGACGCCGCGCGTCAGGCTTTGGCTGATGCCGATGAGCAAGCGCGGGTGCGGCGGGCGCAGGAAGAAAAAGAAGTGGCGCGCTTGCAGGCCTCTGCGAAGCGCTTGGCGCACTGGGGGCACACCTATGACAACGAAGACCTGTCGCGCAAAGCCAAGTCGATGGAAAAGCGTGTAGAGCGGTTGAAGTCGGACCTGACCTTTGTCAGTCAGGGCACCGGTCTGGCCTTGGCGTTGCCCGAAGATGGTTTGTCGGCGCGCCAGGTGGTGGTGCTTGAGTCTGCGCAGATCGCGTTGCCTGGCGACTCGTCCCGGTCGATTCATTGTGAGTTTCTCAAGGTACGCCCTGGCGATCGAATTGCCTTATTGGGTGTCAATGGTGTCGGCAAGTCGACCACCTTGAAACGCATGATGACCGCGCTTGATACCGACCTGGAAGATATTCGCTGGAACCCGCGGGTCCAGCTCGGTTACTACGATCAGCTACTGGAGCGAATGGAGATAAAACAGGGTCGCTTCGACTGGTTGCGCGAGCGGTTAGATGGGCCGGATGAGGCCATTCGCCAAACGTTGCTGAATGCGGGCGTGCCTTATGAGCGCTTTGACCAACCGGTTAACACCCTCAGCGGGGGTGAAAAGGCGCGCTTGATGTTTGCCTATTTTCGCTTGCGTCGCCCCAATGCTTTGATACTGGATGAGCCGACCAACCATTTGGACTTGGACGGTCGAGATGAGTTGATTGAATCGCTGTGTGGCAGTGAGCTGACGGTCTTAATGACCAGTCACGACCGCGCCTTTCTCGATGCGGTGGCAACTCGATGGTGGTGGATTCACAACGGGCAGTTAACGGAAGTAGACGGGCCAGAGCCGTTCTACCGTTTGTTGGAGTCGGGTGAAGCGTCTGCAGAGCCTGCAACCGATTTGCCCCAGCGCGAATCGAATGGCGACATGGATGACGAAGACGCGTTGTTGAGCCGTCTGGCGTGGCTGGAGCAGCAGCTACACGAGGATCAGGCGCGCAAACCCAAGCATCAGAAGCCGGAAAAACAATCGCAGTGGCAAACGGAGATCGCGGCTTTGTGGCGCCGGTTGGAGGGGTGAGTTAGCCGAGGCGGCGGTCGGTATGGCACGATGACCGCCGCATGACGGTATTGTCATGGAAATGACATGGAGCGCCGCTACCGTTCCCAGCAATCCACCGGTTAAGAAGGGGAGCGCTATGGGTCACGGCTTTAAATTGGCCTTAGGACAATGGCTGTTAATTTGCCTCTGGACATTGAAGTACCTGCCGTATGGCGGCTGGCGTCATCTGCCCAAGCGGGCGTTGATGTATTTGCTGGCCGTGCCTGCTCTGACGTTGTTGCAAGTGGTGCATTGGGTCGGGTTTCTCTGTGACGAGCTGTTTTTTCGGCGCTATCGCCAAATTGAGGTGCGTCGACCGGTCTTTATTTCCGGTGTGCCGCGCTCCGGTACCACGCACCTGCATCGCGTGTTGTCGCATCACGACGAACTGACGTCGATGCGTACCTGGGAGTGCCTGTTCGCACCCAGCATTACCGAGCGTTATATCGTGCGTGCGCTGGGCTGGGTGTTGAGCCCGCTGGCTCGGGTGTTTGGCAAAGTCCGCTTACCCTTCTTGAAGCAAATGGATGCGATTCATCAGTTGGGCCTGCAAGAGCCAGAAGAGGATTTTCTGTCGCTGCTGCCGGTGAATGGTTGTTTCCTGGTGGTGGTGCTGTTCCCTGAAGAAGCGTCGCTGTGGCGCTTAGTGCGGTTCGATTCCGCCATGCCGACCCGCCGCAAGCAGACGTTGATGCGCTTTTACCGGCGTATGATTCAAAAGCACCTCTACTTTCATGGCGCTCAGCGTCGCTATTTGTGCAAAAACCCCTCATTCGCTTCCTGGCTGACCAGCTTGCGTCAGCAGTTTCCCGATGCTGACTTCGCCTTATGCATTCGGCCCGCGCAAAAAACCTTACCGTCTCAGCTCAGTTCTTTGTTGCCGGGCTGGCAGCTGTTTCATGGGCCGCGTTTTACGCCCGCCTTTGAGCAGCGCATTGTCGGCATGCTGGCCGGTTACTACCGCGACATCGATTTATTTTGCAGCGAGAACCCGGATGCCCAGTTGGTGCCGATGCAACAGTTAACCGCCGACCTGGATGGCACGGTCAGTCAATTGCTGGACGACCTGGGTTTGCCGATGACGCCAGCCTACCGACAGGCGCTGGATGCAGAAGTCGAGCAGGCGCAACAGTATCGCAGCGGTCATCAGTATCAGCAGCAGGCGTTCAGTGTGCGCTGGGATCAAGTCGCTCATCGCTTTGATGCACGCTGTGCTCAAGCCGGTGTGATGCAGGAGGTGGCGTAATGCGTGATCAGACTTCGTTAGCATTGCAGCCCAATCGAAGTGCCGACAGCGCACCGCGTCGCGTACTGATCGTTTCCGATGCCGCCCCACACCGTAATGGCGTGGGTGCTTACTATCAGGATTTGATGCATCACTTGGGGCCTTGGGTCGAGCAGATCGACATCATTTCGCCAGCCATCGTGGACGGCCAGTGGCAGGGCGGTTGGATGCTGCCCTTGCCCGGTGACGCCACGCAGAAATTCTGCATTCCCAATTTGTTGCAACTGCGCCAGCAGATGGAAGCGTTTGCGCCGGATGTGGTGGTGATTCCTACGCCGGGTTTGTTTGGGATGTTTGGTGCGCGTTATGCCCGCCAATTGGGTGCGCGCGTCGTGGTTGGTTTTCATACCTGGTATGAAAAACTGACGGAGTTGTATTGGAACCGAGTGCAAGGTTCGTTGACCCGGGGTTATTTCGAAGTCAGCAATCGGATGATTTTTCGTAACGCCGATGTGGTGTTGGCCAATTCGGAAGAAATGGTGGCCATTGCCGAGCGCATCGGTGCGCCACAAGCGGCCTTGATGGGCACGCCGGTCAGTCCGCTGTTTTTGCAGCGCGAACCACCGCGCGCACCCAGTGCGGTGCGCTCGGTGTTGTTCGCCGGCCGGTTGGCGGCGGAAAAAAATCTGGAAGGCTTGCTGGATGCCGCCCGGGCGTTGCCACAATTGCATTTTGCCATTGCCGGTGATGGTCCTCAGCGGGCTCTGGTTGAAGCGGCCGCGCAAGCGCTGCCCAACGTCGATTACATCGGCTGGCTGGATCGTGAAGGTTTGCTGGCGGCCATGGACGGGCACGATGCGTTGATTCTGCCTAGTCATGTGGAGAGCTTTGGCACCATCGCGCTGGAGGCGATGGCGCGTCAGCGTTTGGTTGTGGTCAGTGATGCCTGTGGCATTGCCGATTGGCAGGAACTGGCGCAGACCTTAGTGGTCAAAAGCGGCGATGAAGACGTCACGGCTGTGCTGAGGCGCGCCATGGCATTGAGTGAATTTGAAGTGGCTGCCCGAGCGCGTCAGGCGCGTCAGGCGGTTGTTCAGCACAATCAGGCCAACCTCGATCTGTGGTTGGACTTTATTACGGAGCACGCATGAAAGCTCGGCCCGCCATTGTCAGCCTGCACGACGTTATGCCCGACACCCTCGATGAGGTGGCGTGGTGGCTGAATAACTGGCTGGCCGATATCGCCCCGGCCGATTTAACGCTGCTGGTGGTGCCGGGTCTGGATTGGCAGCCGCAGCAACTGGCGCAATTGCGTCGTTGGCAACAGCGAGGCTACGAACTGGCCGGACACGGCTGGCTGCATCAAGTGCGTCGAATCTCGACGCTCTATCATCGCCTGCACTCGACTCTGGTGTCGCGGCAGGCGGCCGAACATCTGTCGCTGAGCGAAGCCGAACTGACTGAGCTTTTGCAGCGCAACTATCAATGGTTTACTGACAATGATTTCCAATCGCCTGAACTCTACGTCCCGCCTGCCTGGGCTTTGGGGAAACTCCCCGCAGCGGCGCGGCGACATCTTCCATTTCATTACCTGGAGAGCACCGCCGGTTTTCATGATCTCCTCACCGGCCGCTTTCACGCCTTGCCCCTGGCGGGATTCGAAGCCGATGCTCGCTGGCGAGTACCCAGCCTACGACTCTGGAACGGACTCAATCGCCGTCTCGCTACGTCACAGCGAGCGCTGAGGCTGTCCATTCACCCTCACGATCACCGCTACTATATGGCCTCGTCACTGCAACGTTGGCTGCGAGAAGGCATTAAGGCGGTCAACTACCGTCAGGTGCTGCATTTAAGCGATGCCTCCAAGGCAGCCTGAGTATCGCCGGAACCGCCGCCGCTCGGCCTTTAGCGCTTGATTATCGATGTCGCTTTCTATACTATCCGCGCCCTCCCGACGTACTGTCGGGGCAGTTGTGCCAGCTTCCCGTCTATAGATAGGGCGGCTGTGCGTTAACTCCTTACCTTACTGCGGCTTCGGCTTCGGAAGGTTGTATAACCCGCAAGGAGATCCTATGCGTCATTACGAAATCGTTCTGCTGGTTCATCCTGACCAGTCTGAACAAGTGCCGGCTATGATCGAGCGCTACACCTCGGTCATCACCGACAAAGGCGGCAAAGTACACCGCCAGGAAGATTGGGGCCGCCGTCAACTGGCATTCCCGATCGACAATGCTCACAAGGCTCACTACGTGCTGCTGAACATCGAAGCTGACAACGAAGTCATCGACGATCTGAAGAGCACCTTCCGCTTTAACGATGCCATCATCCGCAACATGATCATGCGCCGTAAGGACGCTGTGACTGAAGCGTCTCCGATGATGAAGAGCGTCGAAGCCAAGAAAGCGAAAGACGAAGCTCAGGCAGCGGTATCTCGCACCCGCTCCGAACAGGATGACGACGTCGAAGAAGATGATGTTGACCTGGACGACCAATCCACCGAGCAGGCTGACGAAGCCTAAGTTAAAGGAGCATTGTTATGGCCCGTTTTTTCCGTCGCCGTAAGTTCTGCCGTTTCACCGCAGAAGGCATCAAGGAAATCGATTACAAAGATGTAGACCTGCTGAAAGGTTACATCACTGAAACCGGCAAGATCGTACCGAGCCGGATCACTGGTACCCGTGCCCGCTATCAGCGCCAGCTGTCTTCGGCGATTAAGCGTGCTCGCTACCTGGCTTTGCTGCCTTACACCGACAGCCATCAGTAAGTTGGTCGGGTAAGGGGAGGTTCCTCTTATGATGGGCTTTGCTCGCTATGCGATGAAAAGCCGCTTCAATGCAGGAGTCCTCGCCGCAGGTTTGGCCGTGCTGCCGATGCTTTATGCACTCAGCGCGGCACTGGTGGGGCTGGTCGCATTGCGACACGGTTCTACCGCTGGCACACGAGTGCTGCTGGCCGCTTTGGCTGGTGCTCTGGTGAGCTGGCAATTGACGGGCGTCATACTGCCCCTTCTGGTTCTGCCAATGACCGCCATTTTGGCTCTGGTCTTGCGCCGCTCTCAGGATTGGTCAGTCATGCTGTTGTCGGCAACGGTCCTGGGTTTATGCCTGGCGACGGTGGGACAGCAGCTGATGCCAGATCGGTTTACTGCCATCGTTGGCCAGATACAGGCCATGATGACACCCGATCCCCAGCAGATGGGCTGGCAGGTGCTCGAAGCCATCAAGCCGTACGCCACCTTTTTGGTGATGTCGGCTGAGGTGTTTGAAGCGCTGTTGTGTGTACTGCTGGCGCGTTATTGGCAAGCCGGGCTTTATAACCCGGGTGGCTTGCGCGCTGAGTTACACCGCCTGCGCATCAGCGGACGGCCGTTATGGCTGTTAACGGGTGCGATCATCGTCAGTTGGTGGCTGCAGCCTGCGGCACTGTTGTTGTTATTGCTGCCCTTGGTGTTTGCCGGGGTGGCGCTGGTTCACGCTTTAGTGGCCAGACTGAAATTGGGTGGGCAATGGTTGGTGGCCTTTTATTTAGCCACCTTCCTGGTCAATCAGTTCATGTTACCGTTACTGGTCCTGGTGGCCGTGGCCGATGGTGCTGTCGATATTCGAGCACGACTGCCACAACAGCCGGATCAGGACGATAAATGAGGTAAGCGAGATGGAAGTTATCCTGCTTGAGAAAGTTGGCAAGATGGGTGTTCTGGGTGACACCGTAAATGTCAAAGGCGGTTACGCCCGCAACTACCTGGTGCCTCAGGGCAAGGCAGTTCCGGCAACCAAAGACAACATTAAGTACTTCGAAGAGCGTCGTGCTGAACTGGAAAAAGCTGAAGCCGAGAAACTGGCTGCAGCCCAGCAGCGCGCTGAGAAGCTGGCTGAAATTGAAGTCACCGTTGCGGCTAACGCGGGCGACGAAGGCAAGCTGTTCGGCTCTATCGGCCCGCGCGATGTGGCTGATCTGATCACCGCCGCTGGCGTTGAAGTCAGCAAAGCGGAAGTGCGTATGCCTGAAGGTCCGATCCGTGCCACTGGCGAATACAACATCGCTATCCAGGTACACCCGGACGTTGATGCTGAAGTACACATTATTGTGGTGCCTGAGGCGTGATTAATGGGCGCTTAGCGCCCATTGCTTGACGCTGAACGGGAGACGGGAGACGCCGAATAGGTGTTGCCCGTCTCCCGTTTTTATTGGCACCGAGTTTTCCAAACCGGTGAGGGAGCAAACGCACTTTGCGTCTCCCGTCTTCCGTTAAGCGTCTCCCAATTTTCCCCCCAACCCGCTACCATAACCGCCCACTTTAGCCATACCGCCGTACCTCATGACTGATGCCCTAGAAGACGATCTGTTCGCTGGCGACGATGTTGCCGATTTGCGCGTGCCGCCGCATTCGCTGGAAGCGGAGCAGTCGGTGCTGGGTGCTTTGATGATCGATAACAGTCAGTGGGACGGTGTTGCCGAAGTACTGATGCCGGATGATTTCCACCGCGGCGAGCACCGGCAGATTTTCCGCATGATGATGAAGCTGTCGGATCAGACTCAGCCGCTCGATGTCATCACGCTGGGCGAAGCGCTGGAGACGGAAAAGCAGCTCGAAGCCGTCGGCGGCATGGCTTATTTGAACGATCTGGCCGACAACACGCCATCGATTTCCAATCTCTTGGCGTACGCCAAGATCGTGCAAGAGCGTTCGGTATTGCGCCGACTGATTCGCGTCGCCAACGACATTGCCTCTAAAGCGTACGATCCTCGCGGGCTGGATGCCGAAACCCTGCTCGATGATGCGGAGCGCCAGGTGTTTCAGATTGCCGAGCAGCGTCCGAATCAGGGCGGTCTGGTGCATGTGAATCCGCTGGTCGACAGGGCGTTGGAGCGCATCGACGAGTTATTGCATTCGGACAGCGATCTGACCGGTGTCTCCACTGGATTTGCCGACCTCGACAGCATGACCACCGGTTGGCAAAGCGGCGATCTGGTGATTCTGGCGGCGCGTCCGGCCATGGGTAAAACCACCTTCGCCATGAACATGGTCGAAGAAGCGGCGTTAAACCAGGAAAAACCGGTGGTGGTCTTCAGTCTGGAAATGCCTGCCGACCAGTTGATTACCCGTTCCATCGCCTCCCTGGGACGCCTGGATATGGGCCGGGTGCGGACCGGCAAGTTGCACGATGACGACTTCCCCAAGCTGACCAAGGCCGTCAACCTGCTTAAAGATCGCAAGCTGTTTATCGACGATACGCCGGGCATCAGCCCCACTGAGATGCGCAGTCGTATTCGTCGGCTGGTGCGTGAGCATGGCGATGTCGGTCTGGTCGTGGTCGACTATCTGCAGTTGATGAAAATCAAAGGCTTTACCGAAGGTCGTACCAACGAGATTTCGGAAATCTCGCGCTCCCTCAAGGCCATCGCCAAAGAATTCGAATGCCCGATCGTGGCGCTGTCGCAGCTCAACCGTAGCTTGGAGCAGCGGCCCAACAAGCGCCCGGTTAACTCCGACTTGCGGGAATCCGGCGCGATCGAGCAGGACGCCGACATCATTCTCTTCATCTACCGCGATGAAGTTTATAACGAAGATTCCAAAGATAAGGGTACCGCTGAAATCATCATCGGTAAGCAGCGTAACGGTCCTATCGGAACCTGCCGCCTGGCCTTTATCGGTAAGCACAGTCGATTCGAAAACCTGGCGCCGGATCAATACGGCGACTGGCAGGCCGAATGAGCCGGGGAGCGTGCGCCACCATTCATGCCCAGGCCCTGACAACCAACCTGGCGCGGGTGCGCGAACTGGCCCCGAACAGTCGTATCTGGGCGGCGATTAAAGCCGATGCTTATGGTCACGGTGCGATTGACGCAGCGCGCGCGTTGCGCGATGCCGACGGCTTTGCACTGGCCTCGTTGGGTGAAGCCCGGCAATTGCGCGACGCCGGTGTTGAAAAACCGCTGATTCTGCTCGAAGGCACCGTTGATATCGAACAGGCGCGCCAGGCGATTGAATTGGATTGCGCAACGGTTGTTCATCAAGCGGATCAATTGGCGCAGCTGGAATCACTGGGCCCACGGGTGCAACAGCAACCCTTGTGGCTCAAAGTCGATACCGGCATGCACCGTCTGGGCGTGGCGCCGGACGTGGCGGCTGAATATTGGCAGCGGTTATCCGCGCTGAGCGATCATCCGGTGGGTCTGCTCAGTCATTTTGCCGCCGCTGATGACCTCGATCCAACGGCAACTGAAGCGCAGTTGGCTGCGTTCGAACGAGCCGAGCGAGGCATCGATAACGCCCCGGTCAGTCTGGCCAATTCTGCGGGCATTTTAGCCTGGCCCCAAAGTCATCGCGATTGGGTGCGCCCGGGCATCATGCTTTATGGCGCCTCTCCCGGCTTTGATAAAACCGGCCTTGACTTGGGGTTGGCGCCAGCTATGACGGTCACCGCGCCGGTGATTGCAATTCGAGAAGTGCCCGCGGGCGATCGAGTGGGTTACGGCGGTCGCTGGCGTGCGGAACGCCCCAGTCGGATCGCCACCATCGCCATGGGTTACGGTGATGGCTATCCCCGTCACGCACCGGATGGTACGCCGGTGTGGCTGGGTGGTCAGCGTGTGCCGTTGGCCGGCAAGGTGTCGATGGACATGCTGACGGTCGATGTGACCGACCTGCCAAAGGTCCAGCTGGGTGAGTCCGCCGAGCTCTGGGGGGCGCATCTGAGTGTCGATGAAGTTGCCCAGCAGATGGGCACCGTTGGCTACGAACTGCTGACCCGAGTTTCCAGCCGTGTGCCGCGCCAATGGCGACATCTGGATTGAATATCGACCGCCGTCCATAAGCCAAATGGATGAGCGTCTTACCCCTTTTTATTCAAGACTTCTATAACAAAATCCGTATAATGCGCCTCGATCGCCCATTAATCGGATGCTTCGGGTTAGCAAACACTCGCTTTAAAAACGGCATCCTCCGGCGGTCCAGAATCACGAAGTCGGGCCCAGGAGTCTACACTCCACTACGGCCGCTCAAGGATGGCCTATCGCCACCGGCCCACTTCATCTCCGCTTTTATCAGCCATGGGCGAGACCGTAATGACCGCAATCAAAGCAGATGTAGTCCTGGTAGGCGCTGGCGCTATGAGCGCCACGCTGGGCATGTTGTTGAAACAACTCGATCCCAACCTGAACATTCTGATGATCGAAAAGGGCAGCGCCGTTGCGCTGGAAAGTACCGATGGCTGGAATAATGCCGGTACCGGCCATGCTGCCTATTGCGAACTGAACTACACGCCCATGTTGGCCGATGGCAGCATCGATACCACCAAGGCGTTAAACATCAACTCAGCCTTCGAAGTCAGCCTGCAATTTTGGTCGTACCTGGTTGAAAACGGCGCCTTGCCAGACTCCAAAGCCTTTATTAATCGCGCACCTCATAAAAGCTTCGTCTGGGGCGATGACAACGTGGCCTTTTTGCGTAAGCGCTATGAAACACTGAAAGCGCATCCGTTGTTCGCCGAGATGGAATACAGCGAAGACCCTGCCGTGCTCAGTCAGTGGATGCCACTGGTCATGGAAGGTCGTGACGCGCACCAAAAAGTAGCAGGAACTCGGGTGAGTCATGGTTCGGATGTCGATTTTGGGGCATTGACCCGTTTGTTGGTGCAGAACCTGGAAGCGCAGGACGGCTTCGAATTAAAGCTGAATACCGAAGTGACCGACCTCAACCAGAAAGCCGATGGCTCATGGGCCATTACGCTGAAAAGTGGCGCGAATGGCTATCAGTCGGTCGACTGTCGCTTTGTCTTCCTGGGGGCTGGCGGCGGTGCGTTGCCGTTGTTGCAGAAGTCGGGTGTTAGCGAAGGCCATGGTTATGGTGGCTTTCCCGTCAGCGGCCAATGGCTGGTCTGTCGCAAGCCGGAAGTGGTCGAAAAGCACCACGCCAAGGTGTATGGCAAGGCGCCGTTGGGTGCACCACCGATGTCGGTGCCACACCTGGATACCCGCATCATCAGTGGCGAAAAAGCGTTGTTGTTCGGGCCGTTTGCCGGCTTTACCACCAAATTCCTCAAGGCCGGTTCCTTCCTGGATTTAATCAAGTCGGTGCGCTTGAACAACCTCTGGCCCATGCTGCGTGCGGGCCTGGCCAATATGGATTTGACGCGGTACTTGATCAGCGAAGTGTTGCAGTCGCACAAGTCTCGTGTCGAAGCGCTGCGCAAGTTCTATCCCGAAGCGCGTGATGAAGATTGGGAGTTGGCGATTGCCGGTCAGCGGGTGCAGATCATCAAACGTGACCCGAAAACCGGTGGCAAGCTGGAGTTTGGAACCGAAGTGATTGCGACCGAAGATGGCTCGCTGGCGGCCTTGTTGGGGGCGTCACCCGGCGCGTCGACCGCGGCTCAAACCATGGTGAACATCATTGAACGCTGCTTTGCTGATCGCCTGGCTGAACCGGCCTGGCGCGACAAACTGACGGCGATGATTCCCTCCTACGGTCAGTCGCTGATCGACAATGCGGAGTTGCTCAAGCAAGTCCGCAGTCGCACACTTAAAACGCTGCAATTGAACGGCGACTGATCCCCTCAGTCGAGCCACCAAAAAGCACTCAAAACCGTCGGTTTTGGGTGCTTTTTCGTATCTGGCACAGCTCCTGCTTTACAGAATGTTGACCGATCGGTCCAGAGGTGCCTGAGCGTGGGTTTTCTGCGAAACTTGCCGCGCTCGCTTGCCCCTGGGCTCAGGGTTCCAACGATAACAACGATCATGCCGGCTACTGTTCTTACCATCGCGCCCGGCAGTCACCAAGGAGTCTTAAATGCTGGAAAAACTCTTCAAACTGAAAGAGTTGGGAACCGATGTCCGCACCGAAGTGCTGGCCGGTATTTCAACCTTTTTGACCATGGCTTACATCATCGTCGTCAACCCGGGCATTTTGTCCGAGACGGGCATGCCGTTTGAGGCCGTCTTTATGGCCACCTGTATTGCCGCGGCGCTGGGTACGGCCATCATGGGTCTGTTTGCCAACTATCCGGTTGCTCTGGCGCCGGGCATGGGTCTGAATGCCTTCTTCACCTTCGGTGTGGTGTTTGGCATGGGTCAGAGCTGGCAGGTTGCGCTGGGCTGCGTGTTCTGGTCAGGCATCATCTTTATTCTGATCAGTATCTTCAAAG
Organism: Saccharospirillum sp. MSK14-1; assembly: GCF_003054965.1. GTDB lineage: Bacteria > Pseudomonadota > Gammaproteobacteria > Pseudomonadales > Natronospirillaceae > Saccharospirillum. The sequence continues at coordinate 462,289 of NZ_MIES01000033.1, forward strand.
TCCGTGAATGGATCATCAACGCTATTCCGGCGTCGATGAAAACCGGTATCGCAGTCGGGATTGGCTTGTTCCTGGCGCTGATCGGCCTGCAGGGCGCTGGTGTGGTCGTTAATAACGACGCAACGCTGGTGGGTCTGGGTGATGTCACCTCGCCTCAGGTCGTGCTGGCCTTCCTCGGTTTTGCTCTGATTGCAGCGCTGCACCATCGCGGCATTACCGGTAGCGTGATCATCGGTATTCTGGCAACCACCGTGATCGGCGCCTTCTTCGGCCTGGTCAGCTACAACGGTATTGCCTCTGTACCGAGTGGTATGGGTGCTACCTTCCTGCAGCTGGATATTTTCGGCGCATTGGAACTGGGTCTGTACTCGGTCATTTTTGCCTTCCTGTTCGTCGACCTGTTCGACACCTCCGGTACGCTGGTTGCCGTGGCCAAAGAGGGCAAATTACTCGATTCTGATGGCAAACTGCCGCGTCTGAACCGCGCGCTGATGGCCGACAGTTCAGCGTCCGTTGCCGGTTCTCTGCTCGGTACCTCGACCACCACCAGTTACATTGAAAGTGGTGCCGGTATTGCTGTTGGTGGCCGCAGTGGTCTGACTGCCATCACCGTTTCTGTACTCTTCCTGCTGGCGTTGTTCTTCTCGCCACTGGCGTTGATGATTCCGTCCTACGCAACCGCCTCTGCGTTGATTTTCGTCGCGGTTTTGATGGTTTCTTCCATCTCTTCCATCGACTGGAAAGACATTACTGAAGCGGCACCGGTGGTTATTACCGCCTTTATGATGCCGGCAACCTACTCCATTGCCGAAGGCATCGCGGCAGGCTTCCTGTCTTATGCCGTCATTAAGGTGCTGGCTGGTAAAGGTAAAGAAGTGAACATTGCCGTTTACATCATCTCTGCGTTGGCGCTGATCAAGTACATCTGGATCTGATCTGTCGTTCGCCAACGATTGAATCAGGGCCCTTCGGGGCCCTTTTTTATGGCCGCGAGCCGGTCGTCATTGCCGCGGTCGATCGTTACAATATCGGCTGATCAGAGAAGAGAACCCTCCATGTTTGACCCTAAAGACCATATTCGTACCGTGCCAGACTGGCCTCAGGAAGGCGTACAGTTTCGCGATATCACTACTTTGTTGTCCGATGCCAAGGTGTTCCGTCAGTTAATTGATGCGTTTGTGCATCACTATTACGACCAGCCGCTGGACGCCATTGTCGGCATTGATGCGCGGGGGTTTATCCTCGGTGCGCCGCTGGCCTATGAACTGAAAACAGCCTTTATCCCGGTGCGTAAAAAGGGCAAGTTGCCGTTTGAGACCTATGAAGAATCCTACGAGTTGGAATACGGCGAAGCGGTATTGCAGGTGCATGCCGATGCGCTGAAACCCGGGCAGCGCGCGGTGATTATGGATGACCTGATTGCTACCGGCGGCACCTTGGCGGCCACCTGCAAACTGGTGGAGCGTTTGGGTGCCGACATCGTTGAATGTGCAGCCATTGTCGACCTTCCGGATCTGGGTGGCAGTCGGGCGATTCGCGAGGCCGGCCATTCGGTATTTACACTGTGCGCTTTTGACGGGGACTGATCCAAGGTCGAATACAGTCGCTGCCTACAGCTTGTTAGCCTGATGCAAAGAGCCATCGTGGAGACCGCCATGACTACCTTTCGCGCCATGAGAATTCATCTGACCGATGACGGCCTTAGCCGGTCCATTGAACACCGGACCCTGGATGACTTGCCAGTCGGAGAGGTGTTGATTCGGGTGCACTACAGCTCGCTTAACTACAAAGATGCGCTGTCGGCTAACGGCCACAAAGGCATCAGCCGGCATTATCCGCATACGCCGGGCATCGATGCAGCCGGTAAGGTGGTGAGCGATTCCAGCGATACCTTTGCCGAAGGCACGGAAGTGGCGGTGATCGGTTTCGATCTGGGTATGAACACGGATGGTGGCTTCGCCGATTATATCCGCGTGCCGTTGGGCTGGGTTATGGCGCTGCCGAAAGGCTTGTCGATGGCAGATTCCATGCGTCTGGGGACGGCGGGTGTTACCGCGGCCTATGCATTGGAGAAGTTGCTCGACAACGGTTTGAAATCCGAGCACGGGCCGGTGTTGGTGACGGGGGCAACCGGCGGTGTGGGCACTTTGGCCGTGCACTTGCTGGGTTCGCTGGGTTATGACGTCACCGCCGTTACCGGCAAAGAACAATCCCATGACTGGTTGCGCAGCCTCGGAGCCAGCGTGGTCATACCGCGTTCACAACTGGCAGATGCGCAGCCCAAAGCCTTGCTCGCGGACGCCTATGCCGGTGCCATCGATACGGTTGGCGACATTACCTTGGTGAATATCCTCAAAAGTCTTAAGTTTGGCGGCACGGTTGCGGCCTGCGGCATTGTCGGCGGTACGGCTGTGCCGACCGATATCTATCCGTTTATTCTGCGTGGCGTGAACCTGGTGGGCATTGCCAGTTCCGATGCGCCACTGGCCGCGCGTCAGCGTGTGCTGGGCAAATTTGCCGGGGTCTGGAAGATGCCGCGTTTACCAGAACTCTGTGACACCCTGCGTCTTGATGAGGTTGAAGCGCGCATAGAAGCCATGCTGGCAGGGCAGATTCAGGGGCGAGCGCTGATTGATATGGAGGCTCAATGACCACCCTTCCCTGGCACTTGAACCTGGCTCGGCCAACCCTGGCTGACGACTGGGCAGCCCAGCTTGCGGGTGAGTTTCAATTGCCTTATATGGCGGAGTTGCAGCGCTTTCTCAGCGATCAGGCGTCAACTGGAAAGACGCTGTTTCCACCGTCGGATCAGGTGTTCCGAGCGCTGCAGTTAACCCCTTTTGAGTCCGTTAAGGTCGTGATCCTCGGCCAGGATCCTTATCATGGTCCCGGTCAGGCGCACGGTCTGAGTTTCTCAGTGCAAGCGGGCATTAAACCACCTCCCAGCCTGGTCAATATCTATAAAGAACTGGAACAGGACGTGGGGATCTCCCGGCCAAACCATGGTGATCTCAGTGGCTGGGCGCGTCAGGGTGTGCTGTTACTGAACTCGGTGTTGACGGTGGAGCAGGGCAATGCCGGTGCTCATCAGGGAAAAGGCTGGGAAAGTTTTACCGATGCGGTCATTGAGCGATTGAACCGTGAGCGCGATCAACTGGTGTTTATGTTGTGGGGCAGTTACGCCCAGAAGAAGGGCCGTTTTATCGACCGCGACCGACACTGTGTGTTGCAAGCACCACACCCGTCCCCGTTATCGGCTCATCGCGGCTGGTTTGGCAGCGGGCATTTTTCGGCGGCGAATGTGTATTTGCGTGGCACCGGACAGGCCCCGATAGATTGGCAACCTTAAGGGTCTGGCAGAACGCTTAATCGGCTTGGCAGCGTTCTGAATTTGACGCCGACCGATTAAATTTTGACGCCCTCATTCGGTGCCATTCGTGCGCTGTTTCTCCATCACTCAATCACAATTCAAAGCCATTTTTTAATCGTTATCAGAGCGTTCCAACTGTAAAGACCTTCAGAAAAAGCGTGAAAATTCAGCACTCTTGATTCGACTGAGCTAGTCTAGAACTCGACAGAGAAAGAAATTAGATAACACAGTGGAACACTGTAAAAAATCCGGTTTCGGCATTGGCATGAAGAATGCTCCACTTAGCCAGTGAATGTCTGTTACGCCTAAGGGCGTCCCATGAATCCATGACATGATCATTCAGGGAAAGAACCGAAACAGTGTTTCTTTCAAGGGGGTCTAGATGGATATATTTAAGCAGTACCAGTCACGTTACGAAGCTCGCCAGCACGAAGAGTATTCACTGGAAGAATACCTGCAGTTGTGCAAAGACGATCCGATGGCCTACGCCTCGGCACCTGAGCGAATGCTTAAAGCCATAGGTGAACCCGAGGTTATTGATACCGCCAAGGACTCTCGCCTCAGTCGCATTTTTTCCAACAAAATCATTCGTCGTTACCCAGCCTTTGAAGAATTCTATGGCATGGAAGAACCGATCGAGCAGATCGTGTCTTACTTCCGTCATGCCGCTCAAGGTCTGGAAGAGAAAAAACAAATCCTCTATCTGTTAGGCCCGGTCGGTGGTGGTAAATCGTCGTTGGCTGAACGGCTGAAACAATTGATCGAAGCGGTTCCTTTTTACGCCATTAAAGGATCACCGGTTTATGAAAGTCCGTTGAGCTTATTCGATCTCGAAGAAGACGGCGGCATTCTTGAGGAGCGTTATGGCATTCCTCAGCGTTACCTTCGTTCCATCATGTCGCCTTGGGCCGTAAAACGGCTGCATGAATATGGCGGCGACATTTCCCAGTTCCGGGTGGTAAAACTCTATCCTTCGATTATCGATCAGGTGGCGGTTGCTAAGACCGAACCTGGCGATGAGAACAACCAGGATATATCCGCGCTGGTCGGTAAGGTCGATATCCGCAAGCTGGAAGATTATCCGCAGGATGATCCAGACGCTTACAGCTTCTCTGGTGCGTTGTGTAAAGCCAACCAAGGCCTGATGGAATTTGTCGAGATGTTTAAGGCACCCATCAAGGTGTTGCATCCATTGCTGACTGCCACGCAGGAGGGCAATTACAACGCAACTGAAGGCATGAGCGCCATTCCATTCAGTGGAACAATTTTAGCGCACTCGAACGAATCTGAATGGCAGCAGTTCCGCAATAATAAGAATAATGAAGCCTTCCTGGATCGGGTTTATATCGTCAAGGTTCCCTACTGCGTACGCGTCAGCGAAGAGATTAATATCTATCACAAACTGATTGAAAACTCGTCGTTACGCGATGCCCATTGCGCACCAGATACCTTGCGTATGATGGCCCAGTTCTCAGTGCTGTCTCGTCTGAAAGAACCAGAGAACTCTAATCTTTATTCGAAAATGCGCGTCTATGACGGTGAAAACCTGAAAGACACCGATCCGAAAGCGAAGACCATTCAGGAGTATCGTGACTCCGCGGGTGTGGATGAGGGTATGGATGGTCTGTCGACACGCTTTGCTTTCAAGATTTTGTCGAAGGTCTTCAATTTCGACGCTACCGAAGTGGCTGCCAACCCGGTCCATCTGCTCTACGTACTCGAAGATCAGATTGAACAGCAGCAGTTCCCGCAGGATGTTCACGACCGTTATTTGGCGCACTTAAAAGAGTATCTGGCGCCGCGCTATGTTGAGTTTATCGGCAAAGAAATTCAGACCGCCTACCTGGAAAGCTATTCCGAATACGGTCAGAACATCTTTGATCGCTACGTCACTTATGCCGATTTCTGGATTCAGGATCAGGAATACCGCGATCCGGAAACCGGTGAAATACTGGATCGCGGCGCGCTCAATGAAGAGCTGGAAAAAATCGAAAAGCCAGCGGGCATTTCCAATCCCAAAGATTTCCGCAACGAGATCGTCAATTTCGTCTTGCGCGCCAGAGCGAATAACGAAGGCCGCAACCCGAGCTGGCAGAGCTATGAAAAGTTGCGGGCTGTGATCGAGAAAAAGATGTTCTCTAATACCGAAGACCTCTTGCCGGTTATTTCCTACTCCGCCAAGTCGTCCAAGGATGATGAGAAAAAACATCAGGATTTTGTACGCCGCATGACCGACCGTGGATACACCGAAAAACAGGTGCGTTTGCTCAGCGAATGGTATCTGCGAGTACGTAAATCGTCCTGATGTCTATCGGCCCGGTGCCATTCAGTGGCCGGGCCAACATTCGACTCTGACGGCCGTAAGGCCCCGCATGAGGTCGAGCTATGATCAACAGCTATGTGATTGACCGTCGCCTCAATGGCAAGAATAAGAGCGCCGTGAATCGGCGTCGTTTTCTGGAACGCTATCGCAAGCACATCAAGAAAGCCGTTAACGAAGCTGTGAATAAACGCTCCATCACGGATATGGAGCATGGTGAATCCATTTCTATTCCATCGGAAGATATTCACGAGCCTGTCTTTGGGCACGGTCAAGGTGGGACGCGCACGACGGTCAATCCGGGAAATAAAGAATTCAGTACCGGTGATCGGGTGCGTAAACCTCAGGGCGGCTCGGGTCAAGGGCGGGGTGGCCAGGCCTCGAACAGCGGTGAAGGCCTCGACGATTTTACGTTTACCATCACCCAGGATGAATTTCTGGAGTTTTTGTTTGAGGATTTAGAACTGCCCAACCTGGTGCGCAAAGACCTCAAGCAGATGAGTGATTTTGTGTATCGACAGGCGGGTTTTACCAGTCAGGGTGTTCCCAACCGAATTAATATTGTCAGGTCTATGCGCAATGCACAAGCCCGGCGCATCGCCTTAAGTGGTAAGTCGCGCCGCCGGGTCAAGGAGCTAAACGCCTTGATTGAGCAGGAAGAGGCGAAAGACGAAGCGTTGCGCGATGGCCAGCAACTAGCGCAGTGGCTCGAAGAGCAACAACGCCTGGAAGCCAAGATCAAACGCTTACCCTTTATTGATGACTTTGATTTGCGATACAACCGCAGTGAGAAAGTACCGGTTCCCAGTAATGCGGCGGTGATGTTTTGTCTGATGGATGTGTCAGGGTCGATGACCCAGAATACCAAAGACATGGCGAAACGGTTTTTCCTGTTGCTTTATATGTTTTTGCGCCGCAATTACGAAAAAATTGAGGTGGTGTTTATTCGTCATCACACCAGTGCCAAAGAAGTCGACGAAGAAGAGTTTTTCTACAGCCGCGAAACTGGCGGCACCATTGTCTCCAGTGCATTACGCATGATGCATGATGTTATTAAGGAACGTTACCCACCCAGCGCCTGGAACATCTATGCCGCTCAGGCTTCGGATGGTGATAACTGGAATGACGATTCCCCTCAGTGTAAGGATTTACTGGCTAATTATTTGATGCCTCTGGTGCAGTATTACTCCTATATTGAGATCACTCCACGCGACCACCAGGCGTTGTGGTATGCCTATGAAGATGTCCGTGCCGAGCACCCGGAGCACTTTGCTATGGAGCAGATTATCGATCCAGGCGATATTTATCCGGTGTTCCGCCAGCTGTTCCAGAGGAAATCCGCATGAGCAATAAACCGATTTCCACCGGAAGCGAGTGGACATTCGAGCTGATCCAGGAATACGACGCGGTCATTGCCGACATCGCTCAGGAATTTCGGCTCGATACTTATCCCAATCAGATCGAAATCATCAGCTCCGAGCAAATGATGGATGCCTATTCATCCATTGGTATGCCAGTGGGCTATCACCACTGGTCGTACGGTAAACAATTTCTGCAAACCCAGCAGAATTATCAACGCGGTTTTATGGGCTTAGCCTATGAAATCGTTATTAATTCCAGCCCGTGTATTGCGTATCTGATGGAAGAAAACACCATGCCGATGCAGGCTCTGGTGATTGCTCACGCCTGTTACGGACACAATTCATTTTTCAAGAATAACTATTTGTTTAAAACCTGGACCGACGCCACCGCCATTATTGATTATCTGGTATTTGCCAAGAACTATGTCATTCAGTGTGAGGAGCGATACGGCGTCGCTGAAGTAGAACGCATTTTGGACTCGTGCCACGCTTTACAGAATTATGGGGTCGATCGCTATAAACGACCCTCGCCAATTTCGGCGGCCGAAGAACGAGCTCGTCAGGAAGAGCGCGAAGCCTATATGCAACAACAGGTGAATCTGCTGTGGCGTACGATCCCGACGTCGGAAGGAAAGGCTGAGACCCGACAGCAGCCACGCTATCCCGCTGAACCGCAGGAAAACCTGCTCTATTTTATTGAAAAAAATGCGCCGCTGTTGGAGCCCTGGCAGCGTGAGTTGGTGCGCATTGTGCGCAAACTGGCGCAGTATTTTTATCCGCAGCGCCAGACTCAGGTGATGAATGAGGGGTGGGCCAGTTTCTGGCACTACAGCTTAATGAATGAGCTCTATGACCGGGGCTACATTACCGAAGGTTTTATGATGGAGTTTCTTGCCAGTCATTCAGCTGTGGTGTTTCAACCGCCCTATGATTCGCCGTACTACTCCGGGCTGAATCCATACACTCTGGGTTTCAATATCTATCGTGACTTGAAACGGATGTGTCAGGAGCCAACAGAAGAAGACCGCGAATGGTTCCCGGAGATCGCCGGGGGCGACTGGCTCGATACACTGCATTTCGCCATGGAAAACTTTAAGGACGAGAGTTTTATTCAACAGTTTTTGTCGCCAAAAGTGATGCGGGATATGCATTTGTTTGCGGTCTTCGATGACGAGGACGAGAGTGAATATCGCATCAGTGCCATTCACAATGAACCCGGTTACCGGAAACTGCGTGCGTTGCTGGCCGAGCAGTACAACTTGTCGAATCGCGAGCCCAACATTCAGGTTGTTGATGTCGATTTGCGCGGCGACCGCGCCTTAACGCTGCACCACAGGCGCCACAATAACATCCCTCTGAATAACGACGCTGAAGAAGTGTTGCGACACCTGCATCGATTGTGGGGGTTTGACGTGCATCTGCATTCCTACGATGGCGAAACCCTGCGCCAGAGCTATCACCTGCCACCGGCTGATACCAGCGCTGAGAATGTGTTCGAAGACAACCTGAAATTTGTCTGAACCCGACTCAGGCCATGGTCACCACCGGCTGTCTGCACTAAACTCATGGAACCTCACCGAGCCCGGTCGGTCTAAGTTGCGCGAGACCGCGTAATACGACTGCCGGGCCTCGTTCATTGCAATGAACGACAGGGTGGGGCGGGAAACCGCCTCGCCTCCTGACTTTGGAAAGGTGGAACATGCTGCAAGATGCTTTAGGCCGTCGCTTCTATTATTTGCGGCTGTCGATTACTGACGTGTGCAACTTTCGTTGCGAATACTGCCTGCCCGACGGGTATCAGGGGCGTCCTGAGGATGCCTTTCTGAGCCTGCCTGAAATACAGCAAACCTTGACTGCCTTTGCAGCTCTGGGAACCGAGAAAGTTCGTTTGACCGGGGGTGAACCCAGCTTGCGTCGCGATTTGCCGCAAATTATTGAAATGGCCGCGTCGACGCCAGGTATTCGTCAGGTGGCCCTAACCACCAATGGCTATAAGCTGCCAAAGAACGTTGATCGCTGGCAGCAGGCGGGTCTTACTCAATTAAATGTGTCGATCGACAGCCTTGACCGGCAACAATTCCACGACATCACCGGCCATGACCGCCTCGACGAAGTACTCGCCGGTGTAGAGCGGGCAGTGGCTTTAGGCATCAATACCAAGGTTAACGCTTTGCTGATGCGCGGACTCGATGATCAGCTGCCGAGCTTTCTTGACTGGTTGAAACACACCCCGGTGACCTTGCGGTTTATCGAAGTCATGCAAACGGGCGATCAACAGGTTTTTTTCCGTCAGCATCATCGCAGTGGTCAGGGCCTGAAAGACGAGTTGCTCGATCATGGCTGGCAGCCAGTGTTGCGCGCTCGGGATGCTGGACCGGCTGAAGAGTTCTGGCATCCGGATTATGCCGGTCGTATTGGCTTGATCATGCCGTACAGCCCGGACTTCTGCGATTCTTGTAACCGCTTGCGGGTTTCCAGTACAGGTCGGTTACATCTGTGCCTGTTCACTGAACAGGGTTTGGATCTTCGACCCTGGATGCAGGCGGATGTGGATCCTCAGCAGTTGCAACAGCGGCTGGTGGCGCTGGTCCAGCACAAAGCACCGAGTCATCTGCTGCATCAGGGTGACAGCGGAGCTACGTCGAATCTCAGTATCATCGGTGGTTAAGGCCGCCGAGGTCACATCACAGGAACAGGAGCAAACATGAGCCAGGTTGCCGCCCAGATGGTGCCTTTGAACATGGCCATATTGACGGTCTCGGATACGCGAGACAGCAGCACCGACACGTCCGGCCAGCTGTTATTTGACCGCGCCACGGAAGCCGGACATCAGGTATTGGAACGCAAAATTGAGAAGGATGACCTTTACGCCCTGCGCATGCACCTGTCACGCTGGATCGCCAGCGAGGCTATTCAGGTGGTGCTGTTGACCGGTGGCACGGGCTTTACCGGCCGTGATTCCACCCCTGAGGCCGTAAAGCCGTTGTTGGATAAAGAAGTTGAGGGCTTTGGCGAGCTGTTTCGCCAATTGTCTTATGAGGATGTCGGTACATCGACGGTGCAAAGCCGGGCGTTGGCCGGTCTGGCCAATCGCACGCTGGTGGTTTGTTTGCCGGGTTCCACTGGCGCTTGTCGCACCGGTTGGGATGGCATACTGGCGCAGCAGTTGGATGCCCGTCACAAACCCTGTAACTTTGTGACTCACCTGAAAAGCGTTGGTAATGTGATGGGGCCGACGGCATGAGCGACTTCAGTCACCTGGACCAAAGCGGCAACGCCAATATGGTTGATGTGACCACCAAGGCGGTGACAACACGCGATGCCCGTGCGGAAGCCTATGTATATATGAATGCGGAAGCATTGCAGCGCATCGCCGATGGCAATCACCACAAGGGCGATGTCTTTGGCGTTGCCCGGGTCGCTGGTATTCAGGGTGCCAAGCAGACATCGCAGTTGATTCCGCTGTGTCATCCGCTGATGTTGACTAAGGTCTCGGTAGACTTAAGCCTGGAAATGGATCAGGGTCGAGTGCGTATCGAAAGCTGGTGTAAGCTCGACGGTAAGACAGGTGTGGAAATGGAGGCGCTGACGGCAGCCTCGGTAGCGGCCTTGACACTTTTTGATATGGTCAAGGCTTTGGACCCAGCCATGCGCATCGAAGGATTGAGAGTATTGGAAAAGCGCGGTGGCAAGAGCGGGCACTGGCAAGCCTGAAGACGTCCATGGATAGGGTGAGTTAGGCCGCCGGTGTGTTTCATTCACGCAACCGGAAACAATCAATGAAGACCGTGCAGCTGAAATTTTTTGCTCGATTACGCGAACAACTGGGCATCGCCGAGATCGCCATTCCGGCCGATCAGGCACCCAATCTCGACAGCCTGATGAACTGGCTGCAAACCCAGCATCCGCATTGGCGTGAAGCACTGGAGCAACCATTGACCCGCGCGGTCAATGAAGAAGTGGTGAACGACAATGTCGACCTCAACCCCGGTGATCAGGTGGCGCTCTTTCCGCCGGTGACGGGTGGCTAACGACGCCATGCGCGTGATACGCGTACAGGCGGAAGCCTTCGATATTCAGCAGGAATACGACGCCCTGTGCACTGGCAATCGTGAAGATGGCGCGGTGGTGTTCTTTGTCGGCCGGGTGCGCGATATGAACGATGGCGACGCCATTACCGGGCTGCACTTGGAGCATTACCCCGGTATGACTGAGAAAACGCTGGCCAGCATCGCCGAGCGCGCTGCTCAGCGCTGGCTGTTGAACCGCATTCGCATTACCCATCGCTTTGGCGAATTGTATCCGGCGGATGCCATTGTCTTTGTGGGTGTGTCCAGCCCACATCGTCAGGCGGCGTTTGATGGGGCGGCTTTCATCATGGATCACCTGAAAACCGAAGCGACCTTTTGGAAAAAAGAAAAAACGCCCAACGGCAATCGTTGGGTCACATCGCGCGACAGCGATCAGCAGCGCCTGGCACACTGGCAACAAGGCGAGATCACGGATGAACGCGACTGACCTGGCGGCCATGGGTCAGGCACGGGTGGTACAACAGACATTCAAGGGACAACGGGCCATTCTTAAAGGTCCACTGGGTCAAACGGAAGGCTATTTCTATCGTGAACTGGCCCAACATCCCGATTTTCAGGGCCCTGCTGTGCCCGAGGTCTTGGGTTGGCAGGACGGGGCGGTATGGCTGGAATGGATCCCAACCCCGGTCGCGGCCGATGAAACACTCAGTGCCGACTTGCTCGGTTCCCTGTCACGATTGCACGCCCAGTCGATCACCGTGCCCGACGAATACTTGTTCCACTTCGATTGGACACCGCAACAACTGGAGCGATCGTTAGCGCATTTCCCCGCTGAACAACGTTCGCCGATTCGACAGAAAATAACACCCTGGTATCGAGATGTTGATGCCTTGCTGGCACCCGAGGTTTTGATTTCCGGGGACAGCAACCACGGCAACTGGGGTCGCCGAGCGAACGGTGAAGCGGTGTTGTTTGATTGGGAACGGTTGGGTCGGGGCTCGCCAGCTATCGATCTGGCGCCGTTGATTCCCGGGCTGTCGGGCGAGCCAGTGGTAACCCGGTACGTGCGTTTATATCGATCAACCTGGCCGGGCTGTCCCTGGTCAGAGACGACGCTGGTGCGTCAGGTATTGCAGACCATGGCATTGGTGGTCATTGAAGTGGTGAACATCCTGCATGATCGCGCTAACGCCGAAGCGCAGCGCTATCAGCAGTGGTTCAACCAGCGTTACTTGGGGTGGTTAGAGAGTATTTCGTCGAGCAATTGATCTTTGCGTTCCCACAACTGAGTAATCCAGGCCTGGAACTCAACACGGAAGCTCGGGTCATTCTGGTAGTCGCCGGTGGTGAAATGCGCCGGAATGGCGAGTTCTTCCACCTGCACGATCACTTCCCGCATGCGACCACACATTAGATCCCAGAACGAGGGTGCACCGGCTGGATAGGCGATGGTGACATTGGTCAACGCGCTGAACTTGTTGCCCAGCGCGGCAATGGTGAACGCCAGACCGCCAGCCTTAGGCTTCAGCAAATGCTTGTAGGGTGATTTCTGGTTGTCGTGTTTGGCCTGGCTGAAACGGGTACCTTCGATAAAGTTCATCACGCTGGTCGGCGTTTCCGAAAACCGTTCACAGGCTTTCTTGGTGGCTTCTAAATCCTGGCCGGCTTTTTCCGGATGCTTCTTCAAGTACGATTTTGAATGCCGCTGCATAAACGGAAAATCCAGCGCCCACCAAGCCTGACCGGCCACCGGTACACGCATCAGGTCTTTCTTGATGAAGAACTTGAGCAGTGGAATTTTGCGGTTGTACATCCGGAACAGCACGAAAATATCGGCCCAGGATTGGTGATTGGCGGTGATCAGATACCAGCCTTTTGGATTGAGCTGACCCAAACCCTCAACCTGCCAGCGGGTGCGGTGAAAGGTGCGCATCCACCACTGAATACCCGCCATCCAGATGGAGGCGACGCCAGTTAGAGCGCGCTGGAAAAAGGGTCGGGTGGCGCGGAACCGGATGATGGCCCGCAACGCAATAAATAAATAGAGAAAGACACCTAAGGTCAGGGTATGAACCACCAGGGCGATGGCCGCCAGGGCGCCGTGAAGATTGCTCAAGAGGTTTCGGATCATGGTGTTCGTCAGTCAAAAAGGCTGGCTATCATAAAAGAAGGCTTGGGCGCATTCAATTTATGACGCTCCGTTCAGCGCTCGGTCAGTTTGATCTCGATGCGGCGGTTGCGCGCAAAGGCGTCTTCGGTATCGGCCGAGTCCAGTGGATGATGTTCACCAAAGCCCGCGGCCGCCAGTCGCTGTGCCGGAATGCCTTGTTCAGCCAGGAAACGAACCACGGAAACAGCGCGGGCGGTCGACAGCTCCCAGTTGGAGGCAAAGCGCTCGGTGTTGATCGGGCGCCGGTCGGTATGGCCATCAATGCGCAATATCCAACCCAAATCGGCCGGAATGTCATCGGCAACAGCTGTTAAGGTCGTGGCTACCTTAGCCAATTCAAGGCGACCGGATTCGCCAAGCGTGGCGGAGGCCGAATCGAAAAACAGTTCCGAGGGTAAAACGAAGCGATCGCCTTCGATGCGGATATCGGGATTATCGACCAACACTTGCCGCAGTCGACCGAAAAACTCAGAGCGATACTGTTCCAGCTCATTCACCCGTTGCGCCAGCACCGTATTCAGTCGCTCGCCCAGCTCCGCCAATTCACTTTCGCTGGCCGCCCGGGCGGCTTCTTCAGCGGCTAATGCCGCGCTGATTACGTCGAGTTGTTCGCGCAGTTGCGCAATCTGGCTGCTCAGGCGTTCGACCTCGGCGCGGGCACTGGCCGACAACGCTCGCTCCTCATCGAGAGATTGACGACTGCTGGCCAGGCTGGATTCCAATTCGCCCAGGCGCGCATCGCGGGCTGCTAACTGGTCGGTCAGATTGTCGTTTTGAGCGCGCAGAGCGGTCAGATCATTTCGCTGTGCGGTCAATTGAGCTTGGTCTGCGTCGCTTTGTGCCTGCAGCGCTGCCAATGATGTGCTCAGTTCGGCGCTTTGGGTTTGGCTTTGTGTCAGCGCAGCGCGCAGCTCGTCATTGTCGTTGCGTTCCAAACGCAAAGCCGCAGCGATGTCGGCGAGTTGGTTGTTGAGTTGGCTGAGCTGGTCGTCGCGGTTGGCCACCGTCTGTGCCAGAAAAACCTGCGCCAGCGTAAACACCATGACCACAAACACCAGCAGCAACAGCAGTGCCGACAGGGCATCGACAAAACCTGGCCAGATGTTTAACGCGGAACTTGGGCGACGGCGGCTGGCCATGGTTCAGGACTCGTCAGTGAAGCCGAGTTGGCGTTTCAGTTGCCGGTTCTCCGCTTCCAGCCGTTGTAACTGCTCGATGAGTTCCTCCGGTGACAACGCATCGGTCAGCAACTGGGCATTGTCGCTGTTGATATCGACCAGATGGGTCAGGCCTGTCAGCCATTCTTCCAGGCGGTTGAAAAAACGATTCTGAGCGTGACCGGCCTGAATATCGAGAAAGCCCAGCACCAATGAACCGCCCAAGCCAAACAGCGAAGAACTGAAGGCGGTGCCCATGCCATTGAGCGGCTCCAGTAACCCAGCCTGTAAGTCGCGAAACACTTCGTTAAAAGGGCGATCACCCAAGTTCAAATCAAGAATCACGCTGCCAATGGCATCAATGGTGCCCAGCAGCCCCCAGAACGTGCCGAGGAGGCCGAGGAACACCAGCAGGCCGATCATATAGCGCGACAGCTCGCGCGCCTCATCCAGCCGTGAGCGGACGCCATCGAGCAGCGTAGTCAGCGACATCGGTGACAGGGTCACCCGTTCATGTTGCAGGTCATCGCCCAACTGGCGGGCGAGAGGTTTGAGCAGTTTGGGAGACACGTTGCCATAGGCATTGCCACGGCCAGTGCGGAAGCGCGCGACCCATTGCATCTCGGGCAACAACCGGATGACCTGGCGGTAGCTCATGACAATACCCGCCAGCAGCACGGCCAGTATCAGGCCATTGAAGACCCAGTTGGCCATAAAGGCCTGAGACAGCGGTTGGTAAATCAGACCGCAAATGGCCAATACGATGGCCAGATACAGGCTCATCCAGATCAGGCTTTGTTTGGGATTGTTCATGCCCCCTCCGGCGGTGCGCGCAGAGCGCCACCTTAGCACAGCGATTTGACCACTGTCTTACAGCCTTAGCGCTTGCTTAGCCGTGGGCGAACAGGGCGCCGGTGACCGCGATACCGGCTGAGATCGAGCACAGAATCAGCAGCAGTGGGCGAAAGCGGTCGTCAACCCAGGTCTGACACAGTCGGCCGAGCGCAAACCCGACCACAGCCGCCGGAATAAACGACAGGCTGTCGCGCCACAACGCAGGGGTGAGAAAGCCCGACAGCTGATAACTGATCAGCGACAACACACAGCTGTAAGCAAAATACAGGGCCAGGTTGGCGCGAATGGTCCGGGCTCGGCCATGTTGCATCACCAGCGCCATCGGCGGCCCGCCAATGGAGGTGGTGGTGCCCATGATGCCGGACACAAAGCCCGCCAGCCCCAGGCGAGTAGGCGTGGCGTCAAAAGCCCGGCCAAAGGCGCTGACCAGAACCGCCAGTAACACACTGGCGGCGACCAGCAATTGCAAAGCCTGAACCGGTAATTGCAACAGAATCCAGGTGCCGACGGCGGTGCCTGGAATGCGCGTGAGGATGGGCGCCAGCATGGCTCGAATTTGAATATCGCGTCGCAGATGCCAGATATTCAGCAGCGACAGAACCAAGGCGGTGACCGTTAAAACCACCGGCACCCACTGGGGGCGCAGCACCACGATGATCGGCGCGGCCAGTACCGCCATACCAAAACCGAGGGCGGTTTGAATCAGGCAGCCAGCGGCCAGTGCCAAGGCGCACAGCCACCAGATCAGATCGAACATCAGAGTGCTTCCGACAGGCGTTGCTCGAACAGCCGCAGTACGCGAACGTCATCCACCTCAAAGGCAACTTTGATCAAAGGGCGGTCGGCCCAGCCGTCGGTTGGGAATTCGCGACCTTCTGGTGCCATCATGGTTTGGCCTAACGCCAGTCCTTCGGTGGCGACCCGGATGCGGCCGTGACGACAGCCAAACAAGCTGGGGTCGAGTACATAGGCGATGGTGGCGGCATCGTGGAAGTAGCAGCCATCCACGCCTAATGCGCCGCGATAAAAGTCGAAATAATGCTGCGCCGCCTGGTTCAGAAACCCGCCCTGAACCGGGTTCGCAGCTTCGATGCGCTCCATCACCGCGGTTTTCAGCAACACCTGATGGGTGACGTCCAAACCGATCATGGTCACCGGCCAATCGGCACCAAAGACGCGATCGGCGGCGTGCGGATCGTTGATGATGTTGGCTTCGGCTACCGGGCTGACGTTGCCGGTTTCGTGTACCGCGCCGCCCATTAACACCACTTCTTTGACCTTGCTGGCGATGCTTGGATCGAGGTCCAGCGCCAGCGCCAGGTTGGTCAGTGGGCCAAGTGGAATCAAGGTGACTTCGCCTGGATAAGCGTTGACCGACTCGACGATATACTCAGCAGCAGAACGCGGGTCAATCACACCTTCAGCCTGAGGCCAATCGATATTGCCGAAGCCGTCCGTTCCGTGCACATAGTCCGAATGGGGTCTTGGCGGCATTCCCAACGGCGCGGTGGCACCCTGGGCAACCGTTACCTGGGTGCCGGCCAGCTGGCACAGGGTTAAGGCATTGCGGGCGCCCAGTTCGGCACTGACGTTGCCAAAAATACTGGTCAGACCCATGACCTCCAGCTCGGGCGAGCGGAAGGCAAAGAGAATCGCCATGGCGTCATCAATGCCCGGATCGGTGTCGATAATAATGCGTTGAGTCATGGTTCAGTCCTGATGTTCGCTGAGAAAGGCATCGACCTCAGCGGTGTTCGGTATGGAAACAGACGCGCCTAATCGGGTGACGCACACTGCGGCAGCGGCGTTGCCACGGCGCAAGGCGTCGGAGACCGCCTGGCCATCGGCCAGCGCGGCCAGACAATAGCCGATAAAGGTATCACCGGCGGCGGTGGTATCAACGGCGTCAACGTTATACGCCGGCACGCTAATGCGGCCGTCCGGGCTGATGTGAACCACACCGGCACTGCCCAGCGTCAGCAGGATGCGTAACTGAGGGTAGTCACGCTGCAATACCGCTTCGGCATCAGCAACGCTGTCGGTGCCGGTCAGATCCATGGCTTCAACTTCGTTGACAATCAGCAAGTCGATTTTTGGCAGCAGCGGTTTTACCGCGTCGGCCACCATGGGCGCAGGATTAAAGGCAATGTGCAAACCGCGAGCGGCGGCTTTTTCCATGGCCTCGGCCAAGGCGTTGGTTTCGTGTTGCAGCAGCAACCAGTCACCTTTGTTGGCGTTGCTTAACGCGGTATCAATCTGCTCGTTGCTCAACTGATGGTTAGCGCCGGGGTACAGCAAAATCGAATTCTCGGCCGCCGACGTCAGTTGAATGATGGCGTGGCCGCTGGCGTCATCGAGCTGTGCAATATGATCGGTACTGACACCGGCGTCGCGCAGTTGCTCCAGCACCCAGACGTCACCTTTACCAATGGCACCGATGTGCTGTGTTTGAGCACCGGCGCGGGCCAGGGCAATGGATTGATTGGCGCCTTTGCCACCTAAGACAGTGCGATAGTCAGTCGAGGCCAGGGTTTCACCGGGGCGGACAAAATGGTCCACGCGATAGAGGTGGTCGATGTTGATCGAACCCAGGTTGAAGACGGTCATGCGTAATTCCTTGATCAGCGGCGCGCCGTTTTGTGCCGCCGGGAAATCCGCTAAGCTGGCGCAACCTTTTCAGTGTGCGGAGCTTACCATGGCCTACGACTCGGACAATGTTTTCGCCAAGATGCTGCGCGGGGAAATCCCGGCCATCAAGGTGTACGAAGATGATGACACTCTGGCATTTATGGACATCATGCCTCAGGCCGAAGGCCATACGCTGGTGATTCCCAAAGTGCCCGCCGAAACCATTTTTGATCTCAGTGATGACGCCAGCGCCGCTTGGATGCGCACCGTACGCAAGGTCAGCGCGGCGGTAAAAAAAGCCTTCGATGCACCCGGCATTGTGCTGTTTCAATTAAACGGCAAAGGCGCAGGCCAGACGGTTCCGCACGTACACTTTCACATCATTCCCGGCTCTATTGCCGACTTGCGCAAACCGCACGGCAGTGAGATGGCTGATGTCGAACAACTCAAGGTGCAAGCTGAACAAATAAAAGCGGCGCTGTCCGATCAATGAGGTAATGGTATGACCCGGGCTTCCTGTTTGTGTGGCGGGGTAAAAATACGCGCCAAGCTGCAACCCAATACGGCCAGTCATTGTCACTGCCAGATGTGTCGCAAACAGCACGGCGCGGCGTTTGGCAGTTACATCAATGTAGCGCGCGATGAGTTGCAGTATGAGCAAGGCGAAGCATTGTTAGTGACGTATCGGTCGTCCGACATTGCCAGCCGAGTATTCTGTGGCCGCTGTGGGTCGACCTTGTTGTTTGTTGATCATGAACGTCCCGAGATATTGGGTCTTGCGCTGGGCGTCTTGGATGAAGAGCCGGGTAGTGCACCGGTTCAGCATATTTTTTACAGCGACCGCCCTGCCTGGTCCGGTCCCTACGACGATGGACTGCCCAAGTACGACGGCGACACCGGTCTTTAAATGAGGCTTCGGTCGCTGGCGGTTTTATCCGGTCTGCTTGTCTTTGCTTGTGCTGAACCCGAGCAGTCGATTGATCTAACCCCTAAGGCATCTGCATTGGGAGCCGCCGCTGTCAGCTCACCCGATCCACTGGCAACCGAGGTGGGTCTGGCGGTTCTCCAGCGCGGCGGAAATGCCGTTGATGCGGCCGTGGCGATGACGCTGATGCTCGGCTTTGTCGAAGCGCCGGAAACGGGGTTGGGCGGCGGTGGATTCTTGTTGCATTACAGCGCTGCCGATCGACAGACGCGTTTTTATGACGGTCGGGAAACCGCACCTCTGTCGGCCGATGCCGATCGTTTTACCCTCCTGAATATTCCCGTGCCGTGGTTTGCGGCGGTCCCAACTGGACGGGCCGTCGGTGTGCCAGGATTGCCCGCTTTATTAGGGCAGGTGTATCGCGAACACGGGGCGTTGCCCTGGGCCGAATTAGTGGCACCGGCAGCGCAGGTCGCGCGTCAGGGGGTCCCTATGCCGACGCGGTTGTCGCAGCAAATAGAGGCCGACTTTTCGCTGCGGTTATTTGCCGATACGCGGCGCTATTTTCGCGCTCAGCAATCCGCGTCATCACAGCGGTTGATTAACCCACCACTGGCCGACACCCTGGATCGTCTCGCACAGGAAGGTGCGAGTGCGTTTTACCGGCCACCGGTGTCATCGGCCATCATTGACCGCGCTTCTCGCGGTTGGTTCTGGCCATCCGATTTAACCCAAACGGATTTTGATCAATACCAGGCCAAACAACGCGCGGCCGTTTGCGCGCCTTATCGTCAGTGGCGTTTGTGCAGTGTCGGGCCACCTTCATCCGGTGGTATTGCGGTGTTGCAAACACTGGGCATGTTGCAGCATTTTCCGTTGGACCGACGTGATGCCGAGGATGCGCAAGCCTGGCACTGGATTCTCGAAGCCAGCCGTCTGGCTTTTGCTGATCGTTACCGCTATCTCGGTGATCCGGATGTCGTAGACGTACCGGTTGAGGCACTGCTGTCACACGATTACCTGGCTGAGCGGGCGCAATTAATTGGCCCCCGCGCCGCGACAATCCTCCGCCATGGTCAACCGCAATCATCGTCTGCAACCGAAGGGTCGGCGGTACCAGAAAGCCCGGTGCGCGATGGCACGTCCCACCTCAGCGTGGTCGATGCGCAAGGCAACATCGTTGCGTTAACCAGTTCCAACGAAAAACCGTTTGGTGCGCGCATGATGGCCGGTGGTTTCGTGCTGAACAATCAACTGACCGATTTTACCTTTGACGCGAAAGCCGGCTTTGGTGTGCATCCCAACGCCCCCGGACCTGGCAAACGACCGCGTTCATCCATGTCACCGGTTCTGGTGTTCAATGACCAGGGTGAACCCGTTTTGGTGGTCGGTTCGCGCGGCGGCAGTCGCATCATTGGTTATGTGATCAAAACGCTGATCGCAACGCTCGATTGGGGCTTGCCGGTTGAACAGGCCATCGCCTTGCCCAATGTTCTGTACAATGGTCGAACGGTGGACGTCGAAGCGGGAACGCCGGCAGCGCTCTGGTCGCAAACTTTGCGCGACTTCGGCCATTCAATAGATGTTCGTTCACTGACCAGCGGTGTGCATGCGCTCCAGCGTTATTCAGATGGCTGGCGTGGTGCTGCCGATCCGCGTTTGAAAGGGGCGGCGCAAGCCTGGACCCCAAAGGAGCAAGAATCGTGATCGTGGATTTGCCAAGCACCAAGACCGCAACCGGCGACGAACGTCGAGTCGGCGTCGAAATTGAAATGAACGGTGTGCCGCTGCAACAACTGGCGCAGCTGATTGCCGATGAACTGGATCTGACGCTCAATGCTGAAGGTCGTTATCAGTATCGGTTGACCGGCGATTCAGCGGGTGACTGGCAAGTCGAAGTGGATTTTCGATTGCTCAAAGAAATGGGCCAGCAAGATTATCAGGCTGGCGAGTGGAGCGATGAATTTAAGCAACGGCTGGAGTCCATGCTGCACCGGGTTTCCGAACCCTTTGTGCCATTGGAATTGGTCAGTCCGCCGTTGCCGTTATCGCGTTTGAATGAGGTCGAAAAACTCAGTCAGCGTTTACACGCAGCCGGAGCAAAAGGGTCATCCAATCAACTGACCAATGCGTTTGGCTTGCAGTTTAATCCTGAATTACCCGCTTTGGATGCCAACACTATTCGACGTTATTTGCAGGCGTTTGTTTGTTTGGAAGAATGGCTGAAACAACGCGATCAAACGGATCTGGCGCGCCGCGTCACGCCTTATATTGACCCTTTTCCGCGCGACTATGTTCGCCATCTGTTAGCCGCCGATTATCAGCCTGACCTTGCCACCTTGATCGATGATTACCTGCATTGGAATCCCACTCGGAACCGGCCGCTGGATATGCTGCCACTGTTCACCGAATTGGATGAATCACGTGTCAGAGCGGTCGCCGATGATCCATTGATCAAAGCCCGACCCACCTTCCACTACCGCCTGCCCGATTGTCAGATTCAGCGCGCCGACTGGAGCCCTGCGCTGGCCTGGGACGACTGGTGTCAGGTCGAATTTTTGGCCTTTGATGAGGCTCGGCTGGCCGAATGCAGCGCTGCATTACGCCGTTATTTGCGCAATCCTTTGAAGCGTTGGTTTAAAGATTGGGTGGTTGAACTGGAGGCGCAATGGCTGCTCCCATCGTCGCAATAACCGGGCCGAGTAAAGGCGCCATCGGACCGCGGTTTTGCGTCGCACTGGCCATCAGGTTGGCCGGTGGCAAACCCTGGCAACTGCGACCCGGTGATCGTTGGCAAGACGATTTTCGGGCCGTGGTGATTACCGGCGGACACGATATCAACCCTGTGCTCTATGCCGAAGAACCGGAAGTGATGCCCAAGTATGATGAGCAACGCGATGCGTTCGAAAGTGCCATCATCGATACGGCACTGGAACGCGATTGTCCGTTATTGGGCATTTGCCGGGGTGCGCAACTGTTAAATGTTCGGCGTGGTGGCACCTTGTTTCAGGACATTCGCTCACGGCGCCGGCGCACGTCTAACCGGCGGACACTGTTACCGACAAAACATCTGAGCGTTGAAAAAAACAGTCGATGGCTGGGCCATTGGTCAACCTCGCCAGGCCGCGTTAATAGCTTGCATAACCAGGCGGTGGATCGGCTGGGCGATGGCCTTAACGTCGTGGCGCGTGATGAAGACGGCTTGATTCAGGCAGTTGAAGACCCATCTCATTCGTTTGTGCTCGGCGTGCAATGGCATCCTGAGTTTCTTTTATATTTGTCGCAGCAGCGACACTTGTTTCGTCGACTTGTCGAACAAGCCAGCTAAGGGAATACCATGACCAACAGCACTATCCGGGCCTCGTCCGGGTCAGGGGAAGGCACTCCAAATACCCGGCGATTACTGCTGTTTACGCTGTTGTTTATCGGGTTGAGTCTGGCCGGTGTTTATGCTGTCTACAGCCAGGTCGCAGAACGATCTCTAAGCTGGGATGGCAATCTTTTATCGCCATCAGCACTGGCGGGTTATCTGGTTTTATTGCTGATCTATTTTATATCGGATGCGTTGCGTCTTTGGTTTACCTTGCGCGCTCTGGGTGAGCGGGTGCCATTAATGGCCATGGGTCGTCTGGTCTTTCTCAATATATTTGTGTCCAACGTGACCCCCATGGCCACTGGCGGCGGGTTTGCCCAGGTATGGTTTCTGCAACGGCGTGGTGTTGCCATTGGAACTGCGATGACGGCAACCACCATCCGTACGGTATTGGCCGTGCTGTTTATTTTTGGCGCCACCCCGGTATTACTCATGACCCTGCCGGGTGCGGAAGAAGCCGCTCAGCAATCGTCCTTGGTGCAGACCTTAATCGTCTGTGTAGTGCTGTATTTAGGGTTTTTTGCCGTGCTGTTGTTGCGGCCATCCTGGTTGGCTCGGCCGATGTTGATTGGTTTGAAAATATTGCGAGCTTTTCATCTGATCAGCGCATCGCGGCAACGGCGCTGGCGTATCCGTCTGGTGCGGGAATTACGCCGGTTTGCCCAAGGGTTCAGTCTTTATTTCAGTGGTCGCTGGCGCGACATTCTGGCGTCCTGGTTGTTTACTGCCTTGTTCTTATTATCGCTGTTTTCATTCCCGGCTGTACTGTGTTGGGCATTGGGTTATGACTTGTCCTATTGGCTGGTGGTGGGGCGCATGGTGATCACCACCTTTGTGATGTATTTTTCACCGACACCGGGCGCTTCCGGTATCGCCGAAGGTGTGTTCGGCCATTTCTTTTCAGACGTATTGACGGCCGGTCATCTGGTGCTGGTTACCGTCGGCTGGCGAGCACTCACCATCTACCTGGGAATGTTGATTGGCATCTTCGTTACCCAGCGCGAACTGACAGACGGAGCCCCAAAATGACAATAAAAGGCTGGTTCACACCAAGGCGATTGAAATACATTTTTTACATCAACCTTTTATTGATTCTGTCGTTGGTCGGCTATCGAATTTATCTGGTTTATTTCGAGCAGGATTATTCCGCGGTTCATGCTCAGCAGATTGAAGCCGTACAGGAAACATTGGCCGGCCGCAGTCAGCTGTCTTTTTCGGTGGTGGGGAATATTAATAATTCGGTGGGTGTGTTTGAACGCACCATGATCCCCATCATTAATGCAACGGAATCGGACTTTTTGGTGTCCGCAGGCAACGCCGTCAGTGGTGGGGGTGAAGATAAGTACCGCGCCTTGTATCGATCTTTCAGTCACCTTGAAATGCCTTATTTCCTCACCGTTGGTGAGAACGAAACCAGCATTTTTGGTTCTTTCCACTTTTACGAACATTTTGGACCGTATTTTTATTCGTTCAAAGCGGGCAACAGCCAGTTTATTTTTCTCGATACAACGGATCCGGACGCTTACGAGTTCCAGTTGCATTGGCTCAATCAGCAATTACTCGATGAACAGCCCACGCATCGATTTGTGTTTTTGGGCGACGCATTGTTAAAACCCATTCAGGAAACACCGGTCGACTTTGCTGAAGACTACCTGGTGGATGAAGCCTTTGGGCAACAATTGCAAACCATTTTTAGTCGTCATCAGGTCACGGCTGTATTCTCTTCCGATTTGCATTTATTCGATCATCAAACGCATAAAGGTGTGGAGTATATTACGACCGGTGGCGCTGGTGGATTGGTCATCAATGACGACACCAGTTTCTATCACTACGTTACGGTTGCAGTGGATGGTGAAAACGTCAGTATCGATATGCAGCGTTTGGACATTGGCCAAAACCAGTTTTTAAAGACGCTGGAAAGTCTGTGGTTCTTTGTGCATTCGGTGTTCTATGTTGGGCATCTTAATTTTCTGTTGGTGTTGTTCGCACTGACGGCGTTGGCCATTAAATTGTATACCACGGTCTTTGTTGATCGGGATTATTACCCGAACTTCGATCTCGACGTCACACCGTTTCGAGAAAAAGCCTTGCGCATAATGATGGTCACCAACAACTATCTGCCCTTTATTGGTGGGGTGCCGATTTCCATTGAACGCCTGCGCCGTGGATTGGTCGACTTAGGTCATAAGGTGTTGATCATTTCGCCGAGTTACCGCGACCAGGATAAAAACGAAAATAAAGACGAAGTGGTTCGTTTGCGGTCTTGGGTGGCGCTGGGTAAGAGCGGTGAATTTCGCATGGCCAACCCCATTTCACGTCGTGCGCGTCGCGCCATGATGGCGTTTAAACCCGACCTGGTGCATATCCACCATCCGTTCTGGCTGGGTTGGTTTGGCTTGCTCTGGGCTAAAGCCTTAGGCGTACCGGCGGTGTACACCTACCACACCCGTCTGGAACATTATTCGCATTATGTGCCTCTGCCTGGGCCATTGTTTCGCAATTTGATTTCTCATTCTCTGGTGCGTCGTTTTGCGAATCGCTGTGCGGGTGTCATTGTGCCGACGCAATCGGCCGAGGAATATCTGCGTGTGATTGGGGTGACCACCAACCTTTATGTGCAGCCGACCGGCATTGATTTTGAACGTTTTCAACAGCGCGATGAAAAGGCCGTAGAGCGACTGCGCAGTGACTGGGGCATCGCTAAAGACGATTGCGTTTTTGTATCGGTGTCGCGACTGAGCAAAGAGAAAAATATCTATTTTATGATTGATGCACTGGCAGAACTGCGGCGTCGCAGCGATCGATCTTTTCATTGTCTGTTGATCGGTGATGGCGAAGAACGCGGCGCTTTGCAGCAGCGCATTGAAGAGAAGAACTTGGCGGATTGCGTGCATTTGGTCGGCCCGGTACCACCGGACGAGATGGCCAATTATTACCAGTTAGGCGATGCGTTTGTGTTTGCTTCTAAATCGGAAACACAGGGCATGGTGATCCTGGAAGCCATGGCTGCGCGCTTGCCGGTTGTAGCCGTGCGCTCCAGTGGTATCGACGATGTGGTGCGTGAAGGTTACAACGGGTTTAAAACCCGCGAAGACCGTAATCTCTGGTTGGAGCGGGTGCAGTATTTGCTGGAGAATGATGCGGAGCGGGAAAAACTGGCTGATCAAGCCCTGAGCTTCGCCGGTGATTTCGCGATTGATCGTTTTGCCGACGATGTCGCCGGCATCTATGCGCATGTGTTGGCGAGTGAAGCCGATCGTAAGCGGGGAGATGCCTGACGGGAGACGCTGAATGGTGGAAACCTTCGCCCGATATGTCGCATCTTGCTGTAATAAAAAAGGGAGTCACCGTCAGGTGGCTCCCTTTTTCGTATCGGGCGTCTCGCATTTCCCGTTAAGCGTCTTCCGTTTCACCCAACTTCTTTAGCCAAAATCTTCGCCGCCCATTGTTGCGGACCGGTTTTGTGGACTGAATCGCCGTTGGTATCAACGGCGACGGTGACCGGCATATCGACAACGTCGAATTCGTAGATGGCTTCCATACCTAGGTCTTCGAAAGCAACGACTTTGGCGTTACGAATCGCTTTGGACACCAGATAAGCGGCACCGCCGACGGCCATCAGATAGCTCGCCTTGTGTTTGGCGATGGCTTCGATGGCAATGGGGCCGCGTTCAGCCTTGCCGACCATACCGATTAAACCGGTGTGTTCGAGCACGGTGTCGGTGAACTTATCCATGCGAGTGGCGGTCGTCGGGCCAGCGGGGCCGACCACTTCGTCGCGTACCGGATCAACCGGGCCCACGTAGTAGATCAGTTTGTTGGTCAGGTCGACCGGCAGTTCTTCGCCTTTGTTGATCATATCGACCATGCGCTTGTGCGCCGCGTCGCGACCGGTGTACATCTTGCCGTTCAGCAGCAATGTATCGCCCGGTTGCCATGCCAGCATTTCGTCTTTGGTCAGTGTGTCCAGGTTGACCTTGCGCGCCGTGGGGCCGGCGTCCCAGACGATGTCCGGCCAGTCTTCCAGACGTGGGTGTTTCAGGTCCGCCGGGCCAGTGCCGTCGAGCTTGAAGTGAGTATGACGGGTGGCGGCACAGTTGGGGATGATCGCTACGGGCTTGTTGGCCGCATGCGTCGGCGCTTCCATCACTTTCACATCCAGCACGGTGGTCAAGCCACCCAGACCTTGAGCGCCGATGCCCAGCTTGTTCACGCCGTCGAAAATTTCCAGACGCAACTCTTCGCCCCGGTTTTGTGGGCCGCGCGCTTTCAGCTCGTTGATGTCGATCGGTTCCAGCAAAGATTCTTTCGCCATCAGCATGGCTTTCTCGGCGGTACCACCGATGCCAATGCCGAGCATGCCCGGCGGGCACCAGCCGGCGCCCATTTCCGGTACCACTTTCAGCACCCAGTCGAGGATCGAATCGGACGGATTGAGCATGGCAAATTTGGATTTGGCTTCACTGCCACCGCCTTTGGCTGCGACGTGCACTTCCAGCGTATCGCCGGGAACCATACGGGTGTGGATCACCGCTGGTGTGTTGTCTTTCGTGTTCTGGCGTTTACCGTCCGGGTCGGCCAGCACGGAGGCGCGCAGCACGTTGTCCGGGTGGGTGTAGGCGCGGCGCACGCCTTCATTGACCATGTCTTCAACGCCCATGGTGGCGTCGTCGAAACGGACATTCATGCCGATGTTCAGAAAGACGGTGACGATGCCGGTGTCCTGGCAGATCGGTCGGTGGCCTTCGGCACACATGCGGCTGTTGAGCAGAATTTGCGCCATGGCGTCTTTGGCGGCCTGGCTTTCTTCACGCTCGTAGGCGGCGTGAATGGCCTGAATAAAATCCTGAGGGTGGTAATAGGAAATAAACTGGAGGGCGTCGGCGACACTCTGGATAAGGTCGTCCTGTTTGATAGCCGTCATGAAGGTCTCCTGGCCGTGGGCGATGGCGGCGAAGTGTACACCAAAATGGCAGGAATCGGAGTTATACCAAGTGGTTACCGCTAGGATACATAGGGTTTCCACAGCGGAACGGTGTGGCTGGCCACCTGGCTTTACAGTGCGAAACAAAGTCCCAACTTTGCAAAATTCAAACGTTTGTTTAAATTGAACGGACAAAAATGCAGTGAGGACCTTCGCCATGACAGAGATTATTCAGCGTTTAAACAACGGTGTGCTCGAACTGACCTTGAATCGGCCGGAGAAGCGCAACGCCCTGACTGAAGCGATGTATGTCGAGCTGCACCGTGTATTCAACGAAGCCAAGTTTGATGACGACGCCAAGGTCGTGTTGTTGTCGGGCCAGAAATTCTGCTTTACCGCCGGTAACGACCTGAACGATTTTCTGGAAAAGCCGTTCGACGACGAATCGCCGGTGATGAAGTTTTTGAAAACCATGGCGGATTTCCCCAAGCCCGTTGTCGCTGCAGTGAATGGGCCGGCGGTCGGTATTGGTACCACCTTGTTACTGCACTGCGATTTGGTCTACAGCGGTGACAGCGCCGTTTTCCAACTGCCGTTCGTCAACCTGGGGTTGGTGCCGGAGTTTGCTTCGTCCGTGTTGCTGCCGTTGCGTGTGGGCCACAACAAAGCGGCCGAATGGCTGATGCTGGGCAAGTCGTTTGGACCACAGGAAGCCTTGCAGGCCGGGCTGATCAACGCCGTTTTTGGTGACGAAAATTACCTCAACGCCGCCAATCAGCAGGCACAGTTATTGGCCGCCCAGCCGACGGAGGCGATCCAGGCGACCAAGAGGCTGATGAAGCAGAGCTATATGAGCTTTATTCTTAACGCCATCGACGACGAAGCTCAGCAATTTATGAAACGGCTGAAAAGCGACGAGTTTAAGCGCGCCGCTGAAGCCTTTCTGAAGGGAAAAGAAAAAGCCTAACGGTTCGTTAAGCGCTTTAGCAGGGGCTGGCGGCTGCGCACCAGATAGCCAAACACCAGTCCCCAAAACGCGCCGCCAATGCCAAAGAGCGTGACGTTGGCGGTGGTGACCAAGAGCGTCACCAGCGCCGCTTCGCGTTCGCTGTCATCCTGCAAGGCCATCACCAGTGCCGAACCCAGTGTCGGCAGTAAGGCCAGCCCGGCCAGCGTCGCCAGATAAGCCGGCGGCACCGATTCGAAAAAAGCGACCACTGTTGCGGCCATGACCCCCAGCAAGATATAGAAAAAGCCTGCCGATACCGCAGCCGTATAGCGTTTGCGCTTGTCGGGATGGGCGTCCTCGGTCATGCAGATAGCCGCAGTGATAGCGGCCAGGTTCAACGCAAAGGCACCAAAGGGCGCCAGCACTGTGGTAGTCGCGCCGGTCCACTTCAGCATCGACGAGGTGGGTGAGAGATAACCGGCCGCCGTCAAGGTGGCGATGCCAGGCAGGTTTTGCGAGGCCATGGTGACCAGAAACAGCGGCAGCGTCAGCGACAGCAGCGCTTGCCAGGAAAACTGCGGTCCTTGCCAGACCGGCTGACCCAATGCCCACTGCCATTGGTCGGTGACCACTTGATTCAGCCCCAGCGCCAATACCAGGCCGAGCGCAGCGACGATCAACACCGCAAAGCGTGGCGCCCAGAGCCTGGCCAGAAAGTAGCTCACCACCATCGTACCCGACAGCAAGGGCGCGTCATTCAGCGCGGCAAAGGCGTCCAGACCAAAGGGCAACAGCACTCCGGCGAGCATGGCGCCAGCAATGGCCGGGCTGAGTTGGCGGCTCAGTCTTTCTGCCTGGCCGCTTAAACCCGCGAGCAGTATCAACACGCCCATAGCGATAAAAGCGCCGATAGCCTGACCCAGCGAGAAATCCCCCAGACTGACCGCCAGCACGGCCGCCCCGGGCGTGGACCAGGCGGTAACCAGCGGTAGCCGATGTTGCAGCGACAGCCCGATGGAGGTAATGCCCATGCCCAGACCAAGCGCCCACAGCCAGGAACCCGCCTGGGCGGCGTCAGTACCAGCGGCGGACGCTGCCTGAAAGATGATCACCGCCGAACTGCTGAAACCGACCAAAACAGCGACGAAACCCGCACTGATGCTGGCCGCGGAAAAATCTCTGAGCATGGGCACTCCTCTATAGCACCGCGAGTTTTGGTTCGGCTGTGCGTTATAACGTACAATGCGCCGAACTCTAGCATCGTGCGTTATAACGCACAAGCAAGGCTGCCCGATGACCAACGAACTCACCACCGGCTTAAAAGCCCTGCGCCAAAGCCGCGGCTGGAGCCTGGATGCAGCCGCCGCCGCAACGGGTGTCAGCAAGGCCATGCTGGGGCAAATCGAGCGCGGCGAATCCAGCCCGACACTCAACACCCTGTGGAAGTTGGCGCGTGGCTACGAGCTGTCCTTTTCTCAGTTGATGGCGCCATTGACGAGCCCTGCTTACAACGGCGACAAACGACTGGAGCCGGCGGGCAGCGGCATTCGTGTGCGATCGTTGATTCCGTTCGATGCCAATTTGCGCTCTGAGTTACTGGAACTGGAGCTGGCGCCGGGTTGCGTGCGCGAATCCGAAGCGCATGAGCGGGGGGTGGTGGAGCACGTCATAGTGATCAGTGGCTGGCTGTCAGTGCTCAGCGATGGCGATTGGCACCGGTTGGGGCCGGGCGATGTGTGGCGCTTTAAGGCCGATCAGCCCCACGGTTACCGCAACGATTCAGCCGAGCAGCCCGCCTGGCTGCATAATCTGATTTTCTATCCGCAGGGTCGGGCGTCCTGACGCCACGCTACTCGTCAAACAAACCCAGCTGTTCGTGACCGGTGTCGGCCGGTTCGGCCGTAGAGGCGGTCTTTTTGCTCGCCTTTGTGGATTCTTTGGCTTCGGCCAGCCATTGCTGGCGCTGCGTCTCCAACCAGTCTTTCACCTGCAGTAACACCGCCGATTCCGGCTGTTCCTGCAGCAACTCCTCGGTTCGATCAAACGCCTGTTGCCAGCTCAGACTGGAACCCCAGTCGGCCTCGGTCAGGTTGCGTTTGACCTGATCGCGCCATTGCGCTGCGTCGGCGGCGCTCAGGCTATCGCTGAAGTGGCGAGCACGGGCGTTAAACACCAGGGTTTGCTGACGGTCATCGTGTAAGTCTTCGGCCAGTCCGGGCCAGGCCTCGGGGCGGTCGGTGCTGGCGCGGATGCGGTTTAAAATGCCGCGATCGTGATCGTCGATAAAGCCGGCATAAAGAGCGTGTTCGGGGTCGATAAAGGGCGCGCGGTCTTCGTCACGAAACACATCGCGCGCCAGAGTGACCAGATCATGCCAGCGATCGACGATGGCGCGATGGCGTTCAATGGCATCGCGATCAACGCCCAGGCGTTGTGCCACCTCGTCATCGAGCATGGCGTAGGGCGCGACCATCGGGCTGCGGTTCAGGTGCAGGGTGCGCAACGGCACGCGCGCAATGCCCTCGGGCAGATCGTCGTTGGGGGTGTATAACCAGTCACGCAGTTGGTCAGCGTTGTGATCGAGCAACCAGCTGGGGTCGTCGGTTAAATCGAGCACGATGATCTCATTGCGCCGATCCGGGTGTTCGATCAACGGCAATTCCACCGCCAGACAACCGCGCGCTGCCGGAATGCGACCACTGACGTGCAGGTGCGGCTCGCGCTCATCGAACTTCAGTTGCCGACGAACAGCCGCCTTGGTGCGCAGCTCCAGCGCGTAGTCGAACAGCTTGGGTTGGTGGCGTCGAATCAAACGCGCCAATTCAATGGTGGCGAGCACATCGCTGACCGCATCGTGAGCGTTGCCGTGTTCAATGCCATTCGCAGCCGTCAGCTGTTCCAGCTTGAACGACGGTGTGCCGTCTTCGTGCGTGGGCCATTCAATGCCCTGAGGGCGAAGCGCGTAAGTCAGGCGCACAACATCGAGCAGATCCCAACGGCTGTTGCCGTTGCGCCATTCGCGGCTGTAAGGGTCGAGGAGGTTGCGATAAAAGAGATGACGGCTGAATTCATCGTCAAACCGCAG
This sequence comes from Saccharospirillum sp. MSK14-1, assembly GCF_003054965.1. Lineage (GTDB taxonomy): Bacteria > Pseudomonadota > Gammaproteobacteria > Pseudomonadales > Natronospirillaceae > Saccharospirillum. Next base: position 493,437 of record NZ_MIES01000033.1, read on the forward strand.
CGAGTTGTAGCCAGTCACACAACTGCCCGGTTCAGCCATCAGTTGTTGAATCTGCTCGGCGAATTGCCATTCGCTGAGACCGGTGCGATCACAGTCGGCCGGGTTCAGGCCGGTCACCAAGGCCGCATCGGGCGACACCACCGTGTCTGGCAGTGGACGGCATTTCAGATCGACCGGATCGCCAATGAGGTTTAAGTTGGCATCAGTGCGCACCGCGGCAAACTGCGCAATGCCGTCGCGACGCGGCTGAATTCCCCAGGTCTCATAGTCGTACCAGAGAAAGCTCGATGGCTGGGTCATGATGGTTTCCGGGCAAAGTCGTTAGGGTTTACACTGCGTGGCACCACGCCGAAAGCTGGCTGTCTTCGGCCGTACCTAAGGGGCTCTACCCTAGCACTGTTCGCCGATTCGGGGCACCCGTTGCGCCGTCCGGCCAGACGAGGTAAGGCATCATGGCTGCGCTCTCCAAGCTGTTCAATAACAAGAACGATTCGAACACCCAGGCTAAATCCACCTCGGCCACGCCCGATCCAGCCGAGCCGACTGAGCTGGCACAACGCAGCCACAGTCAGGATCGCCGCCAACGACAGGCCGCGCTGGCGGAACTGGCGAACCGACTCGACGATGGCCGGCTCGACAACGCGGAACTGGAACATCTGCCGCTGACCGAGCTCGATCAGCTTGCACTGCAGTTGCAACACCAGGCTGATGTCGAGGGGCTCTCTGAGCACCATTGTTACGCCCTGGCGCTGGAAGGGTTTTCCGCTCAGGTGCGTAATGCCGCGGCTGAGCGGTTAACCGACAGCCAACAACTGGAAGCGTTGGCGCGCGCAGCCAAAGGGCACGATAAAGCGGTGTATCGCATCGCCCGTGACAAACTCGACGCCCAGCGCGCCCGCGTTCGCGAACACCAGGCCGAACAGGCGCAGGCGCATCATCTGGTCGAGCGAATGGAGCGCCACGCTCAAGCGACACTGGATCCGCTCTATGCAGGCAAACTGACCGCTTTCCAGGATCAGTGGCAGCAGTGTCGGCAACATGCCGACGAACACTGGCAGCAACGCTTTGAACACGCCTGGCAAACCGCCCAGGCGCGCATACAACCCTCGAGCGAAACGACCCAAACCGACGCCACCGACCCCACCGACACCCAAGAGGCGACGGACGAACCGAACAAAATCGACCCAAACCGTGAAATGATTGTGGCTCGCCTTGTCGAGGAACTGCGTGAGCGTACCGATGCGCTGGATATCGACGAGGAAGCTCTGCGCGATGCTCAGCATTTTCTGACCGACCAGCAACATCAATGGCGTGAAACGGAACAGCTAACACGACCGGGGAAATCGGAAGAGCGGGCGTTCCATCGGCTGTGCACGGCGTTTGAAACGGCGCTGTCGCATCAGGCGTCCATCAGCCAGCGCTTTGGGCCAATGCCAGCCCTGCTGGACCGTTTGGAAACCTCGCCGGAAACCATGAACGCCGAAGCGCAGGCGCTGGATGAATGGCTGCACGAACTCGACTGGCCTGAAGACTCACCGGCACCGCAGCTCAAAGCCCGCGTGGAACAAGCCCTGGCGCGTCATCATGATCAACTGGCCGAACACCATCAGGCTGAAGTGCAGGCGGTCCGACATGCACGGGCGTTGATGCGTCGTTGTATGGCAGCCGTGAACGAAGGCCACCTGCGCCGCGCCTCCGGTTTGCTGCACGGCGTCGAGGACGAACTGGCGCGCCTGACCCAGGTGGCGCATCCCGGATTGTTTCGTCAATTGGAGGAGACACGGGCCGCGGTTGAGCAATTGCGCGACTGGCAGAGCTTTGCCGTGCAGCCCAAAAAAGAAGCGCTGATCGAGCGCATGCGTACCCTGATCGGTCAATCCATGGACCCACAGGATCGCGCACGAACCATTCGCACCCTGCAGGATGAATGGCGTCAGCTCAGCCGAGGTTTGCAAAATCAGCATCAGGAATTGTGGGAGACCTTTCATGCCTTGGCGCAGCAGGCGTATGAACCCTGCCGTGAATACTTTAACGAGCAAAGCAAACTGCGCAGCCTGAACTTGCAAAAACGGCGCGAATTGGTGGAGCAGCTCAAACAATACGAAGCGCTGATTCGCAGCAGCGCCGTGGACATCAAAGAGCTCGATCAGGTGATGAACATGGCGCGTCAGGAGTGGCGTCGGTTTTCTCCGGTCGAACGCGCCGCCAATAAGGGCGTGCAAAAAGCCTTCGACGCGGTCATCAAACGACTGCGTCATCAATTACAGGATGAACAGGGCGATTTTCGTCGTGCTAAAGAAGCCATCATTGAACGCGCTCGCACGCTACTGGATGAAACCGACACGCGCAAAGCCACCGAAGCGGCCAAACGTTTGCAAAAAGAATGGCAGCAAGTCGGCACCTTGGCGCGTCGCGATGAACAACAGTTGTGGAAGGCTTTCCGAGTAGTGTGCGACGAATTATTTGAGCGCCGGGGTCAGCAGGTAGAGGCGTTCAAAGCTGAGTTGGATGACCATCGACGTCAGGCCGACGCGTTGATTGAACAATTGGAGGCGCTGTCCAAAGCCGATCAACCATTGGCAGAGAAGTCTCAGGCTGATGCGCTTAAAGCGCAATTTCGGGGGTTGGGTGCGCTGCCCAAAACGCAACAAAAAACATTGCAGGAACGCTTTAACAAAGCCCAGAAACAGTTCGATGCCGCCTGTCGTGGGCAAAAACGTCACAATAAAGATCAGCACTGGCAAGCATTAATCGATTGGGTCTCGCGTGCACGCTTTGAAGACAGTAACGATGACGCTTTGCTCGACGCATTCCGGGCCATGTCGCTGCCATCTGGTGCCGATCGCCTGGCGGATCAGCTAAGCGTGTGGCGGCAGCCGGCGACGTCACAGGCGCGGGATCAACTTCATCGCCAGACGGTAGAGCTCGAAGCCTTGGCGCAAGTCGACAGTCCGGCGGATGATAAAAATCTGCGCATGGAATTGCAGGTGCAACGTCTGGCGGGTGGGTTAGGGCAGACGGTTGATCAGCAGCGTATTGATCAGACCGTGCTCGACTGGCTGGCTTGTGGCCCGGTCGCGCGTGCTGACTACGACCGCCTGGCCGTGAGAATGCAGGCGGCCCGACAAGCGTGGCTTAACGGGAAAAATTGAAAAAAATCAAAAAGTTAGTTGACACTACAACACCTCGTCATTAGTATTCGCAGCCGTTGAAGGGAGGCGCCCAGACGCCGGTTTTTAAAACCTTCACAACGGTTTATTGCGGGGTGGAGCAGTCTGGTAGCTCGTCGGGCTCCCACACCGCAAAAGTCGAAGGGAGTCCAACGACCTTCGGCTTATGAGGCCGACCCAACGCGTGATCGTTAGGTATCTCAACAGTAAGGTTTATTGCGGGGTGGAGCAGTCTGGTAGCTCGTCGGGCTCATAACCCGAAGGTCGTAGGTTCAAATCCTGCCCCCGCTACCAATTAGAGGAAAGCCCGGCTCGAAAGAGCCGGGCTTTTTTCGTTGTGGTTTTAGATTGCTCGCCTCAACAAGCCTGTTGGCATTTTTCATATTTATAAGAATGCTTATCAATTGTTTTTGCGGTTGTGCCTCGTTATTATCCGGCTCCAATCTTAGCGGTTGCCTTGGGTTTACTCCGTCTGGCAACGGCGCCATCGCTGACTCAAGTCGACAATAACCTCAGGGTTCGATGGGTCGACTCGGCTGTTGAATCATGGAGATAACACAGTGCGTAACGTAATCGCTCGTTTGGGCATGACCGCGTCATTATTGGCCATGGTGACTTCCGCCCATGCCGTTGAAATTGACCACGAACTGGGCACGACCGATGTGCCGGAAAACCCCGAACGTATCGTGGTGCTTGAATACAGCTTCGTCGACAGTCTGGCAGCCGTGGGTGTGGCACCGGTCGGTATCGCCGATGACAACAGCCGTGACCGCATCGTTCAGGCTTACACCGACATCATTGGTGACGACTGGGTGTCTGTCGGTACCCGTAAATCACCCAGCCTGGAAATCATCGCGTCGTTGCAGCCAGACCTGATCATCGCCGATAAGAATCGTCACAGTGCCATCTACAGCTCGCTGAGCGATATTGCTCCGACGCTGGTGTTCGACAGCCTGACCGGTACTTACGATGTGGCGCTGGAATCGGCTGCGACCATTGCTCACGCCGTTGGCCGTGATGCGCAGATGAGCGAGCGTCTGGCAGAACATCGCGCGCTGATGTCGGACTACAAAGCCCAGCTGGGCGATGTTTCCGGCTTATCGATTCAGTTTTTTATCGACAATGGCCGTGGCATTTATCTGCATTCGCCAACAAGCTATAACGGCTCGCTGCTGAGCTGGTTCGGCTTTGAAACGGAAATGACCGCCACCGATGGCGACACCTATTCCGATGCCATTGTGCAGACCTCGCTGGAACAGCTGTCGGTGCTCAATCCTGACATTCTGGTTCGCGGCAAATACGCCGATCCGGGTTTGACCGATGAGTGGGTAGGGCAGCCGTTGTTCGACAACCTCAAGGCCATTCAGTCGGGTTGGTTGTTCGATATTGAGGCGCACAACTGGTCGCGTCTGCGCGGTGTGATTGCGTCTGAAGCCAGCGCTGCCAGCCTGGTCGACATCATGGCGCAGATCGAGCGCTGAGTGCCGCTCGCGGTTCGATATGTATTGCTGATTGCGGTCGTCGTTGCGGCCGCGCTCTGGTCGCTGACGTTAGGTCAGCGCGGCGATATTCACCTGTCCAACATTCTCAGCCTGCTGTGGGTCGACGATGGTTCGCTAGCGCGTTCGGCGGTGATCGATCTGCGGTTGCCGCGCACGCTGGTGGCGCTGTTCGTCGGCGTTAACCTGGCATTGGCGGGCCTGGCTTTGCAGGCTGTAACCCGCAACCCACTGGCCTCGGAATCCATTCTCGGCATCAATCAAGGGGCGTCACTGGGTGTCGCGCTGGCCGTGGTACTGCCGTTTCTGGCGGGCGTACCGCTGGATTTGATGGCGATTCTCGGCGCCGCACTGGCGGGCTTGGTCACCTTTGCCATTGCCGGAGGTCTGGGTGGCCGGCTCGACTCCATTCGTTTGATTCTGGCTGGCGTTGCCGTCGGAGCCTTCAGCTATGCCTGTGTGCGCTTTACCTACACCCTCGATGATGATTTGTCGCGCCTGGTGATTAACTGGGTGTCGGCCGATATTTCGTCGGTGTCAGTGCAACAGGTGCTACCGCTGATCGCCTGGTCCTTCGCCGGGGTGTTGGGCAGCCTTTTGCTGGCGCACGGGTTTAATGTGCTGGCGCTGGGCGACGGTGCTTCTCAGGGGCTGGGCATCGACCCACGCCGGGTGCGCTTTTTAGGCGCTGCCTTGGCCGCCGTGTTGACCGGTGCCAGCGTGGCGGTGGCTGGGCCAGTGATGTTTGTTGGGCTGGTGGTGCCGCATCTGTGCCGGTTCTGGTTTGGGCAAAATCATCGCGCGCTGGTGCCGGCCGTGGCGTTGGGCGGCGGTGCGTTGCTGGTGCTGGCCGATGCGGTTTCCAAGCTGGTGCGCTTTCCCTATGAAACGCCTCTGGGCGTGGTCTGCGCCTTGATCGGTGCGCCGTATTTTCTCTATGCAACACTAACGGCGCGGAGGCTGGCATGACCCCTGGGCAGGGCATCTATCGGCGTCGAGCCAGTCTGGTGGCACTGCTGGCAGCGCTGACGCTGGCGTCGGCGATCTGGAGCCTGGGCGTTGGCGCGGTGAAGGTGCCGGTCGATGTCATCGTCAATACGCTGTTGAATCTCGATGGCGATCAGCAACGTTACATTATTTTGAAATCGCGTCTGCCGCGCGTGGTTTTGGCGCTGCTGGCCGGCGGTGCGCTGGCGTTATCGGGTGCCATCATTCAGGCGGTCATCCGTAACCCACTGGCCAGTCCGGGCATTATCGGCATCAATTCCGGCGCCGCCTTGTTCGCGGTGTTGCTGGTCAGCTTACTGCCGGATTTGCCGCCCGCTTGGATGCCGGTGACCGCCTGTTTGGGTGGCTTATCGGCCGCCGGTATTGTCATGCTGGTGGCGCATTTTCGTACCTTGTCGCCGGCGCATTTGGCGTTGATCGGGGTGGCCGTCGGTCTGGTGTTTGAAGCGGGTGTTGATTATCTGCTGGTGACTTCGAGCGACGCCGAACGTTCCGCGCCACTGATCTGGCTGACCGGGTCGTTGTGGGGGCGCAACTGGGATCATGTATCGGTCAGTGTTGCTCCGCTTATGATTTTCGCGGCCTTGGCGCTGGTGCTGACCTACCGGCTCGATCTGCTGAGTCTGGGGGATGCCTCTGCCACCGGTTTGGGCATCCGAGTGCCGTTGTTGCGTCTGGCGTTATTGGCCGTGGCGACAGTACTGGCCAGTGTTTCGGTTGCCGTAGTCGGCGTCATGGGATTTATCGGTTTGATGGCGCCGCACATTGCCCGGCGCCTGGTTGGCGGTTCGCATCGCTGGTTGTTACCGACGTCTGCGTTAACCGGCATGTTGCTGGTGTCGCTGGCTGACGGACTGGGCCGCGCCATTGCGCCGCCATTGGAAGTTTCCGCCGGCATTCTGGCGGCGCTGCTGGGCGCGCCATTTTTCGTTTACATCATGTTAACCACCGCTTCGGAGCAGGACGGATGAGTATTGTGTTGTCCGGCGTCAGTGCCGGTTATGGCCGCAATCCGGCGGTGATCAATAACATCGATTTAACCATTCGCGAGGGCGAAATCACTGTCTTTATTGGCCCCAATGGCTGTGGCAAATCGACGCTGCTGAAAACCATGGCGCGCTTATTGAAGCCGCGCAGTGGACGCATCAACGTGGATGGGCTGGATGTGTTGTCCAGTTCGCCCAAAGCGGTCGCCCGGACGTTGGCTTTTTTACCGCAGGAACCCCTGGTGCCGACGGGCATCAGTGTGGAGCAGATGGTCGGTTATGGCCGTGCACCGCATCAGTCGTTACTGGGGTTCCGTTCGGCGCGTGATGTTGAGCTGATTGATCAGGCCATTGCCACCGTCGGTATTGAGCATCTTCGTGATCGGCCGGTGGCAGAACTGTCCGGTGGTCAGCGTCAAAGTGCCTTCTTTGCCATGGTGTTGGCGCAGGATACGCCTTACGCCATTCTTGATGAGCCAACGAATCATCTCGACATTACCCATCAGATTGATGTGCTGGAACAAATTCGTCGGCTGAACAGCGACCATAAAAAGACCACGCTGGTGGTCTTGCACGACCTCAATCTGGCCGCACGTTACGCCGATCGTCTGGTGTTGTTTAACAACGGTGCCGTCTTTGCTGATGGCACGCCGGAGCAGGTATTAACTCCGGCCAATATCGCCGACGTTTTTGCGGTGGATAGCCGCATTCTGGCCGAGCCGATGGGTGGCAAACCCTTGTGTGTGCCGTATCCGCGTTCGGTCAGTGAAACTGAACGATAACGCCGAAAAGCTCCGTTAGGCTTGCGTTCCGTAAGCCTCTATATTGCTTCCATCCAGGGTTCCGGCGTCGATACCGGAACGCAGCATTTGATGGGAGGTCATCATGATCAGAGTGCGTCTCGCCAATCAACGCGGCCATGCTCAACACGGCTGGCTGGATTCGCACCACAGTTTTTCGTTCGCCAATTATTACGACCCGAATTACATGGGTTTTTCCGATTTGCGCGTCATCAATGACGACTGGGTAGCACCGGGAAGCGGCTTTGATACTCACGGTCATCGCGATATGGAAATCATCACCTACGTGCTCGAAGGCACCATCGCCCATCGCGACACCATGAACAATGTGTCGCAACTTAAAGCCGGCGAAGTGCAGGTGATGAGCGCTGGCAGTGGCGTGATGCACAGTGAATACAATGCTTCGCAAAGCGAGCGGCTGAATTTCCTGCAGATCTGGGTGTTGCCCAATGTCGCTGGTGTTGAACCGAGTTATGCGCAGCAGGATTTTTCCGCCTTGAGTGGCATCAACAGGATCGTTTCACCCGACGGCAGTGAAGGTTCGCTGGCTATCCGTCAGGATGCCAGCCTGTATCAGGTGCGATTGGAGCAAGAGGCGCAAAGCTTCACCACGGCAAAAGACCGGCTGTATTACCTGCAGGTTGCTCACGGTGAGCTCAGCGTCAATGGTGTGACCATGAGTGCCGGTGATGGCGCTTACATTGCGGAAGAAGACCGGCTCAGCTTCGAAACCGCCACGTCGGTCGATGCCTTGTTGTTTGAATTACGCGGGCACTGAGCGCGCAGCATCGTCATCAGCCGGCGTCTTTGATGACCGTCATCAGCAATTGATCGAACGGAACCGGCCGGCTGTAACGATAACCCTGCAGGAAATCGCAGCCTTGTTCGGTCAGCCAGCGTTCCTGGTCTTCGGTTTCCACACCTTCGGCGACCACGGCCATTCCCAGGCCGCGCGCCAACCCCAAAATCGACAGCGTGATGGCGCAGTCGTCGCGGTCACTGGGCAGTTCCTTAACGAAGGAACGATCGATTTTCAGTTTGGCAAAGGGCAGATGTTTCAGCCGCGCCAGCGATGAGTAGCCGGTGCCGAAATCGTCGATAGATAAGCCCGAACCCATGTCGACCAGTTGTTTCAGCAGGTTGCGCAGGATTTCGGTATCGGCCTTGATGACGTCTTCGGTTACTTCAAAATCAAAGCACTCGCCGTTCAAACCGTAGGCTTCGTACACCTCTTTTAATTGCTCGGGCAGGAGTGGGTCGAGCAGTTGTTCCGGCGCCAGATTGATCGCCAGCTGTGGCAGATTCATGCCAGCTTGTTGCGCCTGACGCAGGTGATGGCAAGCGCGATGCATGACCGCCATGCCTAAATCGGGCAGTAAGCCAGCGGAGCGCGCCAGGTCGAGAAAACGGATCGGTGGCAACAAACCATGCGTCGGGTGGTTCCAGCGAACGAGAGCCTCCAGTTGCATCAAATGGCCGTCACTGGCGCGAACGATGGGCTGATAGTGAACGTCCAGTTGCTGGTTGCGAATCGCCTCACGCAGCTGCGATTCCAGTTGAAAACGCGAGCGCGCATCGGCTGAAATGGAGCGGTTAAACAATTGCGCTTGGCCACGCCCTTGTTCCTTGGCGTGATACATCGCCGCTTCGGCGTGTTTGAGCAGAGTATCGCTGTCTTGACCATCAGCAGGCCAGATGCTGACACCAATGGACGCTGTAATGGCCAGCAACTGGTCGTGCAATTGCATCGGCGCGGCCAGGGTATTGAGAATGCTTTGAGTCAGATGTCGCAGGTGCGATTCATCGGTTTGCCGACGAATCAGCATGACAAATTCGTCGCCACCGACGCGGGCAATTTTGTCTTTGCCGGGAATCGACAAATGCCGCAAGCGATTCGCCACCTCCCCAATGATTTGATTGCCGATCATTTGCCCCATGCCATCGTTGATCGCCTTGATCCGATCCAGATCAATCCACAGCAGCGCAAAAGGCGCTTCCTGCCGAGTGATGTGATGCAGACGATCACGCATCGAATTGAGGTTGGGCAGGCCCGTCAGGCTGTCGAAATGGGTGACGTAATCAAGTTGCTGTTGGGACTGCGACCAGGCTTCGTGCGTGTTGATCAGGCTGATGGTGTCGGCAATGGCGGTGGCCAGAGAAATGTCCGCCAGTGACCAGTCGCGCGGCTCCAGCGCTTCCAGGCAGATGACGCCGCTCAGTTGGCCGGCATCAAAGATGGGTGCATCCAGCATGGCGTGTATGCCGGTTGGAATCAGGTAATGGTCGTTGAACGCTTGGGTGCGTGGGTCTTGGCGGGCATTGCGGGCATCAATGATACGCGCTTTCATCAAGGCATCGAAATACGCCGGATTGCCCAGGCGTGTCAGGTAGTTGGGATCGAAGTTGTGGCCTTCACCCAATTGATAAAGAATTTCACTTTCCAAATCATCGCCACCGCTTTGCAGCCACCACACGCTGACCCGGCCAACATTTAGTAACGAGGCGCACAGTGAGGTCAAAGCGCTCAGCTTGTTACGGCGGGTATCCTGAATAAACGCTTTGTCATGGCACAGCTTCATCAACGCTTGATGGTATTCGATGAACTGCTGGTTCGGGTCCATAGGGCACCACAGTCGCCGACAATGGATTTTATAGAATGGCAGCCCGGCTACGCTCTGTCCAATTGTTACATCCTGTAGCCGCATGATGTCGGGACAGAAGGGCTTGTTGGTGCGGGCAACTGGCTCTATCCGGAGGGATTAATGATCGATAGGCTAATGGCTTATCTTGAACTGCGAAGGGGCTGTCAGGGGCTGTTATGAAAATTTTGATCATTGGCGCCGGTGTGATTGGTGTCACTACCGCCTGGACGCTGCACCGGCGTGGCCATGAGGTCACTGTTGTCGACAAAGCCAGCGCCGCAGCGTTGGAAACCAGTTACGCCAACGCCGGTCAGCGGTCTTACGGTCATGTCTCGCCCTGGGCTTCTCCGTCGATGATTCGTCAGGCGCTGCCATCGATGTTGCGCAGTGAAGGACCCCTGAAGCTGAAGTTACCGCCGTCCGGTCGGATGATTCAGTTTCTGGTCGGCATGAGTCGCTTTGCCGGGCAGCCCGCCCTTTATCGGCGCAACCACGATGCCATGTTGCGGCTGGCGCAATTCAGCCGCGAGCAGTTTCTGGCGCTCGAAGACGCCGAACCGTTCGATTTTGACGGCGGCCACCGCGGCTTATTGAAGCTGGCGGACACCGACGACGACAAACGTGAACTGCTGGATATTGGCGACCACTTAACGCGCCTGGGCATTGAAAACCGCTGGCTTGACGCGGATGAAACCCGTGCTCAGGAACCGGGTTTGTCGCCCGATATCGCAGGCGGTTTACTGGTGCCCGGTGACGGCACCGGCGACTGCCAGAGTTTTACCGAACGGTTGGCTGAACGCGCGGCGGCCGCCGGTGTGCAATTTCGTTATCGCACGGAAGCCACGCATCTGCGCACCGACGATAAGACGCTGCATTCGGTACAACTGAACGGCCCCGATGGTGAGCAATGGTTTAACGCCGATGCCTTTGTTCTGTGTGCCGGTTGTGGCAGCCGCGAACTGGCGTTTTCGCTGGGCGTGCATCTGCCCATTTATCCGGTGAAAGGGTATTCGCTGACCGCGCCGGTTGCCGTTACGGCTCGTGCGCCGCAATCGACGCTCATTGATGAAAACCGCAAAGTCGCCATCACTCGTTTGGGTGATCGGGTGCGCGTCACCGGTTTTGCGGAACTGGCTGATTTCGATCGGCGTCTGTTGCCGCGTCGCCTGAACTCCATACGGGACAGTCTGGAAAAACGCTTCCCCGGAGCGGCCCAGTGGGATAAAGCCGAACCCTGGGCCGGCTTTCGTCCGATGACGCCCGATGGCCCGGCAGCCATTGGTCTGGGTCGGCAGAGCAATGTCTACTACAACACCGGCCACGGCACCTGGGGTTGGACGTTGGCCATGGGCAGTGCCGAAATCATCGCTCAGCAAGTCGCTGGCGAAGAACCGGCGGTGGAGATGACCGCCTTCCGTCCGCGTCGTTTTACCGGTGGTTTAGCCTGAGGTGATCCGGTTTAGCCGATAGCGCCAGGGCCCTGTTATACTGACTCGTTAATGTTGGCGAAACGCGAGGGCGGTGGTGAAACGACCCCCCAGCAAAAAAGACATCCGTCATGACCTGGAAGACCAGGTCGAAGCCTTTCTGCGTGAAGGCGGCGAGATCGAGTGGGTGGACCGTGGTCGCTCAGGGTTGGAAGCCAACAAACCCTGGAGCAATCCGTTTCACGCCTCACCCAGCGATGAACCCAAGTCATCGCGCACCCCGGTGCCGGAAGTACTCGCTGCCATCGATTCGCGTAAACACAAGAAAGCCGCGCCCGCCAACACCAAGCGCCGTCGTCCACGCAAAGAATGGATTTACGACGACTTTGGCGAGCCGGTGCGCTGGGTGTGGAAAGAATAAGCCTCACTCACCGCTTGCTATCCAAGCGGCGGCTCGCTCGGCCAGCATGACGGTTGGGGCATTGGTGTTACCGCCAATCAGCGTTGGCATCACGCTGGCATCGACCACTCTTAACCCGTCTACGCCCTTCACCCGAAACCGTTGATCGACCACAGCCTGCGCATCCATCCCCATCCGACAACTGCCCACCGGGTGATAAATGGTGTCGGCACGCTGGCGTATAGCAGCGATTAACGCTTCATCACTGGCGTTATCGGCCACAAAAAACGGCTGACCGCGAAATTGATCCATGGCGCTTTGCTGGATGATGTGACGCGCTTGTTTAACCCCCGCCAGCAACACCGGCAGGTCGCGATCGTCGCTGAGAAAACCCATGTCGATGCGCGGTGACGCTAAGGGGTGGGCACTGTGCAAGCCCACCCGGCCACGCGAATAGGGTCGCAGTTGGCAGGCATGTAAGCTGAATCCCTGGCCGTAGTGTGGGCGCCGATTGTGGTCATCGCCCGGACTGATCAGAAAGTGCAGCTGGATATCGGGGCGGTCGAGGTTAGGGTGGGTTTTGATAAAACCGCCCGCTTCGGCGCCGTTGGTGGTCCAGATGCCTCGGCCTCTTGCCAGTTTTGGCAAGTCCATTAGCAGTCGTGCTAAACCAGTCAGGCTGTAACCGACCAGGCGTGACGATGAACTGCGCCAGCTGCTGAGAAAATCGAGGTGGTCCTGAAGATTGGCTCCAACCTCAGAGTGTTCCAGTTTTACGTCGATGCCATGGCGTTCCAGCTCGTCTTTCGGGCCGATGCCCGAGAGCATCAACAGTTGCGGCGATTGAAAAGCGCCTGCGCTGAGAATGACCTCGCGTCGGCATAGGAGGTCTTGCGGCGCGGAGCGACCGCGTTGTATGCGCACGCCCGTTACTCGACTGTCGCCCAGCAGCAATTGAGTAGCCCGGGTGCGTGTCAGAATGGTCAGGTTCGGGCGTTTTGTAATGGGGTGCAGATAGGCGCTGGCAACACTGCAGCGGCGGCCGTTGCGTTGGGTGACCTGATAGCGACCCACGCCTTCCTGAACCTCGCCGTTAAAGTCGTGGTTGTGCGACCAGCCGGCTTGTTGCCCGGCGGCAATAAAGGCATCGACGACCGGGTTTGGATAACGCAGATCATTCACCGCCAACGGTCCGTCCTGGCCGTGGAAAGCGTCGGCGCAACGGCCGTTGTTTTCACTGTAGCGAAACCAGGGCAGCACCTCTTTCCAGCTGAAATCGGTTAAGCCCAGCTGCGCCCAGTCGTTGTAATCGTCGTGGTGGCCGCGTGTGTAGATCATGGCATTGATGGCGCTGCTGCCACCCAAAGCCTTGCCGCGCGGCTGGTAACCGCGTCGTCCGTTTAAGGCCGCCTGGGGTTCGGTATCAAAAGCCCAGTTGTGCAGCTTTGTCGGGACACTGAGCGCGATGCCAATGGGCCATTGGATCAAAGCGCTGCGGCCGTTGCCGCCGGCTTCAATCAGCAGCACCTGATGACCCGGGTCTTCCGATAAGCGAGCGGCCAGCACAGCACCGGCGGAACCGCCGCCGACGATGATGGTGTCGAACAAATTTGTCATTATTGTTATCGGTTGGCTTTCGACGGCCATTAACCTAGGCCGGTCTTAAACGAACAACAAGACATCGACGCGCTTGAACGATGATTTGGTCGCGATGGCGAATAATAATGAGCAAATTGACCAGATTTGACCTGAAGGGTGTGGCTATTCACACGGCTAAGGCGGCCAGTAGGCGGTTTTCAGCGATGCCGTGGCAGTTGGCACAACCTTGGCAAAGGTCAGAACGAGTGAATCACCGTAAAAAGGACAGTCTTTTGAACAACGCCTTCGTTTCTTCTGCATTGTATCGCGCGCTTGCCATCGGCATCGGCCTGTTCAGTGCGATGTTTTTATCCGCCTGTGCAAACCAGACAAGGGTTCAGGGAAAAGGGCCTGTTGTTGAGCAGCGCTACGAATTAAATGGCATTGAGCGAGTGTATTTTTCCGGCCGGGGAGAGGTGCGAATTCTGCCATCTGATGATTCCGTGCTGGTGGTCTCGGCCGCGCGCAATGTGCAGGAAGCCCTCAGCATCAACATCAGCGATGACCGCCTTAAAGCCGGACCGCAACGGCATGTCTATATCGCTTCAGACAGTCGCCCGGTGTATACGCTCTATGTGAATGAGCTGGAACATCTGGGTGTCAGCGGCGCCATGTCCATTACAGCCGATGAACTGCGGGGCAATGAACTGACGTTGTCCGTGTCGGGCAGGGCAGAGGTGGACATGCGCGTCGAAGCCTCGTTACTGACCCTGCGGTCTTCCGGCAGCGCCGAGATTACCGCCACCGGACTGGTCGATCAGCTTGAGATTCGTACCTCAGGTTCGGTTCGTTTGGAAGGCAGCGATTTGCTGGCGCGCCACGTCGACATCGCCACCTCGGGCAGTTCCCGAGTCACCATCTGGGCCGAGGAAAGCATCGACATCCGCAGCAGCGGTTCAACGCGTGTGCGTTATCGCGGGCAGCCGTTAGTGAGCCAGAGTGTCAGTGGTTCGTCGTCGGTGGAAGCGTTGAACGACGACTGAAAAAAAAGCGGCTCAAGGGCCGCTTTTTTTTGATCTGAAAAAGAGATCAGACGTTAAACCGGAAATGCATCACGTCGCCGTCTTTGACGATGTATTCCTTGCCTTCCAAACGCCATTTGCCTGCGTCTTTGGCGCCGGATTCGCCGTTGTATTGCACGAAGTCGTCGTAGCCAACGGTCTCAGCGCGGATAAAGCCTTTTTCGAAGTCGGTGTGAATGACGCCCGCGGCTTGCGGTGCAGTCGCGCCGACTTTGACCGTCCAGGCGCGCACTTCTTTCGGGCCGGCGGTGAAGTAAGTTTGCAAGCCGAGCAGTTTGTAGGCGGCGCGAATGACACGGTTCAGGCCGGGTTCTTCCATGCCGAGATCGGCGAGGAATTCGGTTTTTTCTTCGTCATCGAGCTCGGCAATTTCGGCTTCGAGTTTGTTGCAGATCACCACCACTTCGGCGTTTTCTTCGGCTGCAATGGCGCGGACCCGGTCGAGGTGTTCGTTGTTCTCGAAACCGTCTTCATCGACGTTGGCGATGTACAGCGTCGGTTTGGTGGTTAAAAAGAAAAACGGTTTCAGGTCAGCTTTTTCGTCGTCGCTCAGTTCAACACTGCGAATCGGTTTGGCGTCGTCCAGGGCCGGTTTGATTTTCTCTAGCACCGCCACCTGACGCACTGCTTCTTTATCCTGACCCTTGGCTTTTTTCTGCAATTTCAGCAGCTGCTTTTCCACCGCGTCTAAATCAGCCAGGGCGAGTTCGGTGTTGATCACTTCGATGTCGCTGATCGGGTCGATCTTGTTGGCCACGTGGATGACGTTGTCGTCTTCGAAGCAACGTACTACATGCGCGATGGCATCGGTTTCGCGGATGTTGGCGAGGAACTGGTTGCCCAGGCCTTCACCTTTGGACGCACCGGCAACCAAGCCGGCGATGTCGACAAATTCCATGGTGGTGGGAATGGTTTTTTCCGGTTTGATGATGCCGGCAATCTGATCCTGACGCGGGTCAGGAACCGGTACCACACCCGTGTTTGGTTCAATGGTGCAGAACGGAAAGTTTTCGGCATCGATGCCAGCCTGGGTGAGGGCGTTGAACAGAGTCGATTTGCCGACGTTAGGCAGGCCGACGATGCCACATTTAATGCCCATAACAGTTCTCCCGAAATAAGTTCTGGCCGTCAGTCGGCCTGAAATTGATGCAATTTATTCATGGCTTTTTGCCAGTCCCCGGCGACCACTTTATCGGTCTCGGCAATGGCCGCATCAATCGCGCGAGCCAGCCGGATCTGGTCGTCAGGGTGCGCCTTGCCCAGTACGTAATTGACCACTTCCGGTGCAGAGCCCGGATGGCCGATGCCCAGGCGCAGGCGATAAAAATCTTTGATGTTGCCCAGGCGAGCGATGATATCGCGCAAGCCGTTGTGGCCGCCATGACCGCCGCCGAGTTTGAAGCGGGCAACACCGGGCGACAGATCAAGTTCGTCGTGCGCTACCAGTATTTGCTGGGCGTCGATCTTATAGAAGTTGGCGAAGGTGGCGACGCTTTGACCGGAGCGGTTCATAAAGGTCATTGGCTTCATCAGCCAGACGGTGCGTCCGCCGAGCATCACTTTAGCCATTTCCGCTTGGTATTTGCTGTCCAGCTGCCATTGACCACCGGCTTTGGCCAGCAGTTCATCAACGTAGTCGAATCCGGCGTTGTGCCGGGTGCGGTCATATTGAGCGCCGGGGTTACCCAGGCCGACGATGAGTTTTAAGGCTGCCATCTGTGTGTCCTAACTAAAAAAAGGGCCCGCAGGCCCTTTTATTTTGCACGCGTGTCTCACGCGGGCGGGTCTTACTCTTCGCTGTCGGCTTCTGCTTCAGCGTCGTCATCTTCATCAGCGCTGTCGACACCGGCCGGCTTAGCGATGCTGACGACCGGTACGTCGTGAGACTCACCTTTGTTCAATTCGGTCAGTGTCACGCCTTTCGGCAGTTTCAGATCGGACAGGTGAAGGACGGCGCCCAGTTCCAGATCAGCCACATCGACTTCGATGAATTCCGGCAGGTCACCGACCTTGCAGGTGACTTCAACGTCGGTAGCGGTGTGCTGGATCTTGCCGCCTTGCAGTTTAACAGCCTTGCACTTGTCTTCATTGATGAAGTGCAGAGGAACGCGCTTGTGGACCACAGTGGTCTTGGTGACACGCTCGAAGTCGGCATGCAGCGGCAGGCCTTTGGCCGGTGAACGCTGAATGTCCATCAGGATGGCCTGTTCGGACTTGTCACCAATGTTGATGGTCAGAACGTGAGAGTAGAAAGCTTCTTCTTTCAGGGCACGGCTCAATTCGCGCTCTTTCAGAGTCAGGCTCATCGGCTTACGGTTCTTAGCACCGCCGTAGATGATTGCCGGGACCCAGCCTTCACGACGCAGGCGGCGGCTCGCACCCTTCCCTGCAACCTCACGCACTTCGGCGTTCAAAGTAAAAATGTCAGACATTGCGGTTGTTCTCCAACTCAAGGTGACCGCGAACCGCGACCAGTTCGGCTTGCCACCGTTTCAGTAAATTCAGGCAAAACGCCTGAAAGGAATAAAACGAATTCAACAAAATAGCGGCTAAAAAGCCGCTATTTGTTGTTATTCAGTGTTGTTCTGACGCTAACTTAGCGGAACTCTGATGCTAACTTAGCGGAACATGGCACTGATGGATTCTTCGTTGCTGACGCGGCGGATGGACTCAGCGAGCACCCCCCCCATCGAAAGCTGGCGGATATTAGCACAGTTTTTCGCCGCTTCCGATAGCGGAATGGTGTCCGTCACCACCAATTCCAGATGGGAGTTGGAAATGCGCTCCACCGCCGGTCCGCTCAGTACCGGGTGAACGGCGTAAGCCACCACTTTCTTGGCACCGAACTTCACCAGTGCTTCGGCCGCCTGGCACAAAGTGCCAGCGGTATCGACCATGTCGTCGACCAGCACGCAGGTACGGTCTTTGACGTCGCCGATGATGTTCATGATTTCAGCGTGGTTCGCTTTCGGGCGGCGTTTGTCGATGATCGCCAGATCGCAGCTCAACTGCTTGGCGATGGCACGGGCGCGAACCACGCCGCCAACGTCGGGGGAGACCACGACCATGTCTTCGAATTCGCGCTGACGAATGTCGTCCAGCAGTACCGGCGAGCCATAGATGTTGTCCACCGGAATGGAGAAGAAGCCCTGAATCTGGTCGGCGTGCAGGTCAACGGTCATGATGCGGTCGATGCCGACAACGGTCAGCATGTCAGCCACGACCTTGGCAGAAATAGGCACCCGCGAAGAACGCGGACGACGATCCTGACGGGCGTAACCGAAGTAGGGCATCACGGCGGTGATGCGACCGGCTGACGCACGACGCAACGCGTCGGCCAGCAGGATAACTTCCATCAGACTGTCGTTAGTGGGTGCACAGGTGGGCTGAATGATGAAAACGTCGGCACCGCGCACGTTCTCGTTGATATCAATGGCAGTCTCGCCATCGCTGAACTTGGTGATGGTAGCGTCACCCATCGGAATACACAGGCGTTCAACCACCTGGTTGGCGAGATCGGGATTCGCATTGCCGGTAAAGACCATCATTTTAGACACTTAGGACCACCCTGTTTTGGTTAGCTCATTCGGGTGGCCTGCAACCACCCGACTTCGGATTCGGTAGTTGCAGTCAGGCCGTGTCGGCCAGCATTCGCTGCAAAGGCGACTGATTGACACCCTGGGCAATAAAGCCGCTATAGCCCGGGTAGTGCTCAACAATGCTGCGCAGTAGGTCTTGGGCTGCCATGTCGCTTTGCGTCGTTAGAAAGAGTGAGGCGCCGCTGCCGCTGAGTCGGACCTGACCAAATTCAGCCAGACGGGT
Organism: Saccharospirillum sp. MSK14-1; assembly: GCF_003054965.1. Taxonomy (GTDB): domain Bacteria; phylum Pseudomonadota; class Gammaproteobacteria; order Pseudomonadales; family Natronospirillaceae; genus Saccharospirillum. Next base: position 511,851 of record NZ_MIES01000033.1, read on the forward strand.
GAATGCACGTTCGATCTCAGGGTAGCGCTTCCTGGCAACGGCTTCGAAGTCATTATGACCCGCCCCTGCCAGCGCGGAGCGTATTGTGCTGACTGGGGTATTTCGTGTCAATTCCGTGTCAGCGAACAGGCGCGCGGTATTCACCTCAACGCCCGGCTGAATCACTACAAACCATTGATCCGGCAGTTCAACGGCAGTCAGGCGTTCACCCACCCCTTCGGCCCAGGCGCTGCGCCCGCGCACGAATACGGGTACATCGGCGCCCAGCGCCAGTCCCAGTTCCGCCAGTTGATCGTCATCCAATCCGCATTGCCATAAATGATTCAGCGCCACCAAGGTGGTGGCTGCATCGGAGCTGCCGCCACCCAGTCCGCCGCCCATGGGCAGGCGTTTTTCCAGGGTGATCTGTACTCCGGCATCCTTTGGCGCGTGCGGCTTTAACCGTCGTGCGGCTTTGATGATCAGGTTGTCGTCATCAGCGACGCCGGGCAGAGCCGGGGACAGTTGAATGCAGCCATCGGAAGTTGGTCTAAACTGCAGCTCGTCACCACGGTCGAGCAATTGAAACAGGGTTTGCAGTTCGTGGTAACCGTCCGCGCGCCGGCCAGTGATGTGCAGCATTAAATTCAGCTTGGCCGGAGCGGGCAGGTGCAAAGCGGGCATGGGGCGATCAAGGTCCGAAGGCTGGAGGGCGCCATCATACCGCAATGAAAGCTCAGGCCAATGGGCGGATGCTGACTCATTGGGTGATAAAAAGTGGGTGGGAATCCACCCATTTATACAGGCTGGGATCGCCGTACCTGCGCTGATGTGGCGCTTTGTCCGCCTTGGCCCGCTGCTTGCTAAAGGCAGGCCGAGGCTTAAAGCCCACAGATATCGCAGTGATATCCCAAACAACGACAAAAACAAGTGGAGAATACAATGAAGGCAACCCGCACTCTTATGTTGGCGGCGCTGTCCGCGTCCACCCTGGCTCTGGGTATCGCCCAGGCCGAAGATCGTTCCGATTGGCCGAGCAACTTTACCGTTGGTACTGCCAGCCAAGGCGGCACTTACTTCGCCTATGGTTCTGGCTGGGCTAACTTTGTGGCCGAAAACCTGGGCGTGTCCGGTGGTGGTGAAGTCACCGGCGGACCAATGCAGAACATGGCGCTGGTGCACACCGGTGATCTGGCCTTTGGTCTGACCACCATGGGCCCGGCTCGCGAGTCCATGGACGGTAACAGTCCGCTGGCTCCGGGCATGGAAATGAACAACGTCTGCGCCATCTTCCCGATGTACCAGACGCCGTTCTCGGTCACCGCACTGACCAGCTCTGGCATTACTTCCATTGCTGACATCCCGGACGGTGCCCGCATCGGTTTCGGCCCGGCCGGTTCTACCTCTGACACTTACTTCCCGCGCATGCTGGAAACCCTGGGTGTTGATTTCGACCGCCGTAACGGTAGCTGGAACGACCTCGGTGGCCAGTTGCAGGATGGCCTGCTGGACGTGATCGCGTTCGCTGCCGGTATTCCAATTCCGGCCGTCAGCCAGTTGGAAGTTCAGACCGACGTGAACATCATCGAGTTCAGCGAAGCTGAGATGAATACCGTCCTCGACGCCTTCCCGGTGTCTGAGTTCTCCATTCCGGCCAGTACTTACCAGTCGCTGGATCACGATGCCCGCGCGGTCTCCATGTGGAACTTCGCCATTGCTAACTGTGATCTGCCGGAAAGCTTCGTCTACGAAGTCACCAAGCTGACCATGGAAAACAACGACCAGATGATGTCGATCCATAAGGCAGCCCGGACCTCAGTACCGGAGAACTACACCAAGAACACCTTCATCCCTTGGCATCCGGGGGCGGCTCGTTGGTTCAACGAGAACGGCTACTCCATCAATGCCAACATGATTAAGTAAGACCTCTGATAGGCCGCAAGGCCTTTGCCGCCGGGTCGGCTCCTTTGGGAGTCGGCCCGGTTCTGCTCGCTGAGAAGCCGTTATGACTGATAAAGATTACCAAGCGCCCACCAGTGAAGCCGTCGATGATGGCCTGGTGATTGAAGGCGTCGACGAAGAAACCATCGAACCCAATCGCCGCTTATTTGAAGGCTGGGTGTTCTGGGGCGTCATGACCCTGGCGGTGATTTTTTCAGGCTTTCACCTCTATACCCTGAACATTGCTCCATTGGAAACCTGGACGTTCCGCATCATTCACATCTGTGGTGCGTTGATTCTGGGTTTTCTGTTGTATACCGGCACCCGTTTCAGTGCCGATGATGAATCTCCGCGACGCTGGACAGCCATCGTCGCAGGCGTGCTGATGTTGCCCGCGCTGTTTGCACTCTACCAAACCGGCGCCATGGCACAGATGATGGCCAACGGTGCGATGCGCATCGACCCAGCCGTTGAAGCCAACCTTTATGGCTGGCCGCTGATGGTCGCCACCTTTGGCGGCATTATTTTGAGCTGGTTCCATCGCAGCCGCCGTTCGGCGTTTTCCTGGCCGGATCTGCAACTGGTGATTTGCGCCATCGCCGCTGCCAGTTACTTCCTGCTGATGTACAACACGCCGCTGCGTATGAGTACCGGTACCTCCTTTGCGCCCATCGGCATTTCCTTTGCGGCGGTTGGCGGCATTGCGTTGATCATGGAATTGACGCGTCGTGTGGCCGGTCTCGCTCTGGTGATCATCGCCTGCATCTTTTTGGGTTACGTATTTGCCGGTCCCTATCTGCCCGGCTTTTTGGGTTACCCGGGTCTGTCGGTGCAGCGTTTCTTCAGCCAGGTGTATACCGACGCGGGCGTTTTGGGCCCGACCACAGCGGTGTCTTCTACCTACATTATTCTGTTCATTATTTTCGCCGCCTTTTTGCAGGCCTCGAAAGTGGGCGATTACTTCGTGAATTTCGCCTTTGCCGTGGCCGGTCGTGCACGCGGTGGTCCGGCTAAGGTCGCGATTTTTGCGTCCGGTCTGATGGGCATGATCAACGGCACCAGCGCCGGTAACGTGGTTTCCACCGGCTCGCTGACCATTCCGTTGATGAAGAAAGTCGGCTACTCGAAAAAATCTTCCGGTGCAGTGGAAGCGGCGGCCTCGACCGGTGGGCAGATCATGCCGCCGATCATGGGCGCCGGTGCCTTTATCATGGCGGAAATTACCGGTATTCCTTATACCGAAATCGCCATTGCCGCGATCATTCCAGCCATTCTGTATTTCGCATCAGTCTACTTTATGGTCGATTTCGAAGCGGCCAAGCTGGGCATGCGCGGCATGAAGGAAGACGAGATTCCGCGCTTCCGTAAACTGGTGAAACAGGTCTACCTGTTCGCGCCGATCATCATTCTGATTGTCGCCCTCTTTATGGGGTATTCGGTGATTCGCGCCGGTACCTTGGCGACCGTATCCGCCGCTGTTGTCAGTTGGATTTCACCACACAAAATGGGCATTCGTTCCATTCTGAAAGCGTTGGAACTGGCGGGCGTGATGTCGATTCAGATCATTGCCGTCTGTGCCTGTGCGGGCGTTATTGTGGGTGTGATTTCACTCACCGGCGTTGGCGCGCGGTTCTCCGCCTTGCTGCTCGGCCTAGCCGAAACCAGCCAGTTGCTGGCGCTGATCTTCGCCATGTTCATTTCCATCTTGCTGGGTATGGGCATGCCGACCACGGCGGCTTATGCGGTCGCTGCATCGGTGGTGGCACCGGGCCTGATTTCGCTCGGTATTGATCCGCTGACGGCGCACTTCTTCGTGTTCTACTTCGCCGTGGTATCAGCGATTACGCCGCCGGTTGCATTGGCGTCGTACGCAGCGGCCGGTATTTCCGGTGCCAACGCTATGGAAACCTCGACCGCTTCGTTCAAGATTGGTCTGGCGGCTTTCATCGTGCCCTTTATGTTCTTCTACAATGGCGCGCTGTTGATGAATGCCGACTGGTTTGCCATCAGCCGTGCGTTGATCACCGCCACCTTTGGTGTTTATCTGCTGTCTGGTGGTGTGCAGGGCTGGTTTATGCGTCTGGCCGCTAACTGGCCGGTGCGCATCCTGCTGATGGTCGCTGCCTTTGCCATGATCGAAGGCGGTATCGTCACCGACCTGGTCGGCCTGGCGATTGCCGTGGCAGCCTTCTTTATCCAGAAAGCCCGTGGCGGCCGATTAGCGCCTCAGGCCTGATCGTTCTTCTTATGGCTGCGACGATTGTCGCAGCCTGACCGGGTTAACGGATGTCGCTGAGACACTATTTAACGAACTACCGCTTGCGGTTAACGAACTATCGTTTCTGGGTTCTGGTGATTTTTGCCAGCACTTGTTTGCTGTCCTGGGTGGTTGGTTCCTGGGCCGGCTACCGATTGCTCGAACGCGAGAGCATTCAGGAATCGTTTCGTTACAGTCAGTTGGTTGCCAACGAATTGAACCGGTATCGGCCCATTCCTGAATTAATGGCGCAACACCCCTTGATGCTGGCCGTGTTAGAAAACCCCGACAGCGATCAATTGGTGCTTGAAGCCAACGAAGAAATGAAACAAATGGCCAGCATTGTCGCCAGTTCCGACGTCTATTTAATGGACCGAACCGGCATGACCATCGCGGCCAACAACTATCAGTTACCCACCAGTTTTATCGGCCGTAATTTTGCCTTCCGGCCGTATTTTCACGAAGCCATGGCATCGGCCGATTCGGCCATCTATTTTGCTTTGGGCGTCACTACCGACCAGCGCGGCCTGTATTTTTCACACCCGGTTTTAAATGATGCCGGTGACGCCTTGGGCGTTGTCGCCATAAAAATTCAGGTCACCGATCTGGAAGACCAATGGCAGCGCCCGGCGGCTTTTACCGAATCGGAAATGGTGGTGCTCGATTTAGACGGCATCAGTTTCCTGGCCAGCCGTTCCACCTGGTTATACCGCGCCTTCGAACCCATTACTGAGGCGCGCCGCAGCGCTATTTTTGCTGACCGTCGTTACCACGATGAAGAGCTGGCACCGATGACCATTGCTGATCAGGGCCGGCCATTGGGCGTCAGTGACTTATCCGAGCGGTTATTGATCGGCGCGGGTGATACCGCTCGCCCGTACCTCAGTGTCGAAACACCCTTGCCGCAATTGGATTGGCGCTTACGGGTGCTGATTGGCACCGAGCCCGTGCTCTTTACTCAACTGCAATTTTTAATCGCCGGTACCGTTTTATTTCTCGGTGGTTTTTTAACCTGGCTGTATTTGCGCGAACGCTATCGTCGTGAAGCGGAACTGGCCGAACGTGGCGAGCAACTGGAACAGCGCGTAGCCGAACGCACCGCCGATCTGGAAAGCTCCAACCGCCAATTGTTGGCGGAAGTGGCCGAGCGTGAAAAAGCCGAACAGGTATTAACCGAAACTCAGCAGGAACTCATTCAGGCCGCCAAGCTGGCGGTGCTGGGTCAGATGTCGGCGGGTTTAAATCACGAGATGAATCAACCACTGACTGCGATACAGGCCTACGCCCGAAACAGCCGCCGTTTTTTGGAGCGCGGAGATCGCGAAACCGTCGATGCCAACCTCAGCGAAATTGTGGCCCTGTGCGATCGCATGGCGGAATTGACGCGGCAATTTAAAGTCTTTGCGCGCAAATCCGAAGGCCCACCCAGCCCGGTGGATTTGCGCCAGCCCGTCGATGGGGCGCTGAAGATTATCAGCGCGCAGGACAACAGCGAAGGCGTGACCTTCGATTGGCAGCGACCCTCGCAACCGGCCTGGGTACACGGAGATTTAATTCGCATCGAACAGGTGCTGGTGAACTTAATCGCCAACGCCGTGCAAGCCACCGAAGCGGTTGAGCAACCCAAGATCACCATCGATGTGCATAAAAACGGCACTTGTTGGCAATGCCGAGTGCGCGATAATGGCTCGGGGTTACCGGCCAATACCGAACAATTATTCGAGCCGTTTTTTACTACCAAATCGATGAAGCAGGGTTTGGGTTTGGGGCTGTCGATATCGCGTCAGATCGTTGATGCACTCGGCGGCCGCCTGGTGGGTCAGAACCGCGCCGATGGACAGGGCGCTGAATTTATTTTGACGCTGACGCAGCGAGAGGGCACTGCATGAGTCAACGAGCCGTGGTCTTTATCGACGACGAAGCCGACATCCGCCAGGTGATGGCGCAAACGCTGGCGCTGGAAGAACTGCCGGTCGATTGTTACGCCGATGGTGCCAGCGCCGTGGCTGATTTGTCGGCCGATGAAAACCTCGTCGTGTTGTGCGACTACCACATGCCAGGCATGAATGGTCTGGACGTGTTGCGCGCGGTGCGCGCCATCGATGACGCCATTCCGGTGGTCATTCTGACCGGTCAGGGTGACATCAGCACCGCCGTAGCAGCCATGCAAGAAGGCGCTTACGACTTTATTGAAAAGCCGTTTGATCACGACGAGCTCATTGAGCTGCTCAAAAAGGCGCGGGAAAAACGTCAGCTGGCCTTGGAGAACCGCGAACTGAAAGCGCGCTTGCGTCACTTTGCGCGTCCCGGCCCACGCGTGCTCGGTGAAAGCGCCGGCATGCTGCGGTTAATGACCCAGCTTGACCCCGTGATCGATACCTCCGCCGTGGTGTTGCTGAACGGTGAAACCGGCACCGGTAAAGACGCGCTGGCGCGTTATATTCACGAAAACAGCGCGCGCTCCGATCACAATTACGTGGCCGTCAATTGCGGCGCCGTACCGGAAAATTTAATTGAGAGTGAACTCTTCGGGCACGAAGCCGGTGCCTTTACCGGTGCCGATAAAAAGCGCATTGGTCGTTTTGAACACGCCAGCGGCGGCACCTTGTTTTTGGATGAAGTTGAGTCAATGCCGCTTGGGCTGCAAGTGAAACTGCTGCGCGTTTTGGAAGATGGCAAGATCGAACGTCTGGGTTCCAACACCACCCTCGATGTGGATGTGCGCATCATCGCCGCCACCAAAACCGACTTGAAAAAACTCAGCGACGCGGGCGATTTCCGGGCCGATCTGTATTACCGCCTGAATGTGGTTGAACTGCAAATACCGCCATTGCGTGAACGCAAAGAAGACATTCCGTTGTTGTTCCACCACTTCGCACTCATTGCCGCGGCCCGTTATGACCGCGAAAGTGTACCGTTGCTGCCCGATCAAACCGCGCGGTTGCTGCATCATTCCTGGCCCGGAAACGTGCGTGAACTGCGCAACTTAGCCGAGCGTTATGTGTTAATGGGCCCTGCGGCGCTGGATGAAGCCAACGAGCCAACGCAACCGGAAGTCGCCAATCGACGCACACTGGCGGAGATGATGGATGGTTTCGAGCGCTCACTGTTGCAATCAGCCTTGCGCGATAACCAGGGTTCGATCAAAGACACCATGGTCAGCCTGGGCTTGGCACGAAAGACGCTTTACGACAAGATGCGTAAGCATGGGCTGGATAAAGCGGAGTTCAAAGAGTAATCGGGAGCCACGCATCGATGGTTAAATTACTGTTGTTGGTGCTGGTCATTGCTCTCATTGCCTACTCTCGGTATCGATGCCGCATGGTCAAGCTACACGGCTATTACGATTTTAAGTCGGCCCAGTTTTACCTGATAGATACGCCCAGTGCGTCACCCGTGTTAAGAGTCGCGCCTTTGGCAACGGGCAATATGCCCAGTCATTATGTGATTGAACGGATGGACCCGGTAGAGCCGGTGCTCGATCTGCTCACATCAAAGGCACGCGATTTTACCTATTGTCTTTATACCCGACACCGCACCTTGGCATTTAATTTTAAAGATACGGACAGGCAAGATCCCGGTCGGATCAATCTCACTTTAATCGTTCGCTTGAAAGGCCGTTTTCCGCTCAGCCTGAGGCGCTACAAACCTCAGTACAGCAGCGTTATTCGGTTGTTTCAAAACCTGGATCAACACCTTGAGAAGACCCGTAAAAACTGATGGTTTGTTGTGGGCCTGTAGAGTGTTGTCGATTTATAAAAGGATGTATCAATGCGTAAAGCGCTGATTTTTTTATTACTAACATTCCCGGCGTTATCCATGGCTAATGATTTTTATGTCGGGTTTACGGTTCCCGGTCCTACGCGAGCAGGTCTAATCATTGGTTATCAATTCAACAATGTGAACAGCGTTGAGCTGGGGCTGTTTCCTGGATTCCCAGAAGCGCTCTCTGTCAGCATCGCTTCAAAAACCTATATCGACGAAGAGGATCATTACGTCGTCGCAGGCTATTCAGGGCGGTCAGTGTATGACCGGGGCGAGCGAGGCCCGTTCCTGGCAGTCGGTCGGGAATTTTTTATTGATAGACACAATGCCTGGTCAATGCCTGTAGAAGTTGGTGGTGGTCTGGGGTACAGCGATTCGGATGATACCTGGGGCTTTATGGGGGTCTACAGTTTCGGGTGGTTATATGGTGTTTACCGGCCTGAATAATTGAACGTTCGTTGTACTTAAACGTTGCTTTTTAAGCGATAGAAAATCGCTTTTTTCAAGAAGCATCAGCCCCCGTTAAAGCATCCATCACGACATTCTCGGTCCATAATCTGGCGCTCACCCGTGCGCTGGCCACTGCCCTAGGTGCCGTGCTCAATCACTGGGTTTCAAAGGTCATCGGTGGCATTGAGGTAACGCTGAATCACTCGAACAGCGGTTAAATCGCCGGGATGTTGATCTGGGTCAGATCGGCCTGGCCCGGTTTTCCGTTTAATAGCAGCCCGCTCACTGTCTGTACTGCGTGCCTGAATTGACTCATTTTACCCCCGAACTCCTGTCTCCCGCTGGCAGCCTGAAAAACATGCGCTATGCCTTCGCCTATGGCGCCGATGCGGTTTATGCCGGTCAGCCGCGCTACAGCCTGCGCGTACGTAACAATGAATTCGACCACGCCAACCTGAAGATCGGTATCGATGAAGCCCATGCATTGGGTAAGCGGTTTTATGTGGTGTGCAATATCCAACCGCATAACGCCAAGCTGAAAACCTTTATCCGCGATCTAGCGCCGGTGGTGGAGATGGCGCCCGATGCACTGATTATGTCGGACCCCGGTTTAATCATGATGGTGCGCGAGGCCTTTCCGGACATGCCGATTCATCTGTCGGTACAGGCCAATGCGGTGAACTGGGCGTCGGTTAAATTCTGGGCCGGGCAGGGCATTGAACGGGTCATTTTATCGCGTGAACTTTCGCTCGATGAAATTGCCGATATCCGCGAACACTGTCCGGACACGGAACTGGAAGTTTTTGTGCACGGCGCGTTGTGCATGGCGTATTCCGGGCGCTGTTTGTTGTCGGGTTATATGAACCGGCGCGATCCGAATCAGGGAACCTGCACCAATGCCTGTCGTTGGTCGTACTCCGTTGAACCGGGTCATGAAGACGACACCGGTCAGATCGTGGAGGTCGTTGAGCCAACACTGGGCGAAGGCCCGGTTCACAGCGAACCGGTGCTGATCACCGAAGCCAATCGGTCCGACGAAACCATGACCGCGTTCGAAGACGAGCACGGTACCTACATTTTTAATTCGCGCGATCTGCGCGCGGTGCAACACGTTGAACGCCTCACCCAACTGGGCGTTCATTCGTTAAAGATTGAAGGCCGCACTAAGTCATTCTATTACTGCGCGCGCACCGCTCAGGTGTACCGCCAAGCCATCGATGATGCGGTTGCCGGAAAACCCTTCGATGACAGCCTGATGGGCACCCTGGAAAACCTGGCGCATCGCGGTTACACCGAAGGTTTTTTGCGCCGCCATACCCACGATGCGTATCAGAATTATGACTACGGCCATTCGGTGTCTGAACAGCAACAGTTTGTTGGCGAGTTCAGCGGTGAACGTCACGATGGCTGGGCCGAGGTGATTGTTAAAAATAAATTTTGCAGCGGCGACAGCCTGGAACTGATGACGCCACAAGGCAATGTCACCTTCACACTGCGAGTCATGCGCAATGCTCAGGGTGCAGAAATAGACGACGCTAAAGGCAGTGGTCACCGCGTCTTTATCTCATTGCCGGAAGACATCAATCTGGAATACGCCTTGTTGATGCGCAACTTCAAACCCGGGCAAACCACCCGTAAGGCACAAACTCAGGGCGCAGCCTGATGGCGTTAATGATTAACGAGCGGTGCATCAATTGCGATATGTGCGAACCGGAATGCCCGAACGAAGCCATTGCCATGGGCGATTGGCAGTACCAAATTGATCCAAATTTATGCACTGAATGCAAAGGGCATTACGACGCACCCACCTGCCAGACGGTGTGCCCGATCAGTCGGTGCGTGGTGCCCGACCCCCAGCGTCGCGAAAGCGAGGACGAACTCTTTGATAAATTCGTCGCTCTGCAAGGTCTGATGTGAATAGTAGCGTCACCTGAGTACAGGCTATGATGCCCGCTTCCAACCCAGCGCGGCTGAACAGATGCAATGAACATTCCGGTGCTTGAAACAGAACGTTTGCGCTTGCGAGCGTTCACTCAAAACGACGCAGAAAATTTTGCTGCCCTGAATGCCAACGCTGACTTTACGCGGTTTCTCGGTCAGGGTGAGCCCATCGATGCCGCTGCTAGCTGGCGAGTCATGGCGACCATCGTTGGGCATTGGCAATTACTTGGTTACGGCCTTTGGCTGGTGGAAGAAAAAGACAGCGGACGTTTTGTGGGTCGGGTCGGTTTGTTGAACTTGCCGGGTTGGCCCGGTATCGAAGTCGGTTGGGGCATTGCGCCGGAGTTCTGGAGTCGCGGTTACGCCTTTGAGGCGGCGGTCGCGGCCATGCGCTGGGGCTTTGATGAGTTAAAGCTCGATGAATTAATCAGCCTGATCCACCCCGATAACCAAGCCTCAAAAAAACTCGCGCTGCGGGTGGGTGAACGCTTCCGCAATCAACAGGATGTGGCTGGCAAATGGTGCGACATCTACACCATTGATCGAGCTGAATTTTATCAACGCCATCCGGCTTAACGGATTGGCTTTATCAGCGCAGGTGACGTGCTAGTATCGTCGGTTCACACACAGGCACTGGTGCGTTATGTCCGCTGATACGGTCTTCGATCAAATCGCTTACCCACCCATCGAACCCTACGATTCCGGCATGCTCGACGTGGGCGATGGCCATCAGATTTACTGGGAACGGGTCGGCACACCCGGTGCCAAACCCGCTGTGTTTTTGCACGGCGGCCCCGGTGGTGGTTGCGACGCTGACCACCGTCGCGTGTTTAACCCCGCCCAATACGACGTGCTGTTGTTCGACCAGCGCGGCTGCGGCCGTTCGTTACCGCACGCCGATCTGAACGCCAACACCACCTGGCATCTGGTGGCCGATATCGAACGGCTGCGCGAATTGTGCGGCGTGGAAAAATGGCAGGTGTTTGGTGGCAGTTGGGGCTCAACGTTGGCGCTGGCTTATTCGCAAACCCACCCCGAACGCGTCAGCGAACTCATTCTGCGCGGCGTCTACACCCTGACCAAAGCCGAGCTCAATTGGTACTACCAATACGGCGTTTCAGAAATGTACCCCGATCGCTGGGAGCATTTTATTGCGCCCATCCCTGTCGCTGAACGCGATGATTTAATGGCCGCTTACCACCGTCGTTTAACCGGCGATAACGAAACCGAAAAACTCGCCTGCGCCAAAGCCTGGAGCCAGTGGGAAGGGTCCACCATTTCTTTGCTGCCCGCGCCCGATCGCGTTGAAGATTTCGGCGGCGATCATTTTGCACTCGCCTTTGCACGCATTGAAAACCACTTCTTCATGAACGGCGGCTGGCTCGAAGAAGGTCAATTGCTGCGCGACGCCCATAAACTGGCAGGTATTCCCGGCGTCATTGTGCACGGTCGTTACGACATGCCATGCCCGCTGCGCACCGCCTGGAATTTATCGAAACAATGGACCGATGCTCAGTTGCATGTTGTTGAAGCAGCCGGTCACACCATGGGCGAACCGGAGATTTTGCGTCGCCTTGTTCAGGCAACGGATGCCTTTGCTGATCAATAAACGGAGCAACCATGTCGTCCATCACTGTGCGCCACGCCGAGCTTTCCGACGCTGCGGCCATTCACGCCATTTACGGTGGCGAGCAAGCGTTCGGCAGCACGCTGCAACTGCCGTATCCCGCTTTGCGTACCTGGGAGAAGCGATTGGCCGAACCCAATGCAAGCAGCTATAACCTGGTCGCAGAACTGGATGGTGAGGTGGTGGGTCAGTTGGGTTTACAGCAGTATGTGCAGCCGCGCCGCCGTCATGCCGGCACTTTCGGTATGGGCGTGCGTGCCGATTCACTGCGTCGCGGTGTGGGCCGGGCCTTGATGGAAGCCATGCTCGAACTGGCTGACAACTGGCTCAACCTGACCCGCATTGAGATGGAAGTGTACGTCGATAACGAACCGGCCATTGGTTTGTACAAGGCGTTTAATTTTGTCACCGAAGGCCAAAGCAAAGACTTCGCCTTCCGCAATGGCCAACTGGTCGATGTGTATTTAATGGCGCGCCTCCGCTCGTCATCGTCCGCAAACTAAAGGTTATCCATGAAAAAATGCAGTCTATTATTCACCCTGTTGCTTCTCGTACTCGGCACCGCCCATGCGGAAGGCGGTCGCCAAAGCCGGCTTGAAACCGAACACTACAGTGTCAGCATTACCGTGCATTGTGCTGAAGGGAACGTCACTTGCGATAACGTCACCTACGAAGGCACATCAAAGCGTTCGGGCAGTGCCATTAAACTGAATGGCACCACCTGGCACACCGAATGCGCCGACGGTTCGCCCTGTCGGTTTTTAGGATATCGCTTTGCCAATGGCAACGTTCACTACCGGGTTCACCAGGACGGTCTGCTGGAAGTGGTGAGAGGCGAGTCGGATGTTTTGGTGAGTGAAACCGGGCAATGGCATTACTGATACTACTGACTGGCGGCTGAGTCCGCCGGTTTTAGCGCGCAGGCGCATTTTCCAAAACGACACCCTAGCTCAGCGTTTTATGAACCGCTCGTTCGGCGCAGTGGAGATAAAGCACCTCACCGCTGTGCTGATAAAAATTCAGGCAGGCGGCGACCAGTTTGATGGGGTGATCGTTCATGGTTTGCGTCGCGCGCTGGCGTAACTGCTCGACCGACAGTCTGGGTGGTTCGTTCGGCCACTCCTGTTCCTGCCATCGTAACCCGGTTGATAACCAGGCAATGACCAAGCCTTTCCAATAGGGTTCCAGTAACACCGCAGGCCGTTCCAGCCATTGGCTGAGCCTTGCGATGGCAAGCGAACCGGTGACGCCGTGCAACAGCGTAAAGTTGTCGTGCATCCAGTAAGCCTGGATGGCGAGTTGGCTCAGCGCACCCAGTTCCAGTTGCTGTGGGCGCAATTGAAAGCGCAGTTGCTGGTAGGGAAGCAGGCGGGTGACGGCGAGAAAATCGTCGCTGATGAGCGGGCCGCCATCGATGCTCTCGTCGGGCCAGTCCACCGAATCCAATAGGGTGGGGAACACCTCGGCCGGTGTTTTATTCGCCGGCTGATCCTCGTTGGGGTACGGCAACGGCTGATAGGCCCACACCCAGTAAGCCAGTGCTGCCGCCACTTCTTCGTTGTTGCGATCGTGCACGGCGTGGCCGAGCCGAATCAGTGGGTGGAAGGCGCGGCTGGTTAAACCATCGGCCAAGCCCGGCAGGTAGCGATTGAGCAAATCATCCAGCGGGTAGCGCTGGGTTTGCTGATAGAAATACCGGTACAGGCCGCTGTAATTGGTTTGCCGCCCGAGCCAGCCTTGCAGCACGGTGTCGTCAGAAATGTCGGTGGGTGGTTCGGTAATCGGCTGTAATTTGGCCTGGGTGTGTTGTTGGTAACGGCGCACGGTAAGTTCACTGGCGCCCAGTTCATTCAGCGCACTGACCACCATGGGTTCGTGGTTGGTCAGGCCGTTGGCCAGCTCCGGGTGGTCGATGGGCAGTGGGTTCATCAGCGCATCCTCGTCGCTTAAGACGCCGTTATTAAAAAACGACGGCGTTCGAATGCGAATCGGATTTTATAAAAGGGGGCGATAGCGACAACCAATATCCGGTCGGTTGCCGCTCTCGAACGCTGTGCAGATTACTGAGCGAACGACGTTGCCAGACGTTCGGCTTCGTCGCTGTGCAGATAATTCAGCGGCGAGACGATCTCGTAGTGAGGGTTATTGGCGAGTAGTTCCTGCAACACACCCACGTGCAACTGACCAAAAATAACCAGCACCCGCTGCGCACCCGACGCCAGTTGCGCGTTCAGAATATTGGAATAAATATTCAGGTTGCGCTGGTAAAACAGACCGATGAATTCGGCGCCAATATAGTCGGTGTTGACGCCCTCCATATCGATCTGTTGCTTGGCGTTCTCGTTGAAATCGCCGTGCATCACATAGGCCGGCGTGTTGAACAGAATGCGATGCGTAAAGCTGATGGTTTGCGGTTGGTTCATCAACGTCAGGTAATCGTAGAGCGACAGTTCATCGTTTTGCACGGCCTGAATCAGTGGGCGAATGTTGCGCTGTAAATTTCCCAGAGCAGCCTGATAGTGCTCAATATTCTGACCGCTGTTTAATGCCGACTGCGGTGTATAGGCGTAAAAATCGGCGGCGGTGAGGTCGTTTAATTCAAGTGTTTGTGCCAGTTTAAAACCCAGCTGGTAGCGTTCACTGCGGCCATAAGGCTGGTCGTTAATCGACAGCTCGCCGTTTAAATACGCCTGATAGTCGTCACTCAGTTGCGCTTGTTCGCCGCGTTCAGCTTCCAGCATGATCTGCTGCGGCGCAAAGGCGGCGAGGTCGTCACGCAATGCGGCCAGTTCGTTTTGTTTTTTGGTGCTGTAGACATCGGACTGCGGGCTGTCGTTGTAGAGTTGATGCAGGTGATCGACACCGAGCAGCATAATTTGGATGGGTTCGTCGGCCAGTGTTAGAGCCGGCCTCAAGCAACAGATAACCGTTAGCAGTGCAGCGCTGCCAAAGCGCAAGACCATGGTGTTCTCCTTGTTGATTAATCCTTACTGAGCGCAACGCCGCGCTTAGGCGGCGTGGCTGGATTCGGTGTTGTCGGTGTGCGTGTCGTGGCCGGCCGTTTGTGTCGACCAGAGCTGTTGTGCCAGCTCGATGACGGACGCCAGGGTTTTGCGGTCTTTGCGGTCGCGGCGAATCACCAGATTGAGCCCAGCGGTTATGGGTTTGTCTTTCATAATGCGCACGCTGCCGCGATCTTCCCAGTGCTGCGACAGTTCCTTTTCCACCACGCCATAACCCAGACCGGCGCGAATCATCGACAGCGTTACGTGCTCGTCTTCCGACGACGATACCACCTTGGTTTGTTCGCGTTCATAACCAATGATGCCGGGCATCAGGTGCGATACCGGGCAATTGCACGACGCCCAGATCCACGGCAGCTGGCGGCGTTCTTCGGCGGTGGCGGGCAGCGCCTCGTGGCCGCAATCGGGCGGGCCGACCACGCAAAATTCAATGTCCGCGAGGCGGATGGGCAGCACCGCTTCGTGCTGCGGGTCGCCGTACATAAAGCCCAGGTCGAGCTTACCTTCGCGCACTTGGTCCGCAATCATGTAAGAGCTGCTGGTGACCAGTTCCAACTGGGCTTCGGGCAGATCGCGCGCGACCTGACGCAGCAACTGATCGACCTTCAGGTATTCCGGCGGTGCGTTCAAACCCAGCAATAAAGTGGTGGGTTTTTCGGTGCGCAGCGACCGGGCAATTTCATCCAGTTCGGCAATTTGCATCAACGCCTGGCGCGCCGGGGGCAGCAACTTGCGACCCTCGGGCGTCAGTTCCATGCCGCGACTGGAACGGTCGAACAGCGGCACCCCAAACTGCTCTTCCAGTTGACGTAAGTGTTCGCTGACGGCCGAAGGCGTGGTATGGCGCTGCTTGGCAGCGCGCGTCAGGTTGCCTTCGTCGGCGACCAGCACGAAGGAGCGGAGCTTATCGAGCTTGATGTTGTTGATGTTCATGTTTTACGAACGCCTCCTTCGCCAAAGACTGATGGATAAAGCCACTATAGAGCACTTTAATAGCAATTGCAGGGTGATCTCAATTCATATTTCATGGAGGTGGAGCGATGAACACTGCATGGCTGGATTCTCACGAAAACCGGGTGGAAGGCGCCGTTGAACACGGCCAGTCCGTTGTTGTCAGTCGATTGAAGCGGGTATGGGCCACGCTGAGCGAGTGGCACCGCCGCTATGAATCACGCGCCCGCTTGCGCACCGAGCTGATCGTGATGAACGTCAGCCGGGTGGAAAAAGACGCTGGCCTGACGCCCGGAACCTTACGCCGTGAAGCCAGTAAGCCGTTCTGGAAAGAATGAGCGATCTGGATCACTCTGCCGATCGACAGATCATGGCCAGACGGCACGTCGGTCGACAGAGTTCGGAACGATGAAACACGAGCAACCGCAGGAAACGTTGATGTTGGCAGGACAATTAAAACGCTACAGCGCCTTTACGGATCGTCCCGAAGGCGGCAACCCGGCCGGTGTTTGGGTGGGTGAAACCCTGCCAACGGCTGAACAAATGCAGCAGATTGCGGCGGAAGTGGGTTACTCCGAAACCGCTTTTATCGCACCCGCCAGCGGAGCCCGACGCACGGTTCGTTACTACAGCCCGGAAGCGGAGGTGCCGTTTTGCGGCCACGCGACCATCGCCTCGGGTGTGGCCTTAGGGCAACGTGAGGGTTCTGGTAACTATTTGTTTTCAACCCGAGCGGGCGAGGTGAGCGTTCAGGTAGACGAGCAGGGCCAGCGTTACACCGCGGCCTTAACGTCAGTAGAGCCAAGATCTGAAACAGTTTCGGCAGAGGTTTTGGAAAACGCTTTACAGATATTGGGCTGGCAAGCGTCAGACCTGGATGAGCGTATTCCTCCTCGACGTGCCTATGCCGGTGCCTGGCATCTGGTGTTGGCGGCGAAAGACGCTTCGCGGCTTGAGCAACTGAACTACGACTTTGATGCGCTGAAACATCTGATGGAAGCCGATGGTCTAACCACCTTGCAGTTGATCTGGCGCGAGTCAGACACCGTGATCCATTCTCGCAACCCTTTCCCGGTTGGCGGTGTGGTTGAAGACCCGGCAACCGGTGCCTCAGCCGCGGCCTTAGGGGGTTACTTGCGAGAAATCAACGCATTGTCGGCCATGCCAGCGCAACTGACCATCCATCAAGGCGTAGCGATGGGGCGGCCCAGTTTGATCACCGTGGCTGTAAAACCGACGGGCGGTATTGTGGTGTCGGGTGGAGCGGTGGATATTGAGGCCTGATCTTCGCGCAGGAAATAATGAGTAGGGTCTTGGTTTGGGCATGACCCTGTGCTCCAATCGGCTAAACATGGGAGCTGTGTTAGAGATTGTTCATGCCCGAAATACCGTCTGATGGGGTTCGCACTGATTTATTTGCCTCACCCTGGAAACGCTATTTAGCAGGAATTGTTGACTATTTTCTGCTGTACCTGGTGTTTAAAGAGATCTACTCGCACATTTGGTGGCTGACGGCTCAAACCGAACCTTTTTTTTGGAGCGATTACGGTTACTTACTTCGGGTGGGATGGTTTTTTGTTTTTTTCTCTCTTTATAAAACGATTTCTTACCTCTGCTTCAGCGCTACACCCGGTCAGCTTCTGTTCCGGTTGAAAGTGGTGAGTCTGACTGGTCAACCATTGTCTGTGTATCAGGCAATCCGACGGTCGGGTGTTGAACTGGGGATTGTAGTGCTGACGGTTATGGCCACGCTTGTATTTTCCTACATTCACTATCAGAACCATTACAGTGAGGCGAGCCGTTTTATGAGTGCTGCGGAAACGACTCTTAATCCGTCGATGATGGTCAGTGCGTCTACTTATTTTATGTTTAAAATGGCGCCTAGCGTCTGGTTGTTGCTTAATTCAGTCGCCATTATATGGAAGGGAAAGCGACGTTCCTTTCGAGACCGGCTTGGGAAAACGTGCGTGGTTAAAGCGGGTAATTCCATAGAACGAAGCGCTGTCGATGAGTGAATCTGTATCTGCTCAGCCATCTAAAGATTTGGTTTTAGACTATATCGCACCGCGCTGGCGGCGTTTTCTGGCTGCATTCATTGACGGGTTTATATTGCTTATTGTGGCCAGTGATTTAAACACGATGATACTGGATACCGCCCGCAGATCTCATTGGCAGCTATTTGGTGAGCTGTATGATTTGATGATGTTGCTGCTGGTGTTGTTACTCTTTTCTGTCTATTTCATTTATGAGTTTTGCAGTCACATAACGCTGGGCTCGACACCGGGCAAGAAGCTTTTTGGGTTGGCGGTTGTTACTGCGCACGGAAATCAGTTAAGTAAAACGCACCTTCTCAAACGGTCGATGGCTGAATTGATGGTCACCACTGTTGCCTTATGTACTTTAGCGTATTTTTGTTGGGTGTTTTTCTTCGTGTACGAGGGCGGACAGAATCCTTTTTCGACGGGTTATTTTGAAAAACGGTTTTATTTTAATCGTCAAAAAATGATCGTCGAAATCATTGCAGCGTCTGTATTGGCAGCATGGCTATTCGGTAACTTAGTGCTGTTGCTATTCGGCCGTCACCGGCGTTCCTTGCACGACCGCATTGCCGGTACGTTTGTGATTAACGAACGTAAGCGTAGGAAACTGCAACGCTCATAACACGAATCCATTTTGATGGGTGCCGTGTTGGATGATTTACAGGGGAAAAAGATGGCCGGTCTTAAAACAGAAACAGTGGTTTTTGAATGGTTTGCTGCGCCATGGAAACGCTATTTGGCGGGGCTGATCGATTGGCTTTTTTTGGGTGCAATATGGATTATGTTGTATCTGATTTTGATCGGTCTGCTGTATTCCCTCTGGCCAATCATGTTATCGCGTTATTTTTACCTCTTGGTTATTGCTGTCTTATATCTCGGTTTTACGGCCTTCAAGATAGGCGGACATTTAGCCTTTGGTGCAACGCCCGGAAAGTGGGTGCTCGGCTTGAGTGTTGTTTATTCATCCGGTGAGCCCGTTCTTTTTTGGGGTATCGTGCGACGCTATCTGGTGGAGCTGGTTATCGTGGCGGTGGCTGTCATTCTGATGGGCTATTTGTACTGGCAGCAGTGGCAATTGGAAGCAGCATCGGCGTCCTACCAGTCGGTCGAAGTGCTAATGCAAAATGCTCAGAATGTTGAAAATAACCGCACCATTCAGACGCTGATGCAGCGCATACCAACCCTTTGGCTGATGATTAATTCAGTCTTACTGGGCATGCATCGGCGTTACTTGTCTGTTCGCGATCGTATTGCCAATACCGTCGTGATTGACCGGCGCAAAATGAAGAAGGCCAAGGCCGGTGAAAATCCATAGCACCCTGATCGTTATGATGGTTTGTCTCTCAGCCTGTACCAACGACCCGCCACCGCTATCAGATTGGCAAGGCCGCTGGTGGGGGCCGGAAGGCACTTATCTGGATATCGCCGGTGGCCCGGAACAATTTCAACTGACCATTGCCAGTCTGGATGGACCGGTGGATTACATCGGAGTTGCGCAGGGTGATCAGATTTTGTTTGATCTGAATGATGAGTCCGCCACTATTTATGCCACCGATGGTGAAGGCACGGGCATGAAATGGTTAGTGGATAATGAACACTGCCTGAAGGTTGAACCCGGTGATGGTTACTGTCGCGATGAATGAAAGTGAAGGGTTATGTTTGAGTTAAACGCGACTGAATTACTGAATTATTTTCGCGGCCAGTGGCGCTTGCAGCGTGAGGTGAGCGATCAACCGGCGATGATGGGCATCGCCGAATTTACCGACAACGCTGTACACAAATACCAGCTGGATTATTTGGAAAAACTCTCCTGGCCGGGTCCCAGTGGTCAGGCCATTCATGCTCAGCGGGCTTATACGTATCGTCGTACCGACTCTGGGTTGACGATCGATTTTGCCGACGGCGTCAGTGCCGGTGAATTATTTTTGGCCTTCGATTTTACGCGGGCGCACGAACTGATATCGCATCATCTGTGCATTGCCGATCATTACGACGGACACTTTGTGTTTCACTCGGCCGATCGCTTTGAGCTGAGTTTTCAGGTGGTGGGCCCGCATAAGGATTATCAGATCACCACGCTGTTTGATCGCTGAGCGGCGGTTTTGGATTTTAACCGTTGGATTGCTTAGACAACCTCTTTATCTCGCCGGACTTTTTAAGACCCTTTTCTTGTAAAAACCTCGATGACCGGACGGTCATCCGGCTGTCATTTTTGCTGGTGAACGGCGTCTGAAGGCCGCTGTGCCGGCGCTCTCCCATCATTTAAGTTAAAAGCTATCGACTACTTAAAGATCATAAATTGGAGTAATTGACGCCCGAGCGACTATACCTATAGTCCCACGACAGAGTTGTTTCGTGAGAACGCAAACACCCACAGGAGAGCGCATCATGACCGACAACAACAAATGCCCGTTTAATCACGCCGCAGGTGGCGGTACCACCAATCAGGATTGGTGGCCGAAAAAGCTGCGGCTGGACATCCTGCATCAGCACACCCGCAAATCGAACCCGATGGATGCTGATTTTGATTACGCCGAAGAATTCAAAAAACTCGATCTGGCGGCGGTTAAATCGGACCTGCACGCCCTGATGACCGATTCCAAAGACTGGTGGCCGGCCGACTTCGGTCACTATGGCGGCTTTATGATTCGTATGGCCTGGCACAGTGCGGGTACGTACCGCGTGCAAGATGGCCGTGGTGGTGGCGGTACCGGCAACCAGCGTTTTGCGCCGCTGAACAGTTGGCCGGATAACGCCAACCTCGATAAAGCGCGTCGTCTGCTGTGGCCGGTCAAACAAAAATACGGCAATCGTATTTCCTGGGCTGATTTGATGATTCTCGCCGGCAACGTGGCACTGGAATCCATGGGCTTTAAAACCTTTGGTTTTGCTGGCGGCCGTGAAGATATTTACGAGCCAGAAGAAGACATTTATTGGGGTCAGGAAAAAGAGTGGCTCGATGATGGCCGTTACACCCAAGACCGCGATTTGGAAAACCCGCTGGCGGCGGTACAGATGGGTTTGATCTATGTGAACCCCGAAGGCCCGAATGGTGAGCCGGATCCGGTTAAAGCGGCGGTGGACATTCGTGAAACCTTTAAGCGCATGGCGATGAACGATGAAGAAACCGTTGCGCTGATTGCCGGTGGCCACACCTTTGGTAAAACGCACGGCGCGGGTGATGCGGCCTTGGTGGGTGCTGAACCGGAAGCCGCTGGCATGGCCGAGCAGGGCTTTGGTTGGACCAGCAAGCACGGCAGCGGTAAAGCCGGTGACGCCATTACCGGTGGCCCGGAAGTGACCTGGACCACAACGCCGACGCAGTGGAGCAATAATTTCTTCGAAAACCTATTCGGATTTGAGTGGGAATTAACGACCAGTCCGGCCGGTGCCAAACAATGGGTGGCAAAAGACGCCGGTGAGATTATTCCCGATCCGTTCGACCCATCGAAGAAGCGTAAGCCAACGATGCTGACGACGGATTTGTCGCTACGGTTTGACCCGGCGTACGAAAAAATCTCGCGCCGTTTTTATGAAAACCCGGACCAGTTTGCCGATGCGTTTGCGCGGGCCTGGTTTAAATTGACGCACCGCGACATGGGTCCAAAAACGCGTTACCTCGGCCCAGAAGTGCCGCAGGAAGATCTGCTGTGGCAAGACCCGATTCCGGCGCTGAACCACCCGGTGGTCGATGAAGCCGATATTGCCCAGCTGAAACAGAAGATCCTCAGCTCGGGTCTGTCGATTCAGGAACTGGTAGCCACGGCCTGGTCGTCTGCTTCCACCTATCGCGGTTCCGACATGCGTGGGGGTGCCAACGGTGCGCACATTCGTTTGGCGCCTGCGAAGAACTGGGACGCCATTGAACCGAAGCAAGCCGAGAAAGTGCTGAAGAAACTGGAAAGCATTCAGGGCGAATTTAACAGTGCCCAGTCCGGTGGCAAGCAGGTGTCGATGGCTGATCTGATTGTGCTTGGGGGTTGTGCAGCGATTGAAAAAGCGGCGCAGGATGCTGGTCACGGCGTCACCGTTCCGTTCACTCCGGGTCGGATGGATGCGACGCAAGATATGGTCGATGAAGAAAACTTCGACTGGCTGGAACCTTTTGCCGATGGTTTCCGCAACTTCCAGAAGAAGAAGTATGCGGTACGTGCTGAAGACATGCTGGTCGACCGCGCTCAGTTACTGACCTTAACTGCGCCGGAAATGACAGCGCTGGTCGGTGGTCTGCGCGCGCTCGATGCCAACCACGGTGGCAGCAAGCACGGCGTGTTTACCGATCGTCCGGGCAAACTGACCAACGACTTCTTTGTGAACCTGTTGAGCATGGACACCGAATGGTCGTCCACCGATGCGGATGAATCTGAATTCGTCGGCAAAGATCGCAAAACCGGTAAGCAGAAGTGGACTGGTACGCGCAACGATCTGGTGTTTGGTTCCAACGCTCAATTGCGGGCCATTTGTGAAGTCTATGCCGGCGCCGATTCTGAGAAGCGCTTTGTGAATGACTTCATCAAAGCCTGGGATAAGGTGATGAACCTGGATCGTTTTGATCTGAAATAAACCGTTCATCGGTGCGCTTCATTGCACGGAATGAAACGTCAAAAAGCGACGCCTTGAGCGTCGCTTTTTTTATGCCGGATGATTAACGAGTGGGGCGGACGATCAGCAGGTAGTCGGTCAGTCGAATCAGTTGGTAATCGTTCAACTGCGCCAGTGTTTGCAACGCATGAATGGGATCGTCTAACGAAAAATTACCGCTGACGCGCTGCTGCGGTTGTTCATCACCGAGCAGCACAATCACACCGGGCACATAACGTCGCACTTCATTGACCACGCTGCTCATGCTGCGGTTGTAGACCACTAAGCGACCGTTGATCCAGCCAAAATCTTCCGGGCCGACACCCACGCGAGCGACGTCAATGTCGTTGGCGGATGTTTGTGCCCAGTCGCCCCCTTGCAGCTGTTCTTCGTCGAGCCCTTGATGGGCAACGGCGACCAGGCCTTCGGACACACTGACGCGAATGCCGTCGTCCAGGGTGCGGACGTTGAATGACGTGCCCAGTACGCTGACCCGGGAATCACCACTGATGATGGAAAACGGCCGGTTCACGTCGCGCGCAATTTGAAAATAGGCTTCGCCTTCGTGCAGCTCAACGCGGCGCTCGTTGTCGCTAAAGTGGGTGTCCATGTCGGTGCGGCTGTTCAGGGTGACGATGGATCCATCGCTGAGTGCAATTTTCTGACGTTCGCCTGCGGATGTCTGGTACTGAGCTTGTCCCACCAATTGCAAGCTGACGCTCAAGGTGACAACCACCGCTGCGGCTGTGGCCAGGCTGAGCCATTTCACGGATTTAAATGGGTGTGCCGAGGAAGGTTGGTCGGGCATATCCAGTTGTCGGGCCGCGGCCTCCACCTCAGGTGACAGCCAGAGATTTTTGGCCTGCTCATATGCACGGCGGTGCGCCTCGTTTTCATTCAGCCAACGCAAAAAATCAGCCTGCTGTTGTTTGTTCGGCTGGCCGCCCTGATGCAGCGCAAGCCATTCGATGGCGGCATCCAAAGCGGCGTCAGATGGGGTGTTATTGGTCACAGGCAGTCTCGGGCACGGCAGCTAAAAGAAGATCGGGTTTGATAGTTAGACGTTGCAGACTAAACAATCCGTCATTTTTCTGCACGTGAGAGTCGCTTAATGCAGTAGGTCATGACCAGTTTGACTTCTTTTTGCACGGTACTTTCCGAGGTGCCCAGGTGCTCGGCAATGCGAGCGTGGCTCCAGCCCTGGATGCGGTTGAGGGTAAACACCTGACGTTGGCGCTCGGTCAGTTGGTTGAGTGATTCCACCAGCGCGTCGACCCGGCGTGTATCGGCCAGCGTTTGCTCGGGGCTCGGCAGGGCACTGGGATGATCGTCCGGGTCGGCGCTTTCCTGCGGGTCGGCCGATAGTGGACCACCGCTCTGTCGTTTGAGCTGACGCAGATAGTCGAGCGCCAGATTGCGTCCGGTTTGAAACAGAAACCCCTTCAGATGATCGATTTCCACGCCCTGCATTAACGATTGTCGCACCTTGAGATAGGACTCCTGAGTCAGTTCTTCGGCCACGGCCGCGTTGTCCACCAGTCGATTGAGCCGGCTGATCAGCACCGCTCGCTGGGCGATGAAGACGGCATCAAATTGTTTGTCGGGGCTATCGGCCATCGGGCTTGGTTTCCATTGGGTCGCGCCGGGTGTGCAGAGAATTTACGGATTCGCGGAACCGGGTCGTCATCAATAGTAACGATTCTCATTTGTATAGGATAGACCCCTTGTTCACCCCCGACTACCGCAGGGGACTTCTCTCTGCGCTCCGGCCGTGCTCCTGGCTGATGGTGCTTTGCTACGTGCTCTTCCCGTTCGTTGTTGCCTCTGAAGAACCCGATTCCGCAAGTTCAGTGTATCGCTTTGCGCTCAGTGCCGGCCCGTTGGCCAACAGTCTGGATGCCTTTGCTGCGCTGACCGATTGGCAGGTGGGTTACAGCACGGAGCTGGCGCAGGGCCATCTGGCACCGGCGGTGAATGGCGACATGACTGCGGCGTCGGCGCTGCAATTGCTGTTGTCCGGGACCGGGCTTTCATTTGAGTTTCGTGGTGGCAATACCGTGGTGCTGGTGCAGCAAAACAGCAGCGGCGATTCGTCGGTGTTGCCTGCGGTGGTGGTGCGTGGCGATGTGGACCCGCCAGAGCGGGTGTTCGATGAAGGGGCAGGCACCTCTGTGGTCGGCCGCGAAGCGATGGACCGCACCGGGCCGCGTCATGCCAGTGAAATCTTGCAGGCAACGGCCGGGGTTTTAACGGCGACCAACGAACAAAACCCCAGTGTGTCGGTGAACATCCGTGGCCTGAAAGACTTTGGTCGGGTCAATATGAACATTGATGGCATGCGTCAGAACTATCAGCGCAGCGGTCATGGTCAGCGCAACGGTGAGATGTTTTTTGATCCGGAATTTCTCAACGAAGTCGAAATTCAAAAAGGCGCCTATGCTGGTGCGGGTGGCGCGGGCGTAACGGGTGGCGTGGCCACCTTTACCACGCTCGATGCGGAGGATTTGCTGGATAACGGCGAACGCTTTGGTGGCAGGGTGCGCGCAACGACAGGCGTCGGCGACTGGGGTAACGGACAGCAACCGTCGGGCTCAACGCTGTTGGCGTTGCGTCCCAGTGCCGATACCGAGCTGCTGTTGGGGTACAGCGTGCAGCGCAGTGAATCCTATCGGCCCGGGCAGAATGGTCAGGCCGTGTACTGGGGGCAGTCGGAAGATCTGTATCCGGATGCGTCGGTTAATGTGGTTGAGGCCACCGATCAGCAGGCGCATTCCTGGTTGGCTGAAGGAAGCTGGTATCTGGGGGATGACCTGACGCTCAAGCTGACGGCGTTGGGGTCGGCGATGGCTTACGGTGAAAGCCAGTCGATTAACAGTGCGATGCTTGAGGATGCGGGTTATTACGATCAGTACTGCGATCCGCCGATCAGCGATTACTGGGCCAATCATGAGCTTTGTCAGTCCGACCCGGGAGATGAAGCGCTCTATCAGGTCAGTAACGACAACCGCACCTTGACGCAAAACTACGCGCTGGATACCCACTATAACCCGGTCGGGGGCGCCATCGATTTATCCACCAAGCTCTATTGGGTGTCGACCAAAAACGACAGCGCATCGACGCTGAACGAATACACGCTAACGACACGCACCGACACTCTGGGTGCCGTGGTGCAAAACCGATCGGCGTTGGAGCTGGGCGCGCACTGGCTGGATTTTAATTACGGCGTTGAAGCGTTCCGCGATGCCAATCAACCGGACGTCGATTCGTATCAATTAACGGCGTCGCAATCCCAGGCGCTGGCTGACGCAACGCCTCAGGGTCAGCGGTTACTGGTCGGCACCTGGCTGGCATCGGACTGGGAATACCAGCGACTGACGCTCAGCCCGGCGCTGCGCTGGGAAGCTTATCGGTTGTGGGGCGAAACCGGTTTCAACGATCAGGATGATCGGCCGGATTCCGACGATCAGGGTGAAACCCTGTGGCAATTCCAGCACTTTGATGTCGACCGCAACGACACCGCCTTTTTACCCTCCCTTGGGGCGGCTTTTGATGTTATCGACGGCCGTCGGCAGCAGCTGCAATTGTTTGCCAATGCGGGGCTTTCCTGGCGCCCACCGCAGATTACCGAAACCCTGACGTCCAGCGCCGTGCCGTTTCATTCACCGCCCGTTGTTACGATTCCCAACTGGCGTTTGGAGCCGGAACGGACCACCAGTTGGGAGGCGGGGTTTAACGTCAGTCTCAGCAGTGAGGATGAACAGAAACGCTTTAACCTGAAGCTGAACCAGTTTTATAACCGTACCGAGCATTACATCGACTACGTCATGTTTGTGAATCGCCCGGGCGATGTAGGTCAGCCGCCTGTCAGCGCACCCAGCGCCTACGCCAATGCGTTAAATGATCGAATATTTCTGGGTCAGGAACTGCAACTGGATTTTCAGTGGCGGCGTTTTTATGGCGGGTTAAACGTGACGCATACCGAGCAAAGGGCGAACCCCGGCAGCCCGTTTAATGAATCGGATCATGCGCTGGTCTTTCCCGCCTGGCCGTTGGGCGGCCCGGAAGGGCAAAGCCCTGATAGTTATTGCCCCGACCCGGATGGCGATTACGACACCGATGGAACCTATCAAGGTGTCTGCGCGGTCGGCGGTAATTTGTATGCCCCGCCGGTACCGGAGTGGACCGGACGACTAACGCTGGGAACCCGTTTGCTGCAACGCCGGCTGGACCTGGGATTGAACCTGACCTGCGCCAGCCAAACCGGCGATTACCGCTATCAGGACGGCGAAGAATCCGGTGAAAAAATCGGGCTGGCCGAATATTGCGTGCTGGATCAATACGGCACTTACCAATGGGGTGACAGCCTGAGACTGGGGTATCACCTAAAGAACGTGACCGACCGCGAATACATTCAGGCGATGGGCGATGGGGTGGTAAAAACCTACGCTCCCGGTCGCACCCTGACCGCCAATGTGCAATGGACTTTTTAAACCCCAGGCTGATGCGAACCGTCCGAAAACCCGCCTTAAAAAATTTTAGAAAAATAATTACGGATTCAAATCGCCTCTTCGTCTAAATAGTAACGATTCTCATTAGCTTGAGTTGAGTGTGAAGCCGAGCGGCCAGGCAGGGATGCGTTCTGGCATCGGTCAGAGCGTCTAAGGAAAGCGTTTTGACCGAGGTATCACGCCCATCAGGTGGGATCGATTTTGGTGAGCCGCCTTGCGGCGGCCCGCCAAAACTACCGAGCCCGGGACGGTAGCTCCTGAGTCTTCAGACTCATCACGAAACTCGAACCAATCACTGGAGAAGGATCATGAGTTTAACGATCAGTTATGACAGCAACTTTGCCAACTTTAGCTACAACGGTGCCAGCGGTCTGGCCGCCTACATGGATTATTTTCAGGACAGTTACAGCAGTTCTGGCCATGCCGCGGATCTCGAATTCCATAACAATCCGGGCAACCTGGAAGTGGGTTCTACCACCTATCTGGGTTCGTTTTTTGGCACCGATCTCATCGGTTCTGAAATGAGTAACGCCTCCGATTCGGTGGATAACGTCAGCTTTGTTGTGGACGGTGGTGAAGTCACGTTGGAAGACAGCAACGGCGATGCGTACACCGAAGAAGTGGCCATGTACACCCTGTTCTCCAGCCCGTCACACACCACCGCGGCGGAAATTGAGTCGCTGACATTTGGCGATGGCGCTTACAGCGGTGGCTCACTGGCGTCTGAACTGTTCACCATCACGGGCCTGGATGACGCCATCACCAGCGGCTTCCTCGACAATGATTCCGACGGCGCTTACGACGCTCTGGAACAAGGTGAAGCGCACGACCTGATTTACGACCTGATGGGGGGTATGGGTGGTTCAGGCAGCACCAGCGTGCTGGAAGACATTCTGAATGCCAATGACCTGACCTATGACGGTACGTCGGCTGACGAAACGTTCGACAGCTACCAGGGCAATGACGTCATGAATGGCGGCGGCGGTGACGACACCTTCCGTTTCTATGAAGACTATGGCGTGGATGTGGTCAACGGTTTCACCGCCGGTTCGGGTGACATCTTGTCGTTCGCTGATGATGTATTCACCGACGCAGCCGACGCCTTCGATAACGTCACCGTCTACACCGGTTACTCAGTCATCGACGACGGCAATGGTAACCAGGTGTATGTCATGGGCGTGACCAATCTGACCGCTGCGGACTTCGAAGTATTTGTTGCTTAAAAAGCGTGTTAAGGGAAAGCCGTGAGGCTTTCCCTTTTATTGTGGGTGTTGAGAAAATGGAAATGCGTGCTTGCGCAAAAAAGAAATCACGGTTTATGACGTTGGGCGTTGGGTTAATTTTGTTAACCGGACCGGCCTTTGCTCTGGACGATCCTAGTTATGGTCTGATCAAGAAATTTGATAACGGCGATCATGCGCAAACAGCACCCGTGGTGGCGGATGGCTTCATCTATGGGGGCGTTAACAGCAGTGCCCATACGTATTACAGCATCGACCCGAGCAGCGACTATGCGTTTGCAACGCACAGTTCATACGGTGCAAACGCAGGCAGTACGTTCAGCCCGATTGGGTATACAGGTGATCGGTTCTACATAACTTTTACGGGTAATCCGGCGTTGCCTTTCCCCGTCTGTTCATCCGCCCCTCAAGCCTGCACCGGTGGCATCAGTTACGCCACCCCAGGCCAGTCCGCCGAGTCGACGTTGTTGGGTGTTGGCGATGTGTATCAGCCCACCGGTGCCATTGCGGCAGACGCTTCCGGTCGTGTGTATTTCACCGATACCGGTGACGGTGCTGGGGCCGAAGGCAATGGCGTTATCTGGACACTGGATTCGGGCGATAACCTGACGGAATTCGAGACCTTCACCGCCGCAGACACGACTCAAGCCTTGCTCGTGGTGGGCGACTATCTGTATGGCTTGGGCGCTGACGGTGGCAGTAACAGTCTGGGCCGTTTGTGGCGCATCAAAACCGATGGCTCGGCAGCGCTGCAAACCTTGCACAATTTCAGCGCAGCGCAAGGTCAACCGGGCGGCGATGCAGTCAGTCGCTCCGCATTGCTTGAGCACGATGGTTATCTGTATGGAACCACCGCCGATTACGGCAAAACCGGCACGACGCGTGGCGCGATCTTCAGAATAAAACCGGATGGAACTGAATTTGAAATTCTGCACGATTTCGGCAGTGACATTGAGGAAGGTTACCATCCGACAGGTCCGTTAGCGGTGGACGATGACAACCACCTCTATGGCACCACCTTGAGCGGTGGTACGGGCAACGTGGGTGTACTGTATCGGATCGATATCGATAACATCGGTACCGCCAACCCGGTGTTTGAAACACTCCTTGATTTCGCGGACACCACCGGCAAAACGCCCATCGGCCTGACTTACGATGCGGGCACAGATGCGCTCTATGGCACAACCAGCGATACAACCGACAGCTCTGTTTTTTATCAGTTGGCTCAGGGTGTGCCTTTTACGGTGGATCTATCCAGCGAAAGAAGTTCGACCTATATCGGCGCCACCACCGGGGATCTGGAACTTGACTGGAGTGTGTCGGGTGCACCGGCCGATACTATCTGCACCGCAAGTCAAACCAGTACCACGGAAACAACCTGGGCGGGTGAGCTGACCCTGCAGGCGATGGATGGTGACGCTCTGGGCAGAAAAAAAGGCAGTGGTTCGGTGACCATCGAACGCAGCTTAAATCTGGTTGAAGGCGAGAACGTCTTTAAGCTCACGTGCGAGAGCGCCTCACAGGTGATTACTAAAACCGCCGACGCAACTGTGACCGCCAGTGTGGTGCCGCCGTTAGAAGTCAGCGTTTCGCTCAACGATATTGCCAGTGCGCAACGCTTCAATCTCGGTTGGTCATTCCCCAATAATTCCAACCTCGCAAGCTTTAATGATTCGCTGGAATGCGAGGTCAGTTCGACACCGGATATCTTGTCGGACGACGCCATCAACGGACTCGAAGATACCGAAACCCGTTTTGTGCCTTACCCGGACAATGCGACAGGTACCGTTGAGTATCGCGTTGATATTGACTGCGTCCGCACCCTGAATGCCATTGAAACCCGGGCAACGGCCAGCACTGAATTGGAGAAGGTGTTCTCGGTCGACAACGATGATCTGGACAACGCCGTCGATGCCAGCGACGCCGGGTCGTTTTCTCTGTGGTCACTGTTGTCACTCGGTGTGCTCGTATTATTCCGTCGTCGGGCTGAGCGGGTATGAAATCCCGTCTTTGGCAAGGCGACATCGCGGCCACCATTGCACAACATCGCAGCACCTTGTTCAGCGTTGCTGCTTTCAGTGCGGCGATCAATCTGTTGTTACTGGCGCCGGCCATTTATATGTTGCAGGTCTACGACCGGGTGTTGTCGTCCAGTAACGAATCCACGCTGCTGATGCTGACCTTATTGGTGCTCGGCTTGTTCTGTTTGATGGCGGCCATGGAATGGTTGCGTGGCTTGGTGATGGTGCGTCTGGGAAATGTGTTTGACATGAGCCTGAACCAGCGCGTTTACCATGCGGCATTTGCGATGAACCGGTTACGTGGTGATGTGAATGCGGCTCAATCGATGCGCGATCTGACCTCGGTGCGTCAGTTTTTAACCGGTCCCGGTTTCCTTGCCTTTCTGGATGCGCCCTGGTTTCCGCTGTACCTGTCGTGCATTTTTTTGTTCGACATCACGCTCGGTTTTTTTGCGCTCGGTGGTGCGGTTGTGTTGATTGTGCTGACGTTAATTAACGAACGACTGGCGGCGGCCCCTTTGACGAAAGCGGGCGAGTTATCGATTCAGTCGAGTACAGTTGCTGGCAGCAGTTTGCGCAACGCCGAGGCCATTGATGCCATGGGCATGCTCTCGGGCTTGCAACAACGCTGGCTGCATCTTCAACGACAGTTTTTGGCGCACCAAAGTCAGGCCAGTTCGCGCAGTGTGGCGATTTCCTCAGTGACCAAAGGCGTGCGTTTGGCGCTGCAATCGTTGATGTTGGGGCTGGCTGCATTGTTGGTGATCGAAGGGCGCATCAGCGCCGGCATGATGATCGCCGCATCCATTTTAATGAGCCGTACCCTGGCGCCGATTGAAGCCTTGATTGGCAGTTGGCGACAATGGGGGGATACCCGCCAGGCGTGGCAACGGCTGGATGAAATGCTGGCGGCCAATCCTGAACGCGGTGAAGCCATGTCGTTGCCCAAGCCTCAGGGCATTTTGACACTGGACAATGTGACCGCTGCCATTCCTGGCACCCGAACGGCCATTGTGCGGGGGGTTAATGCGCGCCTTGAACCCGGCTCGGTATTGGGGCTGATCGGTCCGTCGGGTTCGGGAAAATCGACGCTGGTTCGGTTGATGGTCGGTGTCTGGCCGGCGATGGGGGGTTCGGTTCGGCTGGATGGTGCCGACCTGTATCGCTGGAATAAAAATGAAGTGGGCCCGGCCATGGGTTACTTGCCGCAAACGGTGGAGTTATTCGCCGGCACGGTGCGCGACAACATTGCGCGTTTCGGTGCAGCGGATGCGGATCAGGTTGTTGCCGCAGCGCAGGCGGCGGGCATTCACGACAGCATTTTGCAGCTTGCTCAGGGCTACGATACGCCTTTGGGTGAAGGCGGCCGTGGTTTGTCTCAGGGGCAGAAACAGCGATTAGGTCTGGCGCGTGCGCTCTATGGTCAGCCGGCATTGCTGGTGTTGGATGAACCTGATGCCAGCCTGGATGAAGTCGGCACTCAGGCGTTGCTGAAAACCATTGCTGCGGAACGTGAGCGCGGTTGCTCGATTGTTATTGTCAGTCATCGTCGTGAACTGGTGCCGCTGTTCAGTCATTTAATGGTCCTGGGGCAGGGCCGCATGCAGGACTTTGGTTCGGTTCAGGCGGTCACCCAACGTCACGCCCAACAGCGGCATTTATCGACGGTGCCGCGTACTCCGGTTGAGAACCGTGGCGGAGGTCAGGCGTGACACTCTCTACGATGAACTCAGCAGGGACGGCAGCGTCTGCGGATATAACCCTGCCCGACAATGTGCAGCCTCTGCTACGCGCCGGTTGGTTAACATTACTGATCGGTCTGGTGGGCTTTCTGCTTTGGGCCAGCCTGGCACCGCTCGATAAAGGCGTACCGGCACCGGGTTCGGTGGTGGTCGAAGGCGAACGTAAAACGGTGCTGCAATTAACCGGCGGACAAGTCGCGCGAATTGCGGTCAGCGATGGTCAGCAAGTGCAGCAGGGCCAATTGCTGGTGGAAATGAACCGGGTGCCACTGCAGGCGCGGGTCGATGCGTTGACCGCGCAATATCATTCGGCGCTGGCTCGGCAGAGCCGGTTGCAGGCGGAAAATCGCGATCAGGATCAGTTGATCGCGCCGTCCAAGGCATCACTGAACGGCGATCTGCAAACGGCACTGGCTTCGGAACACCAGTTGTTGCAAGCCCGGTTAAGCGCGCGGCGCAGTACGCTGGCAGCGCTGGATGAAGCCATCGCCGCGAATGAACAACAACTGGCCGGTGTGGCTGAAACCTTGGTGAATAAACTGGAACAGAGACGCACACTCGATACCCAGTTAAGCAGTCTGCAACGTTTAAGCGGAGATCGTTTTGCCACCGAAACCCAGGTGCTGGAAATGCAGCGGCGTTTGGCGGAAGTGCAATCGAGCATCGCCGAAGATCGAGCCATGCAAGGCACGTTGCAGCGCCAGATCGCCGAGGCGCGATTGCGCAAACAGGCACAGATTGAAGACAACCGTCAGTCGGTGCTCAGTCAGTTGGCAGAAACCACCCTCAGCGTACGTACGCTGGATCAGCAACTGCAGATGGCGCGTTATGAACTCGATAATACCCGCGTCACAGCCCCGGTTGATGGTACCGTGGTGAATCTGAATGTGCACACCGAAGGCGGTTTTATTGCTGCCAATACTCATCTGTTGGATGTTGTGCCCAGTGGTCAGCGATTGGAAGTGCAGGCGCAGATAGCGGTTGATCAGGTTGACAGTGTGCACCCAGGTTTGGCGGTCGATTTGATTTTTTCGGCCTTTAATCGCAGCACCACGCCGCGTATTCCGGCCCGGGTTGAAACCGTTTCTGCGGACCGCCTGGTCAACAACCAAACCGGGGTTCCGTACTACCAGGTCAATGCCCGGGTAACGCCCGAAGGGATGGGGTTATTGGACGATTATCAGGTTCGCCCCGGCATGCCAGTGGAAGTCTTTATTAAGACGGGCGAACGCAGCCTGATGAATTATCTGCTGCAGCCCATTCGTGATCGCTGGCGATCGGCATTGACCGAGGAATAGTCTGCGCTTGTCGTGCCGCGCTGCTGCTGACGTCGGCTTGCACACACGCGGCCCTGTGACCATTATCGTGGCCTATAAAGTGTGACGGGTTGCGAGGCAGAATGAAAACCATTGGTTTATTGGGCGGCATGAGCTGGGAAAGCACGGTCGGTTACTACCGCGCGATTAACGAAGGCGTTAAAGCCCGCCTTGGCGGTTTGCATTCTGCGCAGATTGCGATGTACAGCGTTGATTTTGATCCCATTGAAAAACTTCAGCACGCTGGCGACTGGGACGCGACCGCAACCCTGCTCAGTCAATCAGCAATGCAGGTGCAAAATGCCGGGGCCGATGCCTTGCTGATTTGTACCAACACCATGCATAAAGTGGCGCCGAAAATTGAAGCAGCGCTCAACATTCCGATTTTGCACATTGCCGATGCCACCGCGAACGTTCTGTTGAAGCAGGGCGTCACTCGCGTCGGTTTATTGGGCACCGCCTTCACCATGGAACAGGATTTTTATAAGGGACGACTGGCCGACCAATTCGGGTTGGATGTGGTGGTGCCGAATGAGGCCGATCGAGCCATTGTGCATCGCGTTATTTATCAGGAACTTTGTCTGGGTAAAACTGACGCGGCATCGAAGCGCGAATACCTGCGCATCATCGATGCATTGGCGGCCGATGGCGCCGAGGCGGTGATTTTAGGCTGCACTGAAATTGGTTTGCTGGTGCAACAGCCCGATACGGTGGTGCCCTTGGTAGACACCACCGCCATCCATGCGCAGGCCGCTGTCGATTTTATCTTGAGCGAATAACCGCCATTTATTTGCTGGTGTGGGTGAAACTTCCGTCCCAGTCTTCGGGTAATGTTTCGTGCTCCAGTATGGCAATGCGTTCCAGGTACACCTCGTACAATTTGGCGTGCTCGCTGTGCGCGTTCAGTTGCTCAAACGCCTGGCGCGCTGCGGCCCAGTCTTGTTGTAAGTACAGTTGTTGAGCGTGCTCTAAGGCATCCAGTTCGGCTTGTTGGTTGGCCGTTAGGTCTGCCAGTTTTCCCCAGGGTTCGAACACGGCAACGGGTTCGGTTTTGCCTTTCACGCGAATGCGGTCGATGGGGCGGAAGGCCCAGTCATCGATGGCCGCCCTGGTCTGCGGGCCAATTAATATTTTCACACCGTAAAATTTGGTCAGGCTTTCCAGGCGCGAACCCAGGTTCACCGCATCGCCAAGTACGGTGTAGGCGCGACGGTAAGTTGACCCCATGTCACCGACGTTCATCGGCCCGGTGTTCAATCCAATTCCCACCTGAATTTCCGGATACCCCAGTGCCTGCAATTCCGGGTTTAATGCGTCGGTGGTGTCGATCATTTCCACCGCCGCTTCCAGGGCGTGACGCGGATGCTCTGGGTCTTCCAGGGGGGCGCCCCAAAACGCCATGACCATATCGCCGACGTATTTATCGATGGTGCCCTGATGATTAAAAATCACGCCGGTGATGGGCGTGAAATACCGGTTCAGTAAGTCTTTGAGTTGGGTCGCACTTAACGATTCGGAAATGGTGGTGAACGAACGTACGTCGGAAAACAGCACGGTCATTTGGCGGTTTTCGCCTTCAAAGCCATACGCTTCAGGCTCGTTGAGCATGCGGTCGATGTGCGCTTTGGGAACGTACTGACCAAAGACATGGGTAACGTGTTGTTTGTGGCGTCGTTCGCTTAAAAAACCTTCCAATAAATGCAGTGTTCCCAACGCCAATGTGAGCAATACGCTGCTCGCTAATGGCAACGCCATTTGCTGATAGACCCACAGCGACAGATTGATGGCGACCAGAATGGCCAGCAACAGCAGGGTAGCGGTTGCCAGTGCCAGCGGCCCGAGCCGACCGGAAATAAGTGTGAAGATCACACCGAGGATGACCAGTAGAACGGCGGTCATTGTGTGGCCGTAATCGGGCGTAAAAGGAAAGTTTCCGGCGAGTAAACCGTTCAGCAAATTGGCGTGCACTTCAACGCCGGGAAATTGCGTACCAACGGGTGTGGTTCGTAAATCGGATAAGCCAACGGACGAGGTTCCGACCAGCACTAAGGCGTTGGTAAAGACTTCCGTATCGGCTCGGCCATTGATCACATCGGTGGCCGATACATAGGGAAATTGTCCCTGTGGACCGAGGTAGGGCACCAGTACCCGGCCGGCATCCACTCGTAGTGATTTATCGGCGAAGTGCAGGCGTTCGATGACATCGAGTTGACGATTGAACGGCACGATGTCGAGTTCGATGCCGTCGAGAAAGTAGTAGGTTAACCCCATGGCGAGCGACAGCGATGGATAGAGCCCATCTTCAAATCGAGTGACCAGTGGCGCGGAACGCAAGGTGCCGTCGCCATCGATTGTCGGCACGATGGAGCCGGATGTCACCGCGGCGTTTTGCAGAATGTCCACGGCGCCGGCATAACCCTGAGCTTCGACCACCAACAGTCGTTCGGTTTGCTGCGGAGATAATTGATACACCGGAGCGGGCAATTGGCCGACCCGCAGGCTGGCGTCGGCCTGCAATAAAAACGGTAAGACAACGTCGATGTTGGCAAAGCTGTCGGCCAGAATCTGATCGTATTCGGTGAGTTCAATAAAAGGCGTTAGTGAATCGGCCAGTTCAGTGTTGCCGTCTGCCAGTGCTTGTTGTTGTAACTGCCGTGTCGGGTTTAGCTGCGGCTCCGACATTAAAATATCGAAGCCGATGACCACGGCACCCGCCTCGGTTAGCTGATGGGTGAGAGTGGCCAGTTTGTCGCGCGGCCAGGGCCAGCGGCCTTCGGTTTTGAGACTGGCTTCGTCGATGTCGACGATGACGATCTGATCGTCGGCGCGGGCAAAGCGCTCACCGCTGTCGAGTAACTGGAAACGCCAGTCGTAAAACAAGTAATCGAGGCGCTGAATAAAGGAGTTCTGATCGTAACGCGCGACCAGCAGGTGATAGCCGGCCAGCGACAGTGTGATCATAAATCCGAGTAATAACGCGCCCCAGCGCAAGGCGTGGCGAGACAGTAACTGGCGCAGTGCAGACGGCATGTCGAAATCAGGCTCCGGCATTCGATAAGCTCTCAGCATAAGCCAAGCGTTGCGCTTTGTCCCTGTGCGGCACTGCATTAGAGTGACGCTTTGGTTGGCGAACAGTGAGGTGGTTGTGCGCGTTTATCGATGGCTCTGTGTTGGGTTATTGGTGGCGGTGACGGTGTTGTCGTTACTGCCGCTGGAACATCCGGATCTGTCCCCCAATGACAAACTGAATCATCTGCTCGGTTGGGGGGCTCTGGGCCTGTTGGCGGGTCTGGGTTGGCCGCGTCGTTGGTTCGTTTGGCCGGTTTTGTGGGGCTATAGTTGGTTGCTCGAACTGTTGCAGGGAATGACCGCTTACCGGTTGTTCAGCGTGGCCGACGGCTTTGCCAATCTGGCCGGGCTGGTGCTCGCCGTTGTGTTGCTTTGGCTGTGGTATAAGATGCGATCAATCCCCCAATCTGGACAAGGCGCCGGGAGGCCCGAATGAGTAAGACAGACCGTAATGTTGCCTTGGTGGCGCACGACAACAAGAAAAAAGAATTGGTGGCCTGGGCGCAAGCCAACCGTGAACTGTTAGCGCAGTTGGGCATTTATGCCACCGGCACGACGGGTAAGTTGATCGAGCAGGGCTTGGAGCGTTCGGTGACTAAGTTGCTCAGCGGTCCGTTGGGTGGCGACCAGCAAATTGGTGCCAAGATCGCCGAAGGGGAAATCGACCTGTTGATTTTCTTTTGGGATCCGCTGGAGCCGCAACCGCACGATCCGGATATTAAAGCGTTGCTGCGCATCGCCGCCTTGTACAACATTCCGGTGGCCTGCAATCAGGCCAGCGCCGATTACATGATTCATTCACCGCTGTTGTACGGCAACTATCATCCGAACAAGCCGGACTTTTCCATCTATACCCAAAGAGCAACGCCCGCCGGCTGAACCGGGAGTGCAACTATGGTTACGGTCAGCTTCACCGAAAATCTGCAAAAACATCTGCGTTGTGATGCAGTGACGGTGAAGCCCGGCACGCTTGATGAGGTGCTGGCCCAGGTGTTTGAAGACTATCCGTCACTGGCGGGGTATGTGCTCGATGATCAAGGCGAATTACGCAAACACGTGATGCTCGCCATCGATCAACAACTGGTGCAAGGTGCCTTACCGCGCGGTCAGCGGCTGGATCAGGGCAGTCGTCTGCACATCATGCAGGCCCTGTCTGGGGGCTGAACCGAGAGGTTGAACCATGGTGGAAAGCATTCTGTTCTGGACCCGCAAAGGCTTGGTGGAATTCAGCGCCAGCGCCGATGGCTTTGAATACAACCGCACGCATTTTCTGGGTGAGCCGGTCTCGGCGGTTGCGGTGGGGCCGGGTGGTGACTGGTGGTGTTCGCTGGCCCTGGGTCACTTTGGTTGTAAGCTGCATCGCTCGACCGATCGCGGAGCGCATTGGCAGGAAGTCGCAGTGCCGGTGTATCCAGAAAAACCCGATGACCCCGACGATAAAAACCCCTGGGCGCTGGAGCAGATCTGGTGTCTGGAGGCGGACTCGCACATGCCCGGCCGGCTGTGGGCGGGCACCCTTCCCGGTGGTCTGTTTCGCAGTGACGATGGGGGTGACAGTTGGTCGTTGAACGAGGCGCTGTGGCACACCCCGGAACGCAAACAGTGGTTTGGCGGAGGCTTCGATCATCCGGGACTGCATTCCATTGCCATTCACCCCGACGATTCCGATGCGCTGACCGTTGCCATTTCCAGCGGTGGCGTGTGGAAAACGGAGGACGCGGGTAATCATTGGCGTCAGGTCGGGCAGGGGCTGCGGGCGGAATACCTGCCAGAAGATATGCAGTTCAATCTGACCCATCAGGATGTGCACCGACTGGTGGCCGCACCGTCCGATCCGCAATGGGTCTGGGTGCAGCACCATAATGGCGTGTTTGTCTCCAGTGATGGCGCGGAAACCTTCACCGAATGCCATCCCGAACCCAGCGCCTTTGGCTTTGCGCTGGCGGTTCATCCCAAGCAACCTAAGACGGCCTGGTTCGTGCCTGGTGTGAAAGATGAGTATCGCTTTCCGGTCGATCAGGCGTTGCTGGTGAATCGCAGCGACGACGGTGGCAACTCCTTTCAGGCACAGCGTCAGGGCTTGCCACAGCAGGGCAGTTTCGATCTGGTGTATCGCCACGCTCTGGCCGTGGATCACCGTGGCGATACCCTGGTGTTTGGCACCACCACGGGCAATGGCTGGTTCAGCCGCGATGGCGGCGCGCACTGGCAGTTGCTCAGTCATACACTGCCGCCGGTGTATGGCGTGAGCTTGCTCGGCGACTGACCTGCGTTCGTGGTATTTGCCAACTGGCAACCAGACTTTCCACCCATTACCACGACCATGACTTCACGGCGGCCGCGGCGCTGGTAAGATGCGGCCCTTTCAAGATTCGGAGAGCCGCCTGTGAAGTCGACAACCACTGCCCATTCTGTCCCCGAGGATCTGCTGGCCCTGGTCGCCGGTGCCTTGTTTGTGTCGTTGGGTCTGTTGTTGTTCAAACATCAGGGATTTCTGACCGGTGGCACCGCTGGCCTGGCACTGGTGCTGACCAAGGTGGTGCCCTACAGCTTTGGCCAGGTGTTTTTTGTGATTAACCTACCGTTCTATTGGCTGGCATTCACGCGCATGGGCTGGCGGTTTTCGCTCAATACCTTTATCTCTGTGGCAGCGGTGTCGTTGCTCGCCGATAACCTGTCGATGGTCATTGAGTTGGGTCAGGTTAACCCGATTTTTGCCGCCATCATGGGCGGCTTTTTGATTGGTACCGGCATGCTGGTGTTTTTCCGCCACCGCTCCAGTTTGGGTGGGGTGGGCATTTTGGCGCTCTATGTTCAGGAGCGTTTTGGTCTCAGCGCCGGTCGCTTTCAGATGAGCGTCGATGTGGCCATTGTCGGCATCGGTTTCTTGCTGGTGCCGCTGCCGATTCTGGCGTTGTCGATATTGGGCGCGCTCGCATTGAATGTGGTGATCGCCCTGAATCACAAGCCAGGGCGATACCAGATCACCTGAGGCTGGGGCTCAGTATTCGGCATCCATGATGTCGTGCCGGGCCTGGTGAAAATCTTCTTCGGTCTCGGCCAGTCGCCAATACGGCACGGCATAAAGGTTGGCTTTGCTCAGTTGCCATTGCTGAGTCAGAAAGTCACGCGCCGCCAAGACCAGATCGCGCTCACCGGCCACCCAGCCGCACACACTGCCTGACGGGCGCAGATGGCCTTCCAGTTCACTTTGTAATTGCCGGAAAGCGCCCGGGTAAGGGCCGACAAACCAGTGCCATTCGATGTTGGCTGACGTGGGTGGCGTCAAACGATCTTCCTCACTTTCTAACGCAACAAACACCTTGGCGTGCGGACGTTCCGGCTTGGCTTCCAAGATGCCATAGAGCGCCGGTAAGGCTGACAGGTCGGCAACCAGAATGGCGTGTTCGGTATCACTGAGCATGGGCCAGCGTCCGCCTGGACCCGCCAGACCAATGCGGTCACCGGGTTTGCAAGCGCGGGCCCAGCTGGAAGCCGGGCCGGTGTCACCGTGGTCGACAAAGTCCACATCCAGCAGTTGACGCTCGGCGTCAAACTGGCGCACAGAGTAGGTTCGGGCAATGGGTTTGAGATCCATCGATGGCCACTGAATACCGCTGGGCGTAAAGACCGGCAACTGAGGTTCGTCCTGGCCTGGCAGCGGAAACAGCAGTTTGATATGTGCGCCATTGTGATCGGTCGGGAAGTCAGCCAGGGAGTCGCCGGTAAAGCGGATGCGCAGCATATTGGTCGACAGGCGTTGTCGCTCTACGACCTTGAGGATTCGAGGGGGAGTGGGAGCCATGCGTGTCTCGTTCGATACTATTTAATTGATAATAAATATCATTTAATGAATGACGCCAGAAAGCAAGCCTTGGCTGAAAGCGAGGGCAGAGTGGTGTAGGCTTGCCGACTGCTTTGCTTACCGTTCAGACAAGAGGACGTCCGCTCGATGGCCACCATCCGAGAAGTATCCAAACACGCACAGGTATCGGTGGCGACGGTCTCGCGCGTGGTTAACGGCAACAAATGGGTGGCCGAATCGACCCGGCAGCGTGTGCTCGAGGCCATGGCTGAGCTGGGCTATCAACCGAATTCCTTTGCGCGCAGTCTGGCGACCAATAAGTCGGAAACCATTGGCATGGTGGTCGGCGATCTGGCCGGTCCTTTCTTTGGTGAAATGATGCAGTTCGCCGAACAGGCGGTGCGTGATGCGGGCAAGCACCTGATCATCACCAGCGGTCACAGTACCCTCGAAGAAGAGCGCGATGCGGTTCAGTTTCTGCTCAAACGACGCTGCGATGCGTTGATTCTGCATCTGGACTTAATTCCGGATGCGGAAATTATTGAGTTGTCAAAACGCGAATCGACGCCCGCGATTCTGGTGAACCGTCTGGTGCCAGAACTGGCCGAACAGTGCGTCTACCTGGATAACGAAGCGGGTGGTCGTCTGGCCACCGAGCATCTGTTGCAGCAAGGCCACCGCCGCATTGCGTGCGTGACCGGGCCACTCTATAAAGCGGATGCCCGAGAGCGTTTAGCCGGTTATCGCCGCGC
Organism: Saccharospirillum sp. MSK14-1; assembly: GCF_003054965.1. Classification (GTDB taxonomy): domain Bacteria; phylum Pseudomonadota; class Gammaproteobacteria; order Pseudomonadales; family Natronospirillaceae; genus Saccharospirillum. The sequence continues at coordinate 552,859 of NZ_MIES01000033.1, forward strand.
CTTGGATGCCGCTGGTTTGCCTTACGATGAGCAATTGGTGGTCGAAGGTGACTTTATGGAACCGGGTGGTGAAGTGGCCGTGACAACGCTGTTGCAGCGTAAGGTGGATTTCAGTGCGGTGGTGGTGGGCAACGATCTGATGGCCATCGGTGCCTACAACGGTTTTAAGCAAGCGGGGTTGCGCATCCCCGAAGACGTCAGTCTGGTGGGATACGATGATGTGCTGATGGCCGGGTATCTGGAGCCGCCGCTGACAACCGTTCGCGTACCGGTAGCCGAGTTTGGCAGTGAGGCCGGTCGCCTGGCGTTAAAACTGGGTGAAGGCATCGACTGTGAGATTCATAACCGCTTTATGCCGACCCTGATCGAACGTGGCTCTACGCTGATCAACCCAGCTTCCTCTCCGAAAACGGCCTGAACGGGCCGCGCGATTCAGCGTGGCCCGGCCACCAATAACGACAGATAGCAGGCCCAGGCGGCCTGCCATTCGATGCTGACTGCGTGGCTGTCGGGTGGTGCGCTGTGCTCGTTGTTGACCGGCGGTTTGACCGATGGTCCCCGCACCAGCATGCCCGGTGCTGCCGCTAAGGCGCCTGAGGTCAGAGGCGCAAAACTCGGACGGTGCACTTGCGTATCGGCCGCACCGGTGGTCCAGATGGTGGCATCGGGATTGTGACCAAAAAACCAGGGGCTCAGATCGAAGGCGGTGTCGTACCAGTGCGGGCGTCCGGTCAGTTGATGCAACCAAAGCAGTTGAGTTCCCAGGGTTGCCAGCGTGCCATTGTGATCGTCCGCAGGCGTATCATTGTGGCCATTGAGACGACCATAAGGGTGTCTGAGCTGGCGCTCACGTTCGCGCTGAAAGGTCTTCTCCATGCGTGTTAACAAGGCATCTTTGAGGGTGCTGTCCTGTTCAGGCATGGCCAGATAGTTAAACACCGCCAGGAAGTTTAACTGTTGCCAACCCGGTTGGGCGTCGCCCAATCGAGCGCTGCCTGCTAATTCCCACAACCGATAATACTGTCGATCGCTCAGTGGTCGTGGATCGCTCCAGTGACGGGCGACGTTGGCCCACAATCGGTTGTCGCGTTCATCGATGTCCGGGTACGCCCCGCCCAAGCCGTCTTTGTGAGGCGTCGTCGGCGACGGGATGGATTCCAGGTGGGTGCTGAGAAATTGATCGGCCTGGTGTGCCGCTTTTCGGCAACGCTGCGCTAATAACCCGTCTTCGGGCAAAGCCGAGCGTTCAAAGGCGCGCGCGGCCAGATGAAGGGTGGCACTGAAGTTTGCCGTTGCTGCCGTACTGATGGGCATTAACCAGCGGGTTCGATGATCCGCCTCGGGTGCCTCGCTGGGGGCTTCACTGTCGGTGCTGCTCAGTTGGTGGTGAACCGCACCATCGCCGCGTTGCATGGCCAATAAAAACCGCAGTTGGGGGCGAACCAGATCCAGAATCGCCGGGCGCTCCGGATGGTAATTGTGCAGCGGTTGAATGCGCTCAGGCAGCGCTTGTGGCCGGATCATCCAGGTCAGTAATGGCAGTGCAATCGACCAGGCGGCGGTGACGCTGTAATGACCGTAATCCGGTCCATCGTACCAGCCGCCACTGAGGTCCCGCCGGTCGTCGAGGTCATACACCGGCGCCTGTTTATCTTGCTGGTGTGCGCCCGGGTAAGCATCGCTGTTGAACCAATGAAAGGCGCCCCAGGCCAGGTCTCGGTGCAGACGATAACGCTCCGCCGCGTGTCCGACGGCGCAAAGATTTCGGTGGCTCTGTTCGACAACACCGACCGTCAGAGCGGAGCTGTCTTGCATCTGGGCTTTTGCGTTGGCATTGGATTGGAGCGTCATACCGAGCTCTTTTTATAAGGTGTGAAAAACCTGAATCCTGAAATGGTTCAGGTTTGCGCCGGGTTAGACGATGGTCACGCTTGACACGCCTGCCGGCCGAATTTAGGGTAACTGTAAACGGTTACAGTATCTCTGTCCAACTCGGGCAAAGGTCACAATAAGAACCATCGGATGTGCCAATTTGGCCGCCGGACCGTTTACCGTCTGAGGCTTTCTTCGGCGAGCACGGGGTTTGAAACTTCGCTCAGACAACGCCAGTCGTATCCGCTTTTCGGCGGCCGACGACAACAAAAACAACAATGGTTGGAGGCAACCAATGAACCTCAAGCGCAATCTTGGTATCGCTATGGCCGTCGCTGGTCTGGCGGGCACAACCCTGGCTGCAGATCTTCGTTTTGACGGCTATCCCGACTACGACAGCCAGCTGGAAGCCATCCTCGGTGGGTTTCCGCAGCACAATGTCGAATTGCTGATGAACGAGCACGGCGGTCATCACGACAAACTCAAAACCAACCTGGCCACCGGCAGTGGCGCCGGCGATGTGGTGCTGGTGGACCGTGGTTTTGTAGGCTCCTTTATCAATTCTGGCGGCTTTGTTGATCTGACCGATCGCTTTGCGCCTTACAAAGATGATTTTGCCGAATACGCCGTGGCTCAAGGTCAGGGCGCGGATGGTCGTCAGTATGCGGTACCGGTCGATTTGGGCCCGGGCGTCATGTATTACCGCCGCGACTATATGGAAGACAAAGGCTATGACGTCGATAACGTCATTGATGATTGGGACAGCTATCTCGACTACGGCCGTGAACTGAAAGAAGACGGCATTTTGCTGATTGGTGATGCCACGGCCGTTGCCACTGCGTATTGGAACTTTAATGTTGAGCCGGGCAATGGTCTGTTCTTCGATGCCGATGGTGAACCGCTGGTCACCGGTCCGCGTTTCCAGCGTGCCTTTGAACTGGCGAAAGCGGTCCGTGATGAAGGCATGGATGGTCAGATCTCTGAGTGGACCGAAGAGTGGTATGCCGGTTTCCGCGAAGGCCGCTTTGCCACTCAGTTGTCCGGTGCCTGGCTGCTGGGTCACCTGCAAAACTGGATGGCGCCGGAAACGTCCGGTAACTGGGGCGTGAGTAATCTGCCCGACGGCATTTACGGCACCTGGGGCGGCTCTTTCCTTGCCATTCCCAAGCAGTCTGAACATCAGCAAGCCGCCTGGGACCTGGTTGAATACATGATCAGTGAAGACATCCAGCGCGCGGGTTTTGAAAACATCGCCGCCTTCCCGGCGCACACTGAAACCTATGACGACCCGATGTTTGATGAGTCGATCGAATTCCTGCGCGGTCAACAGGCGCGCTTGTTGTTTGCCGACATCGCTGAAAACATCGAGCCGGTGCAGCCGCACGAAGGTGACCAGATTGCCGAGTCGCTGATGACCACGGCTTTGGAGCAAGTGCTCAATGACGGTGTCGATATCGATACTGCCCTGGCCAACGCAGAGCGTCAGATTCGTCGTCGCGTGCGTTGATTAACCCGAGCCGGTTATCCGGCTCTGAACACCCTCTGGCCTGTCATCTGGCAGGCCTTGTCAGGTCCGTTTTATGAGTACAACCAAGCAGTCTTCTGTGACCTCGGAGCCGGATCAGCGCTGGCGTCGGTTCTGGTCAAAAAGCACACCTTACTGGTTTATGTCACCGTACATTCTGATCTTCGGTGTGTTCGGAATTTTTCCCGTTTTCTTTATGATTTTTCTGTCCTTCCACACCTGGAACCCGGTGCAGGGTTTGGGGTCGATGGAATTCGTCGGGCTGGAAAATTATGCGTTGGGGTTAACCGACCCGACGTTGTGGCAAACCTTGTGGAATACCATCTTGATGGCGTTGTATTCCGGCGTACCTCAGCATCTGGTGGCGTTGCCACTGGCCTTTTTGTTGGTGCAGCTGGGTAAGCGTGCGCGGCATTGGCTGACCACGGCCTATTTTCTGCCCTACGTCACTTCAACCATCGCCATCTCAATGATTTTCTACATCATGTATTCGCGCGACAGCGGCATCATTAACCAGGCGTTGATGGGCCTGGCCAACTGGCCGGTCACTGCTTGGGCATTTGGCTGGTTAAATCATTTCCTGCCCATCGGCTGGGTGCAGGAAAATTCGGTGATTCGTTATTCCGTCGCCTTCGTGGTGTTCTGGAAATACGTGGGTTTTAACACCGTGATATACACCGCCGGACTGGCGACCATTTCCGATGAGTTGTACGAAGCGGCAACCATGGATGGCGCGTCCGCGTGGCAGCGTTTTCGGCATATTGCGTTGCCCTTGTTGCGGCCCTTTATCTTTTTTGCGGTGACGCTGACCATCATCGGCAACATGAATCTGTTCGATGAGCCCTATGTGTTGACGCGGGGTCTGCAGTTCGCGTCGACCAATGGTATGACCGTCTCCAACTATCTGTATCGCGTTGCCTGGGAGTGGCTTGATATGGGCGGAGCGGCCGCTATTTCCTGGATTCTGTTTGTTGTGATCGGCATTTTTACCGGTCTGTATTTCTGGTTCTTTGGCCGTCGCGGCCTGGGAGGCGACTGAGATGGCCATCGATACCTTTGCCGATGACTGGCAACAAACGAGCAAAGCAGATTTGACTCGACGATTTATGAAACTGCTGTTGCGGGCTGCGATGTGGGCGGCGTTGCTGACAGCCGTTTTTCTGACGGTTTTTCCATTTTTCTGGTCATTGTTGATGGCCACGCACGATCGCAGCACCATGTTTGGCAGCGGCTTGAATCTGGCCATCGGTGATCAGTTGGCGAACAACTACCAACGCTTGCTCGATGCGATGGATTTCTGGGTCGGTATGCTGAATTCCTTCTCGGTGTCGGTCGTTGGAACGGCTGCTTCGTTATTGTTCTGCAGCATGTGTGGTTATGCTCTGGCGGTGTTTAAATTCCGCGGCCGTAACGTGCTGTTCACCATGATGATCTGCTCAATGATGTTGCCGCCGATATTGACGCTGATTCCGTATTATATGGTGATCGATGCGCTCGGCCTGACTAACACCCACCTGGCCGTTTGGTTGCCGTTTTCAATCAATCCGTTTGGCATATTTTTAATGCGTCAGTATGTCATGGCCTCGGTGCCGAAGGATTTATTGGAAGCGGCGCGCCTGGACGGTGCCAATGCCTTTCGGACCTATTGGAGTGTCGCGCTGCCGTTGTTGCGTCCGGGTTTGGCAACCTTGGCCATCGTTCAGTTCGTGTTCTTATGGAATAACTTTTTGCAGCCACTGGTGGTGCTGACCAGCAGCGACAAAATGGTCATCACTCAGATGTTGCGCAGTGTGCAGGGTGTGCCCAATACCCCTTGGGGCGCGTTGATGCTCGGCACCTTTATTTCCATCTTGCCGCTGGTGTCGATCTACATGCTCGCCAGTCGACAAATGATTCATGGCCTGACCAGTGGCGCTGTTAAAAACTGATTTTCCAGGCCGTGAGGCCGCTCATTTTTGGAGAGTGTTATGAGTTTTAATTTACCCGCGAATTCGCCGTTGGCGCAGAAAGACTTCTTGTTTGGCGTTGCCACAGCGTCCTTCCAGATTGAAGGGGCAGCCCACGAAGATGGTCGCGGCGAAAGTATCTGGGATCGTTTTTGTGCGACCCCGGGTAAAGTGCTGGGAGGTGACAACGGCGACGTTGCCTGTGATCACTATCATCGTTGGCCGGACGATCTGGACTTAATTCAATCACTGGGCTTCGATGCGTATCGTTTCTCCATTGCCTGGCCGCGCATTGAACCGCAGCCGGGTGTTTGGAATCAGGCCGGTTTCGATTTTTATGATCGTCTGGTGGATGGCATGCTCGAGCGCGGTATTCGTCCGGTCGCGACTCTCTACCATTGGGACTTGCCGCAGTATCTGGGTGACCGTGGCGGTTGGGTTAACCGCGATACGGCGTATCGCTTTGCCGATTACGCGGATCAGATTACGCGGGTGTTGGGGGATCGGGTCGAAAGTTATGCGACCTTGAACGAGCCCTGGTGCGCCGGTTTTCTGAGCTATCGTCTCGGTGTTCATGCGCCGGGTTTAAAAGACGATCGTCTGGGTTTCCAGGCGGCGCATCATCTGTTGCTGGGTCATGGTCTGGCATTGCCGGCAATGCGCGCCAACGCTCCGAAGGCGGATCACGGCATCGTGCTGAACTTTACGCCCGCCTACGCGGCGACGGACAGCGCCGAAGATAAAGCCGCGGCGGATTATTCCGATGAAGAAAACAGTCATTGGTATCTGCAACCGCTGCTGACGGGTGAATACCCTCAAGCGGTTCGCGAACGCCATCCGGAATGGATGCCAACGGTATACCCGGGTGACATGGACATTCTGGCGCGACCGATCGACTTCCTGGGTATCAACTTCTATACCCGTGCTGTGGTTCGTGCCGGCGACAACAGCGACTACGAATCGATTGAGCAAGACGCCCCTAAAACGGACATCGGCTGGGAAATTTATCCGCAGGCGTTGACCGATTTGATGACCGGTTTCAATGCCCGCTACGACAACCTGCCACCGATTTACATCAGCGAAAACGGCGCGGCCGATAACACCGGCATTGTTGATGGTGCAGTGGATGATCAGCTGCGTGTTGGTTATTACGATCAACATTTGCAGGCGGTGCACAATGCCATTGCAGCCGGAGTCGATGTGCGTGGCTATTTCGCCTGGAGTCTGATGGATAACTTTGAATGGGCTGAAGGTTACAGCCAGCGGTTTGGCATTGTGCATGTCGATTACGACACCCTGGTGCGTACCCCTAAACGCAGCTCGGCGGTGTTCAAAGACTGGCTGGCGCAGCGTCGCTGAACCGAATTAGGCAGTTGTGATTGCCTCCGGGCACTTCTAGTATGTGATCTCTACGATCGGGACAAGGAGCGTCTCCCAGTCTTCTTGCTCGGGAGTATTGTCATGTTCAGTGTCCAGGGGCGGTTTGTACTGTTCTGGTTAGGGCTGTGCTCGCTGTCGGTACCGTTACCCGCGGTCGCATCCAATTGTGATCGGTTGTTGGCGACCGGTAATCCGGATTATCCGCCTTATTTATGGCGTTCGACGGAGGATGAAAACGCCTTAGTCGGCGCCAATCAGCAGTTGCTTGAGGAAGTCGGGCAACGACTGGGCATTCCTATCGAGGTGGTTTATACCGGTTCCTGGTCTCGAGCTCAGGAAGAAGTACGAGCAGGCCGAGTCGACTTGATTGCCGGCGCGTTCTTAACCAAACCCCGCCTGCAATATATGGACTATATCCATCCTGCTTTTTACACCACTCGCAGTCTGGTCTGGACGCGCCAGGATCAAACGCTGACGTATCAGGACTGGGCCGACCTGAGCCGCTGGCAGGGCATCAGCCTGATTAATAACAGCCTGGGTCAGGATTTCGACAGCTACGCCCGCGAACATCTGAACATCGACAGTGTGGCGACACTCGATCAAGCCATGCGCATGCTGGTTCAGGGTCGGGTGGATTATCTGCTCTACGAAGAGTTTCCGGCCGCCGCTTACGCTGAGCGACTGGGCTTTACCGGCCAGTTGCGGTCACTGGAACCACCCATCAGCCAGGAACAGCTGTTCCTGACGTTGTCGCATCGCTCGCCGTGCAACACGGGAGCGTTACGTGGCGAGCTGGCGCACATTCTGACCGAAGTGATCGAAGACGGCACCGCTCAGCGCTTGCTGTCGACAGGCCTCACGGATTGGCAGAACCGACAGCGCGGCGCTGACGCCGAATAACGCATCGAATCAGCTGTGCGTCGGCCGCTGATACGTCCAATCCAGACGCTGACCCAGGCGGGCGGATTCTTCTGCACGTTCTAAGGTGTAGAGCAGTGCGCAAGCATCGTCCAAGCTGACCGGGGCGGCGCCTTGTCCGGTGATCGCCTGGGCCAGGTGTTGGTAAAAGTGCCGGTAATCGCCGGGCGTGGGTGTGGCGTGCTGCAAGCCATCAAGGGTAGCGAGTTCGCCATTTTGCGGCGCACCAAGATTGGGGTACGCCGGATCGGTCGGCGCCTGATCGGCACGCAACGCTTCCTCTTGCGGATCCAGCCCCCAGCACTGCCAGCCACCGCCTTCAAAGCGGGCATTAAAGCGACGCATGGCGCCCGCTTCATAGGGTGTTGAGCCCAGCACCACTTCGCAGTCGGCGTAGTGCAGCTGCAGTTCAAACCAATCGGTCGTCTGGCTGCCGGTGCGCAAGGTTCTCAGGTTTGCGGTCAGCGCTTCAGGCGCGCCGAGCAGGTGCAAGGCCTGATCAATCAAGTGCGGCCCCAGATCCCAGAAGATGCCACTGCCATCACCGGGCTGTTCCCGCCAACGCGACTGCGGTTGTGGACGAAAACGATCAAAACGTGATTCCAGGTGTTTCAATTGGCCCAGCGGTGCCTCGCTGCGCAGTGTTTTCAGGTGCAAGAAATCGCCATCAAAGCGACGGTTCTGGTAGACGCAAAGTATCCGTCCGGCGCGTTCGGCCCGCGCGGCCAGGTCTTCCATTTGCGTTAATTGAGTAACGGCGGGTTTTTCCAGCAGCACATGCTTGCCCGCGTCGAGTGCGGCTTTGGCCAACGGATAGTGTTGATCGTTGGGAGCGGTGATGACGATCAGGTCGAGATGATCGTTAGCGATTAAATCTTTGGCGCCCGCTACGACCTGGCAGTCAGGGTAGCGCGCCTGAACGGTATCGGCTTGTCGGCTGGCGACGGCATCCAGCGAAAATGCATCCAGTGCATCGATAAAGGGGGCGTGAAACACGCGACCGGACAAGCCATAACCGATCAGTCCAGAACGAATGGGACCCTGAGTCATCTTAGCTCCTTGAGTGTGTCGAGCCGCCTATTAGGCCGAAAGCAGGTCCGGTGCTGCAAGTTTCAAAGGGTAACGATCCAATTCCGGTTGCTCTTGCTAATGCAAGTCATTATCATTAATGACGATTATTTTACATCTATTACGCGGATCGCAGTCCCTCGTTATTTCATACAACTATTTTCATAAAACAAGGAGTTACCCATGCATCGCTTGTTCATCGTCCCGCTGACGGCCTGTTCCCTGGCTTTTGGCGTCGCTCATGCCGCTGCACCCAGTAAGGATGCTGTTGTTGAGCAATACGCAGATGTGGCTTTGACCACCTACCAGGCGTCATTGACGTCGGCCAAAGCGCTGGAGCGCGCGATTGAACGCTTTGTGGGTGCGCCCTCGGCAGCCGGCCTGCAAGCCGCCAAAGATGCCTGGATTGACGCGCGTGAAGATTATCAGCAATCGGAAGTCTTTCGTTTTGGTAACCCAGTGGTTGATGACTGGGAAGGTCAGTTGAACGCCTGGCCGCTGGATGAAGGGTTGATTGACTACGTGGACGACAGCTACGTTCACGAGCTGGGTAACCCGGGCGCGACCGCTAACCTGATCGCGGCGGACAGTGTTCAGGTGGGTTCACAGCAGTTGGACGTGACCACGCTGTCACCGGAACTGCTGGCGTCGCTGAATGAGCTGGGCGGCTCGGAAGCCAACGTTGCAACGGGTTACCACGCGGTGGAATTTTTGCTGTGGGGTCAGGATTTGAACGGCACCAATGCCGGTGCCGGTGAGCGTCCGTACACCGACTTCGTGGTGGGTGCGGATTGCACCAACGATCATTGCCATCGCCGTCGTGCCTATTTGCAGGCGACCATGGATCTGTTGATCGCTGATCTGGAATTTATGGTGGATCAGTGGGCGCCGAATCAGTCCGATAATTATCGCGCTGCGTTGCTGAGCGAGCCGACCGACAACGCCTTGCGTCGTGTTTTCTACGGCATGGGCAGCCTGGCGCTGGGTGAGTTGGCCGGTGAGCGGATGAAGGTGGCGCTGTCGGCGTTCTCCACTGAAGACGAACACGACTGTTTCTCCGACAACACCCACAACTCTCACTTCTATAACGCTCGCGGTATTCGCAATGTGTACCGTGGTGAGTTTGGCGACGAAGACGGCAGTTCCATCCGAGGTTATCTGCAGGCGAACGATCCGCAATTGGCCGAGCGTGCCGATGCCGCCTTTGCCGATGTGGATGCCGCTATGAGCAAGCTGGTTGCATCCGCCGAGCAGGACAATGTTCATTTCGATCAGCTGATCGCCATGGACAATACCGAAGGCCATGCGTTGGTTCAGTCCGCCATCGATGCCTTGGTTGCCGAAGCGCGCATTATTGAAGAGATGGCATTGGCGATGGATATTGATCGTCTCAATCCGGATAATGCCGACCATCAGTTCTAACGGGATTCGGGGTTGGTTGATCCGGCCCCGACTTCGTATGGCTTCGCCTATCATGAAGTGAGCGCACATGAACCTTGTGACTCCAGGCCGCCACCGGTTTCGGTTGGGCGGCTTCGTTGTTTCTGTCTTGTTGGCATTACCGTCGGCAGCCGATCTGCCCATGACCGGTGGTGATACCACCGTCCACAGCACCGGCGTTAATGCGTTTTCATTGCCAGCGGCCAATCTGTCGTTCGAGCAACGGCTGGATTTCAGCGTCGGTAATTCGTTTTTCCGCAATCCCTGGATACCGGCCCCGGCGACCACCACGGCACGCGATGGTCTGGGGCCGTTGTTCAATACCAACGCCTGTCAGAGTTGCCATATTAAAGATGGGCGCGGCCATTTGCCGGAAAGCGATGCCGATAATGCGGTTTCCATGTTGGTTCGTCTGAGTATTCCAGCGGATGACAGCGTGGCCGAAGACTGGATTGCCCGTCATGGTGTGATACCGGAGCCGACCTATGGTGGTCAGTTTCAGGATGCCAGCATTCCCGGCACGCAACCGGAAGGGCGTGTGACGATCGAATTCACCGATCACAAACATCACCTACTTGATGGCTCTGAGGTGATGCTGCGTCGACCTGCGCCGGTCTTCACACAGTTAAGTGCGGGCGATATGCATCCGGATACGCGCGTGTCCGTGCGCCTTGCCCCGGCGATGATTGGTCTGGGACTGCTCGAAGCCGTGGCCGAAGAGGAGGTGTTGGCCTGGGCCGACCCTGACGACGCCAACGGCGACGGTGTTTCAGGACGCGCCAATCGCGTCTGGGATGTGCAGAGCCAATCACAGGCGTTGGGGCGCTTTGGCTGGAAAGCCGGCCAGCCAACGTTGCGGCAGCAGAATGCGGCGGCGTTCAATGGTGATTTGGGGCTGACCAGCGAATTGTTTCGCAGTGAAAACTGTTCACCGCGTCAGCCAATTTGTGCGCAGTCGGTCAACGGTGGTGATCCGGAAGTGCGCACTGAGTTACTCGATGCAGTGACGTTTTATTCCGGCCATTTGGCAGTGCCGGCTCAGCGCAATCATGACCGGCCCGAGGTACAGCGCGGTGAAGCACTGTTCAGTGATACCGGCTGTGCGGCTTGTCATCGACCGACCATGACGACTGGAACCTTGCCAGATCGGCCTGCGTTATCGAATCAAACCTTTCACCCCTTTACCGATTTGTTGTTGCACGATATGGGTCCGGGTCTTGCGGATAATCGTGCTGAATTTGTCGCCAGTGGCACCGAATGGCGCACTCCGCCGCTGTGGGGCATTGGTCTGGTCCCGACGGTGAATGGTCATCAGCAATTGCTGCACGATGGTCGGGCGAGTTCGGTGTTCGAAGCGATTTTATGGCACGACGGTGAAGCCCGAGCGAGCCGTGAGGCGTTTGAAACCTTGTCTGAGGAGCAGCGTGCGGCGCTGATTGAGTTTGTTAACTCCCTGTAGGAGTAGTGAGTGATGCGTTATCTGGGTGTGGTATTTCTGGCTGTGGTGTTACCGGTGCACGCAGCCTGGCTGGACGAGTGGGAAGCGGCACAGAATCAGGCAGTGTTGGATTGGCAAGCGGCCGCGTCTGAATTGGCCGAGCAAGTGCAGATCGCCTGTGCTGATCGGGAATTTTTATCAGCAGAGCAACGCCAGTCGGTGCAACCGGCTTGGCAGCACCTGGTCTCACAGTGGGGCGTGATCACTACTCAGTCGCCCGCGGTGATCGATGAGCTGGGGTTGGGTTACCGGGTCGCCTTCTGGCCGGACAGTCGTGGCATTGTCGGTCGACAAATGCAGACGCATCAACAAGAACGGGCTGAGGGAACCTACCAGTCGTTGCAGTTAGCCGGCCATGGTATTCAGGCGGTGGATTGGTTGCTGGCGCAACCGGAACCGGACTGTGTGCTGTTGCTGGATTGGGCTGAGGTGTATCAGGGCTATCTGGACCAAATTACCGAGCAATTGCCGTTGCGGCTGACACCGGCTGATCGTGCGCTGACGCTGGCGACCAACGATCTCTACGCGCAGGCCAGTCGCATCAATCAGCGCTTGCGAGAAGTCATACCTGAAGCCGACGGCCGTTATCGCCCCTTTATGGGCGACGTTTCTGAAACGGGCCAATCGCTGACCTTAGTGAAGGCGGCGTTGAATGATCTGGCGCGGCGCATTGTCGAGGTCACCGATGGTTTCCCGGACGATTCTCAGGACCGCACCGCCGATTCACTCAGCAGCGATGTGCAGCAATTGGCGGATCAATTACCCGAGGGCTGGCCAATGGATGATGCCGAGGCAGCGTGGGACATCAGTACACGCATCCGCGCGGTGAATGTCGCGGTGGAGACGTGGCTCAGCGATGACGTGGCGGCGCGGTATTCCTTATTGATCGGGTTCAACAATCAAGATGGCGATTGATCGGCGCACCTTTTTAACGCTGGCGGGGCTGTCCGCTTTAGCGCCCTGGGTTCGAGCCCAGGGACAGCAGCGAATATGGCTGGGAAGTGCTCACGGTTTGGACGATGGCTACTACTTGGCCGCTCTGAACAGTGACGGACAGCTGCGCTATCGCACGCCTTTGCCCGGTCGTGCTCATGGCTTTGCGGTTGATTCCGTGCAGCCGCGCGCCTGGGTATTTGCGCGTCGGCCGGGTCAATGGGCGGGGTTATTCAACCCGGCGGATGGTCAGCTGCAGCAGCAACTGACACCACCAGAGCAACGTATTTTTGTCGGCCACGGTTGCTGGCAGGGCGACGAATGTTGGATACCCTTAGGCCACGCTCAAACCAGTGCCGTGCATCTGGCGAAGTGGTCAGCAACCGCCGATGACTGGGTTGAAGACCTGCCTTTACCGGGCATTGGGGCGCATCAAATTGTGGCCCACCCATCCGGTGGCGCGGCGCTCGCCGTGGGCGGTCTGGGCAATGGCGTTCGCCAGGGTGACACCCATTTTTCCAGTGCTTTGTTACTGCTCGATGAGCGGGGCGGCGTGCGCGCTGAATTGCCGTCACCAGGGCCGGGGTTTTCTGTGCGGCATTTGGATGTGGACGCCGACTGGGTGTACGTCGGATTGCAGTATTACGGCCCTGGTCGCACCGATTTGCCGTTGGTGTACCGAGTCAGTTGGCACCAACCGAGTTGGCAAGCACTGACTGCCGAACCCTGGCACTGGCTGCAAATGAACAATTACATCGCCAGTGTGGTGGCGTACCCGGGTGGGGTGAGTGTCAGTTCGCCCAAGGGGCATCATTTGCTGCATTGGCGCAATGGACAGCCGGTTGCGGCCGAGCCCATGCGCGACATTGCCATGCTTGCCGAGGCCGACGGGGATCTTTGGGCAGCCAATGGCTTAGGCCAATGGCGCACCCGCACGACGCAGGGTGGGGGCGTGCAAGCCCAGGGGCAGCTGAATCTGGCCTGGGACAATCACGGCGATGTCGCTTGGCTGTGAACGACTCGTTCGAATTTACTGCATTGTTTGAGCGCAACACGCGGCGTAACATAAAGGCGTTGTTCAACTTCAGGGCGGGGTGAAAGTCCCCACCGGTGGTAGTGCGATCGGGTAGGTGCCCAATTCGCAGAGCCCACGAGCGCCTGTTTTGTGTGATGCAAAGCAGGGTCAGCAGATCAGGTGCAGTGATTCATTCACTCATTCCTGAGCCGACGGTGATAGTCCGGATGAAAGAAGTTGATCGCAGCATCGCCGTTGGGCGATGGTGGTGGTGTTTCCGGATGGGCCGTTAACCGCGGTGGATCTGAGCACGGCCGTCTGCGTTCTTATCCTTTCGAAAAGCCAAGCCCTGTCACCTCGGAGAAGTGTTGTGACAGGAACTCTGTATGTTTTATTGGCCTGCGTTCTGTGGGCACTCGATACCCTCATTCGCTACCCACTGCTAAGCGCTGGTTTAAGCAGTTTGCAGCTGGTGTTTTTAGAGCATGGCCTGTTGTTGCTGATGATGGTGGTCGTCAGCCGTGTTGCGGGGGTTCGGCTTTGGCCGTTTACCCGGCGCGATCTGTTGCCACTGTTAGTCATTGGCGGACTCGGTTCGGCATTGGGCACCGTGGCCTTTACTCAGGCCTTTAGCCTGATGAACCCGACGCTGGTCATTCTGTTGCAGAAACTGCAACCAATCGTCGCGGTCAGTCTGTCAGCCTGGGTGCTGGGCGAGCGCATCAGTCATGGGTTTTTGGCCTACCTGGCGGTCTGTCTGGCCGGCAGCCTGTTGTTGATGTGGGAAGACTTGTTGCCCTTTATTGGCGGTCAGGACTGGTTTTACCAGCCCGGGTTGCAGGCACGTCTGGCCGGTTACGGTTTGACGCTGTTGGCGGTGGTGAGCTGGGGTGCCAGTACCGTCTTCGGTAAACAACTGAGTCAGCGGGGTTATGGCACCAGCGCCTTAATGACCGGCCGTTTTGCCGTCGGCCTGCTGTGTTTACTGCCGTGGGTATTCGCCATTGCGCCGGATGCCTTGATGGTCACGGCGCCTCAACTGGGCTGGGTCGCGTTGATGGTGTCCATTTCCGGTTTGCTGGGCATGGCATTTTATTATCGCGGTCTGAAGCGCATAGCGTCGCGCCACAGTGCGTTGGCGGAAATGTGTTTTCCAGTGGCCGCCGGCATCGTTAACTGGGTGTTCCTCGGTTTTGCACTGACGCCGCTGCAGTGCCTGGGCGCCGTCTTGTTGGTGGGCGCGAGTTTGCTGGTGCACTGGCCACTACGAACACCGCAGCCTGCTGTTTAGTGGCTGGAATATTGATTAATTCTTCATCAATGAACGCAGAGTCATGGCATTGATTCGGCCGTTCAGTGAGTTTTAGTCAATAATGAGTCAAGTAAGACCGGTACTGCCGGAAGCACCGGTCTTACTGCGCTCAACAAGAACCTTGGTTACTGAATGGCCTAAAAAGTGTGATCGAATTCACGATTTATTGGCAATGAGCCACCATTGTGAAATTAAGGTCAATAATGTTTGTCTAATATTTGTGCAGATGTCTGTCGTCAACGGGACTAAAGTAGTAAGGGTACCCAATGATCAATAGTCATCTGACGGTGAGGGGTACAGCCATCAGAGCATTTATCCCAAGGTGAAACGGAAATGGAGAAGAAAGAACCCGCTAAAAAATCCTTCCTGGCGTTCCTCAGTGCAGTCAACAAGCATAAGTCACGTCGTCGCGGTAACTACAATACCTTGAGCCAGCTGGCGCGGCCGGAAGTGCGTGAGGAACTGACGTTTGCAGGCGTAGCGGTTCTCAGCGATAACTGATCGCTGGTGCTGTCGAAGGTAGATTGTCGGGCTCGGGACGCTTGGTGATCATTCGATAATCGACAGTTCTTCCCAAGGAATCCTGACTGAGCTGGATGCCTATATCCAAAGTATTCGGGCTCGGTGAGGATTTTATTTATTCAAAAACTCGACAGAGTAAGCCATCGATATCGAAGGACGCATTCGCGTCCTTTTTTCGTTAGACTGCCCGCCTTTTCTTATTCCCAGAAACATCTCGACTGCGTTGCCCGCTTATAGGAGAAGCTGTTTTGTCGTGTCTGCGCCTTGTTCGTATTGCCGTGTTGTTGTGTCTAACTGTCGTGTTCGCGGCATGCCAGGGTGACAATGACGTGCAGCCAACGCAGTCGCTTCAAGAGCGTTTAGTGCAACAGCTGGCTGCCGCAGAGTCGGGCGAACAGATTGATTTACCCGCCGGTCAGTTTCAGTTTGATGAAGCCATTAAGCTGACCGTTACTGGACTGACGCTGGCGGGTTCTGAGGATGGCGACACCGTTCTGTCGTTTGTTGGTCAGCAGACGGATGAGGCCAGCGTGCAATTGCTGGCCGATGGTATTTCGGTTCGTAACCTCCGTATTACGGACGCTCGCAATACCGGTATGCGTGTTGACGGTGTTCAGTCAGCCACCCTGAGCGCCGTGCAAGTGCAGTGGCAGGATGTCGATGCAGGCCCCCGAGGCATCGTGGTCAGTGACAGTCGGCGGGTGTTGCTCGATGACATCACCGTTCATGGTGCAACAGAGACGGGTATTTTGCTGCGCAGCAGTGCGGCTGTGGTGGTACGCCAGAGCCGGGTTAACGGCAGTTTGATGGGCATTGATGTGCGGAACTCACAGCACAGCGATCTGCACAGCAACGTCGTGGTCGATAACACCCAAGGCATTCGCATCATTAATGCACCGACCGAAACCCTGTCAGCCTACGCCATTCGTTTGTTCGATAACGATATTATGCGCAACAACAAAGACAATACCGCGGCCGAGGCATCGGAATTGGCTGAGCTGTGGCGCGGTATTGGAGTTCAGATTGCCGGTGGGGATGCGATTGAAGTCTACGGCAACCGGATGGCAGAAAACGATACCGCCGATATCTATGTGCGCACCGTCATGATCGATGACGCAACCCAACAGCCCTCGGTTCTCGATCCGTACCCGGAGTCTATCTACGTACACGACAACCAATATGGTGACAGTGGTATGCAACCGGACGGCTTTAAACTGAAGTGGCTGCGCTGGACCTTGTTCGGTTTTGGGGGGCGCTTGCCGCCGGTGATTTGGGATGGTCAGCTGGATCGGACCAAGCAGATCAACGATCTAACACCCATCCATTTACGGTTATGCGTCCCCGAAGATGAATCACCGGTTTTAAACCTGGACCAGGCGAATGGCTTTGCCAACCCGCAAGTTGAGCCAAATTGGCATCAATGCCGCCTGCCGAGTCTTCCGGGAGTGACCATTAACGGCTAATAGGCATTACCGTTTGAACGGTTCAAACGGTGGTGGCAGGATGGTTCAGTGCGATCTATAACGATAAAAAAGGATGGCGCTATGCTGAACAAATCCGTAGACCAATGGTTGTCCGAATACGGCGAAAGCCACCAAAACCGAATCAATAAACGCATCCACTGGATCTGTGTGCCGGTGATTTTGTGGTGCATTCTTGCGCTGTTGTGGCAAGTGCGCCTGGCCGATCATCCCTGGCTGAATGGGGCCAGTGTTTTCATCCTCTTTGGTGTCCTTTTTTACGCTCGATTGTCCTGGACCTTAACGTTGGGTATGGCCCTGGTGGCAGCCGTGTCGGTCGGGCTGATCCTGGCGTATCAATCGGCTGGGTTTGCCTTACCGCTTTGGGCATTTGCGCTTGGGTTGTTTGTATTGGCGTGGATCGGACAATTTGTCGGTCATAAAATTGAAGGTAAGAAACCCAGTTTCTTTCAGGACATTCAGTTTTTAATGGTTGGTCCAGCCTGGTTGTTGAGCTTTATCTATCGGCGTCTGGGCATTCCAGTGCACGGCTAATCCGGTCACAATACGTCGGTTATTAAGACAGCGGTTGGCGGCGCCGACCTCAACCGCTATGCTGCTGCTTTCGCGCCTAAACCAGCGGAGCAGTCCTTGCCCAAACAGCATATCGAAGCTCATGGTCTGACCTTTTTAAAGCCCGGTCACAAATCCGTTCGAGCCATTCGCGAAGAACACGGTGAAGCCAATATTCATGGCACCAAAGTCTGGGACTCCAGCTTTGTACTGATGGATTATCTGTTGCTTGATCCCATTCCCAGTCATCGGGTTGTCTTTGATATTGGCTGTGGCTGGGGACCCACGACGTTCTTTTTAAAGAAACACTTTCAGTCCAAAGTCATGTCGATCGACGCCGATAAAAGCGTCAAACCCTACCTGCATTTGCACGGCGAACTGAACGGTTTTAAACCGGTTTTCTGGCAGCGTAAATTGAATCAACTCAGTCGCGATGATTTGTCCATGGCCGATACCATCGTCGGTGGTGACATTTGTTTCTGGGACAGTCTGCGTGACGATTGGAAAAAACTGATTAAGCGTGCCGATAAAGCGGGTGTTCGTCAGGTTTTGATTGCTGACCCAGGCCGCCAACCTTTTTACGACCTGGCCGAGTGGGCGAAATCACGCTATGACGCCGAGTTGTGGGAGCACGACATCCGCAAGCCAATCAAAGCCAGCCGTTACGTATTAGAGGTGAACCTCAACCCGGACGAGGCGGGCGCCTAAACTTTCTGTCTTGGCGGGCGATAACCTTGGGGAGCCTGTGTACCGATGACACCGGCTGCTTCGTCAAGACAAAGGTTGAAACTCAATGCGTGCAAGCCGGATTCACAGATGGCACTTAGGCCATCGTGGGATGATCAATATACTCGCTGGGCTGGTGGTCAGTCTGGTGCCGGCGCATGCCGACGAACTGAGTCTGGACCTGGGTGCCGCCAGCAGTGACCACGCAACAGGCTGGGGCATCGCCGGTCACGGTCAGTGGATGTTCAATTCCTACCTTGGCCTCGATCTGGGCTATCGCTATCTCAGCGCTCTGGAATACGACTTCCAGGGCGACACGCTGCAAAGCACCTTCAGTCAGGCTGAAACCGGATTAATTCTGCAACAGGGCAACCTGGGTCCGCGCTTTCAGGTCATCGGCGGCCTGATTATGTCCACCGTCGGTGTGGAAAATAACCTGGGTGACTCGGTCATTGATCAGTTCACGCCTGGTTACCGCGTCGATGCCGATATTTCCGTGCCGGTGTTTGATCATTTGCGCGTCTTTGCTAATGGCGGTTATCAAGGTTTTTTCGATGGAGAGATCCCCGATCAATGGCGCTGGCGCTATGGCCTGCGTCTGACCTTCGGTACGCAGCCAACGCCGTTGGAAAGCCAGGCGATGGCAGAGCAAACGCGTGCGCAGTCGGGGGCTGAACCAGCGCCTGAAGAGCCGCCGGTGCAGATTGATCCCCAAGTGCCGCAATACATTCCGCGTCACAGCTCGCAATCGTTGCCGCCTATTATTGAATTGTCGCAGCTGTGCAAGTGCTATCCCGAAGGACCTTACACCTTGCAGCTCGGCGAGTTTTCGTCGATGTCACAGGCGGTTCGCGCTATGGAATACCGAGGCTTGCGCCAGTTTTTTAATACCGTGGCTTATGAGCGAGACCCGCAGGCGGTCTTCCTGGGACAGAACAGTCAGGGCGGCGCCGTCGGGTTTTATCTGGGTGAATATGCGTCTTTGGAAGCGACCGATCACTGGCGCCGGCAGTTGCGTCGTTCCGGCATTCAGGCGCGCGTCAAACGTGTGGTTCCCGGCAGCGATGGACAGGCAATGGAGCAGCAAGCCTTTGCCACAGAAACCATTGAACGCAGCACCGAGCCGACCTACACACCGGAAGAAATTGCTCGCATGAATTCATTGCCGGGTCAGCGGCCACCCGCACCGGATGTGTCGGCCATGAATCAGGTGCCAGAGGACGCTAAGCCAGCGCCGGATCGTGAGGCGATGAACAGCGTCGAACCCAAGCCCGTGCCGATGATGACCGACACCTTGGTGGTGGGCCCGGTCAGCGCCGAGCGCGTCGAAGCCTGGCTTGCCGACCCAGAGTTCAGAACGCCGGTGTTGAGCCCTGCGAATACTACCTTGCCTGGCCGTCATCGCCTGGTGTGGAACGCAGCGCAAAATCAGGGCTGGCTCTATCTCGACGGTTTTTCCAACCCGGCTCAACTCGATCGCTGGCGCGCTTGGTTGGAAAGTCGCGAACTCGACGCTCAGCATCGTGACAATCCGCGTCTGCCGGTGGGTGACATTTACGTCTATACCCTGGGTAAAACGCCAGACGCTTACAGCTTGTCGCTGGATAACGAAACCACTGCCGATGCGGTTCTGGCCAGACTGGTCTCGCCTGAAGTGCTGTGGTTTCAAGCGTATCAATCGATTAACGATCGCCCGCTGGAACTGGTGGTCAACTGGTCCGATAACGATCAAAACTATCAGTTATTGGCGACCGGTTTTGATGACGAAGCCGATGCGCGTCGCGCTTGGCAAAGTCTGAGCAGTGTCGGTGTGATGCCATCGCTGGAATAACCCACATAACGCTCAATAGTGATGTTAAAAAGCGCTGCATTCGTGGCGCTTTTTTTATGGGCGGTTGAGTGCCTTATCGCTTTTTGCTCAGGCACAATAGCGGGCTTGTTGATTGCTGGAGACCGTCGTGGTCGAAGTGGATTGGTCCGTTTCCCTGTTATTGATTTTTTTCTGTGTTGCCTTTGTGGCTGGTTGGGTGGATACGCTCGCCGGCGGTGGCGGTTTAATTGCTTTGCCCGCCTTATTATTGGCCGGTGTTCCGCCGGTGAACGCCTTGGCTACGAATAAAAGCCAGGGTGTGGTTGGCACCTTAACATCAACGTTAACGCTCTTTTTTAAAGGTCATCTGCGTGGTCGGCATCTATTGTGGTTGATGGTAATGGCGGCCATTGGTTCGGCACTTGGAACCTGGCTGGTCCAGCACATTAATACCGATTGGCTCAGTTGGTTTATTCCCGTCTTATTAATTCTGGTAGCGCTGTATTTTTTGCTTACGCCCAAACTGGGCGAAATGGAAGCTGAAGCTCGCATGAGTGAAAAACGCTGGGCCGGTTTTGTTGTGCCTTTGCTCGGGTTTTATGACGGAGTATTCGGGCCCGGAACCGGGTCGCTCTTTGCCGCCAGTGGCGTCGCCTTTCGCGGCCAAACGTTATTGACGGCGACCATCCGCGCTAAGTTGCTGAACTTCACCACCAATGTCACCTCCCTGGCCTTGTTTGCTGCCGGTGGTCAGGTGGTGTGGGTGATCGGTGGCGCCATGATGTTAGGGCAGGTGGCCGGCGCTTATATTGGCAGTCACACCATGTTAGCCGGGGGCGCGCGATTGATTCGGCCACTGGTTATCTCCATTTGTCTGTTGATGTCATTCAGTCAGATTGCCGATCACTTCGGTTGGCTGCCCTGGTCATAGTTGTTCGATAAATTGCACAATTTTGGCGCTGAGAGTTGATTCGATGCGCCAAAAGCGATGCTCAGGGGCGTAATTTTTAGGGACCTAACCATTATTCCCCTTAAAAATATTTCGTTCGGTTTACGGCATTTTTTCGAGATTTAAATTTGACGATCTCGATCTTTCAAAAAATCCGTCAAAGCGCGCGATAGCTGCGCTATACGATCAGTGATAGCCAAATCAGTAACTGCTAACCTATTGAAATATAAAGCTATTAATCGAATTTTTATGTAATTCCATAGGGTGTGGTTTGCCGCGCTTTGCCTGTCTTCTCGCGCCACTTTGCGCAAAAAAACAAAAAAAACTTGCAAGCCCTTGGTTAAAAAATCTAGGGTAGTTTGACCTTCGGCTTGGGTTATTACGAAAGCCTAATTATTCATGTTTGATTTTATAAACAGGTGAATGAAATCGGACGTACCAACGTCCAAAATATTGCAACGTCAGTCGGTCGATATTGTGCTCTCGAACCGGCTGTTCGATGAAAGGAAGTGCCCCGTGTCTCAGTCCGCTAAGACAAGCTGGAAAGCCCTGGTAAAAGACGCCGTCGAACTGCGTCGTGACCTGCATCGTCAGCCGGAGCTGACCTGGGCGGAGCAGCAAACCGCAGCGACCATTCGTGAACGTCTGACGCAATTGGACATCGAGTGGCGGGTCTGTGCGGAAACCGGCACGGTGGCAACCCTGAACCCGAAGGCGAAAGGTCGACATCTGGCGTTGCGCGCCGACATTGATGCCTTGCCCATTGTGGAAGACAGTGGCGTAGCCTGGTCGTCCGAAACCGAAGGCTGTATGCATGCTTGCGGTCACGATGGCCATACGGCGGCGCTGTTTGCTGCAGCCCGCTGGTTAAAACAGCACGAAGCCGATTTGCCCGGCCCGGTGACGTTACTGTTTCAACCGGCAGAAGAAGGGGGGCACGGTGCCAAGAAGATGATTGAAGAGGGTGCTCTGGAAGGGGTTGATGCCATTTTCGGTTGGCATAACTGGCCAGCCATCCCCTACGGTCAGGCGGTGTGCCCGGATGGCACCGTCATGGCGGGTAACGGCACGTTCCGCATCGAAGTCATTGGCCAAGGTGGCCACGCCAGTCAGCCGGAACTGTGTCGGGACCCGGTTTTGGCCGGCTCTGCGTTAATCGTGGCATTGCAGCAGGTGGTGGCGCGTCGCTTGCCGCCTCAGCAAGCGACCGTATTGAGTGTCACGTCCTTTGATGCCCGTTCGGGCGTGACGGTGATTCCTGATCGTGCGGTGCTTGAAGGCAGCTTTCGACTGGCAGATCCGAGCACTCGTGCGGTGCTGTCTGAGTTGATTGAGTCCGTCTCCCAATCCACCGCCGACGCCTATGGTGTGCGCTGTGAGGTCACGGTTTACCCGCGCTATGACGCTACCATCAATCACTCCAATGAGGCGGCTTTGTACCGCCAGGCGCTGCTTGACGAGTTTGGTGATCAAGCGCTGGCCACTCAGGTTGCCGTGCCAATCATGGCGTCCGAGGACTTCAGTTACTACCTTCAACATATCCCGGGTGCGTTCGCTCTGATTGGGTCGGACGATGGTGACGGGCACGACTGGCCTTGTCACAGCCCGAAGTACGATTTTAACGATGCGCTGATTGCCCATGTGGCGCGGGTCTATGCACGCTTGGTGGGTGCACCCTTACCGACCTCGAAATAATCAGGTCGCGCCACGAAAATTTTCAAACCGGATGCTGGCAAAACGAGTCTAACCAGCGTCGAATTTCACGGCTCAACAGAGGAGAGGCTGTTATGGATTTGAGCACATTTGAACAGTGGGAATCCGATGTACGCGGATACTGCCGTTTGTACCCAACGGTTTTTACATCGGCCTCTAACGCCCGGCAGGTGGATGAAAACGGCAAATCATACATCGACTTTTTTGCCGGTGCCGGGGTGTTGAATTTCGGTCACAACAACGAGCGCATGAAAGCGGCGCTGATTGAATTTATTCAAAACGACGGTGTCGCGCACAGCCTGGATATGCACACCACACCCAAGCGCGCCTTTATCGACAAGTTTGTTGAAACCGTGCTTAAGCCGCGTGGTATGAATCACAAACTGCAGTTTATGGGACCGACCGGAACCAACGCCGTTGAAGCGGCGCTGAAGCTGGCGCGTCGGGTCACCGGTCGCCGCAATATTGTCGCTTATGCCAATGGTTTCCACGGTATGACATTGGGCGCTTTGGCGTGCACCGCCAACGCGGCCTTCCGTAATGCAGCCGGTGTACCACTGGAAAACGTCATCCGCGAACCCTTCGGCGCTGAAAATGGTGATCCGTCTCTGGGCGTTGACCGGGTTGAAGAATTGCGCGCGCTCTTTGCCGATCCGTCCAGTGGACTGGAGGCGCCAGCCGCTTTCTTGATTGAACCCATTCAGGCAGAAGGGGGTGTGCATGTTGCCACTCGCGAATGGCTGCAAGCGGTGCAAAAACTGGCGAAAGATCTGGGTGCGCTGGTGATTCTGGATGACATCCAGGCGGGCTGTGGTCGCACCGGTAATTACTTCAGTTTCGATGGTCTGGGTCTGGATCCGGACATCATTACTCTGGCCAAAGGCATCGGCGGTTTTGGTACTCCACTGGCGATGAACCTGGTGAAGCCCGAGCACGACAAACACTGGAACCCGGGTGAACATACCGGCACGTTCCGCGGTCAGGGTTTCTCCTTTGTGGCCGGTGTCGAAGCGCTGAAATATTTCGACGACGATGCGCTGATGAAAGACGTCGCTCGCAAAGGCGCGCAGATGAAAGAACATCTGGAAAGCATTGCCAGCGGTTTTAACGGCGTGAGCGTCCGCGGCAAAGGCATGATGCAAGGCATCGATCTCGGTGACGGTGCTAAAGCCAAGACGGTTGCACAGCAATGCTTTGAAAGCGGTCTGCTGTTGGGTACCTGCGGTTCCGGTGGTCGAGTGCTGAAGCTGATTCCGCCACTGACCATTCCCGATGCCGACTTAAGCGAAGGCCTGGGCATTTTGGAAACCACCATCAAGTCGGTGATGAACGCCTGATACCAAACGAGGATGGCTGGCGGTTGCCAGCCATTGGTTTTGGCAACTTTATCGTCTCCAACACAGTGGCTGCGGCCACTGTTTTAGTAAGAGGACTCAGCATGCTGACAGCAATTGATCCCAGCAACGGCGAAACCCTGCATGAATTTGCACCCGCCAGTGCCGAGCAGGTGGAACGCATTCTGGCGGACGGCGAAACGGCCTATCGAGATTGGCGCCAGACGAGTTTTGCACAACGCGCCGAGGTATTGCGTAAGGCTGCCAACGTCATGCGTGACGACGTTGACCGGCTCGCCATTCTAATGACGGAAGAAATGGGCAAACCCATTAAAGAAGCCCGTGGCGAAGTGGAAAAAGCCGCCTGGTGTGCTGAGCATTACGCCGAACACGCCGAGCAATATCTCGCCACCGAAACGCTCGCTTCTGATGCGCATCATTCCTACGTGAGCTATGAACCTCTGGGTGTGATTCTCGGCATTCTGCCGTGGAATGCGCCGTTCTGGCTGGCGTTTCGTTATTGCGCTCCAACGCTGATGGCCGGCAATGTGTGTGTGATGAAACACGATCCCCACGTCCCGGCTTGCGCGCAAGCCATTGCCGATGTTTTTGTGCGCGCCGGTGCACCCCAGAACATTTTCCTGAATCTGCCATTGGAAACGCCGGCGGTAGAAGCCGTGATTCGCGATCCCCGTGTTCAGGCCGTGTCGTTTACCGGTTCTGAAAAAGGGGGCGCTGCTGTGGCATCCATCGCCGCTTCGGAAATCAAACACTCGGTGCTGGAACTGGGTGGCTCAGACCCGGCCATCGTCTTGGCCGATGCCGACCTGGAAACCGCGGCCGATACATTGACCTTGTCGCGCATCATCAACGCGGGTCAAAGCTGCATTGCTGCCAAGCGCATCATCGTTGAGGCGCCGGTGTACGACCAGATGGTTGAACTGCTGACCGAGCGTCTGGCCAAACTCAAGCTGGGCGATCCGCGCGAAGAGAGCACTGACATCGGCCCCATCGCCCGGGCTGATTTACGCGACAACCTGCACCGTCAGGTCAACGACACGCTTTCTGCGGGTGCTCGCTGTGTGCTCGGGGGTGAACTGCCGTCCGGTCCGGGTTTTTATTATCCGGTGACACTGCTGACCAATGTGACTGAATCGATGTGTGGTGCGCGCGAAGAGACTTTTGGTCCGGTTGCGGTGGTGATGAAAGCGCAAGACGAAGCCGACGCCATTCGTATTGCCAACAACACGCCTTACGGTCTGGCTGCCGCGGTTTGGAGTGATGCCAAGCGCGGTGAAGCCATTGCCGCTCAACTGGAAACCGGCCAGGTGGCGGTGAACGGCATCGTTAAAACCGACCCGCGTCTGCCCAGCGGTGGAATAAAGCGTTCGGGCATGGGTCGGGAGCTGGGTCCGCATGGCATTCGCGAGTTTGTGAATGCCAAACAGGTGTGGGTGGGACCCAAGCAAGGTTAACGATCACTGTTTAAATCGGCGATTCTTAGGTCAGCCAACGAGCAGATGAGTATTCCTCGACTATACTGTGAGGAACCACTGTTTGGAGGCTGGCCATGCGAATTGCCACCGCTTTCCTCCTGGCTGTGATGATCAACAGTGCGTTGGCGCAAACCACAACAACGATGCGCCTGGGCACCAACATCATGCCGCCCTACACTGATATCACCGACGATCGCCAATTGATGGGCGAGGCAACGGCGACGTTGAACTGTGTGTTTGATGCGCTGCCCGACTATCGATACGAAACCTCGATTGCGCCTTGGCCGCGAGTGGTCCGATTAGCCGATCAGGGCAACATCGATGGCTGGTTCTTATACGTTAAAAACGCCAGCAGTGACCGCTTTGCGGAGCTGTCGGAGCCGCTGCAATTAGAAACCTGGTACTGGTACAGCCACCAGCCGATTGGTAACGCACGGCTGGAGGATTTTCGTGATCAAAGCATCTTGGTTTTAAGCGGGACCTATCAGAAACTCTGGCTGGAAGCGCGCGGTTTTAAACAGTTTTTGACCGTTCAGAGTAACGACAGTTTGGTGCGCGCCTTTTTGGCGCGGCGAGCCGATCATCTGTTGATCAGTGACTCAGTGTTTGATGAAACGCTGTCCAACTTCAATGGTGATTTGGCGAATATTGAGCGTCGTTTTGTTGGCTATATTCAGCTTGGGTTGTACGTCACCGATTCCTTTATGGTGGACAATCCGGACTTTATGCAGCGTTTTAATGAGGCGGCGCACGCTTGCCGATCAACCAACCCTTTACTCACCGAAAATGACCGGCAACAGCTGGTGCAGCTGGCGGAACAGTTGGCACAGTGGCAAACGTCGGACTGGATGGTGCAAGCCTTACTGCGACAAAATCAGGCGCATCAATGGCTGACAACTGACGATATTGAACGCTTGGATCAGCAATGGCGCGATGAATTGCGTCAAGGGGGCGGCGAGTTGATGGATGCGGTTATGGAGTCGGAATTGTCCATTCGACTTGCCTATATGCAGAGTCAACAAGACGGTGTGTTCAGTGAGGTATTTGTCACCGATCGTTTGGGCTTAAACGCGGGAGCCAGCGAACCCACCAGCGATTATTACCAGGGTGATGAGGCAATTTTTCAGCAACTAACCGGCCGCAATACCCGCTATCACATTGATGAACTGGAGTACGACGAATCCAGCCGAACCTTTCAGGTGAAAATCAGTGTGCCAATACGCGCAGCGAACGGTCGGTTGTTGGGTATTTTGGTTGCTGGCGTCGATGTTGAGCAGGCATTACGCGGTTTTAAGTAGGCTGTTTAATGGGTCAGTACCCTTTAAAGTGCGAGTGCAATTTCTACGTTATTGTTATTCAGGCGCGCAGGCCAGGTTTTCAGTTGCACCTCGGATGCTTCGAGGCATTGACCATCGGTTAGGCGAAAGTGTTGTTTGTAGATGGGCGATGCCACGACCCACTCGCCATGCAGGTCACCGATTAACCCACGAGCCAGCACATTGGCCTGGCTGAATGGGTCGTGATTGTCGATGGCATACACTCGATTTTCATCGGGCAAATAAAACAACGCAAGCTGCTGGTCTTCAAGGCGAGCGGCGACACCCGATTCTGCTACTAAATCGCCGCGTTGGCACAGTTGAACCCACTTCAGGTTTTGAGTTTGAACAGTCATTTTTAATGCCTCAGGCTGATGCAATTAAGCGGTTCTTTTCTTCATGGGTAGCCGGTCGGATTTGATCCCGTTCTTCGACGAAAAGAATGTTGTCGTCACCGGCCGGGCTGTTCACAAAGGTACGAAAACGCTTCAGCTTTTGTTCGTCTTCCAAGGTGGCTTTCCACTCGCATTGGTAAGTATCGACAATGCGCGCCATCTGCTGGTCGAGTTCCTCTCCCAGATTCAGGCAGTCGTTTAGAATGACGTCGGTTAAATAATCGAGACCGCCTTCGAGACTTTCCATCCAGCGGGCAGTGCGTTGCAGTCGGTCGGCGGTGCGTACGTAGAACATCAGCAGGCGATCGATGGTGCGAATCAGATGAACGTCATCGAGGTCGGTGGCGAATAAATCGGCGTGTCGCGGTTTCATGCCGCCATTACCGCAGACGTATAAATTCCAGCCGTTTTCAGTCGCAATCACGCCGATATCTTTGCTTTGCGCCTCGGCGCATTCTCGCGTGCAACCGGACACAGCGAATTTAATTTTGTGCGGTGCGCGCAAACCCTTGTAGCGGTTCTCGAGTAAGATCGCCATGCCAACCGAATCCTGCTGGCCGTAGCGACACCAGGTGCTGCCGACGCAGGATTTTACCGTTCGTAAGGCTTTGCCGTAGGCGTGACCGGTTTCAAAACCGGCGTCGATCAATCGCTGCCAGATTTCCGGAAGCTGATGCAGTTGTGCGCCAAAGAGGTCAATGCGCTGACCGCCGGTAATCTTGGTGTAGAGCCGATAATCTTTGGCCACCTGACCGATCACCAGCAGTTTATCGGGCGTGATTTCACCACCGGCAATGCGCGGCACAATGGAGTAGGTACCGTCTTTTTGCATGTTCGCCAGAAAGGTGTCGTTGGTGTCTTGCAGTTTCACGTGCGCGGCGTCGTGCACGCCTTCGTTCCAATGACTGGCGAGAATGGAGGCGACGGCCGGTTTGCAGATATCACAACCGTGACCGCGACCGTGCCGTCTGATCAGTTCATCGAAGGTTTTAATCTGTTCCACCTGCACCAGGTGATACAGCGCCTGACGGGTGTAGGAAAAGTGTTCACACAAGGAATGATCGACTTCAACACCGCGAGCTTCCAAGGTGGCATCGACCAGGTTTTTCAGCATCGCTGCGCAACCGCCACAACTGCTGCTGGCGCGTGTCTCGGCTTTGACCTCAGCAACGCTGCAACAGCCGCCGTCAATTGCCGTGACGATGCCGCCTTTGGTGACGTTCATGCACGAGCAGATGGTGGCCGAATCGGGCAGGGCATCGGGACCTAATGCCGGGGCGGCGCTGGCGCTGGGCAGAATCAGGCTGTCGGGTTCGGCCGGCAGCGCTATGTCGTTGAGGTAATACTGCAGCAGGCTGTCGTAAGCGCTGTTGTCGCCGACCAGAATGGCGCCGAGCAGACGTTTACCATCGGCGCTGGTAACGATTTTTTTGTACTGCTGCTTGGCTTCGTTGTGGTACCGAAAACTGAGGGTACCGGGCGTGGTGCCATGGGCATCCCCAATAGCACCAACGTCTACGCCCAGCAGTTTTAATTTAGTGCTCATATCGGCACCCAGAAAAGGACTGTCGCAGCCTTCCAGGTGCGCGGCCACGGTTTCGGCCATGCGATAACCGGGTGCGACCAGACCGAAAATGCGCTCATCCCAAAGCGCGACTTCGCCGATGGCGTAGATGTCGTTGTCCGACGTCCGGCCGTGGTTGTCGATGCATACGCCACCGCGTTCACCGACCTTTAATCCAGCCTGGCGCGCCAGTTCGTCACGTGGACGAATGCCGGCAGAGAACACCAGTACATCCGTTTCCAGTGGTTCGCCATCGGCAAAATGCAGGCGCAGGCGTCCATCGTTGAGCGTTTCAATTTGCTGCGTGGCGGTGTCAGTGTGTACCCGAACGCCGAGTGCTTCGATCTTGTCTTTCAACACCGTACCGGCAGTGGCGTCGAGCTGAACGGGCATCAGCCGGGGCGCAAATTCGATCACTTCAGTGGTCAGACCCAGCGATGTCAGCGCGTTGGCGGCTTCCAGACCGAGCAAACCGCCACCGATGACCACGCCGGTTTTGCCCTGATCGGCGGCGCTGCGAATGGCGTCCAGATCATCCAGGGTGCGATAGACAAAACAGCGCTCAGCATCGTGGCCGGGAATGGGCGGCACAAAAGGATAAGAACCGGTAGCGAGTACCAACTTGTCGTAACACAGCTCTTCGCCGTCGCTGAGTAAGACGGTGTGGGCGGCGCGGTCGATGCGTTCTACCCGCGTGCCCAGATGAGCGGCAATACCGGCCTGTTGATAGCCCTCGCTGGTTCCCAATGCCAGGTCGCTGTGGCTGCGGCCCTGAAAGTATTCCGACAGATGCACCCGGTCGTAAGCCGAATGGCGCTCCTCACCGATGATGTGGATGCGCCATTGGTCAGCACCATTCAATGCGCGGAAGGTGTCGACAAAATGGTGGCCGACCATACCGTTGCCGATGATGATAAGGTCCTTGCGCTGGCTCATTGCTGTCTCCTCCGTCGCTGCGTGACATTTCTTAGGCGCAAAAAAAAGACGCTCTTGGGGAATCCCCAAGAGCGCCAATGCTCGATACGCAAATCACAGTGTAAGGCCATTACAGCCCGCCTCTGATCAATTCAGCGGCGTTCTGCCATGACTGATTTCTATAAAGCGAAGGCTGTGCCAACTTTTTAAAACCGCCTGAACACGGGCTTTGCGGCGATTTTGACGGTTAACACTGGTCGGTTTATCGGTCGGTTGTCGCACCAAGGATGAACAATAGACCGGCGTGAATGTGCAAAAAGAGGGCGGCGTGCGGGTGGTCAGTCGTCTTCGCGCAGCAGTTGGATGTTGCCGTCCGGGCTGATCAATACACGCATGGGGCGGCAGCAGACTTCGCAGTCTTCAATGTAATCCTGTTCTTCATCCATCGGGTCGGTGATTAATTGAATGGCAGCGCCGCAGTAAGGGCAGGACAGGGCGGTCAGGTCGGTGAACAGAGAGTCGTTCATGGTTTAGGTTTCTTCAGCGTCGTCAGATTCAAACAGCGACACTTGCAGGCTTTGATCGGGGGCGTCTTCATCATTGAGCGGTGCACCGCGAGCCAGGCGCAGTTTGCGAATCTGGCAGGCACGGATCACTTGTCGTTTGGTGGCCGTATCAAGCTGATGCCATTGCTGGCGTTCAGTGCGCGAGCGCAGGCAACCGCGACAGAAACCGCGCGGTCCGGATTCGCAGACCCCGATGCAGGGACTGGGGATGTCGAAAAATTCCAGCTGCGTCACAACAATGCGACCCCTTGACGTTATCTCGAGCATAACGCCGATGCCGGCATCAGACCAGTTGGCCGTCGGTATAGGTCGCCAACAAAAAACGGCGCCATCACTGTAGGAACAATGATGACGCCGCGGTCGTACATGCAATGCAGGATTAGGGTGAGTGTTGGGGTCGGGTCGTATGCAAAGACGACGGTGAGGTCACCGTAGCGTCGAAGTCATAACACTCACCGATATCCTGTCAGCAGCCAGCGCAGGGAAGGTTCAACCTGTTCACGCCCTCGCTGCGCTGGCTTGGTAAATCCAAAGCAGGGCGCGTGCCATTATTGAATGCCAACCGGTACAGGCAGAGCAGACGCCAGCTCTAGCCGTGCTGTTGAATCGGGGTGACAGCGTCCAACGCTTCAAAACGCACCAGGGCTGTGCTCGGTAAGACAGGGGCGCACCACCAACCGGACTTGGCAGGCGGTGTTCGTCACTGCATGCTGGAGCACCCAGTTCATGCATACTGAAGTCGCTTATGAAATCGTCCCCTGAATTTCCGCTTCCTGCTGATGCTGCTGCTCGCCGCGCCGAACCCGCGGTGGTGGCTTACCCAACGAACGATCACACCACCGCTGACCGGCGCGTTTATCAAAGCGCTCGTCAAAAACTGACGTTGCTGAAGTGCCTTGAAATTAACCCGCGCAGTGCCGACGTTTTTTCTGTACCAGCGGGCCATTTCTTTCGCATCGTTTCGACCGAAGGGCCGCAGGTGGGTGATCTGAATCTGTGGCATCAGCATGACTTAAACGAAGCGTTCTACAGCGGCAAAACGCGCGCTTTGCACGGCACTCACCTGAGCACCGGTGATCGCTTGTGGAGTCGTTTTCCGTTTCTGCGTCCGCTGGCGACCATCACTGCCGATACGCTCGATTGGTACGGTTGGGACGACGACGGTTGCAGCGTGCACGATGTGATTGGTACGCGCTGCGATCCCTACACCGAGCATCAATTGAGTGGCCGGCATTATCACCACTGTTGCCACTCCAATTTGACGCGCGCCCTGGCCGACTACAAAGGCTGGTCGTTCGGGCAGGCCGAGCCTTATGTGCACGATGTATTGAATGTCTTTATGTGTACTGGTTTCAGTCTCGATACGCATCAATACATCATGAAAGCGAGTCCGGTGCGGCCCGGCGATTATCTGGAATTTTTTGCCGAAGACGATTTGCTCGGCGCGCTGTCGGCCTGTCCGGGCGGTGATTGCAGCGCCAGTCATTCCAGTGATGCGGCGTCGTGTTATCCCTTAGTGGTGGAAATCTATCAGCCGGATTCGACCAATAGTGGGGGATGGGAATCGCCGTCGGTCAATGGTTATCGAGCCGACGGCTAGCGCTTACCAGGTGTTGTTTTTTAACTCGGCCAGACCGTCAGCGCGGCTGATGGCTGGCTGATAACCCAGCTCGGTTTTTGCTTTGTTAATGTCGAGGGTGACCTCAAACGCAGAGGTCGCCAGCGATTGTCGGGTCACCGGGCCTCGGATCACACCGCCGCTTATCCGGCTGAGAAAATCGCCCCCGCTCGCCAGTGTTTTCAGTAACCTCAGTGGCACAGTTTTGTCGGGAACGGCAACGTCTTGAGTGGCCAGTAAGTCGGTGGCGAATTGGCGGAATTCAACGGGTTCGTCGTCGGTTATAAAATACACCTCGCCGTTTTTGCCGTTCGCCAATGCGCACTCGATGCCCACACAGAGATTGTGAATATGAGTGGTGGAGGTTTGGTAATGCCCTCCGTCAATCCAGGCCAGCTGTCCCGATTCGGCTGCTGCAACTAAATGCGGCAAGGCGGTGGTGTCATCGCGCCCCCAGACAAACCGCGGCCGCACGACGATGACCTGAAAATCCTCAGCGGCAAAGGCCAGTGCCTGACGTTCGGCAGCGGCTTTACTGCGGCTGTATTCACCAATGGCTTTGGCAGGTATCGGTTGATCTTCGTTGATGTGGTGCAGCGGTTTTCCTGTCAGCAAAACCGATTCCGTACTGAGCACCAGCGCTTTTTTGATACCCGCGCGACGAGCGCTGTCGAGTACGTTACGGGTGCCGTCGACATTGGTTTGGTACTGCGTTTTGGAGCGGTTGTCGTGATCGGTATCGGCGGCTGCATGAATCAGTACCGCGCAACCGGCCATCACCTCAGCCAGATGACTGTCGAGTACATCGCCACGCACGGCTTTTGCTCCCAGGGTTTCTATCATCGCAGCCGATTTTTCGCTGCGTGCCAGGGCGTTCACCGCATGACCTTGGGCGGTCAGAAAACGGATCAGGTTACGGCCGATGTAACCACTGCCGCCGGTTAAAAAGTACGACGTTGTTGTCATCAATTCATTCTCAAAGGTTGGGATTCAGTCGGGGTTGGCCGCGTTGCCAGGCTGGCTGTTCACCAGCCATTTGATGTCACCGAGAATTTCACGGCGCTGCTCGTCGGACCAATGCAGGTAGTCGAACGACTCCAACAGTTTCAGGCCTTCCAGGGCCAGGTAAGCCAGACGCGCACCGCGTGGGTTGTTGGCGGTATCGAGCACCGACGCCAGGGTTTGCTGCTGGTTGGTTTGGATGATGCCGCGCAGCGTCTGGTCTTGCGCCAGCGCCGCACACAGCTGCAACGCGACCGCACCAAACTCTTCAGGAAACGGCTGACTGGCGGCGTTGATCCGGCCACGAATCACTGGACTGTCGGTGTTGCCCAGTGCGTCGATCTGGCTTTGGTTAAAGGCGTTGTCCCGGTCGGTCGCGCGTTGCACCACCGCCGCAATCAGCGCCTGTTTGTTTTTGTAGTCATAAAGCACCGAAGCCTTGCTAACGCCGGCCTGGGTCGCAACGGCATCGAGTGTTAAGCGGGTAGCGCCATCGCGGGCGACGACGGCTTCGGCCGCATCCAGAATGCCTTGCTGATCAATGCTCCGGGTTCGAGCCATGCTGTTTCTCCATTAATAACCAACCGGTCGGATATTAATTGAAATAAAAGCGGTCTGCAAAGATTTCCGGTGTCGTTTTGTAGGGATACCGGCCTGGCTATTGGCAACGGGGCTGGCGCGGCTTAAGGTGTCACCCACTGAGACGGGGTCCGACTTTAGTCGGTAAAAGGAGGCAGCATGTGGCTGGGTGGAGTGAGTCGATTGGCGCAGATGCCGCAAAGCGGCGATCGTCATCATCACCGTCATCATCAGGTCGTGCTGGGCTTTGAAGGGGCTGCTGATTTTGAGCTCGAAGGCACCGGTGGTGAGCAGCTGCGCATCGGCGGTGGTTGTCTGGTGCCCACCGAATGCGGCCATGCGTTTCAGGGGCTCGGTGATAATCGCATGCTGGTGCTGGATTTTGATCTGGACAGTGCCATCGACAGCCGCATCGATCGGGAAATGCTCGATCGTCTGTTCGACCGTCCGCATTATTTCCAACTGGACGAGCATTTCAGCACCTTGCTGAAAGCCATGGCGCACGAGTTGGAGTTGCACGGCCAGGACCCTCAAATGCAGCAACACATCAGTGCGTTGTTGTTGCACAGTCTTTACCAGCGCCTGACCGGCGAGACCTTACGAGCGCACGAAAGCCCGGGTCGGCTCGATATGGAGCGCATTGATCAACTGATCAAACAGCGCCTCCAGGACAAAGTCTCAGTCGCAGAATTGGCGGAAACCTGTCATCTCAGTCTCAGTCAGTTTCACCTGCGTTTTCGTCAGACCACGGGTCTTACACCTTACCAATATGTGATGAAACACCGCCTCGATCAGGCCGTTTGGCTGTTGCGTTGTTCGTCCCATCCCATTGCTGACATTGCCGTTGAAACCGGCTTTTCCAGCCAGAGTGCTTTGACGCACGCCATCAAAAACGAACTGGGTTTGTCACCGGGCCAGGTGCGCCGTCAGCAGTCCAGTTAAGTCGTTTTCCGACGTCAAGAACCGTCGCTTCAAGCTGTGATCTGAGTTCGCAACAGCGGATTTTTTTGCAAAAGAACCGGTTTTTTTGACAAGCCAGCAACGAGCACGGCGCTCTACTGTGGTTGGTCAGTGATTCACCTAACCGACAGGCACGACGCTATGACTCAGTTTGATCCGGCCCGGGCGCTCTCCGGCGAATACCGTAATCTGGACGCGGACCAATGGTTCCGCTTTATCTGTGATCAGTACGCCGTCGATGAAGACGAATACATGGCGCAGATGATTGAGCTGGCGGAACCGTCCGACGGCAGTCGCGCCAAGGTAGAAAGCACCGCGCGCCGTATCGTTGAACAGGTGCGCGATCAGGGCGATGTTGCTCACGCGGTCGACAAACTGCTGCAACAATACAGCTTGGATAATGAAGAAGGCGTGATTCTGATGTGTCTGGCCGAAGCGCTGATGCGTGTGCCCGATGCCGAAACCGCTGACGATCTGATCCGCGACAAACTGTCAGTCGCGGATTGGAAAGAACACATGGGTAAGTCGGATTCTTTGCTGGTTAACGCCTCGACCTGGGGATTGATGCTGACCGGTAAAGTGACGTCGCTCGACAGCCGCGAAACCTCGCCGGCGAACCTCTTGTCCAAACTGATTAATCGCGCCGGTGAACCGGTGATTCGTGCTGCGATGAACCAGGCCATGCGCATTATGGGCAAACAGTTTGTGCTCGGTCGCAGCATTGGCGAGGCCATCAAGAACGGCCGCGACTATCGCAAAAAAGGCTACACCTATTCCTTCGACATGCTCGGCGAAGCGGCCTTTACCGACCACGATGCCGAGCGTTATTTCCAGTCCTACCTCGAAGCTGTGCGTATCCTCGGTGAGCGCAAAGACGAGTGGGGCGAACTGCCGCGTCCGACCATTTCCATCAAACTCTCCGCACTGCATCCGCGTTACGAAGAAGCGCATCAGGATGATGTGATGACCGAGCTGGCCGATCGTGTCAGCCAGCTGGTTGTCGAGGCCCGTAAGCTGGGCGTGGGCATCACCATCGATGCCGAAGAAATGGACCGGCTGGAACTGTCGCTACGTCTGTTCAAGCAGGTTTTTAACAGCGACGTCGCCCGTGGCTGGGGGCATTTTGGTCTGGTGATTCAGGCGTATTCAAAACGTGCGCTGGCGGTGCTGGGGTATCTGACCAAACTGGCGCAGGAACAAGGCGACATCATTCCGATTCGTCTGGTTAAAGGCGCTTACTGGGATACCGAAGTTAAGCACGCCCAGCAGTTGGGTCTGGCCGATTATCCGGTCTATACGCGCAAGGAAAACACCGATGTGTCGTATTTGGTGTGCGCGCGTTTTCTGATGAGCGATGCCGTTGGTGGTGCGCTCTATCCACAATTTGCCACGCACAATGCTCACACCGTGGCATCGGTGTCGGAACTGGCGCGTCTGAATCCAAAGCGAGAATTCGAATTCCAGCGTTTGCACGGCATGGGCGATGCGCTCTACGACAGTTTGCTGGAATCCGATAAACCCACGGTGCGGATATACGCGCCGGTTGGTGCGCACAAAGATTTGTTGCCGTATTTGGTGCGTCGCCTGTTGGAAAACGGTGCGAATTCCTCGTTCGTCCATCGCCTGGTCGACGCTGAAACTCCAGTGGGCGATCTGGTGCAGTCGCCGGTGGAAGTGGCCCTGCGTCATCCGGTGTTTCGCAATCCGAAAATTCCTCTTCCGGGTGAGATGTTCGGTGACAGTCGTCGTAACTCTCAGGGTTATAACCTGGCGGTTGCGTTTGAACGCGAGCCGTTGCTGGAAGACATTGCCGGTTACGATGAAACCCAGTGGAATCTGAAACCGCTGGTGGCAGGCAAGGCGGTGGCAACCGGACAAACGCAAACCATAGTGTCACCTTATGACACTAACCAGAGCGTCGGCCAGTTGGATTGGACGACGGCCGAGCTGGCAAGCGAAGCACTCGCCGCGGCGCATCAGGCCTGGTCCGGTTGGAACCGAACGCCCGCGGTTAAGCGCGCGGCCTGTTTGGATAAACTGGCCGATTTAATGGAAGCAAACACCGCTGAATTGATGGCGCTGTGCGCGCGTGAAGCCGGTAAAACCTTGCAAGACAGCATCGACGAAGTGCGCGAAGCCGTCGATTTTTGCCGCTATTACGCAGCCGAAGCCCGTACCAATATGAGCGAGCCCACGTTGCTGCCCGGACCGACCGGTGAAAGCAACGAGCACTATTACGAAGGCCGTGGTGTCTTCCTGTGCATCAGCCCATGGAACTTCCCGCTGGCAATTTTTACCGGCCAGATCTGTGCGGCACTGGTCGCCGGTAATACGGTGTTGGCAAAACCAGCGGAACAAACTTCGCTGATTGCTGGCCGCACCATCGAACTCTTTCATCAGGCCGGTGTGCCGACCGATGTGCTGCATTACCTGCCGGGCGCGGGTGCTACTTTGGGCGATGCGTTGTTGCCGGACGAACGACTGGTCGGCGTTGCCTTCACGGGCTCGACCGAAACCGCGCATCGCATCAACCGGACGCTGGCGCAACGCACCGGTGCCATTCCGACCTTGATTGCCGAAACCGGCGGTCAGAACGCCATGATTGTTGATTCTACGGCACTGCCCGAACAGGTCGTGGCGGATGTCATGCAGTCAGCCTTTGCCAGTGCTGGTCAGCGTTGTTCGGCGTTGCGTGTGTTGTGCGTGCAAGACGATATAGCCGATCGAATTATTGAGCTGATTGGCGGCGCGCTGGGTCGACTTAAAATTGGGAACCCGCAGTTTTACGCCACCGATTCTGGCCCGGTGATTGACGCCAAGGCACACCAGGCGTTGTCCGAATACGTTGAAGGCTGGCGCGCTAAGGATCGAGTGGTGGCTCAGGCCGAGTTGGGTGAAGGCACTGAGAAAGGCCACTTCCTGGCACCGGTGGTGCTGACCATTGAGGGCTTCCACGAAATCGGCCGCGAGCAGTTTGGTCCCATCCTGCACATTCATCGCTTTAAAGCGAAGGAACTGGATCAGGTGATCGAGGATATCAACAACACCGGCTACGGACTGACGCTGGGCATTCACAGCCGCAACGAAGCGACCGCTGCTTATATTGAAGCGCGGGCGCGTGTTGGGAATTGCTATGTGAATCGCAACCAGATCGGTGCCGTTGTTGGTGTGCAGCCGTTTGGCGGCCGTGGATTATCGGGCACCGGTCCGAAAGCCGGCGGCCCCAACTACATCAAGCGCTTTGCGACGGAGCGGGTGCGCACCATCAACACCACTGCCGTTGGCGGCAACGCCACCTTGTTGTCGCTGGAAACCGACGACTGAGGGGTCAACGAAGTTGCCGCTGCATCTTGGCGGCCACTGCCCAGGGGTGTGACGGGTGAGCGTCACTCTCTGGGTAAGCCGGCTTTGGCCGGATAACAATAACGTCATGCTCGAATCAGCATTGATCAAAACAACTACAACCTGGAGTCAACTATGAGCAATATGTTTGCTATCAGTTTGACCTTTATCGCCTATCTGGCGGTAATGCTATGGATTGGTATTTGGGCGTATCGCCGTACCACTAACTTGTCGGACTACATCATCGGTGGTCGTTCTTTGGGGCCTTGGCCGTCGGCACTGTCCGCCGGTGCGTCGGATATGTCGGGTTGGCTGTTGCTGGGTTTGCCCGGCGCGGTTTACGCGTCTGGTTTGGGGGCGTCCTGGATTGCCGTTGGCCTGTTGGTCGGCACCTATCTGAACTGGCTGGTAGTGGCACCGCGTCTGCGTGCTTATTCTCAAGCCGCGTCCGACAGCCTGACCCTGCCTCAGTATTTCAGCAATCGTTTTGAAGACACGGTCATGATCCGCGTGATCGCTGCGTTCTTTATTTTGCTGTTCTTCCTGTTCTACACCAGCTCTGGTCTGGTTGCCGGCGGTAAGTTGTTCGAGAGCGTCTTCGGTCTCGACTACACCGTTGCCGTCACCATCGGCACCATTGCCGTGGTCTCTTACACCCTCTTTGGTGGTTATCTGGCCGTTTCCTGGACCGACCTGGTGCAAGGCTTGTTGATGGCAGCAGCACTGATTCTGGTACCGATTGCTGCGTTGATTGCAGTGGGTCAGGGACCGGTCGGCGTATTGAACGACACCAACCCTAACATGCTGGGCCTGTTCACGAACCCGGATGGCAGCACCTTAGGTGCCATGGCGATTATTTCGTCGCTGGCCTGGGGCCTGGGTTATTTCGGTCAGCCGCACATTTTGGCGCGTTTCAAAGGCATCAAGAGCCGCGCTGAAGTGCCGACGGCGCGCCGCATTGCGGTAACCTGGACATTCATCGGCATGGCCGGTGCGTTGCTGGTGGGTATTGCGGGTAACGGCTATTTCGATACGCCGCTGGCCGATGCTGAAACCGTCTTTATCAGTCTGGTTCAGGGCATCTTCCATCCGCTGGTCGCCGGGGTACTGTTGGCCGCCATTCTGGCTGCGATTATGTCGACCGCCGATTCTCAGTTGCTGGTGTCGTCTTCAGCGTTGACCGAAGATTTCTACAAATCGCTGTTCAATAAAGACGCCGACCCGCAATTGCTGGTTAAGATCGGTCGCGCCGCGGTGGTGGTGATCGCCATTGTTGCCTGGCTGTTTGCATTGAACCCGGAAAGCAGTGTCCTGGGTCTGGTGTCTTATGCCTGGGCAGGCTTCGGTGCGGCCTTCGGTCCGGCGGTGATTCTGTCGCTGTACTGGTCACGCATGAACCGCTTTGGCTGCCTGACCGGTATCATTGTCGGTGGTTTGACCGTGGTGATCTGGAAGCAGCTGTCCGGCGGTTTATTCGACATGTACGAAATCGTACCGGGCTTTATTCTGTCAACGTTGGCCATTGTTGTGGTGAGCCAAATGACAGCGGAACCGTCGAAAGAAATGGAAGCCACCTTTAAAGAAGTGAATGGCTGATCATTTGTTCGGTTTCATCAAAAAGGGCGCCTAGGCGCCCTTTTTTTGTTTGATGAATTACAGACCGCCATGCATCCAGTTACCCAGCAAATACACCAGGTAATAACCCAGCGTATAGGCTGGAATCAGTAACCAGATTGACGCCAGGTGAGATTTGAAAGTCAGTTCTTTCACCTTACTCATGGCGACAATGCCAGCGGCTGAGCCAATGACCAGCAAGGAGCCACCCGCACCGACGGCGTAGGTGAGGCCCATCCAGGCCGTAGCATCCATATCGATGTCGGACTTCAGAAGAGCCGCGGTTAACGGCACGTTATCGACCAGCGCGGAAACAAAGCCAATTACATAGTTCGCAATGAACGAAGGCGCTTCGGTGTATTGCAGTGCGATCATATCCAGGACGGCAATTTCTTTGAGCATGCCAACCAGTAATAAAATACCCAGGAAGAACAGCAGCGTTTCGAATTCGATGACGCGAATAAATTCGAGAATCTGATCTTCGTCATCGTTATAGAAACGTGAGATTAAAAACATCACCGAGAGACCGGTTAAAAAAGTCAGCGCGGGTGGCAGTTGATAGAGTGCATTGCCGACGATGGTGGCAAAAATGGTCAACAAAAAGACCGCGGCAATGATCATGTCCACACGCCGGACTTCGTGGCGGTTTTGCTCGATCACTACCCGACCTTTGAGACCAAAGGAGAGCATCACCGCCAATGCCATAACGGCAATAAAAGAGGGCGCAATCAATGACAGCAGATCAGCAATGCCAATTTTTCCTGCCAGGAAGATCATCAAGGTAGTGACGTCGCCGGTAATTAAAGCAACGCCGCCGGAATTCACGGCAAAAATGACCAGTGTGGCGAAGCGCACGGTCTTTTTGGCGTCCAGTTTCAGCGACAAAACGAGCGTCATGGATACCAAGGTGGCGGTGATGTTGTCGGCCAGCGAACTGAATACGAAGCAGAATACTGCGGTTAAAAACAGCAGGACTTTTTCACTGACTTCTTTGGGCATAAAGAGGTAAATCAGATTCTCGATCATGCCTTTTTTGTTGAGGTAAGCCACGAAGGTCATGGTGGCCACCAGGAATAGCCAGAGATTGGCAATTTCCCCGAGGTTTTCACTGAAGGTTTCGCTGACCATTTCCCGTGATTGAGGGTCATCGACAAAGACGTACAGCAGCACCCAGGCCAGGGTGCCGAAAAACAACGTAACTTTGGCTTTATTGACGTGAGTTACTTCTTCGAAGATGACGCCCAACAAAGCCAGGACGGCGAGGGCAATTAACAAGGGGGTCAGAAACTCTGGCATAACGTAACGCTACCTCTGTGCATCTATGAACCGGCACAGCGGTTGCGCATGCAGTCGTCGGGGCACGTCGCTGAGGATCAAAGCGAAGCGTTGGCGCTTGGCGCGATAGCTATGCCGAAACCGGTGAAAGGTGTAAGGCGCGCGAATTATACGCAAGGCGATGGGGGAAATCACTTGGGCTTATGAGCCGAAGCGTTGCTCCTCAGGCAATGATGTGTTGGGCAGAGTCTGCTTTTCCTGTCCTCGGCCGGCCGTTAAGCTACGGCTTTTACACACCGATGGAAGCCATTGTGAGCAAGGCACTTTTTTTAAGCGCGCTGTCGGCGCTGTTAATCTTCGCCACGCCCTGGTTGTTGGGTCTGGATCTGCCGAACCAGTTGATCAATGAACGCGGTGCTTTGGAGTACAGTGAGCGCTCCTTGGCGAACGGTGTTTTTCTGCTGATCGGCGCGTTTTGGATGGGCACGGTTGAAGCCGTCCGCAAATTCCACGAACCGCAGCGTATGGATCCTTGGGTTCGTTTTGGTGTCATTGCCTTTGCGGCCAGCCTGATCGGCCGCATGGTGTTCCCCTGTGATCTGAGTTGCCCTTTGCAAGGGTCAGTCACTCAACTGCTGCACAACACCCTGGTTTGGGTGCTGTATGCCGGTGCGTTGGTCGCAGGCTGGCGTTTGAC
Organism: Saccharospirillum sp. MSK14-1; assembly: GCF_003054965.1. Lineage (GTDB taxonomy): Bacteria > Pseudomonadota > Gammaproteobacteria > Pseudomonadales > Natronospirillaceae > Saccharospirillum. The sequence continues at coordinate 594,192 of NZ_MIES01000033.1, forward strand.
GCTGATGACGGTGTTGGGGCGGGTATTGAAGTGGGTGCTGCTGGTCTGTTTTGTGCTGCTGCAACTGGCGTTCTGGCAACGCAATGCGTGGCCTGGGGTGTGGCAATTGGGCTACGAATGGAGTTTTGCCGTCTTATGGCTGCTCTGGGTTTACCAAACGACGCGCGCTGATGGCGCTAAGGTTAATGGATGATTGAACGTATTGCCGCCATCGTTGTCCCCATATTTTTGGTGGTGTTGGTGGGTTATCTATACGGGCGAAGGCACGCGCCGGATATGGAAGCGGCCAATCGCATCAATATGGATGTGTTTACCCCTTTTCTGATTTTAAGCGTTTTTGCATCGCGGCCGCTGGAGTTGAGTCATTACGGACCATTAGCACTGGCCGCCATTTTAGTGACTCTGCTGCCGGGTTTGCTGGCCTGGCCTTTGGGACGAATGATCGGCGCTCAGTGGAAAACCTTTGTACCGCCGATGATGTTCCGGAACAGCGGTAATATGGGCCTGCCGCTGTTTCTGTTTACCTTTGGTGAGCAGTACATGCCGGTGGCGGTGATTCTATTCATTGTCGAAAACACCCTGCATTTTACCGTGGGTATGTGGCTGCTTAATCCACGAACTCATCTGCTCGCCGTACTGAAAAATCCCATGATTTTGGCGGCAGTCGGCGGTTTGCTGATTGCGGGTTTTGATATCAATCTGCCCGATTGGCTGGTTCGTTCACTGCAATTGTTGGGTGACATAGCGGTACCACTAATGCTGTTTTCACTGGGCGTACGCTTGGTCAGGCTGGATCTCAGTGGCTGGCGTATTGGCGTCATCAGTGCCATTGCCGCACCCGTGCTCGGGCTGCTCGTTGCCTGGCCACTGGTGGTGCTGTTTGATTTGCCACCGGTGCAGGCCGGCATGTTGATGCTGTTTGGCGCCTTGCCTCCGGCGGTGCTGAATTTTCTGGTGGCCGAACGCTTTAACCAGCAGCCTGACCAGGTGGCGGCCATGGTGCTGTTCTCCAATGCCGCCAGTCTGGTGGTTATGCCATTGGTTTTAGCCTGGGTTCTGGTGGGAGTCTGAACAATGCTGGAGCAGATGAGGGCCTTCCTGGCTGAGGCCGATTTAACCGATTTGGGCGCCATTGAACGCGTCATATTGCAGCATAAACCCGATGCTGGTCCGGTGTGGGTGTTTGGTTATGGGTCATTGATCTGGAACCCGGAAATGGCCGTGGTGGAAGACGGCGCCGCCAGCCTGGCGCATTATCGCCGTGAGATGTGCATCAAGGCGACGGTGCACCGGGGGTCTCCAGAACAGCCAGGTTTGGTCTTGGGCATTCGATACCAAGCCGGTGGTTGCTGCGAAGGTCACGCCTTTCGGCTCGACCAAGCACAGCTGCAACCATCCCTTCATCGACTGATTGAGCGCGAATTAGTCACCGATTGTTATGTGCCGCTGTGGCTGCCGATCGATCTGTCCGATGGACGCAGCGTTTCGGCGCTGACCATGGTGGTGAACGAAAGTCATCCACAATTTGTGCAGCCGGATCTGGACGACAAGGTTGAGATGATTCGCCATGCGGTTGGAGGCCGCGGTTCCAGCCGGGATTATCTGTTAAACATTGCGCGCCATCTCAGTGAAAACGATATTCGGGATGCCGAAATAGAAAGCCTGGTAGTGCGACTGCAATCACAGCGCAATCATCGTCACGTTTTTGAATAAACCACTGTACGACCTGGCTATTGACAGCATTGGCCGAATTAATTCGAATAGCATAAGCAATCGGAATAATGTCGGGAAATGCCCGGTTGGCGATACCTTTTTTGTAAGGTATCGCTAGCAGTACCGAGGCTCTTGTATCAATCTTTTGAACAGGAGTGCGGGATGAACAGTGATACCGATACCAGTAAAACCTTAGGTTCATCGGCGCCTCCAGCCGACGCGAATGCTGCAGCCTTTGCCCGCGGCACCCAACATACCCCGCCTGATCATTTCGTACAGTTGCTGGCACTGGCCGATATTCGGATTAATGGTGAGCGCCCCTGGGATATCCAGATTTATAACACCGCTTTTTATAAACGGATTTTACGCGATGGATCCATCGGTCTAGCCGAGTCTTATATGGACGGCTGGTGGGGTTGCGAGCAGTTGGATGAGTTCTTTACCCGAGTTTTAAGAGCGCGCTTAAACGATCGAGTTGGTCTGCTGGTCAAGTTGAAATTAGCACTCAGTGCAGTGGCGTATCAGTTGCTAAATTTTCAGAGCATTAAGCGCGCCTTTCACGTTGGTGAAGCGCATTACGACATCGGTAACGATCTTTATCGCCGCATGCTCGATCCGCGCATGATGTACAGTTGCGGCTACTGGACTAAAGCCGACAATCTGGCCGATGCACAGACCGATAAGCTCGACTTGATTTGCCGTAAACTGAAACTGGAACCCGGCATGAAACTGCTTGATATCGGCTGTGGTTGGGGCGGGATGGCGGCTTATGCAGCTGAGCAGTACGGCGTAGAGGTAACCGGTGTCACCATCTCTCGAGAGCAGCACAAACTGGCGTGCGAAATGGTGCAAGGTTTACCGGTCGATATTCGGTTGCAGGATTATCGGTCGTTAACCGGCCACTACGATCGCATTGTCTCGGTGGGTATGTTTGAGCACGTTGGGGTTAAGAATTACCGGACGTTTTTTACCAAAGCGGCTGAGTTACTGAGCGATGATGGTTTGTTCTTATTGCACACCATTGGTGATGAAATCACTACGAAAGCGCCAGAACCTTATATCCATAAATACATTTTCCCGAATGGAAAAATTCCATCGCGCCAGGAAATTACGCGCAGCAGTATTGATTTATTACGGTTGGAAGACTGGCACAATTTTGGCCCGGATTATGATCGTACGCTCATGGCCTGGGCCGACAATATCAACAAAGCCTGGGAGGAACTGCCTCAGTATGATGAACGTTTTCAACGGCTGTGGCGGTTTTACCTCTATTCCTGCGCTGGTTTTTTCCGTTCTCGCCAGGGGCAGCTATGGCAATTGGTTTTTACAAAACCAAGCTTCCATCACGAGTACCGGAGTGTGCGTTAATTTCGCACCCGCTCACGCAACCGTTTGTCGACAAGAATGCGTGTCGAAATTTCTTCAATTGATAGTTGGGTGGTATCGATAAAGGGAATGCCAAAGCGACGAAACAACGCTTCGGTCATTCTTACTTCGTCTTCACACTGTCTTAATGAGGCGTAATCGCTGTCTGCTTTACGGCCGTGCCGAATCTGATGCAGTCGGCGTGGCGCGATGGTTAATCCGTAAAGTTTGTCGCGATGGCTTTGTAGAACCGGTGGTAATTTGGGGTGATCAAAATCGTCCATCGTTAAAGGGTAGTTGGCTGCGTAAACATTGGCCTGCAAGGCCAGATAAATGCTGGTGGGGGTTTTCCCGGATCGTGACACGCCCACCAGAATAATATCCGCTTGATCGTAGTGCTGGGTACGTCGGCCATCGTCGTTTTCCAACGCAAACTGCATGGCATCGATGCGACGCTGGTATCGACCCTGATGCGCCGATACCTGAGGTCGGCCAATGCGAATATTGGAAGGTTGGCCCAGTAAGTTTTCCAGCGGCGAAAGAAAGGTGGAAATCACATCCACCACGTGGGCATCGCTGGCATGGATAACCGCGCGGACTTTGGGGTCGATGATGGTTTCCACAATGATGGGCTGCAGGCCACTGCTACGAGCATCACGCGCGATACGATCTACCGCATTGCGCGCCTTGGTTTCTGTGTCGATAAACGACATGACCGTCTCGTTAAACTCGAGTCCATCGAAATGCGATAACAAACTGTAACCGACGGTTTCAGCGGTAATACCGGTGCTGTCGGAAATGAAGTAGATGGAGCGAGTGGTCATGGTGAATCCTTCCATTGACTGACACAGATCAGACAGTAGCGCCGCAGGTGGGCTATTGTCATCTATAGAAAAGTCCGATGCTTATTCGGATGACGAATGGTGAACATTCAACGAAAAAATGCCTGGAATGAACGGGCTGAACGCTACAGTAGAGAGCAGCGAACCACGGAACAACAATAAAACAGCCGTCCGGGCGGGAGGATACACAGATGGACTTCGTTATCGACTTCAAACATCTCGGTATTGGTGATGTCGGCCAGGTTGGCGGCAAGAATGCGTCCCTCGGCGAGATGATCAGTAATCTGGCAGACGCCGGTGTTTCAGTCCCGGGCGGTTTTGCGACAACGGCTGATGCTTATCGTGAATTTCTGCAATATGAAGGTCTGAAAGAGCGCATCGACGCCACCTTGTCTGCGCTTGATGTAGACGATGTTGAAGCCTTGGCTCGTGCCGGCAAACAAATACGGGCAGAGGTTATGGAAGCGCCGTTTCCGGAACAGTTGGAAGCGGCAGTGCGCGAAGCCTATGCCGATTTGTGTAACGCCAATCCAGACACCTCCGTGGCGGTGCGTTCTTCGGCCACCGCCGAAGATTTACCGGACGCATCTTTTGCCGGTCAGCAGGAAACCTTCTTGAACATCAGCGGCATCGACTCGGTGTTGCAGGCGATTAAGGAAGTATTTGCGTCGCTGTTTAATGACCGGGCGATCGCCTATCGAGTGCATAAGGGGTTCGATCACAGCCTGGTTGCGCTGTCTGCGGGTGTACAGCGGATGGTGCGTTCTGACATCGGTGCCTCCGGGGTGATGTTCACCATCGATACCGAATCCGGTTTCGATCAGGTGGTGTTTATTACCGCGGCCTACGGTTTGGGTGAAACGGTGGTTCAGGGTGCGGTGAACCCGGACGAATTTTATGTGCACAAACCGGCGCTGAAGGCTGGAAAACAGGCGATTTTGCGGCGCAACCTGGGTTCCAAACTGATCAAGATGATTTATGGCGAAGCCGCAGAAACCGGTCGTTCGGTCGAGACTGTCGACGTGCCGGAAGATGAACGGATGCGCTTTGCGATCACGGATGACGAAGTACACGAACTGGCGCGTCAGGCCGTGACCATTGAGCAGCATTACGGTCGCCCCATGGACATCGAATGGGTGCGCGATGGCAGCGATGGCCAGTTGTATATCGTGCAGGCACGGCCGGAAACGGTGAAGAGCCAGAGTGCTGCCAATGTGATTGAACGCTATGCGCTGAAAGAGCACGGCAAGGTATTGATTGAAGGTCGTGCCATTGGTCAGCGTATTGGCAGCGGCCCGGTTAAGGTGATTCACGATCTGGGTGAGATGCACAAAGTCCAGGCCGGCGACGTGCTGGTGACCGATATGACCGACCCCGATTGGGAACCGATCATGAAACGCGCCTCGGCCATCGTTACCAATCGCGGCGGTCGCACTTGCCACGCCGCAATCATTGCCCGTGAACTGGGTATACCGGCGGTGGTCGGTTGTGGCGATGCGACAGAACGATTGAGCAGTGGCGTCGAAGCAACGGTCTCTTGTGCGGAAGGCGATACCGGTCGAGTCTATGCCGGACTGCTGGATTACAACGTCGATCAAAGCGATTTATCGGCGATGCCGGAACTGCCGTTTAAAATCATGATGAACGTGGGTAACCCCGACCGGGCCTTCGATTTTAGAGCGTTGCCCAATGCCGGTGTGGGACTGGCGCGACTGGAGTTCATCATCAACCGCATGATCGGTGTGCACCCTAAAGCCTTGCTGAACTATGACGAGGTGCCGGTTGATGTGCGCGAAAGCATCGACCACCGCATGGCCGGCTATGCCAGCCCAGTGGAGTTCTACGTTGAGAAAATCGTTGAGGGCGTGGCATCCATCGCGGCGGCGTTTTATCCGAAACCCGTAATTGTGCGGTTATCCGATTTCAAATCGAACGAGTACGCGCACCTGGTGGGCGGTTCTTTGTATGAGCCGGCTGAGGAAAACCCCATGATCGGTTTTCGCGGTGCCTCGCGTTATGTCGCCGACAGTTTCCGCGATTGCTTTGAACTGGAATGTCGGGCCATGAAGCGAGTCCGGGAAGAGCTGGGTTTGGATAACGTCCAGTTGATGGTGCCTTTTGTGCGCACCGTCGATGAAGGTCGCCAGGTGGTGGAACTGCTGGCAGAGAATGGACTCAAGTCAGGCGAAGCCGGACTGAAAGTCATCATGATGTGCGAGCTGCCGACCAACGCTCTGCTGGCCGATGACTACTTGCAGTATTTTGATGGCTTCTCCATCGGCTCCAACGATTTAACCCAGTTAACCTTAGGGTTGGATCGCGATTCCGGGCTGGTGGCTGGCAGCTTCGATGAGCGTGACGCGGCGGTTAAACGGCTGATGAGTCTGGCGATTCAGGCGTGCCGGAAGCACGGCAAGTACATCGGTATCTGTGGTCAGGGTCCGTCGGATTATCCGGACTTTGCCGAGTGGCTGATGGACGAGGGTATTGAGTCTGTGTCACTGAATCCTGACTCGGTACTCGATACTTGGTTGTATTTGGCGGAACACGTTAAGCCAAGTTGAGGGTCAGGTCGGCCCAGACAGGTCTATGGTCTGAGGCGGTGCGAACTGCCTCGGCCAAGTGGTTATCCGCAGGCCAGAGTACGGCGGATTGATCCCGTTTCCATTGCCGTGAAGGCAGCACATAGTCGGCCCGTAACCCCCAGTCTGCGGTTTGCCGCCCGTTACCCGCGGGCCAGCGCTGACGAGCGCCCGGGCTGGTGGGTTTGGGGTCCTGGACGTGTGCATGGTTCAGCAATTGCTCAATGGCACCCAGGCTGTCACCGGCGTCAGGGTCGGCGTTTAGGTCGCCTGCGATGACAAAAGCTGCATCACGGTTTAGCCCGCCCTGTCGACCCTGGTCGTCGCTGATTGTTGGCGATGTTTCCGTTGCATTCAGGTAGTTCAGCCAGAAGCGAATTTCATCGTTGTTGCGGTGTGCATTGCGTCGTTCCGGTCCGTCGAAGGCGGGCGGCGTCGGGTGGCTGACCAGCAGATGGAAATCCCCATCCGGTGCCTGAATTAATACATCCCAGTGCGACTTGCTCGACAATCGCAGCACGCCCAGGTCATCAGGGTGGTAAAAGTCAGAGCCGTCGGGTTGTTTGGGGAAGTCAGCGCCAGGAAGGTCGCGCCACAAAAAATGCTGAAACGTACGGCTGGCAGAAAGGTCGATCGGCCAACGCGATAAGACCGCCATAGCGTACTGACCCGGGAAGGCACCGAAGCCAAAAGGGGTGGTTTTTTGCTGGTCGTCTTTAACCAGATCGCGACCGGAATCAACGCCAGTATTAACCGGCGCAAAATAGCGATGCGGATAATCCAACCCAGCGGGCAGTAGCCAACGATCGGCGAATAAATCCAGGTTCGTGGCGTCCGCATCGCGATCGATTTCGTTGAGCACCAGTACATCCGCCTGCAGTGATTGCATCACCTCTATGACGGCACGCAACTGAGTACTGCCGGCACCTTTAAGCTCGGTGTTCAGGGCCGATTCTGACGCTCGGTTCAGGGCGACGTTGTAGCTGGCCAGACGCAATCGATCAGTCCTCCAGCAGCCAAGTGGCCAGCTCTTCGATACGTTGAATCTGACGCGTTGGAGGTTCCAATTCGTCGGGCAGGGCGGCGGTTAGCCAGGCGGTGTCCCAACCGTAGTTGCGACCGCCTTGGATGTCAGTTTCGTAGCGGTCCCCGACCATCAATACGCGGTCGCGTTCGGGGGAGCCCATGGCCAGATTCATGGCTTCGAATATTCGGGGGTCGGGTTTGCCAACGCCAATGTCTTCCGATACCACCAGGGCGCTGATCAACGGAGCCAGGCCGGAGTGTTCCAGCCGTGGGCGCTGTACCCGCGTCAGGCCATTGGTCAGTACCGCCAGACGGGCGTGCTCGGCCAGGCGTTGCAGGGTGGTTAACGTACCGGGCAACAAGGTTGAGCCTTCCGCTAAAAAGTCGAGAAAACGGTCAGCCCAGGGCTCGGCTGCCTCATCGACGCCCACTTCATCAAACAGTCGTCGGATGCGCATCAGCTTGATGGCTTCGGGACGAATCGCTCCGCGTTCCATCTCTTGCCACAGGTGTCGGTTGATGCCGGAGTAAAGCGCTCGATGTTCCGTGGTGTCGGTGAGGCCAATACCGGTAAGCAAGCGACCAATGGCGTGATGCTCGGCCTGGCCAAAGTCGAAGAGGGTGTCGTCGGCATCGAAGACGATCCAGTCGTAACGCATACAGCATCCTGGTCAATGGATAGGTGGCCGTATTAGAGCAAATCAGTTTACTGGACGACAGATTAAAAATTGCAGCGCAAGGCTCGGAGTGAGCGTGCTTGCTGGCAACCTTAGTCTGGGTGAAGATCGCTGACATCAGGAGACCTGAGTATGACTGTGAATGCTTCATCATTGGACGACCAGCGTTGGCACGCCCTGTTGGAACGCCAATTCGACGGACTGGCGCCATTTTTATACGCCGTCATTACCACCGGTGTGGTGTGTCGGCCGGACTGTTCATCGCGTCGTCCGCGCCGTGAGAATGTGCGGTTTTTTGAGTCACTGACGGCAGCGCAAGCGGCGGGTTTTCGACCCTGTAAGCGGTGTCGGCCGGATGCGCAGACGCCAGCACAGCAACAACGCCAGGCGCTGGTTGCTGTCTGCCGTCGCCTGGAGAACGAAGATCCAACGCCGACGCTGGCCAATTTGGCGGCCGATCTGAAACTCAGCCAGTGGCATTTCCAGCGCTTGTTCCGTCGGGTGATGGGGGTGACCCCACATCAGTATGCGACAGAGTATCGCGCAGGGCGTTTGAAAGCGGCGTTAAAAACAGCGACCAGCGTTACCGATGCCAGTTACCAGGCCGGCTACGGTTCCAGCAGCCGTTTGTTTGAGGCGGCCCGATCGCGGTTGTCCATGTCACCGTCGGATTATCGCCAGGGTGCTCCCGGACAGCGCCTGCATTATGGCCGGGCACCCTGTCACCTGGGTTGGGTCGGGATGGTCGCCAGCGAGCGGGGCATCTGTGGCATTGAACTGGCCGATGATGCGGACAGCCTGCAACAGCGACTGCAGCAGACTTTCGCCAAGGCAACGCTGATTGAAGCAGGTGAAGCGTTCGATGAGATGCTGTCTCAGGTGGTGGCTTTTCTGGCACAGCCGGAACAGGTGTTCGACTTGCCGCTGGATATTCAAGGCACCGCCTTTCAGTGTCAGGTTTGGCAAACATTGCGTACTGTTCCGGCAGGGCAGACGCTCAGCTATGCCGAACTGGCTGCCCGCCTGGGTCGGCCGGAAGCCAGCCGAGCCGTCGCCGGTGCCTGCGCTGCCAATAAGCTGGCGGTGGTGGTGCCCTGCCATCGCATTACCCGCGCCGATGGCTCAATCAGCGGTTATCGTTGGGGCGTTGAGCGTAAACGTCAGTTGCTGGAACAAGAAGCCAAACGCTCCGATCAGGCTTGAACTGCTGTCTTTTGAACCCGACACTTATGTTTTTGCTGTGGTTCAAGGAGCGTCGCCATCAAGGCCACCGATCAACTCGACCTCGGTTTGCGTTGGCTCGATGCCGACCCCGATTATCCGGCTGGCCCAGCCAGTGACTGGCTGACGTTTCTGCGCCAGGCGAACGTTTTACCGGCTCAGGTGCGCCTGCGCCTGGTGCGGTATTGGCCCCTGCTGGCGGCTATCAATGGTGTGCTGAGCATGGTCGGCCTGAATGTCTGGCCCGCCAGTGGCATCCATTTGCTGGGGTTTCTGCTGCTGTTTTGGTTGCTGCCGGTGCTGTTCTGGAGCTGGCAAGCGACGGCCTTGTTGTCGGCCAATCGCGCGCCTTGGTGGCGACCACTGTTCACCTCACATCGAGATAAAGTCATTGGTTTGTGGTGCTCACGGCAGGCGGTGCTGGCGCAACTGAGTTTTACGCTGGCTGCGCTGGCAACGTTGTGGGCGATGTTGTTCGGCCGGGAAGTGGTGTTCTATTGGAGCACCTCCCTTCCGGCTGTGAGCGGACTGATGGATGAAAGCCTGGCAATGCTGACGCTGGGTTGGTTGGACGCGCCGGATCCGCTGATCATCAGTGCTTCTCAAGCGGGCGCCGTCAGTGGTTGGCAACAGACTCTGTTGAATTACTCCTTCTACTGGGCGGCATGGCTTAGTCAGGTGGTGGCGCTGTGGGTGCTATTGCCGTTGGCGTTGCTGTTGCCCGTGTTTCAGCTTCGTTTGATGACCGTCTTAAAGCGCTGGCCGCAGTACAATCATCAATTGCGAGCCCGCTTCCAATTATCGTCGCCGTCAGCAGTGCATTATCAGGCTTTGGATGCGGCTGAACCGGTGGCGAATTTGGCCGTGACACCGTTGGATGAACAAGAATCCGAGCCGCTTGAACCGGGGTTTATCTGGCAACTTGGACGCGACTTTAAACCATCACAAGGCAGTCTGCGCCTGGGGGCAATATCACAGCGTGAAGACGAGCAGGCGGTGGCAAAGCAGTCGCGGACGCTGTCGGTCTGGTATTGTTCTGCTCGGTCGGTGCCCACTGGGGATCTGGCTGACCTGCTGCTGAAACATCGCGCGACCGGTGGTCATCCCCGCGTGTATTTGCTGGCGCGTCGGGGTGACACTCTTGAACCACTGAACCTGGCCCGCAATTGGCGGGCCTTTATGGAGCGACATCGTCTGAGTGATGTGCCGGTGATTCTGTGTTGGACGGAGGCGCTCAATGAGTGACAGCGCGACGCCTCGTTTTGCTGTGGTTGGGCATCCAAATCAGGGTAAATCCAGTCTGGTATCGACCCTGGTGCAAGATGACCATATCGCGGTCAGTCCGATCAGTGGTACCACCCAGAGTGCGCACCGCTATCAATTATTGCTCGCAGACCAGGTGCTCTATGAGCTGGTCGATACGCCGGGATTTCAGCGCGCTCGTCAAATTCTCGATTGGTGCAATGAGCGTGCAGCGGATGCCGCCGAACGTCCGGCTGTGTTAGCCAGTTTTGTCGCTCAGCATCGGGATGATCGGCGATTCAGTGATGATTGCGCCTTGCTTGAGCCTATTTTGAACGGCGCGGGCATTGTCTATGTGGTGGATGTCAGTCAGCCCTTCGGGTCAGTGTTTGATGCAGAGCTGCAGTTGTTGTCATGGACGGCTCAGCCGAGATTGGCGTTGCTCAATCCCATTGGCAATGACCGCCATGCGGCCCAGTGGCAAACCGCACTCAGTCAGTATTTCTCGCTTGTCCGCCGGTTCGATCCGTTAGTGGCGCCCTTTGAGCAGCACTTAGCGCTGCTTCGATCGCTGGCAGAAGTACACCCACCTTGGCGTGAAGCGCTGATTAAGGGCGTCGATGCGTTATCGGAACAACGTCAGCAGCGCCATGACCAGGCGGCACAGGCGTTGTTGCTCTATTTCGAGCGGATGCTTCACCTGCAGCTGCAGCTGCCGATGGTTGGGCCGCGAGACCAGGTTCGAGCCGCCGGGCTGGCGCAATACAATCAGGCCTTGCAGCAGCTGGAGAAAGGCCTGCGCACGCGCTTGGCGGAGATTTATGGTCACGGAGATTTGGACTGGCGTACGGAGTGGCAGGCGCTGGCGCAAGACGATTTGACCGATGCGCGCGAGTGGCGCGTATGGGGGCTGTCCCGGGCGCGTCTGGCATCGCTCAGTGGGGCTGCGGGTGCTCTGTCGGGTTTGGCCGTTGACGCCGCGGCAGGAGGTACCTCCTTGCTGCTGGGCGCCGTCAGTGGTGGGGTGCTGGGCGGTCTTGCCGGCGGTTTTGCCGGTCGAAACGGCGTGACTTTCCAGTGGGTTTCACGCGTGCCTGGCTACGAACACTGGCAATTGGGGCCGATGACCAGTCTGGATTTTGCGTTGGCGATGATCGGTCGGGCGCTGCGCTGCTGGTATCAGTTACGACAACGCAATCACGCTCGTCGTGACGTACTGGATATGGGCGGTGCCGATTTTAATACCTGGCTCAGTGGTCTGGAGCGAAAGCAGCAAGTGCAGTGGCTCTACTGGGTGCGGCGTTTGATGAAGCGGTCGCTCACAGAAGCCGAAGTGGCTCAATTCACGGCCTTAATAGCAGCTATTGGGTATCAAATGGATATTCTTTTTACTAAAATAAACAAATAAAAGATTATTTTATGGATACTTTGCTAGACTGTAGTCAAAGACTGGATGGAGTCTGAAACGTGACAACCATCGTGATATCTATACTGGTAGGGACGCTGATCTTACTCTGGATGTTCGGTCCAAGGCCAAAGGTGGTGTTGCAATGGCTGGTCGATGAACTGCCGGTTGAGTTGGATCAGCTACCGAACTGGTTAAAAGAGCAGGAATCCAGGTTCGATATTGTTCCCGGTGGCGAAAAGGCTATCGATTTTGCCGACCCAGACCACCCGGCCCAGACGGAATATGTGGTGCTGTATCTTCACGGCTTTTCGGCAACGCGTCAGGAGTTGGCGCCGATTCCTCAACATGTCGCACAGGCGCTGGGGGCTAACTGTTTCGGTTCCCGCCTGACCGGTCATGGCGTTGGTGGCGACGAGTTGGGTGAAGCCACCGCCGGTGACTGGCTTAAAGACGCCGCCGAAGCTTGGGAGCTGGCCACGCGGTTAGGGCGCAAGGTGATCATCCTTAGCTGTTCAACCGGCGGCACCCTGGCAACCTGGTTGGCGCAGCAGCCCAGTGCTCAGGAGCAATTGGCGGCCATGGTGCTGGTATCGCCAAACTTTAAGATTCGGCTGTGGGCAGCAACGATGTTTACCTGGCCTTGGTCTCGTTATTGGCTGCGTTACCTGGCGGGCACGCATCGCGAAACACAAGCACCGAATGAATTCGTTGCGCGCTATTGGACGGTGCGTTATCCAACCAAAGTACTGCACGAATTGCAGGCGCTGGTGCAAGCGGTGCAGCGCAGTGATATGGGTAACATTAAGGCGCCAACCTTGTTCATCTACAGCGATTTCGATCAGGTTGTCGACAGCCGCTATACCGATAAGGTCTTTAAACGTTGGGGTGCGCCACGTGAGCGTGTCAAAGTTGAGGAACTGATTGGGCACTCCAATCATGTTGTGGCAGGCGATCTGTTAGCGCCGGAAAACACCGTTAAGACACAGCAGGAAATTCTGGCTTTTTTAAGGCGACAAGGTATTCACTGCTCGTAGTTTTGTACAAAAAAAACGGCCCGAAAGGGCCGTTTTTTTATGCATGAGGCAATCAGAATTGCATGCCAACAGAGAAGTAAGGGCTGTTGGGATGCGCACCACCTTCAACAAACAGCGTGGTGTTGTTGATCAAAATATTCAGGCCAACCTCAGCGGCCAGGCCGAATTCACCATCATTTTCGAAACTGATGCCTGGGCCTAAGCTACCGTACAGTCCCAAGCCGTACTCGATATCGATCAACACGCCCATGGACAGGTCGGCACCGACGGCGGGGTTGTCTGAAAAGCCAGCACCCAGTTCCAATTCGCCGTAAGTGTTCAGACCGTTACCGGACAGGGCGGGAATATTGATTGGGAAACCCATGGCACCGTTCACACCGAGGGCGCTATCGTAACTGGCGATGCCCAGTTCGGTACCGCCACCACCAGCCTGGGCAGCAGTGCCGGCAATCGTGAGGGTTGTCAGTACTGCGGTAAATGCCAGTTTCTTCATGTTGCGACTCCTTAACGATAAGAATCAAGAACGAAGCAATCAGTCTAGTTAGGTTTACGTTCAGGTTGAACCCCGTACCGACTGTGATGAGAACAAGTTCCTCATACTTGCGAGACCTTTACGTCTTGCCTAAAATCCCGCTCCCTGAAACTGACACCCACTTTGGCTCTGAATTTACGGTTCAGTCCGCTGGAGACGATTCGATGACCGCACCCATTGTCGTGACGGCGCTTTATCATTTTGTGCGCCTGGACGATCACACCCAATACCGCCAGCCGCTGCTGGATCTGATGGACGCCCGAGGCATTCGTGGCACCTTGCTGTTAGCCAGTGAAGGCATCAACGGAACCGTGGCCGGCAGTCAAGAGGCCATTACCGAACTGCTTGACTGGTTGCAATCTCACCCTCCCTTTGCCGGGCTTAGCCATAAGGAATCCTTTTGCGATGAGATGCCTTTTTATCGCACCAAGGTGAAGCTGAAAAAAGAAATTGTGACCATGGGTGTGGAAGGCATCGACCCGCGTCATATCGTCGGCACCTACGTAAAACCGCAGGATTGGAATGCGCTGATCAGTGATCCAGACGTGTTGCTTATTGATACACGGAACGATTACGAAGTCGGCATCGGCACCTTTGAAGGAGCGGTAAACCCTAATACTCAGACGTTTCGTGAGTTTCCTGAGTACGTGGAGCGTGAGCTTGATCCTGAGCGTCACACCAAGGTTGCCATGTTTTGTACCGGTGGCATTCGCTGTGAAAAATCGACCGCTTTTCTGAAGGAAAAAGGGTTTGATGAGGTGTATCACCTGGAAGGTGGCATTCTGAAATACCTGGAAGAAGTGCCAGAAGCGCAGTCGATGTGGCGGGGTGAATGCTTTGTGTTCGATAACCGAGTAACGGTGGGACACGGGCTGAAACCGGGCCATTACGATCAGTGTCACGCTTGTCGCCGTCCGATTTCAGCGGACGATAAAGCCCATGCGCATTTCGAAGCCGGTGTCAGTTGTCCGCACTGCTACGACGAAGTTACCGAAGAACGTCGCCAACGGTTTATCGAACGCGAACGCCAAGTGCAATTAGCTCGGGCCCGTGGCGAACACCATATCGGTGAAGACGCACGTCGTGATATTGCTCAGCGTAAGGCGGAAAAAGAAGCGGCACGCTTGGCGCAACGCGAACAGTCTTAGGGGTGGACGGTTGAAAGAAGGCAAACGCCTTCTTTCAACCGCTGTATCAGGCGTACCAGTGTGCCGGGTCGTCCTGACCGAACTGGTAAATAATGACCGAATGATAGGTTTCGCCCGGACGCAGAATGGCGTCGGGGAAGTGGTCGTGATTATTGCTGTCTGGCCACAGCCCGGGTTCGAAGCAGAAGGCGCCATGACGCAAATAGCGTTGTTGTGCGTTCTTCGGAGTACCTCCGAGGAAGTTTCCGCTGTAGAACTGCACACCCGGCTGATTGGAGAAGCACTTCAACCAAAAGCCAGTGACGTTATTGCGTGCTTCCGCCTGCAATACGGTTTTATCCAACACCGAGTCGGCCATAATAAAATTATGGTCGTAGCCACCCGCGCGCAATAAGGATTCATCTTCGAGCGTTGCCAACCTTGGGCTGATATCGGTCCACTCACGCAGATCCAGAACGCTGTTATCAACGGGTAAAATTTGCCCCGTCGGTAAGGCCGTTTCATCGGCTTCGGTATAGCGTTCAGCGTGAATGCGGAACTCGTGGTTTTTCAGTTCGCCCGACAGATCACCGCCCAGATTAAAGTAGGCATGATTGGTCAGGTTCAACAGCGTTGCCTGATCTGTTTTTGCCTGAATATCAATCGACAACTGATTGTCTGGCAGCAGTTGAATGGTCTGAACAATATCAACGGCACCGGGGTAGCCCGCGTCGCCATCGGGGGTATGTAAGCGCAAAACCAGCGTTGGAATGCCGTCTTCCAACGACAGTCGTGAGTCCCACAGTCGTTGCCCGAAACCTTGGCTGCCGCCGTGCAGGTGATGCGGAGCGCCGTTGGTTTCCAGTTGCAGTGTTTGACCCTCGACCTCGGTACGACCGTTGCCGATGCGGTTTGCCACGCGACCAACGGTGGCACCCAGGCTGGCGCGTTGCTCGATAAACGCATCTAGGGTATCGCAGCCTAACACCAGTTCCAGAGGCTCTCCTTGCCAGGGCAGGGAGAAGCCGATCAGCGCGGCGCCGTAGTTGGTGAAACGCGCCTGCGCACCAGCACCATTGCGCAAATGGAATTCAAGCACTTCCTGACCGTCGTCCAGTTGGCCCCAGACTTCTTCGGCAATCAGCGTGTTATCAGACAAGATCGACTCCTGAGAATGGCTGAAGGCGCATTGTGTAAGCTGGCTTCGGTCAAGTCCAGCCGGCTTAGAATGCGCCATCGACCGGCTGGCAGACATAGGCAACCGGTGCCGGCTTCCGACCATCCGGATAGCCACGCTCGACCACGGCCAGGACTGTATCGACCTGATCACGAGGTACGACGGCCACCATGCAGCCGCCAAAGCCGCCGCCGGTCATGCGTACACCGCCCATGCCGCGCAGCGCTTGAGCAACTGCATCGACCAGTTCATCAATGGGCGGCAGGGTGATTTCAAAGTCGTAACGCATGGACGCGTGGCTTTCGGCCATCAGCTTGCCGATGGCCTGCCAGTCACTGCGCTCCAGTGCGTCAACCATGGCCAGGGTGCGCTCGTTATCGGTCAAAATGTGGCGCGCTCGGCGAGCCGTGACGGCGGGCAGTTCTTCCCGGTGGGTGATCAGATCTTCGGGTTTAGCATCGCGCAGGCTGGCGACACCGAGAATGTGTGCGGCCTGCTCGCATTGCTGGCGGCGACTGTTGTATTCACTGTCGACCAATCCTCGTTGAATGCGCGAGTTGATGACCACAATGGCAGCGTCGTCGGGCAAGCGCACCGGACGGATGTCCAGCGAACGACAATCGATAAGAGTCGCGTGCCCATCCAGGCCACAGGCCGATACCAGCTGGTCCATGATGCCGCACTGAATGCCGACGAATTCATTTTCTGCACGTTGACCGAAACGCGCCGCTGCCGGGCCATCCAGTGGTTCACCACTGAAACCAGTCAGGGCTCGGGCGGTGGCCACTTCCATAGACGCCGATGAACTGAGACCGGTGCCTTGAGGAATGTTGCCATGAATCAGCAGGTCGGCGCCGCTTAAGCGATAGCCGGAGCTGAGCATGACTTTGCAGACGCCACGCAGGTAGTCGGACCAGGGCGCTTTGGGGTCGCGTTCAATGGGGTTGTCCAGGTCAAATTCAGACCAGCTTTCACCCTGATCCAAAGCACACAGACGAATGATGCGGTCGTCTCGCGCCCGACCCGCCAGGCAGGTGTGGAAATCGATGGCCGCGGGCAGTGCAAAGCCATCGTTATAATCGGTGTGTTCGCCAATGAGGTTGACCCGACCCGGCGCCAGAAAGCTGGCTTCGGCCGGTGTTTGAAACAAGCGTTCAAAGGCGCTTCGGGTTGCGATAGCTAATGGATTCATGCGCGACGCTCCCGATAGTGATGGTCGCTGACAGCGCGTAACCGTTCGGCCGCTTGTTCGGGTGTTAGGTCGCGTTGGGCCTCTGCCAGCATTTCATAACCCACCATAAACTTGCGCACCGTGGCGCTGCGTAACAAGGGTGGGAAAAAGTGAGCGTGAACTTGCCAGTGGTTGGTATCGCTGTCACCACAGGGTGCGCCATGCCAGCCCATGGAGTAAGGAAAGCTGGTTTGGAAGAGGTTGTCGTAGCGACTGGTTAGGCGTTTGAGTAAATCCGCCAGGCTGTCTTTTTCGGCATCGCTCAACTCATTCAGATGACGGCGGTGTGCCAAGGGCAGTACCAGGCTTTCAAACGGCCAGCTCGCCCAGTAAGGCACAACGGCAATCCAGTGCTCGTTCTGCACCAGGGTTCGTGCACCGTCCGCGGCTTCACGCTGAGCGTAATCGAGCAGCAGAGGGCTTTGATGATCGTTGTGATAATGACGCTGGCTCTGATCCTCGCGCGCTGGCAAAGACGGTAAGCTGGTATTGGCCCAGACTTGGCCATGGGGGTGAGGCTGCGAACACCCCATCAACGTGCCTTTGTTTTCAAACAGCTGCACCCAGCGGTAGCGCTGGCCGAGTTCGGTTAACTGCTCGACCCAGGTATCGACTAACCTCCGTATTGCCGGTAATGGCAGTTCGGGCAGTGTCAGACTGTGGTCTGGGCTGTAGCACAGCACCCGGGCAACACCGGCTTCGGGACGAGCGCGCATCAGCGGGTCGTCAGTGTTGTCGCTCTGGGTGGGTGCATCTGGCATCAAGGCGCCGAAATCGTTTTCGAAAACGTAGGTATCCTGATAATGCGGATTGGTTTCGCCACTGATTCGTTCGTTGCCCGGACACAAATAACAGTCGGGGTCGTAACTGGGATGAACCGCATTGTCTTGAACTTCGGTCTGTCCTTGCCAAGGTCGCTTAGCACGGTGGGGTGAGACCAGAATCCAGTCGTCAGTCAAAGGATTGTAGCGGCGATGCGGATGGTCTTGCGCATCGAACTTTGGCGGCGTCATCATGGACTCCTGTATTTTTATTGGCTCAGTCTAAGTGATTTGAAAACGTTTTCAAGTGGTGCGCACGCTCGTCGTTGTATCGCCGTTGGAAAGCGGTCAGACTGTGGCTCCGTTTTATCAGCAGAGGGCGGTTGTTTGTCCACCATTAAAGACGTTGCCGCTCAGGCAGGAGTCTCGATTTCGACGGTTTCGCGAGTGATCAATCACCCGGACTCCGTTGTGCCAGTTAAGCGACAGGCGGTTTTGGCGGCGATGCAGGCGCTCGATTATCGACCCAACTCATTGGCTCGAGCGTTGGTGAGCCAACGTTCCGACTGTGTTGGTCTGGTGGTGGGTGAGATTGATTCGCCGTTTTTTGCGCAACTGATGGCTGGTGTGCATCGTGTCCTGCTGGATGCGGGCAAACACGTCATTGTTACTGCGGGCTATCACCAGGCTGAGCAGGAACGGGAATCCATCCGGTTCTTGCTGGAGCGTCGCTGTGATGCCCTGATCGTACATGCCAAGGCGTTACCGGAAGAAGAGTTGGCGGCGCTGTTAAAAGGCTCGACGCCGGTGGTGTTGATTAACCATCTGTTGCCGGAGTTCGAAGAACGTTGCGTCTACCTCGACAACGAAGAAGGCGCTTACCTGGCGACTCGTCATTTGTTGTCCCGCGGACATCGCCGTATTGGCTACATTGGCTCCAACCGAGGCATTGAAGATGGCGCCGATCGTGAACGTGGGTATCAGCGTGCCTTGGCGGAGTTTGGGCTGGAGGCCGATCGAAAAGACCAGGTGCGGGCGTTTCCCGATGAGGCCGGTGGTCACGATGCCATGGCCGAAGTGCTGCGGCGCAGTCCCGACCTGACTGCGGTTTTTGCCTACAACGATGCCATGGCCGGTGGTGCGATTAACATGCTCAAAGACAGCGGATATGCCGTGCCGGAGCAACTATCAGTCGTTGGTTTTGATGATGTCATACTGGCGCGACTGTTGTCTCCGAGGTTAACCACTGTGCGCTACCCGATTGGCGAGATGGGTGCTCTGGCCGCCCAATTGGTGTTGCACGATCTGGAAGAGCGCTTTCCTGCCGTTGAACAGCCGCGCCGCTTTACACCGCGCTTAATCGAGCGTCACTCGGTTCGTCAGGTCAGTCCTGATGCCAATTGAGCAGATGATATTCCTGTGAATTTGTCTTTTTCTGGATAAAACATCTCTAGACTGTAAGTTTTATCGAGTAATCCCGGGTTTTGTTGAGCCATTACAGAACCCCTTTTTGAGGTGGACTTTCTATACTGTCAGGGTTGCCTGTGCCCGACTCGGGGCCTGGCCAAATCCATTCGACAGGAGAAGGGCTGCGATGAAAGTTGGCGTTCCCAAGGAAATCAAAAACCATGAATATCGCGTGGGGCTGACACCTTCAGCGGCACGCGAGTTAATCCACCACGGTCATCAAGTGGCCATTGAAACCAGCGCTGGCGCGTCCATCGGTTTTAGCGATGAAGAATATCAATCGGCCGGTGCCCAGATTTTGCCGACCGCCGATGCGGTGTTTGACTGGGCTGAAATGATCGTCAAAGTCAAAGAACCTCAGGCGATCGAACGCAAGAAGCTGAAACCCCACCACACGCTGTTCACCTACCTGCATTTGGCTCCCGATCCGGAGCAAACTCACGATCTGCTGGAATCCGGTGCGGTATGCATCGCTTATGAAACGGTCACTGATACTGCCGGTCGGTTGCCGCTGTTGGCACCGATGTCTGAAGTGGCGGGCCGTATGTCCATTCAGGCGGGTGCGCATTGTCTGGAAAAAGCTCAGGGCGGTCGGGGTTTGTTGTTGGGCGGTGTTCCCGGTGTGGCGCCGGCTAAAGTGGTTGTCATCGGCGGTGGCGTGGTCGGTCAAAATGCCATTGCTATGGCGATTGGTCTGGGTGCTGACGTGGTGGTGTTGGACAAAAACATCGACACCTTGAGAGCGCTGGATCGTCAGTATGGCAACCGTTTGTGCACCCTCTATTCGACGCGTGAAGCCTTGGAGCAGCAAGTGCTTGAAGCCGATCTGGTGATTGGTGCGGTGCTGATTCCCGGGGCGGCAGCGCCTAAGCTGGTGACCGCGGAGCTCATTAAACGGATGAAGCCAGGTGCGGTGGTCGTGGATGTTGCCATCGATCAGGGTGGGTGTTTTGAAACCTCGAAAGCAACGACCCACGCCGAACCGACCTATGTCGTCGATGATGTGGTGCATTACTGCGTTGCCAATATGCCCGGTGCGGTTGCCCGGACCTCAACCATGGCGCTGAATAATGCCACCTTGCCGTTTACCTTAGCGTTGGCCAATAAAGGTCCGAAACAAGCGATGCAAGATGATGCGCATTTGTTGGCCGGCCTGAACGTTTGTCGCGGTCAATTGACCTATCAAAGCGTCGCCGAGGATCTGGGTCTGGAATACCGGGATGCCAAGGAAGCTTTGCAACTGATCTGAGTTTACTTCCCCGCAGTCTCACCTTAGGCTTGCTGCCTCGATTGAGCAGGAGTAACAGGTGTGATCGGGGTTTTCGACTCAGGTATCGGGGGGCTGACGGTATTGCGCTGGGTACGCCAGCAGTTACCGCAAGCCCCTTTGTTGTATGTCGCCGATCAGCGCTGGTCGCCTTACGGGGCCAAGCCCAGTTGGTTATTGCAGCAACGCTGCGATGCGATCGCTGACTGGTTGTTGCGACAGGGCGCAACCATGCTGGTGGTGGCGTGTAACACTGCCACCGCCCATTGTGTGGAAGCGCTGCGTAAGCGGCTGCCGGTCATTATTGTTGGCGTTGAGCCGGGCATTAAACCCGCTGCGCTGGGCAGTCGAACCGGCACCATCGGCATTCTGGCCACCGAGAACACCCTCGCCTCAACGCGCTATCAGGATTTAGCCGCCCGCTTTAACCCCAACACCCGTATTCTCAATCAGTCGTGTCCGCATCTGGCTGAGGCCATTGAACGTGGCCCGGATAACCCGGATATCGAGCGGCTGTTGCATGAATACGTGCCAGGTTTGGTGGAAGCCGGAATCGATCGCTTGGTTCTTGGCTGTACGCATTATCCGTTGGCGCGTGAACGCATTCAGGATTTAATCGGCTCGGGCGTTCGACTGATCGACACCGGGGAAGCCATTGCTGCTGAAGTGGGGCGGCGCTATCAACCCATGCCAGGGCAGGCCGCGCAAACCACCTTACTGACCACGGGCGATCCGTCTCGGTTAACCCAGTTGATCAACGCCTACCCAAGTTTAAAAGCCGCCTTTGGGGATGCCGTTTGTGAGCAGACACCCGCGGCGTTATTGGATGGTCCGGTCTGACCGGGCCGTTGTTCGTTAGCCGCGTTCAGCTTCTTCCAGCGCGTAAAGATCGTCTTCCGTGCGAGCGTGGTATTCACGCACCAGCGCCAACGCTTCGGCGATGGCTCGGTTGTGAATGGCCGGTGTTAATTGCTCAATAAAATAATCGATGACCGATTCCACCTCGAACTGACCCAGATCGACATTGAGTTCGTTATTGAACCAGTGCTGGCAATGGTGGTTGAGGTGTTCACGCTGTTCTTTGCTGAGTAATGCCAAAGGTTTTTTAGCCATTCAGGGCTCCGGTGGGTCGCTGTCCAGAAGTCACTTTCGGCCCGGCGGCGCTTGTTTTGCCGAGGTTGGGCCCAGATGGTGGCAGCATCCATGAAAGGGGATCCCCATGTCCAGCCAACCCGTTGTCCCACCTTCCTTGCCGTTTGGCTTTTTGGCCCAGCTCTGGCCTTATTTGAGTCGCTATCGCGGCATTTTGATAGGC
This sequence comes from Saccharospirillum sp. MSK14-1, assembly GCF_003054965.1. Taxonomy (GTDB): domain Bacteria; phylum Pseudomonadota; class Gammaproteobacteria; order Pseudomonadales; family Natronospirillaceae; genus Saccharospirillum. Next base: position 616,179 of record NZ_MIES01000033.1, read on the forward strand.
GCCATCCTAGCCCTGGTTTTAACCGCCGGTCTCACCTTACTGATGGGGCAGGGCGTGCGTCTGGTGATTGATCAGGGGTTGCTGGCTTCCTCGCTGGAGGCGCTGAATAAGACGTTGGGTTTGATGATGGTATTGGTGGTTGCCATGGCCATCGGTACCTTTACCCGCTTTTATCTGGTGACCTGGTTGGGTGAAAAAGTCTCCGCTGATTTGCGCGCCGATGTGTTTGCCCAACTGGTGCGGTTGCATCCCAGTTATTTTGAAGAAAACCAAAGCGGCGACATCATGTCGCGGTTGACCACAGACACCACGTTGCTGCAATCCATCATCGGTTCGAGTTTGTCTTTTGCGTTGCGCAATATGCTCACCGTGACTGGCGGGCTGATCATGTTGGTGGTGACCAATCTAAAATTGTCGGCAGTGGTGTTACTGGGCGTGCCAGCAGTGTTGGTACCGGTCATATTGATGGGGCGCCAGTTGCGGGTGTTGAGTCGTCGCAGTCAGGACAGCGTGGCGGATGTCGGGACCTATGCTGGCGAGATCATCCGACAGATTAAAACGGTGCAAAGTTACGGTCGGGAAAATTTCGAACGTCAGGCGTTTCAGGTCGAGGTTGACGAAGCATTGGCCGTTGCCCGACAGCGTATTCGCCAGCGCTCTTTTCTCATGGCGGTGGTGATTTTGCTGGCGTTCACCGCCATTGCCGCCATGATTTGGGTGGGTGGCTATGACGTGATGACGGGTCAGATGACGGGCGGTGAGTTGGCGGCTTTCGTTTTCTACGCCGTTATGGTCGCGTTTGGTGTGGCCGGTGTGTCAGAAGTCTATGGCGAGGTGCAGCGCGCGGCGGGTGCAACCGAGCGCTTAATGGAGTTGCTCGCTGAGCCTTCTTTAATTACCGACCCGGATCAGGCAGTAACCACCAATCTGACGCACAGTGAAGCCATGCGCCTCGATAACGTCAGCTTCAGTTATCCCAGTCGACCGGATAAACCGGCGCTGGACCAGGTGTCGCTGAGTGTGCAGCGCGGCGAAACCATTGCGTTGGTCGGTCCGAGTGGCGCCGGGAAATCGACGTTATTTGAGTTGCTGTTGCGGTTCTACGATCCGCAGCAAGGGCAGGTCAGGGTGCAGGGGCAGGACGTACGCGAGTTGGCGTTAGACGATCTGCGCCATCAGTTTGGTCTGGTGCCGCAACAGCCGGTGTTGTTCAGTCAAAATGTCTGGCACAACATCCGCTATGGTCGACCCGACGCCAGTGATGACGACGTCATCGCTGCGGCTAAAGCCGCCCATGCCTACGATTTCATCATGGCGCTGCCCGACGGCTTTGACAGTCATCTGGGTGAAAACGGTGTGCGTTTGAGCGGTGGCCAGAAACAACGGCTGGTCATTGCCCGGGCTATTTTGAAAAACCCCGCCATCTTGTTACTGGATGAAGCGACCAGCGCGCTGGACGCCGAAAGTGAGCATCAGGTTCGACAGGCGTTGAGCGTGCTGATGCGTGATCGCACGACGGTCATCATTGCGCATCGCTTGGCAACCGTGTTGGAAGCGGATCGTATTCTGGTGCTCGATCAAGGCCGCATTCAAGCCGTTGGTCGTCATGCGGAATTGTTGCAATCATCACCCTTGTATCGCCGTTTGGCCGATCTTCAGTTTGCCGATGGGCAGTTGTCATCCTCCCTTTCTTAAGCCTCTTATAGCCCGGTTATCAGGTCGCTAACCCCGCATTCTATGTCGCTTGCAGGCAGGGAATGCGGGGGAATCGGGTTGTAAGTACTCTGTCAATGCCGTAGTGTTTAGACCTCGAAATAAAAAGTCATCACTGTCGATACGGTCTGTTATTGCTTGTGCAGTCGGTCGTGTCAGGTGAGACAATGGCTGGTGGATCCAGTCGCATAAAACTCCGTCATGATGATTAGAGTAGGGGACTGTAATGACAGATAACACGGATATGATCCCTCCTGAAGGAGAGGCGAATCCGATCGATACCGATTATCAGGTAGGCCAGGACAATATTAAGATGAGTATTGGTCCGTTTGGTCTCGACATCCATAACCGGGTGTTCATGATTTCCGGTCTCGTCATCGTTGCTTTTGTATTCCTGACGCTGGCGTTCCAAAGCAGTGTTGGTCCGGTGTTTGAAAGCCTGCTGTCGTGGTTGTATACCAACTTCGATTGGTTCTTCTTGCTCAGCGGTAACATCTTTGTCCTGGTGTGTGTGCTGTTAGTCCTGTCACCACTGGGTAAGGTTCGACTGGGCGGTACAGAAGCCAAGCCGGACTATTCGTACGCAGGCTGGTTCGCCATGTTGTTCGCCGCCGGTATGGGCATCGGTTTGATGTTCTACGGCGTGTCCGAACCGATGAGCCACTTCCAAACCGCTTTGGGCGGCACCAGCGTTGCTGACGGCGGTGCTCGTTCGGACTGGGCGCCATTGGGTGCAGCAGCCGGCGATCAATTGGCCGCGGCTGATTTGGGCATGTCTGCGGCGATCTACCATTGGAGTCTCCATCCTTGGGCGATCTACGCCATTCTGGCGTTGGGCCTGGCGTTGTTCTCCTACAACAAAGGTCTGCCGCTGACCGTGCGTTCGATCTTTTACCCGATTCTGGGTGAGCGCGTCTGGGGTTGGCCGGGTCACATCATCGACATCCTGGCGGTGTTCTCCACCATCTTTGGTTTGGCGACTTCGCTGGGTCTGGGTTCTGCTCAGGCGGCTGCTGGTCTGAACGCCTTGTTCGGCATTCCTTTGGGAGCCACGACTCAGGTTGTTCTGGTGCTGGGTATTACCTCCGTTGCTTTGATTTCGGTCGTCGCTGGTCTGGAAAAAGGGGTTAAGCGACTGTCTGAAATCAACATGGGTCTGGCGATTCTGTTGCTGTTGTTCGTGGTTCTGGTCGGTCCGACGCTGGCTATCATCACTGGCTTCTTTGGCGACCTCTTTAACTACGCCAAGAACTTTGGTGGTCTGTCCATGCCGTTCGCACGTGACGACTCCAACTTCAGCCAGGGCTGGACATCGTTCTACTGGGCCTGGTGGATCTCCTGGTCACCGTTCGTCGGTATGTTCATCGCGCGCGTTTCGCGTGGCCGCACCGTCCGTGAATTCATCATCTGTGTGTTGCTGATTCCGTCACTGGTCTGTGCTTTCTGGATGAGCGCCTTTGGTGGCACTGCCATTCACCAGTTCATCAACGATGGCTACACCGCTGTTGCGGATGCCGGTCTGGATCTGCGTTTGTTTGAGATGTTGGCCGCCATGCCGTTGGCAGAGATCACCTCGTTCATCGCCATCATCCTGGTCATTGTGTTCTTCGTGACGTCATCGGACTCCGGTTCTTTGGTAATCGATACCATTACCGCTGGTGGCAAGATGGAAGCACCCACACCGCAGCGCGTATTCTGGGCGTCCTTTGAGGGTCTGTTGGCAATCGCCCTGATACTGGGTGGTGGCTTGGCAGCCTTGCAGGCGATGGCCGTATCCACCGGCTTGCCGTTTACGCTGGTGCTGCTGGTCGGCTGTTACACCCTTTATAAGGGGCTGGCTTCGGAGCCACGCTCTTAAGCGAAGGTTGACCAAGAAAGCGAGCTGACAGGCTCGCTTTTTTTTGGCCGATCCACTGCGCCAATGGCTCGAAAAACGCTCAAAAAAGTTTCGTTGTCGAAAGCTTTAGAAGGCAAGGAAATTGCTAACTTTTCTTGGTCGAACCATTGTTGAGGACGTGGCTGTAATCGGTCGCATTTTCGCACCTTACTGGGGCGATTGAGGGGCCTTGTGAACCGAAATAAATCAAAAAAAACGTTAAAAATCAGTAGCAATCAAGATTTTTAACGCAAGACTGGACGCCGTTTCGTAAGGCTGTTAATTATAGCTATAAGGTTAATTTACTGGACAGGATCACCCCGTGGAGCCATTCGCAAAGTTCAAGAACGTTCAGAAAAGTTATGACGGTGTTTCGTTGGTCGTGAAGGATTTCAATCTGGATGTTGCGCCAGGTGAATTTGTCACCCTGCTGGGTCCTTCCGGCTCAGGTAAAACCACCTGTCTGATGATGATGGCCGGCTTTGAAACACCAACGCATGGTCAGATTCTGCTCAAAAACGAGCCCATTACCCGCTTGCCACCGCATAAACGCGGCATTGGCATGGTGTTTCAAAATTACGCCCTTTTCCCGCACATGAGTGTCGCTGAAAACCTGTCCTTCCCACTGGAAGTGCGCGGCTTCGATAAAGCCGAAATCGCCAAGAAGGTGGACAAGGCACTGGGTATGGTGCAGTTGCAAGGCTTTGAAGGTCGTCGCCCCGCGCAGTTGTCGGGCGGTCAGCAGCAACGTGTCGCTCTGGCTCGTGCACTGGTCTTTGAGCCGGAGCTGGTGCTGATGGATGAACCACTTGGCGCACTCGATAAAAATCTGCGCGAAGAAATGCAGTTAGAAATCAAACGCATTCACGAAGAACTGAATGTGGCCATGATCTACGTGACACACGATCAGGGCGAGGCGTTGACCATGTCGGACCGTATTGCGGTCTTTAACGACGGCGTGGTGCAACAGCTGGCAACACCGGATGAACTCTACGAACGTCCGGAGAACGCCTTCGTTGCGTCTTTCGTTGGCGAGAACAACCGTTTTGGCGGTGAAGTTGCGCAAATGAAGGATGGTCAGTGTCAGGTGCGTTTGTCGGATGGGTCGGTTGTTGAAGCCACGCCGGTGGCGGTGAACGATGCCGGTCAGAGTTCAACCCTGTCGATTCGCCCTGAGCGGGTGGTGATCAATCCGGATAACGGAGCACTGCCCAACATCTTCGATGCTGAGGTGAAAGATGTGATTTACCTCGGTGATCATCTGCGTACGCGGGTGTCGGTCTGTGGCAATGATGAATTTGTGGTGAAGACACCGAATTCCATCGACAAGCAGTCCCTCAAGCGTGGTCAGAAGATCCGGGTGGGCTGGTCCCACACCGATTGTCGAGCCCTAGATGCGTAATGAAACGCGCATCAACAATTATAAGCAGATCAGAATGCCGGATATCACCGGTTAACTATGATGCAGGAGACTCAACCATGAAAGCGAAGACGGTAATTGTACCTAAGGCTCTCGCAGGCCTGGCGGTAATGTCCCTAGCCGGTACTTGGGCCCAGGCGGATACACTGAACATCGTATCCTGGGGCGGTGCCTACACAGCCAGTCAACAGCAGGCTTATCACCAACCTTGGATGGAAATGAGCGGAGACGAGATCGTCAATATTGACCGTTCTTCCAATGCACTGGCCGGTCTGCGCGCTCAGACCCAAGCCGGTAACGTCACCTGGGATCTGGTCGATATCCTGCCGTCTGATGCGATGGTTGCGTGTGACGAAGGTCTGGTCGAGCCGATTGATCACGATGCTCTGTTGGCGGCGGCTCCAGACGGCACTCTGCCTTCTGAAGACTTTATCGAAGGCTCGCTGAGCGAATGCTTCGTGCCACAGATCGTTTATTCAAACGTGATCGGTTTTAACACGGAAGCCTTCCCAGCGGACAACCAGCCATTCCTGATGGAAGACGTGTTCAACCTGGAAGACTACCCGGGCATGCGTGCACTGCAGCGTCGTCCGATCAACAACCTGGAATGGGCGTTGGTTGCTGATGGTGTTGCTGTTGAAGACGTGTACGACGTTCTGGAAACCGAAGAAGGCGTGGCGCGTGCTTTTGCCAAGCTGGACACCATTAAGGATCACGTGATCTGGTGGGAAGAAGGTGCTCAGGTACCTCAGTTGCTGGCTGACCAGGAAGTGGTTTTCGCTTCTGCCTATAATGGTCGCCTGTTCGATGCTGCCGTTAGCGAAGGCCAGCCGTTTGAAATTATCTGGGACAAGCAGGTATTCGAACTGGATGGTTGGGTTGTACCGGCTGGCAAACTCGACAAAGTTGAAGATTACCTGGCGTTCGCAACCGATACCCAGCGTCTGGCGGACCAAGCCAAGTACATTTCCTACGGTCCGGCTCGTGAGTCTTCTGCTGCCATGGTCAGCACCCACGCTGAAACAGGCATTGATATGAAGCCGCACATGCCGACTTACGGTCCGAACTTCGCGACTGCCATTCAGAAAGATGACGAGTTCTGGTCCAACTATGGCGACGAACTGAACCAGCGTTTCAACGCTTGGTTGGCCCGCTAAGGGTGAGTGTCACCGGGGCCGTTTGGCCCCGGTATCTTTCCAGACGTTTATTTCCGTAACAGGACAGTAATGTGACTGAAAACAGTATGAGCAAGGCCGGCCAAGGGCTGACAACGGCCAATGGCGTACCTCTGAAGGTCAGCCTGATGCGGACCAACCGGCGCAATCAAATTCGCGCTTTTTTATTGGTAGCACCGCTTCTGGTTTTCCTTGTCGTCGCTTTTATCATGCCTATTCTGGATATGCTCCAGCGCAGCGTCGATAACCCCGAAGTGGGAACTCAGCTGTCGCGCACCGTCGCCGCTTTGGAAGATTGGGATGGCGAAAGCATTCCCGATGAACCCGTTTTTGATGCCTTAACCCAAGACCTGCTGGCAGGCGCAGAAGCGCGCAATCTGGGTCAAGTTGCCAGCCGATTGAATTATGAATCTTCCGGTATGCGATCGTTGATTATGAAAACCTCGCGCCGCGCCGGAAGAATTGAAAGTGGCCCCTATAAGGCTGCGATTCTGGATATTGATGAAGACTGGGGTGAACTGGAAACCTGGCGTTTAATTGAGCGCGAGTCCGACCCTTATACACTGTCGTATTACCTGGCTGCGCTGGATATGAAATACGACAGCAACGGTGAGATTGTCTCTCAGCCGGAATATCTGAAGATCTACCAACAACTCTTTGTCCGAACGTTTTGGATGAGTATTGCGATTACCGGTTTGTGTTTGTTGTTGGGTTATCCCATTGCGTTTTTATTGGCCAATACACCGCTGCGTTATTCCAACCTGCTGATGATTCTGGTGCTGTTGCCGTTCTGGACCTCGTTGCTGGTTCGTACCACCACTTGGATTGCCATCTTGCAGCAACAAGGGGTATTGAACGACATCTTTGTCGGCCTCGGCATCATTGCCGATGACAGTCGATTGTCGATGATCTACAACAAAACCGGCACGCTGGTAGCGATGACACATATTCTGCTGCCCTTTATGATTTTGCCGCTGTACTCGGTGATGAAGACAATCCCGCCTTATTACATGCGAGCCGCACGCTCCTTGGGTGCTCAACCCTTCCTGGCCTTCCGCCGGGTCTATTTCCCGCTGACGATTCCAGGCATTGGTGCCGGTTCGATTCTGGTGTTTATCCTTGCCATCGGCTACTACATCACCCCCGCTCTGGTGGGTGGTCAGGATGGTATTTTCATCACCAACTTTATTGCGTTCCATATGCAGACGTCCCTGAACTGGGGTCTGGCGGCGGCCATCGCTTCCATCCTGCTGTTTGTGGTAATCGCATTCTATCTCGTCTACAACCGCCTGATTGGCGTTGACAATGTGAAGCTGGGGTAATCGATGGCCGTTCCTTCTTATGCAACCGGCCCGGAACGGGTCTGGTATTACGTCTTCCGATTCATCTGCGCGCTGATCTTTTTGTTTTTGGTCGGGCCGCTGCTGATCATTATTCCGTTGAGTTTCAACGCCGAACCCTATTTCACCTTCACCGACGCTATGTTGTCGCTGAAGCCAGAGGGGTTCTCGCTGCGCTGGTATGTCGACTTCTTTACCTCCAGCGCCTGGTTGGGCTCAATCCGTAACTCCATCCTCATTGCTATTGCGTCGACCATTCTGGCGACTATTTTGGGAACGTTGGCAGCGATGGGGTTGTCGAGTCGTTTCATGCCGTTCCGCAATACCATCATGGCATTAATGATCTCGCCCTTGGTCGTACCGCTGATCATCTCTGGCGCGGCCATGTTTTTCTTCTTCTCTCGTGTCGGCCTGAGCCAAACGTATCTGGGCGTTATTCTGGCGCACACCGCTTTGGGGATTCCCTTTGTGGTGATTACCGTGACGGCGACGATGAGTAGCTTTGATCACAGTCTGACACGGGCCGCCGCCAGCCTGGGTGCTAACCCGGTAACAACCTTCTTCAAGGTGATTTTGCCGCTGGTGACTCCCGGTGTGGTATCCGGTGCGCTGTTTGCCTTTATCACCTCGTTTGACGAAGTGGTGGTGGTGCTGTTTGTCAGCGGACCGGAACAACGCACCATTCCGATTCAGATGTGGTCGGGGATTCGCGAAGAGATCAGTCCGACCATCTTGGCGGTTGCGACCATGATGGTGGTGCTGTCGATTCTGCTGCTGACAACCTTGGAATTGTTGCGTCGTCGTGCTGAACGGATGCGCGGCTTGTCGCCAGGTTGATGGGTGTGATGGATGAATAAAAAAGGCGGCCTTGAGCCGCCTTTTTTAGGATTGGCGATCGTCAGTCATCCAGTCGATCGACCATCAAGTCGGGAGATAAGTCTTCCAGGGCTTGGATGACGGCATCCATGGATTGGCCCGGCGTCAGGCCCAGTTCCAGTCGAGCGCGAAACAACAGGCCACCGCTCATCGATGCCGGTTCCACTTCGGTCGCCAGATCGATGACGTTAACTTGCTCGGCGGCCAAAGCACGCGTCACTTCTCGTACAATGCCGGCGCGGTCGTTGCCGATCACTTCAATCCAATGCGACTCCACAGCGTCGGCATCGCTATCACCGACTTCGATTTGTACGCTTAAGCCTTCATCGCGCAAGGCTTGCAGCGCCGTTTGCAGTTCGCCGTAATGTTCCTGTTCCAGACTGACGCGAACAATGCCGGCAAAGCGGCCGGCCATGGTGGCGAGTCGGCTTTCTTGCCAGCTGCCACCGTGACTGGCGACCACGGCGGCGATGCGTTCAACAATGCCGGGTCGATCGGCGGCCATCACACTTAAGATCAGTTCCATCAGGCATCGTCCTCTTGGTAAGCATCCGGGCTTGGGCAGGCACAAAACAGATTGCGGTCGCCCCACACCTCATCGACACGGTTGACCGTTGGCCAGAACTTGGCGTCCACCACCCAGTCCAGCGGATAAAACGCCAGATCTCTTGGGTAAGGGCGCTGCCAGTCTTCCATGAGATCGGCCTGGGTATGAGGCGCTCGTACCAGCGGGTTGTTATCGGCGGGCCATTCACCGGAACCGACTCGTTTGATTTCCTCGCGAATGGCGATCATAGCGTCAGCGAAACGGTCGAGCTCAGCCCGATTCTCACTCTCAGTCGGCTCCACCATAAAGGTGCCAGGCACCGGGAAACTCATGGTAGGTGCGTGAAAGCCATAATCCATCAGCCGTTTGGCGATATCAGCCTCGGTGATCCCGGTTTCCGCTTTGAGCGGGCGCAGGTCGAGAATGCATTCATGCGCCACGCGATTCTCGCGGCCACTGTACAAAATGGGGTAGTGCGCTTTCAGCCGCTCAGCCAGGTAGTTGGCATTGAGCAGGGCAACCTGGGTGGCTTGGCGCAAGCCTTGAGCACCGAGCAAGCGAATGTACATCCAGGAAATCGGCAAGATGGAGGCACTGCCAAAGGGCGCTGCTGAGACTGCTTGATCGGCACTTAAGTCCAGCTCAGTGGCCAGAACGTGACCAGGCAGATAAGGCGCAAGATGGCTCACAACCCCAATTGGGCCCATGCCCGGACCGCCACCACCATGTGGAATGGCAAAGGTTTTATGCAAGTTTAGGTGAGCGACATCGGCACCGATGTCGGCCGGCCGAATGACACCGACCTGTGCATTGAGGTTGGCGCCATCCATATACACCTGACCGCCGGCAGCATGAATGCGATCGCAGATGTCGCGAATGCCTTCTTCATAAACGCCGTGCGTGGACGGGTAGGTAATCATCAGACAACTTAAGCGATCGCCGGCAGCGTCAATGCGTGTTTGCAGGTCGTCCAGGTCAACGTTGCCGTCGTTATCGGTTTTCACGACCACCACCGTCAGTCCCATCATCTGCGCGGACGCTGGGTTGGTGCCGTGGGCCGATTGAGGAATCAGGCAGATATCGCGCTGCTCGTCACCCTGAGCCTGCTGGAAACGGCGAATGGCCAACAGTCCAGCGTATTCACCCTGAGCACCTGAATTAGGCTGCATACTGATGGCGTCAAAACCCGTGATGGCGCGCAGCATGGTTTCCAGCTCCTCCAACAAGGTGCGGTAACCTTTGGTCTGGGGGCGCGGTGCAAAGGGGTGGATGCGATTAAATTCTGGCCACGAGACCGGCTGCATTTCGGCGCTGGCGTTAAGTTTCATGGTGCAGGAACCCAGCGGGATCATGGCGTGAGCCAATGACAGATCACGATTTTCCAGCCGCTTCAGATAGCGCAGCATGGCGGTTTCACTGTGATGGCTGTTGAACACCGGATGGTCCAGATAGCCGGATTCGCGTTCCAGGTTCTCCGGCATAAAGGTGGTGCCCTGATCGGTAATCTGCTGATCGATTTCGGCGACCGAGAAATCATGGTCGCCCATCAGCACATCGAACAGCTCTTCGACGTCTTCGCGGCTGGTGCATTCGTTCAGGCTGATGCCGAGTTTGCCGTCGGCGTCCTGACGCAAATTGATTTGTCGCTGGGCCGCGCGCTCCAGAATCAGATCACGATTGCCCTGGGGGTCAATGGTCAGGGTATCGAAGAAGTGGCTGTTAACCAGGTGAATGCCTTTGGCCTCAAGCCCTTCGGCCAAAATACCGGTCAGTCGATGAATGCGGTGCGCAATACGGCTCAAGCCGGTTGGTCCGTGGTAAACCGCATAGAATCCAGCCATGTTGGCCAATAACACCTGTGCGGTGCAGATGTTGGAGTTGGCCTTTTCGCGGCGAATGTGTTGTTCGCGTGTTTGCAGGGCCATGCGCAGAGCGGTGCGGCCACGAGCGTCCTTGGAGACGCCGATCAAGCGGCCGGGGATGGAACGTTTGAAGTCGTCGCGGGTGGCAAAGAAGGCCGCGTGAGGTCCGCCAAATCCCAGTGGCACACCGAAGCGCTGGCTGTTGCCGAGTACGATATCAGCGCCCATTTCGCCCGGCGGTGTCAGCATCAACAGTGCCATCAGGTCGGTCGCGACCACGGCCAGTGCGTTGCACTGATGCAGTTGCTCGATCACCGGCTGAGGATCGCGAATTTCGCCGTTAGCGCCAGGGTACTGCAGCAGCGCTGCAAATACCGGCTGGTCTGCGGCGTTTTCCATCGGGCCTGTAATCACTTCGATGCCCATATAGGCAGCGCGGGTGCGAATCACATCCAGCGTTTGTGGCAGCACATTGTCATCAACGAAGAAGGTGTGAGCGGGGTTGTTCTTAACGCAACGCTTGGCCATTGCCATGGCTTCGGCCGCTGCCGTGGCTTCGTCGAGCAGTGATGCGTTGGCCAGATCCATGGCGGTGAGGTCGGTAATCGTTTGCTGGTAGTTCAACAGCGCTTCCAGCCGACCCTGAGCAATTTCCGGTTGATAAGGCGTATAGGCGGTATACCAGCCGGGGTTTTCCAGAACATTGCGTTGAATGACTGCGGGCACACGGGTGTCGTGATAACCCAGACCGATGTACGACTTAAACACCTTATTCTGGCGAGCGACGGCGTGCAGATAATCCAGCGCATCGCTTTCAGAGGTTGCCCGCTCTATGCTTAATTCGCCGGTGAGCCGTAATCCAGGTGGCAGAATTTGCTCGGTCAGTTGGTCCAGACTGGCGACGCTCAAACTGGCCAACATCTGCGCCTGTTCTGGAGGCGTCGGGCCAATGTGGCGGTGAATGAATTCGTCGTGGGCTTCGAGTTGCTCTAGCGAAAGCGGGTCGGTCATAGGGCGGCACGGTCCATGATTCACAGTGACGGGCCGGCAATATGGCCGGCCCACGGCAGGCTGAGGATCAATCCTCGGCGCACTGGTCCTGGTAGGATTCGGCGTCCATCAGATCTTTCAACTCGCCGGCGTCATTGAGTTTTACTTGGAAGAACCAGCCATCTTCATAGGGGTCTTCGTTGACCTGTTCGGGCGCTTCTTCGAGGCTTTCGTTCACCGCGACAACGGTGCCGGTTACCGGGGAGTTGACGTCCGAAGCCGCTTTAACGGATTCCACAACCGCCGCCGCTTCTCCAGCGACCACAGCCGTGCCAACTTCTGGCAGTTCGACAAAGACAACGTCGCCCAATTGTTGTTGAGCGAAGTCGGAGATGCCGATGGTAACCAGATCGTCGCCTTCGTCGCGAACCCATTCGTGGGAGGCGTGATATTTCAGATCGGCAGGCGTATTGCTCATGCGAAAACCCTTCAGTGAGTCAGTGGTGGAGTCAGTCTAGTGTCGATGCAAACGACAGACGGCAAAAACCGCCGGAATTGGCGGCTAATCTATCACGATGAGCAGGAGAGGGGCTACTGCACGGCGGCTTGCTGATGCGGTCAATGGTTGGGTGGCTGTCCGGTAATGGAGGGGCGGGTTGGAATGTAGATGCGGTCAGCCTTCATGATCCGGATCAGCATCAGCGACGACAGCATCGCGGCTTCCCCGGCCAGAGTTCGTAACTGGCCCAGATTCAGGTCGCTGCTGTTGTCGTTGCTAAAGGCATATTCAATCAGCTCGTCTTCGCTGAGAAGGTTTTTGCCCAGGATGATGGCCGCCATTCAATGACTCTCGTTATCAGGGATACTGCAAACCGTATCGACCGGCCTGCGCTAAGGTTTAGAGCTTCCTTAACGAAAGTCGGGCTGTCTGTGACGAAGTGCCCGAATTATCGCTTATGCCGGCTTTGCCAAAGGACTTCCGAACCGCCGTCAGCCCTTGCCAGTTGGCGTGAAAACACGAACAACCAGTCAGACAGGCGATTGAGGTAATGCTGTGCCAATTGATGGCCCGGTTGCTCGGAGCGATTGAACGCCACCAGCGAGCGCTCGGCGCGCCGACAGACGGTGCGAGCCAAATGCGCACGAGCGGCGGCTTCGGTACCGCCGGGCAGAATGAAGTTTTTTAACGGCGGCAGATCCGCATTGATGCGATCGATGTCGGCTTCCAGTTCGGTGACCAGCACATCGTCCAATAACTCATGGCCCGGCATGGCCAGCTCACCACCGAGGTCGAACAGGTCATGCTGTATCTGGCTCAGGCGGAGTTGCCCGGAGTGATCCGTTGGCAGTGCCTGTACTAAGAAGCCAATGGACGCGTTGAGTTCATCGATGTCGCCAATGGCGGCAATGCGCAGGCTGTCTTTGCCGATGCGTTGCGATACACCCAGACCGGTATCGCCGTCATCGCCAGTGCGGGTATAAATCTTAGATAAGCGGTGTCCCATGCTTCGATCCTGTCTCAGTGAGCGGAGGCTTCAGAGGTTTCGGTTTCCGGCAACTGCAACGGCAGTCTCAGCATAAAACGGCTGCCCTGGCCAGGTTCGGATTCAACACTCATGTGGCCGTAGTGGTGAGCGGTGATGATAAAGAAGCTTACCGACAAGCCCAAACCGGTGCCGACACCGACTTCTTTGGTGGTGAAAAACGGCTCGAACAGACGTTTGCGGGTGGCCTCGCTCATCCCGGCGCCGTTATCGCTGACTTCGATGACGCAGTCGTCGCCATCCAGATATTGGTGGATTTGAATGATGCCTTCGTCGATGTCGTTCAGCGTTTCGAAACGCTCACGGATGGCCTGGGCTGCGTTCTTCAGCAGGTTCAGTAGCACCTGTTCCAATTCGGTCATCACGCAGGGGACTTCGATTTCCGGTGCGCGAAAATCCTGATCGACGAACAGGTTGTGGTCGGTGTAGCCCGCTTTGAGGTTGTAGTCGTTCACCGCAATGTTGATGGCTTGTTCCAGCAATTGACCAATCGGGTAGGGATGCAATTGGTGGCCGCTGGCGCGGCTGAACTGGAGCATATTGGTTACGATGCGAGACGCTCGCAGCCCGGACTCCGTGATGTTGTTGAGAAAGCGGGGCACTTCGCGCGCTTGCAGATAGGCTTGGAAGCGTTCCAAGTCGAGTTCCAGCCCGGTCGCGGTTTCGCGATTTTTTTTCAGCGTCGGGTCGAGACGGCGCTGAACGTTCTGAGCGTTTTGTACAATGGCACCCAGCGGGTTGTTGATCTCATGCGCCATGCCCGCAGCCAGGCCACCGACCGACATCATCTTTTCAGTCTGTACCATCACTTCTTCGAGTCGGAATTGTTCGGTGATGTCATCAAGACGAATCACTGCACCGTGCGCTTCGGTTTGCTGCAATGGGTAGATCACCAGATTGAGCCGAACGCGTTGATCGTCGGGCAACGTCAGCTGCAGGTTATGGCGGCTTTGCAGGCTTTGTTCTGAGAGCGCTTGTTGCACCAGATCATGGTGTTCACCGAGCAATGGAAAGGCATCGGCCAGTGGCAAACCCAACGCCTGATCCGAACGTGTGCCACTGAGTCGACTGGCTTCCTGGTTCCACTGCGTAACCAGCAAGTGAGCGTCGACAGCAATCAATGTCGATGGCATCGAATTGATGATGGCGTTCAGGTAGTTCTGAAAATCGGTCAGTTTGCGTTCGATGCGCTGGCGAACCTGCACTTCAAACTCCAACTTATGCATCGTTCGCTGGGCTTCTTCGGTCATCGCTTCAGACTGTTGCAGCGCCTGGGTGGCGCGGTCGCGTTCAGCCGTCAGTTCGGTTTCGCGTTTTTCCACCCGGTCGAGCATGGCATTGAAAGCGTCCACAACTCGGCCCAGCTCGTCGGACTTGTATTTGGGTGCGCGCAGTTTGATGTCGTCGGTACTGGTAACCTGATTGGAAACACGCATCAGATCTTTCAGCGGAGCAAGAAAATAGCGACGCATGATCAGCAGCAAAACGGCCGCTGACAAAATTGAAATGGCCGTGATCAGCGCGATGACCACGACCGCATCGAGATGCCGACCGGACACCACCACCACACCAATGGCCGCACTGCTCGCTGCGGTTGTGCCCAATAACCAGGCGAGCAAACGACCAAGCAAAGACAGGTTGGAGTGAGCCATGAACAATCCTTTTGGCGGTAATCAGGTCAGCGCGGGTTGCAGACTGACTAGGCGCTGGTGCCAGTGGCTCAGTCTAGGCGTTTTGATGCCAGCTTCGTAGCCTTGGCGAACCAGATAACCATTAATAAAGTCGATTTCGTTGGCGCGGCCAGCGTCGACATCAACCCGCATCGACGAATGATTGGTGGCCGTTTGCTGTGCAACGGTCAGTACACGCTGGGCCAGATCGTCGGGCAGAGGTTGCTGGCAAGCCGTTGCAACCTCGGAAATTTCCGCACACAAGGCGTCGATCTCTGCTCGCCATTGCGACGCCAGCAATTCGCCATTGGTCAGGCTATGCCAGGCCGTGACGGGATTGATCACTGCGTTGATGGCCAGCTTCATCCACAGCGTGGACAGCACATCATCGTGCCAGTCGACCGGTATTGGGCCGGCTGGTGTGACCAGGCTTTGTCCCAGGCTGAAACTGCGGTTGCTCAGCGAGTGGGCGGCGGCCGGGCCGATCAAGGTCTGACCGGTACCACTGCGTTGCATGCGACCATCGCCAAGCGGCCGAGCGCCTTCGGTCGTGGTGCCCCAGAGCACCTGGCTGGGTAATTGATCCGCCAGCCATTGTTGCGCACCCAGGCCATTGCAGGTCAGTAGCCAGGTGGCGTGTGAGAGCGGTTCCAGCAGCGCGGTAACGGCATCCGCCACCTGATTGGCTTTGCAGCAGACCAGAACCAGGTCGATACGACGGAAGTCAGCGTCCGTTGGCCACAATTGCCAATGCAAGGGGTGCGTATTCGGCCCATCGACGAGGTCGCTGGGCAACGTCAGGTCAGGTCGGTGCGGGTAAACCCAGGGCGATAACCGCGTCTGCCATTGCCAGCACAGCAGGCTGCCAATAGCACCCGGGCCAATGAATAAGGCGTTGATCATGGCGGCATGATAGCGCGGCCCAGAGGTGAATCGCCACGTAGCGGCGCAGGGTAATTGATTTTCCGGTCAATCATTGCCAGTCTCAGCGCTCAATTGTCTGCTCCGAACAGGCCCATGGAAGTCGAACAGATCGAAATACGCGAACACCTGCGCCGTTTTGCCCCCTTCGACAGTCTGGAAGAGGTGTGGCTTGATGAAGTGGCGTGCCAAGTGGAAATTGCTTACTTCAAAGCCGGGTCCACCATTCTTGAATTTGGTCAGTCAATTGAAGACCTGCACTACATACGCAGTGGGGCGGTCGAAGTCTATCGGCGTAATGGCAACTTCTATAACCGCCAGGCCGAAGGTGAAATCTTTGGCCAGTGGGCGCTGCTGATGGGACGCCCGGTGCGGTTTCCGGTGAAGGCGATCGAAGACACTTTGATTTATTACATCAAAGCGGACCTCTTTCATCGTCTGTGGGAAGCGCAGGAAGTGTTTGCCGATTTCGTCGAAATCGATGATCCGTCGCGTTTGCGTTCCGCGGTCGTAGAGCGCGAACAAAGCAACGAATTAATGACCTCACGGCTGGATAAACTGTTGTCACGTGAAGCCGTGCGCGCGCCGATCACCGCAACGCTCGCTGAAGCAGCACGAGTGATGACCGATGAAGGGGTATCGTCTTTGGTCATTGCTTCTGACGACGAAGCTCATAACACCGTGGGCATTATTACCGATCGCGATTTGCGCACCCGGGCGCTGGCCAAAGGTTTGGGGTACGACACGCCGATCAGCGACATCATGTCGACCGATGTCATCAGCATTTCCAGCGAAGCCTTTGTGTTCGAAGCCATGTTGTTGATGCTGCGACACAACATTCATCACCTGCCCGTGCGTCGCCATAACGAAACCATTGGTGTGGTCGGGCTGTCGGACATCATTCGTTATGAGTCTCAATCGAGTCTCTACATCGTCAGCCACATTCACCATCGCCAAACCGTGGAAGAACTGGCGGAACTGGCGCCGGAAGCACAATTGGCGTTTGTGCGGATGGTGAATGAAGATGCCAACTCGCACATGGTCGGCAGCGCCATGGCGGGTATCGGCCGCAGCTTTACTCGCCGACTGCTGGAATTGGCAGAGGCGGAGTTGGGGCCGCCACCGGTGCCGTATTGCTTTCTGGCGGCCGGTTCCATGGCGCGCGACGAGCAGTTCATCATTACCGATCAGGACAATGCGCTGGTCTTGGACGATCGCTTCGATCCCAAACAACACGACGAATATTTCAAATTACTGGCAACCCGTGTCAGCGACGGGTTGGCGGCCTGCGGTTACACCTACTGCAAAGGCGGCATCATGGCGACCAACCCGCAATGGCGTCAGCCGTTGTCGGTGTGGAAGCAATATTTTACCGACTGGATTGATAAACCGGATCCGCGCGCCTTACTCAATTCATCGATCTTTTTTGATCTCGATGGCGTCTACGGCGAAACCGCCTTTGCCGAAAGCCTGAAACGATTGGTGGCCGGTCGCGCGCGGCATCGACCTTTGTTTCTGGCCGCGTTGGCGCGCAATGCGTTGAATCGAACACCGCCGCTGGGTTTTTTCCGTACCTTTGTGATGGAAAAAGACGGTGAGCACAACAATTCGATCAACTTAAAACGACGCGGCACCGCACCCTTGTCGGATGTTATCCGAGTGCATGCGCTGGCCTGTGGCTCCACCTCACAAAACTCGTTTAACCGCTTGAAAGACATTGCCGAATCGCGCGTGCTGGGTCACAGCAACGGCAACGATTTGCGCGATGCGCTGGAGTTTATTGCGGTGGTTCGCGCTCGCCATCAGGCGCTCGATATTGAAGCCGGACGCGAGCCGGACAATAACGTCGAGCCGGAGCATCTGACGCAATTCGAACGCCGTAATTTGAAAGACGCGTTCGAGGTCATCAGTAATGCGCAGAAGTTTTTGCGCATGCGTTATCAGGTGAACCGGATTAACTGATGTCGCCACCACTGCCACCACCGGGTCAACAAGTCCCATCAAACGAGCCACTGGATTGGGCGGCTCGTTTTGCGCAGCTGCGTCAAACCGCACGCGATCCACGACTGCGCGACTATTATGGCGCTGGCATGGTGAGTCCGCAGACGCCAATCAGCGACGTGCCATTTGTCGCCATGGATTTTGAGACGACCGGTCTGAATCCCCAGCGCCATGCCATCGTTAGCATCGGCATCGTGCCCTTTACCTTACAGCGCATTGCGTTGCCACGCAGTCGCCATTGGCTGGTGCAACCGCAGCTGCCGTTGTCGCGTCAGTCCGTCACGTTCCATCGCATCACCGACTCGGACCTGACTCAGGCGCCGGATGTGAGCGACATTCTCAGCGAGCTGTTGCAAGCCTTGGCGGGTCGCGTTGTGGTAGTACACCATCGTGCGATTGAACGGGGCTTTCTCGATGCGGCCTTGAAGGTTCGGTTAGGGAAGGGCATCGAGTTCCCGGTTGTCGATACCATGGCCATCGAGGCGGACCGGCACCGGACCAGTTCGCTGAGTGTGTGGCGCCGTTTGCTGGGACGGCGACCCGTGTCGATTCGTCTGGCCGACAGTCGGGAGCGTTATCATCTGCCGTACTATCCCCCGCATCATGCCTTGATGGATGCCCTGGCGTCTGCTGAGTTGCTGCAGGCACAAATAGCCCATCGATACGACCCGGATATGCCAATTGGCCATCTCTGGTTCTGACTCGGCCGGCAAGTGAGAAGGAGTAAAAAAACGATGTTGAGTCGTTGGCGAAAAGGTTTTAATCGAGGTGCGACGGCAGCGGTAACCGTCGCCTGGAGCCTGACAGTTCAGGGGCAACTGACAGCGCTCAGTCGGGTCGATGTGGACCAGTCGGGCAAGAACCCCCGCTACCTGATATACGGCACCCTCGATGTTCAAAACTATGAGTTAGAGGGGGCCCGTTTTGACGTTCCCGCCACGCTGCAGTTTCAGGGAGCCGAAGCCGACTTTGATTCCGAGCCGGAACTGAATCAGCGACTTGAGTTGCACTTCAGTGGACAAGAAACACCAGTTGGCCGGTGGATGGTCAGCCCATCACGGTAATTGATCGCTGCGTTTTCCGCCGGATTTTTGCTCATAACCGTCGATCTCACCGTTGAATGTAAAATTCCTGTCCTTCCGGGTGTTGAAATGAACAGCCCTGTCCCCATTTACCCGGAGCATTGGCATTTAGGGTTGCCCGGAAACGAGCAACCTGCCCAACAACAAAACCTCCCAACATGTGATTTTAGGAGATTGGATCCATGAAAATTCGTCCTTTGCATGATCGCGTAGTGGTACGCCGCAAGGAGCAAGAGGAAAAGACTGCCGGCGGTATCGTGCTGCCGGGTTCTGCCAAGGAAAAGCCGTCTCAAGGCGAAGTCCTGGCAGTCGGTAATGGTCGTATCCTCGACAACGGCGAAGTGAAGCCACTGGATGTGAAGGTGGGTGACACCGTTGTCTTTGGTCAGTACGCGGGTAGCACCGTCAAGATGGAAGGTGAAGAGCTGCTGATCATGACCGAAAGCGACATTTTCGGCGTTATCGAATAAGACCGTAAGTCGTTCAACGAATTGATAGGAAGGTAACTTTAAATGGCTGCAAAAGACGTTAAATTCGGTGATTCCGCCCGCCAGAAAATGCAAAAGGGCGTGAACCTGCTGGCAGATGCCGTCAAGGTAACCCTGGGCCCTAAAGGCCGCAACGTGGTTCTGGACAAGTCCTTCGGTGCGCCGACTGTGACTAAAGACGGTGTGTCTGTCGCGAAAGAAATCGAACTGGAAGACAAGTTCGAAAACATGGGCGCGCAGATGGTCAAGGAAGTTGCTTCCAAGGCCAACGACGAAGCCGGTGACGGTACCACGACCGCCACTGTACTGGCTCAGGCGTTCGTTAACGAAGGTCTGAAATCGGTTGCTGCGGGCATGAACCCGATGGACCTCAAGCGTGGTATCGACAAAGCGACCGCTGCGGTTGTTGAAGAAATCGCCAAGCTGTCCATTCCTTGTGAAGACTACAAAGCCATTGCTCAGGTCGGCACCTTGTCTGCCAACTCTGACGGCACCATCGGCCAGCTGATTGCTGATGCCATGGAAAAAGTCGGCAAAGAAGGCGTGATCACTGTCGAAGAAGGCAGCGGTTTCACCGATGAGCTGGAAGTGGTTGAAGGTATGCAGTTCGATCGTGGCTACCTGTCGCCTTACTTCATCACCAACCAGGAAACCATGTCTGCCGAGCTGGACAGCCCGTACATCCTGTTGGTTGATAAGAAAATCTCCAACATCCGCGACCTGATCCCGGTACTGGAATCCGTTTCCAAAGCCGGTCGTCCGCTGATGATCATCGCTGAAGACATTGAAGGTGAAGCGCTGGCAACTCTGGTTGTTAACAACATGCGCGGCACTGTGAAGGTCTCTGCGGCTAAAGCACCGGGCTTCGGCGATCGCCGCAAAGCCATGCTGCAGGATCTGGCGATTCTGACGGGCGGTACCGTCATTTCTGAAGAAGTCGGTCTGGACCTGGAAAGCGCCACTCTGGAACACCTGGGCAGCGCTAAGAAAGTAACGCTGACCAAAGAAAACACCACCGTTGTTGGTGGTGCTGGCGCCGATGGTGACATCAAAGCCCGCGTTGAACAGATCCGTGCTGAAATCGAGCAATCTTCTTCTGATTACGACAAAGAAAAACTGCAAGAGCGCGTTGCCAAACTGGCTGGCGGTGTTGCGGTACTGAAGGTTGGCGCTGCCACCGAAGTCGAAATGAAAGAGAAGAAAGCCCGCGTTGACGACGCCCTACACGCTACTCGCGCTGCGGTCGAAGAAGGCGTTGTTGCCGGTGGCGGTGTTGCTCTGGTTCGCGCCCTGGCAAACATCAGCAGTCTGAAAGGCGACAACGAAGAGCAAGACGCTGGTATCGCTCTGGCTCTGCGCGCCATGGAAGCTCCGCTGCGTCAGATCGTTTTCAACGCCGGTGGTGAAGCCTCTGTGGTGGTTAACGAAGTTAAGAAAGGTAAAGGCAACTTCGGTTACAACGCTGCGACTGGCGAATACGGTGACCTGATGGAACTGGGCATCATCGATCCGGCCAAAGTGACTCGTTCTGCACTGCAGGCGGCTGCTTCTGTTGCGGGTCTGATGGTAACGACCGAAGCCATGATCACCGACAAGCCTGAAGAAAATGGCGGTGCTGCTGCTGGCGGTGGCATGCCGGACATGGGTGGCATGGGCGGTATGGGCGGCATGATGTAAGTCGCTGCAACGCTCGGGCACAGTCCCAAAAAAAACCCCGGTCTGACCGGGGTTTTTTTTGCGCAAAAAATAACAATGCTTTTTCTATCGTTTGAATAAGGTGTAAAGCGATTGTTAGCCCCAGATGGCTTCCTATACACTTGACGACCGACTTTTTGCAGGGAAACAGCATTAGGTTGTCCATGACAATTAATCTGCGCCTGGTGGCGTTTTTTTTCGCGGTTTATTTTTTGGCGTTGATCGCCATGATACCGCTCAGTTGGTTGCGCCATTTTTTCGATCCGGCTTTGCAGGCTGCAGGCATTCGCGTGGAACAACTGGATGGCAGTCTCTGGTCGGGCGAAGCACGCTTGCAAGCCCCGCACATCCCCTCATTGCAGCTGGACTGGCAAGCTCAGCCACTTTATCTGCTGACTCTGCGATTGCCATACCAATGGCAGCTGTCTAATACCGCCCTCGAACTCACCGGTCGTGTGACCGTCAAACCCAGCGGTGTCCGCTTGGATGATGTCAGTGGTTATATTGATGATGTGGCCTTTGCCGACATCGCCTCGACCTACGGCGCCGACATCCAAGGGCGGCTACGCTTGTCCGATGTTGATGTGTCCGCCAGCTGGCGTGCGCAGCCGGGCGATCTTGATGGTGAGTTCAGCTGGTCGGGCGGCGCGGTCAGCGTGCCTTTTGGCAGTCGGCGAGAACAATTTGAAGTGCCACAGATGCAGGGGCTGCTGGCCAGTGATGACAATGGCTGGCAAGCCGACATTCGTGCGATGGATAACACCTCACTGATCAACGCCAGGCTGAGCCAAGAAGGCTTGGGGAGCCTGAGCGTTAAGCGCGCTTTAGCAGAACGACTGAATCTGCCCATTCCGGCAGGTCGTGAGACATTGTTTGAAATCTCACAGCAGGTGTTGTGATGGATGTAAAACAACTTTTGAAACAGATGCCTTCCTTGGGCATTAGCGCTCAACGGTGGCTGGTACCGGTTTTCGTGGGCATCAGTGCGGTCTTGGCGGCGCGTCTGACCTGGGTGATCGTCGATGCCCCCGCGCCTGTGACAATACCGAACATTGAACCGGCCTCAGCCTCTGACAGAGCGCAGGGCACTGATTTAGAAGCGCTGGGTCGTCAGTTAGCCCAGAAGCCGCTTTTTGGCGACTACGTTGCTGAATCGGAGCAGACAACTGTAGAACCGGTTGATGCACCGGAAACCCAGCTGCGGCTGGTGCTTCAGGCTGTCGTGGCACGCGATGGTGAAGGTCAGGGGTTTGCCGTTATCACGCAACGTAATGGTCAGTCGGATGTCTTTACGGTTGGCGATCAGGTGTTTGCCCAGGCGGAACTGGCGGGGGTATATGGCGATCGGGTTCTGCTCAATCGCAACGGTGAACTGGAGACGTTGCGCTATGAACGCAGCGATTCCAGCGCCACCTTGCAGCCGCTGGACCGCAACACATCCTCACAGAGCGCTAACGCCGCCCAGGTGAGTGGCCAAAGTGCGGCTATCCAGCAACAGGTCGAACAGATGGTCAGCTATGTGCGCGATCGCGCTGCATCCGACCCTCAGGGGCTGCTCAATGAAGTCGGTCTTGAAGCGTCGGAAAATGGCTATCTGGTCACGCGTCGTGCACGGCAATTGCAAATGGCTGGATTGCGGCCCGGTGATATCGTGACGGCGGTCAACGATAATCCGGTAGGCAATATGGCGCAGGATCAGGCATTGTTAAACCAGATTCTGCAAAGCGGTGGTGAGTTAAAAATAGCCATTCAACGTGGTTCGCGTACCTTCACCATTTATCAATCTATCCCCACTTTCTGATCAGAGTTGGCATGATGACAAAGGGATCTTCCGTTCACCATTTACCGATACGCTGGCTGGCCATAGTGATGATGCTGGTTGGCATGGGCCGGCCGCTCTACGCCGAAGAGCCGACCTATCAACTGAACATGCAAGACGCCGATATTCGCGATGTGATCGATATGGTTGCCCGTGTGACTGGCGAAAGTTTTATCGTAGACCCTCGGGTTCGTGGTCAGGTGACAGTGATTTCCGATCAGGAACTGAGTGCCGATGCCATCTACGAAATTTTTCTGGCGACAATTGAGGTCTATGGTTTTTCTGCCGTCGAAACGGACAACGCCATTAAGATCATTGCACAGGCCGATGTGAAATCCTCTGGTTTGCCGGTCGACAGCGACAGCAACATTCGGGGCGAGCGTCTCATCACCCGCGTCTTTCCCATCCAAAACACGTCTGCCATGGAACTGGTACCGATTCTGCGCCCTCTGGTGGCCAGCTATGGTCATCTGGCCGGGGTGAATACGGCCAATGCGCTGATCATCAGTGACCGCGCGACCAACATTGAGCGCGTCGCTGAAATCGTCGAGTTACTGGACCAGGCCGGCAGTGAGGAAATCGAAGTGGTGGCACTGGAATACGCCTGGGTTGGCAACATTATCCAGCTGCTTGAACGCATCTCACCCACCCCGGTCACCGCTGGTGATCAGAGCGGCGGCCGTAGTGGGAATCGAGGTGTGCACTTGGTGGGTGATGAACGATCTAATCGCATCATCGTGCGCGGCGAAGCTGAGGCGCGTGGTCAAATCATCGACTTGATTCGCGAGCTGGATATCGAGGCACCTGAAAACTCCTCTTCCAAGGTGATTTTCCTTAATAACGCCGATGCTGCGCGTATGGCTGAGCTGTTGACGGGCCTGGCCGGTTCCGTACAACAAGGGCAGAACCAAGGCGGGCAAGCACCGCCGTCCAGTCCGATCAGCATTCTGCCGGACGAACAACTGAATGCGCTGGTGGTGCGCGCTGAACCGTCAGTGATGAACGAAATAGAAAGCATCATTCGCCAGCTGGATGTGCGCCGGAAGCAGGTATTGATTGAAGCGGCCATTGTTGAAGTCAGTGGCGATGTCAGCGATGCCTTGGGGGTGCAGTGGGCGACCAATCCGGATCAGGTCGGTGAAGGTGTGCCTTTTGGCGCGACCAACTTCAACGAAGCCGGAGCTCCGTTGTCGGATATTGTGACGGCCGCCGCTGCCAGTAATGCTTCTGCGCTGCCGAACGGTGCCTTTATTGGCCTGGTTGACCCCAGCGGTGACACGCCCAATTTCGGCGCCATCATTCAGGCGATTGAATCGCAGTCAAACACCAATGTGCTGTCCACCCCAAGTGTGATGACGCTCGATAACAGCGAAGCCTTTATTACCGTGGGCAGTTCAGTGCCCTTCAAAACCGGTGGTAACGGTACCGACGACAATCCGTTTGTGATTGAACGTCAGGATGTGGGTACCACCTTGACGGTCATCCCGCATGTTCAGCAGGACGGGTTGGTGCGCATGGAAGTCGATCAGGTGGTGGAATCGATTTCTGGTAACAATGCCTTCGGTGCGGTGGATATCGTGACCGACAAACGCCAGGTTCAGACCGAAGTGTTGGTCGACAACGGTCGCACCATCGTCTTGGGTGGCTTGATCGACGATACCTTGATTGAACGTGAAAGCCGGGTGCCGATCCTGGGTCGAATTCCCATTCTGGGCGTCTTGTTCCGCTCCACTTCGACCGAACGTCAGAAGACCAACCTCTTGGTAGTACTGCGTCCGACTGTTGTAGAAGGCAATGGTGATGCGGTGCGTGATCGTCGTATGAGTGGCATCTGGGACATTCGCATCCAAACCATGGACAACTACGACGACTCTTACCTGCCACCAACAGTCGACGACTTGTTTGACGGTCGCCTCGATGGCGGCCGGATTCAGGAGTGAGGTGTATTTCAAAGTTTACGAATAGTGCCGTTTGTCAAAACAAAGACATAAGGATCGATGTCTTTACAGCGCGATACGGAATCGTAAGATACGCACCGTTTTGACTCTCTTGCATTAAGTTGCATTGCTGCCCGAATCATTTGGTTCGGGCTTTTTTTTTCCGCCGCTCAGACGCAATTCCCCGCCTGATGGTTGGCGGCCGCCAGTCTGGGCAAAGCGATACTCTTAAGCAGCGTAATACCAACGCCCACACTGACTACCATAATACCCGCCAAGCCCCAGACTCCCGGATATTCACCAAACATCCAGGCAGCCCAGAGCAGGGTGACCGCCGGCGTCAGATAAACCAGCGTCGATGTCCGGGTCACCCCCAGACGACGTAAGCTGGCGACAAAAAAACCATAGCCACCAAAGGTCGACAACGCGATTAACCAACCGAGTGCAGCCAGACTGCTGCCGTCAAGCGGTACAGTGGTGGAGCCGGGTTGCGCTGCGATGAGTGCCGCTGCTGTAAACAGCAAGGCAGCACCGAGTAATTGAACGGTTAAAGTGGGAAGCAAGGCGGTGCCGGTTGACCAGTGGTTTGCCAGCACGCTGCCCAGGGTGACACTGAGCATGGCCAAAAGCGGTAAACTGTAGGCCCAAACCGGTGTGCCCGGATTCAATTGCACATCGCTGGCGACACAGAGCAAAACACCGATACTGGCGATGCTCATACCAACCCAGCCCAGTTTCGACAGCTGTTCTCCCAGCCAGCGCCCTGCCAATGCAGCGGCAAGCAACGGTTGCAGCGCTGCAATCAGCGCAGTGAGGCCAGCACTGACTCCCATATCGATCGCCAGAATGACACCGAGCAAATAGCCGCCCACGGTCAGACTGCCAACGACGACTTCCTTTAACAGAGCACTCAAGGGCGAACGCTGACTGCGCAACAACAGACATCCCAGCGCGGCGAGGGCGGACGCGAACAAAAACCGCCAGGCAAACAGCGCCAGTACCGGAACGGGCGACTGAGTGGCAAGCCCGCCCCCGATAAAACCCGAACTCCAACAGATGACGAAACCAGCCGCGATCAGGGCGCTGGAAAAGGGTGTAGGCATGACGAACCTCTGAGCCAAAAAATGAGAGGCTTGAGGTTGTGCTTATAAGAGTATTAAATAAATCGAAATAAAATATAGCTAGGGTTAAATATGTCTGAAGTCTCAGCGGCAGCGCTGGATCTGGAACTGTTACGCAGCTTTCAAGCCGCGGCGCAGCTGGGGTCACTGGCGGCGGCTGCGGAACAGAGACATCGAACACTGGGCGCGATCAGCATGCAGATCAAACGGCTGGAAAGTGTGCTCGACAGCCAACTGCTGGAGCGGGGGCCGCGGGGTGTCACCCTGACCGCGACAGGCGAGGCGTTGTTGCATGAAAGCCGTGAATTGCTGCGTCAGCACGATGGCATCCTGGCGCGCTTTACCGGTCGTGGATTGGCCGGCCGCGTGCGCCTGGGTTTGCCAGAAGATTACGCCCGCGAATTATTGAAAGGACTGTTACCCGAATTTATCAGCCGACATCCCGATGTATTATTGGAAGCGGTGACCGCTACCAGTGGCGAACTGGCTCGGCAGATACAGGCATCGAAACTCTCCATTGCCGTAGTACTGGACCGACCGGTTGCCCTGACCGGTGGCCGACCATTGTGGCAAACCAACCCGGTCTGGGTGGGTGCTCGCCACAGCCGCTTTGATCCTGCATCCAGTTTACCGCTCGCCGTGCACGACGCAGACTGTCCTTACCGGCAACTGGCAGTCGAGGCGTTGGAGCACGCTAAGCGACCCTGGCATGCCGTCTTCACCTCAACCAGCATCCATGCGATGGAGCAAGCCGTGGAAGCGGGCATGGCGGTGAGCGTGATCGATCGTGAACGGATGACACCCTCGATGATTGAATTGGGTCCAGACGATGGATTGCCAGTATTACCGCATTGCCAGGCAAACCTGCATTTGGCGCAGCAGATAGATGAACCTTCCCGGCCGGCCGTTGAAGCGTTAGCGGCGATGTTGGAAGAGCGGCTGTTAGATCGTGGGCCTTGGCGGTGGTTGTGAGTTTGGTGATGTGTTTTTGAAATAGAAATAGAAAGTGGAGTGAGCTGATGGCGAAGAGAATTACGTTCGGGGTGGGCTTGTGTGCTTTGCACACAAACCTGGCTTTGCTAGGGGCTTTGCGGCCCTAAACGCGGAGCGTTCAGTCGAACCCCCGGTAGGCTTCTATTATTTTGATTGTGCTTTAATCCCAGCTTGTTGACTTTATTAGAGTAAAGTCAGAAGTTACTTCGTACTCACTGGTTCGATCTTCCGATATGATTTTGGATATGTCAGAGGAGTTCAGTTCTATAATTTTCTCACCTGACGACATTTCAATTCTTTCAACCTCACGTAGCCTGTCTACGATATATGTTGAGTACGTGGCCCGTACTGTGTATTCATATATTTCGTTGTTTAGATAATTGATTTTCATATCAATACTAGAGCCAGAGTAATTTGCTATGTGCATATAAGTGAGGCGGTTAGTTATACAAGCACTTAAAAGTGTCATAGAAATAATGCAGGTAGTGACAATTTTCATATTTCAACTCGTCCACAAAAACGATTATTAGAGTGGGCTTTTTGTATTTGATTCACTATAAAGGGTAATTTCCTTGCTACCAAGGTATGTTCCAAAGGAGTTTTGATCATTTCTAATGACGGCTGCGGTGTAGTTGGAGAGTTACTGAGTCTTGGTGAAATAGTTACCAATGCTTTGCGAGATTACAGGATTGAGAATGAAGACGCGGCTAACGCATCTATCGATTCCGCGACATCGAAGGAAAAAAGTGGGAGCTAAGGTTCACTAAATTGACTCACTTTATGGTAGCTAGGAAGCACAGAAAATGACAACTGAACATCAAGCACTGCTAGATAAAGAGTTGAGTGAGAATCGAGAATACCTCGAGAACCTCGGTGCCAGAATAGATGGCTATAGCGGAGGTAGCCCTGAAGGTGACGTCTGGCAATTCGCATTCATGTTTGAATGCCCTCTGCCACCGGATCGAGCAAGCGCTATAGTGAGAATATACTGGCAGCATGGAATGGCAGCAGAACCTGAGAATAAGATGAGTGTTACCCGCCGGTCATCAATTTTTCGTGTAGGTTCCTTTTCAAGGTACGACAACTTTGAGAAATACCAGCGCGGTGTAATGGGAGAACCACTGAGTCTTAGGGAAATTGTGACTAGTGCCTTAGACGAATGCAGGGTTGAGCTAGAAGAAGCATCTAAAACACCCATCGATTTCGCGGTTTTTGCCTGCCCCAAACTTTCTAATCCACAGCGATCTTAGTAATGTTCATCCCCGGACCTATCTTGCATTGGTCACCTATTCGGTACGACAAATGATAGACATATAAAGTGGCTGTGATCATGGGAAGCGTTATGAGTAATTACATTAGAGTTGAAAGAATTCCGTATGAGGAGCCTTATCACATAAACCTTATATGGAGAGCATCCAATGGAAGTGTTTCAACTCGCTTTGAATATTATGCAAATGCGGGTTCACTAAAAGAAATTGCGGAGCGGCTAGAGAGTTTTCCTCAGAATAGCCGCGATGTCTACTTGTATGAACTTGGTTCTGAAAAACCCGAAGACAAATTCGCTTATTATTTTAGGTTGAGAGCTTTTACTACTAATTTATTAGGTAAGACAGCACTGCAAGTTCGATTTAACAACAACGAGGATTTACCAAACCGAGAAGTAGTAGAATTCTGTATCCAAGCGGAACCCTCGGCTATAAATAGGCTCGGTGAGCTTTTTCGGAAGTTTGCCAACCTCAATCAAGAATATTTGGCTTGGTCTGATTCTGAATCATTTATAGGTGACAAGTCAGAATATGAACAGTAAAGATATGAAAAGCCACCCGCAAAAACATGGCTTGGCCCTGCTCAAATTCTTGGTCTTCTTTTGGCTGGCCATTGGCAAGGATTGAACGTCAATCTGGGTGTGTTGGTTGTTTCAGAAAGGGTACAGAAGCTCGTTATATGAAACCTCGCTATTTTCAGGGTATTGGTGAGGCCCCGGCTCATCTCTCGCATATCTTTCATGATAGAAGTGATGATGCTGGTCGGCTTCAATTTAAAAAGGAAGGCCATGAGTTTGAAGTGGCCTTCGAATCGACGTCAGACCTGCTCTCCAAGTTACAGACAATATTAACCGATTCGGTTCCGCTCTCTGTGGGTGGGAATGTACCCGGACCCGTTGATGAAGTTGGCTTTCTTATCGAATCAGGGAAATTGCAGGGTCCATATATCGAAATTTCATGGTCAGCACCGGGTTGCTGGACCGTGCGGGAAATAATAGATGGTGCATTGGAGTGGAAAAAAGCTGACTGCCTCTCTGATATTGTTAACCAGGCATTTAATCCGGAATCGCTAGCTGAATAAGCTGGTCGGAATCTATGAGCAATATCAGTTTGCCCAGTCGTGACGAGATTATGATTGCCATGTCTCGAATGGAAACCAAGGCTTTAGGTGCCAAATGATAGTGTGGCGGTAGGAACAAACCCGTTCGGGATGGGCTTGTGTGCTTTGCGCACAACCTGGCGTTGCCAGGCGCTTCGCGGCCCTGAACGCGGAGCGTTCAGTCGACAAAATTGCCGGGAGCAATTTTGCATGAGCAAAGCGAACCCGAAGGGTGGCTGCCATGGATGGCGGCCATCACCTGGCGGAGGACGCGAACGAAGTTCCTCGCTTTGCAAGGTTGAATAAAAAACGGGACTTGGTAGGGGCGCTTCATTGGAATAGGGTCATTCGTTCGGGATGGGCTTGCGTGCCTTGCACGCAACCTGGCGTTGCCAGGCGCTTCGCGGCCCTGAACGCTTTGCGTTCAGTCGAACCGACGGAGAACGCGAACGAAGTCCCTCGCTTTGCGAGGTTGAACAAAAAAGGGGACCCGACTGGGTCCCCTTTTTTGTTCAATTTGGCGGAGAGTGAGGGATTCGAACCCCCGGTAGGCGCAAACCTACGGCTGATTTCAAGTCAGCTGCATTCAACCGAGCTCTGCCAACTCTCCATAACGCGGCGCAGTTTACCGGACTGACTTTGGGTGTCAACTGAAATCTTGCTAAGCTGCTGAAATTCAACGAGAAAAGTCGCTTGGAGGCGGTATGCATTTGTTGGCGGTTTATGTGCCGGAGTCGCACAAGGACAGTTTGATTGAAGCGCTTGCACAAGCGGGTGCCGGACGCATTGGCGATTATGAGGCGTGTGCCTGGTCAACTTTGGGGCAGGGGCAGTTCCGGCCGTTGGATGGGGCTCGGCCGCATTTGGGGCAGGTTGGTGAGTTGGAAGAGGTGGCCGAATACAAGATTGAGATGGTATGTGAGGATTCCGTTATTCCGGCGGTCTTAGCGACGCTGGTATTGGCTCACCCTTATGAAGAACCCGCCCATCATCTGTTGCCGATTCTCAGTCGGCGTGACTTCCAACAGTAAGAGCGCCAATAAAAAAGGAGGCCGAAGCCTCCTTCTTACCATCAGATCGACTTAGCCGTCGATGGCGTTAAAAATGCTGTCGCGGATGTCTTCCACACCGCCGACGCCCGGAATATAGACATAGGTCGGCGCATTCTCCGGTTCTTTCTCGGCCAGGTCTTTGTAGTAACCCACCAGCGGCTTGGTCTGGGCGTGGTATACCTCCAGACGTTTGGCGACGGTTTCTTCTTGGTCGTCGCTGCGCTGAATCAGCGGCTCGCCGGTTTCGTCGTCTTTGCCAGCCACTTTGGGTGGGTTGTTGTCGACATGGTAAACGCGGCCAGAGGCTTCGTGCACACGGCGGCCACTGATGCGCTTGATGATTTCGCTGTCGTCTACGTCGATGTCGACTACGAAATCGATCTGCACGCCTTCGTTTTTCAGCGCTTCGGCTTGTGGAATGGTGCGCGGGAAGCCATCAAACAGGCAACCATTGACGCAATCCGGTTCGGCGATGCGTTCTTTGATCAGCGCGATGATGGTTTCATCAGACACCAAACCACCGGAGGCCATGACTTCTTTGACCTTCAAGCCTAACGGGCTGCCGGCTTTAACAGCAGCGCGCAGCATGTCGCCTGTGGAAATCTGTGGAATGTCGTACTTCTCGGTAATGTATTGGGCTTGAGTACCCTTACCGGCACCGGGTGCGCCCAGCAGAATAATGCGCATTGACGAAAAGCTCCTCAGTTCTGTGATGTTCAAATCGATTTAAGTTCAAATGGGGGGCCGGCCGGAACTGCGTTAAGGCTCTGGCCTTGGCTAACTAAGTGGGGGTTGGCCAGCCTCACAATGCTGGGCTGGCCCGGAATCTTTGGCGCGCGGGTTGCTGTTGTCCTTTTGTACCGCCAGGCCCGAGGCCTGTTTTTTGCCAGCCGCTAAGATACCTGCCCGTTTGAATAAGCTCAACCCGAACAGGGCGCCTCGCCTATCCGACTTCCGTCGAATAGGTGTCGAAAGCGCCGCTTTTAGCCGGTATTACGCATACCCGCTGAGATGCCAGCCATGGTGACTTTCAGCGCTCTTTCTAATTGAGCGTCGAAGTTACCGGCTTTACGCTCACGTTTGAGCAGCTCTGCCTGTAGGTAATTCAACGGGTCGGTGTAAGGGTTGCGTACCTGAATGGACTGCGCGAGCAGTGGATCGCTGGCCAGCAGTTCTTTCTGGCGCTTGATGCGATTCATCAGTTCTTCGCTGACCCGAAGGTCATCACGCAGTTGCTCACCCAAGCTGTGCAGCTCGTCCGGAACCAACTGTTTTTCATAGTAAGCCGCGATGGAGCGGTCGGCTTTGCCGAGCACCATTTCCAGCAGATCGAGGAAGGCGCTGAAGAAAGGCCAGTGATCGACCATGTCCTGCAGTGTGTCCGGCGATTGCTCCAGGCCAAATTCCAACGCCTGGCGAGCGCCGAGCCAGGAAGGCAGGTTCAGTCGGACCTGCATCCAGGCGAATACCCAGGGAATGGCGCGCAGGCTTTCCACACCACCGGTGGCCTTGCGCTTAGCCGGACGGCTGCCCAGCGCCAGCAGGCCCAATTCCTGTTCCGGCGTCAGGCTGCGGAAATAGGGCACGAAACGTTCGTCATGACGCACAGTATCGCGATAGGCGGTCAGACTGGCTTGTGACATCTGCTCCAGCAGCTCACGCCATTCGTCTTTGGGTGCGGCATTCGGTTCGAGTGTGGCGCGCAAGGTCGCGGCGACGTAGATACCGAGACTGCGCACCGCCACGCGCGGCAGACCAAATTTATAACGAATCATCTCGCCCTGTTCGGTCACCCGAATGGCGCCCTGGACGGAACCCGGTGGTTGCGAGGCCATGGCTTTTTCCACCGGACCGCCACCGCGGCCGACGGTGCCACCGCGGCCGTGGAACAGCATCAGGTGAATGTTGTTTTGCTGCGCTAAGGCAACCAGTTTTTCCTGGGCTTTGTATTGCGCCCAGGTAGCGGTCAGTTTGCCAGCGTCTTTGGCGGAGTCGGAATAGCCAATCATGACCGTTTGGCGCGCATCGCAGTACTGGCGATAGGCTGGCATGGACCAGAGTTGCTCCATGACGTCGTAGCTGCGGTCGAGGTCATCCAGGGTTTCGAACAGCGGCACAATGGGCACGTTCCAGCTCAGACCGCTCTCTTTAAGAATCAGCGCAACAGCCAAAACGTCGGACGGCTGGCGTGCCATGGAAATGATGTAGCTCGACAGCGTTTCTGGCGGCTCTTCGGCCAGAATGCGAGCGGTATCGAGCACCTCTTGTGTGTCGGCACTCGGCTGCCAGTTGCGCGGCAACAGCGGACGTTTGCTGGCGAGCTGTTCCAGCAGAAAAGCCTGACGCTGGGCTTCGTACCATTCGCCGTATTCACCCAGTTCCAGATAACGAGTGATTTCATCGAGCGCCTGGACGTGGCGATCGCTGTCCTGGCGGATGTCGAGGGGCACCAGGTTAATGCCAAAGCAATGCACCCGGCGGATGGTGTCGAGCAGGCTGCCTTGGGCGATGCGCTTCATGCCGCAGTCGTTCAGAGAGCGATAACACAGCATCAGCGGTTCGAGCAGATCATCGCGCCGGGTGATGACGTCTTCCGGCGGTGTGGCGTTTTCTCCGTTGACGCAGGCATCGGCCCATTCCAGCGTGCGTTCCAGACGATCACGCAGGTTGTGCAGAATGGCGCGATAGGGCGTGCGCACTTCACCAGAGCGGGCCAGCAGTTCGTCGGAGGCTTCGCTCATGCTCAGATCGCCAGCCAAGTCGTGGATGTCTTTCAGATACAGATCGGCCGCCATCCAGCGACCCAGCAGAATGACCTCACGGGTAACGGTGTGCGTGACGTTCGGGTTGCCGTCGCGGTCGCCGCCCATCCAGGAATAAAAGTGGAAGGGGGAGGCATCGACGGGTAAACCCTGGCCCAGACGATGACGCGCAGCGCGGTCCAGCTCGCGCATAAACTGAGGCACGGCCTGCCACAGAGAGTTTTCGATGACCGCGAACCCCCATTTGGCCTCGTCGACCGCGGTTGGTCGCTCATCACGGATTTCGTTGGTGTGCCAGATTTCATCGATGGTGCGTTTGAGACCCGACTGAAGCTCATGGCGTTCGTGCGGCAAAAGATCGGTGCGCTTGAGGTCTGCCAAGGCTTCGGCAATGCGCTCGTATTTTCGAATCAGGGTCCGGCGGGTGACTTCCGTTGGGTGGGCGGTCAGTACCAGTTCGATGTTGAGGTGTTTCAGTGCACCGGCAACATCGTCTTTGCCCAGGGTGTCGACCAGCTCATCCAGTGTCGACTCCAGACTGATTTGTTGTTGCGCTTCGGCACTGGAAAAATATTGTTCGTCGGCGATGTTGGCAAGATTCAGGAACTGACTGAAGGCGCGCACGATGGGCAGAATGTCATCGTCTTCCAGGTGGGCCAGTTCGTCGATTAAAGGTTGCGGGTCGCCGTCTTCAGAAGCGTTTACGGCTTTACCCAGGCGGCGGATGTCTTCTACCTTACGGAACAATTCCGGGCCTTGGTTTTCGAGCAGAGTATCGCCCAGCAATTCGCCCAGCATTCGAACGTTGTCGCGTAGCGTTTCGGGGATAACGGTCATGGTATGGATGCTCCCTCTGGATGCGTCGTCGGCGCCGCACAGCTCAGCATAGTTGGTGTGCGGGTGTTGTGCCGATGCGCCAGCGGCCTGCCAAGCCGGAAGTGGCGCGTTATAATGATTATAAGTGCCCCGTCAGTACCTCGGGCCAAGCTTATATTGTGGTTAAATTACAAAATTTCTGCCACCTATCTGTGAAATCCGCTCATTTATGGGCGGTTTTTGCCTCAAAATGAAAGGTTATTACATGACTGTCTTCCGTTCGGTTAATCCAGCCACAGGTGAACTGCTGGGGCAATGGCCGATGTGGACGGATGCCCAGTTGCAAGCGGTGGTGGATGAGCAAGCCAGTCTCTGGCCGGACCTGGCCAATACGCCCTTGGCACAACGCTTGGCGTGGTTAGCAGACCTGGGTGAGCTCTTGGCGCAGCAACGTCACACCTTGGCACTGTGCATGACCCACGAAATGGGCAAGCCTCTGGCTCAGGCTGAAGCCGAAATCGATAAAACCCGCGCGCTGATTGAGTATGTGTGCGTGCAAGCACCTCAACGGTTTGAGCCGACATCACTGCTGCCTGGCGTCGAACGCAAGATGGCCGCCTTAGGTGGTGTTTTGGGCATCATGCCGTGGAATTACCCGTTATGGCAGTTGGCGCGGTTCGCGCTGCCGGCGCTGGCCATCGGTAACACCGTGACCATCAAACCGGCACCCAATGTCTGGCAGTCGGCTGCCTTGCTGGAGCAGTGGGTGGGCGAGGCGGGTTTTCCGCGCGCAGCCTTGCGGGTGGTGCGTGCAGACATTCAACAACTGCCATTGCTCTACGATCATCCACATCTGCGACAGGTGCATTTTACCGGCAGCCGAGATGTTGGCCGACGCATTGCTGCCGCCTGTGGTGAGCGTTTAAAACCCACGACGCTGGAGCTAGGGGGCAATGACGCTTGGCTGTTGACCGACAGCGGTGATGTCTCGGCCTTTGTTAAGGCCGCACTGACCTCGCGTTTGAACAACAGTGGGCAGAGTTGTTTGTGCGCAAAACGGTGGTTGGTGCCTAAGTCACGTTTGGAGCGGGTGCTGGCATTGGTTGAGGCTGCACTGCCGGATTATCAGCCGATGTCGCCCGAGTTGCCTGAGTCGCGACTTGGCCCGCTGGCCCGAGCCGATTTGCGGGATCAGTTGTTGTCGCAATGGCGCCGGTTAAGCGCTGACGCTTTGCGGCGCAGCTCTGACCCGGTGGTGGATGGTCAGTTTGTGTCGCCGGCCTGGGCTGTGGTCGATGACCCCTTGACCAGTCAGGTTTGGCCGGAAGAAGTCTTTGGGCCTGTGATTCAGTTGGCGGCCTACGAGTTTCTGGATCAGGCCATTGCCTGGGCTAACCACAGCGAATATGGCTTAGGTGGCTCGGTTTGGGATGCAGATCCTCAGCGAGCCTCGGCACTGGCGATGCGATTGCACACCGCCAACGTCGCCATAAACCGACCGATGCGCAGCCGGATTGACGTGAGTTTTGGCGGACGAGCGGCGTCGGGGTGGGGCGTTGAATTAGGTCAGGAAGGCATAGCGGCCTTAATGCGCGGTCAGGTTCAGTATGTTGATGGTTGAGAAATATTCACTCATAGCGTGAAAAAGCATCGTTTGTTTGGCGGGCGCTGCCTGCCTATTCTCTGCGCTGTCCGAATGACCAAAACCCAAAGGGGGTCAGTACCATGGATAGCAAGACAATGAATGACAGCACACGCACTTTGGAAGACGCCGGTGTTGTATTGGACGAGTGGGGCAACATCGACGTTGCTCATTACGAGGCCAAAGCCGTAGAAATGCGCAGTGAATATCTGACGCAGATGTTTGCGTCCTGGCGCAGCAGCGTAGCGAACGGCATCCGCGGTCTCTTCAGCGCGCCGGTAACGCGTAACGTTTAAGAGATTTCTTTTACAGATTGGCGAAGGCCAGTCTGCAGCAGCAAGCTTGAGTACAGTCAGTGCTCCGCTAGGGAGCGATCTTTGACCGGGTAAGGATACTTACCCGGTTTTTTTATGCCGGCTATTTATTGCGCTCAGCGCGGTTCAATTGCCCCGGTTAGTACCGCGGGCACTTCCTGATCGCGGACCTTGAGATAGTGTTCGAGCGTGGCGGTGACCGTTCGAAACGAAATTTCTTGCCAAGGCAGGTCATTGAGTTCGAACAGCGCGACTTCGCTGCTTTCCTGGGTAACCGCAAATTCAAAATCGGGCATGTCGACGCGATAGAAGACGTGGACCTGATCGAATTCCGGCAGGCTGATCATTGAGAGCAGAACAGGGTTGTGCGCTTTAACCATCGATTCTTCCAGCGTCTCTCGCAAGGCGCCTTCGACGACAGTTTCACCGTTTTCCATAAAGCCAGCGGGCAATGTCCAGTAGCCCAGACGCGGTTCAATGGCGCGCCGACACAGCAAAATACGGCCATCGGGTGCGACCGGCAGTGTGCCAGTGATCAGGCGTGGATTCTGGTAATGGATGCTGCCGCAATGGTCGCACAGGTAGCGAGGGCGGTTGTCCATATCGGGGATGGCGAACCGCAAGGGTTGGCCGCAGTGACTGCAAAAATTCATTGAATTAAAGCGGTAATGGCTGGAAGGACCAGCCTATCAGGACTCGTCGGTTTCGTCTTCCCAAGAACGCGGTCGCAGCGGGATTACATTAGTCGGGCGCAATGCGGTCGGTTCGGTAACCACGGAAAGTGTGGAGAAATCATTCAGGCTGTCGCACAGGTCGGTGACGCGTTCATGCATCATCTGAGACATCCGCATGCAGCTTTGCACGGGGTTCTTGGCTTTGCGGCGTTCCATATCGATGGTGAACTGCAGGCCCTGAAGTCGCTGGCGTTGATTGTCGGGCGCGCGATCAATGAAATCTCGGATCAACGAGGTTCTTAAGTGTTCCAGGCCGTCGGGGTCCCGATTGGCCAAGTCCATCAAGGTATCAAAGTTGGGTAGTTCTTTTTGGAGTTCCGCCATGAGCGTCTTCCTCACCCACTTCCTTGGGGTCGTTCGGGCGACGCCGGGGCATCGCGATCATTTAATTCGGCTGGAATCCTTGTGTTCCCTTTCCCAGCCGCTGATAAAGCTAGCATCGAAACGTGCATTTGGGTACCCGTGGAGTGATCTCTATCGTCGTTAAACAGCGAAATTGTGATTCAGAACGGTGATCTGTTGCCGATAAAGAAAGGTTAAGCCCGGGTCCGAAGCCAAGCCAGGGCTGTTGAAATATGAGATGCTGTACTGATGAAGCCTGCTGGTCCTAATCAAAATCGCTTTATGGAGCCGTTGCGCTCGCACCGCCCACGTCAGTTGACACTGTCCACGCCCAAAGCGGGTGTGCTGGTGCCATTGGTCGAAACCGAAGAGGTGGGTGTGTTGCTCACGGTTCGAGCCGCGCACCTAAACAGCCATCCCGGTGAGGTGGCGTTCCCGGGTGGGATGTGGGAACGCGAAGACCAGAACTTGGCTGAAACCGCTTTGCGCGAAACTCACGAAGAACTCAACTTACCGCCATCGCGTATTCAGGTGCTTGGCAGCTTGTCGACTGGTTTGTCGAAAGCGGGCGTGCAGGTGTTTCCGTATGTTGGCTGGGTTGAGCATCTGGACGATTGCCGAGCCAGCCCGGATGAGATTGCCGATTGGTTTGTGGTGCCCTGGGCTTTCTTCGCGCAGACCGAGCCGGAGCTAATACCCGTACATCGTCACGGCACCGATTTCCAGATTCCGCACTATCATTACCAGGGACGCCACATCTGGGGATTAACCGCTATGATTTTGTTGGAATTGATTAATTTGGTTGAAGGCACCGACTGGCCGTTGCCCGCCTTTACGCCTCGGGATGATGATTTTTCGGTATGAGTTTCGCGGATCGTTTGCGTGAGTTGATTGGTGCCAGCTCAGTCAGCGCCTTTGCCCGCCGGGTTGAACTCGGTGAAAGTCTGATTCGTAAATACCTCAAAGGATCTGAACCGACGTTATCGCGTGCCAATCAAATCGCCGATGTCACTGGCTGTTCATTGGAGTGGCTGGCCACGGGTCGAGGGTCGCCGGATAACCCAGTGGATGCCATTGATCTTGTATCCATGAAAGCGGCCATTCGCATCATGCGTCAGGAAGCTGGCCTTGAAGAGGAAGAAGCGCCCGAAGATGACGGTTTGATACGAACTGTGGCCGTCTATCAGTACCTGCGCGCCAACCGGCGCCGTAATGGCGAACCGGATATTCAATTAGGTCGCGCCTTTGCCCGCTTTCTGCGCAATGAAGAAAACCTTAAGGCGTTTCGTGATGAGCGGGTTCGCTGAGCCAGGCAAGGCTGAGTGCGCCGCGCCCACTTTCTTCAGAGCTGGCATCATCCATAGCGCTCAACCAGCACTGGCTGCCTTGTCG
Source organism: Saccharospirillum sp. MSK14-1 (assembly GCF_003054965.1). GTDB lineage: Bacteria > Pseudomonadota > Gammaproteobacteria > Pseudomonadales > Natronospirillaceae > Saccharospirillum. The sequence goes on from NZ_MIES01000033.1 coordinate 654,667, forward strand.
ACGTATGTTTTGATGCCATTGGCGAAAGGCGGTTTGGGTCTGTAAGGATGCCAGGTCGCCAGCGTAACTCAGGTTAAATAAGGACTTGGGCGGCGCCAGTCTGCGACCGTGTTCCAGTACAGCGAGTATCGGATTCCTGGTGAATTGTATAACCGGGCGTCGGTCGGGTTGAAGGTGCACCATGGCGGCGTTACGGCGTCGCCAGCGCTGGAACAAAGGCATCGTCTCGTTCAACCAGGTCGAACCCGCAGGCATCGCCAGAAGGTGGTGGATCCGGGCTTCGGTCGATGCCAGAGCCGACCTTATTGCATCAAGGCTGTTACCCTTTTCGAGCCGGTCTGCCGCCATTTTGACGAGCAATCCCAGCGCCGCCCATTGGTGCTGGCTATGAAACAGCCGCACGTAAAAAGGTGTTCGCAGATGGGCGCTGAGGCGACGCGGTGACAATTCATCGTGTCGTTGTGCAATGACGGTTTGCCAGCTTTCGATGGATAACGTCGAACCGATGCCAAGCAGGGCATCGCAGTGATACAACCACTGCTCAGACAGACGTTCATCAAAGGTGTCAGACGGTGTCAGGCGGTCGATCGGAAAGCGCTTTAATGCGCCTGCAGGCAGGTGACAAGTCGGGTCGGTAATCAGCAATCCATGCATGGGAAGCGACCTTGGCGTTAAGTGAGGATGGGCTTAATCCGTTTTGTCGCGATACTCGCATAAGTCTTCGATCAGGCAGGCTCCACAGCGTGGTTTGCGTGCCGTACAGGTGTAGCGACCGTGCAGGATCAGCCAGTGATGTGCGTCCATCATAAATTCTTTGGGAATGAGTCGGACCAGGCGCTGCTCCACTTCCACCACATTTTTCCCCGGTGCAATGCGAGTCCGGTTGGCAACGCGGAAAATGTGCGTATCGACGGCCATCGTTGGCTGGCCGAAAGCGGTATTCAGCACCACGTTGGCGGTTTTACGGCCCACGCCCGGCAATGCTTCAAGCGCTTCACGGGTTTGCGGCACCTCGCCGTTATGTTGATCGAGCAGTTGCCGGCACAGCTTGTGGACATTCTCTGCCTTGGAGTTAAACAGGCCGATGGTCTTGATGTATGCCTTCAGCCCGTCAACGCCTAAGTCATAAATGGCCTGAGGTGTATTGGCGACCGGAAACAATTTAGCGGTCGCTTTATTAACGCCCTTGTCCGTCGCTTGTGCCGATAGCACGACGGCCACCAATAACTCGAAGGCTGAGCTGTATTCCAGCTCGGTTTTGGGCGAGGGGTTGGCCTCACGCAGGCGGGTGAAGATCTCGGTGCGTTTGGCTTTGTTCAAGCGGTCGTCTCCAACGGTGGTCGACAAACAAGGTTACGTGAAGTGCGCGACGCTGTTAACTGATATGACCGGTAACCCGGACCCGTTTCGAACCGGCGACCACGTGCTCGGCTTTGGCAGCGCGACGCGCTTCGATGCCGCTGTCGATGCGATTTTTCAGCGCAATCAGCAAACCCAGCCCAACAAAAGCGCCGGGTGGTAAAACGGCAAACAGAAAATCCGGATAGTCCGGGAAAATCGTCAGTTCCCAGGAGGCGGCGACGGGCCCGAAAATCAATTCCATGTTGGTGAACAGCGTTCCCTGGCCGATGATTTCACGCAGCGCACCGAGCACCAGCAAAACCGCAAGAAAACCCAGCCCCATCATCAAACCATCAAGCATCGACGGCAACACCGGATTTTTGCGGGCAAAGGCATCGGCCCGACCGAGAATGGCGCAATTGGTGACGATCAGCGGAATAAAGATGCCCAGCACCTGATACAACTCGTAGGTGAAGGCCTGCATCAGCAGTTCAGCACAGGTGACAAAGGAGGCGATGATCATCACGAAGGCGGGCAGGCGAACCGTATCGGGTACGTAGTGTCGGATCAGCGATACCGCGGTGTTAGAACCAACCAATACCACCAGTGTCGCCAACCCCAATCCCAGGGCGTTGACCACTGTACCGGTGACTGCCAGCAGCGGGCACAACCCAAGCAATTGCACCAGCGCTGCGTTGTTGTTCCACAGACCATTGCGGGTGAGTTCACGGGCATCGCTCATTCGGTGACCTCCTGAGTCGGATCAATGGCCAGCAACACCGATCGATTGTGTTCAAAGAACTGCAACCCCCGAGCGACGGCGCGGACCACGGCGCGGGGCGTAATGGTCGCACCGGTCAACTGATCAAAAGCACCACCGTCCTTTTTCACCTGCCAGTCGTCAAGCGGCGGCTGGCCCAGTGAGCGGCCGTCAAAGCTGTGAATCCAGTCGGACTTGGTGACCTCAACCTGATCGCCCAACCCCGGTGTTTCCCGGTGTTGCACCACGCGCACGCCCATCAAGGTGCCGTCACGCGCAACCGCCATAATCAGCCGAATGGCTTCGGTGTAACCTTCCGGTGCAACCAGTGGCAAAATGACGGCCACCACCTCGCCATCCTGTTGGGCCTGATACCACAGGGCTGACTCGGGCAGGCGCAGTAGCTCGCTTTGGGTCAGCGTTGGCAGGTCGGTGCGATAGGCGCTATCGAGCAAGTCGTTATCGTGCTGGTCGGCGGGTACCAGCGCTAACAGCGTCTGGGCTTCAAAGGCGCGTTCGTTGTCGGCAATGCGGTCTGCCGTCAGTTGTTGCGTGACGGCAATCAAGCCTGCGGTGAAAACAGCGAACAGTCCCAGGCCAATGGCACCCCGACGGATCGCGCCGCTGAGCGTGATGGTTTCTGTCGGCTCAGTCATCGCGTTTATACCCTTTGACGGCTTTGCGGTGGCCATAGACACGCGGCCGGCTGTAGTGGTCGATCAATGGGGCGGCGAAATTCATCAGCAGCACCGCAAAAGCGACCGCATCTGGGTAATTGCCCCAGGTGCGAATCAGGTAGATCAACACGCCAATACCGGCACCATACATCAGTTTGCCCCGGTTGGACGTCGCGGCACTGACCGGGTCGGTGGCGATAAAGAAAGCGCCGAGCATGGTGGCACCACCAAGCAGATGCAGCGACAAAGGCACGCGCAGATCAGCGTCGGAACCGAACAGCAGGCTCATCAGCATCAACGCACCGAGCAGCGCGACCGGAATATGCCAGCTGATGATGCGTTGCCAGATCAGCACCCCACCACCGATCAAAAAAGCGAGGTTAGCGATGTCCCATCCCTCAGCCACAAAGCTGCCAAAGATGGGCGCGCGTAAGACTTCGTTGGCGGTTTGGTTGGCGATGTTGAGTTTGTAGACATCCAAAGGCGTTGCCGCCGTGGCCGCATCAATCGGCACACCGCCGGCGAAAATGATCGACAGCGTATCGGTCAGTGATAGCCACTGATCCGGGTTGGCCCAGCGCGTGGTCATATACAGCGGCAAAGACACCAGCAGCAAGGCATAGGCCACCATGGCCGGGTTAAAGGGATTGTTACCCAGACCGCCGAACAGATGCTTGGCAAAGATCAGCGCCAGGGCGGTGCCCAGAACCGTCATCCACCAGGGTGACAGCGGTGGCAGAGCCAGCGCCAGAAGTACAGCGGTGACCAGCGCACTGAGATCTTTCAAAAAGAACAGCACCGGGCGACCTCGCGCTTTAAGCAGCGCAGCTTCGGTAACAAGGGCGGTGGCGCAAGCCAACAGCGGATTGATCAAATACCCCCAGCTGAACGAGATAACCAAGACCACCCAGCCCGGAATCAGGGCGGCCAGCACCAGCGCCATTACGCGCGTAACGGAAGTTGGGCGCTGAGTGTGAGGCGCTGTGGGCGTGGTGTTTATCATGAGGCATTACCCTGATCACGCGCCGCGTCCAGCGCTTGCTGGGCCTGGCGGTGTTTCTCTTCCAATTTGCTGATGGCTTTTTGCAGTGCAGGCACGGTATCCGGTGCTTCCTGCTCGGCAGCGACCAGCCGTTCATTGGCTTTTTTGACCTTGGCCGCAGCCAGTTCCAGTGCTTTTTCCAAGTCAGCGATGCTTGGCTGGCCGGCGTCCGAGACGTCGTTCTGGCGCTCGGCGCGTTTGGCCCGGGCTCGCTCCAGCGCGGCCTGTACAGGGTCGGAACTGGCTTCACCGGCTTCGGCTTGCTTGCGCGCCTGGGCTTCGGCGGCGGCCTTGGCACGAGCGGCACGGCGCGCTTCTTTTTCCTGCTGTTCTTTTTCCAGTCGCGCCTGGCGTGCTTCAAATCGAGCCCGGGCGCGTTCGGATTTGATCTGTTCTTCACGCTCGTGGCGAATCTCACCCTTGGCGTAACGGTAGTAATGCACCAGCGGAATGTGGCTTGGGCACACCCAGGCGCAGGCGCCGCATTCGATGCAGTCGCCAAGGGAGTGCAGTTCGGCGCTGTCGAGATCGCGGCTCTTGGCGGCCCAGAACAATTGCTGCGGCAGTAAACCGGCCGGGCACACCTGTTCGCACTGGCCGCAACGAATGCAGGGGTTGTCGATCTGGCTCGGTGGCAGTTCGTTCTTGGCGGGCACCAGCAGGCAATTGGTGGTTTTGCTCAGTGGCGCGGTGATGTCTGGCAGCGCAAAGCCCATCATCGGGCCACCCATAATGACGCGGTCGGCTTTTTTCAGGTGCACGCCGGCGTGGTTAAGCAGCGTTTCGATGGGCGTACCGATCAGCACCTCGTAGTTGCCGGGCCGGTCGGCGGCAGCGCCAGTGACCGTGGTTACGCGTCGGATCAGCGGTTCGTCTTCGATCACCGCAGCGCGAATGGCGGCGAGCGTACCGACGTTCTGGCAGATGATGCCGAGGTCGGAGGGCAAGCCACCGGCAGGCACTTCCCGGCCCGTAATCAACTGAATCAGTTGTTTTTCACCACCACTGGGGTATTTGGTCGGGACGACGGTGACTCTGAGCGACAAGGCCAGCGCTTCGGCTGCAGCAGTCATGGCGGCCAGGGCTTCCGGCTTATTGTCTTCGATACCCAGGCGAATGGTCTTGGCACCGACCAGACGGGCGGCAATGCCGGCGCCTTCGAGAATCTCAGTCGCGCGTTCGCGCATCAGCCGGTCGTCGGCGGTGATGTAAGGCTCGCATTCGGCGGCGTTGATGATCAGCGTATCGATGGCATGGTGGGTGTTGCGGTATTTGACGTCGGTCGGAAAGCCGGCGCCGCCCAAACCCGCCAGGCCGCAATCACGCAGCCGTTGAATCAGTTCCGCTGTGTCACGCTGACGCCAGTCCGGGTAACCGTGACGCTCGCGCCAGACGTCTTCGCCGTCCGCTTCAAGCACAATGCACGGCGCGCTCAGCCCCGATTCGTGCGCAATGATGCGCTCTTCAATGGCCGTGATGCGACCTGAAGTTGGCGCATGAACCGCCGCGCTGATGGCACCGTCTGCATCGGCCAGAACATCGCCCTTGCGCACCGTCATGCCGACGCTGACGCGCGGTTCGGCGGGCGCGCCCAAATGCATGCGCAGCGGTAACACCAATACGGATGGCAGGGGCAGAGCTTCGATGGCGGTGCCGTTCGATTGCGTTTTGTTCTCGGCCGGGTGAACGCCGCCGTGAAAACGGTGCGGGCGGTCGGTGATGATCAGCGGTGCGTTCATGCCGCGCGCCCCCGGTCAGTGGCAATCAGGCTGGCGGGTTTATCCAGATGCCAGTGGTCGAGGTCGGTACCGACTTCCACCATATCGATGCAATCGACGGGGCAGGGTTCTACGCACAGATCGCAACCGGTGCATTCGCTTTCGATAACAGTGTGCATCTGTTTGGCCGCGCCGAGAATGGCGTCGACAGGGCAGGCCTGAATGCACTTGGTGCAGCCGATGCATTCGTCTTCGCGTATGACCGCCACCATCTTGGCTTTTTCGACGCCGTGTTCGGCATCTAAGGGTTCCGGTTCAACATCGAGCAGATCGGCCAGCGACTGAATGGTGGCTTCGCCGCCCGGCGGGCATTTGTTGATCTTGTCGCCACCGGCAATGGCTTCAGCGTAAGGGCGGCAGCCGGGGTAACCGCATTGGCCGCACTGAGTTTGCGGCAGAACGTTATCGATCTCATCGACGATGGGATTGCCCTCGGGCTTAAAACGCACCGAGGCATAGCCGAGCGCAGCGCCAAGAATGGCAGCAACGATCAACAGTGTAATAACCGCCGTCCACATCGTCTTAACCCACCGCAACCAGGCCAGAGAAGCCCATAAACGCCAGCGCCATAATGCCGGCGGTGATCATACCGATGGCGGGTCCCTGAAACGGCTGTGGCACGTCGGCAACGGCCAGCCGTTCTCGCAAGGCAGCAAACAACACCAGCACCAACGAGAAACCAACAGCCGCACCAAAGCCATACAGGAAGCTTTCGACCAGCGAATTCTGCCGGCTGATGTTCAGCAAAGCGACACCGAGAACGGCGCAGTTGGTGGTGATCAGCGGTAGGAAAATGCCCAGCACCCGATACAGCAGTGGGCTGGTCTTGCGCACCAGCATCTCGGTGAACTGCACCATAAAGGCAATCACCAGAATAAAGCTGATGGTTTTCAGGTAGGTCAAACCCAGCGGTTCGAGCAACCAGGAATAAACGATGTAGCTGGCGACCGATGACAGCGTCAGTACAAAGGTGGTCGCCAGTGACATACCGATCGCGGTTTCCAGCTTGTTGGAAACACCCATAAAGGGGCACAGGCCCAGAAACTGAACCAGCACGAAGTTGTTCACCAAGATGGTGGCTACCAACAGCAGAATGTAGTCAGTCATGGACGGTCCTTGGTGCGGTGATCGCAGCGGGCGTCATTATCGGGAAACCGGCAGTCCCACTCAAGGTAGCAAAGACCGGCGCTTGATTTAGCTCAAGGCAATCAACGCGACGCCAGCGAACGCCACCAACAATCCCAACCAGGCTTTGCTCGAGGCTTTATTGCCACGCAAACGGTCGATGGCAAAGGCCATGATGGCACAGGTCGCAATTAAGGTTTGCACGACTCCGGCTTCGGCGCGTTTTACCGCCAGTTGTTGAAACCAGATGGCCAGCAGCGTACCGACGAAGGTGCTCACCGCCAACATCATCCACTGGCGCAGCGTCAAACGCGGTAGCCAGGATTGTTGGTAAAGGCTGAGTAAGACGGGCAAGGCGACAATGCCCGCCAGCAACCGTAGCAATGCCCCTTGGCTCGCGGGCATATCGACTGCCAGAAACACCTGACGCATCAGCACCATACCCAGTGCCTGACACAGCGCTGCACCAAGCGCAAAGCTCAAGCCCAGCAATGGATGACTGCGATGGGACGGATTGGCCGGTTCCAGCACCCAGAACAAGGCGGGCAAGATGAGCGCGGCGCCGAGCCATTGCCAGAGCGTCAGAAACTCACCGAGCCACAACATGCCCAGGCTGATGGTGAACAGTGGCGCAGCGGATTCAGCAATGGTCAGGGTGGTGCGTTCACCGATGCGATTGAGCGCCGAGAACAGCAACGTATCGCCGAGCGTGATGCCAATCAGTCCGCTCAGTAACAGCGGCAACCAAACCGCCGATGGCAGGCTGATCCACTGACCCGACACCCCAATAAAAGCGGCCAGGCCAACGCAAGCGAGAATGCCTTTCCACAGGTTGAGTTGCAGCGGTGTCAGCGTGCCGCCCAGATGCCGAAAACCGTAGGCGGCGGTTGTCCACGACAACGCCGCCAACAGCGCATAGAGTTCGCCCATTCTGGTTAGCTGATTTTGGTGCCGGGTGCCGCCGCCGCAGGGCCTTCCAGTACCCAGAGATCGTCACCGCCACTGGCTGCCAGCACCATGCCTTCAGACAGACCAAAACGCATCTTGCGCGGTTTCAGGTTGTACACCAGCACCACCGATTTACCGACCAGATCGGCCGGTTCGTAATGGCTGCGAATGCCGGAGAACACCTGGCGGGTTTCGCCGTTACCGGCATCGAGTTGCAGCTGCAGTAGCTTGTCGGCACCGTCGACGTAATCGGCGTTCAATACCTTGGCAACGCGCAGGTCGACTTTGGCAAAGTCACCAAATTCGATTTCAGCCGGACCCTCTTCCGCGGGTTTGCTCTCGTTTTTCGGTGCTGCTTTCGCGGCGGGTTGGGTCTCGGCGGCAACGTCTTCTTTGCTGGCTTCGATCAGCGCATCAATCTGATCCATCTCAATGCGCGTCAGCAATGGCTTGAATTTGTTGATGGCGTGACCGGTCAGTACCGCATGGCGATCGGTAAAGTTCAGGCTGTCGACATTCAGGAACGCCGCAATTTTTTCACTCATCGCCGGCAGTACCGGACCCAGGTAAATCGCTAACAGACGGAACAGATGAATGCCCATGGAACAGATGTCTTGAACGTCCTGATCACGACCGTCTTCTTTCGCCAGACTCCAAGGTGCCTTGGACTGAATGTACTCGTTGGCGCGGTCGGCCAGCGTCATGATTTCGCGGATTGCCCGGCTGTATTCACGCGCTTCAAAATGAGCGGCAATGCGTTCACCGGCGGCTTGGAAATCGGCCAGCATGGCCGGTTCGGCGATGTTGTCCGACAGCTTGCCGCCGCCTTTTTTGATAAAGCCGGCACAGCGGCTGGCGATGTTCACCACCTTGCCGACCAGATCGGAATTCACCCGCTGGGCGAAATCGGTCAGTGACAGGTCGATGTCTTCAACGCCGGCGCCGAGTTTGGCGGCGTAGTAATAGCGCAAGTACTCCGGGCTCAGATGTTCCAAATAGGTTTTGGCCATGATGAAGGTGCCACGCGACTTGGACATCTTCTCGCCATTGACCGTCACATAACCGTGGGCGTAAACGCCGTTCGGCTTGCGGTAGTTAGCGCTGTCGAGCATGGCGGGCCAGAACAGGGCGTGGAAATTGATGATGTCTTTGCCGATAAAGTGATACAGCTCGGCGTTGGATTCCTTGCGCCAGTAGTCGTCGAAATCCAGGTCATCGCGACGGTCGCACAGGTTTTTAAAACTGGCCATATAGCCGATCGGCGCATCGAGCCAAACATAGAAATATTTGCCCGGTGCATCGGGAATTTCGAAACCGAAATAAGGGGCATCGCGGCTGACGTCCCACGGTTGCAGTTCGGCATCCACCCATTCGGCCAGCTTATTGGCGACGCTGTCTTGCAGCGTGCCCGAGCGTGTCCAGCCGCGCAGCATGGTCTGGAATTGCGGCAGGTCGAAGAAGTAGTGCTCGGATTCTTTTTCGACCGGCGTGGCGCCGCTGTAGACCGAGCGCGGATTGATCAATTCGTTCGGTTCGTAGGTGGCGCTGCACACTTCGCAGGCGTCGCCGTACTGATCTTCACTGCCGCATTTCGGGCAGGTGCCCTTGACGAAACGGTCGGCCAGGAAGATTTCTTTCTCCGGATCGAACAGCTGGCGAATGGTCTTGGTGGTGATATGACCATTGGCTTTCAGACGACCGTAGATCTGCTCGGCGAAATGCCGGTTTTCCTCGGAGTGGGTACTGTAATAGTTGTGATGATCGATCAGGAAGCCGGCAAAATCGCGCATGTGTTCGGCGCGCATGGTGTCGATATGGTCTTCCGGCGTCTTGCCTTCTTTTTCAGCGCGCAGCATAACCGCCGTGCCGTGAGTGTCGTCAGCGCAAACGTAGGTGCAGTGGTTGCCCATGCTGTTTTGGAAGCGCACCCAGATATCGGTTTGGATGTGTTCCAGCATGTGGCCCAGATGAATCGGGCCGTTGGCGTAAGGCAGGGCACTGGTAACCAGAATCTTGCGGGGTTCGCTCATTGCTTGGCGCTTCCTCGTGATTGGACTGCTACTAATTAAAAGTTTCGACGATATCGGCCGCGACGCAGCGGCCGAAAAAGGCCGCACAGTGTACCCGAAGGCGATTAGAGCGTCATCCTGCGCAGCGGGCTCGTTTCGGGATTGGGTCGTGGGCTTTGGCGGCCAGCCAATGCTATCATCCGCGCATTCTGACACTGTTGAATATGGAGATTGCGGGTTGATTATTCCTGTTTTGCTCGCCGGCGGCGTAGGGTCACGACTGTGGCCGGTATCGCGTGAGTTGTTTCCCAAGCAATGCATCAGCCTGATTGGCACTGAGCACAGCCTGATCCAGCAAACCGTTGAGCGTGCCCAGGCAGCGGGCATGACTGAAGCGCCCATCGTTGTGTGCAATGACGAACATCGCTTTTTGATCGCCCAGCAGATGGCTGATTTGGGGACCAAGAGTGAACTGATCCTCGAACCCGAAGGCCGCAATACCGCACCAGCGATTGCGTTGGCGGCACTTCAGGCGGTACAGCGTGATCCGCAAGCCACCCTGGTGGTGTTGCCCGCCGATCATGTGATTCAGGACCGATCCGCATTCAGCGCTGCCTTGCAGCAGGCGGTGGAGCAGGCGGCTGACGATAAACTGGTGACCTTCGGTGTCTCCCCCAGCTACGCCGAAACCGGTTATGGCTATATCGAAGCGGCGAAGCCGGGTCAGATCAGTGCGGTCGCCGCTTTCCGTGAAAAACCCGATGCCGAAACCGCCGAAGGCTACTTGCAAAGCGGTCGTCATTACTGGAATTCGGGCATGTTCGTCTTTAAAGCCCGCGTTTATCTGGATGAACTGAAGCGTCATCAGCCTGCGATTTATGCCGCCACTGAAGCGGCCATGGCGGGTGAATACAGTGACCTTGATTTTATTCGCGTGGATGCAGAAGCCTTTGCCAAGAGCCCGTCCGACTCCATCGATTACGCCATTATGGAACACACCGACCGGGCCGTGGTGGTGCCTTACAACGGCGATTGGAATGACATTGGTGCCTGGTCGGCACTCTACGATCTGAACGAAAAAGATGCCGACGCTAACGCGCTGCAGGGCGACGTGCTAACGCACGACGCTCATGGCAACCTGATCCGTGCCGAAAGCCGTTTGGTGGCGGCTGTTGGTGTGAATGACCTGGCCATTATTGAAACCGACGATGCCGTACTGGTGATTCCGCGCGAGCGGGCTCAAGACGTCAAAGAGATCGTCACCCTGATCAAAGCCGGCGGTCGCAGTGAACACCAACTGCACGCGCGCGTGCATCGGCCTTGGGGGGCTTACAAAACGATCAATATGGGTGAGCGCCATCAGGTAAAACGGATTACCGTTAAGCCCGGTGAGAAATTGTCGGTGCAGATGCATCATCACCGCGCCGAACACTGGGTGGTGGTCAGCGGCACCGCCAATGTCACCATTGGCGAAGACACTCGTATGCTGAGCGAGAACGAGTCGGTCTACATTCCCATCGGTACCGTTCATGCGCTGGAAAACCCAGGCAAGATTCCGCTGGAATTGATTGAAGTTCAGACTGGCAGTTATCTGGGTGAAGACGACATTGTGCGCTTCACCGATCGCTACGGGCGCAGCTGATTCGAATTGAATCAGCATCAAGCGGGTCGGCTTTAGAAGACCCGCTCGCATCCCCATCTTGCCATTGCCTCCATGTTACAGATTGAGTGTTTATGTCCCACGAACGCATCCAAACACTGCTGGGTACCCTGACGGACCCGCACACCGATCGCCCACTGTCTGAAAGCGCCGACATTCAAATTGACGGCGATGATCCCATTCAGGTTCGCATCGTGCTGCACTACGCGGCCGGCCAGTATGCTCGAGGCCTGAGTACGTTGGTGCAAAGCCATATTGAAGCCCAGCTCGACGACGTCAGCGCGCGCGTCAGCGTGGATTGGTCGGCGGCGGCGGTAAACGTGCGCGACAATTTTCCGGGCCTGAACGGTGTTAAAAACATCATTGCCGTGGCGTCCGGCAAAGGCGGTGTCGGCAAGAGCACGACTGCGGTAAATCTGGCGCTGGCGCTGCAGGCTGAAGGCGCCCGTGTCGGTATTCTGGATGCCGATATCTATGGGCCCAGTGTCGCCGCCATGCTCGGTGTCGCTGACGGCACACGTCCGCAAACGCGCGATGAAAAATTCTTTGTGCCGGTTCCCGCGCACGGTTTACAAAGTATGTCGATGGCCTACCTAGTGACCGAGAAAACGCCCATGGTCTGGCGTGGCCCAATGGTCTCAGGGGCCTTGCAGCAGCTACTGACGCAAACGCTGTGGGACAATCTGGATTACCTGATCATCGATATGCCACCGGGCACCGGTGACATTCAGCTGACTCTGGCGCAGAAAGTACCGGTTTCCGGTGCGGTCATTGTGACCACTCCCCAGGACATTGCCTTGCTGGACGCGCGCAAGGGCATTGAGATGTTCCACAAAGTCGATATCCCGGTATTGGGTGTGGTCGAAAATATGGCCATGCATGTCTGCTCTAATTGCGGTCATGTCGAACATATCTTTGGTGAAGGCGGTGGTGCGCAATTGGCGACAGATTACGACGTCAATTTACTCGAAAGCTTGCCGCTGGATTTGTCCATTCGTACCCAGGCCGATGGCGGTGAACCGACTGTTATTGCCGAACCGGACGGTGAAATAACCGCTCACTATCAATTGCTGGCCCGTCGTACCGCGGCGGCGTTGGCATTGCGCGGCGCCGATAGTGGACCTAGTATTTCGATGCAATGATGACTGTCATCGAATTGTCACTCGGGTGTCATAGTCTGGGCCCGTCCTGAACCGGGCAGACAGCACCTTATGTTTAAAGACGCGGCTGTTGTTGGCTGCGGTTAATGACTTTTTAACCACAGGGATTTTCATGAAAGTAACCGTTTTTGGTATCGGCTATGTTGGCCTGGTTCAAGGTACCTGCCTGGCAGAGGCCGGCCACGACGTTGTCTGTGTCGACGTCGATGCCACCCGTGTTGAAAACCTCAAGCAAGGTCGTATTCCGATCTATGAGCCGGGCCTGGAACCGTTGGTTAAAGAGAACTATCAGGAAGGTCGACTGAACTTCACCACCGACGCCGCTGAAGCGGTGCGTCATGGTGATATTCTGTTCATCGCCGTGGGTACACCACCGGACGAAGACGGCAGTGCCGATCTGAAATACGTGTTGACCGTAGCGCGTACCATTGCGGAGTCGATGGACGACTACAAAGTCGTCATCAACAAATCGACAGTACCGGTTGGCACTGCCGACAAAGTCACCGCAGCCATTGCTGACGTATTGCAAAAGCGTGGCAGTGACGTCAGTTACGATGTGGTTTCCAATCCCGAATTTCTGAAAGAAGGCGCCGCGGTTAACGATTGCCTGCGCCCGGATCGAATTGTCATTGGCACCGACAGCGAACGTGCCGAAGAAATGCTGCGCGAACTCTATTCACCCTTTAACCGCAATCACGACAAGATGATTGTGATGGATGTGCGCAGCGCCGAACTGACCAAGTACGCCGCTAATTGCATGCTGGCGACCAAGATCAGTTTTATGAACGAAATCGCCAATCTGGCTGAGCGTTTGGGGGCCGATGTGGAAGCCGTGCGTCAGGGCATCGGCAGCGACCCACGCATTGGCTATCACTTTATTTACCCCGGTGTGGGTTATGGCGGTTCCTGTTTCCCGAAAGACGTTCAGGCGCTGATTCGCACGGCCGATGGCATCGATTTCGACGCCGGTATTTTGAAAGCGGTCGAAGCGCGTAACTATGAGCAGAAAACCACGCTGTTCAAAAAAATCTCAGATTACTATCAGGGTGACCTGGCCGGTAAAACCTTCGCTGTGTGGGGCTTGAGTTTTAAACCCAACACCGACGATATGCGCGAAGCCCCCAGCCGTGTGCTGATGGAAGCATTGTGGGATGCCGGTGCCAAGGTGCAGGCGTTCGATCCGGAAGCGATGGAAGAAACCCAGCGAATCTATGGCGATCGTGATGATCTGGTCTTAAGCGGCACAAAAGAAAGTGCACTCAAAGGTGCCGATGCCTTGGTGATTGTTACTGAATGGCAAACCTTCCGCGCGCCGGATTTTGATGTCATTAAGCAGCAGCTCAGTGAGCCGCTGGTGTTCGATGGTCGGAATTTATACGAGCCATCGCGCATGAAGAAGAAAGGCATTCGTTACTACGCCGTTGGCCGTCAGCCGGTGTAGTGTTCAATAACCGCTAACAATGCAGTGAGCCGCCGATGAGTGATAACACCCAAACCCCCTATGTATTTAAAGGATTGGATTTAGCCTCAGAGGCAGTCTGGCACAATCAGGCCGTTTCCCCCGCTGATCGTGCTCAGCTTATGGAGCAACAGCCAAAGTGTGTGTGGCTCACTGGGTTGTCCGGCTCCGGCAAGTCAACACTGGCCAATGCCTTGGATGCCACCTTGCACGCCGGTGGCGCTAAAACGTTCCTGCTCGATGGTGACAACGTTCGCCATGGTCTGAATAAAGATTTAGGCATGACTGAAAATGATCGTGCCGAAAATATTCGTCGTGTGGGTGAAGTGGCAAAACTGATGGTGGATGCCGGATTGATAGTGGTCTGTGCGTTTATTTCACCTTATCAACGTGACCGTCAGATCGTACGTTCGATATTTGCACCGGGGCAATTTATAGAGGTCTACCTGAATACGCCCTTGGCAGTGTGTGAAGAACGAGATCCGAAAGGTCTGTATAAAAAAGCGCGCGAAGGGGTGATTAAACACTTCACTGGTATTGATGATCCCTATGAGGAGCCGCGCAGCGCCGAAGTAGAAATTGATACCAGCCAAAGCAATGTCGAAAAGGGCGTCAAAACCATTTTGAAAGCCATGAGTTAATGGCTGCAATGTGCTGGTGCTTTGCCCAATCGTGTAAGCGCTTTCTCCCTGTATGGTTCTTGCTGAAGTCTTGGCAGCGCTCTAATCTTAATTCATGCCTCAGCTTATAACTGTCGTCTTTCTAGTTACCGCCATTATTGGCTTGTATAGCGGCCGTGGCCGGCCAGCTTATTGGTTTATGGCTGCGGCAATGGGTTTGTATCTCAGCGGTGTATTAACGCTGCCAGAAGCCTTAAGCGGACTGGTCAACGAAGGAGTTGTAACGCTTGCCGTCCTAATGGTCATTGCCGATCGTATCCAGGACAGCGGTTTATTGGACCGTCCAATCCAGGCGTTGCTGAACCGTATCAATAAAAGCCAAGGTGGCACTTTAAATTTACTGATACCGGTCGCCTTACTCAGTGGTTTTCTCAATAACACCCCGATTGTTGTCATGCTGGTTCACCCGGTGCGCGAATGGGCATTGCGACAGGGAGTTCCGCCCAGTCGTTTTTTATTGCCGCTGAGTTATGCCGCCATTATTGGTGGCACCCTGACGCTGGTCGGGACCAGCACCAATTTGGTGGTGTATGGTCTGCTCAATGAGCTGGCGGCGAGTCACACGCTCACGTTGTTCAGCCCTGCGTTGGTTGGCTTGCCGTTATTACTGGTGTTTTTTATGTACGTGACGTTTGCCGGTCGCTTTTTGCCCAATCGCACTGCGAATGATACGCGACCAAAGAGTGTCACCGAATTTCAGATACCGGCTCGTGCGGGTGAGACGCTGCATAACCTCAGTATCAGTGAAGCGGGCTTGCGCCATCTTAAACACGGTTATTTATATCGTCTGCTGCGTGATGATGAGTGGCAGGAAGCCGGTGCAGATACTCGATTAAAACGTGGCGATCGATTGGTATTTCTGGGAACGCCTGCGCTGATTCAAGAGTTGTCGTTAGTGGCGGGTATCGATTTTTCTCAGGAAGCGCATCGGCCTTCTTCGGCGTCGACGCATGTTTTGGAAGCGGTCGTACCCATGGGTTCGGAACTGATTGGTCGTACACCCAAGGAGCTGGGTTTTCGCAAGCGCTACGGCAGCGTTATTGTCAGTGTTGCTCACCAGACTGAACAGCTATTCGGCAAGTTAGGGGAGTATCGCTTTCAGGCGGGCGATTTGTTGCTGTTGGAAAGTCTGTCCAATAACAGCTTGCCGCCATCCGCAGAATTGATGGTTCTGAACCGGTACCAGTCGGCACGCCCACCAAGGGACCAAAAAAGAGCCTATGCCTTGTTGTTCGCTTTCCCGATGATGGTGATGGGCGGCAGCTTGCTGGGCTTTGCATTGTTGCACATTGCACTGATGTATCTTGGGTTGTGTTTGTTATTGGGGTTGGCACGGCCGGGTAACTTGTCTAAAGGGCTTGATGCCCAACTCTTTGGATTGTTGATCGGGGCATTGGCCCTGGCAACGGCGGTCGAGAAAACCGGTTTGGCCCATGGATTAGTCGGGCAATTTGTCGATTGGCAATTACCCGCATGGCTGGCGGTTTTATTCATCTTTCTGGCTACCTGGTTAATCACTGAACTACTGACGAACAACTCGGCTGCCGCTTTGATGCTGCCTTTTGCGTTGCCCTTTGGTGAGCTTTCAGGCCTGAGTGTCGAACAGGTTGCGGTCACCGTTATGATGGCCGCCTCATCCAGTTTTGTGACGCCCTTTGGTTATCAGACCAACTTGATGGTGTTGTCTGCGGGCAATTATCGGCCTTTAGATTATTTACGTTTTGGTGGCCCGCTGGTGGTGATTGTGGCGGTTCTCACGACCGCTCTTGTGAGCACCGCCATGGCGCTTTGATTCAATAAGGATGCTTTATGAACTCTTCCAATTTTAATGCAGTGGTTGAGCTGGCTCGTAACGCCGGTGAAGCCATCATGAACATTTATCAGCAAGACTTTTCGGCCAGCACTCAAACCAAAGCCGATGACAGTCCGCTAACCGCCGCCGATTTGGCCGCACACCAGTGCATTGTGGATGGCTTATCGGAATTAACACCACAACGCCCAATTCTGTCAGAAGAAAGTGCAGCGATCGATTGGCGTGAGCGTCAGCAGTGGTCGAGTTATTGGCTGGTTGATCCGTTGGACGGCACCAAGGAATTTATTAAGAAAAACGGCGAGTTCACCGTCAATATTGCTTTGATTGAAAACGGCGAACCCGTTTGGGGTGTAGTGCATGCGCCGGCGTTACATTGTACCTATGAAGGTGGCCCGGCTGTGCACGGAAGTCGCAAATGGTTGCAGGGTGAAGCTCAAGGCATTTCCGTTGCGCAACTGCCGAAAGGTCGCTCGGGTTGGCGACTGGTGGGCAGCCGTTCGCATCAAAGCGATGCCTTTCAATCCTTTGTCGCGGCGTTTGATGAACCGGAAATTCAGAGCCTGGGGAGTTCGCTGAAAATATGTTTGGTCGCGGAAGGAGCGGCACATCTTTACCCGCGCCTTGGCCCGACCAGTGAGTGGGACACCGCTGCCGCCCATGCGGTTTTGCGTGGCGCCCATGGCGAAATGGTCGATGCAGTAACCGGTTATCCGCTGCGTTATAACCAAGGCGAGAGTCTGTTAAATCCTTATTTCATTGCGGCACCCGCAGAGTATTCTCTGGGGTGATTGGCATTCTCATCTGAATAAATCGCCGTCAAAAAACCGTCTGTCCGACTGCAAAATCTTACTAAACAAAACGGCGGCTTTGGTGTTGTGCTGCTTTAATTAAGGTAACTAATCCGCAGTAGAAATTGATCGGCTTATGATGTTGTTCTGCCGTTACCTTCCTTTAAAGCCGTCGCTGGTTATCGTGTTGGCCTCCGCGGTGTTGGTTGGCTGTGATCCGGTTCAGCCCGAAACACTGATCGATAACAATCCAGTAACCCCTTCTCCCAGTGCTCAGAATGTGATGGCCGCGGGGTCGTTAGTCATTAACGAAGTGGGGTCGTCGTATTACAGCAACACCATGCGTTGGTTTGAACTCTATAACCCCGGTGGCACGGCGGTTGACTTGAGTGACTATCAGCTGCGCAGCCTGGCCTACGATGGGGCGTCGACTGTTACGACCAGCCTTACCTTTAGTTTGCCGTCGACCACCGTGAACGCGGGTCAGTATCTGATCGTGCGTGCTCAATCACTGTCATCGCCAGCGGTTGATACCAGCCGGGTCGTGCATCTGGAGCAGGGCGGTTGGTACCCTTATTGGGACAGCAAAGGGTATTTGGAGTTGCTGGACACGTCTTCGGGCAGCACCGTCGATTTCGTCACTTTTGATACGCTGTACAGCCCAACGGATGCTGCCGCCTGGAGCGGCGGCGCGGCTTTAACATTGGTATCGTCGACCAGCAGCTTTGGTCAAAGTATTGGCCGCAATGGCACCAGCGGCGATACCAACAGTGGCAGCGATTGGAGCCACTCAACCTGGGCGACCATCGGTGGTCCGAACGACGTTCTGTGCAATACCGACGCCGATGGCGACCTCATTCCGGATTGCAACGAGCAAAGCGGCACTACCTTCGCCGGCATGCCGTTATACGAGTGGGGCGCGCGCAGCGGCCAGCCGGATATCTTCATCGAAGTGGATTACATGAACAGCAGCGATGAAGGCATCATTCCTCGGCAAGAAGCTTTGCAAAGCGTGGTCGATGCCTTTGCCGCACGCGGTATCGGCGTCCACTTCGATGTCGGCGATTTATTCGACAACGCCTCCGGAACAGATCCGGCTCAGATGGACCTTGGCGGTGGCGGGCAGGTGCCGTTTGCGACGGGTATTACGATTGGTAGCGGCGCGGGCGTCGCGGACCTCTATGACTACAAGCGCGACTACATGGCCTACAGTCGTCTACCCATCTTTCACTATATGCTCTTTGCAAACAGCCAGCTCAGTACGGGGGCTGCGGGTTCGTCCGGCCTGGCTGAATTGGTGGGTAACGATATCCTGATTACCTTGGGTAACTGGGGTCTGAACAGCGCCACCACCGCCGATCTGAATGTGCTGATTAATTATCAGGCGGGCACGGTGATGCATGAGCTTGGGCACAACCTGGGGCTTCGACACGGTGGTGATGAAAACACCAACGACAAACCCAACTACCTGAGCGTGATGAACTATCTGTACCAGCTCAACGGTCTGCCTGAGATTGGCAACGATGAAGGCGATCGTTTCTATTATTCCAACTCCTATCATGCTCGTAATGCCACCTGTTACAGCGGTCTGAACCAGGGGCCAGACGAGAGTTATACGGCGTTTCGGTTGGACTACTCGAATGGCTCTGCGATTGATCTGAACGTGGCCAGCCTGAATGAAAACTTGGGGCTGGGGGAAACCGGCTCAGATAACGTCGATTTTAATTGCAACGGTGATGGCACCCAGACTGGCGTTAACGTTGGCAGTGGAACCTGGTCGGATCATGACGACTGGAGCAACTTGCAGCTGGACTTTGGCGGTTACGACCTGTTGAGTAACCAGGGCATCAGCCTGCGCAGCATTCAGCAGCGCCAAAGCGAAAACTTGTTACGATTGCCAGACCCGGTGGGCAATGATCGCAGTCCCGTTGCCGAAGAAACCGCTCGCCTTGCTGAAAGCTTGCCGAGTGCTTACTTTTTGCGCCAACAGCAGCGTGCGAGTCAGCCATGAAACAAGCATCCGCCCTCGTCTCAATAAAAGCAGCACTGTTCGGAGCGGCGCTGATTCTGGCCGCCTGTTCGTCGCCCAACCGAGTGAGCGAAGCGGCCGAGTTATTGATCAGCGTTCAAAATGGTGAAGCGGTTGTAACACCGGTGTTAGAAGGCGATGTCTTGTGGCTGGGACAGACCCGAATCGAACCCTGGCTGGAATCGGCACCGGATTGCTCGGCATGCCAGTTACGCATCGAACGCCGTCATAGCCCGGTCGGCCCGGATATTATTTTAAGCCTCTACCAGAGCGGGCAACTGCGCTGGCGATTAATCGACAGTCGGCAGCCGAAACTTCGGTTGCCAGACAACAGTTTAATTGAGCACCAAGGAAGCTATGTGCAATGGAGCCGGGGCGAAGAGTCTATAGACCTGAACGAAAGCCAAACCCTCACCTGGCAGGGGTGCCAGCAGCACCTTGCCTGGTTGGCGAAGCACGCCGCTGAATCGTCTAAAAACGTCGTGCCGGAAGCATCTGCAACCCGATGGCAGTTGATCACTAACTGCTCTTAATGGTTCGGGAAATGCATCTTGGTGAAGGTGCGCGGCTGTGTAAGAATTGGTTTTGAAATGAATAACCACTCACAGATAACATCACAGTGATTGTACTCGTGCCCTAGGTGCATTAGTCTGAGCGTTCAATGAATGAACGCAGTGCCGAATAAGCCGATGGAAGCGGTAATTACTCACAAACAACCAGCTTGGTACCTCGTCCAATGTAAGCCCCGAGACGGTTTTCGGGCCGCTGAACACCTGGCTAACCAACACATCGAAACCTTCCATCCGACGCACTCCGTCAGCCGCCGCCGCGCGGGCCGCCAGTACTGGCAAACCGAAAGCCTGTTTCCGCATTACCTGTTCGTAAGACTAAGTTCCGATCAAAGCTTTGCTAAGATTAACAGCACCCGAGGCGTTGCACGGTTAGTCAACTGCCATGGCCGCCCCTTGGTCGTTTCCGATGCCATCGTCGCCAGCGTGATAAAACAGTGCCAGGCACTGAATAGCGAAACACCGGAACCGGAGCTCAAAGCTGGCTCCTTAGTGACCATTACCGAAGGCTGCTTCAAACACCTCCAGGCCATCGTCCAAATGACACGCGGTGAGGACAGGGTAGTGCTGTTGTTGCAACTGCTCAGTAAAGAACAACAGCTTGAACTGCCGATTAAAGCGGTGCAGTTCGCATAGTCGAAAAAGCGGCAGTGGGTTGAAGACCCTGTACCGCTAGTATACGTCCAACCTAATCCTTTGGTGTGCCCTGTAACCGGCCGGGCGGTAGCGTATAAAGAATCTACTAACAGCCGGTACAGCATCTCAAGATCCAGATCAAAGACTCATCCTAGTCAGAACATCAACCACCATTGAGTAACGTCATGCTGTCTGAAGAATCTCGTTACAAACTGCTGAAAGCTCTCGATGCTAATCCAGGTGCCAGCCAACGAGAATTAGCCCAAGAGCTAGGTATTAGTTTGGGAAAGTTGAATTATTGCTTGAAAGCATTGATAGAAAAGGGTTGGGTCAAGGTTGGAAATTTTACTAAGAACCCTAAGAAGCTTAGTTATGTATACTTATTGACTCCTGCTGGTTTGGAAGAAAAATCAAATGTCACAGTTGAATTCTTGAGAAAAAAAATAAATGAGTACGAGGAACTAAAAAAAGAAATTAATTGCCTAAAAGGCGAGGTTGGCATAAGGGTTGATGATTGGCCAATAGTTAATGATGATGTCGATTATCGATTTTAGCTGAGTAGGTCGCTTTGAAATCCGATATAGAAGGAATTAATGAGTGTATCTATTAGTGTATCTTTTCCCTTTTTTTCTCCTACTGCCCGCTTACTTTTTTAAGGCCTCTTTTTTAATTAGGTTTTTCATTCTTGCATCAGCCTTATATGCATTTTTACTTTTAGCTTATCGTGTGGGAGTGGGATGGGACTACTATAGTTATTACAATTCATATGTATCTGGTGTTGTATATAGTGAACCTCTATCCGGGGTGGTTTTTAAAGTTTCATATTTTATAGGTGATGTAAGGTCGCTCTATGTGATTTTTGCACTAATTGCTATAGTGCCACCAGCATTTGTTGCGATTAATGAAAAAGCTCCTCGGATACTTTTTATCTATCTTGCAATACCAGTTTTTTTTATCGAATCTTTTAGCTTGATGAGGCAAGCCTCTGCTATTTCTGTAATGATATTATCCTTTTACTATATGAAAGAAAGGAGAAGTATTTTAGGTTTTTTTTGGGGGGGCGTAAGTCTTCTATTTCATTATAGTGGCTTTGTTTTTTTTGTATTCTTTATTTTTTTGAGGTTATTTGGAAATATAGAATGGAAAACTATAATAGTGATCCTGTTTATTGTGTCTTGCATGTTTATAGGTGCTCTTTATGATCAAGTGTCGATATATTTCGAGAAAATAAAGTTCTATACTGGAGACGGTGATTATGGCTATAAAATGCTCATTTTTATGGCCGTGTACTGTGTTGGTCTATTTCCATTCTTAGGACGGGAAGGTCGTTGGGTGCTGCTTTCTGGTGTGTTTCTTTATATCGCTGCCACAAAGCTTGATCCAGTATTTGTTAGATTGTCTTATTTCTTTTTTATTCCTGCCTGTTTTGTTTGTGTTAAATTAAAAGTTAACGAAAATATTAAATTTGGTGTCAGTGAAACCTATTTTATTGTAGGGTTTTTACTGGCTCTTTATGTTAAAAGCCAACAAATAAAATCTGGCTTCTTCCCTTATCATGGTGAAATTTTATGGATGTAATAGTATCACCTAGAAAGCATGGGCATTTCTTAAGTTACTTCGAATTGATAAAAAGAAAATACCCTGATGCAGCATGGGTGGTGGAGTCAAATGCCTTTAACTTGTTCGCGGGTTTTTTTAAAAAATCTAGATTTTTCCCATGCAAAAAAAATAGATTTTTCTTTTTGCATGGTGAGCTGCAGGTGCTAATGAGCATACTCGCTAGAATAGTATCGCCAGTATCTTCTATACATGTAATATTCTACAACTGTTTGTCAAACAGAAGTGGAGTAGAGAAATTTTTGATAAATTTTTTGTTTGTTTTCATGAGGGGTCTGGGTATAAATGTAAGATATCTTGAGGTGGATTCTTTTAAAAAATATTCGCCTGGATTTTATTTCTGTAAGAATATATCAGATCCGGTTTTGCTAAATAATATTAATAATGCTGATGATAGTCCAGCAAAACCATCTAGTGTGAATGTTCTTGTGCCTGGCTATATAGAAAAGAGGAAATCTGTAATTGAGATTATTCAGGCATTAAAAGAGTTGTCTTGTGTGTATTGCCATCTCAATTTCCATATTAGAGTGGTTGGTGAAAGTGATAGTCAATATATTGGTGATGTTATAAGTGAATGTAATAAGAGCTGTAGTGAGAATTTTAATGTCCAAGTTTTGAACTATCGTATAAGCGATCAAGAACTAAGTGAGTACTTTAATAATGCAAATATTATAATGGCTATTTATAAAAAACATTATGGTTCCTCAGGGGTTGTCATTAATTCTGTTTTGTATAATAAGGCTATTGTTTTCGTTGCTGAGGGGGTGCTTTTCGGTTATGCAGCTGATCTCGGATTGCAAGGTTTGCCAAGGGATGCTAATAAGGGTGAAATATACCGATATGTTTCAAAGCTGATTAATAGTGGAATGAAAGCGCAGTATTCTACAATTAAAAAAAGTGAGTTTTTGACGAAGCACAGTGTTGAACACTTCCTGGATTGTTTATGAAAGATGTTATATTACTAAATTCTACAGCGACATATAATCATATGGGTTGCTATCTCACTATGGCTGGGCTGAAGAGATTCTTGAGCTCGGTGGGTGGTAATGTGAGGTATGAGTTACCGGTTAATAGACCCTTTCCTGCTGGGTTGAAAGATTTCATTGATAAAAATAAAGATGTCTATATTGTCATAAATGGTGAAGGTACTTTGCATGATGATCAAGAATATGCGAAATACTTAATTAATAGTTGTTCTCCATTTAGTGATAGGGTCGTGCTGTTAAATGCGCAATATAGAAATATGTCAGAAAATTTTAACAGTTTGGTATCTGAATTTCCTATAGTCCAAGTCCGAACTAAATTTGACCTCGGATATGCGCAAGATAAAGGGATAAATGCTTTATATTGTCCTGATATGCTATTTTTCTCTGGGGTGTCATCATTAAATCAAAAGTCACATAATAAAATAGTTATAACGGACTCTCATTCTGAGCAGTCGTCAGCAGATCTTACTGGCTTTTTTTGCCGTAAAGAATATTTTTCAAAATGGGTGGATTTTCACTACAGAGTTGGATCTGCTTCAAAATACGAACCTTATATGCAGGCCTTACTTAATGTTGCTGTTGCATTTAATTTTTATTCACAAACTAGCTTTTTGAATAAAAAAAATAAGCACTACTTTGATGAACTTTTATCATTAATTTCAGGTGCAAAATGCTTGGTGACTGGGCGTTACCATGCGGCATGTATGGCAATATTATTTAATGTTCCACTGGTATATCATTATTCAAATACATCAAAAATCAAAGATTTGTGTAATGACTGGGAGTATGGTGTTCCATATGATAAATCAGTCGATTCCAATGCCATGCTTAACATGGCTATAAGTGATTCTAACTCTTGGAGTTTGGGCGTAGGGGAGCGGGTAAATAGAAAAATGAAAGTTCAATATGATAATTTGAAATCTACAGTAAATGAAATTTTTAAATAGTTTATTTTTTAAAAGCTTCGGCCCCATATCGGGCTATTTAATATTGTACTTGTCGTCAGTTTATTATTCAGAAAGTTTTGCGAAAAATATCATTGAAATTCAATATTGCATGCTTATATCTGTCGGGCTTTTTTCGCAAGGTTTCAGGCAAAAGTATTTCTCTTATCTTAAGGAGTTCAGTGGAGAAAAAAATATTTTTTCCGTTCGTTCAATGCTTTTAATCTTGATTTTGTGGGGCTTGATTGTAACCTTCGCTGTTATATTCTTTACCCCTCTCTCTGGGGAGGGTTTTTATATAAACCGAGTCCATTTTTTTATTTTAATCTTGGTTTTTAGTTTTGGCTACATTTTATTGTCTGTTAGCTATGCAGATCATTGGCGTTTGGGTCGGTTATATGTTAGCTATCTGATAGATAGTTTATTTAATATATGTTTATTGTTTTCAATATTTTTGGGGCTTTATGTTGGGTTTTCAATTTGGTTTTGGATGGCTGCTTTTCTATTGGTTGCAGTTATATTTGGGCTTGTTTTTTTTCGGAATAATAGTTTATTTTTTGATAAAGATTTAGCCTATGCGGCGATGACAAGCCAAGTTGTTGTTTTTATATCTTATTTTGAGGTTTTTTTTATTGCTAATATGGACTCTTCTGGGGTGGTTTATTATCGCTACATTATTATCACTTCGTTTTTGCTCGTTACGTTACTAAATATGATTAAACAGCAGTATTTGGTAAGTAATACGCCAAGTATTAATTTGGGGTTTTTATTTGTAGTTTTTATACTTTCAATCTTCATGTCATTTTTTTCATTTTTTGGTTCTGTTGTCTTCGGAATTGAAGTGAATATATATATAGTGGCTTTTATTTTTTTGTTTGGATGTATATTGCAGGTCTTCCTATCAATTTTGAATTTTGATTTTTTTAGAAGTAAAAGTTCAGCTTTCTTGTTTTTGTCGAACATCATGACCGCTATTACTTTGGCTCTGTATATCTTTATTTTTAGTGGGTTTGAGAGAATAGGGGTTTACGATTTGTTGTTAATTAAATCTGGGGCTATATGGATTGGTGTATTTTATCTTTTGTTATTCTATTTTTTTTATGCAAAGAAAAGAGTTAAGGCTAAAGTATGAAGATATTATATGTATGTTTTGAGTGGGAGGGTTCTGATGGAGGGGCAATATATGATAAAAAGCTTGTTCGTGCTTTACGAGACACGGGTAATGAAGTCGTAACATATAAGATAAGCCGGCAAAAGTTAAAAAGAGCGCTGTTTCCGGTTTGGGTGAAAAAAATACCTTTGGAAGTATTAAAAGAAATTAGAAGCTTGGCAGGAAATTACGAAAATATCTGTGTTTCGCATGAGGCATTGCTGGAAGTTGTTATTGAACTAAAGCCTACACTTTTCATTGTTCATAATTATTTTCCGGTTTTTGAGTTTAAAGGTAATAAGTTTATCGAAGAATTATATCGATTTGGTGCTGAAGGTGCCTTTGCACGAGCATTTAATAATTGTGAGAACGTGTTGTTTCTTAGTTTTAGGGAATTTAATAATGTTAAAAATGAAGTTAATTCTTTTAAGGCTATATACTTACCTCCAGGGGTTTCTGAAAAGACAAAAAGGGCTGAAAGAAGTTTTGAGTATAATGTTATAGAAAGATATGGGACAACTGAATGGTTGCCCAAAAAAATATCATCTCTAAGTTCTGGAGAGATAAAAAAATTACGCTCTTATGGGATAGTTATTTCGAAAGGCAAAGAGGATTTTCGTTCGTTTATGTTGATCGAAGATAGGTTTTTGTCTGGATTCAAGCTAAAGCTATTGGATGGTTTGTATAATGGGGATTTTGTTTTATCGATGGCTGATTTAGATGAAGAGATTAAAGCGCTAGGTTTGCCTATCGTGCCCTATGTCTATATTCCAGGTTTTTCGAGTCTCATTGACTTTATTAAAGATGATGCATTCGGGCGGAGGCATATTTGTTATACCCATAATGAGTACTCTAAGCTTAAATCATATATAGAGGATAAATTTTCCTGGAACTCTATTGCTTTTTCTTTGGTGAAAGAAGTATATGGCTGATTTATATATAATAAATCATGGGTACCATTATGAATATGTTAAAAATAAAATTGGTTCCCATGATGCAGTTGGTGTGGTTGGGTCGGTTGATGTCGAGAAGAGAATTTTTAGGGTGCCTCATTTCGAATCTTCAAGTATTTTGCAAAAAATATTAATAAGATTTGTTATGATTAAACTTCATTTCCTTATTGTTAAATATGATAGGGTTATATTTTTGGGTTGCCAAGATTGGGTTTCCTATAAGCTATATAAAAAAATAAAAGAAAATAAGGTTTTTTATGTGGCTGATAATATCGAATTCTATCTCAGGCCTAACCTTGGTGTGAAGTTAGATGTTGAGCGGAAATCTGATTTTCGATTTTTATTGAAGCTTTTTTTATATGGTCTTTTTGTTGAATACTATCGGGGTGAAGTGAGTTATGTTCTAAATAGATTTGTTTTCCCGCTGAATAAGAGTAGGCCAATACTTCATAATATGGTTCTTGATGGTGAAAAATTAGAGCTGCCTGTTGATGTTGAGAGTAAGTCTCGTAGGGTATTTATATCTCAGCCTTACTATATTGATTATGGAATAGATCTTTATGCTTGGTGTGAGCAAGTAAGGTCTGTAGTACATAGCTTGGGTATTCATTTTGTAAAAATACATCCTAGGGATAGCGTAAAGTATCTACACGTTCTTGAGAGTATGGGTATTAGATGTTTTGAAGCAAAGCTGTCTAGTAAGGATATTATTTTTGGGGTTTTTTCTACTTTAATGCTTCAGGCTGCTTTTTCTAAAACCACTGTTTTTAGCGTTTTTGCTGATTTTGAATACCTGTTGCCTGATGAGTATGTGACTGTTGTAAGACAACTATCAGCTATTTTTGATGTTGGTCTGACTTCTGAAAATTTTTGGAATCCGAATAGCCTAAATTGGTTGGAGAGTAAATGAAAAAAGCATTAATTACAGGTGTTACTGGGCAAGACGGTTCTTATCTTGCAGAGTTTTTGCTAGATAAAGGGTATGAAGTTCATGGTATAAAGCGCAGGGCTTCATTATTTAATACCCAAAGAATTGATCAGATATATCAAGACCCACATGTTGAACATCAAAATTTTGTTTTGCATTATGGGGACTTAACAGATTCATCTAACATAACTAGAATACTTCAGGAAATACAGCCAGATGAGGTGTATAATTTAGGAGCTCAATCCCATGTTGCAGTTAGTTTTGAGTCACCGGAGTACACTGCTGATGTTGATGCTATGGGAACTCTTAGATTATTAGAGGCAATTAGGTTTTTGGGGTTAGAGAAAAAAACACGATTTTATCAAGCATCAACATCTGAATTATACGGTTTAGTTCAAGAAATACCGCAATGTGAAACTACTCCATTTCACCCTCGGTCACCATATGCAGTTGCAAAGCTTTATGCGTATTGGATTACAGTTAATTATAGGGAGGCATATGGTATTTATGCTTGTAATGGTATTTTATTCAATCATGAGTCCCCCCGTCGTGGTGAAACTTTTGTAACCCGTAAAATTACTAGAGGTTTAGCTAATATAGCTCAAGGCTTAGAGACTTGTTTGTATATGGGTAATATGGATGCCTTGCGCGATTGGGGACATGCAAAAGATTATGTTCGCATGCAATGGATGATGCTACAGCAAGACCAACCGGAAGATTTCGTTATTGCTACCGGCTTACAATATTCAGTTCGACAATTTATTGAATGGTCAGCTGCTGAGCTTGGTATAAGCCTTCGTTTTGAAGGGAAGGGGGATGAAGAGGTAGCAGTAGTTGATGCTATTGAAGGTGATAACGCTCCAGCATTGAAGGTGGGTGATACTATTGTAAAAGTAGATCCTAGGTACTTTAGACCAGCAGAAGTGGAAACTCTTTTAGGCGACCCTTCAAAGGCAAAGGATAAGCTTGGGTGGACACCAGAAATTACTGCGCAGGAAATGTGTGTGGAGATGGTCGCAGTGGATTTAAAGGAAGCAAAACGTCATGCGCTTCTAAAAGATCATGGATTTGATGTTTCTTTTTCAGTAGAGAATTGAGACGGTTATGAGTAAACAAAGAGTTTTCGTTGCTGGCCACAGTGGTATGGTGGGTTCTGCTTTGAGTCGTCGTTTGAAAGACTGCGATAATTTTGAATTAGTGGTTCGGAATAGAAGTGAACTTAACTTACTGGACCAAGCGTCAGTAAGTCTTTTCTTTGAAGAAGAACGGATTGATCAAGTTTACTTGGCTGCTGCTAAAGTGGGTGGTATTCACGCCAATAATAAGTATCCAGCGGAGTTCATATATGAAAACCTAATGATAGAAGCGAATATTATTCATTCGGCGCATATCTCAGGTATTCAAAAGCTTCTATTTCTTGGCTCATCCTGCATATATCCTAAGCTGGCCGAACAACCAATGTCGGAGGATGCTTTGCTTACAGGTCTTTTAGAACCAACTAACGAACCCTATGCAATTGCAAAGATAGCAGGAATAAAGCTTTGTGAAAGTTACAACAGGCAATATGGTCGTGATTACCGTAGTGTAATGCCCACCAATTTGTATGGCCCAAATGATAATTTTCATCCAGAACATTCACATGTTCTTCCAGCCCTCATAAGACGATTTCATGAGGCAACCCAAAATGGTGAAGCTAAAGTTGTTGTTTGGGGAAGTGGTAATCCCAAAAGAGAATTTCTCCATGTAGATGATATGGCGAGTGCAAGCATACATATCATGCAGCTTGATGAGCTGACATATAAAAGCAGTACCGAGCCTATGCTGTCACATATTAATGTTGGAACTGGAGTAGACTGTTCGATTCGCGAGTTGGCTGATATTGTGGCTTCAGTTGTTGGGTTTTCAGGCAAGATTGAGTTCGATGCTTCTAAGCCCGATGGGGCTCCAAGAAAATTAATGTCTGTATCTCGTCTAAGTAATTTGGGTTGGAATTACTCTATTTCGCTTAAGCAAGGTATTGAGAAAACATATCAGTGGTTCTTAGAAAATAATAAAGAGTATCGCTCTATTTAAATTTCGGAGTGCGGCGTGAAAATATCATTAATTACTGCCTGTTATAATAGTGAAGAAACAATTAGGCAGACACTCGAGTCTGTTAAACAACAATCCTACTCCAGCCTTGAGTACATAGTTATTGATGGCGGATCATCAGACGCAACTTTAGATATAGTGGAAGAGTATCGTGATACGATCTCTTTGTTAATATCAGAGCCTGATAAAGGTATATATGATGCATTAAATAAAGGTATTTCTGCGGCGAATGGGGATGTGATTGGCTTTTTGCATTCAGACGATACATTTTCTCGGCATGATTCATTAAGTATTGTGGCTGCAGGTATAGAGAGTTTTGACGCTGTATATGGTGATTTAAATTTTGTTTCTGCAGCGGCGGGGGGGGATAGAATTGTTAGGAAGTGGAGGTCAACTGATTTTCGAACGGAGCTCCTTGGAAGGGGGTGGATGCCAGCTCATCCAACCTTTTATTTACGGAAAAACATTTACCAGAAGTATGGTGTTTTTGACTTGAATTATAAGATATCTGCTGATTATGAAAGTATTTTACGTTATTTTTCGATACCCGGCTTTTCATGTAAGTACATACCCGAAGTATTAGTTAATATGAGAGTGGGTGGTGCTAGTAACAACAGTATTCGTAATTCGCTTAAAAAGCTTCCTGAAGATTATCGTGCTCTAAGGAAAAACAAAATCTCACATCCAGTTTATGCAATACTGATGAAAAAGCTCTCTAAAATTCATCAATATTTTTAATTACCTGGCGCCAAAACCAGTAATGACGGTTCTGAAAGTGTCAATTACGATTTGTATATCAAGCCATAGTGAGTAGTTTTTAATGTAATAAAAATCGTGTTCGATCTTCTCTTGAGTATCGTCAGTGCTAGCTGCATATCCATGCCTTACCTGAGCCCAGCCTGTGATGCCCGGTTTGACTACATGTCGATACGTATAAAATGGAATACTCTTCTCGAATTCATTTACAAAAGTTTGTTGCTCGGGTCTTGGGCCTATAAGGCTCATTTCACCCTTAAGAATGTTCCAGAATTGAGGCAGTTCATCGATTCTTAGTTTGCGTATTACAGCTCCGATGCGTGTGACTCTCATGTCACTTTCCTGAGCAAACTGTGCTCCGTTTTTTTCTGAGTCTTTAACCATACTGCGCAGTTTATAGATTCGAAACGGTTTGCCACCTTGGCCAACGCGTTCTTGTGAAAACAGCGCAGATCCTGGAGATTCAAGCCGGATCGCCGCCGCCGTAATTGTTACGATGGGAATAACAATAGGCGCTGCAATGATTACTGCGGCAATATCGATTAACCGTTTTAAGTTTTCATAATAGGGTGACGGCGTCAGCATGCCGTATTGGTTTTCCGAAAGATGATCGAGCTTTACTTTGCCGGTTAATGACTCCAGTACTTGCTTATGATGGTAAACAGGAATTCTAGCCAGGGTGCACTGTGCTAAGAATTGCTGCCATTCATCGGATAAGTCTGCTTGCAGATCGGCAACAATGCCGTTGTAACGCGTATCTCCCAGTGAAGGGGCTTCAAGTTGGTGGATACTAGCGCTAGGCAGTGCGGTCAGTTCTTTTGTCTGCCCGAAAGGCACGACGGCAAGTTTCGGTTTTGCGAAACGTATCGCGAAGCGTTGACCAATCAAGCACAGGAGTAGAAGCAGTGTGCCGCTGGTTAAAAGCAGAGATCGGGCATACTCGATTCTGGCGATAACGAGAATGGCAAACAGCAATGCGTAGAAGCTGAACAGAGTCGGTAGGATGTAGGCAGCTGAAAGGGTGCCTGGGTATCGAAAGATTTTTCTCAACGTAACGATGCTTGACACAAAAACAATGGTGACGCCGATGATGGAGTTTCGTTCGGTCAGGCTGAGGGAGCCCCAGTTAAAAGTGTCCCAGAGCCAAAGTGTCGGTAGGTATACAACGGCAATCCATCCTGCGATTAACTGAAAAAATACACTGAGTACGGTTTGCTCATACCAACGAGAGTGACGCTTGTTTTGCTCGGTTACCATCTTGTCTGCCTTGCCTGATTCCATTCGCTTTGGAACTGTTTATTAGGTGCTCTAATGCTTAATTGTAGTCTTGTCAGATTCTCAGTGCTGATAATTCGGTCGCGTTCTGTCAGCTACCGTCTGGTGAGAGGGCTTTCAAAGCCAATGAAGCAGGTTAGATTCTGCGGCTTGTGTAACTTAAGGTAAAGTAGCACTTGTATAATCAAGACAGAAATGACTTAGGCATTGCCTTCCGTTTGGTGTGAGCTGTTGTTGGCTATTGGCATGTGGATCCGCAGTGATAGTTGAAGTGTGGCTAGGCACAGGTTTTTTGCCCAGTGAGACCCGCTGAGTTAGGCCTAAGCCCAGGTTGCGCCGGTGGGTGGCGTTCCATAGAATTCCTCGCCTTGCGGTCAATCTGCACAATGGCAGTATGGCTTGCCTCAGTTATTTACAGGAGTCGACAGTTTGAGTCAGTGTTCCCTCTACATATTGGGTGCAGGTAAGCCGTTTCAGGGTGAGACCCACAGCGTTTTGCGCAGTGCGACAGGTCATAATCGAGTTTTGGATTGGTTGCTGCGGGCAACGGCCTCGGTTAACCCTGAAGTCACCTTTATCGCTGGCTATCAAAAAGATCAGATTGCGGCTCAGTTTCCCCAGTTAAGCTATATCGGCAGCCCGGATTGGGAAAACAGTGGGGCGGCTGCTTCGTTGTTGTGTGCCGATCTGACCAAGCCTCAGGACTACCTGGTTTCCTATGCTGATGTTTTGTTTCGTGAGTCGGCGGTGAAGTCGCTGATGTCGGCCAGTGGCGATGTTGCCATTTTGGTGGATTCACACTGGCGGCGGCGATTTGAGAACCGCTCTCAGACGGACTTGGAACGGTGTGAGAAGGTTAACCTGCATCAGGGGAAGGTGACCCGGCTAGGGCGCGATATTGACGCTGAGTTAGCCGATGCTGAGTTTGCCGGCCTGGTCCGTTTAACACCAAAAGCCGCTCAATTCCTGGCAGAACACAACCATTTCATTCCAGAAGCCATTCGTTCGGGCAACCTGCCTCAGTTGCTGGAATACATGCGTATTCGTGGCTTCACCCTCTCTGCGGTCGATGTAGAAGGTGACTGGGCTGAACTCAATGAACCGGAAGATTTAACGCACTTTATTCTTGGCACTAAAGCTCAGACGCTGCATCGCTTGCAGCGTTTGGTCAAAAAAAGCCGCATCGAAGATCAGATCAGCTTTACCGTGGCGCAATGGCAAGACAGTGCCGAGGCAATCCTGGCGGATGTGGCCCATTCGTTCGGCGGTCAAAAATTGGTGGTGCGCAGCAGTGCGCTTTCTGAAGATGGCTTTGCGTCGGCTAATGCAGGTGCTTACGACAGCGTGCTGAATGTCGATGGCGCCGATCCAGCGGCGGTCACCGCTGCGATTGTGCAGGTTGTAAACTCTTACCCCGATGCAAACCCCGCGAACCAGGTGCTGGTTCAGCCAATGGTGCAGGGTGTTGTGGCCAGCGGCGTTGCCTTTACCCGAACCCTGGCTCAAGGCGCGCCCTATTACGTCATTAATTACGATGATGTCACGCGCAGTACCGAATCAATTACCAGCGGCTCCAGTGCGGAGCATAAGACGGCTTTGGTGTATCGCGGCGAGGCGCCAAAGTTAGACGCTCTGGCGGTCCCTTTGCGCGGCTTGATGCCAGCCTTGCTGGAAATTGAACAGCTGCTGGATTTTGACTCTCTGGATATTGAGTTCGCCATCAGTGAGTCTAGCCAGGTTCACATTCTTCAGGTGCGGCCAATTGCCGTTCAGCACGATGTTTATGACGCGTCAGCGGTGTCTGCAGCAATAGCCGCCGCGCGCGAACAGTTCCAGCAAAACCAAGAGCCGGGCCCCTTTGTTGTTGGAAGCAGGGCCATGTTCGGTGTGATGCCAGACTGGAACCCGGCAGAGATCATTGGTACGCGCCCGGGGGCCTTGGCGACATCCTTATACCGTTATCTCATTATGGACGATGTCTGGGCGACGCAGCGTGCCGAATACGGTTATCGCGATGTGCGTCCACAGCCTCTGCTGCACGAGTTTGCCGGCCATCCTTATGTCGATATTCGTGCCAGCTTTAACTCCTTGGTGCCGGCGCAATTGGACGATGAATTGGCTGGCCGCTTGGTCGATTTTTATCAGGCCTGGCTGGAGCAACACCCTCAGCTGCATGACAAAGTTGAGTTCGATGTCGTCCCAACCTGTTACAGCCTGAATTTTGATCATTGGCGTCAGCGCTTATTAACCGAGGGCGGTTTTAGTGATGATGATATTGCTCAGTTGGAGCAAGGCCTGCGTCAGGTTACACAGCATGCGTTAGCGCGCACCGATGGCGACTGGATTGCCGTGCGTCAACTCGAACAACGCTTTGAGCAAATCTCTTCCACGACTACGCCGCCTTTGCAGCGTGCCTGGCTGTTGTTAGAAGAAGCCCATCGTCATGGCACCTTGGTCTTTGCACACCTCGCCCGCAGTGCTTTCGTCGCCATGACTCTGCTGCGTTCGGCTAAGTCAGAAGGCGTGCTGTCTGAAGAGGCTTACAATGCTTTTATGGAGTCTATTGAAACGGTTTCGCATCGTTTTGCCAGTGACGCAGCATCGGTGGCTGGTGGTTCAAAAAGCTGGGAAAGCTTTGTAGCCGACTACGGGCATTTGCGGCCTGGTACCTATGACATTACGTCGAAAAGCTATGCGGAAGATCCTGAGCACTATCTGGCACCGACGGTAGAGCAGGCCCGCTTACACCCGGCGACGTCGGAAGCCGCATCACCAACGGCTTGGTTGGCCGAGCAATCTAAGATGGTTGCTGCTTTAGCGGAGCATGGCATTAACACAACCGCCTCCGCCTTGGACGCCTTTTTGCGCCAGGCCATCGAGGGTCGCGAGTACGCCAAGTTCGTCTTTACTCGCCATTTATCGGCGGCCTTGGATGCATTGGTGGCTTATGGCGCGGAACACGACATCGACCGTGATCAGTTGGCGCTGATTCCGTTGTCGGTATTTCGCATTCTTGCGAATCAACCCGAAGCCTACGATGCCCAGCGTTGGTTGCAGGCCGCCGCAGAGGAAGGCCGTGCGTCTGTAGCGGTCGCGCAGCGTGTCGAGTTGCCTTCACTCTTGTGCCAGTCGTTGGATTTTACTCAATTCGAATACAGCTCTAATCAGCCAAACTTTGTGGGCTCAGGCAAGGTCGTTGCCGACTGTGTCGATCTGGAACAGTTTAAAGGCGATGAAAGCCTGGAACTGGAAGGGAAAATTGCGCTGATTCCACAAGCAGATCCCGGTTACGATTGGTTATTTGGTCGAGGTATTGCCGGCTTAATCACCCTCTATGGGGGCGCTAACTCCCATATGGCTATTCGTGCTGCCGAGTTTGGTTTGCCGGCCGCGATTGGCGTGGGTGAGTCTCGATACGCCAGTTGGTCCCGGGCCCAGGTGCTGGAGCTGGATGCTGGCAATCACCGTGTTCAGGTGATTCGCTGATGCGCTTGGCGATCAGTCAGCGAGTGGATGTCGTTGCCTCTTATGGTGAACGGCGAGACGCTCTGGATCAGGCTTGGCACTCGTTGCTAGACCAGGTCGGGGCGATCGCTCTGCCGGTACCGAATAAACCGTCGTTGGTCTCGTCTTGGTTGGCGCAAGTGCAACCGGAAGGGGTGGTGTTGACCGGTGGCAATGATTTAGCTCAGTTACCTGACGCCTCAAACCCAGCACCAGAACGCGATGCGACCGAGCAAGCTTTACTGGCCCATGCTCAAATTAATCGTTTGCCGGTTTTGGCGGTCTGTCGCGGCGCGCAGATGATGAATGTCTTTCTGGGAGGGCAGCTATCCGCGGTAGACGGTCATGTGGCTCGACGCCATCCACTGCATGTGACTGACGCCTTACCAGCGCTAGCCGGCTTGACTGAGGTCAACAGTTTCCACGCCTGGGGGCTGACGTCTGCTGAGCTGAACACAGAATGCCGAACAGCCGCCACGGCTGGAGATGGCACGGTTGAAGCTTTTGTTCACACCGAACTACCCTGGGTTGGCCTGCTCTGGCATCCAGAGCGTGAATCGGCACCTTATATTTCGCAGGACCTAGCGGTTCTGCGCCATCTGTTTGGAAACTCGCTATGAAAACCATCATCCTCGCCGCCGGGCAGGGCACACGTCTGCGCCCTTATACCAATGACAAACCCAAGTGCATGGTTAGCCTGTCCGGGCAGCCACTGCTTCATCATCAATTGGATGCCATGGCGGCCTGTGGCGTACGTGAGGGTATTACCCTGGTAGGCGGTTATCTCAGCGAGGAGTTGGATGCTCGAGGTGCGCAGATCGTCATCAACCCACGTTATGCCGAAACCAACATGGTGCAGACGTTGTTTTGCGCTCGTCAGGCAATGGAACCCGGTCAGGATTTATTGATCAGCTATGGCGACATCGTCTACGAACCGAAAGTGCTGCAAGCGGTACTCGACTGTGATGCGCCTGTAGCGTTAGCGGCCGATTTAGAATGGCAGCGACTCTGGAAATTGCGCATGGACGAGCCTTTGGATGATGCGGAAACCTTCATCATGGACGATCAGCAGCATGTATTATCGTTGGGCAAGAAACCGAAGTCGTATGATCAGGTGCAAGCTCAATATATGGGGTTGTTCCGAATTCGCGCTGACTATGTCGAGCGCATGATGGCCGCTTTTGATGCGCTCGATCCAAATGCCATCTATGACGGCAAAGACCTCGACAACATGTATATGACCAGCTTTGTGCAGCATTTAATTGATCTGGGTTGGCCAGTGAAGGCATGCCTGGTTGAAAATGGCTGGCTCGAAGTCGACACCGCCAGCGAACTTGAGGCCTATGAATCGATGGCCACTGATGGCTCTTTGGATCAATACTGCCGGCTGAGCAAGAGCGTATAACGGGGAATATTTGGTGAAGTTGTTACGCAATTTAGTGAAGCCCATTCTGTGGCTGTTGGGTTGGTTGATTCCCAAGCGCCGTGACCTGGTGTTGTTCGGTCAGTGGGGTGGTCGCTACGCAGACAATTCACGGGCGTTGTTTGAGTGGATGACACAACATTCCGATCTTCAGGTCATTTGGCTTTACAGCTCTCAATTACCGCCTGCTGTGCCAGAGGCGATAGCCTCCAAAGTCAGAATGGTTAAGCGGGAATCGCTGTACGCGGGTTGGTTGGCGCTTCGAGCGCGAGTGGTGGTGCTTTCACACGGGCACAATGATTTTGGTTTATGGCGCCACGCTATCCAACGAGCGCGCAGTTTGATGCTTTGGCACGCCATTATGGTAAAGAGTGCTTTTTTGACAGACGGTTCGCTATCCGCCTCTCGTAAACGCCGTTATCGGCGTCGAGAAGCTCGACACCTGGATGCCGTTATTGCCAGTTCCGATATTGATCGCTACCACACAGTTGCCTACATGGGCGTACCGGCGGATCGTGTTTACGTGACAGGATTGCCACGTCAGGATGCGGTTTTTAGGTCGATGCAATCGCGAACAGCGATAGCTAATGATGGCAAAGTGAAAGTGCTCTATGCGCCGACGCATCGCGATACAGCCAGTAAACGCCAGCAATCATTGTTCTTCCCATTTGCTGATAAAGATGAATCTGAGTTAGCAGTATTTTGCCAGGCAAATAACATTGAGTTGTTAATGCGGCCTCACCCCAACGACAAGGCGTCAAGAGCGCACGTCTATGAGCTTGCGGCGAAATACCCCGATGTGTTCGTGCCTGCTACACCAAAGGAAGTAATGGATGTTGCTGAGTTGCTTCCTCAGATTAAATTATTGGTCACTGACTATTCTTCAATTTATTTGGACCTATTACCATTCGATATTCCGTGTATTTTCTTACCTTTCGATATTGAAGAGTATGCGGCTTATCGTGGTCTTGCTTACTATTATGACTTGATTACACCAGGGCCGAAAGTTTACACCCAGCAAGAATTTACAGGTGCCTTGTCGGAAGCAGCGACTGGTGCGCCGCAATGGCATGATCGGCGCGATATGGTCACGCGAATGTTTTTTGCACACCTTGATGCTGCAGCTTGTGAACGAACAAGTCGATTGGTGGAGCATTTGGTTGCAGGAACATATCGTCGTTCTACCGCTCGAGAAGCAATTGGTGCCACTGCACCGATAACGAAAATTTAACGGTTACAGTAATAGTATTCTTAGGTTTTTATTGTAACATTATTAAATAAAGCTATCTTTATATGGGCTGAATTTAGGGTGTGGATGTGACTACAGAGAATAACAATAATCATATTTTTGGGAGTTTTTCGGTTCGTGAGAATTGGCCGGAACTCTGTATTATTTTTTTCGTGGTGCTATACCCCTTTGGTGAGATTATGCACGTGGCTTTATTGCCTTTTCTGTATTTTTTATTGCGACATGGCGTTGAGCGTGATGTATGGATGAAGCCATACTTTTCAATAGCCTCCCTATTTTTGATACCTCTATTGTTGTCGTCGATTACAGCATTGGTATTAAAACGACACATTGAGATTATATTACAGTGGGCATGCTACATCGCACTAGGCGCGGCCTTAATAGCTATTTTGCGTAGACGTATAAATGAGGATTTATTGATCTATTGCGTCGCTGCTTTGGTTCTCTTTGCTACTTTGGATGGGTTAGTTCAGTTTTTATTTGGTGTTAATTTTTTTGGTAATCCGTTGATAGCTGGTCGAGTTAGTGGCGTTTTCTACCCACACTTGAAGTTGAGTGTAGATTTGGCGCATCTATCACCTTTTGTATTTGAGGCATTGCGTAGATACGCCAGATCCGAAGGCATAAGGCAGTTTGCTTGGTTGCTGATTGTACCATTGGCCTTGGTGATTTTTTTAGGTGGAAACCGGTCAGGCTGGTTGACGTTTTTTGTGATTAGTGTTCTGTATACCGTTTTTTTGCTCTATCGACGTGAGTTTCCTGTAAAGGTATTTCTGATAGGTTTGATGGCTGCCATTGTATCTGTTTATGTCAGCATAAAGGTTTCGCCGGGTATAGAAGAGCGGGTCAACAGAACTATGCTCGTATTCTCTGGCGACTCAAATGCTCTTAATAGAGCATCATCTCACCGCATGGCTGTTTTTGACGCTGCTAAGACAGTAATTGCAGAATACCCTTGGTTGGGTGTTGGAGAAAGTGGCTTCGATGAAGCTGTAGTCCCTTTGGGTATTGATCCAAAAGAGGTGAGAGGCGACGACCGGAGATTGCGTCATGCACATTTCAATTTACTGGATGTACCGCTGCAGACCGGTATTGTTGGCTTGATCGCTTATCTATTAGCCTTTCTATGGTTGCTTGTTCGAGTTTGGCAAGCGGCTCGTCATCCTAATGCTATGTCCTTTGCGATGGCTGCTGGTGTTGCTGTGGCCATGATGCCGATCAACATGCATTACAGTTTTTATGATGTGCGTCACGCTAGTCTGAGTCTGGTGTTTTTGATGCTCAGCTTTGTTTATTTGCCAGCCGCTGGCGCTAAATCGAAAAACTAGGTTGTCAGTTTAGCTATTAGGGTTAGCCGAATAGCAAGCCCTTTTTAAGGGCTAGCTATTCCTTAAAGAAGGGCTCTACAGCCCTTTGTATATTTCTTCTAATAATGACGATTGCTTATCAAGATCGAACTTCGTTACTGCTGTTTGTCTGGCGTTAACAGACAGTTTTTTCCTAAGGTCTTTGTCTTCAGTTATCGAACTGATTCGGTCTGCAATTGCGTCAGTATCTCTTTCTTTAACTAGAAATCCGTTGTTGCCGTCGTCGATGGCTTCTGCAATGCCTGCACTATAGGTTCCCACCACGGGTGTGCCGCATGATAATGCTTCAAGAATACTGATCGGCAGACCTTCCTGATCCCCTGTGGAGGCTGTGATCGAAGGCGCGCATAACAATTGTGCCGACTGAACTTCATCTACAATTTGGTCAGGTGAAAGCCGCCCTAAAAAGGTGATATTACATGGGGCTTCGTTAGATAGTTCTTTGAGTGCGCTCATCAAAGGGCCGTCGCCGATAATGTTTAAATGTATGTTTTTCTCAGGGCCTATTTTTTGCAGCGCCTTTATTAAATATTCACACCCCTTTTTCTCTACAAGTCTTCCGACAAAAACCACTTTTCCTTCGACAGCATCATCTTCAGATGGTTTGAATTTGTGTGTGTTCACGCCAATATAGTGTTGAATTATTTTTTCTTCTGGACAGCCGCGCTCTAACAGTTTTCGTTTGATGAATTCTGAAACTGCGATAATTTTTTCTGAACTGTTAAATACTTTTTTAAGGTTCTCGTCTTGCTTTTTTTTATGCTTGTTGATTGTGATATCGCGACCGTGAAACGTAGTTAGCAAAGGAATATTGAGTGCCTTGCTAAGAGCAATGCAATTCAAAGCATTAGAGCCAAAGTGTGCGTGTATGATCTGTGGCGACAGTTTTTTTAGTTCGAGTAACCAGTTTTTATTAAGAATGTTAAGTTTCTTGTGGAGGCCCGATGTAAGTTTGGGAGCGCGACTGAAATCACTTTCAATACAAACATGGTAGTCTTTTCCTGCAACTGATTTCTGTTCAATTAAGTTAAAGCCAGCGGTATTTCTTTTAAATCCACAAAAAATAGGTTCCCATGAAGGAAGGTGGTGTGCTTGCTCTGCGATAAAAGTTTCTGAGTAGGGCAGTAAATCTTTTCGAAATATAATGGCGCGTGACATAGATGAACTCTCATGCTTGTCGGTGTTTGAGTCTGTCGCTGAGGTGTTGTTAGGTCTCAGCGTCGAATAAAGTAAGTAGGTGAACCATTTAATAAAATGGATTGATCCCCTGCATGCCTAATTGGGTCGCCTAATAAAGTATAGGGAATATGACCAACCGGTGGCAAAACCGCCGTTTCTTTATTTAGGCTGTAAGCCACAATGCAGTCACTAAAGTGCCACCAATAAACACCGTCTTTGTTTTCAAGCTTTTCGAATCGGGTTTGACCCACGGTTCGATGAAATTGCAGTAATGCTTTCCAGCCAGGCCTTTCGCGCCAGCCTTCTTTATTGTCGATTAAACCAAACCCAGGATGTGCCAGACGCCACCACCACAACCGTTCAGTGGCGCCACTGCACAGCGTGATCAGTGCGTAGCGGATCATGTAAGCGGCGCTGTCGTGTTCGTTGACGTGAAGTTTGCTGGGCTGTTTTTGTTTGTGTTGATAAGCGCCTGCTAGCGGGCTGTACAGGCCGGTGTTTTCTAATGGCCAGTTAACTTCGGTGATGTAGAAGCCGGTTTTTCCATAGGCATCAGCGATGGCTTTACCGGCTAAGGATTTTTCCAGCGTCGTAAAACCATTCTGAGCGTTTTCTGGCGCACCACGACGATCGACATAGAGATGGCAGGACAGAGCATCCACCGAACTTCCATGAGCATCCAGTAAGGCGGGGTAGTATTGGAACTCAAAATCATTCACCGCAGGGCCAATAAATGTCAGGCTGGGATACTGATCTTTGAGTTTCGCAACACCATCCCACAACGCTTCCATTTCCTGGAGGTTCCAGAGTCCCCATTTAACGCGGTTGACCGCATGGCCTATTTCCACACAGTGTACGTAAGGGTGCACGCGTGCCAGGGCGTTGGTCATGAAGGCGTGCCACGCATCGGGATCGATAACGGCTTGGCGAGACTGAACTAAACCAACACCCACAGGGTGTCCCGCTTCAGAAAGGCGTTGAATGGCACTGGCGGCAGCATCGAGATGCGCTGCTCCCAAGTGAAAGTACAGCCTGACAAAGACGCTTAAGCCGGGTGTTTGCTGCAATTGTTCGAGTTGCTGTTCGAATTGATCATCAATTTCGACGCAGACACCAAAGCGACCGGCCATCGCTATTTCGGTTTTATAGCTGTTTTGTTTCAGTTGCCGGTAGTTGCGCCAGATGGCAGGTGCTTTTCGCAGGCCGCTGAATAACGTCGGCCAGATATCAGCACCGCGACGCTCGCGTCGGCGTTCCGGGCTGCGCAGCATGACGGACGGTTGGCCGGAGTATTCATCCCAGAGCCAGGCGTCGCGTTCGCTGGGTTGGCCGGTAGAGACCTGTTTCTTTTCTTCGGTCGGCGGGCGCAGCCATTGTTTGAGGGTGCGGATCGGGT
This sequence comes from Saccharospirillum sp. MSK14-1, assembly GCF_003054965.1. Classification (GTDB taxonomy): domain Bacteria; phylum Pseudomonadota; class Gammaproteobacteria; order Pseudomonadales; family Natronospirillaceae; genus Saccharospirillum. Next base: position 695,959 of record NZ_MIES01000033.1, read on the forward strand.
GACGCCATTTGCGCGTGCGCTGATGGCGGCGAAAACGGGCGCGGTAACGATCGGCCCAACGTTCGAACTCTTTTGGGATGGGGCCGTCGTTCCAGTAAATATGACGGAAGATTTGCAGGAAATGCGAAGGCAGCTTCATCCGATCCAGGTCGCGGGCGCGTTGTTTTTCACTGGGATTGTCGATGAGCCGGCCACGATTGAGGTCGATAAAAGTCGGGTTTGCCCAGTCAGCTGGAGCCTTACGCTGCAGAAGAATGTTTTGCGGCCCCAGATCGCCGTGCAGAAAACCGCTGTCGTGCATAGTGCGAATGGCTTCTGCGCAGACACGCAACAGCCGAATGTAATCGCCCGCGTAAGGCCGCTCGCGTAATAAATAAGTCATTTCGGAATAGAGATCGGTTGAGTCGGTCAGATAGCGACTGATCAGCAGGCTTTCCACCAAGTGATTGCCGTCCCAGCGTTCCAGGTAGCCTAATGGTTCAGCGACGGCGGCGCCTTGCTCATAGAGGTGGCGAGCATAGGCATGGGCGCGTTGCGCCTTGCTTCCGGTGCGCCGGTACCAGGCGCTTCGCAAATTACCGGGCTGTTTGAATACCTTGATGCATAGGTCGCTGCCGCCGGGAATCGGGTCCGGTATGCGATAAACCTGATTGCGCTGGCGGAACAGCAGCTCACCTTGATTCTGTTCATCGTTCAGGCTGGCGAGCCAAGTCAGGCCGGCGCTGTCGGTATAGCGATGCTGAATTTCACCCTCATATCCGGGTAACAGAGATTCCAGGGTTGTATAGGTGGTGATCAACGACATCAGAAGCAGACTTTTTTAGTGGGCGGCCATCATACCGGAGCCTACCAATTGCGACCAGACAGCAGCTCAGATAGCGCCTTGGCTGGCCTTCACGTATCCTTGGCGGCCTTGAAAGACAGCAGTGGATTATTGCACTCACACCATGACCGATTCTTCGAGTAAAAAGCCATCGAAAGGCTGGCGTGGCCTGTGGCCGGGTCGCATGGACAAAACATGGGCCCGATTTTTTGCCTGGCTTGATTTGCTGGTGGTTGACTTAGGGCTTTTACGTTTACCGGTTAACCGACCCCAAGAGGTGGTGCCGGGAATCTGGCGTTCTAATCAACCGACGCCCTGGCGCTTGCGGGCGTTGGCCAAGCGGGGTTTTCGATCGGTGATCAATCTTCGTGGGGAAGGACGCAGTGGTGCGTTTTACTTGGAGCAATATCACGCTCAGCGATTAGGACTGCAGTTACACAGCTTGAAGATGAGTTCTCGTCGGGCGCCGACTCAAGAGCAGTTAGTGCGTTTGCACGACCTGCTCGAACACGCACCCAAACCGATGTTGTTGCATTGTAAGTCCGGTGCCGATCGCGCTGGATTGGCCGCAGCAATAAGCGTGTTATTGCAAGGTGAGCCCCCTGATTTGGCCGCTCGTCAATTGTCTTGGAAGTATTTGCACATTCGCAATGCATCCACCGGCATGATGGACCACTTTATCCACTGTTATGCTCAGCAGGGCTTTGCGGAGGGTATTGGCTATCGCGAGTGGGCTGCGAACTCTTATGACCGGGAGCAAACCCGGCTGACGTTTCGCCGCAGCGGTCGCTGGAGTTGGCTGACGGATCGCCTATTGCGTCGTGAATAAGACTAGATATGTCCCCCGCCGCGCTTAAGGAAAGGCACCAGCTTGATGGTATCCACGCCGTCCTGACGTTGCGCTTCTAACAGATTGTGAATAACGGCTTCTGGTTTGGCGTAGTCTTCGTAATAGCGGATGGCATTTTTCGAGAGTGTTTCCCATTCGTCGATGGGCATCGCAAGGGCGCGTTCGATGGCCTGCCGTAAACCCTCTTCACCATTGAAACCCAGGCAGTTCACACCGTCTTCAAGCGCCGGGTAAAAGTCGTCGCCATATTCGATGATGGGCACTGTTCCGACCGCCAAGGCTTCAACCGCATTGTGTGACATGGGGTAACGCACGCCCGGGCAGGCAAAAAAGAAGCGAGCCCGAGCCAGGGTCGCTAACCACTGTTCCACTTGGATTTTGCAGCACTCATTGCGAATGAACACGGCCCCTTTTACCGCTTGATGCTCCCAGTGAGAGAGTTGTTCGCCGGAGTTCGGTTCCACGATCGCCGCTGGGTGTGACTGCACCGTTTCTTTGGCGATCTCTAAATACCGTTTGCGAGTCACCCGACCATAGACCGTTCGTACCCAATCGGTGTCGTATTTGTTGGCCGCCGACTGGCCACCAAAAAAACAATCCCATAACCGTGGCTGGCGTCTGAGTTCCTCCAGCTGCAGATCCTGGCCACGCTGATAAACACCGGGAAACAAAGGGAATGGCCAGGGGAACTCATTGGGTGCCAACCATTCGTTCACGTTCAGACTGAGCGTGAAACTGGGCGCGTTGGCCATGGCGACAGCCACAGAAGGCAGCGATTGTTCATTGATGATGACCCAGTCGTGCGGATCACCGGGTAAACGCTCTTCGGCCTCTATCAGGCTGAATGGCTGTTCAAAGCAGGCCGCTTTAAAGTTGTTTTTGGGATTGGCTAAAAACCCATAGTGATTGACAAAAACCGGGTGGTAGCCGGCTCGGGTGAAATAGGTATGGAGGTTGTAAAAGCGTCGGCCTTGAGGCCCGTCGACCCTTGTACTGCCCAGATTGAACAGCACTTTCTTGCCGTGCTCAGGGATTGGCTGCTGATGGTTAATCAGTGATGCGTAGGCGTCCCGGAACTTGGGTGAAAGAAAGGGGCGGTATCGGCGCCAAGTTTTGTCCAGATGTCGGCCCAGTACTTTAAAGGTCGGCATAGAGGGCATCCTAGTAAATGCAGGCAGTCTAACTGAGCTGTTTCATCCAGGCCAGATCATCCATCGAGTTGAATAAAGTGACCTTTGTCAGGGTTATGACCGCGCTTATTGTCTTTATATGATGGGTCGCATTCAGTACCATAACGCGCTTTTCAGTTTAGGTCTCCTATCGAGGCTGGGTCCATTGAGAGGGTAGGGTGTGTCCGAACCAGAGCAGCAGTCTTGTAAGGCAGCGATATTGGGGCCTTTGAGCCTGCAATCGGTGCCCCCACTGCTTAGTAGCAAAACCCGCTGGGTTTATGCTCATCCCTACGATCCCAGCTTGCTCGTGAAAGTCCATATTCCCCGTCTGCCTGCTGAGCACAGCTCGGGCTTGCAAGCCTGGTTTTCCGCCGCCAAAGACTATTTTCTGTATTCCTCCGGCATCGTTCGGGAGTTGCGTCACTTCGTTGAAAGCCGATACCGAGATCAAGGGCTGGCCAGTAGCCGGATATGCCCGATACACGGGGTTGTTGAGACAGATTTGGGCTTAGGTTTGTTGGTGTCTGCTGCCAAAGCGGCGGATGGCTCTTTGGCGCCAACGCTTCAGGTGTTGATGGACAATCGAGAACTGAACGCCCCTAGAGTCGCCGACTTGCGGGCTTTGTTGAGCAGCATGGTGGGCTCAACTCTGACCTTTGCTGATATGAATTATGAGAACCTCGTTTTGGAACACGCAGGTGCCGACAATGAACGCTTTGTCGTGATTGATGGTCTGGGCGACCGAACCTGGATTCCCACGCAACGGTGGTTCAAACGCATTCGTCAGCGTAAAAAACATCATTTTCTGCAGCGTGTTGAGCGTCGCTTGAGTAGCTTGGGTTATGACTAAATCCCGCCGTGTATGGCGGCGTCAATGGCGTGCGCGTTGGCACCAACCGCACGTCCGCCTGGCCGTCTGGCTGGATGCACTGATTGTTGACCATGGATTATTGCGTCCGCTGTGGAATCGCCCTCAGCGCTTTGCGAAAGACGCCTGGCGCGCTAATCAGCCTGGACCCATCGGTATTCGCCGTCTGGCCAAAAAAGGGATACACACCATCGTGAATCTGCGCGGTTCAGGCAGTGGCGGCGCGATCCTGCTGGAAGAACAAGCCTGTGATCGTTACGGTGTTGAGCTGATTCATGTTCGTATGTCATCGCGTGGCGCGCCCTCCAAAAAGCGCATCCTGGCGTTTGCTGATCTGGTTCAGCAGTTGGACACCCCGGTGCTGTTTCATTGCAAGTCGGGTGCGGATCGCTCGGGCTTTGCAGCAGGTCTGTATTTGCTGCTGACGGGGCAGGGTGATGTAGCCGATGCCAAGGCCCAGTTAACGTGGCGTAATCTGCATTTCAAAGGCGCCAAAACCGGTTTGTTGCATGAGTTTTTCTGCGCCTATGAGCGCTATCAACTCGACACGGATTCAGCAATGTCTTTTCTGGATTGGGTGGCCCAGGTCTACGATCCGGATCAGCTTGAGCAATCATTTAAGCCTCGCAGATTCAGCGCGTGGCTGGTAGACAAGGTATTACGACGTGAGTGAATACAAACTCGATATCCACCAGGACACCCCCAGGCGAACCTTGATTCATCGCCTATGGCGTCATTATTTAAAAGGCCACTGGCCCTGGCTCTTGGTCGCCGCAGTGCTGGTGGTGATTGAGGGCAGTGCGCTGGGGTTGCTCAGTTATCTGGTGCAGCCCATGTTCGATAACATCTTTGTTCAGGGTAATGCGGATGATGTTATCTGGATTGCCTTAGCCATTTTTATTGTATTTACCGCCCGGGCTTTGGGTGGGTTTGGCCAGCGGACCATTACGTTGACGGTCGGTTTGCGCGTCATTACCGACATGCAAAAAGACATGCTGTCGCATCTGATTCGTTTGGATTCGGCTTTTTTTGGTCAGCATTCGCCGGGTGCTTTGATTGAGCGTGTCCGTGGTGATACCCAAGCATTAAAAAACTTTGCCAGCACCGCGCTGATCAATCTTGGGCGTGATTCCATCTCTTTGGTTGCTTTACTGACGGTCGCCATGATGGCTGATTGGCGCTGGACACTGTTTGCGCTGGTTGGTTTGCCGTTGTTGTCGGTTCCGATTGCGGGGCTGCGTCGATTGATTTTAAAAACGACGCGTAATTCCCGGGAAATTTCGTCTGTGATGTCCATGCGTCTGGATGAAATTTTTCACGGCATCAATGCCATTAAACAAAATAATCTTGAACCGCATGAAGATGACCGGTTCGCTAAAGAAACGGATCGGTTTTACAAATACCAGCGTCGATCTGAAATCGGTAAGGCAGCAATGCCTGCGATGATCGACTTGGTTGCTGGTTTTGGCTTTGTCTTTGTGGTCATTTACGGCGGTTATCAAATCATTGATGGCGAAAAAACCATCGGTGAGTTTATGAGTTTCTTTACGGCGATGGCGTTGATCTTCGACCCCTTGCGTCGCTTATCCAACATCAGTGGTGCTTTTCAGTCAGCCAGCGCCAGTTTGGAGCGGATTTTTTCTGTGCTCGATCTGCGTCCGCGTATTAGCAATCCCGCCCGTTCAATGGCTGCGCCGGTTGATGTCGCGAACTGCGATGTTGTATTGGATGACGTGCGTTTTGCTTACGGAGAGCAACCGGTATTGCGTGGTCTCAGTCTGACGGCACCGGCCGGTAAAATGACGGCGTTGGTTGGTGCTTCAGGCGCGGGTAAATCAACCATCTTTAATTTATTGACGCGCTTGGTCGATCCTCAAGAGGGTCGTATTTGTCTGGGTGATCAGGCGATCAATCAGTTAGATTTGACGGAGCTACGTGCTTTATATTCGGTCGTCAGTCAGGATTCTGCCTTATTCGACGAAACCATTCGACAGAATATTTTGTTGGGCAATTTACAGGCGGATGATGACCGACTCACACAAGCCGCGCGCGAAGCATTGGTAGAAGAATATACGCAACATCTGGAAGCAGGCTTGGATACACTGGCTGGCCCGCGGGGGTCTAACCTTTCCGGTGGTCAACGGCAGCGGGTAGCAATTGCTCGTGCGCTGTTACGTGATGCACCCATTTTGTTGCTGGATGAAGCGACCTCAGCGCTCGATACCCGTACCGAAAAACTGATCCAGCAAACGCTCGAAGATCTGGCAAAACGCAAAACCACCTTGGTGATTGCGCATCGCTTATCAACCGTTATGAATGCCGATTTGATTCATGTGCTTGAACAGGGGCAGGTGGTTGAGAGTGGTACTCATCAGGAATTGCTGGCCAAAGGTGGCGCGTACTACCGTCTGCATTCCACCTTCGAACACTGATCCTATCTACAGCCGTCGACTGACTAAAGCGACGGCGATCATCAGAAACGCGAGTGGTGGGAGGAGCGCCGCGTAAGGCGCAGACATTCCGGCGACCATCAATAAACTCGCACTGGTTTCGGTCGCCAACTGGACGGCGATAGCGGCAGCTACCCCTTTAAATGCAGCGTCTCCCAGTGTTTTCTGACGAAATGAACCGAACGAAAACACCAAGGCTAAAAACAACATACCCAAATAAGTAATCGGGAACCAAAGCCGGTTCCAGAAGGTTAACACCAGCTCTGGATCGGACCGACGTTGCTGTTGTGAGAATTTCACCTGTTGCCAAACCTGAGGCAGTGTCAGTTCGCGCGTGCGCTGTGCCAGCAACGACAATAAGTCGGCATTGAAATTGTCGGGCTGCCAATTCAGAGTCTCGAACTCACCGTGAGTGACTTGATCGTTATTAAACTCAATACTGCGACCATTCTTTAACTGCCAGCCGCGATTAATGGGGGTGGCTTCCGGTGCATACAGCATGCTGGCGAGGTCGTTATCCGGTGTTAACTCAAAGACCGTTAAGCCACGGATATTTCGCTCGGGTGATACAAAATCGACGTTGATGATCCACTGGTTATCCTGGAACCATTCGCCACGCAACGTGGGCAAAGAGCGGTTCAGATCCATCGCCCGGGATACCTCGGCCTGTTGACGCATCTGCGGGGCGACCCACTCTCCAATGAGATAAATTACCGGTAATAACAACAGGCCCGGTAGTAGCAATCGCAGCACCAGCCCATGGGCACTGCTGGACGCAAGCTGGATGATGACCAGTTCGTTATTTTTAGCCATGCCCGCAACGGAAATCAGGGTGCCAAGCAGCACCATGGGGCCGATGTACTGATAAATTTCCAGCGGCATGCACAGCAGTTGATACAGGGTGGCTTCCAGTGGGCCATAGGTTTCACTGGCGCGCCGGCTGAGTTCATCGGCAACGCCCATCACCAGCAGCAAGCCGCCAATGGCGAGTACAACAATGGCGATGAACACCGCTGTACGACGAATGATATAGGCGTTAAGGATCGCAATCATCAGCGATGCCTCCGAACCAAAGCAACTCCCACTAATGCCAGAAACCCGAGGTACCACCAGGGACTGGCAATCAGCGGCAGCTGACCTTTTTCCACGGCCGTTTGCAACGTCTGTTGGCCAAAGGTGAAGATAATGTAGAGCACAATGCCCATGGCAACGGCACCGACTTTGCCTTTGCGTGGTTTTACCCGGGTGAGTGCAACTGCCCAGATGGCAAGAACGGGTATCAGGCCTGCCAGCATGCTGCGTTCAATGGCGTCACTGCGATTTGACTGCCGATTACTTTGCCACAAAGCCGCGGTGCTGCTGGCATCTCTGGATGAACTGGAACCACCACTTTCAGCGCTGGGAATATAGAGCGCGAATTGCCGGTAATCGATTTTTTCGGTCTCATCGGGCGTCAGCGAAAAAATGCGTTGGGCACCATTAAACAAGGTTAGGTATTGTCGCTGTTGTTGCGTTTCAATGCGTGCGGACGGGGCGGTGTTAACGGCGATTCGGTCATCCTCGGCACGGACCATAAAGACCGACAACAAGGTGCCTTCGGATGGATTGGACCGCTGTGCGTATAAGGTGGTGTTGCGCTGATTGAGCGAATAAAAATCCCCTGGGGTGACAATGTCGGTCAGTGGACGATTTTGTTGCTCAATTAAATACCGCGTCAGGTTACCTTGTGACACTGGCGTTAGCCAGTGCGTAAAAGCCAGCATGACGACCATGGCCGGTAAAGCGGTATAGAGCAATACCTGTTTCAGGATGTCGCTGTCAGATTGACCAATGGCATGCAGAATAATGCGCTCGGACTCTTCACTCATCCGGTTCAAACTGGTCAAGGCCGCGAGGAAAAATGCAGCGGGTAGTAACTCAGGAATCAGGATCGGCAGCTGGTATCCGATGATGGCCAGGATGGCCCAGTCGGAATATTGCCCGGATACAACCCGTCCCAGGATCTCACTCATTTCTCCGGCCACGAGCAGGGCCGACAGGATTGCCGTAATCAGAATAAAGGGCTTGAGAATTTCACGGCACAGATACCAGGTGAGCAAGATAGAATCCTGTTTAAGAAAAAGCGCAGTATAGCGGTCAGCCGCAGACGACCCAAGCCGACTGCGGCACCAGTATTATTCGTTTTCGCGAAGTGCCATGCGAATCAGAGCAACGAATACGCCTAAAAATCCGCCGAGTATAAAAGCAGCGACAACAATGAGTTTGCGTTTGGGTGAGGACGGATTGGCCGGAACGCGAGCCAGAGTGTCTGTGTCAATCAATGAAACGTCATCGAGTGAAATTTGAATGTTTTGCAAGCTGGCCATTTCGCCGACCAGCTCTGAGCGATTGACGCTGCGCTTGGTCACTGGCGGGGTGGTTACGAAAATATTGCCTTCTGGCATAGTGGTGATCTTATTCAGGCTGGAAAGATCGATGACCTCGGTTTCATTAAAACTGGCTGCAAACTGAAGCGCAGCGCCGTCTTTCCGCAGCGCTTCCAGTTGCGCGCGAAGAATGCGTGTACCTTGCAAAAATAGGTCGCTGTCCCCGTAATTATTACGCTGAGTCATCAGCTGGACATTGCCCGCACCGTGGACCAATGCGGCCCAGTCGGTTGGTTCAACGATATTCAGTGTATCGGCAAGACTTAAGGCTTGCTCCAGTTCATTCACGCGCTGCTGCAGTGAGGTTTCCGCTGCCAGTTCCACTTGAGTGATATGCGCTTGTAATCGTGCAAGGCGAATGTCGCGGGTGGCTTCAATGTCTGCTTTAAAGTGTTCTGCAGTTCGCTGCGCCGCCAAGGCAATCAGCTCATTGAGGACAGCTTGGGCTGTCTGGGGATCAGCGGATAAAAAACTAACGGTGACCGACTCCAGAGGAATGGTGTCATCTTCCAGAGATTCAGGGTTCGTCGGGGTGATCGTCAAGCTGTGCTGCAGACTCTGGACCGTGCTGACTTGGGCTGCGTCATTGAGCTGTTCGTCACGGTCAATGACCGAGTTATAGGCGGCTACCATCAGTGAATAAGAATTCAGGTTGTCCACAAACTCACGGCTAATATCATCCAGTTCGATGGATTTGATGGACTGCTCCATCAACGGCTGTACGGCCTGTAGAGTTGGCTGGGTAAAGGTCGCTTCGACTCGATATTTATTGGGCAGTGAGACAACGGTGATGCCTGCGAGTGCAACCACCGCTAGCATAATACTGCCGATCAACACCCACTGTGCAAAGAGTCCTCTCAGCAAAGCCCCCAGGTCAATGGTGTCGTCATCTGGATAGGAAACCGATGGTTGCTTGGCTGGTTGAGGATTGTCGGTGGATGCCATTGGCAAAGATACTCCCTATCATTCTGGTGTCTGCATTGTGCAGCGCAGTATACGAGAGCACTACAGCCAGGCCAACCGGTGGCGTTGTGACTTTGAAACAGGGTACAGTTGGCGTCTGATAATGCTGCCAGTTTCCTAAATGGAGTGACGAATGACCGAGTTGACCTGCTTTGGCGCCTACGACATCCGCGGACAGTTGGGTACCGAGCTGAACAGGGATATTGCCTATCGCATTGGCCGTGCCTTTGCGGCCTTCTTACAGCCTAAAACCGTCGTCGTTGGCGGTGATGTGCGTGAAACCTCGCCGGAGTTGAAGGCAGCATTTGCTCAGGGGGTCATGGATTTCGGCGCGGATGTTATTGACATCGGCCTGTGCGGTACCGAAGAGGTCTATTTCGCCACCGATTATCTGAACGCCGATGGTGGCTGCATGGTGACTGCCAGCCACAACCCGATCAATTACAACGGCATGAAGATGGTGCGCGAGCAGTCCAAACCTATCTCGCGTGATACCGGACTGGATGACATTAAGAAGATGGCTGAAGCCGAAGATTTTGGTCCGGCCGCGGCTAAGCCCGGCACGATGACAGAAATCGATAACAGCCAAGCCTATGTCGATCATCTGATCAGTTTTGTCGACATTCCCAATCTCAAACCCATGACGTTGGTAACCAACGCGGGCAACGGCGCCGCAGGCCCATCGCTTGATCGCCTGGAAAAGGCGCTGCTGGCCGCGGGAGCCCCCCTGGAATTTATCAAGGTGCACAACGAGCCGGACGGGTCCTTTCCCAACGGTATTCCCAACCCTTTGTTGCACGAACAGCAGCCGGTGACCTCCAAAGCCGTTCGCGAGAATAAAGCGGATATGGGCATTGCCTGGGACGGTGACTTTGACCGCTGCTTTTTGTGGGACGAAGACGGCAACTTTATCGAAGGCTATTATATTGTCGGTCTGCTGGCCGAAGCCTTTTTGGTGAAACAGCCCGGTTCGAAGATTGTTTACGACCCACGTCTAACCTGGAATACCGTCGAGATTGTCGAAGGCAAAGGTGGCACCGCGGTGATGTGTAAGTCCGGCCATGCGTTCATTAAAGAGAAAATGCGCAAGGAAGACGCCATCTACGGCGGTGAAATGAGCGCACACCATTATTTCCGGGATTTCTCTTACTGCGATTCTGGCATGTTGCCCTGGCTGCTGGTGATTGATCTGCTGAGTAAAAAACAGACGTCACTGAAGTCGCTGGTGGGTCAGCAGATGGCCAACTTCCCGTCGCCGGGTGAAATTAACAGCCAGGTAGCCGATGCCGACGAAGCCATGACTCGCGTCTATGAAGCCTATAAGGCTCAGGCCATCGCTGAGGATCGCATTGACGGTTTGTCACTGGAGTTCGACGACTGGCGCTTTAACCTGCGCAAATCCAACACCGAACCGGTGATTCGCCTCAATGTGGAAACCCGCAGCGATAAAGAGCTGATGGACGAAAAGACACAGGAACTGTTGGCATTGATCCGGCAGTGATCCGCTTAGGATGCCTTGCTTGAAAACGTTTTCAAATATAAAGTGACGGCTGTTGAAGACTGAGCGGACGAGGGTAAGTTCATGACGATTCTGGTAACCGGTGGGGCGGGCTATATCGGCAGCCATACCTGTATTGAACTGATCGAAGCCGGCCAAGACGTGCTGGTGCTCGATAACCTGTCGAACAGCTCGCGGGAAGCATTGCGCCGGGTCGAAGCGATTGTCGGGCGTCAGGTCCCGTTTGTTGAAGGCGATATTCGCGATGCGGCTTTGCTCGAGCGCGTATTCAGTGAGCAGTCGATCAGCGCCGTGGTGCATTTTGCCGGTTTGAAAGCGGTCGGTGAAAGCACTGAGATTCCCATCGATTACTACGAAAACAACGTTGCTGGCACCATTACCTTGTTGCAGGTCATGCGCCGCCATGAGGTTACCCGTTTGGTGTTCAGCTCGTCAGCCACCGTCTATGGTGACCCGGCGTCGGTTCCCATTCGTGAAGATTTTCCGCTCAGCGCCACCAACCCTTACGGCCAGTCCAAGCTGATGATCGAGCACATGCTTCAGGATCTGGCGCGGTCGGACGAGCGTTGGCGCATCGCTGTGCTGCGATACTTTAATCCGGTGGGCGCGCATGAATCCGGCACCATTGGGGAAGATCCCAATGGCATTCCCAATAACCTCTTACCCTACATTGCCCAGGTTGCGGTTGGTCGGCGTGAGCAGTTAGCGGTGTTCGGCGATGATTACGACACACCCGATGGTACTGGCGTGCGCGACTATATCCATGTGGTCGATTTGGCGCGTGGACATCTGCGGGCGCTGGATAAGCTCAATACTCAAAGCGGATGCGTGGCCTACAACTTGGGCACTGGCCAGGGTTGCAGTGTCTTGGATATGGTGAAAGCGTTTGAGGCCGCGTCCGGCAAATCGGTCCCATTCAAAATTTCGCCACGTCGCCCAGGTGATATCGCCTGTTGTTACGCCGATCCGGCATTTGCTGAACGTGAGTTAGGCTGGGTTGCCGAGAAAGGTTTGGACGAAATGATGGCGGATACCTGGCGCTGGCAGCGACAAAATCCGCAAGGGTACGGGGGCTGAATCAGCCCCTTTTTTATGGCCCGCTGAGTGCTACGGGGCCAGAGTGAATTCCAGTTTTGAACCGGTGTTTTCTTTAATGCGAACGGTGAGTTTTTGCTCCAGGCTATAGCTCGTCGTTTCGCTTTTCATCTGCATACGCAGGGCATCGTAACTGAACTTTTCGTCGCCGCTGCGTAAGTCAACAAAGCCACTGGCGCCATTGTCGTCCAGCTGCACAATCAAGCCACCAGCGTTGATATGGACCACCGTTGCAGCCCAGTCCTGGTCTTTTTGACCCGCTAACCACTGCAGACGCAGGTGGTTTTCTACCTCATTGGCGGCTTTGCGACTGCCACTCAGTTTCTCATTCAGTACGTCAACCAACGCAGGGCTGGCTTTTAACGGCTGATTATTGAGTTTGGCCTTGATCACACGATGCAGGTGCAGGTCGCTGAATTTTCGAATCGGACTGGTGACGGTGGTGTATTGCTCGAAACCCAGTCCAAAATGCGCGGCTGCCTGGCCAGTCCAAAGGCCGCGTTCGAGGCGCTTTTGCAAAACTTTCTGGAGTGGGAAGTCAGTGCAGTCGCGTGCAGCACGCATGATGGTGCGATAACCATCCAAGGTATTGCCGTCACAATCGGCCACGGTTGGTGCGTAATCGCGCAGCAGGCCTTTCAGCTCTTCTTCACGCTCACTGCGAAAGCCGGGGTGCGTCATAAACAACGCCTCATCTTCAACCAGCCAGGCGGCGGTGATGCGATTGGTGGCCAGCATACTTTCTTCTACCAAGCTGTGCGCAGTAGTGCGTTCTTCGCGGACGACGTCGGTGACGTTCAATTCATCATCGACGCGAATGCGATAATCCGGGCGGTCCGCCATTACCAGCGCATTGTTTTCGCGCCAGCCGCGCAGTGCCTGACAGCAGGCTCGGAGGGTTTCCAGGTGCCAATGTTGCGCGGGAATCGGCTCTTCACCATCCAGCCAGCGACTGACATCGGTATAGCTGAGCTTCGCGGTGGAACGGATGCGCGCGGGGGTGATGGCGAGCTTCGCCAGGTTGCCATCGCGCTCGACGTGCAGATGAAACACCAGCGCCAGTCGAGTGGTGTCCGGAACCAGGGAGCACAGATCTTCAGCCAGTCGCTTGGGCAACATGTCCAGTGGCATGCCGGGCAAGTAGGTGGTGGTCAGTCGCTCCAGCGCCGCTATACCGAGCGGGGAATTTGAGCTGAACCAAGCGGAAGGGTCGGCAATGGCGACGCGCAACAGCCAGCCATCGTCGGTTTCTTCGGCAAAGAGCGCATCATCCATGTCGCGTGTGCTGGCGGCATCGATGGTGACAAAGGGCAGGTCGGTCAGATCTTCGCGGTCGTCCAGTTGTTCGATCAGCTGTTCGTCAAGGGCGTCGGCGGCGGCCAGTTCTTCAGCGCTGAAATCGGTCGTTAGGCCGTATTTCTCGATGGCCAGGCGATGCCAGGTACCGGCTTCGTCTTCGGCGCCGAGAATGGCTTCGATTTCTGCCTGAGCTTTACCGGTTTCCCAGGGATGGCGGGTGACGCTGGCTTTAACCCACTGGCCGGACTGAGCGTCGGCGGTTTTCTTGGGCGGCACAAACAGCCATTTGCCATGACCCGCCGCTTCCGGTTCAACGCCCTGGGCTTTGCCGCGTTCCACATAACGGCCAACAAAGGTATTCAGTTCGCTGCTTTCCAGTGCTTCCAGGCTGGCGCGCAGTTTGCCATCGCTTTGTTCTTCGACCACAAAGGTCACTTGGTCACCGGGGAAAACGCGAGCCATTTCTTCCGGCGGCAGGAAATATTCCAGACCGTCGTCACCGACCACAAAACCGAAACTGCGGCCTGTGCCTTTGATGCGGCCAGTCAGGCGCGGCTGGGTGGACTGGATATCGGATTTCAGCGATTGCAGCTGCGCAAGAGCGTTGGCGTCGAGCATAGTGGAGAGCGTGCCTGTTCGAATTAACCGGCGCGGCAGTATAACGGAATCGCCGCGCTTTTTACTCCCCCCAGTTCTTCAGGTTTTCCAGAAATGTTTCGGTGCGCTCGATGGCGGCCAGTATCTCCGGGTCATCCGGTTTTAACTGCAAAGCTTCACGCCACACAGCGAGAGCCTCTTGCAGCAACCCCTGGCCATAGAGCAGCCGGCCCCGCTCAAGCAAGGCCGCCGCTTGCGCATCAATGCGCCGTTGCAGTTGAGGTTGCAAAGTCGAACTGACGTCGGCGTCGATTTCCTGGATTTCACCCAGCAGACGCCTGGCGCCGATCAGGTCATTAAAACGCAGCGACTGTTCGAACTGGGCCTGCAGCTGTGGCAGTTGTTGCTTAGCGGCCGCGGCTTGCTGTTGGCGTTGTTGCTGGCGTTCGTCGCGCTGGGCCTGACGAATATTGAACAACAGGTCTTCACTGAGGTCGTTCGGCGCCAGTTGATTCGACAATGTCAGTGCTTCGATGGCGGTTTCACTGTCATTTTCGTACAGCGATTGTCGGCCTACAGCATAAAGGCCGCGTGACACCTGATTCAGCTCCTGTTGATAAGCGCGATAGCGTTGCTGGGCAAAAAAGCCATCAGGGCTGGCCTGCAGCAACTGTTCTTCACTGGGGCGGGTCGCAAGCAAATAGCGGCCGTACTCCATGGCGATGGCCCGCTGGCTTAATTGAATGCTGTGCAGGCGACGTTGTTCATATGCTTGGCGTTGGCTAATCAGTTCGGGTGCGTCGGGGAGGTGATCGAGCGCCTCGTCCATTACCTCAATCGCACCGGGCCAATCACCGTCAGCCTCGAATTCGGCGGCACGCTCCAGTTGTTGTTCGATGTAGTCGCCGCGCTGTGATTCGATTTCTGCAATGCGCGGCGCCAGCGAATTGAAACCCGGATGGTCAGGCGGCACCGCGCGTAAGGCGTCGAGCGCCCGGTTGTAGCGATGCTCCGCAACCCAGCCGTCGACCTGAGTGGTTAGGTCGCCGCCCTGGCTTAATAAGGTGCTGCAGCCACCGATCATCAACAAAGAGGGCAACAACAGTGAACATATCAGGCGCATCGGTGAACACTCAGTGGGCGACCGGCTTGGTGAGCCAGTCTGTGATGGTTAACGCATCCACCTTAGCCTGGAAGCCTTTCACCTGAATGCTGACGGTGTTTTCGGTACCCAGTGGGTGGCTGTGCTGGATGGCGTCATAAAAGGTTTTATCCGTCATGATTTGTCCGTGCTCGGCCCGGTCGCACAGGCGCGAGGCGAGGTTGGCCGGTTCTCCAATGACGGTGTATTGCAGGCGTTCATGGGAACCCAGCAAACCGGCCAGCAAGACGCCACCACTGAGACCAATGCGAATGTTCAGGCAAGGCAGGTTGCGCGCTTCACGGTCTCGATTCATCTCAATAATGCGCTCGCGAATGGCGATGGCGCATTGCATGGCGTGGTAGCGATGTTCAGGGTCGGGTTGCGGACAGCCGAACAGTAACATCGCGCAGTCGCCAATGTATTTGTCGACGTTACCTTGATAGCGATGGCAGATATTCGCGAATTCGGTGAAATACAAATTAAGAATCTCGGCGACTTCTTCCGGATTGCGCCCTTCGCTGAAGGCGGTATAGCCCACCAAATCGACAAAGATGACGGAAGCTTCAACCCGGCGACCTTCCTGATTCGGTTCTACATCATCCTGGGCCATGTAGCGTGCGGCAACCGGGTTGCTGACAAAGCGCGAAAACAGTCGTTCGACGCGGTCTTTCTGTTGCAGACCCTGTGCCATGGTATTAAACGATTCGGTCAACGCTTTGAATTCACCACTGTGTTGTTGGCGAATTCGGAAACCGTACTGACCCGATTCAATGGCGTGCGTCCCTGCAATTAGATCGTTCACCGGTTTGCCCAGCGAACGTCCCAGACGAACCGCCACCAAGGTAATACTCAGTACCAGTAATAACACCACGAGAATACCCGAGCGCACGACCGCTGCCTGGCTGGCAACCAAGGCCGATTTATCGAGCCCGACCCAAGCGCTACCGCCATTAACATCGCGGAAAACGATGGGCGAATAAAACCAGGTGATGTCATTTTCACCGAGGCGGCTGCCGCTGTCGGCAACGCCGTCGCCGCCATTTAAGAAAGGCCGATAGCGCCCGGCATCTGCCAGCATATTGCCCTGTCGATTAAACACCGCCACCGATGCCACCACGGCCTGTTCGTTCAGCGAATGCACCAGGCTGTTCAAGCTCAGCGCGTCTTCTGTGAAGACCATTTCGACGGAGGCCGCGCCCAGCTGAGCAGCCAGGGCATCGCCGGTGTCATTAAACTGCGTTTCCATCATTGAAAACTGACGGTAGACCAGGGTGTAACCGAGGATGCTGGAGGCGAGCAGAACCAACAGGGTCATGATCAGAGCCAGTTTGTGGCCGAAATGCCATCTCATTGTTGTGCCGTGTGACGGTGGTGGACGTATCGCTTGAGCATAACATCGACATCGCCGAATCGCTCACTTGGTGCTATTGGGTGTCAGGACGACGAAAATGTGCGCTGGTTATCGCAAATAGTTCGACCGTGGGCTAGGCCTTTGCCGCTGTATCGTTAGAATGCGCCGCCATGACAGACGCTTCTCTTTTTCAATCTCTTCTGCTCCACGCTCAGTGGTTTGCGGCATTGCTATTCGTACCGCTGGTGTGCTTTTTGGAAGCCGCCCGTTCCTCCGTGATATGCCGCTGGAGTGTGTTGCTCAGTGGATACTTGGTTCAGTACGGCTTAATCGCCTGCCTGATTGGCAGCGGTTTTTCCCAGCAGGCCATCATTCTGATCGGTTCGGTCGCGGCCTACGCCTGGATTCGATTGTTCGCTGGCTGGTTAAAACGCTATTCAGTCGCCGCTCGACAAAGCGACCCCACTCAGTAACCTCAGATTTTTTCCTGCAGCGCCCCCGTGTCTATGGTTATCATGGGCGGTTCATCGATTCAGCGCGTTATAAATTCGAGCATGAAGGAGTCTGGCGTGGAAGAAACCCTGAAAGAGAGTGTCAATACGGTTGTCGATCTGCTTAATCTGGGGCGGGATAACGCTTGGATTGTCCAGGTTTTTGCCATTGTTCTGGCTACCTTGATCGCCAGTTATATTGCCAAAAAAGTCTTCGATCGCCTTGAGAAGGGGGCTGCTAAAACCCGCACTTTTTGGGACGACCTGCTGGTTCATTCGGCACGGAAACCGGTTCGACTGTTCATCTGGGTCAATGGTCTGTTGTTGGCCACGTCGATTGTCCGCCGTATATCCGATGAGCCGATCTTCGACATCGTCGACCCGGTGCGCGAAGTGTCCTTTATCGTCATTTTCGCCTGGTTTATGACGTCCTTTATTCAGCGTGGCGAAGCCACCGCTCAAGACCCCAATCTGGTGCGCAAGCCGCTCGACGCCACCACCGCCTCAGCGCTGGGTAAGCTGCTGCGGTTGTCGGTGTTGATTACTACCGCGCTGGTGGTTTTACAGGCACTGGGTTTCAGCGTTTCCGGTGTGCTGGCTTTTGGGGGTATCGGCGGTATTGCGGTCGGTTTTGCCGCCAAAGATCTGCTGGCAAATTTCTTCGGCGGGTTGATGGTGTATCTGGACCAGCCGTTTCGAGTGGGTGACTGGATTCGCTCACCCGACCAGGAAATTGAAGGCACGGTGGAACACATCGGCTGGCGTCTGACGCGTATTCGCACCTTTGATAAGCGTCCGCTGTATGTCCCCAATGCCACCTTCGTCAGCATCTCCGTGGAGAACCCGTCACGGATGCTGAATCGGCGTATCTTTGAAACCATTGGCGTGCGTTATTCGGATGCCAACAAGGTCGGCGATATTGTGAAAGCCGTTCGCGAGATGTTGGAATCGCATGAGGACATCGATACCCAGTCAACGCTGATTGTGAACGTGAATAAATTTGCGGCTTCATCCATCGATTTCTTTGTTTACACCTTCACGAAGACCACCGACTGGGTGACCTATCACGCGGTGAAGCAGAACGTGATGTTGCGCATTATCGACATCATTGATGAGCACGAAGCAGAGATCGCTTTCCCAACGCAGACGCTGCATTTCGCGTCGCCGGAAGACGAGGGTGGTCGGGCTGCGGCGGCAAGAGTGGAAACGCCCGATTCTGGTAAGACCACGGCTGGGCCGGATGTAGGCGAAGATTCCTGATCGCGGTCAAGCCGCACTGCCGTGAACTAAAGAGTCAGCCACCCTCAGCGGTGGCTGCTTTTTTTAGACAACCAGTATTCGTATTCTTCCTGGCCCAAAGCGCGCGCTTCGTCTTCGAGCATTACCGGAATGCCATCGCGGATGGGGTAGGCCAGTTTAGCCGCCGTGGAAATCAGCTCACTTTTTTCCCGGTCGACCTGCAAAGGTGCTTTGGTAACCGGACACACCAGAATATTCAGCAGTTGTTTATCAATCATCATGGTTTGAATCCTTGTTACGATCGTGCAGAGGTACGCCCGGTACCGGATCAATGCCGCCCGGATGGCCCGGATGGCAACGTGCAATGCGTTTGGCCGCTAACCAACTGCCTTTAATGGCGCCGTGATGACGCAGGGCGACCAGTGCGTATTCTGAGCAGGTTGGGTAGAAGCGGCAGCGTGGGCCGAGCAGTGGACTGATCAGCCAGCGATACAAATAAACCAGGGCGATCAGCGGCCACTTCAACATGCTCAGCCTTCGCGCGACCAGCGTGCGCCTTCACGCGTATCCTGAATCACGATGCCGGCGGCGGCGAGTTCATCGCGAATGGCGTCGGCGCGGGCAAAGTCGCGGTTCTTTTTCGCGCTTTGACGTTCGGCGACCAAGGCATCAATGGCGTCGTTGCTCAGGCCATCATCGCCCGCGTCGCCACCTTGGAACCACTGTTCCGGCTGCTGCTGCAAAATACCCAGTGTTTCAGCGACAGCGAGAATCTCACCTTTCAAACGGGCCCGTTCTTCGCGGTCGCTGGTTTTGAAAAAGCGATTGCTGGCTTCATGCAAAGCCGCCAACGCGCGCGGTGTGTTCAAATCGTCCAGCAACGCCTGGAATGCATCCAGCTTGAGCGGATCTTCCGGTGCGATGGCGTCAAGGCCTTCGCTGTCGCGCAATACCGTATACAGGCGGTCGAGCGTTTGGCGCGTTTGGTGAAGCAGTTGTTCGGACCAATTCAGGTTGGAGCGATAATGTGCCGACAGCAACGCCAGCCGCACCAATTCGCCCGGCTGATCGACCAGCAAATCACGTAAGACGGTGAAGTTGCCCAGCGACTTGGACATCTTTTCACCCTGAACGTCGAGCATGGCGTTGTGCACCCAATAACGCGCATAACCGCTGCCGTCGGCCGGATGATCGGCCACGCAGCACAGACCCTGAGCGCGTTCGTTTTCATGGTGCGGAAACACCAAGTCACTGCCACCGCCGTGAATGTCGATGGTTTCACCCAGATGTTTGAAAATCATGGCAGTACATTCGGTGTGCCAACCAGGGCGACCGCGGCCCCAGGGGCTGTCCCAGCCGGGCAGGTCATTCGTGGAGGGTTTCCATAATACGAAGTCGAGCGGGTGACGTTTGTAATCAGCCACTTCGACTCGGGCACCGGCTTGCATGTCATCCAGTTTGCGGTGTGACAGTCGGCCGTAGTCATCGGCGCTGTCGACCGCGAACAGCACATGGCCATCGCTGACGTAGGCGTTATTGCTGGCAATTAAACGTTCGATAATATCGATGATTTCATCGATGGTTTCGGTGGCACGCGGCTGAATCGTTGGCGATAAATTGCCCAGGGCTGTCATGTCTTCCTGGTAGGCATCGATAAAGCGTTGCGCGTACTGCCCAATATCGACACCTTCGGCCTGAGCGGCGGCGTTAATTTTGTCGTCAACGTCGGTCAGATTGCGCGCGAAAATGACGTTGGGATACAGCCGGCTGAGCAGGCGATACAGCAGATCGAAGACGGTCGCCGATCGGCCGTTACCAACGTGCACGTAGTTATAGACGGTCGGTCCGCACGCATAGAAGGTTACCCGGTTCGGATCGAGCGGTTCGAAGACTTCTTTTTGACCGGACAGGGTGTTGTACAGAGAGAGCGTCATGCGTGCGTTGGAACCTTCTTTAAATGTCGGACTGGAATTTAAAACGGCAGTTTACCATCGCGCTTGCGGAGCGTCATGGCCGATACTCGGCGATGGCGCCCTTGCGCACACCCTCGAACGCTTTGACGCGCCAGTGTGAATCGGGGTGTTCCCGGCCGAGCTCATTGGCCAGATGCGAAGCGATCAATTCCACCGTGGTATCCGTATTCATGGCATAGCATTGTTGGCGCTCCAGCCAGACATCAAAACGGCCTTGCTCGGCGTCGTATCCGACGTGGGTGAGATGGTCTTCACGGCTGTCGAGTGTGTCCTCAGCCGTGACCAGATAAATATCCGCAAAACGTTGAGCCCAGTCGCGTTCCGTTTCCGCATCGCGTTGACCGTCGCGCCAGATTTCCACGCGGGATCGGTGACCGTGACACAAGCGCTGACAATCCCCCTGATGTTTTTTCAAGCCATGGGCGTAGTGGTAAAAAGCGCCATCAATCTGTTCGGTGTGCAGATGCAAATGCACCTTACGCACGTTCGCCGGTACCAGGGTGTTGAGGTGAGCTTCTAAGGCGGGCAAAGCAGCGTCAATGTTGACGCTGGCGCTGTCGAGCTGAAACACCGCTTCGCGCGGTGCCTGATAGCGAAACTTCAACTGGCCGTTGGTATCGCGGTATTCCAGGTTCAGCCGCTCGCCGTCCTGCTCTTCGACCAGAGTCAGACCGGGTAACGCCAAGGGCACCACCAGAGTATGGTCCATGCCGCTGTCGAGTGCTTGCTTGAGCAGTTTTTTGACATGACCGAAGTCGAACACCATGCCTTCTTCGTTCAGCTCGCCTTCCAATTCGACATCGACGATCCAGCTTTCTCCGACCACACCTCGGCTGGGGTGCAGGTAACTGAAATCGAGGACGGTCAGATTGTCGACAAACAGGCGGCTCATGGGGCTTCCGGATCAGTGGCAGTGGTTAGCGGGGCGCGAATTCTAGCACTTTCGCAACGCGATCGCTCAATCTTCGATGGGGCCGTCGTAACTGAGTGCTTCGACCCAGTATTCCGCCTCACCTGCGGGGGTTTGCACAATCACGTCGTCATCGGCAGTTTTGTTCAGTAAAGCGCGCGCCAAGGGCGAATCAATGCTGATGTAGCGTGGGTCGGCATCAAATTCGTCGGGGCCGACAATGCGCATCACCCGTGGCTGATCATCAACATCGATCAAACGAATCCAGGCACCAAAAAAGATGCGCTCCGGGTTGTCTGGTCGAGCGGTGACTACCTTCAGGCTTTCCAGTCGTTTGCTGAGAAAGCGCACCCGCCGATCGATTTCACGCAACCGTTTCTTGCCGTAAATGTATTCCGCGTTTTCCGAACGATCGCCAAGTTTGGCGGCCTCCGAGACTTCACGGGTGACCTGCGGCCTTTCCACTTTCCACAGCTGATGCAGCTCAGCGCGCAGCCGGGCTTCGCCTTCAGGTGTGATGACAGCTGTGGAGCGGGGTCTGGGTGGGCGATAGCGGCTCATGCGTTTCCACGGATCAGTTGGCGAATGATAAAGCGGTTCGGATTCAGCTGATTGAGTACGTTTTGGGGTATGGGCATGGGCTCGTCGTTCAACCCATTTGCCAGGGTTTTGGCGGTTAACGGCACGGTGGTTAGTCCCTTTGAGCCATGGGCAATGTTCACCCAAAGCCCGGGATAATGCGCTGGCGCCGGCAATCGGTCCGTACGTCGTTTACGCAATGCCTCACCATAATCGGTGGTGAAGGCCTGGGTGTTCACGACAGGTCCGACCAACGGCAGGTAGTCCGGTGAGGCACAGCGAACGCCGGCACGCGCTTCAACCGGGGTTTCGTTACCCTGGATTAATTGCGGCAGGCGTTGATGCAGCGATTGAAGGTTATCGGTGTCGTCTTCGCTGCGAACGTCTGTTTGGCTTTGTTTGAGGTGGAACGTAGCGCCCAGGCTGTGCAGACCGCGGTCAGCCGGAACCAGGTAACGGTCGCTGCACAAGACAGCGCGCAGTGTTGCCAGCGTATCGGTAGTGGCAATGCGACTGACCTGACCGGCGATTGGTTGCAATGGCAGGTCGGCAGTTTGCGGGAATGCCGCGCTTTGCCAGGCGGTGGCCAAAATAACGTGGGGGACGTTAAAGCGTTCGCCGTTGTCGCAATCCACTTGCCAGCCAGAGTCATTGGGGGTCAGTGTGCTGACGGTGTGGTGGGTCAACACCCGGATATTGGGGTGATCGAGCCGATGCGCCACCAGTGCCGCCGGACTCACCCAGCCGCCGTTTGGAAAGTACAACGCATCGCTCGCTAACGGGACACCGGCGTATTCGGAGGCTTTGTCGGCCGCAATCAGATCGACAAAATCGGCCGGGTAGGGGTTGGCCTGATGGTACTGCTGAAAGCGTTTGGCTTCTTTAGGACCCTGATTCAGCTGCAGCAAGCCACAGTTGGCGTGAGGGATCGAGTCGGGCAGTTGGCCAAGGCGCTGTTGCGACAGTTCCAATGCCTGACTGTAAAAGCGATTGGCGACGGCATCCTGGGCGGACAGACGCGCGTATACCGCGCCTTGGGCGTTGCCGGACGCACCCGCCGCGACTGTTGTCGCTTGCTCTAAAACCGTGACCTGCCAGCCACGTTGTGCCAATTCCCAGGCGCTGTGTGCACCGGCCAGGCCCGCGCCCACGACAATGGCACGTCGATCTTGGTTGGCGGTTTTCGGCCAGACCCATTCGTTCGCGGGCCATAGCCCCGGGCGAGGCGGCCCGCACCGGCCGATATATTCAGCGCGAACCATATCGCGTTTGCGACCAAAACCTTTGACGCGCTCGACCTGAAACCCTGCGCCGCTTAAACCGTCTCGGACCCGACGAGCGGCGGTGAAAGTGGCTGCGCTGGCGTTCGGTCTGGATAAACGGGCCATGGCATCGAATAAGGTCGGTTGCCAGAGGTCGGGATTTTTGGCGGGCGCAAAACCGTCGAGAAACCAGGCATCGACACCGGCGTTGAGCTCGCTCAGAGTGACGTTAGCGTCACCGAACAGCAGCAATAAATCGACGTTGTCGGCCAGCTCTACGCTGTGAAACCCTTCGAAACGCGCTGGATATTGACGAACCAGAGTATGACGCAAAGGCGCAAGCTCCGGCCATTGCGCTAATGCGGTGTCAATTTGCTTGGCGCTCAGTGGGTAGCGTTCGGTACTGATGAAAGTCAATCGCGCCGTCGCCGGAGCTAGCTGTTGAAATAACTGCCAGGCGGCTAAGCAATTCAGGCCGGTGCCAAAGCCGGTTTCCGCAACGGTGAACTGCCCGTATTCGGGGAGGGCGGCAAAGCGTTCAGCCAACCGATTGTGGTTGATAAAAACGTAGCGGCTTTCGTCGAGTCCGCCGGCGGCTGAGAAGTAGACGTCATCAAATCGCGCTGAGCGCGGTGTGCCATCCGCCGCGGTTTCCAGTAGAGGCGTGTCCATCAGTGCGCTTGGGGCAGGTCCAGCAATTGGTTAAGCCAGCTTTCAAAATAGGCTTTGGGCAAAACAATATCGCTCAGCGAAAAACGATTCAGATCTTCCAGAGTGTATTGAGTGGCGATGTGGAGTTCCCACTGCACGACCACATCATCGGCAATGTCGAGTGCGGTGTCTGGTGAGGTGGGTAGTTGAGTATCGGGCTCGCGATCGAATTCATCGACAAAGCGCGCACACCATTCAACGATCTGGAAGTGACTGAAGCGCGACATCGACCCCAGTAAACCCTGACTCAGTAAGTCAGCCAGGTTGCCCAGAGTGAAGGTTTTGTCGATCGGAGTGTCGGACCAGGCCATGGTGATTTCTTGGCAGAGATTTGGCGCCGAGTCTAACACAGGCCTGCGGCGCCACGGCAGCGTCAGCCGTTATTTAACGAACAACTGACGCGGGAAATCGACCAGCATTTCCACACCGGTTTCGGTGATCAGAATGCTTTCAGTGATCTCGATGCCCCAGTCGTCTTGCCAAATACCCGGCATAAAGTGGAAAGTCATGCCTGGCTGCAACACCGTGGTGTCGGTGGCGCGCAGACTGGAGGTGCGCTCGCCCCAGTCGGGCGGGTAACTGACGCCGACGGGATAACCGCAGCGCGCGCCCTGACGATCAATGCCGTAGTGCGCCATGGTTGCATCCAAGGCGTTGGCAATATCGCAGGTGCGATTGCCTGGCTTGGCTTGCTCCAGACCGGCATCAATGGCTTCTAATAAGGCTTTTTCGGCGTTCAAAAAACGCGCGCTTGGACGGCCCATATAGAGCGTACGTGACATCGGCGCGTGGTAGCGTTTGTAGCAGCCGGAGATCTCAAAAAACGTGCCTTCGTTGGCGCGGAAAGGCTTTTCATCCCAGGTGATGTGCGAGGCTGATGCCTCTTCGCCCGATGGCAGCAGCGGTACAATGGACGGGTAGTCGCCACTGTAACCGTCGACGCCGGCAATGGCGGTTTCGTAGATTTGCGAAACCACATGACTCTTGGGAATGCCGACCCGGGCTACATCCAGAATGCGCTGGTGAATTTTGGCGGTAATACGCCCGGCGATGCGCATGTATTCGATTTCTTTCGCCGACTTGATGGCCCGGCACCAGTTGACCAGGTTGTGGCTGTCGACAAAGCGCGCCTCGGGCATTGCCAGGCGCAAATTGCGGTGCGCATCGGCGGTGTAATAGTAGTTGTCCATCTCGGTAGCGATGGTGGCGCCTTGCCAGTCGTTGGCAATGAACAAATGCTCGGCCAGCCAACTCATCGGGTGTTTGTCGAGATTCTGGACGTATTCTTCCGGGTAACTGGTGAGGTTGTCGCGCTTCATAAAGCAACGCAACAGAGCGGCACTTTCATCCATGCGGCGACCAAACCAGATGGGTTCTTCCTGATCGACGTGGACCACCACGCCTTGGTGGACATAGAAAGACCAGCCGTCATAGCCGGTGAGCCAGTTCATGTTGCCAGGATCGGTGACGATGAGAATATCGACTTTGCGCGTGCGCATTTCACGACGCACTTTCTTGACCCGTTGCAGATACTCTTTCTTGGTAAAGGCGAGTTTCACATGACCTCCGGTGGCGGACGCAGTGGTCTTGACTAAGCGGTCTTCGGAGAATGACCGGAAGAGGGGCCGGTTACTGTCTTAAGTCTGACAGTAACCGGAGTGGCGGCTTAATCTCCGTCGATTAAGCCCAGCTGTCGCGACGTTTAGCACGGATGCGCGGCAGGACAACACCGAGCACCAGTCCCACGAAGATCAGTGCGCCGCCGGCCAGCAGCATACTGCTGTCGTTGCTTTCACGAATCTCAGACAGCTGCGATTGCGCCAGGTCCAGATCGTTTTTCAGGCGAGCGTTGTTTTCGGTCAGTTCTTTGTTGCGATCATCCAGAGCAATGGCATCACCGCTGATGGCGGTAATTTCATTGAGCTCGGTGGCCAGACGCTCATTTTCTTCGCGCAGAATTTCCAGTTCGCCACTGACGTCGCCACGGTTGGCGAGCAGTTGACGATGACGTTCTTCCAGCTCGGTCAGTTGTTGTTGCAACTGATCGCGCTCGGCTTCGACATTGGCGAGGCGCAAAGCGGCTGTCGGATTGGTCTGGGTATAGCGACGCGGAATCCAGCCTTCAGTGCCTTGCTCGGTGCGTACGTTCAGATAACCGTTTTCAGCGGTATCGCTGAGCGTTTCCATGCGGGTGCCCGAACCGATGGTTTGTAACACTTGAGCGCCATCACTGGCAGAGGCGCGCAGGTTTACCCACAGTTCGTCGCTAAGCCAGCGGGTTTCGGCCAGGGTTCCAGCGCTGATCGCAGCTGTGGTGATCAGTCCAAGAAGAACTTTGGCAGTGGAGAATCGGGTCATGTTACGGCTTCCGTTAGCTGTCGTTATTTAAGTCAGGTGGGTGCTCTGAACGTTGATGATGAAGTGATCGAGGTCAGAGTCCCAAGTATTAGGGTTTGCAGAGGTTTCAGAGTGTAAGCAATCCAACACGGCACGCAAGGCATAGATCAAGCCCAGGTGCATGCCATTGCTCGGCTTAGAAAACCTGCTTGAACGGTTTAACGCTGACCTGAGCATAAACCCCAGCGTCAACATAAGGATCGGTATCGGCCCAGGCTTTGGCGGCGTCGAGCGATTCAAAATCGGCAATGACGACCGAGCCAGTAAAGCCGGCCTCGCCCGGGTTGTCGCTGTCGATGGCAGGTGTTGGACCAGCAACCAGCAAACGGCCCTCGGCCTGCAGGGCTTCCAGTCGGGCCAGATGGGCCGGACGAACACTTTGACGTAAGCGCAGACTGTCGCTGACGTCTTCGCTGACAATGGCATACCACATAACGATCAACTCCCTGGGTGATGCGGAACAACAAGGCAGGCATAATACGGGACTCTTTAAAGCGACAGCAACAGGCACTCGTTTGAATACGAATATCCGTCATCCTTGGGAAATGCATTGTCACAGTCACGCGTCAGACGGTGTTCTGTCGCCACAGGCGGTGTACGACCGGGCGAAAGACGCCGGTGTATCGAATCTGGTGCTGACCGATCACGATACCGCTGCGGGCTATCGCGCACTGCGTGACCAGGGCGAGCTAACGGATGACCTGCGCTTGTGGCCGGGCGCCGAGCTGTCGTCACTGTGGCTGGGCCGCAATATTCACATCGTTGGTATCGGCATGGATGTCGACAGCGAAGCCTGGCTGGGCGTCGAGCAACGCTATATTAAGGCGCGCGAACAGCGGTTTGAGCGCTTGCTGTTTGTGTTGCGACGAGCGGGTCTGGACATGGATGAGAGTGCGATTCGTGCTGAGGCGGGCGATGCCTTACCCGGTCGGCCACATATCGCCCGGTTTCTGGTCAGCACGGGTCAGGCCAAAGACAGCGCCCAAGCGTTTAAGCGTTGGTTGGGAACGGGCAAGGTGGGCGATGTTAAACAGGGGTGGCCAGCACTGGAGCAAGCGGTGGCGGACATTCGCGACTGTGGCGGTAAGGCCGTATTGGCACACCCGCATCGCTACAAACTCACCTGGCGCAAGCTCGATCAATTGATTGACGATTTTCAGGATGCCGGCGGCGAAGCCATTGAAGTCTGCTGTCCGGCGATGCCATCGCAGATGCGTGAACGTCTAGTAAACAGTTGTTGTGAGCGCGACTTGCTCATTGGCGGCGGCAGCGATTTTCATCAGCCCGACACGCCCTGGGCACGACTCGGCTGGTATCCGCAGTGGCCGTCTCAAGGGAAGCGGCTGGTGGATGCACTGGTGGCTTAGTCCGACCGATTTTCAGTGCTTTTCCAAGCAGTGGCCGCAATGCTAAAGTGGCCGCACTCAGTCAGGTCCTTGGCGGGAGCCAATACAGTATGAGCCAGTTTTTTTCGATTCATCCAGAAACACCCCAACCCCGTTTGATTAAGCAAGCCGTCGAGATTTTGCGCGACGGTGGTGTGATCGCCTATCCGACCGACAGTGCGTACGCCTTGGGCTGCTGTCTGGAGAATAAACAGGCGATTGATCGCATCCGCCGCATTCGTCAGGTGGATGACAACCATCGTTTCACACTGGTGTGTCGTGACCTGTCGGAACTCTCCAATTTTGCCAAGGTCGACAATGTCGCCTATCGGCTGATCAAGAATAATACGCCCGGACCACTGACCTTTATTCTCTCGGCAACCCGTGAAGTCCCCCGGCGTTTGATGCACCCCAAACGACGCACCATCGGTTTGCGCGTGCTGGCCAATCCGATTGCGCAAGCGCTGTTGGCTGAGCTGGGTGAAGCGATGATCAGCACGTCGCTCATTTTGCCGGGCGAAGAAGCACCACAGAGCGATCCGGCAGACATTCGTGATCGTCTGCAACACGACCTGGACCTGGTCATTGACGGTGGATTTTGTGGGTTGGACGAGTCGTCGATCGTCAGTCTGCTGGATGATGTGCCGGAAGTGTTGCGTGAAGGCGCCGGCGATGTCACGCCGTTTTCGCAGTAACAGAGTACGGAGACTACGGTGAGCGAAACGCCCGACGACCAGCCAATCGATCAGCCCTCCGGCGACAGCCCGGAGCACAATGACGCTGAGGCAGCAGTCACCGAAAACACCGCCCAACCATTGTTTGAACCGAGCGAAACGCCGGTGCTGACTGATGCCGTCAGCGCCAAGGAACGCGCGTTGGAACGGTTGCGTGAGCGCGCTCGTCAGGAGCAGACGGAAATGCCGTTTGCGGTGATCGAAGGCGAGGCGATGACGCAGATCCCGATGGATCTGTACATCCCGCCGGATGCGCTGGAAGTCTTTCTCGATGCGTTTGAAGGCCCGCTCGATTTACTGCTCTATCTGATCAAAAAGCAGAACCTCGATATTCTCAATATCAACGTATTCCAGATCACCGAGCAGTACATGCAGTACGTCGAATTGATGCACGCGCTGCAACTGGAATTGGCCGCCGAATATCTGGTGATGGCGTCGATGCTGGCGGAAATTAAGAGCCGGATGCTGCTGCCTCGGGTGTCCACCGATGAGGACGACGAGGAAGAAGATCCGCGTGCGGAGCTGATTCGTCGGCTGCAGGAGTACGAGCAGTTTAAAGGCGCTGCTGAAAATATGGACGAACTGCCGCGCGTGGGTCGCGACATCTATACCACCGCCGAACATCAGCCGGATTACCAGCGACCCAAGCTGCATCCGGACGTTGATATGCGCGAAATTCTGCTGGCGTTGAAAGACGTCATGGCCCGTGCCGACATGTTTGAACATCACGAAATTCAGCGAGAGACTCTGTCCACTCGCCAGCGCATGGGTGAAGTGTTGGACCGGCTGTCGGATGGCGCTTTTGTGCCCTTTATTACGCTCTTTGACGCCCACGAAGGTCGCCTCGGCGTGGTGGTGACTTTCCTGGCGGTGATGGAATTGTGCAAGGAATCCTTAATCGATCTGATTCAGAACGAGGCGTTCGCGCCCATTCATGTAAAGGCTCGTGGTGAATGACGGAACAAAACAACCCTGACGACAAAAAAGTCGACGACGATCAATTGCCGGCGGCGTCTGAAACACCGACCGACGATCAGCCAGCACCCGCCGATGACGTTGACGCACAGGCTGATGCCGGCGAAGTATCTGCAGACGCAACGGACGACGATGCCGTCCCCGAAGCGGACCCGGCCGCACACGACGATCCGGATCTGAGTGAGGGCCATGAAACTGACGCCGAAGACGCAGACCCGCCGGCTGAAGAAGTCGGTGACCCCTACGGTGGTCATGCTCCAGAAGACGTCAAACACATTCTCGAAGCCGGTTTGTTTGCGGCGGGCACGGCTTTGTCGGTTGCCCAGCTGGGCGCGCTCTTTGTCGATCACGAACGACCGCACCGCCGTATCATTCGCAGCCTGGTGGCCGAACTGATCGCCAAATACAGCGGCGGCGGCCTGGAATTGGTTGAAGTCGCCAGCGGCTGGCGCTTCCAGACGCGGTCTGACCTGGGTGTCTGGGTCAGCCGGTTGTGGGAAGAAAAACCGCAGCGTTATTCGCGTGCATTGTTGGAAACACTGGCATTGATTGCCTATCGCCAGCCGATTACACGCGGCGAAATCGAAGACGTCCGTGGCGTCTCGGTCAGTTCCAGCATCATTAAAACTTTACAGGAACGTGAATGGGTGCGCGTGGTCGGCCATCGTGATGTGCCGGGGCGGCCGGCAATGTACGCCACCACACGTCAGTTCCTCGATCATTTCGGCCTGACCAGCCTTGATCAACTGCCCAGCCTGGGTGAAATCCGTGATCTGGATGATCTGGCGCCCGAACTGGCATTGAATGATGACGCTGACAGTGCCGGGACGGTCGACAGCCAGGCCGAAATCAGCTTCAGCTCGATGGTGGACCGGCTGCGGGAAGACGAACGCAGCGGTAAGACCGGTAACGACTATATTGATGAAACGCTCGATGACGAACTGTCGGAAATGGATGCCGTTAACGACGCCATTGAGCAGGCGTTTGAAGCACAACGCGCCGGCCATGAACATCCGGATCTCAATTTGACCGATGATGACGATGAGGATGAGTCCACGTCGTCGGCTGAAGCAGACCGCGACACGCCGGAAACGGACGATAACGAAACCACCAACGACGGCTCCTACCCCTTAAGCGAAGCCGACCATTTGCGCATCATTGAAGAAAAATTGGCGCAACAACAAGCGCTGTTGGACGCTCGGGAGAACGACCAGCAGGGCGGAGAGGAAGACAATGAGCAGTGAACGAATACAGAAAGTCTTAGCCAAAGCCGGTAAAGGCTCGCGTCGTGATATGGAACGCGCCATTGAAGAAGGGCGGGTTAAGGTCAACGGCGAGTTGGTCAAGCTGGGCGATAAAGTCGGTGGCGAGGATAAGCTCGAACTCGACGGCAAGGTCGTCAAGATTGAAGAGCAGCGCGTTCGCCGCGTTCTGATATACAACAAGCCCGAAGGTGAGGTTTGTACTCGTCGCGATCCGGAAGGTCGTCCGACGGTCTTCGATCGTTTGCCGCATCTGCCGGGCGAGCGCTGGATTGTTGTCGGCCGTCTCGATTTGAATACCTCCGGCTTGTTGCTGTTCACCAACGATGGCGAACTGGCCAACCGCTTGATGCATCCGTCAGGTTTGATCGATCGTGAATACGCCGTGCGTGTGCTGGGTGAAGTGACCCCGGAGCAGGTGGAAACCATGCATGCCGGTGTTGAGCTGGAAGACGGCCCTGCGCGGTTCACGGACATTCAGGAATTTGGTGGCCGCGGTGCCAATGTCTGGTATCACGTGGTGATCATGGAAGGCCGAAACCGCGAAGTGCGTCGGTTATGGGAAAGCCAGGGTTTGAAGGTGTCGCGCTTGAAGCGGGTGCGGTATGGCTCGGTGTTTCTTGATGCCGATGTACGCGCCGGCACCTGGAAAGAAATGCCCAAGGCCGAGGTCGATAAGCTTGCCAAGCGGGTGGATCTGCCGTCGGCACCGTGGAAGTCGGTGGTTTCGAATAAACACGATCCAAACCGGCGTCGTATGGAAAATCAAAAGACGCGTCGTTCGGTTAAGCCCAAGGCAACGGCGGCCAAACCAAGCCGTTCCAAACCGAAGGCCGACGCGCCCAAACCGAAAGGCAGGGCACGACGCGATCGCGATTAAAGCGCCTGGGCGGTGGTGGTTTGCGGGTGATCCGTAACCACCCGGTTACGCCCGGCTTGCTTGGCCTGGTAGAGCGCACGGTCAGCGCGGTCGACCAATTCCGGCCAGTCGGATTCATCATCAAAATGGGCGACGCCCACACTGATCGTGACCAGCGAATTAGGGGCCGGTGAACGCGTTTGTTCGCTGATGGTGTGGCGCAATCGCTCGGCCACCATGCGTGCCAACGGCAGATTTGAGTCGGTCAGCATGATCAGGAACTCTTCGCCACCGAAACGGAAACACGCATCGCAGCCGCGAATGGTGGTATCGATCAGCTGTGCGACCTGACGCAGCACATCGTCGCCCGCTAAGTGACCGTAGCGATCGTTGATGTCTTTGAAATGATCGATGTCGACCATCAGGATGCTCATGTCCTGATCGTGTCGGCGCATGCGATCCATTTCCCGATTCAGCGTCACGGCCATAGCGCCACGATTGTTCAGACCGGTGAGCGGGTCGATCATGGCCGTCGCCAACGCTTTGCGATAAAGCAGGGCGTTGCGCATCGGATAGACCAACACGTCCATCACCGATTCCAGCAACTGCATTTCTTTTTCCAGCAGGCGCTTGTTGCGCGAGAAACCCAGCCGACCAAACTGCTCGTCGTTCAGGCTCAATTCGTAATTGCAGCGATGACGGCCGGTCTCGCCGAAATCCAATACCAGACCAACGCTGTCGGCTTGATAGTGGCAGCCATCCAGCGCGACCAGATGCTGCAGTTCGTTGAAGAAGGTCCGCAGGATTTGCTCCAGGTCGAGCGTGGCCTGCAATTGCTTCATCAAATTCAGTCGGAACTCTTTCAGCTGATCCAGCGTCGGGCTGCTGTCTGGAACGGCATGCGCCGACCGAGAGCGGGTTGCTCCGGTCTGCTGTGTTGGGCGTCGCTGAGTAAAACTGGTAACCATCCTGATAACCGCCGTTGCTGTTTGCAGCACCACTAAGCGATTTGCGTGCCAATCTTATAAAGTCTTATAAAACAATGGGTTACGGATGGTGGTGGCAAAAAAATGACGAATCGGCCAGGGTTTGCCGTTGCCGGCGGCAAGGTGACTGCCGGAAAATTGTCGCCACCGGCAGCCATTGGGGCGGATGGATTGGCCTTGAACGGAGTATCAGTCGGTCAGGAAGTCACGCGCATCCCAGGAGATGCCGTTGAATGCCTGGCTGTGATCGCTCATCAGGTAGCGATAAAAAGCGGTATGAGCCTCCGGTGCGGGTACTTCTGAGGGATCTTCGGCCGGATAAGCCGTGGCTCGCATTGCGGTACGAGTGCCGCCCGGATTGATGCAATGCACGCGCAGCGGCGAAACCGTGCCGACTTCATCGGCCAGTGTTTGCATGAGACCTTCGGTGGCGAATTTGGACACCGCGTAAGCGCCCCAGTAGCCACGACCTTTGCGGCCAACGCTGGAGGTGGTGAAGATCAGTCGTCCGTGTGAACTCGCCTGAAGTAAAGGCATCAGCGCCTGGCTGAGGTAGAAACTGCTGTCCAGATTGACCTGCATGACTTTGCGCCAGACGGTCGGCGAATACTGGGCAATGCTCATTTTGTCGCCCAGCAGCGATGCATTGAGTAACACACCGTCGAGTCGCCCATAGGTTTGTTCAATGCCGTGCGCCAGCTCGCGGGCGTTGTCCGGGGTAATGTCGGCCAGATCGACCGGCAGAATAATGGGCTGGGTGTCGGTTTCCGCTTCGATTTGATCGTAGACGGCTTCGAGCTTTTCCTGAGTGCGGCCAATCAGCACCAGGTGAGCGCCGGCACGCGCAAAGTCGAGCGCCATGGCTTGTCCGATACCTGCACCGGCGCCGGTTACGACGATCACCTTGTCTTTGAGAGCATTCTGGTCTGAGGCCAGCGCCAGATCGGCTTGAGTTAATAGAGGGACGGTGTCAGCCATTGCAGCGCCTTTTCAGTCAGTTGGTGCGTGGATTCGGCCAGATCATCGGCCTGCCATAGGTTGGGGTCGTCGTCGGCGTGCAGGTAGCCATAACTGCACGCCAGTGAACGCATGCCAGCGGCGTGAGCGGCCTGAATATCGCGTTCATGATCACCGGCGTAGAGGCAGTTGGCCGGTTGTACGCTCAAGGCGTCACTGGCAGCCCAGAGCATGGCCGGATCGGGCTTGATGGTGGGCAGGTCACCCTGACAGACCAGTGCCGGAGGCGTTTGCGGCAGCAGCGCTTCGAGCACCGCCAGCGTATGCGGGCGCGGTTTGTTGGTCACGATGCCCCAGGGGGTGCCCTGATCGGTGAGCGTTTCAAGCAGCGATTCAACGCCGGGATACCAATGGTTCAGTTCGACCGGTGTATCGAGAAAAATAGCCAGAAAAGCCTCGCGATATTCCTGGAATTGGGGGTGACTGCGATCGATATCATGGATCGCTGCGACCGCAGCGCGCGCGCCTGCCGAGGCGTAGTGCTCGCGATGTTCGGTGAGTCGAGGCAAGCCGACCTGGTCGGCGTAAGCGTCCATGGCGGTCATAAAGGCCGGAGCGGAATCGAGCAGAGTGCCGTCCAGGTCAAACAGCAGAGCGCGCACACTCATGCGCTTTCGGGCTTAATGGCAGTCAGCAGGTAATTCACCGAGACATCGTGGTTCAGGCGCGTACGGCGAGTGAAGGGGTTGTAATGCATACCCCGCATGCCGGTCACTTTCAGACCGGCTTCGCTGGCCCAACGGTTCAGCTCGGCAGGGCGGATCAGTTTGCGGTATTCATGGGTGCCGCGCGGCAGCAGGCGCATCACGTACTCGGCGCCAACAATGGCCATCGCCCAGGCCTTGGGATTGCGGTTGATGGTTGAGAAAAACGCACGGCCACCGGGCTTGAGCAGTGTTTGCACGGCTTGAACGACCGAGAACGGATCGGGCACGTGTTCCAGCATTTCCAGACAGGTCACCACATCGAAGGTGCCAGCCGCTTCGTCGGCCAGTGCTTCGGCCGTCATTTGCCGGTAGTCGATCGACAACTCACCCTCGAGCGCGTGCAGCTTGGCCACTTTCAGCGGGGCTTCGCTCATATCGATGCCGGTGGTGACGGCACCGCGCTGCGCCAGTGCTTCGGTCAGAATGCCACCGCCACAACCGATATCGACGACGGTTAATCCCGCGATATTGAGATGTTCATCGATGTAACCGGCGCGGGCCGGATTGATGTCGTGTAGTGGTTTGAATTCGGAATCCGGGTCCCACCAGCGGCTGGCCAGGGCGCCAAATTTTTCCAGTTCGGCTGGGTCGATGTTAGCGGTCACGGTGATGCCTCGAGCGTAATGGATGGAACTGCGGTGACGCCGGGCGCCACCGCGTCGGTCTTATTGCGTTTTGCTGATGCGAGCTTGCCAGTTGCGTGCTTTGGTCATGATGGCATCGCGATCCAGCGTGGTCAGTTCGCGCTGTTTCAGCAGGCGCTTACCATCAACCCAGACATCACTGACCTGGTCACGCGTCGAGGCATAGACCAGATGCGAGACCGGGTCGTACAACGGCTGGCTTTCGATATCGTCCAGACGCACCGCGGTAATGTCGGCGCGTTTGCCAACTTCCAGGCTGCCGATGTCGCTGTCCCAACCCATGGCCTTGGCGCCATTCAGCGTCGCCATGGCCAGCGCTTCCATCGCGGGCAAGGCGGTAGCGCTTTGGCTGACCGCTTTGGCCAGAATGGCGGCCGTGCGCATTTCGCCCATCATATCCAGGTCGTTGTTGCTGGCGGCGCCGTCGGTACCCAGTGCCACGTTGACACCGAGTTTTTGCAGCTTGTCGACCGGGCAGAAGCCGCTGGCCAGCTTCAGGTTGGATTCGGGGCAGTGCACGACGTGAGACTGGGTTTGCGCGATATCGGCGATGTCGTCATCGTTCAGTGCGGTCATATGGACGGCCTGGAATTGCGGGCCGAGCAAGCCAAGTTCTTTCAGTCGGCGTACCGGGCGATTGCCGCGTTTTTCGATTTCGCCGTCGACTTCGGTCTGAGTTTCGTGAACGTGCATCTGAATCATCAGATCGTTTTCTTTGGCCAGATCGCGAATGCGGATCATCGGCTCATCGGAGACGGTGTAGGGCGCGTGAGGGCCGAACATCATCTTGATGTGGCTGTGGCCTTTGTAACGCTCGACCAGTTCCATGCCCAGATCGATGTGCTCGTCGGCGGTCTTTGCCCAGTTGGTCGGGAAGTCGATAACTGAGAACGAGAACTGCGCGCGGACGCCGGCTTTCTCGGTAACCTCTGCGGCGGCAGCCGGGAAGAAGTAGTTGTCGGCAAAGGTGGTGGTGCCGGAGCGCAGCATTTCAGCGATAGCGAGTTCCGTTCCGTCAGCAACAAACTCGTCTCCGACCCAGGCGCCTTCAGCGGGCCAGATGTGATCGTTGAGCCAGGTCATCAATTCCAGATCGTCGCCCATGCCGCGAAACAATGCCATGGCGGCGTGGCCGTGCGTGTTGACGAAACCGGGGATCAGCGCGCTTTCACCCAGCTCGACGGTTTCATCGGCCTGGTACTGCGTTTTGGCCTGGTCGGTCGGTAAAATGGCAACAATGACGCCGTCTTTGATGGCCAGGCTGTGGTCCACCAGGACGTCGCGTTGTGGGTTGACGGGGATGATCCAGTGCGCCTGGATCAGGCTGTCGATGTGTTCCATGGTGTCCCTTTTGATCAATGGGTGAGCGGCCGGTCGGCCAGGTGCGCACATTCTAGTGATTGTGCGCCGGGATCACCAGCGCATCGACCCATTGGCGGGGTGATCGGTTATATCTATCTCATTGATTTGTGGTATGATTTCGCGCCATTGTACGTTGCGTCCGAAGGTGGACCCCGCAGCCAATTTTGGTGCCAAATTCCGCCCGTCAGCAGCGTCTCATTGAATCGCTAAGGATACCGTACCGCATGGGTGAGCTAGCCAAAGAAATCCTCCAGATCAACATCGAAGAGGAGCTCAAACAGTCCTATCTGGACTACGCCATGAGCGTCATTGTCGGACGTGCGCTGCCGGATGTGCGCGATGGTCTGAAACCGGTGCATCGCCGTGTTTTGTTTGCCATGAATGTGCTCGGCAACGACTGGAACAAACCCTATAAAAAATCCGCCCGTGTGGTCGGTGATGTGATCGGTAAGTATCACCCGCACGGCGATTCTGCGGTCTACGACACCATCGTGCGTTTGGCGCAGCCTTTTAACATGCGTTACACCCTGGTCGATGGTCAGGGTAACTTCGGTTCCATCGACGGCGATTCTGCCGCTGCTATGCGTTACACCGAAATCCGCATGCAGAAGCTGGCGCACGAACTGCTGGCTGACCTTGAAAAAGAAACCGTCGACTACGTTGAAAACTACGACGGTAACGAACTGATTCCCGACGTGCTGCCAACCAAAGTTCCTAACCTTCTGGTTAATGGGGCTTCCGGTATTGCTGTGGGTATGGCGACCAACATTCCGCCGCACAATATGAGCGAAGTCATCGACGGCTGTCTGGCGTTGATCGACGACCCGGATCTGTCGGTCGATGATTTGATGGAATACATTCCCGGCCCGGATTTCCCGACCGGCGGCATCATCAACGGTCGTAAAGGCATTGTTGAAGCCTATCGCACCGGTCGTGGCCGTATTTATATTCGCGCCAAAGCCGAAGTGCTGGTTGATGATAAGACCGGTCGCGAATCCATCATCGTTCACGAAATTCCTTACCAGGTGAACAAGGCGCGCCTGATTGAAAAGATCGCCGAGCTGGTCAAAGAAAAGAAGATTGAAGGCATCTCCGAGCTGCGCGACGAATCCGATAAGGACGGTCTGCGCATCGCCATCGAAATGAAGCGTGGCGAGTCGGGTGATGTGGTGTTGAACAACCTCTACTC
Source organism: Saccharospirillum sp. MSK14-1 (assembly GCF_003054965.1). GTDB lineage: Bacteria > Pseudomonadota > Gammaproteobacteria > Pseudomonadales > Natronospirillaceae > Saccharospirillum. The sequence goes on from NZ_MIES01000033.1 coordinate 733,198, forward strand.
CCAGACTCAGTTGGAGCAGGTGTTCGGCATCAATACGGTGGCACTGGTCGATGGCCAGCCTCGGGTGCTGAACCTGAAAGAACTGCTTGATGCCTTTGTGCGTCATCGTCGCGAAGTGGTGACACGTCGGACCGTTTATGATCTGCGCAAGGCACGTCAGCGCGGCCATATTCTGGAAGGTCTGGCGATTGCACTGGCCAACATCGACAAGATGATTGAGCTGATCCGCAGCTCGGCCACCGGTGCGGAAGCCAAAGAACGCATGCTGTCGCAAAGCTGGGAGCTCGGTGATGTGGCGGCCATGCTGGAGCGCGCGGGCGCCGATATTTCCCGTCCGGAAGATCTCGACGAAGCCTACGGCGTGCGCGATGAACGTTACTTCTTATCGCCGGAACAAGCGCAGCAGATTCTCGACATGCGTCTGCAGAAGCTGACCGGACTGGAACATGAAAAACTGATCGGTGAATACAAACAAATCATCGATGACATCGGCGAATACCTGCGTATTTTGGAAAGCTACGAACGGTTGATGGAAGTCATTCGTGAAGAGTTGCTGGCCATCAAAGATCAGTATGGCGATGCGCGTAAGAGCGAAATCATTGCCAGCCGTCTGGACTTGTCGATGGAAGATTTGATCACCGAAGAAGACATGGTGGTCACTATTTCCCACGGCGGTTACGCCAAGACCCAGCCGTTGACCGATTACGAAGCCCAGCGTCGTGGCGGTAAAGGCCGCTCGGCTTCGGCGTTGAAAGACGACGACTTTATTGAGCACTTGTTGGTCGCCAGTAGTCACGACACCGTCCTGTGTTTCAGTAACAGAGGTAAGGTCTACTGGCTGCGCGTTTTCGAAATTCCGCAGGCCAGCCGCAATGCGCGTGGCCGACCCATGGTGAACTTATTGCCGTTGGAGCCGGAAGAGCGGGTTACGGCCATTCTGCCGATTCGTGAATACGATCCTGAGCTGTTTATCTTTATGGCAACGGCGAATGGCACGGTGAAGAAAACTTCACTGGAAGCCTTCTCACGGCCACGTTCGGCCGGTTTGATCGCCTTGTCGCTGGACGACGATGACTGGCTGGTTGGCGTGGCGCTGACCGACAGCCAACGCGAAGTCATGCTGTTGTCCAATGCGGGTAAGGTGGTGCGTTTTGATGAAAACCACGTGCGCCCGATGGGTCGGACGGCGCGTGGTGTTCGCGGTATCAAGATGCAGGACGATCAGGTGGTGATCTCGCTGATCATCCCGCAGGAAAACGGCACCATCCTGACCGCTTCTGAGCGCGGCTTCGGCAAGCGCACGGCCGTTGACGAATTCCCGACCAAAGGTCGTGGTACTCAGGGTGTTATTGCCATGGTGACCAATGACCGTAACGGTCCGTTGGTGGGCGCCAAGCAGGTATTCGATGGCGATGAAGTCATGCTGATCAGTGATCAGGGCACGCTGGTGCGTACCGCTGTGGAAGGCATTTCGGTGCTGTCGCGCAACACCCAGGGCGTGAAACTCATTCGTTTGGCAGACGACGAACGTCTGGTCAGCATCGAACGAATTGAAGAGCCGGATGAAGATGAGTCGGTACTCGATGTGGCTGAAACCCCGGATGCTGAACGTCCGGCACCGGCCGCGCCCGGCCAGCCGGATGCGGATGCCAGCGTCGACGACGAGCCGGCTGACGATGACGAAGCGCAGGATGAAGACGAAGATTGAGGGTTTGACCCGTAACGCTTGAGGAGAGCAGCGCTGATGACGCGCGGATACAATTTCTGCTCCGGCCCGGCCATGTTGCCGACCGCCGTGATCGAACAGGCTCAGGCAGAACTGCCTGATTGGCATGGACTGGGTATGTCGGTCATGGAGTTGTCGCATCGCTCCGATGAATTTGTTGGCGTGGCAGAACGCGCTGAATCGCAACTGCGTCGCTTATTGGGCGTGCCCGACGACTACGCTGTTTTGTTTTTGCAAGGCGGCGCAACGTTGCAGTTTTCTGCCATTCCGATGAACTTGCTCGGTGCCGGTGGGGCTGCAACCTTTCTCGATACGGGCACCTGGTCGTCCAAGGCGGTCAAAGAAGCCGCGCGTTATGGCGACGTAAAGGTGCTGGCCTCTACTGAAGCCGACCATTATCGACGTGCTGTGCGCGCCGATGAATTCGAGCTCGACCCGAGCGCAGCCTACCTGCATTACACCCCCAATGAGACCATTGGCGGTGTTGAATTCGACTACGTTCCCAAGAGCGGTGATGTACCGCTGGTAGCGGATATGTCGTCCTGCATTCTGTCCAAGCCGATCGATGTCACTGATTTCGATTTGATCTACGCCGGCGCTCAAAAGAACATTGGTCCGGCCGGTTTGACGTTGGTGATTGTGCGTAAAACATTGCTCGGTCGTGCCCTGGATAGCACGCCGACGTTACTCAATTACGCCAACCAGGCCGAAGCCGGTTCCATGGTCAATACGCCGCCGACCTTTGCGGTCTATCTGGCCGGTCTGGTATTTGATTGGTTGGAACAGCAGGGTGGTCCGGCGGCAATGGGTGAACTCAATGCGCAGAAATCATCGCTGTTGTATCAAACCATCGATAACAGTGCGTTTTATCGCAATCCGATTGACCTGGCGCATCGTTCGCGCATGAATATTCCTTTTATTCTGGCGGATGAGTCGTTGAATGATCGCTTCCTCAATGAAGCGGCGACGGCGGGTCTCTACAATCTTCAGGGCCATCGCAGTGTCGGTGGTATGCGTGCCAGTATTTACAACGCCATGCCGTTAGCAGGCGTGCAGGCACTGGTGGACTTTATGAAGGACTTTGAACAACGCCATGGCTGATCAGGACTCTCTTGACGGGCTCGATCTGAACGCGCTGCGTGAGCAGATCGATCAACTGGATTTGGAAATTCTCGAGCGGATTTCGGCGCGTGCGCAATGTGCACTGAAAGTCGCCGAAGTGAAGCTCAAAGAATCCCCCGATGCGGTTTTTTATCGCCCTGAGCGCGAAGCGCAAGTGCTGACTCGAGTGATGGAGCGAAACACGGGTCCGCTTGGTAACGAAGACATGGCGCGATTGTTCCGCGAGATCATGTCCGCCTGTCTGGCGCTGGAAAAGCCTCTCGAAGTGGCTTATCTCGGTCCGGAAGGCACCTTTACCCAGCAGGCGGCCGTTAAGCATTTTGGTCAATGGGTTAAGTCCAAGCCGATGCCGGCGATTGACGAAGTCTTCCGGGAAGTCGAAGCGGGGGCCTGCAAATACGGTGTCGTGCCGGTGGAGAATTCCACCGAAGGCGTGGTGAATCACACCCTCGATACTTTTATTAATTCCGGTCTGCGCATTTGCGGTGAAGTGGAATTGCGTATCCATCATCATTTGATGGTCGGTCCCAATACCCAGAGCGGAAAAATATCCCGCATATACAGCCATCAGCAATCGCTGGCGCAATGCCGCAAATGGTTGGATGCGCATCTGCCCATGGCCGAACGCGTGGCAGTGAATTCCAATGCCGAGGCGGCGCGTCGTGTGCATGGTGAATGGAATTCGGCGGCCATTGCCGGAGAAATGGCGGCCGAACTCTACGATCTGGAGATATTGGAAACCAAGATCGAAGATTCGCCGGATAACTCGACGCGCTTTTTGATCATCGGCAATGAAGAGGTCGGCACCTCTGGTGATGATAAAACGTCCATCGTTGTGTCCATGCGCAACGAACCGGGTGCGCTCTACCATCTATTACGGCCGTTCAACGATCACAATGTCGATATGACGCGTCTGGAAACGCGGCCGTCACCATCCGGCAATTGGACCTATGTCTTCTTTATCGACTTTGCCGGTCATCTGCACGATGACAACGTTCAGCAGGCGTTAGCGGACATTCGCACCAAAGCAGTGGAAGTGAAACTGCTTGGTTCCTATCCCAAAGCCGTGCTCTAAGAGCCCAGGTTGGCAAGATGAGTTGCGATTTCATGGCCCTGGCGGCTGACGGTATTCAAACCCTGAAACCTTACGAGCCGGGTAAGCCGATTGACGAGCTTAAGCGTGAGTTAGGCGTCAGTGATGTGATTAAGCTGGCCAGCAACGAAAGTCCGCTGGGTTTGTCCGCACGGGTTCAGGAAGTGATTCAACGGGCCTTGCCCGATATTGCCCGCTATCCCGACGGCAATGGCTTTCGTCTCAAGCAGGCGCTAGCCGAGCGTCACGGCCTGGAACAGAATCAGATCACCTTGGGCTGCGGCTCCAATGAGTTGTTTGAGTTGCTGGCAAAAACCTTTTTAAGTCCCGGCGATGAAGCGGTGATGAGTCAGCATGCTTTTGCCGTCTATCCGTTGGTGGTTCAGGCGGCGGGCGCTGAATCGGTTGTGGTGCCGTCGCGCGACTGGGGGCACGATCTGGATGCCATGGCGGACGCCATCACCGAGCGCACCCGTCTGGTGTTTATTGCCAATCCGAATAATCCGACCGGTACCTGGTTGAGCAAAGGCGAGCTCAAAGCCTTTATGAAGGTGGTGCCGGATAACGTGCTGGTGGTGTTGGATGAAGCCTACGCTGAGTACGTTGATCAGGAGAATTACCCGAACGGCTTTAAGCTACAGCGTCGCTACCCCAATCTCATTGTGACTCGGACCTTTTCCAAAGCCTACGGCCTGGCCGGTTTGCGGGTCGGTTATGGCGTTGCTAATGCGGCTATTACCGATTTGCTCAATCGGGTCCGTCAGCCGTTCAATTTGAATTCGCTGGCACTGGTGGCCGCCGAAGCCGCACTGACCGATGTCGCTCGAATTAAAGAATCGATTGCCGTCAATGTTGCCGGTTATGAGCAACTGACAGCCGCGTTCGGCCGTTTGGGGCTGACGACGATTCCATCGGTGACGAATTTTGTGACGGTTCACCTCGGCCCACGTGCGGGCGCTGTTCATCAGTCATTGCTGCGCTCCGGTATCATTGTGCGTCCACTGGCCAGTTATGGCATGCCTGAGCATTTGCGCATCTCCATCGGGCTGGAGGCTGAAAACCAACGCTTTCTGACGGCGCTGGAAGCCGAAGTGGCATCATGACCGAGTCGGCATCACCCAGGGTTCTGATCGTCGGGCTTGGCATGATTGGCGCCTCCTTTGCCAAGGCATTGCGCCTGTCGAGAGCCGCCTATGTCCTGGGGATGGATGCGCAGCCCGGCGTTGCAGACCGGGCGTTGGAATTGGGCATTATCGATGACAGCGTCGCTTCTGCTGAGGATGTCCCCGCTTTTGATGTGCTGATGTTGGCGGTGCCGGTATTGGCGATGGAGTCGGTTCTAACCACACTGCAACCTTACCTGACCGACCAAACCATCATTTCTGATGTAGGCAGTGTGAAAGGTCAGGTTGTCGCTTCTGCGCGCAAAGCGCTGGGCAATGAGCTGCCGTCCGGTTTTGTGCCCGGTCATCCCATTGCGGGCGCCGAGCGCTCAGGTGTTGAAGCGGCCAAGGCCGACCTCTTTGATCGCCACTTGCTGATCTTAACGCCTTTGCCATCCTCTTCACCGTCAGCGGTTAGCGTGCTCACTCAGTTGTGGCAGGCGGTTGGTGCTGAAGTGGTGACCATGTCGGTATCTCGACACGATGAGGTGTTGGCCGCCACCAGCCATCTTCCACATCTGCTGGCTTTTTCATTGGTGGATACGCTGGCCCGAGAATCCGAGAACCGCGAGATTTTCCGCTACGCAGCGGGGGGCTTTCGCGACTTTACGCGCATTGCTGCTTCCGATCCGACCATGTGGCACGACGTTTTTCTGGCCAACAAAGACGCGACGCTGGGTATCCTGCGTCGTTTTCAGGGTGACTTGGAGCATCTGGCTCAAGCGATTGAGCAGGGCGAAGGTCGAACCTTGCTGGATGTCTTTGGCCGTGCCAAGTCGGCTCGCGATTATTTCACTCAGATACTGCAAAGTCGCCAACGCCACAGCGACGATACCCGCCGTAACTTAATCGTAGCGCCAGCGCCCGAGGGGTTAAGCGGTGCCTTGGATGTGCCGGGCGATCGATCGATCTCGCATCGCGCGGTTATTCTGGCCGCGCTGGCGGAGGGTGACAGTGATATCCGCGGTTTTGGCGAAAACGATGATAATCGCACCACAGTGGAAGCCTTGCGCAAGCTGGGCGTGGTGATTGAGGAAAACAGCGATGGCTGTGTGAAGGTGAAGGGGCGCGGCCTGACCGGTCTGCAAGTACCGGACAGCCCGCTGTACCTGGGTCAGTCGGCGACGTCAATGCGGCTGCTGGCTGGCGTTTTATCGGCGCAGCCGTTTGCCAGTGAACTGATCGGCGATGCCTCGTTAAGCCAACGCCCCATGGCGCGCCTGCAAGTACCCTTGACGGAACTGGGTGCGCAACTGGAGCTGACCGCTAATGGCACAGCGCCCATTTTGATACAGCCGTCGCAGCAGTGGCAGCCACTGGATTACGCCTTGCCGATTGCCAGTGCTCAGGTGAAGTCGTCCATATTATTGGCGGCACTGTGCGCCGGTGTGCCGGTGCGGCTGACTGAGCCGGCGCCCAGTCGTGATCATACTGAGCGGTTGCTGGCTGAGCTGGGCTGTCGACTGGAAAACCGAAACGGTGCGCTGGTGTTTGCGCCAGCGTCGCAATTACCACCTTTAAATTTGCACATTCCCGGTGATTTTTCGTTGGCAGCGGTCCATATCGCTGCGGCAACCTTGGTTCCTGGCTCTGATGTCACCCTGAGTGCGGTTGGGGTCAACCCCAGTCGTCTTGGATTTCTCGATATTCTCAACGACATGGGCGGCTCGGTCACGATGAGTAATATTCGTGACCAGGGGGGTGAACCTGTAGCCGATCTTCGGGTAAGATGCGCGCCGCTCACCGGTGGGAGTTATGGTACCCACTTCAGTGGCCGCACCATTGATGAGTTTCCCTTGTTGTTCGTGCTGGCGGCCCTGGCAAATGGCGACAGTCGCTTTGCCGGCTTGGGTGAGTTGCGCTTTAAAGAGACCGATCGGCTGACGCGCATGCTCGACGGTTTGCGATTGTTGGGCGCTGACATCGAATTGACCGATGAAGACGTTAGGGTTCGCGGTCGGGCTGGCCAGCCGCTCGATGGTGGTATCGTTGATTGCGCTGGCGATCCGCGAGTGGCGTTGGCCTTTATGGTCGCCGCTCAGGTGGCGCGACGCCCCGTCATTATTCGTAATGCCGGCCGTGTGCTCGGGGCTTACCCCGGTTTTAGTACGGCGGTCGGACAACTTGGTTATGCCGTCACTTTGGAAGACTGACGGCAAACCCACGACAACCAGGATAGATATCATGAATTCCAAGGCTCCCGTCATTACTCTCGACGGACCCGGCGGCGTCGGTAAAGGTACCGTTAGTGGCTTGTTAGCCCGTCGCTTCAGTTGGCACTATCTCGATTCCGGAGCGCTGTACCGCTTGGCGGCTCTGGCGGCTATGAATCACGGTGTCGACTTTGATAATGAGTCGGCCCTGGCCGTGATTGCAGAACATCTGGACATTCGCTTTCAGCAGGAAGGTGAAGCCATGGTGATTTTGCTTGAAGGTGATGATGTCACCCGTCAAATTCGTACCGAAGAAGTCGGCTCCAATGCGTCACGTGTGGCCGCCTTTGGTCGTGTGCGTGAAGCCCTGCTCAAGCGCCAGCGTGCCTTTCGCACCGAACCGGGCCTGATTGCGGATGGTCGCGATATGGGCACGGTGGTGTTCCCTGAAGCCAACCTGAAAATTTTCATGACGGCTTCGGCCGAAGAGCGCGCCAACCGGCGCTTCAAGCAATTGCGTGACAGCGGTGCCAGTGCCGATTATGACCGTGTTCTGGCAGACATCGTTGAACGCGATGAGCGTGATTCCAACCGTTCTGTCGCCCCACTCAAACCGGCGGACGACGCTGTGGTCATCGACACCACAGTGCAGAGCATCGACCAAGTTATGGACACCGTGCTGGCACTGGTGACCGATCGCGGTATCGAATGGTGAAAAAGTCGCGCCAAGCCCTTGGTTGTTGACTTTTAATCCGTATAATACGCGCTCCGAAATGGCTGTGTGTTCGGTTCGTACGCGAGTCGAATAGGCCGTCAGGTTCCGGTCTGACCACCGTCCAGCAAGGTGGCGTCCGGGTTTGTTGGATTGACCCATACGAGCTGGCGTATGGCAAAGCCGCTGGTCACCGCCAACCAAAGAGATCGCAGGTGACGGGCTGTTAATCATTGGGATACCAAATTAAATGACTGAATCTTTCGCTGAATTATTCGAAGAAAGCTTAAAAACCATCGAGATGGAGCCGGGCTCCATCGTGACCGGCCTGGTCGTCGACATCGATTCTGACTGGGTTACCGTCCACGCCGGCCTGAAATCTGAAGGCATCATCCCGCGTTCACAGTTCGTGAGCGAAGATGGTGAGCTGGAGATTGCCGTCGGTGACGAAGTGAAGGTTGCTCTGGAAGCCGTAGAAGACGGTTTCGGTGACACCCGTCTGTCACGCGAAAAAGCCAAGCGCGCCGAAGCCTGGTCCGAGCTGGAAAAAGCCTACGAAGCGGAAGAAGTGGTCAAGGGTGTTATCAACGGCAAGGTCAAAGGTGGCTTTACCGTCGACATCAGCTCTGTACGCGCCTTCCTGCCAGGTTCTTTGGTGGATATCCGTCCGGTACGCGATACCACTCACCTGGAAGGCAAAGAGCTGGACTTTAAAGTGATCAAGCTGGATCGCCGCCGCAACAACGTCGTGGTTTCTCGCCGCGCCGTTCTGGAAGCGTCCAACAGCGCCGAGCGCGAAGAATTGCTGGCCAGCCTGCAAGAAGGCCAGGTCATCAAAGGCATCGTTAAGAACCTGACCGACTACGGTGCTTTCGTAGATCTGGGCGGTGTTGACGGCCTGCTGCACATCACCGACATGGCTTGGAAGCGCATCAAGCACCCGAGCGAAATCGTTCAGGTTGGTGATGAAATTGAAGTTAAGGTTCTGAAGTTCGACCGTGAGCGCAACCGCGTTTCTCTGGGTCTGAAGCAACTGGGTGAAGATCCTTGGGTCGACATCAAGGCGCGTTACCCGGAAGAGCAAGTGGTCAAGGCCCGTGTTACCAACCTCACAGACTACGGCTGCTTTGCCGAGCTGGAAGAGGGCGTCGAAGGTCTGGTTCACGTTTCCGAAATGGACTGGACCAACAAGAACATTCATCCGTCCAAAGTCGTCTCTGTTGGCGATGAGATCGATGTGATGATTCTGGACATCGACGAAGAGCGTCGTCGTATTTCTCTGGGTATCAAACAGACCGTTGTTAATCCTTGGGAAGACTTCTCCAACAACTTCAACAAGGGCGACAAAGTCAGCGGCAAGATCAAATCGATCACCGACTTCGGTATCTTCATCGGCCTGGAAGGCGGCATCGACGGTCTGGTTCACCTGTCTGACATCAGCTGGAACGAATCTGGCGAAGAAGCCGTACGCAAGTACAAGAAAGGCGACGAGCTGGAAACCACTATCCTGTCGATCGATCCGGAGCGTGAGCGCATTTCTCTGGGTATCAAGCAGCTCGACAGCGATCCGTTCTCAGAATTCGTTTCTGTGAACGACAAGGGCTCCATCGTTACCGGTACCGTTAAGGAAGTGGACGCTAAAGCCGCGACTATCTTGCTGAGCGATGATATCGAAGGCATCCTGAAAGCTTCCGAAATCTCTCGTGACAAGGTTGAAGACGCTCGTAACGCCCTGAACGAAGGCGACGAAGTTGAAGCCAAGATCGTCAGCATCGATCGTAAGAACCGTGTTATCAGTCTCTCCATCAAGTCCAAAGATGTGGAAGACGAGAAAGTTGCGGTTCGCGAGCTGAAAGAGAAGAGCGCGGAAGCCGCGGGTCCGACCACCATTGGTGATCTGATCAAGCAAAAAATGGAACAGGGTGACGAAGAGTAATCGTCAGTACTGTTTTAAAAAAGCCGGCCTGAGCGCCGGCTTTTTTGTGCCCGCTCGATAGAAGTCAGGGCGCACCGACCCAGTTGTTCGTGCAGTAAAACTGCAAAAAAACGTTAAAAAATAAATACTTGTGTTATCTTGGGGGCTGATTTAGTCTAAATATTGATCGCTTAGGAACACCCGATCGGGGAGGTTCGGATGACCAAATCCGAGTTAATCGAACGGATTGTCGACCGTCAAGGGCAGCTTTCCGTTAAAGATGTCGAGTTGGCCATCAAGACAATGCTGGACCATATGGCAGAGAGTTTGGCCGATGGTGAACGCATTGAGATACGTGGCTTCGGCAGCTTTTCGCTGCATTATCGATCGCCGCGTGTGGGTCGTAATCCCAAGACGGGTGAATCCGTCAGCCTGGAAGGCAAATACGTTCCCCATTTTAAACCGGGCAAGGAACTGCGCGAGTCGGTGAATCTGAGTATCGACGACGAATAAACGCCCGACCCTCGTTCTCGCAGCCGGGAGGCTGAACACGCTCATGCTCATCCGATCAGCCAAAATCCTTTGCGCCATCCTGCTTGCGGTCATGGCTTGGTTACTGGCTTTTGGAAATAACCAAAGCACCGTTTTGACGTTTATGGCTTGGCGGACACCGGCGTTGCCGCTGTTTGTCTGGCTATTGGGCACGTTGTTTGTCGGTGTGCTTATCGGCTTGATTCTGGGGCGCCTCGTCGGCCGCAGGCGCGCAGGACGATAGGATGCTCACCACGGTTAAATCGCTTTGGCGCCGAATAACGACGCCCTGGTCTGTGCCGTCAAGGTATCGAATCGAACCTTTTGAAGCGCTGACGTCCGAACCCGATCGAGAACTCGACGTCTTGCTCGAGCGTTTACCGATCACCGCAGATACTCTGGAAACGCATTTAGCGCTCGCTGAGCTGTTCCGTAAAAGGGGGCAAATCGAGCGCGCCATTCGTATTCATGAAACGCTGCTCGATGCTGAATTGGATCGAGAGCAAGCTAACCGAGTTCGGGTTGAACTGGCGCAGGATTTCTTCTCCGCTGGATTCCTGGGCCGCGCAGAAACCGAATTGGAGTCGCTGATACTGGATCAGGGCGAGCGTTTTTCAGCGCAGGCGTTTCGTTTGTGGTTGGTCGTGCTTGAGCGTGAGCAGGAATGGGAGCGCGCTATTAAGCTTGTGCGCGACTATGGGCAGCCAGGGTCTGGGAATATGCGCCTGGCAAATCTGTACTGTGAGTATGTGGGTCAGCTGAAAGGGCAGGGCAAACTGGTACAGGCGCGTATCGCGCTAAAAGAGGCCCGTAAACTGTCAGACAGTGCCCGAACCTTCATCGCCTCTTCTGAATTGGAAACCTCCCTGGGTCATTACCACAAGGCGTTGCGTCTGCTGAAAGAAGCGCTGGTGCGTGATGTTCGCCGGGTTGATGTGATTCTGCCGGGCCTGAAGCGGCTGTCCCGCCTGGTGGGGGGTGAGGCATCGCTGCGGCGCTATTTGGAGAAGCTGTACGACTTTCATCCCAGTCATCGAGTCTTGGGTGCCATTTTAGATTTGGTCGGCGATAGCGACCCGCGCAGTCAATATTGGCACTCTGAGCTGGAGCGAGTGGTTAACAGCGGCGCCTCCTTTGGTCTGATGCAGCGCTGGCTGGAGCAGCGCCGGGATATTGGTGCTACGCCGCGTGCTGTGTTGCTCGAGTCAATTCAACGCCTGAAGTTACGTTTGCCCGATGTCTATCAATGCAATCACTGCGGCTATGAAACCGGGACGATGATCTGGTTTTGCCCGCAATGTGAACGTTGGGAGACGGCGTTTTCACAGCATGAACAGAATGTCCATGAGGATCGCCGTCAAGCGAGCCTGAGCCGAAGCTAGTGCATTGATTTTCATAAAGTTATTGAACTGATGCTGAAAATTGGTATGATGCGCTCCGCTTTGACGTTCTGCATCAAAGCTTGGTTAGTCCCGTTCGTCTAGTGGCCTAGGACACCGCCCTTTCACGGCGGTAACAGGGGTTCGAGTCCCCTACGGGACGCCACTTATTTTTTGCGGGAATAGCTCAGTGGTAGAGCACAACCTTGACCGAGGTTGGGGCCGGACGGGCAGTCTCGCGAGTTCGGTTCGGCGCAGTCGGACCTGATTCAAATACAACCAGTTTTGCGGGAATAGCTCAGTGGTAGAGCACAACCTTGATCGAGGTTGGGGCCGGACGGGCAGTCTCGCGAGTTCGGTTCGACGCAGTCGGACCTGATTCAAATACAACCAGTTTTGCGGGAATAGCTCAGTGGTAGAGCACAACCTTGCCAAGGTTGGGGTCGCGAGTTCGAATCTCGTTTCCCGCTCCAAAATTCATACGGAAGTGGCCAGTTAGGGGCGCGAGCTGGAACGCCAGTCCGATCGAATCTCGTTTCCCGCTCCGAATGAAAAAAGCAGCCAATGGCTGCTTTTTTTGTATCTGGGTTTGCGGGGCTTTTATTCCGTTGTGCCGATTCGGATTTTGTCTCGATTTTTTTCCAGAGTGGCTGGGCCAATTCCGGTGACATTCAGCAAATCCTCAGGTGCGATAAAAGCGCCGTTTTCCTCTCGGTAGTCGACGATCGCCTGAGCTTTCGACTGACCGACGCCTTCCAGTAAGTCGGCCATCTTAGTGGCGTCGTCGTTGTTGATATCGACATAGATGACGACGCTTTCAGGCGTTGAACCTGAATCGCTTTCTTCAGCGACGGCGTTAACGTTGAGCGCGGCCAGGGTCAGGCTGAGTAACAGCAGGATCGTTTTCATCATGATTATTTCCTTTTGATAGTCATTGGGGCGTCCTTGATCGCATCGGCGATCCTGATCCAATCTATCAAGCTGGAGAGGAAGTCAAAAGTTTGACGATTTGAACTGTCTCTCAGCGTTAGAATTTTGTTTGCTTGTGGTTTTGGTCGAGGCGTGGTCAGCCATGCTATTGCGGTGTGTTGCTATTCGTATCCGTCAATTCTGGTAGAATGCCGCAAATCTTGCCCGAGCTACGCTATGAACAACCCTCTGTTCGGTCGTGATGTGGTCTCAATCGGTGATCTTTCAAAAGCCGATATCGAATTCATCGTCGAACGTGCCGCTGCTCTGAAGCGATCCGGCCCCCAGCCATTGCTGAAGGATCGACTGATTGCCAGTTGTTTCTTTGAAGCTTCCACCAGAACCCGCCTGTCCTTTGAAACCGCTGTCCAGCGTTTGGGCGGCACGCTGATTGGTTTTTCCGACAGCGGTAATACGTCGACTAAGAAGGGTGAAACCCTCTCGGACAGTATCCGTATGATTGCCGGTTATGCGGATGCCATTATTATGCGGCATCCTCGTGAAGGGTCGGCGCGCTTGGCGGCTGAAGTGGCCGATGTGCCGGTCATAAATGGCGGTGACGGCGCCAATCAACACCCAACACAGACATTGCTTGATCTGTTTTCCATCGCAGAATGCCAGGGGCGTCTTAGTGGTTTATCGGTTGCGCTGGTGGGTGATTTAAAATACGGGCGAACGGTTCATTCTCTGGCGCAGGCGTTGGGGCACTTTAAGCCGCATTTTTATTTTGTCGCGCCCAAGGCGTTGGCCATGCCAGCCTATATTGAAGACAGTTTGCGCGCAGCGGGCATTAGTTTTGAGTACGTTGATAGCCTCGATCAGGTGATTCCACTGGTCGATATTCTCTATATGACCCGTGTGCAAAAAGAACGTTTTGATCCCACCGAATACATGCATTTGGCTTCTCAGTTTGTATTGCGACCTGACATGCTGAAATCGGCGCAGCCGGGCATGAGAGTCATGCATCCTTTACCGCGGGTGGATGAGATTCATCCGGCGGTTGATCGAACCGACCATGCCTATTATTTCCAGCAGGCTGAAAATGGCGTCTATGCGCGCCAGGCCTTGTTATCGCTGGTGATGAACGAAACCGTACTGGAACCAGCGGGAGGCGCAGCATGAGTGAGCAAACTCGCGAGAAGATGCTGGTTGAAGCCATTCATAATGGCACCGTGATCGATCATATTCCGGCCGGCAAGGGGCTGACGATTCTGGGGCGCTTGCAGTTAAAAAATGCGGAGGCCCGCTTAACCGTCGGGTTGAACCTGCCCAGCCATGGCGGCGGCATGAAGGATTTGATTAAGGTTGATGACTGGCGCTTCACTGAGCACGACGCGGCTGAGCTGGCGTTGTTCGCGCCCAAAGCCACCGTAAACATCATTGAAGACTACCGGGTGGTGCGGAAGTTTCCGATCGGTCTGCCTGAGGCCTTTGTGGGTGTGTTCGCCTGTCCGAATGCCAACTGCATTACCCATGTGGAGCCCGTGGAGAGCCATTTTGCCGTGGTGACCGGAGAGTCACTGCAGTTGCGGTGTCATTATTGCGAACGGGCGTTTGCCGATACCTTGTTCATTGAAGCCAAAGTCTGAATTGACGGCTCAATGGCGATCAGCGTGGGGTGCTTTATTGGTACCATTTCAGGCTTTTCAATATTCCGGCAAATGAAGAATTTTGCCTTATCAATCAGTTGCTTATTTTAGCCCCATCCTTATAGTGAGGGCTTTTTCCAGCGCGTCTCGACGGGAGTTTAGCTGTTCATGGATACCCTGACCCAACTGCACGGCCGTGCGCTTGAAGCGGTTCAACAGGCCACCAATCCACAAGAGTTGGATGAGCTGCGTGTGCGCTTTTTGGGCAAGAAAGGTGAGGTGACGGCTCAGCTTAAATCTTTAGGGGCGTTGGCGCCTGAAGATCGTCCGGCCGCCGGTGCCAAGATTAACGAAGTCAAAACAGCAGTCGCTGATGCCATCAGTGCGCGTAAGGCGCACTTAGAAGAGCAGGCGCTGAGTGCGCGTTTGGCAGAAGAGAAAATCGACGTTACTCAGCCGGGCCGTCGACAAGCCATGGGTGGACTGCATCCGGTCACCCAAACCCTGCGTCGTATGGAGTTGTTTTTCGTAAATATTGGCTACGATGTCGCCGTAGGTCCGGAGATCGAAGACGATTATCACAATTTTGAAGCTCTGAATATCCCGTCGCACCATCCTGCTCGTGCCATGCACGATACCTTTTACTTTGATGCGGGCACGTTGCTTCGGACCCATACATCACCGGTTCAGGTGCGCACCATGGAAAATGGTGAGCCGCCATTCCGGATTGTTTGCCCGGGTCGGGTATATCGTTGTGACTCCGATTTAACGCATACGCCGATGTTCCATCAGATGGAAGGTCTGATGGTGGATACCGATGTCAGCTTTGCCGACCTTAAAGGCACCGTCGAAGAGTTTCTGCGCGTTTTCTTTGAGAAAGAACTTGCCGTGCGTTTCCGGCCCTCGTATTTCCCCTTTACTGAGCCTTCTGCCGAAGTCGATATCGAGTGTGTGATGTGTGGCGGTGACGGCTGTCGCGTCTGCAGTCGTACCGGCTGGATCGAGGTGATGGGTTGCGGCATGGTGCATCCCAAAGTGCTTGAAGCCTCGGGCGTGGATGCAAAAAAATACAGCGGTTTTGCCTTCGGCATGGGCGTAGAGCGTCTGGCAATGTTGCGTTATGGCGTGAATGATCTGCGTCTGTTCTTCGAAAACGATCTCAAATTCTTGCGCCAGTTTAACTAGCCCGGCCGAACAACATCGATAGGATTTAACTGCATATGAAATTCAGCGAACAGTGGCTGCGCGAATGGGTTAACCCGGCGATCGACGCCCAGACCCTGATGGATCAGATCACCATGGCCGGTTTGGAAGTCGATGGAGCCGAGCCGGTCGCCGAAGCCTTTGAAGGTGTGGTGGTTGCCGAGATTGTCAGTTGTGAACCGCATCCGAATGCCGACAAGCTGCAGGTGTGCCAAGTGAATGCCGGTAATGAAACCGTTACGGTTGTCTGCGGTGCGCCGAATGCGCGCGCGGGTATCAAGGTGGCGCTGGCTCAGGTCGGTGCCGTATTGCCAGGCGATTTCAAAATCAAAAAAGCCAAGCTGCGCCAGGTGGAAAGTCAGGGCATGCTGTGCAGCGAAAAAGAGTTGGGCTTGTCTGAAAGCCATGATGGCATTCTGGAATTGCCCGAAGCAGCGGACGTTGGTCAGGACTTGCGGGTTTATCTGGGGCTGGACGATTTGGCGATCGAGGTCGATCTGACGCCTAATCGCGCCGACTGCCTGAGTATCGCCGGTTTGGCGCGCGAAGTGGGTGTACTGAACGACTCCCCTGTAACCGCACCAGACATTCAGTCAATTGCAGCCGTCCACGACGACACCTTCCCGGTGACCTTGAGCGATACTCATGGTTGCCCACGGTATGTCGGTCGCGTACTCAACGACGTCAATGTTGGCGCTGCAACGCCGGTGTGGATGGTTGAACGTCTGCGCCGCGGTGGAGTTCGATCGATCGACCCGGTGGTCGATGTGACCAATTACGTCATGCTGGAGCTGGGTCAGCCAATGCATGGTTTTGACCTGGATCGTCTGAAAGATGGCATTGATGTGCGTCGTGCCAAGGCGGGTGAAAAGCTCGAACTCCTGGATGGCCAGATCATTGAATTGGGCGAAGACGTATTGGTCATTGCTGACGGCAACGGTCCGTTGGCCATGGCAGGCGTTATGGGCGGCGAGCAAAGTGGGGTGTCGACGGATACCCGTCGTGTGTTCCTGGAAAGTGCCTTTTTCGCTCCGGTCGAGATTGCTGGCCGGGCCCGTAACTATGGGCTGCATACCGATGCCAGCCATCGCTTTGAACGCGGTGTTGACCCGAGCTTGCAAGAGGCAGCGGTAGAGCGGGCAACGGCGTTGTTGATCGATATCTGTGGCGCCAAACCCGGCCCTCTTGTCGTGCAAGAAGCGTCAGAGAATATTCCGGCACCCGCCACGATTGAGTTGTCAGCCGAGCGTGTCGCGACCGCTTTGGGTATGAACATCGATGCGGCTGAGATCGAACGTATTTTGCGTGGCTTGGGGTTTGATGTGAGTCAGCAAACGACCGGTCAGTGGTCGGTTAAAGCGCCAGCGTGGCGTTTTGACATGGCTATCGATGCGGATCTTATTGAAGAAATTGCCCGCATCTATGGCTATAACCGTTTTCCGGTCACGGTGCCAAAAGCCGCTTTACCGCCGCGCGGCCGTGCCGAACAGCAAACAGACATCGACCTGTTGGTCGATCGCCTGGCCAGTCTGGGCTATCAGGAAGCCATTACCTACAGCTTTGTCGAGCCTGAACTGCAAACCAAGATGTTTCCCAAAGAGGGCGGCATCGAATTGGCGAACCCCATTTCTGCCGACATGGCTGTCATGCGGGTCTCGCTCTGGCCAGGTTTGTTAAAAGCACTGAGTCATAACCTCAACCGCCAGCAGGAACGAGTACGGTTGTTCGAAACCGGGTTGCGTTTCCGTGCCAGCGATGAGGGCACTGAACAGTTGAATATGCTGGCGGGTGTGGCCACTGGCAGTCGCTTACCGAAAGGTTGGTACAGTGACAATGAAGCGCTCGATTTCTTTGATATTAAAGGCGATCTCGAGCAGGTTCTGGGGCTGATCAAAGGCGCTAATTTCGAATTTGTTTCCGGTCAGAATTCAGCGCTGCACCCGGGTCAATGTGCGCGCATCGAACGCGATGGGAAATTGATCGGTTATATTGGTGCGGTGCACCCCAATCTTGCGCGTGAATTGGGACTGAAGCAACCGACTTATATGTTCGAATTGCGTTTGGACCGGGTTTTGCCCGCTCAGCTGCCTGCTTTTGAACCCTTGTCTCGCTTCCCATCGTCAACCCGCGATTTGGCCGTGGTCGTTGATGAGGAAACCCCGGTTGCTGAGCTGATGAACAGCGTTCGCGAAAAGGCGGGTGATGATCTTGAAAGCCTGACGTTATTCGACATCTACCGTGGCAAAGGCATTGATTCGCAACGGAAAAGCGTCGCTCTAGGCTTGACCTGGCAAAATCCTTCGCGCACTCTAACTGACGAAGAAATAAACAGTTTGATGGATTCCATCATTACCACCTTGCAGACTAGGTTCGATGCTACTTTGAGGAGCTGAGTATGGCCCTGACCAAAGCGGAAATGGCTGAACGGCTGTACGAAGAACTGGGCTTAAACAAACGTGAAGCCAAGGATATGGTGGAAGTCTTCTTTGAAGAAATCCGCGATAGCCTGGTTAATAACGAACAGGTCAAGCTGTCTGGTTTTGGTAATTTTGATCTTAGGGACAAGCGGCAGCGTCCAGGCCGCAACCCGAAAACGGGGGAGGAAATCCCCATTTCGGCACGCAGGGTCGTCACTTTTCGCCCGGGCCAGAAGTTGAAGGTGAAAGTCGAGGCTTATGCTGGAACCGAGCCAGAATAATGAACTGCCGACCATCCCAGGAAAACGTTACTTCACCATTGGCGAAGTGAGCGAACTGTGCGCAGTGAAACCCCACGTACTGCGCTACTGGGAACAGGAATTCCCACAACTCAGTCCGGTAAAGCGACGCGGTAATCGTCGTTACTACCAGCGTGACGATGTTGTCCTAATCCGCCAGATTCGAAACCTCCTGTATGAAGACGGTTACACCATCGGTGGCGCTCGCCAAAAGCTCACCGAGCCGGAAGGAGACAGCGTTCTGGTTAAACAGCACCAGGAACTGATTGAAGACATGATCCGCGAGCTGGAAGCCGTACTGAAGCTGCTTTCCGACGGCTGATCCTGATTCTTAAAAGCTTGATATTTCAATCGCTTAGCGTATGATTCGCTTCGTTTTCGGGCATTAGCGCAGTCTGGTAGCGCATCGTCATGGGGTGGCGAGGGTCGCAGGTTCAAATCCTGCATGCCCGACCAAATATAGAAAAGCCGACCTTCGGGTCGGCTTTTTGCGTTTATGGTGCTTCTTAAAATAGATTAATCTTGAAAGTTAACCATAGCACTTCGTTAGTTATTACGAGGGGATCAATCTCGAATCGCCGGTGGTTTTCCCTGTTTAAATGTCTGGGTAATTTCTATTTTTGCTTTTCTGTTGCTTGGCTGGAAATGGTCTCTTTTCCCGGTCAGACGAGTGTTGCGTCTTGTTTGCAATATGATCGACATTGGCCGGTGACTTAGTGCATTCGTTCTCGATACTTGGATGGTGTGACTCCCAAAGCTTGTCGGAAGCGATGAGTGAAATGGCTGGACGAACTGAAACCGCAGTGTTGGGCAATCTGAGTCAGCGGAACTTGGCTGTGCTTGAGTATGTGTTGCGCGCGTAGCAGGCGTTGTTGCAGTACATACTGATGCGGGCTTTGACCGGTGCTGTGTTTGAACATACGTGCAAAATGGTAGTCGCTCAAATGTACCTGTTCGGCGAGTTCGTTGATGGTCAGCGCCTGCTCCAGGTGGGTATCGATGTAGGCTTTGACGCGGCTCAGTTGATGCGGTGCCAATCCGCCTTTAACAACAACTGGTTGCCAGCGGAACTGGGTGTAGTGGCGAACCAGGTGCGTGAGCAGCAGGCAGGTGGCGCTGCTCAGCAACAGCCGGTTGGCGTTGTCGTGCCAGTCTAGGCTGGCTAAGTAGTGACGGTAGAGACTGCTGATCTTGGCGTCGTCGGCGAAAATATGTTCATCGACGCTTAAACCCGTAGGGCTTTTATCCCAGGTTTGTTCCGCCGTTCGGCGCAGGTGTTCGTCGTGGAAATAGCAGTGCATAAATTCGAATGAATCCAGCACATTCCAGGTGCTGCTGTAGTCTTTAGGCATTAGACACAGGCGGTCGGGTCCACCGCCATCACGCCAGCCGTTTGGGGTTTTGAAATAGGTCCGCTCGCCATGATTGAGGTAGAGGCTGAGGGTATGGTGACCCGTTGGCTGGATCACCACCAGATCATCATCGTTGGCCCAGGATGCCAGGCTGATGCCACTGTCGAGGTCGAGACGGTCGAGCAGTTGTGTCTTGCTCTGCTGCAGGTGCTGCAGCATTTGGTAGGTTGTTGACATCTGCCTACCTCCGCTCGGTGTCAGGCCGTTATTTTGAAGCTCTATCATAGGCGCTGAACGCGACACACGCCAAGCGGTCGCTTAGTAGAAGGTGCAAAAAGCGCAAGAATATACAAGTCCAGCGCAGCGAAATGACAGCCCCTGCTGCCGTCGTTATCGATACTGAAGCTCCATGATTTTCTGGAGTAGCGTTATGAATGCATTGTTGTTTATTGCCTCGGTGTTGATATGGGGGACCACCTGGCTGGCAATTGCCATGCAGACAGGGCCGGTGCCTGTTGTGGTTTCGGTGTTTTATCGCTTTGCCTTGGCCGCGGTGGTCTTGCTGGTCTTCCTGCTGGTAACCCGACGCCTGCGGAAGATTGCAATGACCGATCATCTGTTCTGTCTGCTGCAAGGCGCCTGTGTGTTTTGCGTGAATTTTCTGTGTTTTTATACCGCCAGCCGTTGGATCAGCAGTGGTTTGGAGTCGGTGCTGTTCTCGATGGCCACGCTGTTCAATGCGCTCAATGGCGTGCTGTTTTTTGGGCACCGTATAACGCCTCGTCTGGCACTGGCCAATACCTGTGGTTTGGTGGGCATGCTGGCCTTGTTCTGGCAAGACCTCATGTCCGCATCGCTTTCCTCTGGTGTTTTGCTCGGCGCCGGTTTGACCTTAGTGGGTACCTACGGTTTTTCATTGGGGAATATGATCAGTGCGCGGCATCAGCGCCGTGGGTTGGATGTGCTTTCCACCAATGCCTACGCCATGGGGTATGGTGCGCTGTTGCTGTTAGTTGCAATGACGCTGACAGGTGCTGGTTTGGCCTGGGATGTGCGGCCTGAATATGGCCTGGCATTAGCCTACCTGGCGGTGTTTGGTTCGGTCATTGGCTTTGCGACTTACTTTTTGCTGATCGGCCGTATCGGTTCTGGTTCAGCCGCTTATGTGACGGTGACGGCCCCTTTGGTGGCGATGTTGCTGTCGACCTGGCTGGAAAGCTATCAATGGTCGCTGTCAGCGGTTTTAGGCATTGCCTTGATTCTGCTTGGTAATGTGGTGATGTTTTATAAACCCAGACCAAGAGCTGCTTCAGCTAAGACTCCGACAGAATTAGCCAGCACCGTTTAGGTTGCTCCACCTTCAAAACAATGCCGACCTCTGAGGTCGGCATTGCTGTTTTCGCGCTGAAATAAAACCGTGATCAGTGACTGTGTTCAGGCATGGCACCAATAGCATCAACCGCCAGTTCGACGTCAACGGAACCGGCGTGTTCAAATTGCAACCTGATGCGGCGGCGTTCACCTTCAACCAAAGGCGCTTCAAGCCCCATCAACATCAGATGATAGCTGCCCGGTTCCAGAGTAACTGAACTGCCGGCGGGAATTTCCAGGCCATCATGCAGCGGCAGCATCTTCATGGTGCCGTCTTCCATCTTGGTTTGATGCACGCTGATGCTTTGCGTGAAATCGGAGCTGCCACCGAGTAAGTAGTCGCTCTCGTCGCCGTGGTTGTGGATGGTCATAAAGCCACCGCCGGTTGGTGTTCCTGGAGGGGTTGCACGTGACCAGGGGTGTTCAATGCTCAACGGGCCCAGTTCATAACCGTGTGCCCAGGCGGACGCATTGACAAAACTGAGGCTGATTAGGGTGGTCAGTACCAATAAAAACCGGGTCATAAAAACTCCTGACAAAAATGAGTCGTCATCAAGTGGTTGCTCAATAATGAGCGTTATTTAGCCAATGAAATTGATGGTCGAAGTGTCGGAGACGTGTGGTGGTGCCCGACTTAAATAGGGCAACTTTTTTGCGGGCTTAGGGTCGAGTGCCAGAGGCAGCTCGGTGGGGGCGACCGGTAACGGTGGCCGGGTGGCAATCGATGGATTCCAGGCGGTATCGAGCGTGCTGTGGGTGCAGGGGCAGTGGTTATTTTGCGTCGACCGCTTGTCATCCAGTGACAGTTGCACCCAGGACGTGCCGGTACCCAGGCACAGGCGAATCCAGATGCCGTCGCCGCCTTGCGCATTGACCGCAGGCACGGCAATCATCCCAAGCCAGGCGAACAGGCTGAGAGTGAGAGCAAGGCGAGTCAGGCGACGAGGCAAATGAGTAATCCGTAAAACTTACCGAATCGACAGTGTCGGTGCTTAACCAATGCAGTGTCAACGAGTAATGGCCGCTGTGTGCTGCCCGGACGACGCGTTAGAATGCCGTTCTTTGCGGACCCTGTTTTGAAAGGTCGAATGGATGTCTTATATCAGTTTTGATGGTCTGGTCGATCGCTTTGCCGATCAGATTTATGGCGGCATTAAAGGTCGACTGCGACAGGCGTTGTTGACCGATTTGTATGCCACGCATCTAGCCTCTGACATGAGGGAACCTTTGACGGTTCTCGATGCGGGCGGCGGATTAGGTCAGATGAGTGCCTGGTTGCTCGAGAGCGGGCATCGGGTCGATTATTTTGATGTGTCTGCTGAGATGGTTGAACACACGGCGACGATACTGTCGGATTGTGTTGAAGCAGGGGTTTTGACCGTGCAGCAGGGATCGGTGTTGTCGTTTGAACCTGAGCGAAGCTATGACTGGGTCGTGGTTCATGCGGTGCTGGAATGGCTGGAATCACCAGAGGTGGCCTTGCAACGCATGATGACGTGGGTGCGCCCAGGCGGTGTATTGGGTGTGATGGTCTACAACCGCCATATGCTGGCGCTGCGCAACTTGATGCGCGGGACCCTGGCCAAGGTGCGTGACGATCAGCTTGGGGGGGATGGTCGCGGTTTGACACCCATATCACCGCTGGATCCGAGTGCCGTTCGTGCTCAGTTAGAAGACGGCGGTTATACCGTTATCTCTCAGGCGGGAATTCGTACCTTTGCCGATTTAACCGAGCCAACAGTGCTGTCTTGGTATGACGAAGCGGACGTGCTGGAGATGGAGCGACGGTTGTGTGAGCAGGCGCCGTATCGGGATTTGGGGCGTTACGTGTTGTTCTTGGCGCGGCGCGATGTGTAGTTTTTAAAGTTATAAAAAAACCCCGCCTTGGCGGGGTTTTTTGTGTCAGCTTGCCAAGGTTCAGGCCGCTGAAGTCGCGATTACTGAATCGGCGGCTTTAACGAACTCGTCCATACGGTCGAAGTTCAGGTAGCGATACACATCGCTGGCCATGCTGTCGATTTCAGCGGCGATCTTCAGGTACTCCTCTGGCGTCGGCAGCTTGCCGTACAGAGCGGATACCGCAGCCAGTTCGGCAGACGCCAGGTAGACGTCAGCGCCGTCGCCCAGGCGGTTCGGGAAGTTTCGCGTAGAGGTCGATACGACGGTCGACTTCGCCGCAACACGCGCCTGGTTACCCATGCACAGTGAACAGCCTGGCATCTCGGTACGTGCACCGGCACGGCCAAAAATGTTGTAGTAGCCTTCTTCCATCAACTGAGCCTGATCCATCTTGGTCGGTGGGGATACCCACAGACGTGTGGAGATCGGCGCGTTGTGCGCGTCCAGCAGTTTACCGGCAGCGCGGAAGTGACCGATGTTGGTCATGCACGAACCGATGAAGACTTCGTCGATCTTGTCGCCAGCCACTTCAGACAGCTTGCGAGCGTCGTCCGGGTCGTTTGGCGCACAGAGGATCGGCTCTTTGATGTCTTCCAGGTCGATTTCGATGATGGTGTGGTATTCCGCATCGGCATCGGCGCGCATCAGGTTCGGGCTTTCCAGCCACTCTTCCATTGCCTTGGCGCGACGTTCCAGAGTACGGGCGTCGCCGTAACCGTTGGCAATCATCCAGCGCAGCATCACGATGTTGGAGCGCAGGTATTCACCGACGGAATCTTCCGACAGGGTGATGGTGCAACCCGCCGCAGAACGTTCAGCGGAGGCGTCCGACAGTTCGAAGGCTTGCTCGACGGTCAAATCTTCCAGACCTTCGATTTCCAGGATGCGGCCGGAGAAGACGTTTTTCTTGCCTTTCTTCTCAACGGTCAGCTCACCTTGCTGGATAGCGTAGTAAGGAATAGCGTGGACCAGATCACGCAGGGTGATGCCCGGTTGACGCTTGCCCTTGAAACGCACCAGAACCGATTCCGGCATATCCAGCGGCATCACGCCAGTCGCGGCAGCAAAAGCCACCAGACCGGAACCGGCAGGGAAGGAAATGCCCATCGGGAAACGGGTGTGAGAGTCACCACCGGTACCAACGGTATCGGGCAGCAACATACGGTTCAGCCAGGAGTGGATGATGCCGTCACCCGGACGCAGTGACACACCGCCACGGTTTTTGATGAAGTCGGGCAGGGTGTGCTGAGTTTCAATATCGACCGGCTTCGGATAGGCCGCGGTGTGACAGAACGACTGCATTACCAGATCGGATGAGAACCCCAGGCACGCCAGGTCTTTCAGTTCGTCACGGGTCATCGGACCGGTGGTGTCCTGAGAGCCAACAGTGGTCATCTTGGGTTCGCAGTATTGATTCGGGCGAACACCGGTAACGCCACAGGCTTTACCCACCATCTTCTGTGCCAGGGTGTAACCTTTGTTGCTGTCGGCGACATCACCAGGACGACGGAAGACAGTGCTCGGCTCCAGACCCATGGCTTCGCGGGCACGATCAGTCAGACCACGGCCGATGATCAGCGGAATACGGCCGCCGGCGCGTACTTCGTCGAGCAGCACCTGAGTTTTCAGTGAGAACTCGGCCATGACTTCGCCGTTGCGCTCAACCTTGCCTTCGAACGGATAGAGGTCGATGACATCGCCCATTTCCAGCTTATCGACGTCCACTTCGATCGGCAGTGCACCGGCATCTTCCATGGTGTTGAAGAAGATGGGCGCGATTTTGCTGCCCAAAACGTAACCGCCAGTGCGTTTGTTCGGGACGAACGGAATGTCGTCACCGGTGTGCCACAGCACAGAGTTAGTTGCGGACTTACGTGAAGAACCGGTACCGACCACATCGCCGACCAGTACGACCGGGTGGCCTTTTTCTTTCAATGCTTCGATCTGTTGGATCGGGCCGATTTCGCCGTCTTTATCCGGGTTCAGACCATCACGCTTCATCTTGTACATGGCCAGAGCGTGCAGCGGGATGTCCGGACGTGACCAGGCATCCTGTGCCGGTGACAGATCATCGGTGTTGGTTTCACCCGTGACTTTGAAAACCGTCAGGGTGATTTTTTCCGGCACTTCTTTTTTGTTCAGGAACCACTCGGCGTCGGCCCAGGATTGCATCACCGCTTTAGCGGCGCTGTTACCGGCTTTGGCCAGTTCGTCGACATCGTGGAACGCATCGAACACGAGCAGAGTGTGTTTCAGTTCTTCAGCAGCCACATCAGCCAGTTCGCTGTCTTTCAGTAGGCCAACCAGCGTTTCGATGTTGTAACCGCCCTGCATGGTACCGAGCAGTTGAGTGGCTTCTTTTTTATCGATCAGCGGAGACTGAGCTTCGCCTTTGGCGATGGCCGACAGAAAGGCGGCTTTAACATAAGCGGCTTCGTCCACACCCGGCGGGACGCGGTTGACCAGCAGGTCTTTAACGAAGGCTTCTTCACCGGCCGGTGGGTTTTTCAGCAACTCCACCAGTTCGGTCACTTGCTCGGCATTGAGCGGCTTGGCAGGGATTCCCTGGGCCTCGCGCGCTTGCGCGTCTTGTCGGTAAGCTTCTAACACGATAACTCTCTCCAAACGGTGGGTGGCTACGCCAAGGGTGTCGACGGTTGGGTGGGCATAACGCAACCGGGACTGGCTGAATGGCGCGGAAGTTTAGTGAATTCTAGTACAAAAGTTAAGTAAAGGGCTTTTATGAACAGTATTCACGCCATGAATGATGGTTGGCCCGAAAACTCCTAAAACCCCGCGTTAAGCGATGTTCACGACCTTGTGCATCTGCACGGTTAAACGCCATTGCGGGTGAGCTAGACAATAGTCGATAGCCGCACGGGTTGACGATTGCTGAGCCGGCGCAATCTGGGCGGCATCAAAGGGATTGAGCGGGCTGAGAAACCGATAACTCGCCTCGATACTGGCAAACCGCTCCGGTGGCGCTTCCGGCTGAGGGTAGACCAGTTTCAGTTCATTGCAGCGTTGAATGATGACTTCGCTGTTGCCTTTGGGGCTGACACAAATCCAGTCGAGATTCGCCGGCAACGGTCGGGTGCCATTGGTTTCGATGGCGCATTCGAAGTGCGCGGAATGCAGTTGGTCGATCAACGCTTCGGTTAACTGCAAACTGGGTTCGCCACCGGTAAAAACCACATAGGGTGTGCCGTCGGTTTCTTCTGGCCACAAAGCTGCAATTGCCCGGCTGAGTGACTGAGCATCGGCAAAACGTCCGCCACCGGGGCCATCGGTGCCGAGAAAATCGGTGTCGCAAAAGGTGCACACGGCCGTGGCTCGATCTTGGTCTCGACCGCTCCAGAGGTTGCAGCCGGTAAAACGACAGAAGACCGCAGGGCGACCGGCCTGGGCGCCTTCCCCCTGCAGGGTGTAGAACATTTCCTTAACACTGAAGGTCACAATATTGACTCGTCTTGAAGATGCGCCGATGAGGTTGAATCGGACGCGAAATTAGAGAATTTCACTGAGGCTGTGCTGGCGGTTCAGCAACTGTTCGAACTCGTCTTGTCGCAGCGGTGGCGCAAACAAGTAACCCTGATAGCGCGAACAGCCTTTGGATTCGAGGAAGTTTAACTGATCACTGGTCTCCACGCCTTCGGCAATGGTTTGCAGGTTCAGGTGGCGCGCCATGGCCAGAATGGTTTCGACGATGGCCGCGTCGTTGGTATCGGTGTTGATGTCGCGCACGAAGGATTGATCCACTTTCAGCACGTCCAGTGGCAGTCGCTTCAGATACGACAAACTGGAATAGCCGGTGCCAAAATCATCGATGGAGAAGGTCACGCCGTAATCACGAATCTGGTGCATGCGCACGATGGTTTCTTCCACTTCGTGAATCACCATGCCTTCGGTGATTTCCAGGTCGATGCACTGAGGCGGAATGCCGCTGTCGTCGATGGCTTTGCGCACCTGATCGAAAAACTCCGGTTGGCTGAACTGTTGTGGACTGATGTTAATGCCCATCACCTGATCACGTGTCCACAAACCACGATCCATCCAGTCGCGCAAAATTCCACAGGCGGTACGTAAGGTCCATTCACCGACCCGGACAATCAACCCCATGCTTTCCAGAACGGGAATAAATTCCACCGGAGACACAATGCCGCGTTCGGGGTGCTGCCAACGCATAAGGACTTCGGCGCCAATAATGCGGTCGTTGCTGGAATCCACTTGCGGCTGAAAGGTTAAAAAGAACTCTTCTTCGTGCAAAGCCCGGCGCAAATCGTTTTCCATGGTCAGGCGGAAAGCCGTGGCTTCGGCCATGGCTTGTTCAAATAAGATGGCCGTGTCTTTGCCGCGCGATTTAGCCTGGTACATGGCGGTGTCGGCGTTGCGTAGCAGGTCAGAAGCGGTCACCTCACCATCCGGGAAAAGCGCGATACCGAGGCTGGCGGTGACATTTAAACGACTGCCATTGATAACAAAGGGGGCTGCCATAACGGAACGCAACGCTTCCGCGCGATGGCCGGCCAGTTGGCTGACTTCGTCGGCATGGGTGCCCAAGTCCGCCAGGCAGACGACAAATTCATCGCCCCCCAATCGGGCGACGGTGTCTTCGCCTCGAACCACGTCGGACAACCGAACGGCGGCCTGACGCAAGACGCTGTCGCCAGCGGCGTGACCGAGTGAATCATTGATGTCTTTAAAATTGTCCAAATCAATAAAGATCAAAGCGCCCAATTGATTCGAGCGGCTGGCGCGGCGCAATGATTGATCGAGCCGGTCGAGAAACAGGTGTCGATTGGGCAGATCCGTCAGCGGATCGTGATACGCCATGTGCTGCATGCGCGCCTGGTTACGCTTACGTTCGGTGATGTCCACACCGACCGATAAGATGGCGGGCTCACCGCGAAATTCCAGCGGCAGAATGCGCAATTCTAAAGCGGTGTAATTACCGGCAGGGTCGACCCATTCGAATTCAGGAATAAACAAACTGTGTTGTTCACTCAGCACTTTGGCATCGGCATCTTGCAGCAGTTCGCGGGACTTTTCTTCGTAGACATTGAGCAGCGCCGACTGATGTTGTCCGGTCAATTGTTCGACACTTTGCTGAAAGGCACGGGCATAGGCTTTGTTCACCAGAACCAGATGACCGCTGGCGTCTTTGACGTAAATCATGTGCGGCAGGTTATCGATTAACCGCCGCATATTGTCGTACGACTCTTCCACTTCATGGCGGGCGACGCTGTTGTCGCGAATCAATTGTTCAACGCTGTTCAGGTGCAGATTGATGTTGGTGGTCAGCTGACCAATTTCATCGTCTTCATGACCTTTAGGAACCGGTAACCGACGTCCGGCCGGGTTCTTTGGATCGATGGCGTCAAGCGATGTCGATAGCTGATTTACCGGGTGCGTTACCAGTCGATAAAACAGCACCAGAAACAACAGAATCAAAACGAAATTTTTGGCCACGCCTAGCAGCAGTGTCGACAGCGCACGATCCACGAAACTCTCATAGGCTAGGACCATATCGAGTTCCATGCGCAGCACACCATAAACATCGCTGCCCATGGCATCGGTTTCCAGCCGGGTTTCCAGTTGTTGCGTCGGATTGCCAATAAAGGGTTCGTACCAGTGAGCGCGACGCTCAGAGACATCGGCGCTGCGCTGCGACAGAGGGTTGCCGAGTTCATCGAGGATGGTGACGGAATTGACGAAGTCGTAGACAAACATGCCGTCGACCACTTCACTGGCCAGGTTGTAATCGAGCGTATGGACAGCACGAGACGCAGCAAAGCGGGAGGCGTTCATGACCCGTTCAATGGAATCATTCAGGGAACTTTGTTCGTCTTGATAGTCGAGAAAAACCTGAAAGCCGGACGTGACCAGACTGACGACCAGCGCCAGGATGACGCCAGTACGGGCCAACCGAAAAGACAAATGCTGTAGTAGTGTCGATTTAAATACTGCTGAAGACATGCTGACCAGCCGTCAGGGCCCGGTAGGGCGAGATCTTTACGAATAATGACAGCTTAGCCAATTTCCCGATTTGGCGCCATTACCAGCAGTGTGCGCCAGCGCCAGATGAGCCACAGCGCCAATACTGGATTGCCCAGTAATGGCAGTGCAACGGTCATGACCCAACACAGCCAACGCTGGGGTTCAAACCGCCAGACCAGCGCCAGAGCGAGAAAGAAACCGGCGTACAGATCGAGCAGGGCGATTTGCCCCCAGCGGTGACTGAGCAACCAATTGCCTTCGCTGCTGAAGCGATCCCAGGGCGAGGTGAACAGCATCCAACCGACCAGTAGCGCCGATAACACCAGGCCGGTGACCAAGCTCAGGCGGCTGGCAATCATTGAGCGGTTCATGGTGCTGTCTCCGGATATTGATAGACGATGCGGGCTTTGAAGTTGCCCTCGTCGCCATTTGGCAGGTTGGTTAGACCCCGGTATTGGAGTAAGCGTTGCTGGCTGCGGCTGTAAGTGAGTTCGATCGGATCGACCAGCCAACGCAGCACTCGGCTTTGCGGACGCAGTTGCAGCACCAGTTGATCGCCTTGTGGCGTTTCTGGTTCGATGGACAGTGCAATCCAACTGAGCCGGCTGGGAGTCAGGAATTGGAAGTCTAGCGCAGTGCCGCTTTCGAGTGCGTCAAAGTTATCCAGAATAAAGTAGTGGAAACCCGCATCAATGACGGCGGTTTGATCGGGCCAGTCGAGACGGCCTTCTTTGCGGCTGATGACATTGACGCCCGTGCGGTCAGGCTCAACACGCTCAGTTCGTTCTGGTTGATTCAATATCAATGTATAACCGGGGCGGGCCAGCTCGGTATAGGTCATGTTTTTTTCAGCCAATAACTGACCATCTGGGGCAACGTAGCGGACCTGCTCAACGGTTGGTTGGCCGTCTTCCAGTGTCAGCTCGTGGCGTTCCTGGTAAAGCACGCGGTCGCTGTCGAGTGCATAAGCAGTGCCTGTAAAACTCTGCGCCTGTACACCGGCGGTTGCGCACAAGAAAGCGGTCCATAAAGCAGTTCGAATCATGATGACGCCGTCGTCGCTTTAAGTGCCAGAGTGCGATTGCACCGATAAAACAGCGGCAACCACAGTCCCCATCCGAGCGGAATCAACCACCAAGCAGGGCCGGATACCTCGGCCGCACCTAGAGCTGCGCCGCCCAGATAACTGCCACCGGCCCCAAAAACCCCGCCCAGGATTTGCAGCAGTGGTCTATTGGCCAGCCATGCCAATGAGTGGTTTAAGGTCAGCGGAAACATGAGCCACAAGCCCGTGAGCCACAGCGGCATTGGCCAACCGGCCCCTATAAACTCAACCCAGGGTGAGAGATGCCACAGTAGGTCAATCATGGCACCGATCATCATCACGGGAATCACGCGATGCCATTCGCCGGGTTGCGCCAACCAGCGGTAATGGCACAGCATAAAAACAGCCACCCAGACTAAGGCCCAGGGCGACCGTGTGAGCACCAACAGAAACCAACCACCCTGGAATCCCGCGTAATTGAACAACGCCCGTGTCGTTGCTGTGTTCACGGCGTAACCCACAAACGGCGGTGGCCCGCTTTGGCAAAGACCACTTGATGCGTATTAATGGCGCGTTCGGCAAAGCCGCCTTCGCAATAGGAAAAGTAGTAGCGCCACAGCCGCTGGAAACTGTCGTCATAACCCAATGCCAACAATTCATCACGGGCGTGAAGAAACCGTCGATGCCACTCGTTCAACGTCAGGGCGTAGTGTTCGGTCATGTCTTCCAGATGCAGTGTCTGCAAGTCGGTATGGCGCTTCAGGTTATCTTGCAGTACTGACAAAGACGGCAGGTGACCACCGGGGAAAATATATTTACGAATAAAATCGACGCTTTTGCGGTAGCGATCGTAACGTTGGTCGGGCAGGGTGATGCATTGCAGCAAGGCAACCCCCTCGTCGTCGAGTCGTTCAGACAGCACGCGGAAATAGCTGGGCAGATAATCGTGGCCAACCGCTTCGATCATCTCGATCGATACCAACTTGGAATACTGGCCTTCCAGGTCGCGATAATCCTGTTTGAGCAATTGAATGCGATCGTCCAGCCCAGCCGCTTTGATGCGTTTGGCGGCGTAGTCGAACTGCTCATCAGAAATGGTGGTCGTTGTGACGCGACACCCATAATGCTGAGCCGCATGAATTGCCAGCCCACCCCAACCAGTGCCAATTTCCAGCAAGTTGTCGTCGGCCGTGAGTGCCAGTTTTTGACAGATGCGATCGAGTCGAAACCGCTGTGCGTCTTCCAGTGAAGTGGTTTCATCTGGATAAAAAGCACTGGAATACATCATCGATGGGTCGAGAAAGGTTTCGAACAGATCGTTACCCAGGTCGTAGTGCGCTTGAATATTGCGTCGCGAACCGGCTTTGTCATTGCGGTTCAGCCAGTGTGCAAAACGCAGCAGCGGTTTGGTCAGGCGGCCGAGTGTTTTATTGAGACCGCCCGTGGTATCGAGGTTGGCCGCGAACACGCGTACCACCGCGGTGAGGTCGGGCGTATCCCAGAAGCCCGCGACATAACATTCGGCAGCGGCCAGATCGCCACCGGTTAACATTTCGCGATACACACGGGTGTTGTGAATGCGGACGTGAGCGTGTGGTCCCGCGCTGTCGAGTCGGCCGAAAACCTGTCGGCCTTCGGAGTCTTCCAGAGTCAGGGAGCCTTGAGTGAATCGACTGAGGGCTTTGAACAGCAGTCGTCGGCTCAGCGTTGCCGAGCGCGAGGTCGATTGCGTTGAAGCGATGGTCATGCCGATGTTTCCTTCTTGTCCTTGTTCGGATGAGGGTAAAAGGGAATGCCTTTCAACCAGAGCCTTAAGGCGTGCCAGTAAATGCCGGTTACGACTTTTACGGTTATCCACGGAAAACGGATGAGCGCACGATTCATATTGCGACGATTAACTTCATTGGCTTCCATAACCAGCGTCGCGTCAAAGCGCCGTTCGCCATCTTGATAATTTTCCAAATGCACTCGCAGCGTTTGTTCCGGTGCCCCGAATACCCAACGATAGTCCATATCCATGGGTAGAAAAGGCGAAACGTGAAACGCCTTGGCCAGATGGTATTCCTGATAATGACGATGTTGACGCTTGGGTTCGTGCCCGCCATCACCGGGTTTTACTGTCAGCACGTATTGATGCCGCTCACCCCAGGGCGTGTTGGTCACTTCCGGCATGATGGCCAGTAGATTATTTTGATCATCAAAGGCGTAGTAAATCGTGACCGGGTTAAACGAAATGCCGAGATAACGCAGGTGCGTCAGCATGCGCACGGAATGGAATCGCGCGGGATCAATGTCGCTTAACTCAACCATGCGCTCAATGACGGCCGCTTTCAGGTCGTGTTTGTGGGCGGCAAAATAATCGCTGCGCCGAAAGCTGGCCCAGTTAAACCGCTCGCGCGACCAGAATGAGGATTGCGCAAACACCTCATCCATTTCATCCAAGTCCAGATACAGCATAAAGAGCGGGTAATTCAGACGGTGGTCGCGAGGCGCATAGCGACGATGTCGGACCCAGCCCTCATACAGGCGACTGTTCATTGCCATGGTTCAATTCCTAAGTCTTTAACCACGCGCAACGCGCTGTTAACGCCATCCTCGTGGAAACCATTGAACCAATAGGCGCCACAAAAATGGCTGCGGTTGCGATTACCGATGCGATGATAGTGTTGTTGCGCTTCAATACCTGCCTTAGAAAACACCGGGTGGGCATAGTTAAAGCGATTGATGATTTTGTCCGGTGAAATCTGATCGGTGCGATTCAACGTCACGCAAAACGTAACAGGCGCATCGCTGAAATTTTGCAGGATATTCATGTTGTACGTCAGACCGACGTCTTCACCCGCCTGTTCCGGTAGATGATAGTTCCACGCCGCCCAGGCTTTACGCCGATTGGGTAATAAACTGTCATCGGTATGCAGCACCACTTCGTTTTGACTGTAGGGAATGGCACCGAGAATCTGTTGTTCCTCCTCGGTTGGGTCGGCGAGCATCGACAGTGCCTGGTCGCTGTGACAAGCGAATACAACCTGGTCAAAGCGTTCCTGATGTCCGTTATAAAAATGCAGGGTTACAGCATCGGCGTCGCGTTCAACCCGTTCAATGCGGTGCAAGGTGTGGACCTTGTCCCGGAAGGGCGCAATTAACGGATCAATGTAAGCGCGAGAACCGCCTTTAATGACGTACCACTGGGGGCGATTTTTGACCGATAGTAAACCGTGATTTTTAAAAAAACGCACAAAAAATAGCGCCGGGAATGCTTCCATTTCGGCTTCGCCCGAAGACCAGATCGCTGCGCCCATCGGTATGATGTAGTGATGGACAAAGGTCCGGCCATAACCCCCATTGCGCAGGTATTCGCCCAACGTCAGTTCCGGTGTCAGCCGCCCGGCTTCCAGATCAGCCTGACTGCGTTTGTTGAACCGCAAGATGTCGAACAACATCCGCCAGAATGACGGCCGGAAAATATTGCGGCGCTGGGCAAACAGCGAATCCAGATTGTGGCCATTGTACTCCAGGCCGCTGGCGTCATCGCGCACACTGAAACTCATCTCAGTGGCTTCACGTTCAACATCCAACGGCGCCATCAAGCGATTGAAGTTGTGATAAACCCAGTCGTTGTAAACGATAAATCCGGTGTTGACCGGATAAACTTGGCCATCGATTTCAATGTCTTGGGTATGGGTATGGCCGCCAAGCACTTCGTTTTGTTCGTAAACTTCGATGTTGTAGTGCTCGTGCAACAAGCGAGCGGTTGTTAGACCGGCGATACCGCTGCCAATGATGGCAATGCGTTGACTGCTCATAAAACGATTCCCAAATGTTCTCAGTTGTTCAGTCGGCCTTTCAGCCAGCCAAGAATGGAGCCGATAACCGGCAGGTGGTCGAACAGCATCTGATTGCTGTCGAAATAATCCTGGTGCAGTTGAATGCGCTCATCGAACTGCAGATACGTTACGCCGGGCATGGTGATGGGTCGACCGCCGGCTACTTTGGGATGGGCGTAGGTCATTTCCCAGCGCAGCATGGCTTCACTTTCGTTCTCCCAGTGACTCAAGTAGCGAAAGTTAATGGTGTCCAAATTGCGGTACAGATTGACGAAATAATTTTCCAATTGATCCAGCCCGTCGATGCGATGCATCGGATCGATAAAGACCACCTGTTCACCATAGACCTGTGCCAGCCGGTCGCGAGTAACGTTGTCGGGCCCTAAATCAGCATAGAGTGTTTGAATGCGTTCGATCATAGACATGGTTGTGTGCCTGGTTTGTGGTCTGGTTAAAGTTGCTTGAACAGCGCCAGCGTCTCTGCGCGGGCGCGGGAATAATCCACTAACGGTGCCGGGTAATCCGGCATCGTCGGTGGCTCGTGTATGTGTTTGTTGTTCAGTGATGCCAGTTCCGGCACCCAGCGACGGATGTAGTCGCCGTCAGGATCAAAGCGTTGTGATTGCGTGGTGGGATTAAAAATGCGGAAGTAGGGCGCGGCGTCCACACCGGTCGCGGCACACCACTGCCAGCCGCCATTGTTACTGGCGAAATCGATGTCGAGTAGCGAGCGCGCGAACCAGCGTTCACCTTCGCGCCAATCGATCTGCAGGATTTTGACCAGATACATCGCAACAATCATGCGCACGCGGTTATGCATCCAGCCGGTGTGAGCCAGTTGCCGCATGCCAGCATCGACAATCGGGACGCCGGTTTGACCCTGTTGCCAGCCGCGCAATAGTGCCGCTTCATCGCGCCATGGAAACGCATCCCAGCGGCTGTAAAAGGGTTGATGCTTCGCCAGCTCAGGGCGCCAGTACAATAAGTAGTGATAGAACTCGCGCCAGATCAGTTCCGATAGCCAGGTTTGTAAGCCAGCGCTGTCGTCCTGCGGATGCTGCAAGCAAGCATACAGGCACTGGCGCAAGCTGATGGCGCCGTTCGCCAGCGCAGCCGATAAACGTGATGTCCCTTCAGTGCCAGGGAAATCCCGTTGCTGTTGATAGTCGCGTGCGGCTGAGCTTAAAAATTCGTCCAGTTGATTGAGGGCGCTGTTTTCGTTTAACGGCAGTTCGACGATGTCGGGCGAGGGTACGTCCGGAAAACGGCAGCAAGGTTTTATGGCCGGTCCAACGGGTTCCGGTTCCGGCAAAGGCGCTGTTAATGGCGCGTTGTTTTGCTGGCGTAACCAGTTCTTTTTGTAGGGTGTAAAAACGCGATACATCTCGCCCTGGCCGGTCAGCAGTTGGCTCGGTTCGCGGGTCACCCGGTCTTCATAGATGTGGGTGTCCAGTCCGGCCTGTTGTGCGTGTGTCAACGCTCGCTGATCGCGCTGGACTTCGTCCCAGCCAAACTCGCGGTGAAAACTAATGGAGCGGGCGTTCAGTTGCTGGGCTAGGTGCATTAAGTCGGCAACACCCGCCTGCCAGTCGATGGACTCAATCAGTGAAAGGCCAATACCCAGACGAGCCAGCCGTTGCTCCAGGGTGCGTAAGGCGTCAAGCCAGGCGAAGCGTCGCGGTTGACCGTAGTCGTGCCGGTCCCATTGTTGCGGTGTCCACAAAAATACCGCCTGGACGCGGGCCTCTTTGCCAGCCAGTGCGCAAGCCTGGGTCAAAGCGGCGTTGTCGTGAGTCCGCAAATCGTTGCGAAACCAAACCAGGTGTGTAGCGGTCACAGCAAGTCCTTAAGTGGCTGATCCAATGAATGACGCTGACATCCTTGTACGTACGCCGAGGGTGGTTTGGTTCACTGGTGGTTAAATTGGGTTACGCAGTCCAAGTGATTCGGGGTAAGGATCAAGTACCGTTTGTTGGCGCAGATAAGGGAAGTCTTCTCCATGCAGAAAAACGTAATGTTTGAGCATGGCAATCGGCACGATAAACGGCACGATGGATTGCTGGTATTGGTCAATGCTGTGTCGCAGCGATGCCTTTTCTTTATCGCTCAGTTGCTGTTTGAAATAGCCCATTAAGTGCTGCAATACATTGACGCGCTGGCCGCGACTGGGCACTTTTTTCAAGGCGCTCATCAGCTCTGTTAAATAGCGATGACCGAGCTCTGCTAACTGATTTCGGTCGCTTAGATCAGCCAGTAATTGGCCGAGCGACTTGTAGCGATTGTAGTCGTGCATCATCAGCAGATATTTTTGTCTGGAATGAAAGTCGATTAACCCTTTAGCGGATTGCCAGGGTTGTTCGGTTCGCCACTGATGATAAACGTACAGGCGTTGTACAAAATTTTCGGCCAATCCAGGATCGCTCAGGCGACCACTTTCTTCGACCGGCAGCCAGGGCCGATGCTCCAGAATGACTTGAGTATGAATGCCAACGCCGGTTTTTTCCGGTACCGGTTTGTCGGTATAAAGTTTGACGCGTTCCATGCCGCACGAGGGCGAGCCTTGCATCAAGACATAGCCGTCGATGTCGTCCAGTTGCGGTAAAACGCTGTGCGCATACTCGCGCAAAGCGTCGGTGTGATCGACGCTGTCATCGCTGCTGTTTACCGCGCGTGTGCCGCTGTCTGTTTGGATCAGTCGAATGGTTTCTCGGGGGATGCCCAGCCCGATGCCAACTTCTGGGCAGAAAGGACGGAAATCGGCGAACTGGCCGAGCGATTCCGTGAGCCAACGATGCAGCTTATGGCCGCCATTAAAGCGCACTTCCTCACCCAGTAAACAACTGCTGACTGCCAGTGTCAGTTTCGACATGGTGTGCTCTCAACCTGATATTCAAAACAGCGAATACGCCATAGCCTGCCGGGTGGATTACTGTTGACCACTGCGCAGCCGCGTCAGGTGGCGATTAAAATCCGACGCCAGGGTTGATAATTCTTCGCTTAAGGCGTGGGCATCGCGGCTTTCACCTGAGGTATCTTCCGCCAGATTACGAATTTTCATGATCAATTCGCTGAGCGAACCAGCCACACTGGTTTGCTCTTCTGCGGCAGTGGCGATCTGCTGGTTTTTTTCGTTAATCTGGGTAATGGCAACCAGAATTTCGTCCAAATGGGTGCCGACTTCGACGACCTGGCTCGCCGTGGATTCGGTTTGAACGCGACCGGTTTCCATGGCGCGCACCGACTCTTCGGCACCCCCACGGATGGATTCCAGAATATTTTGAATTTCAACCGTCGACTGCTGGGTTTTTTCTGCCAGTGAACGCACTTCGTCGGCGACAACTGCAAAGCCCCGGCCTTGTTCGCCCGCACGGGCTGCTTCAATGGCAGCGTTCAGAGCCAACAGATTGGTTTGCTCGGCAATGCCTTTAATCACCGTCAGTACCGATCCTACGTTTTCCGACTCTTGAGCCAGGCGAGTGATGGATTCGGCCGTTGATTCTGTATCATTGACCAGCTTTTGCATGGTTTGTTGCGCACGTTGCATCGAGTCGCCACCACTGCGCGCCAGTTTTTCGGTATGGCTGGTCGCTTCAGCGGTTTCCGATGCATTGCCCGCAACTTCGCGTGATGCCGCTTCCATCTCCTCGATTGCGGTGGCGACCTGGTGGCTTAAATCGCTTTGCTCCGCCGTGGTACGAGCAATACCACCGGACATGGTGTCGAGCTTGCCGACGGCGTTCTGTAGAGCGGTAGCGTTGCGTTCCAGGTCGTTGATCATTTCATGAAGGAAGCTGCGTAGAAAATCGATCGTCCGCGCCAGATCACCCAGTTCATCGCGACGGTTTAACTCAATCGGCTGATCATATTGGCCGTGCTGAATATGCTGCACACCGGCTTTGAGTTGATGGATGGGTTTAATGATCGATAAGCGAACAAACATCAAGATGGCACCCAGAATAACCAGGCTGCAAGCCACGGCTAAACTCAATGAAACGATCAAGGTGGTATCAGCATGCTGACTGGCTTCAGTGGTCGCTGAGTTGGCCCGCTCGGACAGTTGCAAGCCGAGGTCTTCCATCGCAGCGGACGGCGCGCGGTCAATGCCCGATACCGCCGCGTCGCCTGCGGTGTGATCGAAACCGCTGCGAATAAAGGCTTGGCGACCC
This sequence comes from Saccharospirillum sp. MSK14-1, assembly GCF_003054965.1. Classification (GTDB taxonomy): domain Bacteria; phylum Pseudomonadota; class Gammaproteobacteria; order Pseudomonadales; family Natronospirillaceae; genus Saccharospirillum. Next base: position 771,123 of record NZ_MIES01000033.1, read on the forward strand.
TCGCCATAGGCCGTGCCCATGTTGCGATGATCAATAAGGAATTGTTCGGCCGTGGCCTGCAGTTCAGGGTAATCGGAGAGGCCATCGACGAGCGCCTGGACGCGATTTTGGACATCGTCCTGCAGCGCAAGGAAGCTTCCCCAGTAGCGTTCCATCCGCTCTGGGTCCTGGCCGCGCAGCAGCACATTTTTCCATTCCTGCACTTGGCGTTTGAAGTCCAGATTGGCCAGGTCAGCGTTCTTTTCCAGCGACTTCAGGTCCGTCAGAACAGTTTCCAGTTTGTCGACGGAGCGCTGCATGGAAAAAATGCCGGCGAAGGCGATAATAACCATGGCCAAGATGCTGATGAAAATGGCCAAGAGTAGCCGGAATTGCAACGTGGGTTCAGGGCGTTTCATAGTCGATGCTCGCTTGGCAATGCAGTGCCAGTTGGTAATGGGTTCAGAACTTCTAACACCAGTATAGAAGCTGCACAGTGCTTGAGATTTTTATTTAGGCAGGCATAATGCCGCGCTCTGTTAGGGTGGCTCTGCCGGTCCCCCCGCAACGAGAAGTCGTGAATCCCGCCAGGCCCGGAAGGGAGCAACGGTAGCGGCTGTATCGGGTGCCGGGGTGTGGCTGGTGGAGCCGCCACCCAGTCTTTCTAAGCCTCTGTTTTACTTCGTTTTTTCTTAACCATCTGGCAGCGCCAGCTCATCCCGGTTAGGATAGGCGTCCGTCGAATTCGCAACCCCGAGCCGTCATGTCCTATCAGGTACTGGCACGCAAGTGGCGCCCGGCCACCTTCTCCGACATGGTGGGCCAGGCTCACGTCCTTAAAGCCCTGGTCAACGCCCTGGATCAGCAGCGGCTGCACCACGCCTATTTGTTTACCGGCACCCGAGGTGTGGGTAAAACGACGCTGGCGCGCCTGTTGGCCAAAAGCCTTAACTGTGAAGAAGGCGTCAGTTCGCGTCCTTGTGGAGTATGTTCGGCCTGTCGCGAGATTGCTGAAGGGCGTTTTGTCGATTTATTGGAAATTGATGCGGCATCGCGCACCCGGGTAGAAGACACTCGTGAACTGCTCGATAACGTCCAATACGCACCGACGCGCGGTCGTTACAAGATCTATCTGATCGACGAAGTGCATATGCTGTCGACGCACAGCTTCAATGCCTTGCTGAAGACGCTCGAAGAGCCACCACCGCACGTCAAGTTCCTATTAGCCACCACCGACCCGCAGAAATTGCCGGTGACGGTGTTGTCGCGCTGTTTGCAGTTCAATCTCAAAAGTATGACGCGCGAGGGTATTGTCGGGTATCTGCAGCACATTCTGGTGCAAGAGCAGGTTCCCTATGATGATCCGTCGTTGTGGCTGTTGGCAGAAGCCGCCGCCGGCAGTATGCGCGATGCGCTCAGTTTGACCGATCAGGCCATTGCCTTTGGTGAAGGTCAGCTGCGCGAAACGGAAGTCGCGGCCATGCTGGGGACTGTCGACCTTAAGCGGGTGCTGAATTTGGTGCGCAGTCTGGTCGAGAAAGACGCGGCTGGATTGATGTCGCAAGTTGCCGAACTGGCGGAGCATACCCCGGATTTTCGGGCGCTGATGAACGAATTGTTGTCGACGCTGCACCGAGTAGCGATTGCTCAGGCTGCCCCCGACGCTTTGGATAATTCCAAAGGCGACCGTGATGCCCTGGCCGCTTTAGCGCAGGTCGCCCAACCGGAAGATGTACATCTGTTCTATCAGCTGGGTACGGCATCGGTGAAAGACTTAGCGCTGGCGCCGAGTGAGCGGGCTGGCTTTGAAATGGCGCTGTTGCGGATGCTCGCATTCAGCCCAAGCCCGGCGCGTTCGGTTTCGGACCTACCGCCTTTGGCGGGACAGACGATCGCCGATCCTCAGTCGGCGGACCCTGAGCCTGCGTCGTCAGCCTCGACACCGCCGTCACAAACCGCGCCGGTGGAAAACGGCATCACTGCCGCACCGGAGCCGGCGGAAGTCACCGAAAAACAAACTGGAACGGTTGAGTCCGAAGCCGTTCCAGCTCAAGCCCCTAGTTCGGATGTAGCGGTGGTGTCGGCCTCAGAGCCTGTTCATACCGAGACTGACGCTGTGACCGAGCCAGCGGCAACGCCTGCAGCGGAACCCATGGTTGAAGCCGCGGCGCCAGAAGCTCTTGTTGAGTCAGAGGCCGTCAGCGGCGGCGCGCAATCCGAGGCATTACCTCCCTGGGAAGAGGCCGGTGATCAGTCTGAGGTCGCCCCCATGCCTGAACCCGAGGAGGGCGCTGTGGAGCCTGAGCCGGCTGCTGTGCCAGCCCCTCAAGAACCTCAGGCGACCGTCGAGCCAGCGCCGGTTCAGTCTGCGCCGACGGCTGAGGATGATGCCGTCAATCCGGCGCGCTGGCCGGACGTGGATTTTCAGACTGACCCGAAGCACTGGTGGCAGGTGACTTTGTATAAGTTGGGACTGAGCGGTATGACCCGGACGCTCTTTGCCCATTCGCAGTGGCAGGGCTACGCTCAGGGCCGCGCCCAACTGTTGATTGCCACGAATTATCGCAAGTTGATGAACGACACCCACAGTCAGCGGTTGCGTGAAGCGTTGGCCACGGTCTTGCCAGATTTTCAGGGCTTTGATTACGAATTCGGCGCGCCCGAGCAGACGCCTCAACTGTGGCTTGATCAATTGAACCGCGCTGCCTGGGAGCAGGCGGTGACAGATTTGCAAGAGGATCGGTTTATTCAGTCTCTGGTTACTGATTTTGCAGCCGAGCTGCGCACCGATACCGTTCAACCCCGTTTTAACCCTTTACCGACAGGAGCCTGAAACGATGAAAGGTGGCATGGGTAATCTGATGAAACAGGCCCAGAAGATGCAGGAAGATATGCAGCGCATGCAGGAGGAAGTCGCCAACGCCGAGGTGACAGGCGAATCCGGTGCGGGCCTGGTCAAGGTGGTGATGAATGGTCGCCACGACGTTAAGCAAGTGTCTCTGGATGACTCGGTCATGCAGGAAGACAAAGAGCTGTTGGAAGATTTGCTTGCCGCTGCGGTGAACGATGCCGTGCGCAAAGTTGAAGCCTACAGCCAAGATAAGATGTCGTCGGTGACCGCCGGTATGCAATTACCGCCGGGCTTTAAGATGCCTTTCTAAGACGGCTGAACATGAGTTACACCCCACTGACCGAACAATTGATGGATGCGCTCCAGGTATTGCCTGGGGTTGGGTCGCGTTCGGCACAACGCATGGCGTTGCAATTGCTGGAACGTGATCGCGATGGGGCGGCAGCGCTGTCTAAGGCATTAGCGACGGCACTCGATGGAGTCCGCCACTGTGAGCGTTGTCGTGCACTCAGTGAGCAGGCCTTGTGCGAAGTGTGCAGCGATACCGACCGTGATGCGTCGTTGGTGTGCGTGGTGGAAACGCCCGCCGACCGCGAAGCCATCGAGATGTCTGGCAGTTATAACGGGCACTACTTTATTTTGCAGGGTCAGCTGTCGCCCATTGATGGCATTGGCCCGGACGAACTGGGTGTGCCGATGTTGGTCTCGCGGGTGGGCGAGGGGGGTGTTCGCGAAGTCGTTTTGGCGACCAACGCCAATATGGAAGGCGAAGCGACAGCCCATTATTTGATTGAGCAGTTGCGGCCGTTGGGCATCGAGATTTCTCGCCTCGCTCAGGGTGTTCCGTCGGGCCGGGAGCTGGGTCGGGTCGATAGCAGTACACTGTCTCATGCGCTCAGCGATCGGAGGAAGCTTGGCTTCGAGCATGACTGAAAGCCCCATCTGGATCGCGGGTGATTCGGCTTTGGCTGAAGCCTGCCAGCTTTGGTCGAGTGCCGACGTCTTGGCACTGGATACCGAGTTTGTCCGCACCGAAACGTACTTTGCCCGTCTGGGGCTGATTCAGGTGGCGCTGGACGGTCGCTGCAGTTTGATTGACCCGCTGACCATTTCTGATTGGTCTGCGCTGGTCGAGATTCTGGAAAACCCGGCCATCATTAAAGTCTTTCATTCGTTATCCGAAGACGCCGAAGTGCTGTTGAACAGCACCGGAGCCAGGGTGGCCCCGGTGTTCGATACACAGATTGCCGCGGCACTGGCCAACCACGATCTGCAGATGGGCTTTGCCCGACTGGTGGCGGCTGAGTTTGATGTACAGCTGCCCAAAGAAGCCACGCGCAGCGATTGGCTGAAACGTCCATTGGATGCGGTGCAATGCGAATATGCCGCCGCGGACGTCTATTGGCTGGAAAAATTGTTCAATCGTCTGGCGCCAGCCCTGCGTGATCAGAAACGATTCGATTGGGTTGTCGAAGACAGCAATCGTGCTGCTGCTGACAGCCTGCCGACCGATCCGGCCGTCTATTACCTGCGCCTGCGGGGTGCCTGGAAGCTTAAAGGTGAGCGCTTGATGGCGTTACAGCAGCTGGCCCAGTGGCGCGAGCTGCAAGCACGCGAGCAAGACGTTAACCGGTCGCGCATCCTCTCTGACGCTGAGATCATACAGGTCGCCGATACAATGCCGACCAGTCTTGCGGCGTTGGGTAACCTTAAAGGGTTGCATCCGCGCAAGGTTCGGCTCTTTGGGGATGCGATTCTCAACATTCTGGACCAAGCGAAGGCCTCACCGCGTGAGCAGTGGCCGGCGCGTGTTCCAGGCCCCTTACCCGTCGCCCAGGCCGATTTGATGCGTGATCTGAAAACGCATTTGGGCGAATTAGCCGAGCAATTGTCGGTGCCGGTTGAAGTCTTGGCGCGGCGCAAACAATTGGAAGCCTTGGTTCGCAGCGGCTATCCACAAGGTGAGTATCAGGTGCCTGCTCCGTTGCAGGGTTGGCGTCAATCATTAGTGGCCGAGCCGCTGGTGCAGTATTTAGAGGAGCAGCGTGATGCAGCCGACGAATGAACGCGCGCTGGTGAGTATCTTTCGCTCCCCGCGTCGCGCGGAAATGTATCTCTATCTGGCACGCCCAGCCGCCTTTGATCAGTTGCCTGACGCCTTGCAAACGCAGTTTGGCGAGCCCGAACACGTGATGGATTTATTGTTGACGCCTGAGCGCCGCTTAGCACGAGTAGACGTAACACGTGTGCTCGACGCCATTGTCGAGAAGGGCTTTTATTTGCAGATGCCGCCGTCGACCGACAGCCTGGCCAATTGGCAGCGAGACAGCTGATGGCCATGCAACAGCCTTTCTGGCGCACCAAAACGCTGGCACAGATGAGTCGCCGCGAATGGGAGTCGCTGTGCGATGGTTGCGGCAAATGTTGCTTGCAGAAATTGCAGGATGAAGACAGTGGTGAGGTCTACGCCACTCGCTTGGTCTGTCATTATATGACCTCAGACTGCCGCTGCAGTGTGTATGAAACACGCCAGAAATTGGTGCCGAACTGCGTCTGGCTGACGCCGGATGACGTCGACGATTTCTTTTGGTTGCCGTCGACCTGTGCCTATCGGTTGGTCGCGGAAGGTCGTGATTTACCGGAATGGCATCCGTTAGTCGCCGGTGACGATCAGCGCATTCATCAGCAAGGCGAATCCATTGCACACTGGGCACTCGTTGCCGATAACAGCGTGCCGGAGCAGGACTGGGAAGAATACATCATTGATAACCTCTAAGAGGTATCGGTAAAGGTGAACGGATGATCTACGAAGATCTGTATTGGTCAGCGGCCACGGTATACGGCTTGGGTGTGGTCGGGTTTTTAGTCGTGGTCTGGCGTTTCGGCCAGTTGCTGCCGTGGCGACCACTGCGTTGGTGGTTGACCTGGCTCTATTTGTGCGTGGTGCTGACGCCCTGGCAAGCTACCGAGCCGGAGCCCTATTATGCGCCGGCAATTATTGTCGGTGCCTTCGACTTTCTCGATGTCGGTGTCGGCGGGGCGCTGCAAGTGTTGATGCCAATGATTCAAGCCATACTGGTCGGCACATTGCTGATCGTTTTGGTTTCTATTGGTTTGCGCATGCGGGCCATGAAGGCGTACGAAAAGGAAGCAAGCGCAGAGGGTGAGACCGGCTGAATTTTATTCCGGCACGCATTCTGCTATACCTTAGACCGTTTAGTTGTTACGAAAGAGGCGGAAAACCGCCCGTTTTCCCTTAGGGGCACTCAAGGAGTAGGCATGGCCAACCATATTTTTGTTCTAGTTGCCGTTATGCTCATGGCCGGCGTTTTTGGCGGACTGGTAAATTACTACATGCAGTCCCAATACGACCCGGACACCACCAGTCTGCCGCGCAGTCTGGTTGTGGGCATTGGCGCATCGTTTCTGGTTCCGGTGATTTTGGCGTTGGTAAACAGCGACCTGATCACTGAAAGCAGCCAGGATTCCACCCGTTTTCTGATTTTCACCGGCTTCTGTCTGATTGCGGCGATAGCCAGTCGTTTCCTGGTGACCAGTGTGTCGGATCGGATTCTGTCCGAAGCCCGTCGTGCGCGCGAGCAATCCGATCGGGTGATGCACGAACTGTATTTGGTGCAAAGCGAGTTGCGTCCGTTAATTGAAACGGAAACCGAAGAAGACCTTAAAATTGAACCGGAACCGCTGACGCCGGAAGAAGAGCCCGATGTCACCACCGCCAATGTTCTCAAAACACTGGGTAACGGTCGGTATATTTTCCGTTCACTGGGTGGTCTGTGCAAAGAAGTGGATGTAGACGAACCCACTATGGTCAAGACACTGGAGATCATGGTGGCGCGCAATTTGGCGGGTCGCATCACCGGTAAGCAGGGTGTGCGTTGGCACCTGACCGACGGTGGACGCCGTCTTTTGGCCCGGATGAGCTGATCATCCAGCCAAGAATTTGTGATTGAGGACAAGGAGGTCCTCGCTCCCGCCTCAAGGCCACGCAGTCTCGGCCGATCTATAGAAAACCGATTCCAAACGACTGAGTGTGCGAATTCCGTGCGACTGTTTTTCCGCCTGATATCGACCTTGCTGGTCTTTGCCTGGACCAACCTGGCCGCTGAAGAAACGACGCAGACACCGACTGATGTCCGTGTACTGATTGATATCTCCGGGTCCATGGTGCAAACCGATCCGCAGAATCAGCGAACGCCAGCCATTAACTTGCTCATTGATTCACTGACCGACGGCAGTGAAGCCGGCATCTGGACCTTTGGGCAATACGTCAATTTGTTGGTTGAGCACGATACCGTTGACGACGAATGGCGTGAGCAGGCGCGTTCGGCCGTTGAAGCGCTGGAGCCCATTGCGCAGCGTACTAACCTGGGTGCGGTTATGGATCAGGCCAGTTACGATTTTGGCTATTCCACCTATCAGGCACCTACCGACGTGGTGCTGATTACCGACGGTCAGGTAGACATCGCCCCCAACGCTCAGGTCAATCAGGTTGAGCGGGATCGTATTCTTAATTCCGTATTACCGCGTTACGCCAACGCAGGCGCCCGCATCCACAGTCTGGCGTTGACCGATGCAGCCGATACCGGCTTGCTTGAGCAGATGGCCAGCCAATCCGGTGGCGTGTTTTCTCAAGTTTCATCAGCCGATGATATTCAGTCTTTTATCCTCGACGTCTTGCAAGCCGTTGATGCCGGTAACGAAATTCCGATTGAGAATGCCGGCTTTGAGGTCGACTCGCAGATTTCCGAAGTAACCGCCCTAGTGCTGCATGAGCGTGGCGAGATGGGCTTGGTCAGTCCCAGTGGCGAAACCAGTACGGCGTTGTCGCCGACGCTGGGTCAACAATGGCGAGTTGGGCCAGGCTATACCCTGGTGACTCAGCGCCAGCCGCAAACCGGTCGCTGGTCGATCACCGGTCAGGTCAGCGAAGGTTCACGGGTATCAGTGGTATCCGACATGAATCTGCGTTGGCGTCAGCCGAGCGGTTCGGTCGCGCTGATGGGTCAACCGATCCATATGGAACTGGAAGCGGTCGATCAAAATGGTCAACCGGTACCGGATGAATTGACCGAGGTGATGGAGCCCACGGTTACTGTGAACGGCGACGTTCGCAGCGGTGTGCGCTGGCGCAGTGGTGTGCTGGCCGGTAATTTGCCCAATGTTTATGACGAAGGTCCGCTGACCGTAGCAGTGCGTGTTGATGGCGGTACGTTCCAGCGGCTGTTGCGTCGAACCTTCCAGAACCGTCCGCCCTTTATGTCGGAAGTGCTGGTCGTCGATGGCGATTATCAGTGGCGGCTCTATCCGGCCCATTCGGAATTGCTTCCCGGCGATGAAGATTTGCGCGCCCATGTCACCAGTCCGCAAGGCTGGGAACGTGAAATGGCGTTTGAAATGCAAAGCGGTGGCTATTACAGCATGACCCTGGATGGTGATGCTGAGCCCGGCGACTACCAACTCAAGGTGCTCGGTGATATGCGCTTTGAGGGTCGCGCGGTGAATGATCTGGGCGTTGATCCACTGACACTGACCTTGCCAATCGATCCGGCTCTGCCACGCATTTGGGATCCGCAAGCGGCGGCCGAAGCGGCTCAGCAGGCCCGTGCAGCAGCACAAGCGGCAGCTGAAGCAGAAGCCGCTGCTGAGGCTCGAGCGGAGGCAGAAGCCAGAGCCATGGCAGAAGCCGCCGAGGCGGAAGCCGAAGCAGCCAACGACGCTGCATCGGCCCGTGATGAAGACACCATGGCCGGTGAGATGGACGACTCCATGGCCGACGATGCCGATATGGCGAGCGCCGACACAGAAGCGCCGGAGCAAACGATTCCTTATGTGAAGGAACCCATGCCACGCTTTGCCGAGATCACCTCGGATTTATCAGCGCCGTCGACAGCGCCTGCCAATGATTCAATGTCGCCGGCGATGGCGGACGCTGAGTCAACCAGTGACACCGACGAAGCGATGCCGGATGAGGAAGATGACTGGGAAGGCAACTCCGACGCCGGTCCACAGCGCAATATTCCATGGTTGCGGTACATGCTGTATGCAGCGCCAGGGTTGCTGGTGTTGCTGGCCTTCTTTGCCTTCTTCCGGCGCCTGGAATACCGCGGCAAACTGCGCGGCAACAAGGATGACCTTGAAGAAGATCCGGCACCGGATATCCGCAGTAACGACGTCGATGAGTTGGACCTGGCCGCCGGCTTTGGAGAAGACGACGTTCCTGAGCTGGCTGACTGGGACGGTGAGGCGCCACTGGTCAGTGATCAAGTCGACCCTGAGTTGGAGCTGGAACCCAGTGAGTTGGACCTGGGTGATCCAATGGATCTTGAAGAACCCGAACCGGAGCAACCGTCTCAGGATTACCTCGGTGAATTGGATGAAGGCCGGGCTGAAGATGCCGTGGTGCCACCGGTTCAAAGCGGTGATGGCGAAGATGACCTGTTTGATATCAGCAATATCGAAGAGGACATGTCTGAGCTGGAAGGATTATCGTTGGATGACGACGATCCGTTCGCTGAAGAGGACGGCGACGACGAGGATGACAACCAGGCCAACCGTTAATTGACCCTCTCTGCTGGCCCGATCGGGCCAGTTGTATTGCCTCCTTTACTGTGCTGTTTTGTCATTAAAGAGTTGAATTTGCCTTGCCAATCAGGGGACAATCCCCGCCCGATACGTTTAAACGGGCGTTTGAATCGGCACTGATTTCGCGATTCAACCAACGCGCATACAACAAGAATGTCAGGAGTGCTCATGACTGAAGCTTATACCCATCATGCTTATCCGGCCGGGATGCAGGCCAGCATCGACCCCGAGCTGTATGACAGCGTTTTGGATCTGTTCGACGAAAAAACTCGTGAGCATGCCGACAAACCGGCCTACACCTGCATGGGCAAGACACTGACCTATGCCGATCTTGATCAGCAGTCAGCGGCGTTCGCCGCCTACCTGCAGAACGAAACCGACCTGCAGCCGGGCGATCGCATTGCTGTGCAGCTGCCCAATATCCTGCAATACCCGATCGCCGTATTTGGTGCCTTGCGCGCTGGTCTGACCGTGGTCAATACCAATCCGCTGTATACCGATCGCGAGCTGGAACATCAGATGAATGACTCCGGCGCTAAAGCGTTGGTGGTCTATGCCGGTATGGCGGCCCAGGCAATACGGGTACAGCCGAAAACCCCGGTCGAACACATTTTGGTTACCGAGATTGCTGATCTGCACCCAGGCTTCAAACGCGTATTGATCAATACCGTTGTAAAACGGGTTAAGAAAATGATTCCGGCCTACGATGCCAGTCGCGTCAGTTCCTTCCGCCAGGCGCTTAAAAAGGGCGCGGGTCAATCTTTCAAACGCACGGCTGCGGCTCATGAAGACACCATCATTTTGCAATACACCGGTGGCACCACTGGCGTGGCCAAAGGTGCAGAGCTGACCAATCGCAACATCATTGCCAATATGCTGCAGTGTTATCAGTTCTTTAAATTGGCGTTGGATGACGGCGAAGAGACCTTTATCGCGCCCTTGCCGCTGTATCACATTTACGCCTTTACCGTGAATTGCATGACCATCATGCTGACCGGCAACCACAATATTTTAATCCCCAATCCTCGTGACATCCCTGGCTTTGTTGGTGAGCTGAAAAAGCATCGTTTCACAGGGTTTGCTGGCCTGAACACCTTGTTCGTCGCCTTGATGAACAATGAAGAATTTAAAAACGTTGATTGCAGTGCCCTCAAACTGGTGATTTCCGGTGGCATGGCTTTGAACCGATCAACTGCCGAGCGTTGGGAAGCGATGACCGGCTGCCCCGTCTCTGAAGGTTACGGTATGACCGAATCGTCGCCGGTGCTGTCGTTCAACCCAACCGGTTACCAGCAACTGGGCACCATCGGGATTCCGACGCCGAGCACCGAAGTTCGGATTTGTGACGATGATGGCAACCTGATGGGCTTTAACGAACCAGGAGAGCTTCAGGCCCGTGGTCCTCAGGTGATGAAGGGTTACTGGAATCGTCCGGATGACACCGCTAAGACCATCGACGCTGATGGCTGGCTGAAGACCGGCGATATCGCTGTGTTGCAGGAAGACGGCTATATGAAGATCGTCGACCGCAAGAAAGATATGATTGTGGTCTCGGGCTTCAATGTGTATCCCAACGAGGTTGAAGACGTCTTATCGGCGCATCCGAAAGTGGTTGAGTGTGCTGCGGTCGGTGTGCCTCACGAGAAGTCGGGCGAGGCCGTTAAAGTCTTCTTAGTGGTTAATGAGCCGGTTGAAGAGCAGGAACTGATCGATTTTTGTCGTGAAAGCCTGACCGGTTATAAGGTGCCGCGTTTGTTTGAGTTCCGCGATGAACTGCCGAAAACCAATGTCGGCAAGGTTCTGCGTCGGGAGCTGCGCGATTCTGAATAATGCGCCCCCGTGTTGTCATAATCCCGGCCTGGTGCCGGGATTTTTGTTTGTAGCACGTCAAAGCGGGTTTTGATCCACCGACACCGCCCCTATAATCCACGCCTTTAAGCTGTAACCGGATGGCATGAGTCACACCCTTACCCCAACCACTGTTTTGGACCAACTGGACCGCTGTCTGGTGCGCGACCGTCATTATCTGGAAGGTCGCTGCCGCCAGTGGCAGCAGTTGCTGCAGGCCGATAAGCCTGCCGACAAGCTGGCGAACGCCGTGGCCGAGGTGTTTGAGCGCTCGCGTGCAGGGTTTGATCAGCGTGTGGCCAGCGTGCCCGACATCCAGCTGAATGAGACGTTGCCCGTCAGTGAACGGGCGACGGACATTCGCGACGCGATTGAGCAGCATCAGGTGGTTATCGTCGCCGGTGAAACGGGTTCCGGTAAAACCACGCAATTGCCCAAGCTGTGTTTGCAAGCCGGGCGCGGCCGAGCCGGGCAGATTGGGCACAGTCAGCCCCGACGGTTGGCAGCGCGCTCGGTGGCCGGGCGTATTGCGGAAGAGCTGAATGTCAGTCTGGGGCAGGCCGTGGGGTATCAGGTGCGTTTTACCGATGCCACTGCTGAGAACACTCTGGTCAAGCTGATGACTGACGGCATTTTGCTCAATGAAATTCAGCACGATCCCTATCTGAACCGTTACGACACCCTGATCATCGATGAAGCGCACGAGCGCAGTCTGAACATCGATTTTCTGTTGGGCTATCTGAAACGCCTGCTGCCTAAACGTCCCGATCTCAAACTGATCATTACCTCAGCCACCATCGATGTTGAGCGCTTTGCCGAGCACTTTGGCGGCGCGCCGGTGATTGAGGTCTCCGGTCGAACGTTTCCGGTGGACATACTGTACCGGCCGATGAGCCCGGATGAAGACGACTACGCCGCCGATTTACCCGGTGCCGTGCTGAACGCAATTGAAGAAATTGAGCGTTTGGAAAAAGCCGGCGAGACCCACAGTCGCGGTGGCGATGTGCTGGTGTTTATGCCCGGTGAGCGTGAGATTCGTGAAACCGTTCAGACGCTCAAGCGGGCGCAGCTGCGCGATACTGAGTTGATGCCGCTCTACGCCAGGCTCAGCGCCAGTGAGCAGCAACGCATCTTCAGCGACCATACCGGCCGGCGCATTGTGCTGTCGACCAACGTGGCAGAAACCTCGTTGACGGTGCCGGGCATTCATTATGTCGTCGATTCCGGTCTGGTGCGCATCAGCCGCTATTCGACACGCTCCAAAGTGCAGCGCTTACCGATCGAGCCTGTTTCGCAAGCGTCGGCGAACCAGCGCGCCGGGCGCTGTGGGCGTATTGCGCCGGGCCTGTGCATCCGGCTCTACGACGAAGACGATTTTCAGCAACGCCCGGAATTCACCGACCCGGAAATTCTGCGCACTAATCTCGCCTCAGTGATTTTGCAGATGCTGCAAATGCGCTTGGGATTGGTTGAGGATTTCCCGTTTCTCGAAGCGCCGGATCAGCGCCAGATTCGCGATGGCTACACCTTACTCAGTGAACTGGCCGCGGTGAACGACAAGGGCCGGCTGACGCCGCTGGGTAAAGAATTAGCGCGCCTTCCGGTCGACCCGCGTCTGGGCCGGATGGTCATCGAAGCGAACCGACAAAAAGCGCTGACTGAAGTTCTGGTGATTGCCAGTGCACTGTCATTGCCGGACCCACGCGAACGCCCCCAGGAAAAACAACAGGCTGCGGCGGAAAAGCACGCCCAGGACAAAGACAAGGATTCCGATTTTGTGGCGTTCTGGAACTTGTGGCAGCGCTATGAAGAACAGCGCCAGTCGCTCAGTCAGGGTCAGCTGCGCAAGTACTGCAAACAGCAGTTTCTGAATTATCTGCGCATGCGTGAATGGCGCGATATTCACCGCCAACTGACCTTGCTGTGCCGCGAGTTGGGCTATAAAGCCGCTGCTGAGCCTGCCGGTTACGAAGCCATTCATAAATCGTTGGCAGCCGGTTTGCTCAGCCAGATTGCGGCCTTTAAGGAAGAGCGGCAGTACACTGCAGCGCGCGGCCGTCAGTGTCGAATTCATCCATCCAGCGCGTTGTCGCGGCGGGGGCCTAAATGGCTGGTCGCGGCGGAGCTGGTGGAAACCACTCAGCTGTTTGCCCGCACAGTCGCGCGCATTGAGCCATGCTGGCTGGAGCCGTTGTCGGAACATCTGGTGAAACGCCAGTACAGTGATCCGCACTGGGAGAAAAAGCGTGGCGAAGTCATCGCCAAGGAAACCCTGACGCTGTATGGACTGCCGATTGTCAGTCAGCGCAGTGTGCACTTTGGCCGTATTGATCCGGCGCAGGCGAGGGCGATTTTTATCCGCTCAGCGCTGGTGGAAGGTGAATTTCAGACCCAGGCCACATTCTTCCACAACAATCGCGCTCGTATGGGTGAGGTCGTGGCGCTGGAAGACAAAGCCCGCCGTCGGGATATTCTGGTGGATGATGAAACACTGGCCGCGTTCTACGACGAACGCATCCCGGATGACATTGTAAACAGCGCCGGTTTTCATGCGTGGCTGAAAAAGCATCCGGACGTCGATCTTGAATTGACGCCCGACAAGTTGATGCAGCATCAGGCTGATCAGATCACCGAAGCTCAGTATCCTGACCATCTGATGGTCGAGCGCATGAAGCTGCCGTTGTCTTACCGGTTTGAGCCGGGTCACGAGACGGATGGCGTTACCCTGACCGTGCCAGCGGGTGCCATGGCGCAGCTGCCCACGGCAAGGCTCGACTGGTTGGTTCCGGGGTTGCGCCGGGAAAAAATCATCGCCTTGTTAAAAGCCCTGCCCAAGGCCTATCGACGGAATTTTGTACCGGTTCCGGACTTTGCTGATGCCTTGCTGGAGAGTCTGGACGTCAGTGATGCGCCTTTGCACAAAGCCATAGGTGAGCGCTTATTCCGGATGACGGGCATTCGAGTGCCGGAGAACGAATGGCGACTCGATCAGTTGGAGCCGCATTTGCAGTTGCGTTATCGCGTCGTGGATGAAGCCGGTAAGACCGTTGCCGAGGGACGCGATTTTCAAGCATTGATTGAGCCCGCCAATGCAGGTTCGGCACGCGATGCCGCTAAGCCCAAAGCGCATCAGTCCCGCCAGGAACAGCCCAGCCATATGACCGACTGGGACCTCGGTGAATTGCCGGATGTGGAGCATTCCATGCAAGCGGGCATACGGGTTGAGGTTTATCCGGCCTTGGTCGATAAAGTGAATGCCGTTGCCGTGGAGCGGTTTACGCACCCGGATTGGGCCCGCTATCAGCATCGGCGTGGATTATTGCGTTTAGCCAGTTTCCGATTGTCATCGACACTGGATTATTTGAGCAAAAGGCTGCCCCAGTTCCAGCAAAGCGCCTTGCTGTTTGCACCTTATGGTCAGGCAGAACGCTTGAAAGCGGATATACTGTGGGCGGCTTTAGACGAGGCCTTAAGCGAAGAGTTGCCGCGTAATCGGGCTGCTTTTGACGATTGGCTGGAAGGTGGGCGCGGAAATCTGGTTGAGGCCGGTGAGCAACTGGCCAGGCTGGCTCACGATGTCTTGCAGCGACACCATCAGGTTCGTAAGCAGTTGAAAGGTAAGGTGTCGTTTGCCACCGCTTTTATCTATTCGGATATCGCCTCTCAGTTAGATCGGTTGGTGTATCCAGGGTTTATCAGTCAAACCCCTGCCCAGTGGCGAAGCGAATTGTCCCGCTACCTGGACGCAGCGGACCGACGCCTCAATCGGTCCGGTGGTATCCCAGGAAATGAGAACCTGTTGGTAGAGGAGTTGGCGAACTTCTGGCAACTTTATCAGGCTAAGGCAGACGCCTTGCAGCAACAGCAAATTCCGAGCGAAGCCCTTACCGAGTTCCGCTGGATGTTGGAAGAATACCGGGTTTCACTCTTTGCTCAGACGTTAGGGACCAGACTTCCTGTCTCGGCTAAACGACTGAACAAGCAATGGCAGCAGGTGCTAGCGGCATGAAGCAGAGCGTTCATGAAGAAAGATTAAAGATCCCGACCGTCGGTGGCGGGCATCTGTTTGTTCGTCAATTGGCGCCGGAGCAATCCACCGCCGTTGTGCTCATGGTGCATGGCTTGGGTAATCAGGGCGATGTCTTCTTACACGATGGCCATGGCTTAGCCAATTACCTCTCGGAAATGGGATACACCTGCCTGGTGCCGGATATGATTGGTCAAGGCCAGAGTTGGCCGCATCGCAGTCGGCAACTGAATCATGGTGCGGGCGTGATGATTCGTGAAGACCTCCCGCGTCTGGCTGCTGAAGCACGCCGCATTGCCAACGGCAAACCGGTGTTCCTGATTGGCGAAGGGTTTGGCGGTGTCTTGCTGGCGTCCGCTTATGCGCGCATCTCAGCGATGCGGCCTCAAGTGGCTGGCATGGTGCACTTGGGAACGCGCCGCAGCACACGCCTGGGCGGTGTCGCACACGGTGGCTGGGATACGTTTGTCTGGCAGCGTCTGTTGCCCTTGCTGGGCAGCCTTACAGGTGAAGTGCCGTTGCATTGGTTTCGCAAATCGATGAACGCTGAGTCACTGCAATTGTTCCACGATGCGAAAGCCTGGAACGACGGAGAATGGCAAGGTCCAGGTTCGGACAGTTTCGATTACGCCGCGGCCGCAGAGCAACTGGACTGGCCTGCGAGTCTCTACCTGGCGCGTCGCAAGGGCGGTTATGGCGACCATTTGGCGGATGTTCGTGAGTTTATGCGCGAGCTGGGGACTCACAATGGTCGTCTGTTGGTCTTGGGTAAGCGCGATGGTAATTTGCGTAATTATGGACCGCTGTCGATGTTGCAGCACGATGATGCCTGGGTGGATCACTTCCCGGTGATTCTTGATTGGCTGAATGAGCGGCTGCGCCAGATCGATTCGGATGACAAACCAGCGCGTCATCTGGTCTCTGTATAAATCTCGATTCCCATGGCCTGTTCAGGCCTAGTCTTCACCGTAGGCATCCCGCACCCGCTGGTAGGCGGAGCGGGTTGCTGTCGGTGAAAAGCCTTCCGGTACTTTGTCTTTCAGGAAAAACGCAAACGCCAGCACGCGTGCCACCCATTCGTATAGATCCGGTGGAATAGCCTGGCCAACGTTCATTTGTTGCAAGATGTGGACGAGGTCTTCGTCCTGGTAGACCGGCACATCAAATTCGCGGGCCAGACGCAGAATTTCTTCGGCCTGCTCATCAATGCCCAGTGCAGAAACGATCGGAGTGCGCTTTCCGCTGTAGGTTAAGGCCGCGGCAGCGGATTCGGAGGGGCGCTGGTTATCACTCATGTGTGAACATCCACCAAAGGTTTGAAATCATCCGCTTCCGGCGTGCTCTTTTTGCGGGGCATGCCATGACGCGTGTGCAGTTGACGCTCTCCGAGTCCTTCAGTCCACTGCTCGAGTGTACTGAGGTGACTCTTCAAGAATGCCAGGGTATTACGGTCTTCAGACCAAAACGTCAGATCGGTTTGCTCAGGTTCCCACACCAGGTCGGCACATAAGGGGGCCAGGGGTTCCAGTTCGAAAAACAGCCGGAATCGCCACAGTCGTTTGCCGCCTGAACTGGCTTCTTCCTCAGTATCGGATGGTTTTTCCTGCCACCATTCGAGATTGGCCCAGGAAGAAGGGCCCATCCAGATCAAGGGGATACTCAATTGCTGAACCGGTTGACTGGGGCCATCCCCCCCTTGCGTTAAGGCGGAGAGGGTTTGTTGGATGGCATTGTTCTGTGTCTTTCCCTGTACCGCTTCCAACCACTGACGCAGCTGCATTAAGGGTTGCAAATCGGCCAATGACTGTTGATTGGCTGGATTTGAAACCGTGTTGTTATGAATCGATGGTAATGGCGGCGGTGGCAGCGGTTTGTCGAGACCATAATTGAGGTCATTGCTGCGCAGTAGCTGTTGTGCACGCTGAGCCAGGCTTTGTTGCAGGCTGGCTGGATGTTGGCGGATGCGGTTGTCGATCATCATTAGCCACTGCGCCAGGCGCATTTCCAGCGGCAGCGGGTCCGATCCGGTGGATCGTGAAGGCAAGGGGCGCCAGTCGGATCCTGGATCATTGGCTGAGGTCGGTAATGCAGTCGTCGTTGAGACCGGTAGAGCGGCGTCTGCAGCAGCGGTTGTGACGGAAAAGTTGACCGTTGCTTGCTGGAGGCTGGTTGTTGGAGGCAATAGGGTTGGCGTTACCGTCAACGTCATTGCCGGGGCCGGGCGGGTCGGTAAGGTCGATAAAGCGGCCAGCAATGGGGGTGTCAGGTTTTGGTTAAATGACACGGGTCGTGGTTGTGGTTGCTGAAGTATACGAGCATCGACCAATTGCAGCCTGAGCTGTGACGGCGCCTCAGGCGGTGTCGCGAGGAGCGAATTGTAGGGGACCGCAACAGGAACAGCCGGTGTTGCAGGATTCTTCACCGCCACCAAAGCCTCTGGTACCACCCTGTTGAATAACGCGTCAGTGCTGGCGGTGATGATCATAGGTTTGGCGGTGCCTGGGTGCTGAACCGGCTGCCACTGCCCGCTGGCTTGTTGCTGCACGGGCATCCAGCGTAGGGGCGCTTGCTGCAATATTGGCAGGGTGGCGCGAATCGTTTCAACCAAGATACGCAAAGGCGCTGTCGCAGTGGTGGCTTGCCCCGTTGTTGGTGATTGAACGGGGCTGGCCGGTGGCGCCGTTTTATCGCCCGCAGCCATAACACTATTGCCGTTACCGGTCGCTTGAAGGCTAGCCGATGGCCATGGCACCGGGGGAAGTGCGGACTTTGCAGGCGGTGTGCTGGTGGTGCCGGCGGGTGTTGTCGGCATCGCTAAAGGCATGAACTCCCTGACCCAGTTTGCAAGGGTGCGCGCATTCAGCGCTGGCTTCTGGTTTAACCAGTCAATCAGGGGTTTCAGCTCGGGTTGTTGTGCCGCTACTTGTTGTTGGCTCGATGTCGCGGGTAATGGCGGTAATGAGGTGGCGTGGACGCGCGGCAGTGTGTGGGCCTGCCAAAACTGTAAGGACGCCTGCATCATGCGATTGAGCTGCGCGGGCTCAGGGTTGGGCAGTACACGGATTTGGTCGTCAGACGTTGCTTCGATCAATAAGACGGTACCCGGCTGGAACGGCTTCGTTGATTGCACCCGAACCCACTGGTCGTTCATCGACAGCAGCAATTCAAACAGCGGCTTGCGAGGCGTTCCCAGGTTGTGTTGCTCGACCACGACAGCGATCGCTGGAGCGGACTGGCGTAATTGAGCCATGGCGTTCTGCTGCGGTTGCAGCAAGCCTTCGCCACCTCGATGCGCAGTACGAGTCGACAAGGTACTGTCGACCGGCCGGCGAATGCTGTCGCTGCGATCAATCCCCGACATGGGGTCTGTCCTCTTGGAGTTTCCTGCATAGTGTAGCGGCCAGAAGGGGGGCGGCTAAAGATGCAGGCGGGGCGGTCAAACCGCTATAATCGCGCCACATTTTTGGGTGGGATCACCATGACCCCAGTGTTAAGCGCGCAAAGCCTGCGCTGCGAGCGTGATGAACGGTTGCTGTTCGATCGGTTGGACCTGTCGTTGATGCCTGGAGACATTCTGCATCTGACCGGCCCCAACGGCAGTGGTAAGACGACCCTGTTGCGCGCTTTGGTTGGATTGGGGCAGGCCGTTGAAGGGCATATTCAATGGTTCGATGGCCAGGTTCAAAGCAATGAAAAGATTTGGTATATCGGCCATAGGCCAGGGGTCACATTGCTACAATCGCCGCTTGAAAATTTGCGCTACGCCCTTGCGTTACGCGGCCTGGAGCGGAATGAGTCGTCCCTTTTTGAGGCCTTGGAACACGTCGGTTTACGCGGTTATGAAGACGTTCCCAGCCGGCAATTATCAGCGGGACAACAGCGTCGAGTCGCCTTGGCCCGCCTGTTCCTCGATACACCATCAATATCGGTTTGGGTACTGGACGAACCGCTGACAGCGCTGGATGACAAGGCAGTGGAACTGCTGAAAGCGCGTATTCAAGCATTTGCAGCGGCCGGTGGCAGCGTATTGATGACCAGCCATCATGGCATGTCCGGCGATGCCGTGCGGACATTGGCATTAGGGGGCGCAGAGTGAAGCTCAGTCGACTCTTCACTCGGGTGTTGCAGCGCGAACTGCAATTGGCGTATCGCCGCCGTGCTGACTTGGCCAACCCGCCATTGTTCTTTTTGATCGTAGTGGCGTTGTTTCCTTTAGGCGTCACCCCGGATCTGGAACGCCTGGCTACGATGGCCGCGGGTGTGCTTTGGGTGGCGGCTTTATTAGCCAATTTGTTGTCGCTGGATTTGTTGTTTCGCAGCGACCACGAAGACGGGTCGCTGGAGCAGTTGTTACTGGCTTCCAGCCCGCCGACACTGATCGTACTCGGCAAAGCCCTGGCGCATTGGTTGGTGACCGGGTTGCCACTGACGTTAATGTCGCCGTTGCTGGCCATGATGTTGGCACTGTCACCCGCGGCGATGCCGTTGTTGATGCTGAGTCTGGCACTGGGCACGGTGACGTTAAGCCTGGTTGGCGGGATTGGCGCCGCCTTGACCGTGGGGCTGCGGCAAGGTGGTTTGTTGCTGACCTTGTTAATTATGCCGCTGTTTGTGCCGGTGCTGATATTTGGCACTGCGGTGGTTCAAGCCGCAGGTGCTGGCTTACCGTGGAGCGGTCAGTTGGCATTGTTGGCCGCTATGGCCGTGTTGGCGCTGGTGTCGGCACCGCTGGCAACCGTGGCAGCACTGCGCATTGCCGTAGAAGAATAACGACCATTGGTGCTCAGATCATCGATGGAAAACAACACACAGCCGGGTAGCCTTGCCTGGTCGGAGTAGTTCGCACGATGTGGCAAAGCTCGTTTTGGCAAAGCTCGTTTTGGAAGAATCTGGTGCGCTGGTTTCATAAATGGACCTCGCCAAAATGGTTCTACAACCTGAGTCGACCACTGGGTGCCTGGATTGGCTGGCTCGCCTTATTGATTCTGGTGGTGTCATTGGTTTGGGGCCTGGCGTTTGCTCCCATTGAACGGCTTCAGGGCAACAGCTATCGCATCATCTTTATTCATGTTCCCGCTGCCTTTTTATCGCAGGCAATTTACGCCGCTATTGCTGCGCTGGGCCTGATTGGCCTGGTATGGCGCATCAAGCTGGCGTTTTACCTGGCCAAACAAAGTGTGCCGATAGGCGCCAGTATGGCGTTTCTCGCGCTGGTCACCGGAGCCATCTGGGGTAAGCCGACCTGGGGTGCTTGGTGGGTATGGGATGCCCGCTTAACCTCCATGTTGGTGCTGCTGTTTTTGTATCTGGGTTTATGGGCCTTGCACAACGCCATGGAACGTCCGGAAAGCGGTGATCGAGCCGCGGCCATCCTGGCATTGGTGGGTGTCGTCAACCTGCCCATTATCAAATTCTCGGTCGAGTGGTGGAACACGCTGCATCAGCCAGCGACGCTGAAATTTACCGAAGCACCTCCCATGCACATCAGCATGTTGATTCCCTTTCTCTTAGCCATTCTCGGGTTTTATCTGGCGGCCGTTGCCTGGGCGTTAAAGCGTACGCGCTTGGAAATTTTACAGCGTGAACGTCGCACTCAGTGGGCGCGCGATGAGTTGGACCGATTAGGAGGCAACGTTTGATGTTTGCTTTTGATAGCCTGGCTGATTTTTTCGCCATGGGTCGTCATGGCCTCTATGTCTGGACGGCTTATGGTTTTGCCGCTGCGGTGGTGATCTATAACCAACTCAGTCCGTATCTGATGCAGCGCCGAATGGTGGCGGACCACCGTCGACGTCAACGACGCGAGCAAGGCACACAACCGGCATCTTCCAGTGGAGTAACCCCTTCATGAATCCAAAACGCAAACAACGACTGATCCTGATTTTGTTGGGGACATCCGGTGTGGCGGTTGCTGTGTTGTTGGTGTTATTTGCACTCGGTCAAAACATGAATTTCTTCTATTCGCCGTCGGATATTGCCCAGGGTGATGCGCCATTGGATCGGGATATTCGCGCCGGTGGAATGGTTAAGGATGGCTCGGTGCAACGCGACAGCGATTCGCTGCGCGTGAGTTTTGTTGTCACCGATTTTGTCTCTGAGGTGCAGGTCAATTACGAAGGCATCCTGCCGGACTTATTTCGGGAGGGCGATGGTGTGGTCGCTATTGGTCGTTTAATGGAAAACGGTCAGGTCGAGGCATCAGAAGTCTTAGCTAAGCACGACGAAACCTATATGCCACCTGAAGTTACCGACGCCCTAGAGCGGGCAGAAAGCGCCAGTATTTATTAATACCCAGGCGGTCATTCACGTACGATACGCAGAATAAATAAGAGTCGCTATGTTACCGGAGTACGGACATTTTGCGCTGATCCTGGCGCTGCTGTTGGCCACGGGCCTGTCGACGTTGCCACTCTATGGTGTGCTCAGTGGACACGGTGGATTTCAGCGCTCAGCCACAGCGCTGACCTGGGGCATGACCTTCTTTTTGGCGACCGCCTTTACCATTTTGGTGGTGTGTTTTCTGGTAGACGATTTCTCGGTGCGCATTGTTGTCGAGAACTCCAATAGCCAGTTGCCCTGGTTTTATAAATTCTCAGCGACCTGGGGCAATCATGAAGGCTCCATGTTGATGTGGGTGCTGATGCTCGGGGGATGGGCAACGGCTGTCAGTCTGTTTTCCGGTTCCTTGTCACAAGAATTGAAGAGCGCCGTTCTCGCCGTCATGGGCATGATCTCACTGGCCTTTCTGTTGTTCCTGCTGGTGACGTCTAATCCTTTTGATCGTTTGTTGCCGATCCCACCCGGCGATGGTGGCGACCTTAACCCGCTGTTGCAGGATTTTGGTCTGATCGTGCATCCCCCGACGCTGTATATGGGGTATGTCGGCTTTTCAGTCGCCTTCGCTTTTGCCATTGCCGCCCTGATTACCGGTCGTTTCGATGCTGGCTGGTCTCGTTGGGCGCGGCCCTGGACCAATATGGCCTGGGCCTTTCTGACGCTGGGTATTGCGTTGGGCAGTTGGTGGGCTTATTACGAGCTGGGCTGGGGCGGCTGGTGGTTCTGGGATCCGGTTGAAAACGCGTCCTTTATGCCTTGGTTGATTGGCACCGCTCTGATTCATTCCCAGGCGGTCAGCGAAAAACGCAACCTCTTTAAATCCTGGACCCTGTTACTGGCGATACTGGCGTTTTCATTCAGTTTGCTCGGTACTTTCCTGGTTCGTTCCGGCGTGTTGACCTCGGTACATGCTTTTGCCACCGACCCGGAACGCGGCCTCTTTATCCTTGTCATTCTGTTGGTCACCATTGGCAGTTCGTTGTTGCTGTACGCGTTGCGCGCCGGCCAGATACGGCTCGCCGGTGAATATCGGCTGGTGTCACGTGAATCCTTCTTGCTGTTTAACAACATCATCTTAGTGGTGATCGCCTTTATGGTGTTGTTGGGCACGTTATTTCCGCTAGTGTTTGATGCGTTTAACTGGCGCAAGTTGTCAGTCGGGGCACCGTATTTCAACGCCATGTTTAATTTCTTCATGGTGTTCTTGTTGTCGCTGCTCGGTGTGGGTCAGGTGTTGCGCTGGAAACGTCATCCGCTGTCCGACTTACGGCCACTCTTCAAGGTGGGCATTCCGGTGGCACTGGTCATGGGCCTGGTATTACCCCCCTTAATCACTGCCAGTTTCAACTGGCGTGTCTGGTTGGGCCTGGCTTTGGTGTTCTGGCTGCTGGCCGGATTAGTACGAATGTTGCTTGATCGGACGCGCAATGCCTCTCAACCCTGGCGAGCACTGCGTCGAGCCGGAGGGTCCTTCTGGGGAATGTGGTTAGCCCATCTGGGGGTGGCCGTCAGCGTTGTCGGGGTGGTACTGGTTTCAAACTACGACCTGGCTCGGGATTTCCGCATGGCGCCCGGCGATACCGTCTCCATGGGGGATTACCAGTTTCGTTTTGACGGCATGAACATCGTTGACGGGCCTAACTATCAGTCCGATCAAGGCGTGATTACGGTACTGCGCAACGACCAACCAATTGCCGAATTGCATCCAGAGAAACGGTTCTACACCGTGCAGCGCAACACCATGACGGAGGCGGGTATTGATGCGGGGCTGTTCCGTGACCTGTATGCCTCGCTGGCGGAGCCTTTGGATGATGAACATCAGACCTGGGCCGTGCGGCTGCAGGTAAAACCCTTTGTTCGCTGGATCTGGCTTGGCTCCATCTTGATGGCGGCCGGGGGCGTTCTGGCATTGTTTGATCGTCGCTATCGTAAAGCTTCCGGAGGTCGTTCATGACACGCCGATGGATTTTGTTTTTGCCGTTGGGCCTGATTGTTGTCTTAGCTGCGCTGTTTTCTTATGCCTTGCTGTCAGGTGTTGACCCCAGTGAAATGCCATCGGCGCTGGAAGGTGAAGAGATGCCTGCGTTCCAGCTCAGTACGGTTCAGGACAGTCTGGATTTTAAAACGGTTGAGGACCTCAAAGGACAGCCCTTTTTGCTGAACATCTGGGCGACCTGGTGTCCATCGTGTAAATGGGAACACCCCTATCTGAATAGTCTGTCTCAGGAAGGGGTACGCATCATTGGAGTTAACTACAAAGACGAGCGTGATCTGGCGCAGGCCTGGTTGAGAGACTATGCCAATCCCTATGAATTGGATCTGTACGATCCTAATGGCGATCTGGGTTTTGAGCTGGGAGTCACCGGCGCTCCGGAAACGTTTTTTATCGATTCCCAGGGTGTGATTCAGTATCGCTATCAGGGGCCGATCGACAGCGCATTGTGGCAGGATGAACTGAAGGCGGTGTATGAAAACCTCGATTAGTCCAAGCCTTATCTTCGTAACGTTGCTGCTGTTAGGTCTGGCGGCAACGGCTATGGCTGAGCGTGAGCAGCGTTATTTCGACAACGACAGTCTGCGCGACCGCTATGAGCAACTGATTTGGGAGTTGCGTTGCCCCAAATGTCAGAACCAGAACATCGCTGGGTCCAATGCCCCCATTGCCTCTGATATGCGCGAAAAGACCTATGAGCTGCTGCATCAAGGTTACAGCGATGAGCAGATCATCAACTATATGATTGACCGCTACTCCGAGTTCGTCACCTACAAACCTCGTGTCACTGCAGGCACTGTCTGGCTATGGCTGATTCCCGGTTTGGGCCTGTTAATTGGTGCTGTCGCGGTGTTTATGCTGGCACGACGCTCAGGTCAGCAAGGGGCGGAACCCATCAGCGACGCCGAGCGGCAACGCCTGACTGAACTGCTGGAAAAGGACCGTGACGCCTCATGATGATATTTCTACTGATGATCCTAACCGCCTGGCTGTTTGTGCTGCTGGCGGTACGTACTGGTCGCTCCAGTCGGGCACGCGATTCTGTCACTGAGTCGGTGGCTATCCATCGCGACCGATTAACTCAGCTCGAAGATGATTTTCGTGACGGCACTTTGGAGCTTGCTGACTATCAGCAATTTAAGACCGAGACCGAGCGGGCGCTGCTCGAAGACAGTCGCAAGGCGGCAAGCGGTACCGATCTTCGGACCTTGCCTTGGCCACTGGCGCTGATCGCACTGGCAGTCATCGCCGTCGCCGCCTGGCTGCTGTATATGCATTGGGGGGCTGCCGATGCCGTGGAAGTCCGGCGCGGTTTTATAGAATTAGCGACCAGCGAGCAACCGACGCAGCAACAGTTAGACGCCACCCTCGACGGTTATCAGGCCATGCTGGAGCGCCATCCGGATGACCTGCAAGGTTGGTTCCGGCTGGCCAATATGCAGATGGAGCTCGGCCGATATGCTGATGCCCAGCCAAACTTGGAGCGTGTCCTGCGTTTGCTGCGCGAAGGCGATCGTAATGCCGAAGATGAAGCAACCATTCTGGCGTATCTGGGACAGACGCTTTGGGCGCAAGAGCAGCCTCAAGCGGCTCTGGCGCGGTTCGAAGAAGCGTTGCAATTCAACGCCCAGAACAACCTGGCGCTGGGGTTTGCCGGTCGATTGACTTTTGAAAGTGGTGCCTATCGCGATTCCATCGACTATTGGCTGCGCTTAAAAAGCTTGGCCAGTGAGAGCGCCGATACTGGCTTGATTGATGAATTCATTCGACGTGCTCAGGCTGCGTTGGCCGAGCAGGGCATTGATTATCAGCCCCAGTTGCAACCGCGCCTTAATGTGGCCATCGAGCTGCCATCCGCCTGGGAAGGGTTGCCAGACGCGGCTGCGTTGTTCGTCTATGCGCGTCAGCCGGGTGAGCGGATGCCATTGGTGGTTAAACGCATTCCGGTCACTGCGGGTGAGCTGAATGTGTCGCTCAGTGATGCTGATGCCATGGGCCCGATGGGTGGACTGGGTGGTCATGACCGGGTGGAAGTGACGGCGCGGGTGTCGTTCAGTGGTCAGGCTCAAAGTGCGCCAGGCGATTGGACGGCACAGCCGGTGACGGTCGATTTGAGCGAGAATACGCAACAACAATTGAGCCTGCAGGTGCGCCAGCCATAAGACATTGTGCAGACGCCGCGCGAATTTCTTGAGGGTTTCATTTAGGTGTCCCTAAGTTGTTGATCTGGTTCTGGAAATGGGCTGACACGGCGGTTTCAACGGCCGCCGATTAACGCTAGAATCGTGGCAAATGCTGGCCCGGGTTCCACCGGGTTAGCCCACGCCGGAACTGGCAGGACGCTATGCGACTGAAAAGCATCAAGGTGGCTGGGTTTAAATCCTTCGTCGACCCGACCACCATTCCTTTTCCGACCAATCTGTCGGCCATCGTTGGCCCCAATGGCTGCGGTAAGTCGAACACCATCGACGCCGTGCGCTGGGTGATGGGTGAATCGTCCGCCAAGCACCTGCGCGGCGAATCGATGACCGACGTTATCTTTAACGGCTCCAATGCGCGTAAGCCCGTCGGTCAGTGTTCGGTCGAACTGGTGTTCGATAATTCCGATCACACCCTGCAAGGCCAATACGCTGGCTTTAACGAAATTTCTATCCGCCGTCGTGTGACCCGTGATGGTCAGTCCAGCTACTTTCTCAATGGCACCAAATGCCGACGCAAAGACGTCACCGACCTGTTTCTCGGTACCGGTCTGGGCGCGCGTTCCTACGCCATTATCGAACAGGGCATGATCTCACGGCTGATCGAAGCCAAACCGGAAGAATTGCGCACCACCATTGAAGAAGCCGCCGGTATCTCGCGCTACAAAGAACGTCGTCGCGAAACCGAAAACCGCATGCGCCGCACGCGTGAAAACCTGGAACGCCTGACCGACATCCGCGAAGAGCTGGAGCGTCAGTTGCAGCATTTGCACCGCCAGGCGCAGTCCGCAGAGAAGTACAAAGAATACAAAGCCGAAGAGCGCACCTCGCGCGCACAATTATCGGCCTTGCGCTGGAAGCGACTCGATGAAGAAGTCGGTGAGCAGGAACTGAAAATTTCCGAACTGGAAACCCGTTACGAAGGGTTTGTGGCCGAACAGCGCCGTATCGATGCGGAAATTGAAGCACTGCGTGAAACTCACCACGACGCCACCGAAGCCTTCAACGAAGTACAGGCGCGCTATTACCAGTTGGGCAATGAAGTCGCTCGCTTCGAACAAACCATGCAACACCGGCAGGAACAGAGCCAGCAACTGCTGACCGATATTCAGGATGCCGAACGTCAGTTGCATGAAGCCGGCCAGGAAAGTCAGGCTGATGCCGACCGAGTCGAAGAAAGCCAGGAAGCGTTGCAACTGCTCGAACCCGAACAGGAAGCGGCGGCAGAAAAAGTCAGCCGCGCCAGCGAAGAGCTGGCGGCCATCGAACAGCGCCAGCAGGAATGGCAGAGCCGTTGGGATGCGTTTAATCAGAATGCACAAGGGCCGAAACGCCAGGCCGAAGTGGCCCAGTCGCGCATCCAGCATTTGGAACGTGTGGTTGAACAATTACACCGTCGTCAGGAAAACCTCTACCGCGAGCGCGACGAACTGAGTTCTGACCCGGAAGCGGAAAATCTTGAAACGCTGCTGGAACAGACCGAAGAACTGGAGCAACGCGCTGAGGCATTTCAGACGCAGTTGGATGACCTGACTGAGCGTTTGCAGCAAGGCCGCGAAGACGCTGAACAAAAGCGCACCCGTTACGATGAAACCAAGCAGCAGCTGCAACAGAAGCAGGCGCGCAAAGCGACATTGGATGCGTTGATCAAAGCCGCTTTGGGTGACGAAAGCCAGGGCGTGCAGGATTGGCTGGCCAGTCATCAATTGCGTGAAGCGGTACGACTGGCGCAGAACGTTGACGTAGAGCCGGGTTGGGAAGCCGCCGTCGAGGCCGTGCTCGGCGATCGCTTACAAGCGGTATGCGTTGAATCCGTTGAAGGCATGGGCGACGCCATCAGCCGTTTTAAAGATGGCACTCTGACGTTGGTCAGCGGACCGTCGAGTGCCGCACCCAGCGGTGACAGTTTGTTGTCGAAGGTGCGCAGCGACCGGGATCTCTCTACCTGGTTGGCGCCGGTGCAGCTGGCCGATTCACTCGATGACGCTTTGGCGCGGCGCGGCAGCCTGCAATCTCATCAAAGTCTGATTACCCGCGATGGCATTTGGGTCGGTCCATCCTGGTTGCGCGTGCGCCGTGGCGAAGGTGCTGCCGATGGTCTGCTCAGTCAGCAACAGGAACGCGATGATTTAATCGACGCCATTGATGAGCTGGAAGTGGTCGAGGAAGACCTCGAAGTCAGCCTCAATGTTGCCTTGATGCAGCAGAAATCGATCGAAGAAGAACGCGAACAATTGCAGCGCGACAATCAGCAATTAAGTCGTCAGCTGGCTGAGGCGAAATCCGAGTTGAGCGGCCGTCAGGTTCAGGTTGAGCAATTGCGTGAACGGCGCGAGCGGTTGGCGGTTGATATTCAGGAAGTCGAAAGCCAAATGGCTGAAGAGCGTGAAACGCTGGCCATGTCGCGGGAAGAATTACAGCAATCGCTCGATGCCATGGAAGAAGACGTCGACGAACGCGAAGCCTTACTCGGTGAACGTGAAGAGTTCCGCATCAGTGTTGATGAAAAGCGCGATGAAGTTCGGGCGCTGCGCGATGCGGAACATCAACTGCAATTGAAACAACAAACGTTGCAGACCGAAGTACGTTCTTTGCAGGCATCGTTGGAACGTGCCAGCCAACAGAAGACTCGGGCTCAAGAGCGTTTGTCGAGGTTGAAAGAACAGCTCAGTGAACGCGAAGATCCGTCCGACGAATTGAAAGAAGAGCTCGAGCAAAAACTCGAAGCTCAGATGGAACTGGAAGGCACGCTGAACGATAAGCGGTCGGTCATGGAAGCCGCCGACAGCAAGATGCGTGAACTGGAGCAGGCACGGGCGGCGACCGAACAGCAGGCAATGACGGTACGTTCGGAAATGGAACAGCAGAAGATGAATGCGCAGACGCAGATTACACGTCGCGCCACCTTGGCTGAACAACTGGCTGAACAGCAGTTCGACCTGGATACCGTCCTTGCCAACTTGCCGGAAGACGCGACGGAGACCGCCTGGGAAGAAGCGCTGGAACGGCTGGCGGCGCGCATTCAGCGGCTGGGTCCGATCAACCTGGCGGCGATTGAAGAATATCAGACGCAGAGTGAGCGCAAGCGTTATCTGGACGAACAGGACGACGATCTGCAGCGCGCATTGGAAACACTGGAAAATGCGATTCGTAAAATTGATCGCGAAACCCGCACCCGTTTCAAAGATACGTTTGACCGGGTGAATCAGGGTTTACAGGATCTTTTCCCCAAGGTGTTTGGTGGTGGTCATGCCTATTTGGAACTGACGGGTGATGATCTGCTCGACACTGGCGTGGCCATTATGGCGCGCCCACCGGGCAAGCGAAATTCCACCATTCATTTGTTGTCGGGTGGTGAAAAAGCACTGACGGCCATTGCCTTGGTGTTTTCCATTTTCCGCCTGAATCCGTCACCCTTCTGTATGTTGGATGAAGTGGATGCACCGCTCGACGATGCCAACGTGGGTCGTTATGCGCGGCTGGTGGAAGCCATGTCGGAACACGTGCAGTTTATCTACATTACGCACAACAAAATTTCTATGGAGATGGCGCATCAACTGATGGGTGTCACCATGAACGAGCCGGGCGTATCCCGGTTGGTATCGGTCAACGTCGAAGAGGCTGCCGAACTGGCCGCCATCTAAGACTTATTTCGTCAACGATTTAACGTTTGGGTTTAACAGGAGGGGAGACGGCGATGCGCGAACTATTGGTCATTATCGGCGTGGTGCTGATCGCCCTGATTCTTTGGGATGGCATGCGTCGCATGCAAAAAAAAGGTCGTTACAGCGACGACTACGAAGACCCGGAAGAGCAGCGTAAAAAAGCAGAAATCGCGCGCGAATTGCCCAACGGTGGCGCCCGGACACGCCCCATGGATGATCGGGACAAGACCGATTTAAACACCCGACTGAATTTGCGCGAACGGGTACCAATGTTGATGGATCCGGTGGATGAAGAGCCGGTAGAAGCCGAAGACGAAGCCGTCGCGCATGTCGATCAACACAGTCTGGATTTTGATGCGCCGATCGGTGATCTGTCGGAATCCGAAGCCTTGCGTTATTCGGCCAAACCATTGGCTGATGCGGAAGCGTCGGATGTTGAACCGACCGACGCTGGTGAGGCAGATGAAACCGATGCTGATGCTTATGATCTAGTGCCGGAATTTGATGAGAGTGTGGGTCAGTCCGATGAGCCGGTAGCGGACGATCAAGCCAGTGACGAAGTGCTTGACGAACACTCAGACGAGCCCGCCTGGGCAGCTGACGAACCTGTCGAGTTTCAGGCGTCGGCCAGTGATGTACAAGTCGATGATCGCCCTGTCGAAGAGCTGGTTATTGTTCATATTATGGCACCCGATGGTGGTCAGTTGGCCGGCAGTGAATTGTTAGAATTGCTGTTGCGTGCCGGTTTGCGTTTCGGACCGATGGATATCTTTCACTACCGCAACAGCAAGGGTCAGCTGGAATTCAGTCTGGCCAATTGCGTGCAGCCAGGTACGCTTGATCCCGATGGCATGGCTGAGATGACAACGCCCGGTGTGACGCTCTTTATGCAATTGCCGCAGCGAGCCGACCTGCTGACTTCATTCGATCATATGGTCGAGATGGGGCAGTTCTTAGCGCAGCATTTGAAAGCCGAAATGCTCGACGAAAATCACAGTACCGTGACACCGCAGCGTGTTGAACATTATCGCGAACGCCTTCGTAACTTTGCCCGTTCTCAATTGATCCAGGCCCACGAATGACAGCCGATTTGCGCGCCGAATACGAATCGTTAATAACTCAGATTCGTGATTACGACCATCAGTATTACGTTCTTAATCAGTCCGATATTCCGGACGCTGAATACGATCGCTTGATGTTGCGTTTGCGCGCCATCGAAGCCGAGCATCCGGACTGGGTAACCGCTGAATCACCGTCTCAACGGGTTGCAGGCGCACCGGCAGAAGGCTTCGCAACGGTGGCTCATGAAGTACCCATGTTATCGCTCGATAATGCCTTCAGTGATGACGATCTCGCCGATTTCTACAAGCGCCTGCAAACCCGTTTAAACAGTGCCGAAGAATTGCGTTTTGCCTGCGAACCCAAACTCGACGGCATTGCCGTGAGCTTGCTGTATGAAAACGGTCGTTTGGTGCGCGGTGCGACTCGTGGTGATGGCACTACCGGTGAAGACATTACCGCCAATGTTCGGACCATTCGCTCCATTCCGCTTGAACTGCGGGGCAGTGATTGGCCTGCTGTTTTGGAAGTGCGTGGTGAAATTTATATGACCCGTGCTGGCTTTGAGAAAATGAATGCCGACGCGGAAAAGAACGGTGAAAAAGTGTTCGTCAACCCGCGCAATGCCGCCTCTGGCAGCTTACGTCAGCTCGATCCCTCACTGACCGCCAAACGTCCGTTGCGGATGTGCTGTTATTCGGTTGGCCGGGTAGAAGGTGGCGATCTGGCCGCGACGCAGAGCGATACGCTGGCGCGCCTGGCTGACTGGGGTTTGAAGATCAATGAAGAAAGTCAAGTGGTCGATGGGCTGGACGGCTGTCAGGCCTATTACCAGCGTATGCTCGAACGTCGCGATCAGTTGGATTATGAAATTGATGGCATCGTCTACAAAATTGATTCGCTGAATTTGCAGCAGCGTCTGGGGTTTGTGTCGCGGGCACCACGCTGGGCCATCGCCCGTAAATTCCCGGCGCAGGAAGAATCAACGGTTCTGGAAGGTGTCGATTTCCAAGTCGGCCGCACGGGTGCACTGACGCCTGTTGCGCGTTTGCAACCGGTCTTTGTTGGCGGCGTCACTGTCAGTAATGCAACGCTGCACAACATGGATGAAATTGAGCGGCTTGATGTTCGCGTTGGCGATACCGTCATCATTCGACGCGCGGGTGATGTGATTCCGCAGGTAGCACGGGTGATTGAAAGTAAACGCCCGGCCGGTGCATTGCCGGTGGTGATGCCAGCCGAGTGTCCGGTGTGCGGCTCTAATGTTGAGCGTGTTGAAGGCGAAGCCGTGGCACGCTGTACCGGCGGCTTAAACTGTGGCGCTCAGCGTCGCGAAGCGCTGAAGCACTTCGTTTCGCGGCGTGCACTGGATATTGAAGGTCTGGGTGAGAAGCTGATTGATGCCTTGCTTGAAGCCGGCCAACTGCATGCACCGAGTGATATTTTCGATCTCAACGCTGAAACACTGATGAACCTGGAGCGGATGGGTGAAAAGTCATCCGCCAATGTGATTGCGGCTATCGACGCTGCTAAGCAAACCACCCTGGGGCGTTTTCTTTATGCTTTGGGTATTCGCGAAGTGGGTGTTACCACGGCGGAAAATTTAGCCCAGCATTTTGGTTCCTTGGAAGCCTTAATGGTCGCCAGCGAAGAAGCTCTTCTTGAAGTCGATGATGTTGGCCCTAAGGTGGCGGCTCATGTGGCGCACTTTATGGCCGAAGAAAATAACGTCGAAGAGATCAAGCGACTGGTCAGTCACGGTCTGGATTGGCCGGATCCAAAACCGGTCGGTGGCGCCCGTCCTTTGGAAGGGCAAACATGGGTGGTCACCGGCAAGCTCGAAGTCATGAGCCGCGATGAAGCGAAGGATTATCTGCAGCGCCTCGGCGCCAAGGTGGCCGGTTCAGTGTCGGCGAAAACGGCTTGTGTTGTTGCTGGCCCCGGTGCCGGTTCAAAGTTGAAAAAGGCCACGGAGCTCGATATTGACGTGATTGATGAAGCGGCCTTTCTTGAGCAATTGCGTCACCACGGCTTATGGCGCGACGACGCCTGAGCCAGCATCAGCAATACACCAACCCAAAGTACCAGGCAGGAGACAGCATGCTGGAACAGGAGAGCATCGTGTATGGTGTGATTCGCGATGTGGCAACCGAAGGCAGTGAGTTTCTGCTGCGCAGTCGTCGGGTTAACAGCGAAGCCATTCTTAGCCTGGGCGATGTCGACGGCTTTCCGCACCTGACCACCAGCATGTTTGCGATTCCCGTTGAGGAACTGGAGCAAGGCACTTATCGCACGCAGGTGATTCATTTTGCCGGGTCTTATCATGCGGTTGAATATCACTGGGAGCAGTGGCTCGCCAAATTTGAGGCCTTGCTTGAACGAATGTACTGGGTGTCGGCGACGGTTCACCTTGAAACCGGCTTGTCGGGCAGCCATACCTTCCAGTGGGACAGCCCGGGTGCGTTTCACGCACCCAGCGATGAATTCAGTGTGCACTGTGAATGGGAGCACGCCTTGGCCGTCGGACAAACGCCGTCATGATCATTCCCTTCGAGCGTCTGGAACGTGAGACGTTGGAGCAGGTGATCCGAGAATGGTTGATGCGCCAGGGGGAAGACTGGGGAGTGGAGGAAGGCTCTCTGGAATCCGCCATTGAGCGAGCCCGACAGGCACTCAGCGACGGTCGACTGGTGCTTTACTGGGATGCGACGGAAGAGAACCTGACGCTGGCTGATCCCAGAACAGTGCCAAGCGACGACGAACAGGAATCCTATGAATAATGTAACGCTCATGATGTTAGCCGTAGCCGCGGTGGTCATTATTGCCGTACTGGCCGTCATTGCCTGGCGGTTGCAACGCCAAGTCTGGCAGCAGCAGCGCCATCAGGAAGCGCAACAAGCGGCGGCGCAACAGCGCGATGCCGAGCGCACCGCTTACGTGCTCGACAGCCTGCGT
Source organism: Saccharospirillum sp. MSK14-1 (assembly GCF_003054965.1). GTDB lineage: Bacteria > Pseudomonadota > Gammaproteobacteria > Pseudomonadales > Natronospirillaceae > Saccharospirillum. The sequence goes on from NZ_MIES01000033.1 coordinate 804,637, forward strand.
ATCCTGTCGGCCAATGTGATTGATGAAAACCTCAATCTGTCCGAAGCCACCATTCGCTGTAAAGTGTTGGTCGATGCACTGAATCTGACTGACAGCGAACGTCAACCGTATCAGGTTTTGGAAACCGTCTTTGAGCAGGTGCAGCATTTCGATACGCACGGTGCGCGCAAAGCGCTGTCGCGGGAAGAGCGTAAGCGCCAGGATGCGGCGCGCGAGGCCATTGAACGGGAATATGAGCCGGAACTGAAAGCCTGCTTCGAGAGGCTGCGCCATATTGGCTTAGCCACTCAATAAGCTTTTTTATTAGATGCCGGGTTCGGTAATCTGCGGTTCCAGTGCCGTTAACCAGGCGGTCAGCGTATCGGACATTAGCAAGGTGTCGGTGCGCGGGTCGTCGGAATCGCCGTTGGTTTCCACCAGGGTGTCGCTGTATTTAAGGCGCTTCAACGCAAACGCATCATCGATGACCCCCTGGCATTGATCGTTGATCACAATCCCCAATTGACGGATGCGCATGCCACTGTCCAAAGAATGGCGGATCTCCGGGGCATCCAGGTCGAGGTTGCGGTAGCGCGCTTTCACTGTTGGGTCCTGCGCCATCACCAATTCCAGATCAGCAGAAAGTTCCGTGCCTTCCGGACGACGCTGAGGATCGTGATACCAGGCGGTCAGTAAATCCCCACCGGCAATCAATTTGCCAAGCGGCACGATGGGCAGGCTGCCAATGGCGTCGCGCAATCCAGCGGTCACGTCATCGGCGGTTTTTTCACTGGCAGCGTTTAGCACTAACCAGTGACGCGAGGGGTCAATCCACAGGCTGACGCGACGCGTTTTGTGGAAGGCGCGCGGCAGCAGTTCGGCGCGGATGGCTTCTTTCAGTGCTTCCTTTTCCTTGCGGCCCGGGCGACGACCGTCGGCTTCTTCAACGGCCAGGATTTTTTCCTCCAGGTGTTCTTTCAGCACGCTCGCCGGCAGGATTTTTTCCTGAATCTGCGCGGCCATAAACAGGCGGCCACCCACGTTTTCGCACAGCAGGGGGCTGTCACCGAAGGGTGGCACCCAGCCGAAAGTACTTTCCTGCAAGGCACTTAGGCCATTGAAGGGAAATTGAGCAAGCGCCTCGTTGAGTTGATCTTCGTTGGCGGTCCAGTCGTCGGTCAGCCGGTACAATCGAAGATTCTTAAACCACATGGGCGCGCGTCCTGTTCAGTAAAGGGAAGGGCGCGCAGTGTACTGGTTCGCGGCCTTGGGCAAAACCTTTAACATAGGCGCATACCTTCGGTGTTGAGAAAACTGTGATTGTTGCTGCCATTCGTTCGCGCCCGCTGTGGATATTGTTGTTGTCGCTGTCGTTATTGACACTGCTCGGTGCGTTCGCGCCCTTGAATGACTGGCTCGAATATCGTCAGGCTTCGTGGCTGAATGGCCAGCTGTGGCGGCCGCTGACTGCCTGGATGGCTCAGCTGAATCTGGTTCATTGGCTGGTGAACCAATGGGGATTGATACTGCTGGCGTTGGTGATGCCACCGCGTCCAACACGGACCGATATTGGCGTGTTTGTCTGGGTTTGGTTGTTTGCCAGTGTCATGCTGCTGTTCAGTGCCTATTGGCAATATGCCGGTCTGTCAGGTCTGCTCTACGGTTGGTTGGTGTGGGCGGTGATGCGATCACCCTACTATGCACCCTGGTTACGTTGGTTGGTGACGCTGGCGCTGACCGCCAAGGTGGCGCAGGAGAATTTATTCGGTGAGCAGGGCAGTGCCTGGGTTGGTCAATGGATATCCGCCAATATTGCCGTGGAGTCGCATGCCTGGGGATTGATCGCCGGCTGGATCGCCTTGGCTGTGGTATGGCTGTGGCATCGCCTTCAACGCTCAGGTTGGTCCGGCTGAAGCGACGTCTCGGGCTATGGTCAGCAACTCTAATGCGCCTTGGCTGGGCGTGCGTCGACTGTGTCGAATCACCCCCAGGTGCCGGACCAGGTTAACCTGTTCGACGCTTAAAATTGTCATCGATTCGTTGATTAATCGATCCGGCAACAGACTCCAACCCAAACCGCTGCTGACCAGCGCGCCGATGGTTTCCAGGTAGTTGACCGCCAGGCGTCGTTTCAAGGGTAAATGATGGCGTTCGAACGCGGTCTGGATCAGGCGGAAGGTGGTGGTGGCTTCTTCCGGCAAGATGGCGCGGAAATGCACCAGTTCGTTGAGCCGAATCGCGCCGCGTTTAGCCGCCAGTGGATGGTCGTGCGCCACCACGAAGCGCAGTTCGTCGGTCCACAGCCGTTCCTGAATCAGGTCACGCGGTAAGGTGGTGGGCAGGGTAATAAACGCCAGCTCTATGTCGCGCTTCAAAATCGCCTGAATGGTTTGTTCCGATTCCAGAAAGCGCAGATCGAGTTGTGCTTGTGGATGGCGTTCCACCAACGTCCGCAGAATCGGCCCGAGATAATGCAAGCCGATATGATGGCTCGAGGCGAGGGCAACCTGGCCCACCTGGCCACCGCTGGATTGGTGAATGGCCTGGCGAGCATCGCGGATGTCTTCCAGAATTCGACCCGCTCGGTCCACCAACAGTCGTCCACTTTCAGTCAGGTAGACCTCACGTCCAATACGATCAAACAGCTTGGTATCCAGGCTGCTTTCGAGATTGGCGATGCGCTTTGATACCGCCGGCTGGGTGAGAAACAGCTGCTCAGCCGCCCGGCTGAAAGAGCCGTTTTCAGCGACGGCGAGAAAGGCTTCCAAGCTTTGATGGTCCATGGCGTTTACCTGTTCAGACGGTCTATTTGACGGACTATGTATTCCAGTATGGAATGGAAAATATAAAAATAATAAATTTGTATTATCTCTGTGTCCAAATAAAATGCGGTTCATGGTTTCAAGGCTTGCTGCCGCCACGCCTACCGCGGCCTGCAAGTCATCCACCGTGCGATAAGAGGATTCCCCATGGCCGGTAAAACGCTTTACGACAAACTCTGGGATGCCCATCTCGTCTCCCAGCGCGAAGACGGCACGGCATTGATCTACATCGACCGTCAATTGCTGCACGAAGTAACCTCACCGCAAGCTTTCGAGGGCTTGCGTCTGGCTGGCCGCAAACCCTGGCGTTTGGATACCAACCTGGCGACACCCGATCACAACGTCTCCACCGAAGCCGGTGAGCGTTCTGAAGGTGTGGCGGGCATCAAAGATGAAATATCGCGCATTCAGGTGCAGACACTGGACACCAACTGTACCGACTTCGGCGTGCGCGAATTTGGCATGAACGATGTCGAGCAAGGCATCGTTCACGTGGTTGGTCCGGAGCAGGGGGCGACCTTGCCGGGCATGACCATCGTCTGTGGCGATTCACATACGTCAACCCACGGCGCGATGGGGTCTTTGGCTTTCGGCATTGGTACGTCCGAGGTCGAGCATGTGCTGGCAACCCAGTGTTTGATTCAGCGCAAGATGAAAAACATGCGCATCCGCGTTGAAGGCGAGTTGGGTGCGGGTGTGACCGCCAAAGACGTGGTGCTGTACATCATCGGTCAGATTGGCACCGCCGGCGGCACCGGTTACGCCATTGAGTTTGGCGGCAGCGCCATTCGTTCGTTGTCGATGGAAGGTCGCATGACCGTTTGTAATATGGCCATCGAAGCGGGCGCTCGGGCCGGCATGGTGGCGGTTGATGACACCACCATCGATTATTTCGAGGGTCGTCCGTTTTCGCCCAAAGGGGCCATCTGGGATCAGGCGGTCGCCGCCTGGCGTGACCTGGTCAGTGATGACGATGCGGTCTTCGACGCTGATATTGAATTGAAAGCCTCTGATATCCAGCCGCAAGTTTCCTGGGGTACGTCACCGGAAATGGTGGTTGGGATCAAAGATAAGGTGCCCAACCCGGCACAGCAAAGCGATGACGCCAGTCGTAAGGGCATTGAGCGGGCGCTGGAGTACATGGGCCTGCAAGCCGATCAGGCGATTGAAAGCATTCAGCTTGATCGTGTTTTCATCGGTTCCTGTACCAATTCGCGTATTGAGGATTTACGCGCGGCTGCGGCCGTGGTGAAAGGAAAAAAAGTCTCGGCCAGCTTGAAACAAGCGATGGTCGTGCCGGGTTCCGGACTGGTGAAGCGACAGGCCGAAGCCGAAGGGTTGCACACCATCTTTAAAGAGGCCGGATTTGAATGGCGTGAGCCGGGGTGTTCCATGTGTCTGGCGATGAATGCTGACAAGCTCGGTCAGGGCGAACACTGTGCGTCGACCTCGAATCGTAATTTCGAAGGCCGCCAGGGCTTTGGCGGGCGTACTCATCTGGTCAGTCCGGCGATGGCGGCTGCGGCGGCCATCGCGGGTCACTTTGTCGATATTCGCACCTGGCAGGAGGGCCAAGCCGCATGAAAGCTTTCACTCGTTTAGAAGGGTTAGTCGCGCCGATGGATCGCGCCAATGTCGACACCGACATGATCATTCCCAAGCAGTTTTTGAAATCGATCAAGCGCTCGGGTTTCGGTCCGAATTTATTTGATGAGTTGCGTTATCTGGATGAAGGTCAGCCGGGGATGGATAACTCCAAGCGTCCGCTGAATCCGGATTTTCCATTAAACCAGCCACGCTATCAGGGCGCAGAAGTGCTGCTGGCACGGCGTAACTTCGGGTGCGGTTCGAGTCGCGAACACGCCCCCTGGGCGTTGGAAGATTATGGTTTCCGCGCCGTGATTGCGCCGAGTTTCGCCGACATCTTCTACAACAATTGCTTTAAGAACGGCGTGTTACCGATCGTGCTCGATGAAGCCATTGTCGATCAGCTGTTCAAGGCGCAGGACGCCAGCGAAGGCTACCGACTGACGGTCGATCTGGACGCTCAGACAGTGACCACGCCGGACGGAGAAAGCTTCAGCTTCGAGGTTGACGGTTTCCGCAAACATTGTTTGCTGAACGGTCTGGACGATATCGGTTTGACCCTGGAAGACGCAGACGCCATACGCGCTTACGAACAACGCCGCGCTAACGAAGCGCCGTGGGTGTTCGGGCAAATCCGCTAAGCCGGTTTTATAAAAATCAGAGAGAGCACGATGACTGCACAGAAGGTTTTGATCCTGCCGGGTGACGGCATTGGTCCGGAAATTATTGAACAGGCCGAGCGCGTGCTGAACACGGTCGCCGATAAAGAAGGCCTGAATCTTGAACTGGACCACGCGCTGATCGGTGGCAGTGCCATCGACGCTACAGGCGGTCCTTTGCCAGAAGCAACGTTGAGCAAAGCGAAAGCCGCTGACGCCGTATTGCTTGGCGCCGTCGGGGGTCCGAAATGGGACGGCCTGGAAATGGCTAAGCGCCCGGAAAAAGGCTTACTCGGTTTGCGTTCTGAACTGGGTTTGTTCGGCAATTTGCGCCCGGCAATTCTGTACCCGCAACTGGCCAGCGCCTCGACGCTGAAGCCGGAAGTCGTGGCCGGACTGGATCTTTTGATCGTGCGTGAACTGACCGGTGGCATCTATTTTGGTGAGCCACGCGGTGAGCATGTGAATGCCGCTGGTGAGCGCGAAGGCTTCAATACCTACCGCTACGCTGAATCGGAAATCCGTCGCATTGGACGGGTGGCATTTGAAGCCGCACGCAAGCGTGATAAGCGGCTGTGTTCGGTCGATAAGGCGAACGTCCTTGAAGTGACCGTTTTGTGGCGCAATATCATGAACGATCTGGCCAAAGAGTACCCGGACGTCGAGTTGTCGCATATGTACGTCGACAACGCCGCCATGCAGTTGGTCCGCGCGCCGAAGCAGTTTGATGTGATGGTCACCGGCAATATGTTCGGCGATATTCTGTCCGACTGCGCAGCGATGCTGACCGGTTCCATCGGCATGCTGCCATCGGCGTCACTGAACGAAGCCGGTCAAGGTATGTACGAGCCGATTCACGGCAGCGCACCGGATATTGCCGGTTCGGGCAAGGCCAATCCGCTGGCAACCATCCTGTCGGTGGCCATGATGCTGCGTTATTCGCTCAATGCACCGGCTGCCGCCGAACGCATTGAAGCAGCGGTCAGTCGGGTACTGGATCAGGGTTTGCGCACCGCTGATATTGCTGGCGAGTCGGATAACCCGGTTTCCACCGCGGCAATGGGCGACGCTGTCGTCGCCGCACTCTAATACGGTCAGGGCCCGGATGAGCCGGGCCACGGGCACTGCCAAAAAAGCAGGCCCGCAACGAACGCCAGTGCTGCGCCATTAGTGCAGTCACTGACAACAGAAGAAGAGGTGAATATGAAAGTCGGTATCGTCGGATGGCGAGGAATGGTTGGCTCCGTGCTGATGCAGCGCATGCAGGACGAAGGTGACTTTAGCGGCATCGAACCGGTTTTTTTCAGCACCAGTCAGGCCGGTCAGCCGGCTCCGGACGTTGGCCAGGGCCCGTCCGAATTGCTCGACGCCAATAACCTTGAAGCACTCGCGGCCTGTGACGCCATTGTCACTTGCCAGGGTGGCGACTACACCGAGGCCGTTTACCAGCCGTTGCGTGATACCGGTTGGAATGGCTACTGGATCGACGCGGCTTCCACGCTGCGTATGGCGGATGATTCGATCATCGTGCTCGACCCGGTTAACCGCAATGTCATTGATTCGGGCATTGATAAAGGCGTAAAAACCTACGTCGGTGGTAATTGCACCGTCAGTCTAATGCTGATGGGACTGGGCGGTTTGTTCCGTGAGAATCTGGTCGAGTGGGCGTCGCCGCATACCTACCAGGCCGCCTCCGGTTCCGGTGCGCGTCACATGCGTGAGCTGTTGTCACAGATGGGCGCCGTGCATGGCGTTGCCAGTCAGTATCTGGATGATCCGGCATCGGCCATTTTGGAGCTGGACCGAACCGTTGCTGACTTTATTCGCAGCGATGCGTATCCGTCTGAACAGTTCGGTGCGCCGCTGGCAGGCAGTCTGATTCCATGGATCGACAAAGCCTTGCCGTCGGGCCAAAGCAAAGAAGAATGGAAGGCGCAGGTTGAAGCCAACAAGATTCTCGGCCGTGGCGACAACCCGGTGCCCATCGATGGAACCTGTGTGCGTGTGGGTTCCATGCGTTCGCACAGTCAGGCGATGACCATTAAGCTCAATCGTGATGTGCCGTTGGCGGATATCGAATCCATCATCGCAGGCTCGAATGATTGGGTGAAGGTCATCCCGAATGATCGTGAGTTGAGCATGGCGGAACTGACACCAGCCAAAGTCACCGGCACCATGAATGTACCGGTGGGTCGATTGCGCAAAATGGCGATGGGCGGTGAATACCTTAATGCCTTTACCGTGGGCGATCAGTTGCTCTGGGGTGCTGCTGAACCATTGCGTCGGGTGCTGGCCATTTTAAATGGCAAGCTTTGATCGCTAACTGATTGATTTTATTTGTAAAATAATCAGATAAACCCTAAAGGGTGGCCTTATCGGTCCCCCTTTCTTATGGCTTTGTTGAATTCGGGCCGAAACCCGCGCCAGCCGGGCGTCTGTTGCGAAATAGTCGTTTATCCATAATACTTGGGCCGATTTTTAGACACTTTTTAAAGACGGTTTCATCGCGATGTTTGAATCGCTGAAATCCCGTTGTCGATTTACAGTACCTGATGATTCTTTGAGCCCAGACTTGTTCAAGCAATCGGTACCGGTCGAGCATTCATTTCAGGGCTAAGGGATAGAGGAAGGATGATGTTCAAGAAACAGGCGCTCGTGTTTCTGGCAGCGCTGACTTTGGTGGGTGGCGCCCAGGCTTTAGGGTTGGGTGACATTGAACTGAACTCCAATCTGAACGAACCGCTGGATGCCCGTATCGAGTTGCTCGAACCGAGCGATCTCAGTGCTAACGAAATCCTTCCGACTTTGGCCAGCCGACTTGCTTTTGAGCAGGCCGGTGTTGAGCGCGATTTCTTTCTCTCCAATATCCGTTTTGATGTACAGCCGGCGTCCAATGGCGGCTTGGTGATTCAGTTGAGCACCAGTCAGGCGGTTCGCGAACCCTTCCTGAATTTCCTGGTGGAAGTGAATTGGCCAGGGGGGCGTCTGCTCAAAGAATACACCTTACTGCTCGACCCGCCGGTCTTTGATACGGACGCTAACGATCAGACCCGCAGTGTGGCACCAGCTGCAAGCAGCAATCAGCAAAGTGCGCCATCTGCGCCACCGGCGCCTCGTGAATATCGGGTTCAGCGCGACGACACCCTGTGGGAAATTGCCCTCCGTGTTGAAGCCGGCCGTGGTTACATGCCACAGCAAGTGATGTTGGCGATTCAGGATCTGAACCCGAACGCCTTCATTAATAACAACATCAACCGCATTAAAGCGGGTGAAGTACTGACGCTGCCAAGCGAAGCGCAGATCGCGGCTCGTTCGACCCAGCTGGCCATCAATGAAGTGGGTCAGCAGAACGTCCGTATTGGTCTTAGCGAAAACGGCCGTCAACCGGCGCAAGTTCAGCTGTCGGCCACCGAGTCGACCAGTTCAGCCTTGCCGCAAGGCGACGGCGAGCGCGATCCGGATGGCTATCTGGAAGTCACGACTGAAGACGAAACCGAGGGCAGCAGTGCCGGCGGCGATGTCTCCAATGACCGTGAAATCGAACGGCTTGAAAATGAACTGGCGATTGCCGGTGAATTGAACGATCAGTTCGAACGGGAAAATCAGGCGATGGAAGCGCGCTTGGCCGAATTGGAAGAGCAGTTGGCCATCATGCAGCGCATGCTGAACTTGCAAGACGGTGACGCTGCCGCTTTGCAATCAGAGCTGGCCGAATTAGACGACGCCGAGGTTGAAGCTCAAGCCGATGAGGAAGAGTCCGGCGGGCTAGATTGGGATGCCATCAAAGAGCAGTACGGCATTTTATGGCAGGAATTCCTGGACTTCATCGACAGCGCTGTTGATTGGGTGATGGACAGTCAGCGCAACATGATCATCGCCGGGGTTGCGGCGGCACTGATCTTGGCGTTGCCGTTCTTTATCGCCAGCCGATTGGGTCGTTCTGGTGACGACAATGTCGACTTCCCGGATGACGATCTTGATGACGGTGGTGATCTTCTGGATGGCGATGACGAAGACGCTGTCAGCGAGGCCATTCGTGAAGCCGAAATGTACATGGCGTATCACAACTACGAACGCGCCGAGCAAGTGTTGCAACCCTGGTTGTACGATGCGCCCGATCGCAGCGATCTGGGCCTGAAGCTGCTGGAAGTCTACGCTGGCAGTGACGATCTCGACGCCTTCGATGACTTGTCCGAGCGCCTGCCGTTAACCGCTGACGAGCGAGCCTTGGCCGAATCCATGCGCGAACGCATGACGGGCAATGATCTCGCAGACGACTTCGATATTTCCCCGGATTCGCTGGATGAAATGCCCTCATCAGTCGATGACTTCGACGTTCTGGATGGTGAGCCGGATTTGGTAGAAGACGATGCCACTGAGGACGAAGAAGTCCCGTCAGCCGACCTGCCCGTTGAAGATCTGGATGCTGCCGATCTCGATGCCATCCCAACCGAGCCAGCCGAAGAGCTGGAGCCGGAAACTGAGGCCGAGGTCGATACGGATTTCGGACTCGACCTGGACGAGCTAGACAACTTCGATTCACTGGAAGAAGAAGCCTCCGGTGAGACTGGTTTGGATTTTGAACTGAGTGATCTGGGTCTGGAGCCTGAAGAAGACGATGAGCTGATGTCGCCATCGTCCGAGGCGGAGCCAGACAGTGAACCGGAATCTGAATCCGAACCCGACGCCGTTGACGACGATCTCGACTACAACCTCGACGAAGATGTTGACTCGATTCAGGACGAATTGGACAGCGGTGAACCGCCGATGCTCGATTCCGATGAGGACGATTTCGGTCTGGATTCCGTCAACCTCACTGGCCCGGCCGATTCGTCATTGCCCGACTGGAACGATGACGACGATGAAGTGGCGTTACCCGCCGGCGCCGAGCTGGAAGAAGACGAATACGACTTCCTGTCCGGTAGTGATGAAGCCAGCACCAAGCTCGACCTGGCACGCGCCTATATGGAAATGGAAGACGCTGACGGCGCGCGCGATATCCTTGAAGAGGTGTTGACCGAAGGCAATGACGATCAGAAACGCCAAGCCCAGGAACTGATTGATCGGCTCTAAACCTGACGGTCGGTTTCCGATAGAATGCGCCGCTCTTTGTAGCGGCGTTTTTGTTGGTGAGCCGCTGAAATGCGAGCCGTATCGGAGCACCGATGACTGAGATTTTTCCCTTTCTGAACGAAGACCACCGTTACCGCGTTGCCATGGGCGTCGAATATCGCGGCACCGATTATTACGGTTGGCAAATTCAGAAGTCCGGTGTACCGACGGTGCAGGGCGCGTTGACGGAAGCCATTTCCTCGGTGGCCAATCACCCGGTTGATTTGATTGTGGCGGGTCGAACCGATGCCGGTGTGCATGCCAGCAATCAGGTGATTCATTTCGATACCTCCAGCGTGCGTAAGGAGTACGGCTGGACGGTTGGAACCAACACCCGGTTGCCGCGTGATATCAGCGTACAGTGGGCAAAAATTGTCGACACGACGTTTCATGCACGCTTTGCCGCACGCGAACGCGCGTACCGATTTGTAGTTTATAACGCACCGATTCCCAGTGGGATATTGCGCGATGGCATGACCTGGGAGCGGCAGCCGCTCGACCTGCTACGCATGCAACAGGCTGCACAATTGTTGATTGGCGAGCACGATTTTTCTGCCTTTCGAGCATCCGAGTGCCAGGCCAAATCGCCCGTCAAAGAGGTGCGAGAGTTAACGCTGGTGCAGCAGGGCCGGTTGATCGTGCTGCAGGCGCGCGCTAATGGGTTTTTGCATCATATGGTTCGCAATATCATGGGTGTCTTGCTTGCAATTGGTCGTGGTGACAAGCCGGTCGACTGGGCTCAGCAGGTGTTGGAAACACGAGACCGCAACCAAGGCGGCGTGACTGCGTCCGGCGCGGGTTTGTATTTTGTGCGTGCCAATTATGATCGCGATGATCTGCCCAGGCCCGAAGCGGGGCCGGCCTTTCTTGATGCTTTTCCTGGTTTAGATCCCGTCTAAGCGCGACTTTAGCGCGATTCCGGCTTGGGCCGTCTGTGGCCCTTTGATACACTCAGTCGTCCTGAAGGCGGAACTCCCTATGCGCACGCGTATCAAACTTTGTGGCCTGAAACAGATGGATGACGTAGTGCTGGCCGATCGGCTCGGCGCTGATGCCATTGGTCTGGTGTTTTATCCGCCCAGCCCGCGTGCCATTTCCGCCGTCGATGCCGCGCCATTGGCCACAATTGCCGGTGCCTTTTGCACCCGCGTTGGCCTTTTTGTGAATCCCAGTGTTGATGATGTCGAAGCCGTGCTGGCTCGTGTGCCGCTCGATGTGCTGCAGTTTCATGGCGATGAGACACCGGATTTCTGCGCATCCTTCGGCCGCGCCTGGATGAAAGCGTTGCGGGTGCGCAATGCGCAACAACTGGCTGCCGATCTGGAAACCTACAACGGCGCCAATTCTCTGCTGCTCGACGCTTACAAACCGGGCGAACCTGGCGGCACCGGCGAAACCTTTAACTGGAATTTGATCCCCGAGCGATGGCGAAGCCGTATTATTCTGGCCGGTGGTTTAACCCCGGCTAATGTGGCGCAGGCGGTACAGCAGGTGCAGCCGCTGGGCGTTGATGTCAGTGGAGGCATCGAGGCCAGCAAAGGCATTAAGTCCGCCGAAAAAATGACTGAATTTGTCCGCCAGGTTCGCCTGGCCGACTCGCAGAGAGACATCGCATGAGCAATCAAAACGATAACGCAACTGACTTTCACACCTTTCCGGATGCCACCGGTCACTTCGGGCCGTTCGGTGGCCGTTTCGCCTCTGAGACATTGATGGACGCACTGGATGAATTGTCCGCCATGTACACCAAACTCAAAGACGATCCGGACTTTCAGGCCGAATTCGATAAAGACCTGGCGCATTATGTGGGCCGTCCATCGCCGCTGTATTTTGCCGAACGTCTGACTCAGAAATGGGGTGGGGCGGATATCTATCTGAAGCGCGAAGACCTGAACCACACCGGCGCGCACAAGGTGAACAACACCATCGGACAGGCGCTGCTGGCAAAATACAGCGGTAAGCCACGCGTGATTGCCGAGACCGGTGCGGGCCAGCACGGCGTTGCCACGGCCACCGTCGCCGCGCGCCTGGGTTTGGAATGCGTTGTGTATATGGGCGCTGAAGATGTTGAACGGCAAAAGCTGAACGTTTATCGCATGCGCATGCTGGGCGCGACGGTGATACCGGTGACTTCCGGTACTCAGACGCTGAAAGACGCTATGAACGAAGCCATGCGTGACTGGGTCACCAACGTCGATAATACCTACTACATCATCGGCACCGTTGCCGGTCCGCACCCGTACCCGACACTGGTGCGCGATTTCAACTCAGTGATTGGCCGCGAAGCGCGTCGCCAGATTCAGGAGCAGACCGGTGCTTTACCCGATGCCCTGGTCGCCTGCGTGGGCGGTGGATCCAACGCCATCGGTCTGTTCTGGGAATTCCTCAACGATAGGGGCGTTGACATCTATGGTGTCGAAGCCGGTGGTCATGGTCTGTCCGGCGATGAACACGCGGCGCCGCTGAGCAAAGGTCGCCCGGGTGTGTTGCACGGCAACCGCACCTACATCATGGCCGATGACGATGGTCAGATCATGGGCACTCATTCGGTATCAGCCGGTCTGGATTACCCGGGCGTTGGTCCAGAGCACGCCTGGTTGAAAGATTCCGGTCGTGCTCAGTATGTTGCTGCCACCGACGAGGAAGCGCTCGATGCCTTCCGCGAACTGACGCGGGTCGAAGGCATCATGCCGGCGCTGGAATCGTCTCATGCTGTTGCTTACGCCAAGAAGCTGGCGCCGGAACTGGGCAAAGGCAAACGCATCATCGTTAACCTGTCCGGTCGCGGTGACAAAGACATTCATACCGTGGCCGGCATTGACGGCCTGACGATCTGAGGACACTGCTATGAGTCGTATTGCTGCTACCTTTGATCGTCTGAACAGTGAGGGCCGCAAGGCCCTGATTCCCTTTGTTACCGCCGGCGATCCGCGCCCCGATGTCACCCTGCCGCTGATGCATGCGCTGGTCGCTGCCGGTGCCGACGTTATCGAATTGGGCATGCCGTTTTCCGATCCGATGGCCGACGGCCCAGCCATTCAACTGGCCAACGAGCGCGCTCTGGCCAGCGGCATGACGCTGCGTAAAACGCTGGATGTGGTCGCCGAGTTTCGTCAAACCAACCGCGACACCCCGGTGGTGTTAATGGGTTACCTTAACCCCGTTGAATGGATGGGTTATGAAACCTTTGTCGGTCGCGCGGCTGAGGCGGGTGTCGATGGTTTGCTGATGGTTGATATGCCACCGGAAGAAGGTGAAGGCCTGGTACCCTATGCCAAGGCTGCGGGTCTGGATTTGATCTATCTGGTAACGCCGACCACCACGCACGAGCGCTTTAACGCCATCGTCGAACGCGCCAGTGGCTGGATCTACTACGTTTCACTGAAAGGCATCACCGGAGCTAACACCTTGAATGTCGACGAAGTGGAGCAGAAGCTCGACTGGATGCGTCAGCATACTGACCTGCCCATCTGCGTCGGTTTCGGCATCAGCAATGGCGAAATCGCGGCGCGTGTTGCCAAGGTGGCCAGTGGGGTGATTGTCGGTTCGGCGCTGGTTCGCATCGTCGAAGCGCAGCAATCGCAGAGCGCCGATGAAATTTCTTCACAAGTGTCTCAGTTACTGGGCGATATGCGTTCTGCGATGGATCGCCCATAATGAGGCCATCTGGCATTTGAGGAAGAGGCAAGCATGAGTAGCTGGCTGGACAAAATCGTTCCGTCTTTGATTCGTTCATCATCCGGTCCCAACGCGAAATCTAATATCCCGGAAGGGCTGTGGAAGAAGTGTCCGAAGTGTGCAGCGGTGCTGTACCGGCCCGAACTGGAACGTAATCAGGACGTCTGTCCCAAGTGTGAACACCATATGCGCATCAGCGCGCGTCGCCGCATTGATCTGTTTCTGGACGAAAACGGTCAGATGGAACTGGCGGGCGACGTGAAGCCGGTTGACCGCCTGAAGTTCAAAGATGGCAAGCGTTATAAAGATCGTTTGGCCGGCGCTCAGAAGAGCACCGGTGAGAACGATGCGCTGGTCACCGTGAAAGGAACGGTCGAAGGTCTGCCGATTGTTGTCGCGGCTTTCGACTTTAACTTTATGGGTGGTTCAATGGGTTCGGTAGTCGGCGAGAAATTCGCTCAGGCTGCCAAAGCGGCGCAGGAAGAGAAGATTCCATTTATCTGTTTCGCCACCTCGGGCGGCGCGCGGATGCAGGAAGCCTTGTTTTCCCTAATGCAGATGGCGAAAACCTCTGCCGCCATCGAAAAGCTGCATGAAGCGGGCGTCCCTTACGTCTCTGTGATGCTGGACCCCTGTTTTGGTGGTGTGTCGGCTTCGCTGGCACTGCTCGGTGACATCAATATCGCCGAACCCAATGCGCTGATCGGTTTTGCAGGCCCGCGGGTGATTGAGCAGACCGTTCGCGAACAGTTGCCGGAAGGTTTTCAGCGCTCTGAATTCCTGATGGAAAAAGGCGCCATCGATCTGATTCTGCATCGTCACGAAATGCGCGAGCGCATCGCCCGTTTGTTGCGCATGCTGACTCATGCCAAAGCCGCCTGAGGGTTCCAGCCTCGGCCACTGGCTCGACTACCTAGAGCACATACACGGCCAGACCATTGATATGGGTCTGGACCGTGTCCGCCAGGTTGCCGACCGTCTGAATCTGCCGCTGATCAGCGGTGAACGTTCCTCTCCTTTTGTCTTTACCGTTGCCGGCACCAATGGCAAAGGTTCCACCTGCGCGACCTTGCATCAACTGGCCCTGGCGGCCGATTTAAGCGTTGGTCTTTATACCTCCCCGCATTTGCACCACTTCAATGAGCGGGTGGTCATTAACCATGATCCAGTGGCTGATGCCGATCTCATCGATGCCTTTGAGCAAGTGGAAACCGCTCGTGGTGACGTCAGTCTCACCTATTTTGAATTCACGACGCTGGCCGCCTTTGTACTGTTTCATGCGGCAAACCTGGATGTCTGGGTGCTGGAAATTGGTTTGGGCGGGCGGCTGGATGCGGTGAATCTGGTCGATGCGGACATCAGTATTTTGACCACGGTGGATCGTGATCATCAGGCGTTTTTAGGCGACGACATTGAGCAAATTGGTCGCGAGAAAGCCGGCGTCTTCCGTGCCGATCAGCCCGCGGTTCTAGGGTCTTATGAGTTACCTAGGTCGGTGCAGGACAGTGCGCGGGCAGTCGGCGCCAAACACTATCCATTTGGCTTGGAACACGGTGCCGATGCCGACGGCATTTGGTGGCGTGGTGGGCGTTTGCCTGAAAACGCGTTATTGGCCAGTGTTCCGCGTGCCAATCAGGCATCGGCGCTGCAAGCGTTTGCCTTGTCGCCTTTTGACTTGTCACTGAGCCAGATCGAAGCGGCCATCAATCAGGTGGTCTTGCCCGGACGTTTGCAGCATCTGACGGTTGAAGGACGGCGCGTGGTGTTGGATGTCGGCCATAACCCGCACGCTGCGCGTTATCTGGCTCAGCGCCTGGCCGATGAATCCTGGTCAGTGGTGCTCGGCATGTTGGCCGACAAAGACGTCGAAAGTGTCGCCGAGGCACTGTCGCCCATTGTCGGTGAATGGTATCTGGCCGGTTTGGCGGTACCGCGAGGTTTGTCCGCTGAGAGCCTGGCGGTGCGGGCGACAGCCGGGGTAGGGCAATGCTATCATTCGATCGCTGCCGCGCTAGAGGCGGCATTGGATGATCCGGCGGGTCGGCCGGTTCTAGTCTGTGGTTCCTTTTACACCGTGGCTGAAGCGCTTGAGGCTTTGGCTGCCAGTGATCCGTAGCGGAGTTAAGCTTGGACGTTCGCATTCAGCAGCGCCTGGTCGGCGGCTTGGTCATTCTGGCTTTGATCTTTTTGATCGCGCCGGTGGTGCTCGATGGCGAAGGTCGCTTGCCCGAAAAAATCACCCAGATTCCGCCCAAGCCTAAGCGCCCGGATTTATCGCATCTGCAAATTGAGCCGGTCACGGATAGCGCTGTCGATATTTCACCCTTGCCGGACGAAGCCCCTCAGCCTGCCGTTTCTGTGACGGAGACGCCATCGGCGGTGGCTGCTGAAGCCGCGGTTGAATCACCAAGTTCCGCATCCACTGAATCCCCCGTCGAACCCGAGCAACCCAGTGTAGTGGTTGCGCCGGGTGAACGTGCTTGGAGCGTCCAGGTCGCCAGCTTCCGCGACAGCGCCAAGGCGGCCGCGTTGCGTGACCAACTGCGCGATGAAGGTTTTCAGACTTACGTTAACGAAGTCATTCTTTCCGACGGCACCCTCTTTACCCAGGTCTTGGTCGGGCCGGAAACTGACATGGACAGTGTTCAGGCGCTCAAGGCCGAGATTAAGCAAAAAGTTGAGCTGCAAGGCTTAGTGGTTCGCTACGAACCCTGACCGTTTGGTCGATGGAATAGGGCGACGGCGACCGGGACAAGGCCGTCTGGCCTCTGATAGAATGCGCGCTTCTTCAACCGGGTCACAGTATCGTCATCTATGATCGCCATCGATTGGATCATTCTCCTCATCCTGCTTGTTTCTTCACTGATCAGCATCAAGCGTGGTTTTACCCGCGAAGCCTTGTCGCTGGCTACTTGGATCATCGCCTTGGTCATTGCGCGATTGTTCAGCGATAACTTGGCGGTTCTGTTGGGCGGCCTTATTGAGTCACCTGCCTGGCGCTATACCGTTGCGTTCGTCATTCTGTTTATTGCCACTCTGGTCGTTGGCGCACTGATTAATCATCTGCTGGGCGAATTCGTTCGCCTGACGGGTTTGACCGGGACCGATCGCGCCTTGGGCGTGGTGTTTGGATTGCTGCGCGGTCTG
Source organism: Saccharospirillum sp. MSK14-1 (assembly GCF_003054965.1). Taxonomy (GTDB): domain Bacteria; phylum Pseudomonadota; class Gammaproteobacteria; order Pseudomonadales; family Natronospirillaceae; genus Saccharospirillum. The sequence continues at coordinate 821,621 of NZ_MIES01000033.1, forward strand.
GTGATTGTGGTTGCCATGCTGGCCCTGGGCCGCCTGTTTGCGCTGGATCAGTTTTGGGTCGACTCGGCTCTGGTTCCCTATTTCGAACCGGTCATCAAATGGACCGGTGAGTACATCAACAAGGCATCGGACGCCATTCTCTCCGTCGGAGGAGCCTAATCCATGTGTGGCATCGTTGGGATTGTTAGTGACACCGCGGTTAATCAGCATCTTTATGATGCCCTGACCGTCCTGCAGCACCGGGGTCAGGATGCCGCTGGCATTGTTACTGAGGACGCTGGCCGGTTTTACCTGCGCAAGAGCAATGGCCTGGTCCGCGATGTATTCCGCTCCAGCCATATGCAGCGTCTCAGTGGTACCGCGGGTATCGGCCACGTGCGTTACCCAACTGCCGGCTCTTCCAGTACCTCCGAAAGCCAGCCGTTCTACGTGAACTCCCCGTACGGCATTGTGCTGGCGCACAATGGCAACCTGACCAACTCGGCCGAACTGAACTCTGCGCTGTACCGTTCTGACCTGCGTCACGTGAACACCACCTCCGACTCCGAAGTGCTGCTCAACGTCTTCGCGCACGAACTGCAATTACAGGGTAAATTACAGCCGGAAGCAGACGATATTTTCAGTGCGGTTGCGGCTGTGCATCGCCGCTGCCGGGGTGCCTATGCGGCGGTTGCCATGATCTCCGGTTACGGCATGGTTGCTTTCCGCGACCCTTATGGCATTCGCCCCTTGGTGATTGGTGAGCGCACCAGCGAAGCCGGCAATACTGAATACATGGTGGCGTCGGAAAGCGTCGCCTTGGATGTGTTGGGCTTTACCCTGATTCGCGACGTTGAGCCCGGTGAAGCGGTGTACATCGATGCCGCAGGTCAATTGCATCTGCGTCAGTGCGCAGAAAACCCGTCACTGGTGCCGTGCATGTTTGAGTATGTGTATTTCGCGCGGCCAGATTCGATCATCGATGGCATTTCAGTCTACAAAGCGCGCATGCGCATGGGCGATGCGCTGGCCGATAAGATTGAACGCGAATGGCCTAACAACGACATTGACGTGGTGATCCCGATTCCCGATACCAGCCGCACCTCGGCGTTGCAGTTGGCGAATCGATTGGGTGTCGATTTCCGCGAAGGCTTTATGAAAAACCGTTACATCGGTCGCACCTTCATCATGCCCGGCCAGCAACAGCGCCGGAAGTCGGTGCGTCAGAAACTCAACGCCATCGGTCTCGAATTCAAAGACAAGAACGTGTTGCTGGTGGACGATTCCATCGTGCGTGGCACCACCTGTAACGAGATCATCGAGATGGCGCGCGATGCCGGTGCCAACAAGGTGTACTTTGCTTCGGCGGCGCCGGAAGTGCGTTATCCGAACGTCTACGGCATCGATATGCCGGCGGCCAAAGAGTTGATTGCCCATGGCCGCAGCAACGAAGAAATTCGCGAACTGATCGGCGCCGACAAACTGATTTATCAGGATCTCGATGACTTGCGCGAAGCGGTGCAAACGCACAAAGCCAGCGTGCGTCGCTTTGACTGCTCGGTGTTCAATGGTGAATACATCACCGGCGATATCGACGCGGCTTACTTGAGTGACCTGGAAGCGGCGCGTAATGATCAGAGCAAAGCTAAAAAGCGCGAGAAAGACGATGAATCCGCGCTCGTCGATCTGCATAATGACGACTGAGCCGCGCTGTATTTATTGACGAGACAAATCGAGGGCAGGGCATGAGCGACGAACGCACCCAGGCATTGCAACAGGCACGACCCGCGACCCGTGCGGTCCGCGGTGGTCAGCGGCGCAGCGATGAAATGGAGCATTCCGAAGCCCTGTACATGACCTCGTCGTATGTGTTCGATGACGCCGCCAGCATGGCTGACACCTTTGCCGGTGAGCGCGAAGGCAACGTCTACAGCCGCTACACCAACCCAACGGTACGCACCTTCGAAGAACGCCTGGCGTTGCTCGAAGGCGGCGAAGCGGCCGTGGGGACCAGTTCCGGTATGGCGGCCATCTTTTCCATCTGCATGGCGTTTTTGCAAAGCGGCGACGAAGTGGTGTCATCGCGCTCGATCTTTGGCTCCACCAATGTGGTGTTTAACAAGTACCTGGGCAAATTCGGCATCAGCACTCGCTACGTCGATCCCAAGGATCTGAGCGCCTGGCGCGACGCCATCACCGACCAAACCAAACTGCTCTTTGTTGAAACACCCTCGAACCCGCTGTCCGAAGTTGCCGACATCCGGGCGCTGGCCGAACTGGCGCGCAGCGTTGGTGCGTTGCTGGTGGTCGATAACTGTTTCTGTACCCCTGCTTTGCAACAACCCTTGGCGCTGGGCGCTGATTTGGTCGTGCATTCGGCCACCAAGTTTATTGACGGCCAGGGCCGGGCGCTCGGCGGCGCTGTCGTCGGTCGCAAAACCGAAATTGACGAAATCGTTGGCTTCCTGCGCAGCGCGGGCCCGAGCATGAGCCCGTTCAACGCCTGGGTATTCCTCAAAGGCCTGGAAACACTGAGTCTGCGCATGGCGCAGCATTGCGCCAACGCTCAGACACTGGCCGAGTGGCTGGAAGCGCAACCACAGGTTGTGAAAGTGCATTTCCTCGGGTTGCCCAGTCATCCTCAGCATCAGCTGGCACGTGAGCAGCAAAGTGATTTTGGCGGCGTCGTCAGTTTTGTTGTGAAAGGTGGCCAGGAAGCGGCATGGAAGGTCATTGATGCCACGCGCATCTTGTCCATCACGGCCAATCTGGGTGATGCCAAAACCACCATCACTCACCCCTACACGACGACGCATGGCCGTGTCGGTGATGAAGAGAAAATGGCGGCGGGTATTGAGCCGGGCCTGATTCGTGTCGCCGTGGGTCTGGAAGATGTGCTCGATATTCAAGACGACCTGATGCGCGGTCTGCAACAACTCTGATCCACAGCGTTTGACGTTCAGCCCATTGGTCCAACCGGCCGATCGGTGCTCCCAATAAGGCAACGATCCGGCATGGCCAAGATGATCGACAAATCTCAGCAGCGTGATGAACTGCGCCAGCATTTCAGCCGTCGTGTGCATGATCAGGCGCGCTTGGTGGTCAACGCCTGGCGCAACCTTGACGAAGTGTTGTGGAACCCGGACTGGCATGGGGACTTTATTCGCCGCTGCGATAAACTGCAGCAGTTGGCGGTTCGCTATGAATCGCAAGACATCCTCGCTGAAGCCGAAACGCTGCTGACTCTGCTCGCCAAAACCACCGATAATCAAGCCCCGTCCAGCGATGTGCTGGAAGCACTGAGCAAGCCTGTCCACCGCCTGGCTGAGCGGTGTTCGCGTCGAGACGACAACGCCGCCGCACTGAACATCGACAGCCGTAAACCGGTGTATCTGTGTTGTCATCAGCCTGAACAAGCGCACGATCTTAGCCACCACCTGGAATTCTTTGGTATCCCGTCACAGATTATTGCTGATCGTCAGGCGCTGATGCTGGCTATTGCTCACCGTCGTCCGGCGGCGCTATTGATGGACGTCGAATTCGATGGTGATGGGTTGGGCGTAACCGCTGACGCACAGCAGTTGTCGTCGCCGGCCTTGCCGGTCTATTTCTATTCACAACATCCGCCCGACATTGACATGCGATTGGCCGCCGCTCGGGCTCAGGGCGTCGGGTTTCAGGAAGGCACGCTCGATGCGGGCATCCTGGTGAAGCAACTGAGCAGCCTCTACGCCTTCCGTTCCGAACCGCCTTATCGCGTGTTGATTGTTGAAGACTCACCGGCGCAGGCGTTCTTTGCCGAGCGGTCCTTGAACCAAGCCGGTATGTTGACCCAGGTTGTTACCGAGCCGCTGACGATTCTTGATGCGCTGGAATCTTTTCAACCCGACGCCATCTTGATGGATATGTATATGCCGCATTGCAGCGGTATTGAACTGGCTCAGGTGATTCGCCAGCAATGGCGTTATGACGTGGTGCCGATCCTCTATTTATCGGCCGAGCAAGACACGGGCAAACAGCTTGAGGCCATGGCGCAAGGTGGCGATGATTTTCTCACCAAGCCAGTCGAGCCGGACATGCTGGTTGCCACGGTGCGCAATCGCTGCCAGCGTAATCGTGGCTTAAAAGAGCAGATGATTCGCGACAGCCTCACGGGCTTGCTCGATCACATTAACACCCTCGACGTACTTAAACGCAGTATTGCGCAAGCACAAGCGGAACAGCGTAACCTCTGTTTTGCGATGATCGACATCGACCATTTCAAAGACGTTAACGACCGCTATGGTCATGCCGTGGGTGACAGCGTGATCCGCAGCCTGGCGCTGTTTTTACGTCAACGCTTCCGGCTGACCGATCGCATTGGTCGGTATGGCGGGGAAGAATTTGCCATTGTGCTGCACGACATTGAGTTGGACAAAGCCGGCGAATTGCTCGAAGCCATCAGTCAGGGATTTGCACAAATTCAGCACGACGCTCAGGGCGAACGCATCCAGGTGACTTTCAGTTGCGGTGTGGCTCAACTGGCCCAGGGCGATTCCGCCAATGAGCTCAGCAAGGCGGCTGACAGCGCGCTATATGAAGCCAAAAAAGCCGGCCGGAATACCGTGCGTTTGGCTAAACAGGGCTGACAACTTTGTTTTTCTTTCCTTCCTAGTCGCATCTAACCATCGATATTAAATATTTTCTAAAAAAATCGATGCGCTTTTCAGTTTGAAATTTACGTAACTTCCTTTCATCTACGACTTATGGCGAACTCCATGATGATCGCTTTATCAGGGGCTTATAAGCCTGTTTTTGGCGTTTAGGCAGCGAGCGATTCAAAACAAATCAGGGTGGAATGGGTGCTTTGGTGTAATAAGTTTTCAAAACCATCACGCATCGGTTGTCCGGCCAATAAGATGGCAAAAAATGTCTGACAAAGGTGCTCGATAGGGTTTCGGTCGCATCGTTAGAATGGTGTCAAAACCGGCGCGGTCGGGTGATAACCCGACGGACAGAACCGGACATAAAACGACTGCCTATCAACCGGACACCTTAGAGGATACACGCGTGAACCAAGCCGTGATCGACCAGACCCTGCTGCGCTGGCAGGAAAAAGAAGCGCTCGCCGAAGCCATGATTCCCATCATCGGTCGGCTGTATCGTCAGAACCGGGTAATCACCTCCATCTACGGTCGCCAGATCATCAACCAGTCGGTAATTCAGTTGCTGAAAACCCATCGCTTTGTGCGCCAGGTGGAAGGGCACGAACTGTCGGTGAATGAAACCCTGGGCGTGCTGGAATTGCTTAATGAAATGCCATTGGCCCCAGCGCATATCGATGTTGGCAAATTAGCGCTCAAGCATCGTCGCCATGGTAAAGATGTGCCACTGCGTGATTTCCTCAATACCGAACTGGCCGACCTGCAAGGCAATGCCATCAACGATGAAAACTCGTCGCGTGATGTGGTGCTCTATGGTTTTGGTCGTATCGGTCGGTTGCTGGCACGCATACTGATCGAAAAAGCCGGCGGTTCACCGCTGCGTTTGCGCGCCATTGTGGTTCGACCGGGCGGGGCGGATAACGATCTGGTCAAGCGTGCCAGCCTGTTACGTCGTGACTCCATTCACGGCAGTTTCGAGGGCACCATCAGCGTCGACGCTGAAAACAATTGTCTGGTTGCCAACGGCACTACCATTCAAGTGATTTATGCCAACAACCCAGCCGAGGTTGATTATCAGCGCTACGGCATTCGCGATGCCATTCTGGTTGATAACACCGGCAAATGGCGCGACCGCGACGGTTTAGGTCAGCACCTGAAATGCGACGGCATCAGCCGCGTATTGCTGACCGCACCCGGTAAGGGCGACATCAAAAACATCGTCCACGGGATCAATCATCTGAGCATCCGTGAAGACGACACCATTGTCTCTGCGGCTTCCTGTACCACTAATGCCATTACGCCGGTGTTGAAAGCGCTGCACGATCGCTTTGGCATCGAAAACGGCCACGTCGAAACGGTGCATTCCTACACCAACGATCAGAACCTGATTGATAACTACCACAAAGGCGAACGTCGCGGTCGCAGCGCGCCATTAAATATGGTGCTCACCGAAACCGGTGCGGCAAAAGCCGTCGCCAAAGCGCTGCCGGAACTGGAAGGAAAACTCACCGGCAATGCCATTCGTGTGCCGACACCGAATGTGTCGATGGCCATTTTGAACTTGAACCTGCAGACCGAAACCAGCAAAGACGAACTGAACAATTTCCTGCGCGAAACCTCGCTGTATTCCGATTTGCACAAACAGGTCGACTTCACGCATTCACCGGAAGCGGTATCGTCCGATTTTATCGGCAATCGTAAAACCGGCATCGTCGACAGCGGCGCCACCATTGTGACCGGTAACCGCGCCATAGTGTATGTCTGGTACGACAACGAAGCGGGTTACAGCGCTCAGGTGATTCGCACCGTTCAGGACTTAGCCGGTATTCACTACCAGGTGTATCCGAGCGAAGTGTGAATCCGGTCTGGCCATAAAGCGTTCAGACACAAAAAAGCCGGCCCTCAAAGGCCGGCAAACAGAGGTGAGACGGTTAGCTCGTTGAGCGAATTCAGGCGGCCGCTTTATGGCGTCGTTGGGCAATCCAGTCGGCAATATAAGGCTGTACCCAGCGGTCCAGTCCGATACGGCCGGCATTGGCAGCGCCGTAGAGCACGATGAACTCAACGATGATCATGTTCGGGTTGCTGCTGATAGAGCCGCTGAACAGGAAGGCGAAGTTCATCACCAGTCCGAAGAACACGGCCAGCACAGTGAAGCAGCCGAAAATCAAACCCAGGCCGACAGCGACTTCGCCCCAGGGAATCATGAAGTTGAACAAGCCCGCATTGGGAATGGCAAACGCATCCAGAAAGGATGCCCACCAGTCCTGAACCATGGGGTGTTCGCCGCCCGCTTTGGCGACTGCGCCGCGTAAAAAGCCCGCCGCATCGAAACCAAAGAGTTTGTGCCAGCCTGCCATCAGCCATTCATAACCGAGCCAGATGCGCAGCACGGCCAAAAGGTAAGAGGCGTTACGATCTTCGCGAAGCCATTGACCAATCATAGTGGTGTCCTCCTTTGTATTCATCGATCGGTGGTGTGTTATCCACCGCGTCTGAAACCCTGTCAGTTGTAGATTAACCACAGGTCCACAAGCAGTTCCTGACCTGCGTCAATCGAGCTCACGTTAGCGCGAAAATAGATCGACTCAAGCCGCCATCGTCACGGCGTGATGGTGGCAAAGTAAAGCGTCAACTGGTCGGTCGGGCGATCCTCGCTTTATACTCGCACTCCCGTTTTAGGAGTGGCGTTATGTCCGCAACCGCATTGATCATCATCGACGTTCAGCAAGGGCTTGATAATCCCGCCTTTGGTGAACGCAATAACCCCGAGGCAGAGTCCAATATGGCTCGTTTGCTGGCTGCCTGGCGCGAACGCGGTTTGCCGGTGATGCACGTACGCCACGACTCAGTCGAACCCAACTCGCCGCTGCGACCGGACCAGCCGGGTAATGCCATCAAGCCAGAGGTATTCCCCCAGCCTGGCGAGCCGCTGTTCACCAAGAGTGTGAATTCCGCCTTTATTGGTACGGCTTTGGACGCCCATTTGCGGGAGTCCGGCATCGAACGTTTGGTCATCGTCGGCCTGACCACCGATCACTGCGTATCAACGTCTGTGCGCATGGCGGCCAACCTCGGTTTTGAGGTCACGCTGGTCAGCGACGGCACCGCCACCTTTGAGCGCACTGCGCCAGATGGCACCCATTTCACCGCCGAGCAAATGCACAACGCCAATCTGGCCAGCCTGAACGGTGAGTTTTGCCGGGTGTTATCCACCGAAGCGATATTGGCTGACATGGCGTGATGCTGTCCGCCGGCGAGTGTCTTTGCTAGTCTGAGGGTACGCCGTTGTTGTAGATCACGTCATGAATGAATTTGCTTTGTTGGATCGCCTGGCCGATGTGGTGCCGGAGGCCGATCATCTCGATAGCCTGGTCCCAGCCCTGTTGGAATTGCTGCAATCGATGACCGGCCTGGAGTCCACCTATTTAACCCGGGTCGATGAAGTTCACAGCACTCAAACCGTGCTGTTTTCCAACAATACCGATGAGCAACAGTTTGCCATCCCTCAGGGGTTGGTGGTGCCCTGGGAAGATTCATTGTGCAAACGGGCACTGGAAGAATCCCGGTCGATCAGCGCCAACGTCAGTGAGCACTGGAGCGATTCCAAAGCGGCGGCTGAGTTGGGCATCGAAACCTACGTCAGCCAAACCGTGCACATCGGCGACGGTGAGTTTTACGGCACGCTCTGTGCGGCAGGCCCCAGCAGCCAGGCTGTGTCTGAACAGGCGCAGCGAATGCTGACGTTGTTCAGCCACTTGATTGGCCGCCAACTTGAACACGATCGGCTGATTGCCCGCCTGCAACACGAAAACCGCGAATACAGCCACTTTGCGTTGACCGACCCGTTAACCGGCATTCCCAATCGCCGCGCTTTCGACCGTGAATTGAAACGCACGCTGGCGGGTGCACAGCGCAGTGATGATCAGGTGCATCTGGGCTTTATCGATCTTGATGGCTTTAAAGCCATTAACGATGAACACGGCCATGACGCCGGCGACCGCTTCCTGATCGCGTTGTCGAGCAAACTCAAAGAAGGATTGCGCGATGGTGACTTTGTCGCCCGCTACGGTGGTGACGAATTTGTGGTCTTCGGTACCGCTCCGCACGATGTGGACGCCGAACAAGTCCGCACCATGATCGGCGAACGCCTGACCCGGCTGACTCAGGGCCATTTCGACCTGGGTGACCTGACCATCGATTACCCCGGTGCCAGCGTCGGCGTGGTGACCGCCCAGGACGACGAACTCGACATCGATGCCTTCGTGGCCCGCGCCGATGCAGCGATGTATCGACAAAAAACCGCCCGCCGTAAAGCACGCCAACTGAACGCCGACTGAGGCGTTTTTCGGGCACGGCCGAGCCGCTCTAAAGGATAACCGACGTGACTCAACCCATCGCACTCATAACCGGCGCCAGTCGAGGCATCGGTGCCGCCACCGCACAGTTGCTCGCCCAACGCGGTTACGACCTGGCCATCAACTACCAGCACAATGCCGCAGCGGCCAACGAGGTCGTCGCTGCGGCACACAGCCATGGTGTGCGCGCCGTTGCTATTCAGGCCGATGTCAGCCAGGAAAGCGACGTTGTGCATCTGTTCAAGCGCATCGACGACGAACTGGGCACGATCACCGCGCTGGTCAATAACGCCGGCATCGTGCAGCCACAAACGCGGGTGGAGTGGATTACCGAAGACCGCCTCGATTTGATGTATCGCACCAACGTCAACAGCGCCTTCCTGTGTTGCCGTGAAGCCGTCACCCGCATGGCAACCGACAAAGGCGGGCAGGGCGGTGCCATTGTGAACGTCTCATCCGCCGCCTCGCGTTTGGGCGCGCCGAATGAATACGTCGATTACGCCGCCAGCAAAGCCGCCGTGGATGCACTCACCAAAGGCCTCAGCCTGGAAGTGGCCGCCCAGGGCATTCGTGTCAACGCGGTACGGCCGGGCCTGATTGAAACCGAGATTCACGCCAGTGGCGGTGAACCCGATCGTGTGGCACGGATGGCACCAGCCATTCCCATGCAGCGCGGCGGCACTGCCGAGGAAGTGGCGCAATCCATTGCCTGGTTGCTCAGTGACGAAGCTTCCTACATCACCGGCAGTTTTATTGATGCCGCAGGCGGTCGCTGACTTTTTAGTCCATGGCTGAACAGCTATAATCGCCGCCTTTGCCCAGCCAAGAGACCGCCCCGGCATGACCAAAATTCGCACTCGCATCGCGCCATCCCCCACCGGCGACCCGCACGTCGGCACCGCCTACATCGCACTCTTTAACCGCGCCTTCGCCAAAAGCCAGGGCGGCGAGTTTATTCTGCGTATCGAAGACACCGACCAGACGCGTTCCACCCCGGAAAGTGAAGCCGCCATTTTGAAATCGCTGGCCTGGCTCGGTCTGGACTGGGACGAAGGCCCGGACAAAGGCGGCGAATACGGCCCTTACCGCCAAAGCGAACGCAAAGCCATCTACGGCGATTACGCCAAACAACTGGTCGACGAAGGCCACGCCTTCCATTGTTTCTGTTCCGCCGAACGCCTTGATGCCATGCGCGCCGAACGTCAGGCAGAAGGCCTGGCCGGATACGACGGTCACTGCATGCACCTCGACGCAACCGATGTTAAAAGCCGACTGCACGCGGGCGAAAAATCCGTTATCCGCATGAAAGTGCCGGAAGAGGGCGTGTGCGTGGTTGAAGACGAACTGCGCGGCCAGATCGAAATCGACTGGAAACAGATCGACATGCAAGTGCTGCTGAAAAGCGACGGCATGCCGACCTACCACCTGGCCTGCGTGGTCGATGACCACCTGATGGAAATCAGCCACGTCTTGCGCGGCGAAGAATGGATTTCCTCGACACCCAAACAATTATTGCTGTACCAATATTTCGGCTGGCAACCGCCGGTGTTCTGTCACTTGCCGCTGCTGCGCAACGCCGATAAATCAAAACTCAGCAAACGCAAAAACCCGACCTCGATCGACTACTACCACTCGGTCGGCATCCTGCCCGAAGCATTGATCAACTTCCTCGGCATGATGGGTTGGACCATGCCCAACGGCGAAGAAAAATTCACCCAAAGCGAGATGATCGACAATTTCGATCACAAACGCATCAGCCTCGGCGGCCCGGTCTTCGACCCGGAAAAACTCGATTGGCTGAACGGACGTTACATCCGCGAAGACCTCAGCGCCGAACAACTGATGCAGCGCCTGCTGGACTGGAAATTCAACCGCGATTACGTCGAAAGCTTCCTGCCGCTGGTGCAGCAACGCATCGAACGCCTAAGCGACGCCGCACCGCTGGCCATGTTTTTCTTCCAGGGCGTACCGAACCTGACTGCCGAGAGTTTCGAAAGCGTCAAGCTCGACGAAGATGACCTGAAGAAAACCCTGCAACTGGTGCTGTGGAAACTGGAAACCCAACGCCACTGGGAAAAAGACAACATCATGGCCGACGTCAAAGCCGTCGCCGAACACCAGGGCCTGAAAATGCGCGACCTCATGGCCCCACTGTTCATCGCCATCACCGGTTCCCCGGCTTCTGTGTCAGTGCTCGATGCCATGACCATCCTCGGCCCGGACCTCACTCGTGGCCGACTGCGCCATGCCATTGAAGTACTGGGTGGTTTGGGTAAGAAAAAACTGAAAAACCTGGAAAAGGAATTTCAGCAGATCGCTGCGTTTTTGGATTAGTGCAAGGCCAAGCTATTGATCTAGCTTCAGTTAGGAATCAGCCAGGACATGTATGGCCTGGCTGATTTCACTTTTGAGCAGCAACACCTGTGTTGCAATGCAGCTTCATTACTTACTGAAAGTATCAATATTTTCTAATGCACAGCTAATTTGACCAGCAATTAAGTGATAATCAGACTTTTACTCTTTAAGTGATACTGGTTTACTCGATAGCTTTAACACAATAAATTGTTGGTCAATACCCGTTTAGACTTTCAGTGAACAGGAGCGATAGTGTGAGTAAACCGATAAGATTTTTTTCTCTGCTGATGTTGTTGAGTAGCTCTCCGTATGTTTTCTCTGACATGCACTATGCATCAGGGTTAGTGAAAGGAGTGTATTGGAGCCAAGTTAACGGTGGTACTTTTACAATAGAAGGGTTTGGCTCTGCAGGTACATGTCCGATCAACGACCATTTAGTGGCGATTGCGTTTCCTGAAGAAGATAGGGAATTTGTACGGTCTGTTGTATTGTCGTCGCAGATTGCAGGCAAACCGCTCAATGTAAGAGTGGATGATACCTATAGAACGGAAGATGGACTCTGCTATTTGCATGTTGTTGAGCGTGTTAATTAACAACACCAACCTGCTGTTTAAATACCAGTCAGAAAACTTCTATATTTTGTTTTAGTTAAATCTAAATTAGTGACCAGGAAAGCCAGCAGCAACAGCTGGTTTTCCTGTCAAAAGTTACTGTTTCTACGCAGCTATAATGATCACTAACCTCAATTCGATGGTTCCTGGGCATTCTTTTTATAAAAGCGGACAGATGTGCGCCTCTTTAGGTTTTCTGTACATTGCGAACAGGGTAGCCTTATTCGCTTGTGACTTCGGAACTGACAATCCATTCTTCTGGCGTGCCCTGTAACCGGCTGGGCGGTAGCGTGGAAAGCGCATTATTCAGCGTCTTTTGCTTCCTGTTAACCAGATAACAAGAGGTTGAAACCATTGAAATAGATGGTCTTAATAGGCTGCAGTACCACTTCAAAAAATGCATTGGAAGTTTCTAATAATTAATAGTCAATTCGCCGGTTACCCTAATACTAACGCCGTCACCCATCTAAATACCTCCTGTTAAAAGACAAAAATAACCTCGAGGGCTAATATGAAGAAGGCGCTGTATCTTATCATTGTGATTTTATCTATGTCTGGAAACGTCAGGGCAGCAGATGGAAGTTTTACTGTTTCCACGATTGGCTCAAGCAACAATACCGATACCATTTTTATTCGTACGTTAGAAGAAGTACAGAATACTACGTGTGAGAATAAAAAATTACTGCGCCTCCCTCATACCGATGGTTCTGCTGATAGGCTTTTCTCATTAGCAATTGCAGCCCAAGCTCAGGGTAAGAAGATCTCAGTCGAATATGATGGTAATCATTGTATCGATAATGGAACTGTAATAACTGTCTTTTGGCTTGATCATAGATTTTAGCATCATTAATAAAAAGTAAATTCACTAAATCCTGAACTTTAACTTCATTTCTTGAAAGCCCAATATGGAGTTCTATTCTAAGTATCATAAGTGATGGTTTCTCTATTGTTTAGGCTTCATAGATTGATGTTTTCCAGGGCAATTAAAAATTAAAGGTGACTGTTGTATGAGAAAAATACTTTTTGTTTTGTTGATAGTGGTGACCTCCAGCCCTGTCTATTCAGCAGTAATTGAGACTCCAAAGAGCGAAATACTACTATTGTATCCTACGCAGGAATATCTGGTGTTCGTGACAGAATATTCCAACTCACTTAGTACCTGTAATAGCAGTCGTCGTTTTCGGCTCGATCCGCTAGCACCTGACTATCAGATTCAAGCTGCTGTTTTGATTTCAGCTTTTATGGCTAATAAAGAAATTAAAATGTACATAGATGACGCTCAGCCCTCTGACTGCGCCCCTATTGTTAATAGATTTAGAGTGTATTGATTTGAGTAATTAACTATTAATTATTTCTCTATATTGATGCTGCTCCGTAAATTTGGACCGGTTTAATTGAGAATATCTTTTAAAGGAGATTTTTGTGAAAAAGATATTTCCCCTGTTTTCTTTATTTCCTCTATTTTCTATGCTTAGTATCAATGCGTTTTCTGATAATACTCAAGTCACTCCAATTCCTAACGGGTCGTTGACTAATGATTATATTTTTGACGAGTACGGCCTCTCAGAAGTAATTGATACAGAAGTTGTTGCAGGTCGATATTCATTTGAAAGGGCGTTGTTAGATAGAAACATTATTTTCATGGGGGAGCTAGTTCCAGCACCGCCAGTCCGTATTTTTACTAATGAGGAGTTAGCTGATGGTAGCTTTACTTTACCAGAGGCCGAGAAAACCTCATTACTTGAAATGGCAGCGATCGGCTCCGTTGGCATTAGAGTGGAATCAAATGAGCCAATACGGGCAATGGATTGTCAAAAAGCGGCAGTAGAGCTTGATGCTAGTACCAGCGAGATGGTTAATAGAGTATCGTGTGTGAGCAATAATGAAGGTTCGATTTTAACAACATCCCATCAGTATCGTCCGCTTTCAATTACATATAACTATTCAACGGAATTATTTGGTTTTCGTTTTATTGATAGGAAACGTTATACAGATTGGACGATAAATGTTTTAGGGCCTGCGTACACTCAGGTCGCAAACGGTGTATATCGAGAATATCGTAGGGAAGCTTGGAATACTAGAGGTATGGTGCCCATTGTAATGAACGGCATAACTCTTTTTGTTGAGGCTGATGTTCGAGTTAGTGAGCCTTGGGAATTATACAAACGTAGAAATGTCGGTTCAGAAGAAGTGGCGTTTAATTCTGGTAGAAGATTCTATATTCAGTGTGGTACGCACAAATTCTATGAAGATGAAGATTATTTCCCGGTAGGCTTTAGTGGTTTAACGATGGATCTTAGCAGTACTTTTGATAGTTACTGTGCAGATAAAGACGTTACTTATCATTTTGAAAATATGCAAAACACGGGTGCCAATACGACTTCGGTAACATTTATTCCTCAATCATATTTGGTTCTGCCCACGGATTATATCGGGATATATGCACAGAAACTGGAAGTGAAATTGAACGATGCTGCTGACAACTTCTTCTTCTATAGCGAGCTTTATAATCCTACAGAAGATGCATCTCCAGGGGATGGTGATGCAACTGCCTATAAAACATCAGCTCAGGAATTTTCATCTAGCCTTGAAAACTTGATGAAACAATATGCTGATTTTAGTAGTGAGCTATCTACTAGTGACGTTGATCAGTGGTTTTTCTCTGATGCTTCTGAAGTTCAATCATGGGCTGAGTCTGATCAATCAACTTTTGATATCACCTCGGATGATTTTGATTTTATGGTTGGTGTATATAAAGGGCCTTTTGTCGAAGAAGACCCCGTTTGGCTCGATGATTTCAATATATGGTTTCATGATGAGTCAGGTTTAGCAGGGGCGGAGGTTTCTCCTGCATTTTCAATAGAAGCAATTAACGATGTAGCAAGATACGCTCTTGATCCAATTGGTTTGGATGTTCATTACGCTTTCGGCTGTAAGTATTTGGAAGCTTGGGAGCATTTAACGAAAGCTAAAGTAATGGCAGATCGGTACATGTTCTTAATGGACCAGTATTCATTTGGAAACAACTTGCCACCGGCATATTTGGATATGAGTGATCTCAATCAGGCTAATATTATGTATCAAACACATAAGCAGGTTGTAAGTGCTGAAAATGCTAACCTAATGTCTCGCTTGCAATCTGAAGGCTTTGCATATATCCCATCTTGGAATGAAACGTCTCGTAATACGATGTGCCCAACCTCTTCTGGCGGCGGTTTTAGTGACTAAAATGTAATGTAATGCAAGGCCAAGGATGGCTTGCTTTTATATCAGTTCATTAACAATAAGGTATGGAAATGAGCATCAAACGATCATTATTTAAGATCGGTGTATCATTAGTTGCTTTGTGCGCCGGAATAAGTGAAGCCGTTAGTTTTCAGGACGATTCCTATGATATATATGAGAATCAAAACGGTAATATTTATTTTCTGGCCAAGAAGAAGCTTCTACTGATTGCGGGTGAAATTTCCATACCCATTCAATATAAAGATGGAAAGTCGTTCTATCTGAATGTATCCGATAATACGATCCACTCACTGAATTCAACACCAAGTATGAGTGGTCTAACTGCGCTATCGGGCTACGAGGTATACACGGGCGATTTTAATGGTGATGGTTGGTCCGACATGTACCTTCATCCTTTAGCCTCTGGCAGTAAGATTAAAGCTTACTTAATAAACGGGGGTTCAGGTTTCAGGCCGACTGAAATGAGTAATTATTCATGGATTGCTGGTCATGAAGTCGTTGACTTAACCCCTGTAATCCATGATTACAACGGGGATGGAACTGACGATTTAATATTTACATCACCAACGGGAGAGCAGGTTCCTCTTTTTCAATATAACAGTATTATCAATGAGAATAACTCTTCACCGGTGACTGGTAATGTTGTTGGTCAAACCGACTTCTCAGCAACAGTATCTAAAGGCGGTGCGGCCAATATTGGTATCCTTCTAGAAACTCCGGTTGGAGCTACTGGTCTAAGCGCACCTGTTTCTATGAGTTACAACAGTCAATCTGGCAGCGGTAATATGGGGCGGGGCTGGTCCGTTTCTATTGGCGGCTCGATTGCCCGATGTCAGCACGAGTACCCGCTTGATCGGCCATTAACGTACACAGCGAGTGATGCTTATTGTTTCCAAGGGGAGCGTCTTGTTGCTATATCGGGAACGCATGGTGCCGCGGGTAGTTTGTATCGCACACAGGTTGATTCCGGGGTGCTTATTGAAGCTCATGGATCTTATCTGGGTGAGCCGCAATACTGGAGTGTTCATACCCCCAATGGTGATATTTCGTACTATGGAGACTCAGAGAGTTCTAGGCTGGAGCACACCGACGGTGCTGCCGTACTAAGTTGGGCGTTGTCTTCTACACAGAAGATCTCGGGTGCAGAATATGAAGTTAATTACTCGACAGACGCGAACTCCGGTGAGCAGTTGCTGGAATCTATTGTCTATGTTGAGCAATCTGCGTCAATCCAATTTGAATGGGATGACCGAGCCAATGTATTTACTGGTTGGAGTAATGGAGCTCGAGTATCAAGTAGCAAACGTCTAAGCTCAGTAACGATGCTAGCTGATGGTGAAACACAGCGGGTTTATAATGTTCACTACAGTCAAGATAACCGTACAAATAAACCCTTGGTTATTGCTATACAAGAGTGTTCAGATAACGGAGATTGTTATAAGCCGCTAACATTTGATTACGAGTCTACTAATAGCAATAATGATTACGAAAATATCGCCACATATAATAACAATCCTGACAGCGACTATGTCAGTAATAGTCTTCTTACCGGAGACATAAATAACGACGGTTTCACTGATATATTATATATCGGTAAAAAAGGAGGCAGTTGTACAGTTTGGGTATGTAATAATAACGACGCAACGGTTCTGAAATTTAGGTTGAGCAATGGTGATGGAACCTATCGTCATGTAGGCTCACTTGGTATAACACCTTCTAATAGAGAGTCTCTTCCAGCGACCTATAATCTGGTTGATGTAAACTTTGATGGCTATTTTGATGTGGTTCAAACATCTCAAGACCACATCAAAACTTGGTTTGGTAACGCTCGATTAGGGCAAGGGCAGAACCGTTTTTCAAGTCCTCGAACTGACAGTTTTGATTCTTCTGGCGTTAGTGTGCAGTTTGCTGATGTAGATATGGATGGATATCCGGATTTAATCACCCATGAGCGCACCAACCAGTGGCAAGAATTCTCTCGTTATCGAACCCGTGTATATGAAGGTAATGGTGATGGTACCTATGATAATAGCCATTCAATTCAAATATATCCGGAGTACTACAATAAAAAGCCTCCTGTTTTAACGGATTATGATGGCAACGGTGAAAAAGAGTTCCTGTTCCACAATGCTGATATAAATCTGGATGAACCGTCGTCAGGGCCGGATAGCAAGACATGGCGAGAGTTACTGGCAATAGCAAAGCCGGGTCAAGAAGACCTTTTTAGTAATCGAGCAGTTATCTATCGAATAAAGCACCGTGAGCTCGCACTGGACGGCCATGTTGAACTCGATGCTCCATCCCTAGGTTTACCTCATCATTATCAAGATATAACGAATGATGGTGTTCCAGATCGTATTGTGGAGGACGACTATCAGCTTCATTACTATGAGGGTCATGGTGATGGTCAGTTTGATACTAATCCCACCACGCTTCCGCTTCGCTATGCTAGGGCCAGTACGTACGAAAGTAGTGCTGCTGATACTGCTAGTTCAGGAACTCAATATGCAGATGTAGATGGCAGTCTGCTTGATGATAGTTCCGATGGAAGTTATGTAATTGCTGAATTCGGTGGTGATATAGAATCACAGCTCAATAGCTATCAAAGCTCTGAAGGCGTCGTTTATGCACCCATAAGTTCCTTACAGGTAGATAATGAAAAGGAAAAACTCAGAACGCTCATTTTCGAAGATATAAATAACGATGGCTATATCGATATTATAGAGCACCGCCCCGTCGAAAATAATGGCGCTATTTTTGTCAAATATGGTAGTTATTTTGGATTCACCACGAGTAATACACTTGAGGGTGTAGACAACTCTACAGATGACACGACTTTGCGCTTCTTGGATTTGGATGGAGATGGTGTTCGAGACCTGATGTCTTTCTCGAATGATACCGGTCAGGCTCAGACTTATGTCTCACAATCCAGTCATAGGCCGATGCTCACGACCATCGATGATGGTTTAGGGAACCTAACCACTTTTACTTGGTCACGGATGACGGATACTGATGTCTATACTAAAGGTATTGGAAAGCGTCCCAACGGCGAAAAGGATGTAATCAGCAATCGTCGTCTAGTCGCTCAGATGACATCGCCAAGTGGCGTGGAATATTATCGCTATTCCGGAGCCAGGCAACGTATTGGGCGAGATGGCTATCTCGGATTCCAGCACTTTGTGCGTACAACGCAGAGGACCTCATTAGCTAATTTGCAGGGTTCTGACTATCAAACCAGGGCTTTGGTAACGGCAACTTATTTGCATCAGGACGCGCCCTATATTGGCCGAACGGAAAAAGTTGTCACCTTCAATGTTGTTTCAAGTGCTGAAGAAGCGAATGATGCGGTGAATTTTTTCGCGGCTTCTTCAACATCCGATATGATACCGCGGCAC
The DNA here is from genome assembly GCF_003054965.1 of Saccharospirillum sp. MSK14-1. GTDB lineage: Bacteria > Pseudomonadota > Gammaproteobacteria > Pseudomonadales > Natronospirillaceae > Saccharospirillum. The sequence continues at coordinate 840,208 of NZ_MIES01000033.1, forward strand.
AATACAATCGATATCGGTAGTGATTACACGGCTGTCTCTAACTGGAGAGAGAATCAGTGGGATTCGATCAATGCTAATGGTATTGAGTTTATCTATCTTGAAAAATATATAACCCGGCAGTTTGATTTCAAAAGTCAGGACCGTCTGCTACAACAGTCAGAAGTTGAAGAAGTATTTGAGAAGCCGCAATCCGATTCCTACTTCGCAAGAAGGGTGCAAACGATTGTAAGAACCGGCGGCGAAGAAAATGCTCTGGCGGATAACTACCAAACCGAAGTCGTTACGGACTATGATTATAAATACGCTAGCGCACTGTATGGCGAACCAAGAGATTTCCTGGTCAGCCAAGAAACCACTGCCTATACCGAAGATGGCAAAGAGACACTCATAGACGCTGTCGAAAATACCTTCGACACTCGTAACCGCCTGGAAACCCGAACCACCTATACCGTTTCGGAAAGTCAGGCGCTGGATGGCTCATCGGCAAAGAATGCGATTCAAACTGAATATGCATACACCAGCGATTCTATCAGTACGCTTTATTCTCAAACTGTCAGCTCAGTAAACCGCATGCCAGGTGAATTGGGTTATGCACCGCCAAGGGTGACACTAACGGAGTTCAGCAGCATATATGACCATAAGTACCTCACAGCACAAACGCGGTTATCCGGCTCTGGCAGTTCGGCGAGTGACCAAACGGTCCAATATGACAATTTCGATCAGTTTGGTAACCCACGCACGGTTACCAATTTCAATGGAACCCAAAGCTTCCAACAAACAGATGGTTTTGGAAATGTCATCTCAACCACCGATTCCTGGGGCGTAGTAACCAGCCATCAGTATTACTTCTGTTCCAGTTATGGCGGCTCACATCTTTGCCCGAGCGATGCCGTCTATACTGAACAAAGCCGAGTCGTTGGTGATTCAGGCCAGGTTCAAATACAACCCACCAGTTATCTGTTTTTTGATGCCAGAGGCCGTGAGATCGGCAGCGCAACCCAGCTCCAGTTTGGCGCCTGGTCGGTTTCCAAGAAAGAATGGGATACGTACGACAGGCTGGTACTGGAAACCACCCCGGTCAGTGCATTCAGCTATTACAGTGATGTGCCAACCCAAGGGGTGTATAACAAACGCTACTATTATGATTTGAACGACCGCATCGTTGTTATCGAGCAGGATAACGCCGAAGGCTTGGGTGTAAACCGCCGGACTAATGAATACACGGTCACCGGAGATACGGGCGGCTATGAAAAGCGGGTTACCGATGGAAAAGGGCGTCAACGTTATGAGTATTACGATGCCCAGGGTCGCTTAATCAGCACCCGAGAGACCTACCTGGCAAACGACGGTGATGGCAATTCTACGGCTCGGGATGCAACCATTCACCACCTATATGATGTGAAAGGTCGAAAGCTCGACATCGAGTATCCGGGCCTGGATGGCACCGGCATGATCTCCTCGGCCACAAGACTGCACGAAACCTACACCTATGATGATGCCAACGGTGTCTTCACAGAAGAAATTCCCGACAAAGCCGTGGCCGATGTCACCAGAACCAATGCCTATGGCAATGTGGTAGAGCACATCGACGCCAACGGCGTAACCACCCGTTATCAATACGATGTGATGGGCCGCAAAACCAGCCAGCGAGTGGGCGATGTACTCAGTTGCTGGTATTACGATAGAGCACAGCCCTCTAAATATTCGGGCATTGATAATGCCATCGCCATTGGGACGCTCGATTCCGTTGTTACCTACCAAGGTGGCGCCAGAACAACATGCCCAGTGCAAACAGACGTTGTTAATGCATTAACCGATGCGAACATCGCCATCGCCAAAGACTACCGATTGAACGCTCATGGCGTTCTTGAACAAGAAACGGTCTACACCGGCCAGATGGTGTTTGTAACGGACTATGAATACGATGCCTACGGTCGTCTGGAAACGAAAACCCTGCCATTAGTGCCCGGTGAATACGGTTCTGGTCTGGAACCGACCCGGGTTGGTATGGAGTACAGCGACTCAACCGGTTACCCCACCGCCTTAACCAACGGTCTATCGGGTTCACAAAGAGTGGTCTATGAAGCAAATACCGACATGGATCACTTCGGCAATGTCGTTGAGAAAACACTAGGCAGCACGACTCTGGTTCGGTCGTTCGACCCCGCAACAAGTCGAGTGGCCAGTATTCAGGCAACCGCTAACGATTCCGTGCTGGTGGACTACGAATACGAATTTAACATCGTGGGCGAAATTATCGGTCGCTCCGAGAGCATCACCAACCGCGATGAAAAATTCGGTTACCTGGATGGCTATTCGCGGCAAATCACCAACGTCTGGGTAAAGGGCATTAACGAATCGGACAGCAGCTACCGCGCTGAAGAAACCTATGTTTACGACGCACTGGGTAATATTCGCCAACACAGGCGCAATGATTACCACAACAACGTCACCTTCGACATGGACTACAACTACGAAGGTAAGCGCCTGACAGACATTACGGGCACCTTCGGCTCAAACCGGCTGCAAGAAGACTTCGACTACGATAATAATGGCAACGTAACGTCGCTGGGCTTTTACGCGCTGGAGTACAATAGCCGCAATCTGCTGTCGAAGGTAGCGAGCAGTAACAGAAGCGACACTACCGAATACTGGTACGATGAAAACGGCACCCGCTATAAACGCACCGCCAAAATCGAAAACATCGTCACCAACACCTTTATGATGGATGGCTATGAACGTGTTGAATCCGGAGGCTGGGTAGAGCACCGTCATTACATTGGCAGCAATACGCTGCTCACCACCAACGATTTTGGCTCAAAGACTCAACAACACTTTATCCGCGATCACATCGGGTCCATCGTCGCGGTAGTGGATGATGAAGGCAGTGTTTTGCAACGGAAGCGATATACGGTGTTTGGTGAAGAGATTGAAACCTTCACGGCGTCTGGCTTACCGCAAATGCTGGGAATCACGGAAAAAGGCTTCACCAACCATGAGCATATACCTGGCTTCCAGCTAATCCATATGGGTGGTCGCCTGTATCATCCTCGCTTAGGGCGGTTCTTACAGGCGGATATCGTTATTCAGAATACCAAGGCACCGGTTAATTTCAGTCGGTATGCCTATGTAATGAATAACCCGTTGGGGTATACGGATCCGAGTGGATACCTTTGGAAGGAGGTTAAGGAAAAGGTTAAGAAGATTGTTAGTCGAATTACAGGTAGCGGGTCACGTTCTAATAGTAATGATCACCAAAAGTCAGAGAGTGATAATGAGACCACTAATCCGATGCCCGAACCTGGCAGTGGTGATACTTCCGAAGCTGAGAATCCTAACATTGGCGACGAAAGTGAGAGTCAGATAGAGCCTGTTGATACAGTAGATGAATTAGAACCAGGAGCTTTAGATAGTCCAGTAGGCGCTTCACTAATTAGTTCGCTTTTTGGAGCTGTCCGTACATGCGAAGTGTGTTCGAAGGTCCATCCTGGGACTGATTATTTAGTTCCTGTTGGCACGGATGTAGTTGCAACTGCTGATGGTTCGATCGCTAGAGCTTATACGTCAGTTACTTATGGAAAGACGGTCATTATTGATCATGGGGAATCTAGGTCAGGCGAAGGAAATGTATATACACTATACGCCCATGGAAGCGAAATTTCGGTTGAAGAAAATCAGCAAGTTAAAATGGGGCAAAAAGTTCTTACGTCAGGAAACACGGGTAATTCAACGGGTCCGCATTTACATTATGAGGTAATTAAATCTACATCGACGCCATTCCAAAGAGAGTTTTATGGTAATTTGAATGAACGTTATGCTCCGGCAGAATTGAAAGATTTGTTATAGAAGAGGTGGACTCATGTTGCTTTTTAGTAAATATAGTGGATTTATTTTGTCTGTATGTCTTTGGCTAATTGCTAGTTGTAGTTTATCCCAAGAATTTAGTTCAGTTGTCGATCCATGCTCTAATGATAATTTAGTGTCTGAACTTGATAGTGTTACAAATGATGAAATATTCTTCTCTATACTAAACGGTCCGTTAGAGTGGAGCGAAGTTGAACCTTTATTGGTTAATATTAATAGAGAAGAAGTGAGCGGTAATTATGCGGGTGGATCGGAAAGCTACCTAATTAAATCAGAAGATAAAGAGGATTATTTTTCTTACTATTATAGTAGCGGGAACGTTTTTCCATTGTGTTTGTACATACGGTCTCCTGATATTTTGGCTGAAGTATCTCGGGTCGCAAATGAATATGATGTTTTTTCTGATCGACTTAATAATAAGGATATATCTACACTGAAAGTTAGTACGTTAGAAGGGGGTGCTGTAATGGGGTTTGTTTTTGAGAGTGGGCAGTTGTCACTATTGGTCTATCGTGCTAGCTATATAGATTAGATGTAAATTAGATTAGAATGGTAAGCTGGACACCCATCAAAGCGTGCACAGTCGTATTGTTAGATGACCCTAGTGTAAGCTTTATTCTTGACCTGAGTATTTATTGCTAACGAATTTAAATCTGAGTGTGTTAATGGCTAGCTTTGTGAATTTTAGGCATGATGAATTACTGAAAAAGTTCTGTCTAAAGGATTTTTTAGGTTGCCTTTTATTTGATAAAAATACTGAAGTAGAAATTCCTAGCGTTCGTCTATAGCTTAGCTTCTTACATACGCTAAACAACATATGTGTTGAGCCAACTGAAATCCGAGATGAACTTTCGAAGTGTGTTAAATTGTAAATCAACTAATCGGAACCAATATTGAGACGTTCTAAAATTGGTGAAAGTGAATCATCGATACGACCTTTTTTGTCGAGTTTGGTCCTGAAGCCCTAAATATTTTAGTAATCGAAACGTTAGACCTGCAAGTCCTTTCATTGGTGACCAACGATGGTAGGTAGGGTATTGACCACCCAGCGTAGTGAGATCCACCGATACTAAAGTCCTCCTTTATTAAAAGTCTAAAAAATTCACTACCAGGAATTAGATCTTATAGCTAAGTGGAGTGTTATTGATGATGTTCTTTAGTTATGAAAAATGTTGGAAGGTTTTTATGAGTCTTTGTAGCTTTAATGATTCCAAGTGTATTTGAATATACTTTGGTGCGATCTGCAGAATCAAATTGGAGGTGGTTGACATGTTTTTAAGAGCTATTGTGAAAATATTATTCTCACTCTTTATTCTATCCTCGTTAAGCGCGCATGCAAAAGACTGCTTTTATGCTGAGCTAGTAGCCATACAGCCTCAATCAACGGACATATTGGTCAGGGTGAGGAATGGTTCAGGTACCTATTGGAAGCGAGTTGCCAGTCAGGATGACCTTTATGCCGCGTCCTATCAGTCCGCTGCTCAGCATGCTCTTGCATCTGGATTGAGGGTTATGCTGCGTTTCTCCGATTCGGATAATTACAATTGCTCATTCTCAGACTACGGCTCATCACCAGATGCATTCCGTGTTTATTAGCCCTAAGACTCTTTGGTTTTTTTGATCTGACAACTAAACGTCCCGCAAAAAATAATCGTTAGTAATTAAATTACTATCTTATGGCTCGACACTCTCTCACTAAAATATCTTAAGTTAGAATATTGTAATTGAATACTGACTATGGAATAGATTTAATGAAGAAAATACTTTTTCTGATTACATTACTGGTTGTAAGTCATTCAGCATACGCAGAGTCATATACTGAAGTTAATAATTTAAAAGTAAAAAGTGTCTTTGCTGGTTATGAAGAAGGCTGGGCATTTTTTGAATTGGAGTCAACGGTAGTCAATCCAAATGGTTGTGTATCGGGACAAAATAAAATAATGGGTATAGACCCTGAAAGAAGTGATGTTGATCAGGTTCTTTCGGTCTTATTATATGCTCATTCGTCTGGCAGGACGATTGGTATTCAAATTTATAATGAAAGCTGTGTATATGATCATCCAGTTATTCGTCGTGTAAGAGTCTTTTAGTATAAAAAAAATACAAACGAGCGCAAGATCTATGAAATATTTAATTTTAATTATTCTGGTATTTATGTCTGGGTATGCCAGTGCCGAAGACTTCTACGACGGTGAGTGGCTGGAGTCGAGAATTGACTTGGTATATCCGGGGCAAAATGGCGATTTTAATATTCGCCTGGCCAACAACTCAATATGTCCCAATAGAAATAATTATTTCCGTGTATATATTGGCTACTACGGTGTGACAGAAGAAGGTGCAAATAAAATGTACGCCGCAGCACTTGCTGCGGCTAGTTAGTGATTGATTTTTAACGTAAATTTCGAAGTCGATTTGGATAATGAGCATTGCTATGTAAACCGAATGAAAGTCTTTCATTGATGTAGGCAGCGACGTTTAATAAAGGGGGGTGAAAATGACTAGGTTATTGATCGTTTTAGTATGCGTACTTTCTTCTTATGCGCTGGCAGATTCTGGTCCACAATTGCAAAATCTTGAGGTAACCAGAATTTTTAACGATGGTGGTGAGTCTTACTATATTGAGTTTAATAACGGCTCTATGCCCGGGTGTTTCTCTAATCGGGGTGGACGCCTGTTGCCATCAAATCCCCGTTTTTCTGAAACCTACAGCATGGTTCTGACCATTATGGCCACTGGTGGTATCAAGGGTGGCGTTAATTATGAAAATTTCCGAGATGACGATACATGGAGTGATTGTGAGATCACAGGGTTTGACCTGAGGCCATAGCGATTCCGCCATTTAAGGCGTCTCAAAAGACATCATTAATTAAGTTTAAGGGAATGACTCTAGTTTCAATATTGAAGAATTTAATTAAGAGGGAAGAAAATGAAAAAATCTTTGTTGGCGATTATTTTTGCTTTAGGCTGCCTGGGAAGTGTAGGTGTATACGCTAGTTGTTCAGCAGATGCCTGTACTGGGGTCGGGCGGGATGTTTTGCTTTCGGTATACCCTAATGGCAATGGCATATACCTCCAGGCAGGGAGCGGCCGTAGTGCACTCGACTGTAATTTGGTTGAAGGGCACTATATGGTTCTGAGTCCTGATCATCCCGTATTTGAAGAAGCCTATTCCACCATACTAACTGCTTTGGTAAGCCAAAAAAGACTACAAGTTCGAATAAAGAATGGTTCTCCTATATGTGAAGTGTCATATGTTCGAATGTTTTTATAATGATAACTATTGATTTAACTACGGAGTTATAATTGTGAGAGCGATATTTATTGCTTTTATTTTTTTAATGTTACCACTTAGTGCATTTTCAGCTGGGCGAGATGTGCACGGGGTATCAGTTAATTACGTATATCAACAAGATTTGGAACCAACAGAGTTCGAATTTTCATCTAGTCGTCAGCATAACTGTGGCTCTGGAATCTATAGAGTTGTTAGTAATAATGAAACAGTTGCAAATAGAAAATTCTCGTTAGTGCTCGCCGCATTTACGTCAGGGAAAAGGTTGTCATTACGCGATACAGGTGCGTGTGTTGAAAATAGGGCGGTTATTTCATGGATAAGAATAACTAATTGATTTTTTTGTTTTTCGAAATTAAGTTTTTCACACTCTATTTGTGAATATGATGATTAATAATTCGGTTATTTTTACTTCAAATATCACATGAATGTATCTCATGTATCTGGAGTGATACTGCGAGTTCTATAGTAGGCGTGGCATAAGCTTTATATGACATTTGTTAAGGAGGCATTGTGAGATATCTAGGTTTGATTTTCGCATTTATATCAGTAGCTGTGCATGCAAAAGATTGCTTTTACTCAGAGGTATTAGCAATGCAGTCGCATCCGGATAAAGTGCTTGTTCTATTGGAAAATAACTCAGGCACAGTCTGGAAAAAAATAGCGCCACAAGATAGCCCATTCGCGAGTTCATATCAGTCTCTGGCTCAGCAGGCTTTCGCGACTGGGCAAAATGTCATGCTTAGATATTCAGATGGATATGATTGTTATAGAACGGACTATGATGAAGTGCCAGAAGCATTTCGTGTTTATAAGTACTGATTCTTAAGGTTTCTAGACTCCTGGTTCAATAATACTCGTGTCTAAGACCTTATTAAATTCAATGAATAGGAGTGTGTATGAGTTTTCGCCAATGTTCGTTTTTTCTGGGGTTGCTGTTCTTCATTTCGGTCACTCAGGCCGATGAGATATTTCACAAAGCGCGTATTAATATGCTCTATCCCTATACGGATGGCTATGTCTATGTGGGAATTGATAATGAGCATGGCTCATGCCAGCACGGATATGATTATTACAGGTTGGAAGTCGGGCGTGTCGGTGTCACAGAAGAGTCAATCGATCGAATCTACACTGCGATGTTAGCGGCAGCAGCGCAGGGAAACCAGGTCGAAATTGTTTTTGAACCCAGTCCAGATGGCAACTGTTATATATCGCGCATAAAAGTTTTTTATTGATTTATCCTTAAGAATTTTAAATGGATTGGTCTTTGCCCAAATTACTGAAGGCCGAATTGGGGTTAAAATAACTAAAGGGATTTTAAACGATTTATACCAATACATAGAAATTAGGAGTGAGAATGAAAATTAAATGTTTTTTGCTGGCGGTTTTGATTTCATCTAATGTATTCGCTAGTAACAATAGTACAATACAAACGGTAAACGTATTGGAAGTCGGTCTGTCGATGAATACAAACCGTGTTTTTATACTCACGGATCAAGAGCTCACTCATTCATCTTGCTCGGATAAGCAGTACTTAAGTGTGCCACTCCCAAATCCAGCTGCCTATTTATTTTATTCTGTTACTCAGGCGGCCATGAATGAAGGTAAGCCCATAAGAGTGAGATACTCGAATAATGAGTGTATTAATAATGGAGCGGTAGTAGAAGTATTTTGGAGTCTAAATGAATAAATATAGCTGATGGCAGTTTTGAAGCTGTATCTGTCCGATTAGCGCTAGCCAGAGTGCGCGTCCTGCGATATTAATGTCTTTTAGACTTAGGCTACCGCATTCTGGGTTCAGCCTACCTACACACTGCCGTTTCCGGCCTGCTATAGCTTCTGACTTCTGATGTATGAGGAAACCATGAAACTTTCTCAGTTGACGCTCTTCCTGTTCGTTATTCTGTTCGCGGCCGGCTGTGCGACGCGCTCAGCAAATACCATGACCACCACCGTCTTTAAAGATGGCACGAGCGAGACGATCCACTACACAAAGGACTACGTAGGCGGCAGTTGGGTGATTGAGGGCGAGATAGTCGTTGAGGTCTGGCTTGAGCACGACAAGCAGGTGGGTCCTTTTTACGGGCTGCAGCAGTCGATGGGTTGGTTAGGCCCAAGTGACCTGGAAGCCAATGCGGGCGTATCTGTGTATTTGGTGAATTTTACCGATACGCCGCGTGAGGTCACCGATTTGAAAGTGGTGTATGGGTTCAACGGCGTTAACATTGAAGCCGAAGAGGTGGTCATAGAGTTGATCCCTCGATCCTATACTCAGGTGCTGCCGGGCACTATTACCATTCCCAACTATCGCAGACAGGTTGGCGTGATCTCTGAGTTTACACTCGATGGCAGCGATTACTCTGTTCCGGTGAGTGCCATCCGGCTGACCGCAGAAGGCGCCTCGAGTGAGCGTGTGGACTTTCCCTGGTTCAAGCCGCCTTACTATCCATTTGATCCGCCTTTGACTCAAAGTAATTTTTAACTCGTTTGTGCGGTGCTCAATGACCACTGCCGTTAGTACCATTACTAGCGGCAAGTTCCAAAGCAGTCGTTCAGCATTGTTGGGTGTGCTGAACATTAATTAGGGTGCAACAATGTATAAGCTTGTAATTGTAGTCTTTATGTCGGTTTTCCTCGCGGGCTGCGGTGGTTTGCCGGCCTCTGAGAAAGAGCGTCGGCAAGTATTGTTCGATGCCATCCGTAGTCACGATTTAGCCGCCGTGCAAACCATTGTGGAAACGGGTGATGTTGATTTAGACCCGCCCTACCAGCCAAACCAGATTAATAAAGCGCTCGCTTATGCGACCATCTTTGGCAACCTGGAAATCGTTCAGTATATCCTCGCTCAAGGTGTGGATATTGATGGCCGTGTGTCCTATTACGGAACGGCGTTGTTGCGGGCGTCCGAGATGGGTCATTACGACATGGCTGAGTTTTTAATTCGCTCCGGCGCGGATGTGAATGCGGCCAATGCCTTTGGTATTTCTGCGGTGGCAGGTTACTCCTTGGCGTGTAATACACAGATGCTCGGTATGGCTCTGGAGTATGGTGGCAATATTGATCAGGCGCATGTGATGACGGTTTCGAACGCCTATGGGGAGCTGGCTTATAACCCCATTCAATGGGCGGTGCTTAAAGGCAATATGGCGTGTGTTCAGTTTCTGGTCGAACATGGGGCCGATCTCAATGTGATTTCCAGAGATGACGAGACCTTGCTGGAAATGGCTGATCGCGAAGGGCACGATGATATTAGAGCCTACCTGACCAACCACTATTGAGGTCTTCATCGCCTGACAAACTGGGCTTTGGTGCTTGGTGTAACAGGGTAGTGGAGTCGTTGCAGAAGCAGAAGGAAGCCGTATGAACAGAGAAGAAGCGATACGGGTAACAAGACATGGCGCCATTGCGGCCGTTGTTTCTGGAACACTCTCTCTTGTATACGTATTGCTTGCCATGGCATTGGACGCTCAAGGTGACTTCGCGTTTTTGAACGACCCCTACGCTCTTGTTGATAGTGCATTGCTGTTTATTTTAGCTTTCGGTGTTTATAAGAAATCACGATATGCCGCTCTCTTGCTGGTTGGCAATTTTTTGGTTTCAAAGCTGCTTCTGATTGTTGAAAGAAAAGGTATCAGCACTGGAGCACTGCTGCTATCGCTTATGTTTCTCTATTTTTATGTTAAAGCGCTGCAAGGTTGCTTTGCTTATAAGGCATTGGAGAAACAGGAAAACCCCAATTATAAGAAGCGGTCGAAGTGGTTTTATTTTGCGGGCCTTCCGGTGACTGCGGTTATCGTGGTTGTCGTCGCCATCCTGTTAATTGACTACATCACTATTACACCCTCAACTCAGGTTCAAACCGCTCGGCAGGTTGCCAGTCGGGATACACATGCCTTGGTGGCAAATGACATTTTGCTGGAAGACGAGCGGTTCGATTATTTTTACTCCTTCAGCACCGACCCAATGGCAGAAGGCGGTGTGTTGCTGACCAACGACCGGCTGCTGATGTACCTGCTCGATGACGTGAAGGAAGGCTACGACGTTTACGGCATTCCTTTTGATGAAGTTTCGGACATTGAGTTGATGAGAGCCGGTGATGAGCAGACGACCAGTCTCTATCGAGTCTCGTCCATTGACGGGTTTTGGCTGCAGTTTTCGCTGGCCACTCAAGGGCAGGGCGACGATGACTTTATCGATTACCTGAAAACCCAGGCAATCAACCTCAGTGTGAACTGAAAGGGCTGTTCCTTGTGTCTAGCGTCTCAGGGGCTGGGATGAACACCATGAAGAAAACGCTGATTATTTTAGCGGTTGTTGTTGGCATCGTCCTGGTGGCCTATGCCGGACTGTCGATGGTGGTCAGCAGAAGCATTGATCGCTGGGAGGCAACGGCAGAAAGGCAAGTGCGTAACATCATTTTTGATCTGGATGAGTTGTCTGAATCGCAGATGAGAAAATACGTTTCGGCTAACGCGTCGCCAGAGTATCTACAAGCGATGATGCCATGGTTGGATTCGTTGGGCAGTCTGGAGAAGATTGAGACCATCGAGTTACAAACGCGTACAACCTGGACGTCGTTCACTGGGCAGGGTATTTCGCACCAATTTCACTATCAGGCTAAAGCGCAATACAGCCAGGCGTTGTTGACCTTTGATTTCAATTTTAGTGTCCGCGATGGCTTGCTGTACACCAACGGGTTTGAGATATCCGATGATTAAAACGTTTGTTATCGATTAAGCGTAATCGGATAGAACCGCAGAGAATGATACTTGGTATAAGCCATCGGTTTAAAAATAGCGGTACCAACAAGGCGCTAGCAGGAGATACAAGGGTTGCGGCAATTTGACAGAGAAGCAGTCGCGAGTTTTGTGCAGCAGGGCATTGCGGCTCTGTTGTTTCTTCAGGCGGCCGGGTTAGCGGTTGAGCTGTTACTGTCACTTGATGACATAAAATACCAAGCCTATAACGTTGCGCTGCCAGATGACGGGTTTGGGCTTTATCTGCTGTTTGTTGGATTAAACCTGCTGATTATCGGCGCCTCTCTGGTGCTTGGTATTTATTGGCTAAAAACAGACTTACCCAAAGTATGGTATTTCTTGCCATTATCCGTTGTGGCCGCACTCTATGGCGGTTTCAGTTTGATGATTCCGGCGGTGGCGTTTATATCATGGTGGCTCATTAGGCGAACTCGCCGTTCAGTCATGTAAAATTCATCTGGACATTCAAACAATAAGAGGCGGCCCCTATGAAAACCCAAGGTTCCTGTTTGTGCCAAGACGTGCGCTTTGAGCTGGAAGGCGAGTTTACGAATTTCTTTTTTTGCCATTGTCACTATTGCCAGAAGGGCACGGGTTCGGCGCATGCCTCCAATCTGTTTGCCAGCCCGGCAACCGTTAATTGGCTGTCCGGTCAGGCGCAGGTGTCGACCTTTAATCTACCGGAAACCCGTCATGTACGTTCTTTTTGCAGTCGTTGTGGTTCGCCGGTGCCGACGGTGATGAAAGAAGGGCGGCTGGTATTGGTACCGGCCGGTTGCCTAGATGAACCTGTGAACACGCAACCGACAGCGCATCTGTTTACGCTCAGCCAAGCCCATTGGGAGGCTGCGTTACCATCCGCGCCACGGTTTGACGGTTACCCGGAATAACACCAACCCCCTATGAATAGCCGCTGAGAGTTGGGTCTCTGGTTTTTTGCTTGAAATATTCCAATATTGGAATATATTGGAGGGTATGAATGAAACCGTACAACCGGACAGGGTGTTTATGGCTCTGGCGGATCCGCGTCGCAGACAGCTGCTGGAGTGGTTAGCACAAGGTGAAATGAGTGTGACGGATCTGGTCGCGCGCACGGGCTGGAACCAACCGCTGGTGTCCAAGCAGCTGGCTGCGCTAAAAGCAGCCGATCTGGTGATGGTCAGCCAGGTTGGGCGGCATCGATTGTATCGTGCTCGTTTGGCGCCGTTGCAGCCCTTGGTGAGTTGGATCGATCAGCTGGAGTCGCGCTGGCAGAACCAGTTCGATCAATTGGATGCCTACCTGGGCACTCTCGATGATAAGGAGAAAAACAATGACTGACACGCCACAGGCTACGCCTGCCGTGATCACCCGCCTCTACAAAGCGCCGATACAGGCCGTGTTCGATGCCTGGACCGATGCCCGCCACCTGTGCCAATGGCAACGCCCCAATGACCAGGTGACCTGTGACTATCTGTTTGCTGATATTCGCACCGGCGGTTCGGCACTGCACAAGATGGTGATGCCAAACGGTCATGAGATGTGGTTGTTAACCCGCTATCTAGATGTGTCGGCACCCAATCGGCTGGTGTTCATTCAATACGAGTCAAACCCACAAGGTGAACCATTATCACCGTCCATGCCGAACTGGCCTCCGGAGATTCAGGCCACGGTCCTGCTCAGTGAAACGGCGGAAGGAACGATGATGGAGTTTCGCTGGCAGCCGGTTAATCCAACCGCTGAGCAAGTGGCCGCTTGGGAAGCCTCAAAGGGTGGGGCCATCGGTGGATGGGATACTGGCTTTGTGCAGTTGTCGGACTACCTGACACCTGCAAGGTAGTTGGTAGAAAGGGCGCTGTTTAATGGGCGACAGCTCAATAGAACAAAGAAAAGTGCCGCCAGAAACATCATTTAATGACTGTGCTCACTGTGCACGTCCCTTGGGTCGCCCATGCCACCTTTAATCCCCAGGTGGATCAGTAAGATATTTGCCGGCCAAGCGGCAAACAGGCCGAGGCTGAGTGAGACGTAGAGTGAACTCCAGAAGAGCGCATCGCCCATGCCTGCGTCGCCACCGAGGTAGATGTCGGTGGTGATGGCGACGGACTCCATCACGACAATACTGATGCTCTCGGCAAAGAAAGCGCCTTTAAAGGCGTCCCGAAAGGTCATACCACTTTGCATCATAGGCCCAATATTGAGCGCAAAGCCAAAAACATAAGCTAGCACAAAGGTGATCATGGCAGCCGGAAGGTTGCCTAATGCAAAGAAGCCGACCGAAATAATCACACCCAGAATTTCGCCAATACCACACCCGGAATAGCAGTGCGCTACGGAACGCAGACCTTTGCGTACCAGGTTATCGGTGGCAATTTGCTTGCGACCCGAATAGCGATAACAGACCAACCCGATCGGGCCGGAATACAGCACGGTCAATGCCCAGACCCATTGCATCATCGATGGAATGTGGCGATTGCTATGGCGTAGGTCGTAAATAACCCAAGCCAGGCAAGCAACGACCAGCGTTAGCCACACACTGAGACCGGTCCAGGTGTTTAATAGCGATTGGATCTGATCAAGGTTCATCAAAAATACCCGCATCACTGGATGGATGAAATCATGACTGATAGAGGTTGAATCAGATAGTGGTTTTTCAACCCTGGTCTGGCAATTCGCGCCGCCAGGCGGCAGTATCAAGGCGCCAGCAGTAACAGCCTGGCTATCCAATCAGCGAATAGAAGGAGGTGTTTATGCGCAGTGTTAATCCGAGTGTTGAGCAAGCGTCGATCCAGGCTGAAGCAAACAGCGGGTCGGCGAATCACGTTTGGATAACCCATTCGCACACCTTTAAAAGAGAGATCCACGATGATCACTTACCTGACTATTGGCACCAACAACCTGGCGCAAGCCACGGAGTTTTTTGATCAATTATTTGCAAAATTTTCTGCAAAACGCGCCTATCAAACCGATCGCTTAGTCGCCTGGCAATTTGGGGACAAAGCGCCGCTGTTTATCGTTAACGAACCTTTCGATACGGAAGCGGCGACGGTCGGCAATGGCAGCATGGTGGCTTTGAAGGCGGACAGTCCGGAGATGGTCGACCGTATGCATGCGCTGGCGTTATCGCTCGGTGCTAGTGATGACGGCGCGCCGGGTTACCGGGGCGAGCAGTTTTACGGTGGCTATTTCCGCGATTTGGATGGCAATAAATTCAACGTCCATCACATCCGTTTTTAAAACGCAGCACCCGCTCCAATAGCGAGCGGGCATTTCGGCAGGGACGCTGAAGTGCACGCAATTATGATCTCGCGATCTTTGCAAATAAGACAGGGCGTTAGAGGCTGGTAGCGGAAACTGAATCGTCCTGATCGACATCATCGTTGGCCTGTCCTGACTCAATAAACTCAATGGAATCGGGCAAGGCGTTGCGTTTTTGATCGGGCAAGACATCGGTGTAAAACCGATCGACGTATTTAAACGAAGCGACTTTGCAGTGGGAGTTCAGCGTCCATTTGCTGTTGTCGGCTACCAGGATGCGAGACCGGGTATTGGCGATGATGGCGCGGCTGACTTCGGCTTCGCGAATGTCGTAATCCATCAGGCCGTTGTCCAGATCCATACTGCCGGTGCTGATGATGCCAAAGTCGGTAATAAATGAGCTGAAAAAATTGGTCACTTCTGGGCCGACCACATCGTGATCGTTGTGGCGATACTGCCCACCTGAGACGATGACCTCAATGCCGGAATTCCCGGAAAGTGCTGAAGCGACGCTGAGGTTGTTGGTGAGAATGCGCAGCGAAGTGTGATGGGTGAGCGCCTGCGCCACCAGTTCAATGGTACTGCCCACGCCCAGGCTGACCGTAGAGCCCTCAGGAATGTCCGCGGCCAGACGGGCGGCCATCAACCGTTTGGTGTGCTCGTTGCGAACCCGATTGTCGACGGCTGCGGGGCTGGCCGCGCTGGTCGGTAAGCTGACACCGCCATAGCGGCGACGCAACAAGCCTTGTTCACAGAGCTTGTTGATGTCACGTCGAATGGTCTGAGTGGTCACGCCAAAACGCTGCGCGATGTCTTCGACTTCGACATGCTTTTGCTCATGCACCCATTGCAGAATGCTGTGCTGTCGCTCTTTTGCGCTCATTGGATCCCAGTCACAATCAGATAGCCCATTCCGTTTTACGCACCTTCGCCCTGAAGCGATGAGGTTCTTTGCTGCAACCAGGCCTCGGCCATTTCGGCAAAACCCAGGCCGGAAGGCTGGCCCGCAATCGCTGCCGGTTTGTGCGTCATCGTCGGCAGGTGTTGGCGGATATTGGCAACACCAATGCTCAGTGGAAAATCACGGAACATGCATTCGTCATTGGGCGCATCACCAATAAAAACCGAGCGTTGCTGCAATGCTGACGCCTCCAGTCCAAGCAAGTCACGACCCACTCGAAGCGCCATGGTTGCCTTGTCAAAATCACCTTGCCAGACATTCAGGTGAATTGAACTTTGCCGAACGTTAAACCCTCGAGCGAGCAGGGCGTTCTGAACCGCAGCTACCTGTTCGGGATTGAGCGATTGCTGCTGGTTGTAATCAATCGCCACATCGACAAAGCGAAACGCCTGATCGCTGGCGAGTGTCACCTCAAACCCTAAATCCAGTGCGGCCACTTCATCGAGAATGACAGACTGATGATGTCGATGTGATGACGCTTCTTCCCAGAAATGCCACTCAACTGTCTGCGCTGCAGAACGCGCCGCATAAAAAGCACCGCCTTCACCGATGACGGCCGTAACGGGCCAGGTGCGAATAATTTGATCGCACCAGCCAGCGCACCCACCGGTCACCGGAATGACCCGAATTCCGGCGGATGCTAACCGACAAATCGCCCAATAGGTTTCCGGCAAGAGGCGGCCCTGGGTGGTCAAGGTATCGTCGACATCGGTGAACAGAATGTCGGCGTGCGCTAGATCGATAGTATTCAACATTGTTGTGGCTTTCCAATGCGTACTTTGAAGGCACGACCACCCGAACGGTCGGGTGGTCGATGGCTCAAATGACTTTCTTGCGCAAAGCGCTGGTCACCGATTCACCCAATACCACCAGAACCACAATGGCGAGCAGGATGGTGGCAACGGTCTGCCAGGCAAACAGATCGATGGAGCCTTGCAGCAAGACACCGATGCCGCCCGCACCGACCAGACCCAACACCGTGGATTCCCGGATATTGATGTCCCAGCGCAGAATGATGATGGCAAAAAATGCCGGCATCACTTGAGGCACAATGGCGTAGAGCACCACCTTCATTTTGCTGGCGCCGGTGGCCTGCATGGCTTCCACGGGGCGACGGTCGATTTCCTCAATGGCTTCGCCCATCAACTTGCCGATGAAACCGATGGAACGGAACATCACCGCCAGAATACCGGCCAACACGCCCGGGCCAAAAATGGCCACGAACAACAGTGCCCAGATAATGGTGTTCACCGAACGGCTCGACACCAGAATAAAACGACCTAACCAGAGCGTCGCCTTGTTCGGCGTGGTGTTTTGCGCCGCGATGTAAGACACCGGTAAGGCGATAAAAATGGTTAACGCCGTAGACAGGGTGGCGATATGAACGGTTTCCAGCATGGCGCTGAAAATCTCGTTCCAGGTGTTGAAAGCCGGTGGCCACATGCGCACCGCCAGGTTCTGAATCTGATTCGGTGCGTCCCACACCCAGGGCCAGAAAATGTCGATGTCTTGCAATGCCCAGACAACGGCGATCAGCGTTGCCAGATAGACTCCGTAGCGAATAAATTGTTCTTTACGGCTGTAGCGTGACCAGACGCGATCCGCCAGAACTGCAGCTTGATCTACCATACTTTTTTCCTCACCCAGCCGCTGATGGCTTCACTGATCAAAATGATGCCGATGATCATCAGCAAGATGGCGAAGGCGAAATCGTAGTCGTAGCGCCCAAAGGCGTTCATCAACGTGCCGCCAATACCGCCAGCGCCAACAATGCCAACCACTGCGGATGCGCGCAGATTGCTGTCGAGCTGATACATGGCCAGTCCGATTTGGCGCGGCATGATTTGCGGAAAAATTCCGTAGATGAGCATCTTCAGATAACCGGCACCCACCGAGCGCATGGCTTCGACCTGACCCCAATCGATCTCTTCGATTTCCTCGGCCAGTAATTTGGCAACAAAACCTATCGAATAGAGCGTTAATGTCAGAATGCCGGCCAAAGGTCCAAAGCCAACAGCCGCCACAAACAAAATGGCGACGATGACCGGATGAAAGCTGCGCGACACAATGATTAACGTACGGCCGAGTAAATAGACCGGCAGTGGTGCAACATTACGCGCCGCCATCACCGCGATGGGGAGCGACAGGGACACACCCAGCAGCGTTGCCAAAAAGGCGATCTGGAAACTTTCTTTAAAGCCGGTCCACAATAAACCGCCGCGTTCAAAACTCGGAGGAAAAGCCCCACCGAAAATTCGGCCAGCGCGCGGCAAGCCTTCGGCAATGCGCTCCCAATCGAAGGGGAGAGTGGCAAAAGCCCAATACAGATAACTGAGTGTGACGACAATTAAGCCGTAGCGAATCCAGGGGTTGGCGATAAAGGGTGGCTTTTTCCAGACCCTGGTCGGCGCACCACTGGCTGCCGTTTTCAGGTCCGTCATACCAATGCTCCCTGGGTGTGATCGTCTGCTGTGTCGGGCTCGCCGTTATCTTCATCCGGTGATTCGATGCCGCCGTAGATGGCATCCAATGCATCCTGATTAAAATCTTTGGGGGCGCCGTCAAAAATCATCTGACCATGACGCATGCCGACAATGCGGTCGGTGTACATCCGCGCCTGCGTGACGTTGTGAATATTGATCAATACCGGCAGTGACATTTCACTGGCTAGGCGTTGCAGCAGGCTCATGATCTGTTGCGAGGTTTTTGGGTCGAGCGAAGCGGTTGGTTCGTCGGCCAGCAGAATTTCCGGCTCTTGCATCAGTGCGCGCACGACTGCAACACGCTGGCGTTCACCACCGGACAGCTGGTCGGCGCGTTTATCGGCGTAATGTGCAATGCCGACGCGCTCCATCAGGTGAAAGGCGCGGTTGATATCGGCTTGCGGGAAACGACGCGTCAGGGCCTGAAAAAACGATACATAACCGAGTCGGCCAGACAACACATTTTCCATCACCGTTAAGCGATCAATCAGGTTAAACCCCTGGAACACCATGCCGATGCGGCGGCGAGAGTGACGTAATTCGCTGCCACGCAGATTGACCAACTCGTTACCGTTCAGCTTGATGGACCCAGAAGTCGGTTCCACCAGCCGATTAATGCAGCGCAACAAGGTACTTTTACCCGCACCGGAGGCGCCGACGATGGACACCACGCTGCTGCCATCGACTTTTAAATCCAAGCCTTTCAGTACCGGGTCGTTTTGCCCGTAGCGCTTGACGAGGTTTGTAATTTCTAACATCTGATTCACTCCCGGTGGCGCTTCCGACAAGGCCGGAAGCGCCCGTTTTTCTGAGTAACGCTGGTCTGTTATTGCAGGTTGTCGCGGGTGTATTGCACACCGTTGGACGCCTGAATCGTGCGGATGACACGCCAGTGTTGCTGGTAGTTGATCGGGATAAAGGTTTCTACGCCTTCGAATTCTTCACCCAATTCAGTGCCGGCAAACTGGAAGCTGTAAAAGGCTTCGCGGATTTTCTCGACCAGGTCGGGATGCAAGTTGTAGGCGTAGTTGTAGGAGGTGGTCGGGAAGCGATCAGACTCCCACACCAGACGCACGTCTTCCTCGTCGTACAGACCACGAGCGGCCATGCGCTCGACCACTTCTGAGGCGACCGGAGCGGCGTCATAGTCTTTGGCAACAACACCGAGCATGGATTGATCGTGGCTGCCAGAGAACAGGATTTCATAGTCTTCGCCCGGTACCACACCCATCTCCGGGAACAGGGCACGCGGTGCCTGGTTGCCAGAGTTGGACGTCGGTGAGGTGTGCGCGATGCGTTTGCCTTTCAGGTCGGTGATTTCATGAATGTCGGAATCGACATGCGTATACACCTGGAGGGTGTAACCGAACTGACCGGAATCGGACCCCATCAGCGCGAACGGAACCGCACCGGCAAGGTTAACGGCAAAGGGCGTCGGGCCGGTGGAAAAACCTGCGATGTGCAGACGACCGCTGCGCATGGCTTCAACCTGAGCGGCGTTGGACTGTACCGCGAAGAAGCGAACGTCTTTGCCGGTTACGTCGGACAGATGTTCGATAAACGGCTGCCAGATGTCGGAATAAATGGCAGGGTCTTCAACCGGGGTGTACGCAAAAATCAGGGTGTCGGGATCGACCCACTGAGATTCGTCAGTCGGGGCATCGGCGACCATATCGCCGTTTTCGTCGCAATACAGAGTATCGAGCGCGCCACGTTCGCAATCGGCGTGTGCCTGGCTGCTGATCAGGCCAAGCAAGAGAGCCGCAGCCAGTGCAGGAGCTGATGGTGCCATGCCAGGGAGCAGTTTTTTACGCAGAGTCATTATTGTTCTCCGTCGGGCGGCCCACGTGGCATGGCAAAGCCATGCGGGGCATTGAACATCTTGGTAGGCCTAGCCCGGTCAGTTGTTATTATGGGATGTTCAATTGAACATCGATACTACCAGTAAACCGATCTTGGGCAACACCGTTAGCGCAATTAATGGTTTTTGTTTTCAATTGAAATGATCCGCGCGGTTCAATGAAACCGGTTTCCATCACTGACATCGCGCCACGAGGCTGATCTTTGCGGCGCGTTGGTTTAGGCTTTGCCGCTCCGATATCCGCGTCGATCGTGTGGCGCGCTTTGCCTAGCCGGACGCTGCTACGTGAACCGAAAGCCCGCTCTCTTCATTAAAACGGTGCCATGGCAACAAACCCTGGCGATTCGTCATCAGGTGTTGTGGCCCGATAAACCGGAAGCCTTTTGTCGGGTCGAAGGTGATGATACGGCCTGGCATCTGGGCGCGTTCATCGACGATCAGTTGGTGTCGGTGGCCTCCGTTTATTTTGAAGTCAACGTCGCGCGACTGCGTAAATTCGCCACCCTGGCGGCGTATCAAAAACAAGGGATTGGCAGCGCTGTGCTGCAACGGATTCTCGATGAGTTGCCGTCGCGTTCAGTGAACTATTTCTGGTGTGATGCGCGTGAATCGGCCCTTGGTTTTTATCAGCGCTTTGGCATGAAGCCCGAAGGCGAGCGGTTTTATAAGGGCGACATTGCGTATGTCCGAATGGGGCTGAGGTGTTGAATCGTTCAGGCGTTTGGCGCCTGAGCAGCGTTCTGTGGTAAAACACCCATGAATGTTTTGCCGTATGCCATGATGATCACTTTACGCCGATTAACCCCCGCCGACTGGGACGATGCACGCACCCTGAGCGTGGCGCAAGCGCAACGCGAATTTGTCGGGACCCTCGATGACATTCTCGACGCTGCGCAGCCGACCGATCATTTTCATTTTATTGAACGCGATAACGAACCCGTCGGTTTTTGTAATATCGACACCGCTTACAGCCAGTATTACGAATTCGCCGAGCCTGGCGAATTGGGTTTGCGCTCCTTCTTGATTGACCAGCGGTTTCAAGGTCAGGGTTTGGGTAAAGCAACCAGTGCCGCCTTGCTGCCGTATCTTAAACGTCACTATCACCAACATCCGGCCATTGTGCTGACCGTGAATCAGCGCAATCTGGCGGCCTATCATCTGTATCGTCTGGCCGGTTTTGAAGATGACGGTGAGTTGTATCTTGGTGGCGCTGCCGGGCCCCAGCATGTGCTGCGACTGAGGCTGAACGCATGAGGTGCCGCTGGCTGCTGGGCGCTTTGTTGTTGGCAACCGTCGGTGCCATGGCCGATGAATTAAAACCGTTCACGACGGATGGTTGCAGCGTTTTTCCCAACGGCACCCCCCGCCAGCAATCGCTCTGGCTCGACTGCTGCATTGCTCATGACCTGGCCTACTGGATGGGCGGTACGCGTGATGAGCGACGCCAGGCCGATGAAGAATTGCGCCAGTGCGTGGCCGATATCGGCGAGGAAGAGATTGGCGAAATCATGCTGACCGGCGTGCGTGTGGGCGGCTCACCCTATTGGCCAACCGCTTACCGCTGGGGGTATGGCTGGGGCCTGTGGCGAGGCTATGAGGCCGTCACCGATGAAGAACTTGAACAGGTGCATCAGCGGCTCGATGAAATGCGTCGTCTGCTCGATAAACTGGACGAGCAACTCGCCGTTCCAATGGCCGACGACTAAGCCGTGCTATCATCGCGGCGTTAATCACCACCTGATGTATGAATTATGGCTCAGCAAAAACTCCCCGCGACGCTCGCCGCCCAGGCGATGGGCTTGATCGACGAACCCACTCAAGCGCTGGTACCGCCCATCTACACCGCCACCACTTACCAGCGTGCGCCGGACAACAGTTATCCCACGGGTAATGTCTATTCGCGCCCCAATAACCCGACCTACCAACCCGCTGAAGATCTGTTAACGGCACTGGAAAACGGCGCCGACTCAATGCTGTTTGCGTCCGGCATGGCCGCGGCGACGGCGGTGTTTCAGACCTTACAGACGGGCGATCACGTGATCGCGCCTAAGGTGATGTACTGGTCGCTGCGCAATTGGTTAAAGCAGTTTGCGCAGCGCTGGCAGGTGACGGTGGAGTTTGTTGAAACCGAAGATCTGGCGCAGGTTGAACAGGCGTTAAAACCCGGTCAGACCAAACTGGTGTGGCTGGAAAGTCCGGCCAATCCGTTGTGGTCGGTGACCGACATTGCGGCGGTATGCAAGCTGGCGCATGCCGCCGGTGCCAAGGTGGCGGTCGATGCCACCGTAGCCACGCCGATATTGTGCCGGCCGTTGGCGTTGGGTGCCGATCTGGTGATGCATTCAGCCACCAAATACCTTAACGGCCATTCCGATGTGATGGCCGGTGCGTTGGTGACACCGCGTAAAGACGAGTGGTGGGAGCAATTGGCCGCGGTGCGCGGTCAGCAGGGCGGTATTCTGGGGCCTTTCGAATCGGCGCTGCTCTTGCGTGGCATGCGCACCCTGGATTTGCGTGTAAAAGCGGCCAGCCGCAGCGCCTTGACCATTGCCGAAACGCTGCAACATCATCCGGCTTTGGTTGAGGTGTTGTACCCGGGTTTGCCGGACAGTCCTTACCATGAACTGGCGCGTCAGCAATTGAGCGGCGGCTTTACCGGCATGTTGTCGATTCGGGTGAAAGGCGGTGAACAAGCGGCGATTGCGGTGGCGGCACGTCTGAAGGTGTTTAAGCGCGCCACCTCGCTCGGCGGTGTGGAAAGTCTGGTGGAGCATCGCGCCAGTATTGAAGGCGAGGGCACACCGGTGCCGGATGATCTGTTGCGGTTATCGGTGGGCATTGAAGCCGTCGAGGATTTGATCGACGACCTCAAACAAGCCTTGGCGGACGTCTAAAGGCGTCAGTTGGTCTGACGCACCCAGTCTTGCAGACTGCGCTGGTCGAATTGCTCGGCCAGCGCCGTCTCCAGTTTTTCGATCGTTTCCCGCACGACAGCGTTTTGGCCCGGTCCGGTCAGCGGCATGTGATCGTTGGCTCGTAACGCGGCCAACAACGTCGTCAGCGATGTTTGATCCAGCGGTTTTGCAGGCACCAATCCCATGTCTTCTGTGCGTACCAGCAGGTGGTGCGAGAGCAGCTTGCGCACCAGCCGGTCTGTCGCGTCCGGGTCAGCGTTGCTGCTGGTGACCAGATGCATCAGCGTTGGTGCCGACAGTCCCTGATCAAAACGATGCGCAATGCGGTACATCAGCGATAAGCCAAGCTGCTCATCGCCCTGGGCGCTGGGCAGGGTTTGGCGACGCGGCGTTATCTGATGCGAGTGTTGGCTGTAGTACGCCACGGTGGCGCCGGTGAGCAAAATCAGCCAGGCCAGATAAATCCACACCAGCAGCAGCACACCGACCGCGAAACCGGAATAAATCGCGGCAAAGCGCCCGGAACCCGCGACAAATACCGTGAATAAATAACCCACCGACTGCCAGGTGATGCCCGCCACCGTGCCACCGATCAGCGCCGGCCGCAGCCGCACCTTGGTGTTGGGAATCAACACATACATAAAGGTGAACAGCACGATGATAAAGACGTAAGGCGCCAAATGGGTCATCAGAGTGAACAACCAACTCAGAGGAGCCACGTCGAGTAAGTGATTGACGGTGTCGGAGCTGACAATGGTGGCCGTCGCGCCCAGTGCGGAAAACGCCAGCAGCGGGCCGATCAGCATGACGCTGAGGTAATTGCTGAGTTTCTGAGTCAGCGGGCGTGGCTGGTGGACGCGCCAGGTTTGGTTAAAGGCGTGGTCGACTTTCTGCACCAGAGATAAGACGGTAAACACCAACAAGCCTAAACCAACCGCACCGAGCACGCGCACCTGAATGTTGTCGACGAAGTTGATGACGTTGTCGATGATTTCCTGGCTGCGACCCCCGAGCGGCGCCAGCAGCAAATTTTGCAGAACGGGCTCAAGCTGGTTGTGAACACCGAAGCTTTTCAGGACTGAAAACGTCAGTGCCAGAAAAGGTACGATGGACAGTAAGGTGCCATACACCAGACCCATGGCATGTAGGTTGGTCGGCCCCTGAGTGAGATCGCGAATCACCGCATAAAGAATGCGGCAGAAGCGACGCAGATAGCGCATCGCCGTTGTCAGATCCTGACTGGGCGTTTGCCACAGCCATTTGTGCAGACGTTGGTATCCGGGTTTGAGTATGGATAGCGGCACGGTGGGCTCGTTCACAGCAACAAAACCTGAGTATCACAGGATTCGGGGCAGGGCGCCAAGACCGTTTCGTTTACCAGCGCACAATACGGTGTGGACGCAAGGCCGAAGGACGCTGGTGCGATGCCAGTATCAACAACCGCTCTGAAGCCTTGGTTTGCAGGCGTTCGGCCAGCAGGGACTGACGCGCATCATCCAAACCTTCAAAGGGTTCATCGAGTAACCAGACAGGCGCATCGCGCAACCAGGCACGCGCCAGGTTCAGGCGTTTTTGTTCTCCGCCGGACAGCGGCCGGCCGGGTTCGCCAACCCACATCATCAGGCTGTCGCTGTTAGCCCAGTCCTCGAGGCCAGCCCAACGCAATGCCGCGCAGCAGTCGTCATCACTGGCATCGGGGTTAGCCAACCGCAGGTTTGCCGCCAGCGTATCGCTGAACACGTGACCAAACTGTTCACTGAGGTGGAAGCAGGCGCGGCGCTGTTCGGCGCTGAGCTCGGTTCCGGCAACCCCGTTGAGATGAAGTTTGCCATACTCAGGCAGGCGTCCCAGCAAGGCCTGGAACAGGCTGCTTTTGCCCTGACCGGAGCCTGCATCGAGTAGTACCAGAGCGGGTTGCGTGAGTTCGAGGTCCAGTGGCGGCCCAAGACGTTCGTCCCGTTGCCAGCGGTATTGCTGCAAACACAGCTCAACAGGGGTATCGCCCGGCCAAGCAGGGATGACGGGGGTCTCGGATACTGACGTCAGCAACGGTCGTAAGCGCTGGCTGCGTTCACGACGTCGGCTCAATTCTGGCAACGCCCGCGCGGCGTTCGACAACCAGTCACGGGCTGCCACCCAGATCAGCACCGGTACCAGCAATAAGGCTTGACCGCTGATATCAACATTGGACTGATACAACCACCAACCCAGGGCCAGAGCGGCCCACCAGCCGAGTAGTTGCAGACTGAATTCCAGGCGTTGTACGGACGCTTCTTCCGCCAGGTCAGCCTGCTGCCAAACGCACCAAGCGGTTTGAACCTGGGTAGGCTCTCCTTGATCGGGCAGTAGCCGCCAGATCGGCGCTGTTCGGGACCAGTCGAGCCAGGCTGCGCGAACCTCCGCGTGGCTCGCCAGACGCTGCTGAACCATACGCCGATGCTGTCTAAACGACAGCGCCAGCAGCAACAGCGCTGCGGCGGCAAACCCCAGCCAGACCCCCAGTGCTGCTGGCACCAGCCAGGCGAACAACAGCGCCAGAGCGGTCAGTATCATCGCAGCGCTGCCCAGCGGATGCCAGACTTGAACCCACAGACTGGCGAAGGCATCGGCGTCAGCGTCGACGCGTTCGAGCGCTTCGGCTGAAGGTGCGGCGTCGGGCTCGTGCACCAGCTTGGCGAAAAGCCGTGCGCGTATTGAACCGAGTCGACTGAGCAGCCCCAGGTGACCGACATAGCGTTCACCATAACCGGCCAAAACCCGCAAAAAGGCAATCATGCGAATAAGCGTTGAGGGCACCACATAGTTGAACTGCGCGGCCAAACCCCAGGCGCCAGCGATGGCCGAGGCGGCGATAAACCAGCCTGACAACGCCAGCAAACTCAGCACCATAGCCAGATACACCAGCGCCAGGCCAAAACCGGCCCATTGCCATTGACGAGTACGACGATCAAGCGGCAACACGGTTCAGCCTCCCGTCGTCATCGGCATGCCAGATGCGGTTAAAGAACCCGGGGTTCAGCGTTCGGTGTGACACCCAGATCAGGGTGGCGTCGGCCAGTCGCGCCTCCAGCAGTGCAACTAATTCGTGATGTTCGTGTTCTGATAAATGCGCAGTGGGTTCGTCGAGCAGCACCAGCTCCGGCTGCAATGCCCACAGTCGGGCCAGCGCTAAACGCTGTGCTTGCCCACCGGATAACGGCGGATGTTCGCCCAGTTCGGTGTCGAGGCCATTGGGCAGTTGTTCGAGCCAGTCGTTCAGCCCAACCGCCTCAATGGCTTGCTCGGCGGTTTCTCGGCTGGCTTGATTTAAGGTGACATTGTCCAATACGGAGTCCGGCAACAGTACGGGCCGCTGCGCTAACAGCGCCACCGAACCGCTCAGGCCTTTGAGGTGCGTGACCGTCTCGCCATTTAATTGCCAGTCGCCGCCGATCGGGCGCAACCCCATCAGTGCATCGATCAGGGTGGATTTGCCACTGCCGGATGGGCCTTGCAGCCAGACACGGTCACCGCGTTCAAATGCCAACTGTTCGCCATCGATTATGACGTCGCCTTCATAGCCAAGTACCTGCCACTGATGCGCGCTCAGTTGCTCGAAGCGTGTGCGGGCGGTATCCGCATCACTGACCATAGGCTGGCTTAGAACCGGTGCCAGTTCTTCGGCGGCAGCGATGGCGTCGGCGCGCGCATGGTACAACTTGCCCATGGCTTTGAGTTCGGCAAAGAAAGCCGGTGTTAGCAGTAATAAAAACAGGGCCGTGCCCAAATTGAACGGCCGAGCCCAAAACCCAAAATTCAGTTCGCCCAACAGGGAAAAGCCGATATAGACGGCGACCAGTGCCACCGACAGCGTCGCCAGAAAGTCCAGTACTGACGCGGATAGGAATGCCAGCCGAACCACGTCGGCAGTGCGACGTTCCAGTTCGCCGTGGGCCTGTTTAAAGCGCTGTAACTGGGCATCGGATTGATTCAGTGTCCACAGCGTGGCAGCGCCTTGTAGGCGATCCATAAAGAAGGCGCCGAGCCGATCCAAAGCGGTGAAATGTCGGCGCTGTGCCTGCGCAGCGCCAACACCGACAATCCACATAAACAACGGCATTAACGGCAGCGTGAGCAGCAGGATCAAACCCGCCACCCAACTGATCGGCCACACCACTATCAACACCAGCAGCGGCATGACGCTCGCCAGCCAGCGTTGCAATGAGTAGTCGATGAGAAAATGTTCGACGGCTTTGAGCCGTTTGGTAAGCAGGTCGTGCCAGGCCGACAGCGAATGGCGGCGCAGCAAAACCCAGCCTTTGTCATAGCCCTGAGTAAAAAGCTCGCTGGCCAGGCGGCCGGTCAGGCGTTGTGCCAACCGACGGCGTGCGCGCAAGCGAGCTTCAGAGAAACACCATTGAGCGGCAATCAGGGCGATCAGGCCGCTCAGAATGGGCCGTTCAGGCCATTGGCCGTTCACCAGCAGATCGTGAACCAACAGTGCCAGCACCGCATAAAGCCCCAGAGTGATGACCAGACCGGCCAGCGCCAGGCTTTTCAGTCCGGACATGGCCGCTTTGATGCTGCGACCTTGAGTGTCGAGCCAGTTCAGCTCGACAGTATTCTCACCCTGATGGGGCTTGCTCATGCGTTACCCTTACTGCTGCGTTGCAAACGGCCATAGCCGGGTTCAGGTGTCGTCCTGTTCCAGCGGTCGGTCCAGGTTCTCAGTCGCTTCCAGCCACATGGCGTTGATGATGCCGAAACTGCAGGCCAGCAACACACCGAGAATCCAAGTGAAGTACCACATAGTCGATCTCCTTAATACAGGGTATGGGCTTGGCCAGAGGCGACGTCTTGCTCACGAATACGACCGCGCATGGTCCAGAAACTCCACGCGGTGTACGCCAGGATGATGGGCACGAAGATCAGCGCGACAACGAACATGATCAGCAGGGTGGTTTCACTGGAAGACGCATCCCAAACCGTCAGCGACATGCTCGGATCAGCCGAGCTGGGCAGCATGAACGGGAACATGGAACCGCCGGCGGTGAAGATGATGCCCGCCATCGACAGACTGCTGGTTACAAAGGCCCAGCCACTGCGGCTGATGCGGCTCAGCCAGGCAGTGGCCAGCGCAGCGCCAATGCCAAGAACCGGAGCCAGAATCAACAGCGGGAAGCGGACGTAGTTAGTCATCCAGGCGCCGGCTTCGCGAACGGCGGTGCTGTTCATCGGGTTGGATGGACCGTCGGTGGCGACCAAACCGGTCATCACATAACCGTCGATACCGAAAGCCACCCAAACGCCAGCCAATGCAAACAGCACGGCTGTGGCGATGCCCAGCACGTAGGCGACAAAGCGCGCACGTTGCAGCAGTACACCGTCGGTTTTCAGTTGCAGCCAGACGGCGCCGTGCATCAGCAACATGGCAACGCTGACCAGACCGGCGAGAATGGCGAACGGGTTCAGCAAGCCAAAGAAGGAGCCGTGATAGGTGACCTTTAAGACATTATCGAAGGTGAAGGGAACGCCCTGAATGACGTTGCCAAAGGCGACGCCGAAGATCAGTGCAGGTACAAAGCCACCGGCGAACAGCGCCCAGTCCCAAGCTTTACGCCAGGTCGGGTTTTCCAGCTTGGAACGGTAATCGAAGCCGATCGGCCGCATCCACAGCGCCGCCAAGGTAACGAACAGCGCCAGGTAGAAACCGGAGAAGGCGGTGGCATAGATGAACGGGAAGGCCGCAAAAATGGCGCCACCAGCGGTGATAAACCAGACCTGGTTGCCGTCCCAGTGTGGACCAATGGTATTGATCATCACGCGACGTTCTTCGTCGCTACGACCGACCAGTGTCAGCAGTGAGCCAACCCCTAAATCGAAACCATCGGCGATGGCGAAACCGATCAGCAGCACGCCGACCAGCAACCACCAGATCACTCGCAGCAGTTCGTAATCGATCATGACTGCACTCCTTTCAAAGCGTAATCGGATTCGGTTTCTACGCTGTCGCCTTCGCTCGGACCTTTGCGGGCAAACTTCTGCATCAGATAGAAACCGAGAATAAACATGACGGTGTAGAACAGCGTGATACCGATCAGCGTCAGCACGACATCGCTGACCGCCAGGTTGGACACCGCGGTATGGACCGGCAGCACCTCGGCAATGGCCCAGGGCTGACGACCGTATTCAGCGACAAACCAGCCCGCTTCGCAGGCAATCCACGGTAGCGGCAGCGAGAACAATGCAACTTTCAGGAACCAGCGCGGCTTGGCAATGCGGTGGCGCGTGCTCAGCCAGAAGGCATAGAGGAAGACCGCCAGCATCAGGAAGCCACAGGCGACCATGATGCGGAAGCTCCAGAACAGAGGCGCGACTTTCGGGATGCTGTACTCAACGGCGTTATCGATCGCCGCCTCGGACGGATGGGTGATGTCCTCAGCAAAAGGCTGCAACAGCATGGCGTAACCGAGGTCGTCTTTATGAGCATCGAATACGGCCTGCTGTTCATTGCTTGCGGTACCGGCGCGGACGTCATCCAGCAATGCATAAGCTTCAACACCGTTGATGATGCGCTCGCGGTGAATCTCTTTGAGGTCTTTAATGCCGACGACTTCTTCATCCAGCGAACGGGTCGCGATGATGCCCATTACCCAGGGAATTTTCACCGCCAGATCCGTGGATTCGGTTTCGTCGTTCGGGAAGCCAATCAGGGTGAAGCCTGCCGGAGCCGGTTCGGTTTCCCATTCGGCTTCAACAGCAGCCAGTTTGACTTGCTGCACGTCACCGAGCTCATAACCGCTTTCGTCACCGAGAATGATGACCGACAGCGTGGATGCCAGACCAAAGCTTGCGGCAATGGCGAAAGAGCGACGGGCAAAGGCGATGTGACGATTGCGCAGCAGGTAGTAAGCCGAGATCGCTAGCACAAAGATGGCGGCGGTCACGTAACCGGCGGAAACGGTGTGCACGAATTTCACCTGAGCGACCGGGTTCATTAGCACCTCGGCAAAACTTTGCATCTCCATGCGCATGGTGTCGATGTTCAGTGCGCTGCCGACCGGGTATTGCATCCAACCGTTGGCGATCAGAATCCACAAGGCCGACAGGTTGGAACCCAGCGCCACCAGCCAGGTCACCGCCAAATGCTGTACGCGGCTCAGCCGGTCCCAACCGAAGAAGAACAGGCCGATAAAGGTGGACTCGAGGAAGAAGGCCATCAAACCTTCGATGGCCAGCGGCGCACCAAAGATGTCACCCACGTAGTGTGAGTAGTAAGACCAGTTCATACCGAACTGGAATTCCATGGTGATGCCGGTGGCAACACCGAGGGCGAAGTTGATGCCGAATAACTTGCCCCAGAATTTGGTCATGTCGCGATAGATGGTTTTACCCGTCATCACATAGACGGATTCCATAATCGCCAACATAAAGGTCATGCCCAGGGTGAGCGGCACAAAAATAAAGTGATACATGGCTGTCAGGGCGAACTGCAGCCTGGAGAGCTCGATCAGGGTTTCATTCATGGTCACATCCTCAGAGACCGGGAATGGAGTGGCCGGCACGGTGACCGGTCGGTTCGGATTTTGCGATGGCTACTATCGCGCAACCGACAAGAAGGGATGTTGACCTGAGTCAACAAGCGGTAAAGGCCGTGGCGGTGAGTCAACAATGACGGGGCAACGTATCAGGCGGACAGATGCGAGCCCGGTTGATTCAACAAAGCAAACGCTTCGCCGATAGTTCTTATGCAGTGTGGGTGGTTGAAAGAGGGAGGCGTCATGGCACTGATTATCAACAACGTCAACATTGTTCAGGCTCAAGGGGAGCCGACAATGACGACAACATCGAGCGATAAAATCATTACCGGCGAAGCACCGGCGGAAATCGACCTCAGTCAGTTTTCGCCAGCGTCAGAGGTCGACATCGAAACGTTACCGCCGGGTCCGACGCCAGAAGAACAAGAGGCCGCAGCCAATGCAAAGCTTGAGGCTCTTCGCTATGGCTGGGGCCCTTTGAGTGATACCGCGTCTACTGCCTTAGCCAAAACCGAGCAATTAGAAGGTCTGGTTTCCGGTTTTATTCCAGAACTTGAACATCAGTCTTGGGATCTTAGCGTGGATGCAAAGGGTGATACGGTTGTGCTCGGCGCTCTGGTCACCGATGAGCAAGCCGCATTGATTAAAACCATGGTGACGTCGCTGGGTCTGGACGATGCCATGGCGGACTATCGAGATGGCGTACTGGAAATGATGGCCATCCGTCGCAGCGGGCTGGGGCCTGCAGGCACCTGGGATGTGACGGCGGGTAACTTCAGTGATGTTTTTCGATTTCGTGAGTTTACTGACGATACCTTGCCGCCCTTTGGACCTTTCTGGGGCAACCTCAACGGCAATTACTTAAACACCCTCACGGCGTTGGAGCGGCAATTAACAGAGCGCGCCAGTCGTATACCCGAGGTGGGCTTTTCAGCCTACGCTTGACGCTCTGTTGTTTGCTAAGCCAGGTTACAATTCATCGTATCCCAGTGTCGGGCGCAGCCAGCGTTCGGCGGTTTCCAGATCCCAGCCTTTGCGAGTGGCGTAGTCTTCTACCTGGTCGCGGTCGATTTTACCCAGTCCAAAGTAACGCGCTTCGGGATGAGCAAAGTACCAGCCGCTGACCGATGATGCTGGCAACATGGCGTAGCTGTCGGTCAGTTCGGTGCCGGTGGCCGAGGTGGCGTCGAGCAACTCAAACAAGGTGGCTTTCTCGCTGTGTTCGGGACAGGCTGGATAACCCGGAGCAGGGCGGATTCCCTGATATTTTTCGGCAATCAGCGCTTCGTTATCGAGCGTTTCATCACCGGCATACCCCCAATATTCTTTGCGCACTTTTTCGTGCATCAATTCGGCAAAGGCTTCGGCGAAACGGTCGGCGAGCGCTTTCACCATGATGGCGTTGTAGTCGTCGTGGTCAGCTTCAAATTGCTTAGCGAGTTCGTCAGCGCCATGACAGCTGACGACGAAGGCGCCCATATAATCGTCTACGCCGCTGTGAGCTGGCGCCACGAAGTCAGCCAGAGAACGGTAAGCACGACCGTCAGGACGATCGGCTTGCTGACGCAGGTGGTTCAGATGCGCGGCGGTATCAGTGCGAGCTTCGTCGCGGTACAGACGAGTGACGTCACCATCCAGCGCTTCGGCTGGATAAAAGCCAATGACCGCATCGCATTGCAGTGATTTGTCGGCAATCAACTGATCGAGCATGGCCTGCGCATCGCGATACAGTTGGGTGGCTTCCTCACCGACGATTTCATCTTCAAGAATGCGAGGGAATTTGCCGTGCAGCTCCCAGGTTTTAAAGAAGGGTGTCCAGTCGAAACGCGCTCGAATGTCCGCCAACGGATAATCTTTGAACGTGCGGTTACCGATAAATTGCGGCTTCGTCGGTTGGTAATTGGCCCAATCGGTTTTGAAGGCACGAGCTCGGGCGTCGGCCAGCGGTGTGAAAATTTTGTTACCACGCTTGCGCGCATTGGCTTCACGAACGCCCTGATATTCGTCTTGTAAATTCGATACGAACACCGCTTTGCTCGACGACAACAGTTGGCTCACGACCGGTACCGATTTGGAGGCATCCAGCACATGCACGACCGGTTCGTTGTACTGCGGTTCGATCTTTACCGCTGTATGAACCTTGGACGTGGTGGCACCGCCGATCAGCAACGGCGTGCTCATGCCGCGTTTTTGCATCAGTTGGGCAACGTTAACCATCTCGTCGAGAGAGGGGGTGATCAGACCGGACAAACCGATGATATCGGCGTTGTGTTTTTCGGCGGCTTCGAGAATGTCTTCGGCCGGCACCATGACGCCCAGATCGATGACTTCATAGTTGTTGCACGACAGCACCACGCCAACAATGTTCTTACCGATGTCGTGCACATCGCCTTTAACCGTGGCCATGATGATGACGCCGTTGCTTTCGCCTTCAGTGCCGGACAGACGTTTTTCTTCTTCGATGTAGGGCAGCAAATAGGCGACGGCTTTTTTCATCACCCGCGCACTTTTCACCACCTGAGGCAGAAACATTTTACCGGCACCGAAGAGGTCGCCGACCACATTCATGCCGTCCATGAGCGGGCCTTCGATAACCTTAATCGGCTTATTGGCCGCCAGGCGGGCTTCCTCGGTATCAACTTCAATGTATTCGGTTATGCCTTTAACGAGGGCATGAGTCAGACGTTCCTGCAAACCCCATTCGCGCCACTTGAGTTTGTCGGATTCTTTGCTGGCTGAAGCGTTTTCTTTCACCGACTCGGCGAAATCGACCAGACGCTCGGCGGCATCGTCGCGACGGTTGAGCACCACGTCTTCAACGTGTTCGAGCAAATCGGCGGGAATGTCGTCGTAGATGGTGAGCATGCCGGCGTTGACGATGCCCATATCCATCCCCGCTTTGATGGCGTGGTACAGAAACACCGAGTGCATGGCTTCGCGCACGGTATCGTTACCGCGAAACGAAAACGACACGTTGGAGACACCGCCGGAGACTTTGGCGCCCGGTAAGTTGTCTTTAATCCACCGAGTGGCCGCGAAGAAATCGACGCAGTAGTTGTTGTGTTCGGGAATGCCGGTAGCAACCGGGAAGATGTTCGGGTCGAACACAATATCCTGAGGCGGGAAGCCGATTTTATCGACCAATAAATGGTAGGAGCGTTCGCAAATTTCGATGCGGCGCTCAAACGTATCGGCCTGACCATCGGTGTCGAAGGCCATCACCACGACGGCAGCACCGTACAACTTAATGCGTCGTGCCTGACGCAGAAACGGCTCCTCGCCTTCTTTTAAGGAAATGGAATTGACGATGGCTTTGCCTTGCACGCACTTGAGGCCAGCTTCGATGATCGACCATTTGGAGGAGTCGATCATAAAGGGCACTTTGGCAACGTCCGGTTCTGACGCCAGCAGGTTCAGATAACGCACCATGGCGGCTTCGCCGTCGAGCATGGCGTCGTCCATATTGACGTCGATGATCTGGGCGCCGTCTTCCACCTGGACACGGGCAATATCGACCGCTTCCTCGTAGTTCTCCTCCTGAATCAGCCGCGCGAATTTGCGTGAACCGGTTACGTTGGAGCGTTCGCCTACGTTTACAAAGCCGGTGGTTTCATTGACGACCAGCGGCTCTAAGCCACTGAGCACCATATCGGGTACGCGATTAGACGGCATCGACAGCCTCCGGCTTTGGCTGGCGAGGTGAATAGCGGTCGGCCAGTGCTTTCAGCTGGGCCAGGTGTGCCGGCGTCGTGCCGCAGCAACCACCAATGATGTTGACGTGACCTTCCGATAAATAGGGTTCCACCAGAGCGGCCATCTGTTCTGGGTCCTGGTCGTACTCGCCGAATTCATTGGGCAGGCCCGCATTGGGGTGAGCGGAAACCAAGCAGTCGGCGTGTTTATCGAGCGCGACGATGTGCGGCAACATGTCATCGGCACCGAGTGCGCAGTTCAAACCGATGCTGAACAACTCGCCGTGTTGCAGCGAGACCCAAAAGGCTTCCGGTGTCTGGCCGGACAGCGTGCGACCGCTGGCGTCGGTGATGGTTCCAGACACCATCAATGGCAGGTCGATGCCGCGGTCTTCTTTCATTTGCAGAACAGCGAAGACGGCGGCTTTGGCGTTCAAGGTGTCGAAGACGGTTTCCACCATGATCATATCCACACCGCCATCGACCAGCGCTTCGGCGGCTTCGCGATAGGCGGTGACCAGGTTATCAAAACTGACCAGACGTTTGCCGGGGTCGTTCACATCCGGTGAAATGGAAGCGGTGCGGTTGGTCGGGCCCAGGCAGCCGACGACAAAACGCGGTTGGTCGGGGGTTTTGGCGGTCCAGCGATCGGCACTGCGCCGGGCACATTGGGCCGCGGCGATGTTGATATCGCGCACCGCGTATTCCAGACCATAGTCAGCCTGAGCAATGGTGGTGGCGCTAAAGGCATTGGTGCAGGCGAAGTCGCAACCGACTTCAAAGAACGAATCGTGAATTTCTTCGATGATCTCTGGCCGGGTCAACGACAGCAGGTCGTTGTTGCCTTTGAGCGGGCTGGGGTGATCTTCAAAATGGCCTTTGCGGAAATCAGCTTCTTCCAGCGGATAACCCTGAATGGAGGTGCCCATGGCGCCGTCGAGCACCATAACGCGCTGGCGCAGTATCTGCTGCAGTCGTTCGGTCGTGGAAGCGTGGCTGGCTGCGTTCATCGAAGGTCCGCTGTTGTGTTGGAGAGTTGTGTTGGGTTGTGAGCCGCTGTCTATTGGAAAGACAGTAGCAGGGCAGCTCTGCGGCTGCTGAGGGTTGCCAATGAAACACTAAAAAGGCGTAACTTTCAATCTATATCAAAAAACTTTGATATAGAAATTATACCGTTATCTTTTTAGGTATGACCTAGTATTGGCCGGTGTTGTGGCCAACCACGCAGATGCCTTCTATTAAGCGTCTTCCGTCTCCCGACCGGCGTTACGCAAAAGCGCCTTGAAAAGGCGCGCAACAGTCCCATCTACAAACCCGACCAAAACACTCAGGTATTCAGGGTTGGCGTTTAATTGGGTAGAATGCACGCCGACTCGAATTCGACCTTCCACGGAGTCAGTGGCATGGATATTCAAATGAACATTACTGAATCGGCTCAGGAGTACTTGGCCGGTTTGCTGTCCAAGCAGAGCAGCGATGGCGTGGCCGTGCGCATGTTCGTCACACAGCCGGGCACCAAATACGCCGAAACCTGTCTGGCTTATTGCCGTCCGGGTGAAGAAAAAGAGAACGACGAAATCATTGAGCTGAGTCAGTTCCGCGTTTATCTGGAACAAAACAGCCTGCCGTATCTGGATGAAGCGGTTGTCGATTTCGCCAAAGATCAGATGGGCGGTCAGCTGACCATCAAAGCGCCGAACGCCAAAATGCCCAAGGTGACCAGCGATAGTCCGCTGCAGGATCAGGTGAATTACATTCTGTTCACTGAGATCAACCCAGGCCTGGCTTCGCACGGCGGTGAAGTGAGCCTGGAAGAGCTGACCGATGAGAATGTCGCCGTTTTACGGTTTGGCGGTGGCTGTCAGGGCTGCTCGGCTGTCGATATCACCTTGAAAAATGGTGTTGAAGCCACCTTGTTGGAAAAGGTCCCGGGCTTGGCCGGTATTCGCGATGTCACCGATCACACCATTACCGAAAACGCCTACTATCAGGCTTAAGTAATCCCTTCTTGAAAACGTGGCCATCAGCGATTTGCCTGGTGTGCCGCGTTCGTCTCTGCGTTGATCCGTTCAGTGTCTATGGCTCAGTCATCCGGCTGAATGGATGCTGCTGAGTGGTGTGTTTTTCTCAACTTTTTAGCAACTAGCAAGTTGCTTGTTAGTGCTAAATGGTCAATGTGCCGGGTGGTTTTCCCGACAGTTAATCGTCGTAAATAGAAACATAGTTCATTTTTTTTTTGTGTAAAGGTGGTTTGTTTTTTAACACCATAGAAAACTGAGCCGTCGAATTACGCCGCATTTCCCACCGACTTACGAACATTTATTGAACTGTTTAGCATATTCAGCATGTCAAATGTAAAGCCTTTGAGCTCAACTGCCTGCCTAAGCTTGAAATGTTGATCGTCAGTCTCATCTCTATCGCTAAGTCGCCGAGAAGTAACGACTTTTAATTCATCGCTCTTATTAACATGCTTATTTTGAGCAACGGTTAAATAGAAAAGGGGAATGAATCATGGCAACTGAAAAATCGTCAGACGAGTTGGAACAGTTGAAAGCAGAGATTGCAAAACTGAAAACAGATTTGTCTGACATCACTGGCTCATTGCGAGACCTGACAGAGCGCAAAGCCAGCGAAGGACGTGAACGCGTTAAGCACGCAGCCAATAACGCTTGGGAACCGGCCAGTAAAGCAATCGACAGTGCGGAATCTGAAATCAGCCATCACCCATTGTCGTCGGTCGCGTTGTCGTTCGGAATTGGTATGATGCTGGGTAAGTTGTTGAGCAAGTAACCGAATCCAGCAAGAGGTCGTAAACGATGCTACAACAGTTAAAGGCTCAAGCTGCGGGCTTGGGCCTTTTTTTCGTCGGTATTGCACTGGTTGGTGTCTGGCTTGGTGTCGCGGCGTTCCTGGGGTTGCAAGAGGTCATGCATCCAGCTTGGGCGGCGTCAGTGACTGGCTTGATCTCCAGCGTTGTTGTGTTGCTGATTATGCTGGTGGTGCGTCTTAAGCATCGGCGTAAAAAGCGCGAACGAGACCGTCTGGCCGAAGAGCTGGCTATACCGAACGTCGAGACGCTATTAGCAGGCCTACTGGACGGAAGCTCACTGCGACTGCTCCAGCAAAATGCTGACCGCGCCACGCTGGTGGCTTTAGTATTGGGTGGCGTGGCTGGCTACAGTGACAAGAGCCGTAAAGTTATGTTGTCGGTACTTAAAGGCATGGTCGCCGCATTGCAGGCGACGCAGTCG
The DNA here is from genome assembly GCF_003054965.1 of Saccharospirillum sp. MSK14-1. Classification (GTDB taxonomy): domain Bacteria; phylum Pseudomonadota; class Gammaproteobacteria; order Pseudomonadales; family Natronospirillaceae; genus Saccharospirillum. Next base: position 878,035 of record NZ_MIES01000033.1, read on the forward strand.
AGCAGTGACGAGAGCAGCGAATCCAATTGATACATTGGTGATTACCGTTGTTTTTTAAGGACGCCTTTTGAGCGTCCTTTTTTATGGCTTGGATTTGAGCGCCGGTTACTGGGTTTTCTATCAGGCTCCGGTAGTATCGGTTCTGATGGTGTACAGCGTCTGTTATTGACGCTTTTGACGATCAGGGATTCCAGTGCGCGGAGGGCGCGATGCCAGATTTTATTAACAACCTGATGACACGTATTCGAGCCAGTTTGTGGGCTTTGCCGGCGGCGATGTCTCTGCTCAGCGGCACGGTGGCTATGGTGTTGCCGTTGTGGGATTTCAGTCCGAGTTTCAGTCATGATAATTGGTGGTTGTTTTCCGGTGACTCTGGATCGGCGCGGGATCTGTTATCGACCTTGCTGTCGGGCATTATCACCATGACATCCTTGGTGGTTTCCATCACGGTAGTGGTGCTGTCGCTGGCCGCTGGGCAGATGGGGCCACGCTTGATTCGTAATTTCCTGATCGACCGACAGATTCAAATGGTGATTGGTCTGTTCGCGTCCACCATCGTGTTTTGCCTGATTACCTTACGCAGCGTCAGCGATGACCTCAGCGGTGATGACTTACCGCACATGGCGATCAATTTAGCCTCGGTGCTCAGTGTATTGTGTTTGTTTGCACTGCTGTTCTATGTCCACAAGGTGGCCCGCTCGATTATCGCCGACACTCTGGTGACCGAAGTCGCTAACGATCTGGAAGCGGCCATCGCTCGAGCAGGCGAGCGTCATAGTGACCAAAGTGCTCGACGGCCAGTGCCCGATATTGACGAGCCGGTGGCGGTTATTGCGCTGCAGCAACGCGGCTATATTCAGGTCATTGAATACGCCAGGTTGGTCACACTGGCGTGTGAACGCGGCTGGCTGTTGCGCTTACACTGTCAGCCGGGGCACTTTTTGCTGCGCGCGGAACAATGTTTGACCGTGTTGCGTGGCCCGGAACCTAGTGACGATGATGTCGTCACACTGCGAGGTTGTTTCGTGGTGGGTAAGGAAAGAACCCCGACGTTGGATCTGGAATACTCCATTCGGCAATTGGTGGAAATTGCCATTCGCGCCTTGTCGCCAGGCATCAATGATACCTTCACCGCTATTGCTGTGATCAATCGACTGGGAGGCGCGCTGGAAAAAGCTTGTCAGAGTGTCCAGCCGCCGTCTCAGTATGCTGATGATGAGGGCCAATTGCGGTTGCTGGCACCCACCCAGGATTTTGGCGGTCTGGTTGATACGGCCTTTAATCAGATTCGCCAATCCGGTACCCGGTCACCGGCCGTCTTGATTCAGATGGGGCGCATCCTGTGCGCCTTGGCAGCAGTAGCCGACAGCGACGAGCAGCGCCGCAGCGTGCGGGCACATCTTCAGAAACTGCGCCGGTGCGCCCGCACTCATATTGAAGAAGAGGATGATCTGGCTGATTTTGAGGCGGTTGTGGCGCCAACGTTAGCCAGCAATACCGGTAAATAACGACAGGGAGCTAGTTGCCCGCTTTCTTCGATAATTGCTCATAGGCTTCGCGAATACGCCGGAAGGTTTCGGGGTCCCCCCCTTTGTCTGGGTGATGTTCGTTGGCCAGTTGGCGGTAGCGGGTGCGAATGGCCTTTTGATCAGCACGCGGATCTAGCCCCAGTTCAGCCAATGCCTGAGGGCGCTGTTCTTCGCTGAGCAGGCGTTTCCAAAAACCATCCAATAGATCCTGCACGGTGGCACTGGTTTCGCGCGTTAGATTATTGCCGTTCAAATAGTAATCACGCAGCGAGGCTGTACTGCTCAATTGTTGACTGGCGCCATCGCCTATAGGGCGGATGGCGATGCGCAACGGACCAATATCAAGCAAGCAGCGGTTGGATTGCCACCATTGGTCCTGCAACCGGTAAAGCACATGCATCAAGATAAAATGATGCTGGAAGAGCACCAGTGGATCGCCCAGATCGGGTTTTGGGAAGAGGTTGCCGTGTTCCTGGTCCAGACGCTGAATGAGCTCAAATTCGCTCAAGCCAGCCGGTGTCTCGGCTAACGTATTGGCAATGGCCTCCACGAGACCGGCGGGTACATCCAGCTGCTGCATCAGTGACTCGGTTCGCTGCTGATTTCACAGATCAGCGTATGACTGTGCCCGGCTTTGAGCAAACGAGCGTCTTCGGCAGCGTTGGCCGCTTCCAGGCAGAGCATGTGCTGGTAGTCGTGGTCGTTAAAGTTCGACAGCGTTTTGCTTTTATCAACCCAGGGGTTCCAAACCACAACGGATCGGCTGCCCTGACGTTTGATCTGAGTGATATGACCGTCCCCGCGGTTCAGACGCAGCGGGGCGCCGCGATCAAGCACAATACAATCCACTTCCTGATCCACCCGGAAACTGGTTGGCCAGGTGGCGCTCTGGCCGGTCAGCTTGTTGTGGTAGAACTGTCCATCCAGTCCCCCGATAGCAGCCTTACTGAGGTCGGTGATGGGGAAATAACTGTGCAGGGCCTGACTCAACTGAAAGGGTTGTTTACTGAGGTTTTGGGTCGTCAACGCCAGTATCAGGCTGTCGCCAACGCTGACCAGCAATTCGGCTCGCGCTTGGTGGGGGAAGCCCGGGTCAGTCCCGTCGGTGTCGAGCCATAAGCGCAGGTCGGTGCGCTGCTCCGTTTCGGCCAGCAGTTCCCACTCCCAAACGCGGGTGCGGGCCAGGCCGTGTGCTGGCGCGTCGGCATTGGATTCGTGATCGCCAAACCAGGGCCAGCAAATGGGAATGCCGCCTCGGATAGCCCGGCCAGCTTGGTAGGTTTCGGCATCCGATACCCAGAGCTGATCCGGTTGACCTTGAGGTTGGTAAGACGTCAGATGTGCGCCCTGAGTGTACAGCACCGCACGGGCGGCGCGGTTTTCGATGGTCAGGTGTACCAAGCCAGTGTCCAGCGTTGTTTCCGTCAGGGTGTTGCTCAAACGATTTCTCCTTGGTGGGTGCCGTGGCCTGGGCCAAAGCGCTCAAGAATACGAGCTTGAGCTGCCTCTGGCCAGGCATCGGGCACGACAAACCAGTGTCTTTGCGGGCCATCGCCAAGCCGGCCAAAAAACTGGTTGGGTAGGGGATGCTTGGGGGGCGCATCGGCTTGGCGCGCCTGGTCGGCCAGCCAGTTGGCTTTGTTTATCCATTGCCCTGTAAAGAGTTGATCCTGAAATTCACTGATCGTGATCCAGTTTCCCAAAGGCGCTTGCTGCGACAGCGGTAAGAGCGATGACGGTGGCTGACCCAGACGAACAAAGCCACGACCGAGCACCCAGGCCAGGCTGCGATCGGGAAAGGGCAGATCAGCAGGCCATGCTTTATAGTCGCGGGCTAATTGAGGCAGGTAGCGTTGATGATTCTCCAGTCTTGCCATTTTCAGTGTCAGGAAATCACGCAGGCCAGCGCCGATCCATTGACACCCTGGCTCGATGCCCGGTTGTATTGGCGCCGCCAGGTAGAACTTCAGAGCCAGTTCCAGATGCAGAATTTCACCGCTGTTTTGGTCTTCGACTAAGAGATCCATTTCTCCCAGAGTGCGTTGTCCGGCCTGAATAATTCGATTACTGGCCAATAATCGATATCGGCCGCTGGTCGTTAACAGCACTGCCGCCAGCGCTTCAAAGTAGGCGCCTAGGCGACCGTGACGGTGTTGTTCCAGTTGCGCAAGTTCACTCTCAGGAACCTGGTTAGATAATGGCAGGTCGGGAAAGACTGGGCGCCAGGCAAGTTCTTCGGCCAATAACAAGGCGGGCAGTTGCTGTACCCAGTCGAGATCAGCTCGGGTCGTTGCATGGTTGGTGTGGCTGGCGGCTTCGTTCACCGGGGCTCCATCTGCTATGCTTGCCGTCCTTTTTGACGATAACCGAAGCCGCCTAGATGACCAAACCGACCTCGCCGTCTTCTTTCGACGCCATCGGCATAGTAGGCCGCCTGGGCAGTGACAACGTTGCGCATACCGTGCAGCGCCTGACCCAGTTGCTTAGCCGCGAAGGCAAAGATTACGCGGTTGATCAACCGCTCGCCGAAGCCGTTGGTGGTTTGAATACCACCATTAAGAGTCGTGATGAATTGGGTGCCTGGGCTGACCTGATCATTGTGGTCGGTGGCGATGGCACTCTGCTGGGCGCTGCGCGCGATCTGGCCAAGTTCGATGTTCCGCTGCTGGGCATCAACCGTGGCCGGCTCGGTTTTCTGACCGATATCATGCCATTTGAAATGGAAGCCGGAGTATTGGCCGTGCTCGGCGGCGATTATGTCGCTGAAGATCGCTTTCTGTTGCAAGCACAGGTCGTGCGTGATGATCAGGCTCAGGATTCGGGCTGTGCACTGAACGATGTGGTGCTGCATTCGGGCCAGTCGATCCGCATGATCGAATTTGAACTCTATATCGATGATCAATTTGTCTACAGCCAGCGCTCGGACGGCTTGATTGTATCGACACCGACCGGCTCGACCGCCTATGCCATGTCAGCCGGAGGGCCACTGGTTCATCCCAGCCTCGACGCCATGATCTTGGTGCCCATGTTTCCGCACAGCCTGAGTAACCGACCGATTGTGGTCGGTGCAGACGCTCAGTTACGCATTCACGTGGGGCGTGCCACGGGCGAATCACCCCAGGTCAGCTGCGATGCACAGCATCATCTGGCGATTGAGGCCGGTGACGAACTGCACCTGCATCGTTACCCACATAAATTGCACTTGTTGCACCCCTCGGGTCACAACTATTACGAAATCTGCCGGACCAAACTTGGCTGGGGAAACCCGCTCGATGGTCGTTAGGCTCACTGTTTAAGCATTCGGAGTGTTCGCTATGAACTTTCAAGAGGTGGCGGCTAATTTGACGCCGGAAGTTTACCAACGGCTCAGAGAAGCGGTGGAGTTGGGCAAGTGGCCCAATGGCGATGTGTTAAGCCGCGAACAGAAGGCGTTATGTCTGGAAGCCTTGATGACTTATGAAGCGCGCAATGGCATTCCAGTGAATGAGCGCATTGGCTATATCGAACGTCCGGATGGCACTCAGGCAAATCCGCTGGCCGATAACGACGTGCAACCCATTCGTATGATGGGCGATGGAGACACCCTGCAATGAATCAGGACTTGTTTGCTCCACCGCCGGGCGAAGAATTGGGCCGTGGCAATCTGGAGAAGATGGTCACTCGGGCCGGAAGCCCAGTGCAATATCGGTTGCGTTTGGGTGACGCAGAGGTCGATATGAATGAGCGTCTGGGCCAGCCCATTCGCCTGGAGTTTACCGGTACCATCAACTGCATCCATTGCGGCAAAGTGACCAACAAGAGCTTTGGTCAGGGCTTTTGCTACGAGCATTTTATGTCATTGGCGCAGTGTGACAGCTGCATCATGAGCCCGGAAAAATGCCACTTCCACGAAGGCACCTGTCGTGAGCCGGAGTGGGGCGAAGAACACTGCATGCAAGCGCATTATGTGTATCTGGCTAATGCCAGTGGCATCAAAGTCGGTATTACCCGAGGCAACCAGATTCCCACCCGCTGGATGGATCAGGGGGCCACTCAGGGCATGGTGATTGCCCGGGTCAGTACGCGTCGACTAGCAGGCCTGCTGGAAGTGATTTTCAAGCAGCACGTCGATGATAAAACCAACTGGCGGACCATGCTCAAAGGCACCGCCGAGCCGCTGGATTTATCCGCGATTCGCGATCAGTTGTTTGCCGAATGCCGCAATGAGTTGGACGCGGTACAGAGTGAATTTGGGTTGCAGGCGGTGCAATTGATCGGTCACGGCGATATTCAGTCACTGGCGTATCCGGTGCAGCAGTACCCCGAGAAAGTCAGCAGTTTCAATCTCGATAAGCAGTCGGTCGTAGAAGGCACCTTGGTGGGCATTAAAGGTCAGTATTGGATTCTCGACACGGGCGTCATCAATATTCGTCGTCACACCGGTTATGAGGTTGTGCTGAGCTGAATTGACCTCATCTTGGCGACCTGTCTATTTATTATCGATGCATTTCTACAGAGCGAGACCTATATGCGCACCCAGGATCCGAAAACCATTTACCTGAAAGACTACCGGGAACCGGACTTTTGGGTGAAGCACACCGACCTGACGGTGCGAATTTTTGATGACTACACCGAAGTCAGCTCGCAGCTTCAACTGAGCAAAAACGCCAACACCCGTGGCCGCGAACTGGTGCTGAACGGCGTTGAGCAGGAAATCATAGAGCTGACGCTGGATGGTAAAACGCTCAGTGATGGCGACTACCGTCTGGACGGCGAAAACCTGACGCTGTCATGCGCCGCCGATGAGGCCGTTTTCAGTGCCTTGACGCGCATCTACCCGCAGCACAACACCTCGCTGGAAGGTCTGTATCAGTCCGGTTCCATGTTCTGTACCCAATGTGAAGCCGAAGGCTTCCGCAAAATCACCTTCTACCCGGATCGGCCGGACGTGATGGCCACCTTCACCACGCGCATTGAAGCCGACAAAGAACGCTTCCCGGTGTTACTGGCGAACGGTAACCCGGTGGGCGAGGGTGAGCTGGACGGCGGTCGTCACTTTGCCGTCTGGGACGATCCGCACCCCAAACCCAGCTATTTGTTCGCCATGGTCGCCGGTCAGCTGGCGCGCCAGGACGACAGCTTCACCACCGCCAGTGGCCGTGAGGTCAGCCTGCGGATTTTTGTGGAGCCGCAGAATGCGCACAAAGTCGACTTTGCGCTGGAATCGCTGAAAAAAGCCATGCGCTGGGATGAAGAACGCTTTGGCCGCGAATATGATCTGGACCTCTTTATGATCGTCGCGTCCGACTTCTTCAACATGGGCGCCATGGAAAACAAAGGCCTGAACATTTTCAACAGCGCGGCGGTTCTGGCCACGGCCGATACGTCAAAAGACATGAGCTTCGAGCGTATCGAAGCCATCATCGCCCATGAATATTTCCACAACTGGTCGGGCAACCGCGTTACCTGCCGTGACTGGTTCCAGTTGTCGCTCAAAGAAGGCTTTACCGTTTTCCGTGACAGTGAATTCACCGCCGATATGCACGACCGGGCGGTCAAGCGCATCGAGGATGCGACCGAGCTGCGCGCTCGCCAGTTCCCGGAAGACAATGGCCCGATGTCACATCCGGTGCGGCCCTCGTCGTACATCGAAATCAACAACTTCTATACCGCCACAGTCTATGAAAAAGGCGCCGAAGTGGTGCGCATGATTCAGACACTGATCGGTGAAGACGCGTTTCGCAAAGGCAGCGATCTGTATTTTGAGCGCTTCGATGGTCAGGCCGTGACCACCGATGATTTTGTTGCCTGCATGGAAGAAGTCAGTGGTCGCGACCTGACTCAGTTCAAACGCTGGTACAGCCAGTCCGGAACGCCCCGTCTGGCGGTAAAAGACAGCTTTGATGCCGGCAGTGGCGAGTATCGTCTGACCTTCTCGCAAAGCTGCCCGCCGACACCGGGTCAGGATGAGAAAGAACCCTTTGTTGTTCCTGTGAAGCTGGGTCTGCTGGGTGCCGACGGTCAGGACCTGCCGATTAAAACGGATGCCGACTACAACGCCGACACCCAAGTACTGACACTGACAGACGCTGAAACCACGGTCACCTTCACCGGCCTGAGTGAAAAACCAGTGCCAAGCCTGTTGCGCGACTTCTCAGCGCCGGTGCGACTGAGCTTCGACTACGCCGACGATCAGCTGGCGTTCCTGGCGCGCAATGACGCCAACGGTTTTAACCGCTGGGACGCATTGCAGCAGCTGTATTTGCGCACCATCTTGCGCTTGGCCGAAGACCACCGAGCGGGTCGTGAGCTCACCGTTCCGGGCATTTTGCTCGACACTGTGTCTCAGGTAGCCGGTGATGCTCAGCTGTCACAGGCCATCCGAGCCCGTATGCTCAGTTTGCCGAGCTACGCGATTTTGAAAGACGCCGTCGACGAAATTCATATCGAAGCGCTGATTGCGGCACGCCGCAAGGTGGTTGATCGCATTGCCAGCGGCAATCGCGACTTGTGGCGCTCGCTGACCGAGAGCCTGGCGTCGACGGCTGATTATCAGTTTAACGCCGACGAGGCCGGTCGCCGTGACTTACAGGGTGTTGCTCTGTGGTACTGGCTGAAAGCGGGCGACCAGGCGGCTTTTGACTTCTCCGCCGACCTATACCGTCAGGCCAGTAACCAGACCGATCGCAGCAATGCGCTTCGGGCCGTATTGGCCGGTGATGACCAAGCCCTGCAAGATGAAATGCTGAGCAGCTTTTTCGAGCGCTGGAAAGGTGATAACCAAATGGTTGAGCAATGGCTGTCACTGCAGGCCGCTGCGCCGGGCGTTTCCACCGCCGACATCGAGGCACTGATGCAACACGAAGCCTTTGATGTGAAAAACCCGAACAAGGTGCGTTCTGTGATCGGAGGCTTTGCCGGTAACACGGAGTGCTTCCACAACGCAGAGGGCGCGGGCTATCAGTTGGTGGCCGATATGATTTCCAAGTTAAATGCGCTGAACCCGCAGATCGCGGCGCGACTGGTGACCTTGTTTGCCGACTGGAAGCGTTACGAGCCCCAGCGCCGCACGCTGATGCAAAACGCTCTGAAGAGCATTCTGACCACCCCCGACCTGTCACGCGATGTGTTCGAAATGGCTGAACGGGCGCTGAAAGGCTGATCCTGCAGGCTAGAGTGCCAAGTCGTTGAAATTTCTATAAAAAACGGCTTGACACTCTCAGTCACCGACCGTAATATGCGCTTCGTTTTCGGGGCTCAGCACCCGAAAGCATGGTAAGACTTGAGGCTATAGCTTTTATGCTGCGAAGCAGTGCAGCTGGAAGCCGAAGGCTCAAGAGCTTCAAAATTTGGGGCTATAGCTCAGCTGGGAGAGCGCCTGCATGGCATGCAGGAGGTCAGCGGTTCGATCCCGCTTAGCTCCACCAAATTCGAAAAGCCGATCCGAGAGGGTCGGCTTTTTTTGTGGTTGGATGTGATTAGTGGTGCGTCAGCGACAGAGCGCCTGCATGGCATGCAGGAGGTCACGCCGGGGTCGCGTCCGACTTCGATCCCGCTTAGCTCCACCAAATTTGAAAAGCCGATCCGAGAGGGTCGGCTCTTTTTGTGGCTGCAAGATAGAGGAAGAGCACCCCGAGGCCGTTAAAAGACGCCAGCCTATTACTTTAATTTGCGAATATCAGGATGCTCAGCAATACTTGGTAGCAGAGGTGATCGTTTTATGCATCGCATCTTGTTATCGCTGTTTTTGCTACCGCTTTTCCTGCTCTACGCTGGTTCGGCCTTCGCCGACGACGAGCGTACTGACAGTGCCTCTCTTATCGGCAAGGTGGCTGAAGTTCTCGACGCCACTGATGGATTTGGTCAGTCAGTTGAAAGCGATGACGGTGCGGTGTTCACTGCTTACCCGAGCCGGCAATTGCCGTCGCTTAAGGTGGTTCTCCGGCGCTCTTCCGCACCTGATGTTCCTTCTCTTAACCCCTATGACTCAACGCTCATCCGAGCGCCGCCTGCCTGTTTCTCCTAGTTAATCAAGAATCTTTCACTTTCAAGATTGGCATAAAACCCCTTTGGTACCCGTATATCCGGCTGTGTATGGCCGCAACGGGTAGGAGACCGTGCTATGAAAAACATGACGTTGTACCCCCTGAGCGACATCAATGAACTGGCCTGGCCAGAACAACACGAATCGCTCTCACAGAATTCCCCGGCCGTCGACTTCTTTACCGACTTCGAGGCTGTTCAACCCCGGATTATCGAAGTGGCAACATCCGCTCTGGATGCCAGAAAGGTGATGATGACCACTCACGTACGATTGCTGTTGGTCGTCAACCAGTTGAATCATTTTGTCGGTGTGTTTAGTGCGGACGATGTTATTGAACGGAAGATCGTCCAGCGCGTGTCTGAAGGGTATCGTCGAGACGAGATCGGTGTAACCGATCTGATGACCCCGAAGAAACAGTTGACCGCCCTGGATATCACGGAAGTAAAAAGAGCGACGATCGGCAATGTCATCCAGGTACTTAAGAATGTGCATCAGCAACACTGCTTGGTGATCGACAGTGAACACAACCGAATTCGGGGAATCTTTTCGGCCTCGGACATCTCTCGAAAACTCAAACTGTACATCGACACCGACAACCGGTTCGATTTCAACAAGGTGTTCGAAGTGACTGCCTGAGGACTAAACTGACTCGGTTTTGCGCAAAAGGTCATACTCGGCGGGATGCATGAGTCGGTCCCCCTGAGCACCACCAACCTATAAAGCCGGTCCGCGAGGATCGGCTTTATAATAGTCTGCGCACGCTTATACACCGTCCTGTTGTTCCTGTCACAACACTTTTCAGCCAGTTTCTTTAACGGCCTCTTCAACCCTCGGCAAAATGCAGTAGGCTTTTCCGTTCGCGAGTTTCCCGCGACAAAGAGTTGAAGAGGGAATTCGGGCAGTGGACCTCAACATAAGGGAGCAATAACGTATGAAAACATGGCTGGTTTCGACGTTAACACTGATGTTGTGTGCTTGTGCGACACAGCCCAGTCTGGAACGTATGTCGAGCTCAATGAGTCGGCACTACGATTTAGCGACCTATTCTTCTGCCGACCTGGACGATCCTGACTTCAAACTCAAAGCGGCTTTTATTTACACCGTTCTCTATAACACCACAGAAGTCTGGACACACCGTATGAATGGAGAGGTCGGAAATACGGTGTTTATTCATGACAGTGGTGGCGAGCTGGTTTTTGATGAAAACCAGCAGCGCGTTGAGAGCTGTGAAAATATGGGGTCATTTAATTACGCCCATTATAAGCGGGAGCCGTTGGCCCATTTTACCGTGGATTCACTGCCTTGGTTAACATGGGGTAATTGCCGACAGGACAGCACAACCCTTCAACAACGTATAGAAGCCTATATGAAAGATTTTGAAATAGGGCTTCGTCAGGTAACGGACAATAACGTACCACTGATGCTGCCCAGTGGGTTCGATTTGACTCATCCGGGTGATCGTGAAGCCTTGGCGTTTTATTTCCAAGCGTTTGAGATAACAGGCTATGATCTGAACGCTTTTATAACCGGGCCTCAGCAAACGGCTGATCCGGTTTCTGATCTTTTGCACCATCTACAGCAAGGGTTCACAGAATTACTGAATTGAGCACCTGATCGCGCCGAAGTGACGAATGGGCAATGTGGTTGTGCGGCGGCACAGGCATGCTTGAGCTAACTCGTGATAACTGGGAAGGAACCCTATGAAAGCTATGATTTGCGAAGGCTACGGCAGCGGTGACGACCTGGTGCTCAGCGATGTTGCCAAACCCGAACTGAAAACCGATGCCGATTGTGTCGTCCGCATCCTCGCCAGCACAGTGAATGATTGGGACTGGATGTTGGTGCGTGGTAAACCCCGTCTTTATCGCTTGCTCTTTGGTTTATTGAGACCCCGTTGGAAGATTCTTGGGGCAGAAATTGTCGGTGTGATTGAATCGGTTGGCGCCAGCGTGACTGAGTTTAACCACGGTGATGTGGTGTATGGCGATGTATCGGAGGCCGGTTTTGGAGGCTATGCCGAATACGCTTGTCTGCCCGTGGCGTCCTTACGCCGGGTTCCTGATCAATTGGATGTTGAGTTGGCTGCGGCCCTGCCGCATGCGGCGGGACTCGCCTGGCAATCGTTGGTTGACGTGGCTCGGTTGGAACAGGGTGAGTCGGTATTGATCAACGGGGTTGGCGGCGGTATGGGCGTACTCGGTGCTCAGATTGCGCAGCACCATTTTGGTTGCACGGTCACCGGCGTTGATAAGGCGTTTAAGCTGGAGGCATTGCACTGGCTCGGACGTGCAGACGCACTCGATTATGAAAGGGTTGATTTTACGGGCACCGGGCAGCGCTATGATGTCATTATTGATGCACAAACAACGCGCACTCCTTGGCGATTGTTGAAGGCACTTAAGCCTGGCGGTCGTTATGTCAGCGTTGGAGGTGCCCCGGGACGATTAGTGGCCCTAGCTCTTATTGGGCCGGTGATCGGGCGTCTGACGAGGCGGCGGTTTCATTTGCTTGCACTCAAACCAAACCAGGGTTTGGATGAGGTTGAAACGTTGGTTCTGGCAAAGGAGATAGAACCGAGGATCGACAAGCGGTTTGCTCTGAGTGACCTGCCACTGGCGCTGCAACGTTTCGGGCGTTCTGAACATATCGGCAAAATAGTGATCCTTCCCAAATGAGCACCATTATGATGCTGGGCGGCGCTTCCCGGACGGGTAAAAGTCTGATCTCTCGGGAACTGTTGTCGCGCTTAGCGCTGCCGTATTTATCCATCGATCCTATTAAAATGGCGCTGTCCAAAGCAGTGCCATCCTATGAGTTAAATACGGACGAATCGTCCATTGTCGTCAGTGAGCAACTCTGGCCGTTTATCAGTGCACTGGCTCGCAATATGGTTGAAACCGGCGTGCATTATTTGATCGAGGGTGAAATCCTACCGTGGCAGGTCGCGCAGTTATCCGAGCAGCTTGAGGTGAGGATCCCGGCTTGTTTCGTCGGTTATGAAAACACAGTGATCGAACAGAAAATGGCTGACATTAAATCCTGTTCCGGCATGCCCAATGACTGGACAGCTGAACTCACGGACGCTCAGTTGTTCGACCTGGTGTCAGAGGGTGTTGAGTTCAGCCGTTACCTGCGCTCGCAGTGTGCTCAATACGGGCTCTATTACCAGGATTTTTCGACCGATTTTACGGCCGCTAAATCGGCGGTTATTCATTATTTTGAATCCACCTTTAAAGATCACTAACGTTTTTCATTGTTTTCCAAACTCACCGGACCAGGAATGTCCGGCTAATGCCATCAATCCCAAGGATGTTTATATGACTTATCCAATGCCACTGGCTGAGCTGGCCAGACACGTCGCTGAACGGGGTGATCAACCCTTTTTGCACCAACCGATTAACCGTCAACTGAAGATCTGGACCTGGGCTGAGGTTGACGATAACGCGCGCCGTATTGCTCAAGGGCTCATTTCCCTGGGCCTTGAACCCGGCGACCGGGTCGCTATTTTTGCCAAGAACAGCGCCGAATGGTTTATCGCAGACTGGGCCATCATGATGGCCGGAATGATCAGTGTGCCGATCTATGCCACCGCCAATGAAGACACGATCCGACACATCATCGAAGACAGTGGCAGCAAAGCCGTTTTTGTTGGCAAGTTAGATGAGGTTGCCGCCGGAGAGGCCGCCTTTGATGGCGGCCTGGCGCGCATCGGATTTCCTTACCCAACCCTCACTCACGATCACCGTTGGGACGATTGGCTCGCTCAGCATGCGCCGCTAAAGGAGGTCGCTGACCTGGGTCTGAACGACGTCATGACCCTGGTGTATACCTCAGGCAGCACCGGCAAGCCCAAAGGTGTGGTGTTGAAATATCGGCAGTATGCCGCGGCATCGGCCACCAATCGCGTTATTGGCCAAATTACGGAATATGATCGCACGGTGTCTTATTTGCCGTTGGCGCATGTTACTGAGCGAGCGGTGGTGCAGGGCACGGCGCTGTATACCGGTGGGCCGGTCTATTTTGTTGAATCGTTGGATACCTTTGTCGACGATTTAAAGGTGGCCCAGCCAACAACCTTTTTATCGGTGCCTCGGTTATGGACGCGCTTTCAGGCCGGCATTCATGAAAAAATTCCGCCTAAGACGCTGCAGTTTCTGTTGAGAATTCCATTGGTTGGTCAGCGGGTTGCGCGAAAAATTCGTGCCGGCCTTGGGTTGGATTCGGTGCATACCTTTGGATCCGGCTCGGCACTGCTGGCGCCCAGTTTATTGCAGTGGTATCACCGGCTGGGCATTGATATCTGCGAAGGCTGGGGGATGACCGAAACCACCGGTTTGTCAGCCTGTAATATGCCATTCCGGGCGGATCGCATGGGAACCATTGGAGTGCCGCTGGATTGTGTCGACATGAAAATCGCCGACGATGGTGAGTTATTGATTCGTGGCGACGCCGTCTTCGAAACTTACTACAACAATCCTGAAGTCACCGCAGACGCCTTTCAGGGCGGTTGGTTCCGGACGGGTGACAAAGCGGAGAAAAGGTCCGACGGTGCTTTTCGCATTGTTGGTCGCCTCAAAGAAGCATTCAAAACCGCCAAAGGAAAATACGTGGCACCAGGGCCACTGGAAAGCCGGTTAGCGGCCAATGCCGATATTGAACAGGTGTGCGTGATCGGTGCCGGTCGAACGCAACCGGTTGCAGTCGTGGTTTTGGCTGAGCATCGTGCTGAGTCTGATCGAAAGGCGATGCGAGCTTCACTGCGAGAAACACTGGAAACGCTCAATGCCAGCTTAGAAAGTCATGAAAAGCTGGAGGGCATTCTGGTGGCCGCTGAACCCTGGACCATCGAAAGTGGCCAGTTAACGCCGACAATGAAGCTGCGCCGGTCCAGTCTGGAGGACTGCTATGACGAGCGGCTGGGTCAACTCAGCGCTGGTGAAGTCCGCTGGGAGGATGAGAGCCGGGCTTAATCTTAATAGAGTTGAATAACGGGGTCTGCCTGGTTATCCAGCGCCTGTTGCAATCGCTCAATGTCAGCACGGCTGGTTGCCAGGCGTTCAATCAGGATGGCGTTCCGTTCTTGCAGTTCTTCGTTGGCTCGCACGGCTGCCTGATGTTCGCTTTCCAGTTGCGTCAGGCGGTTTAACCGCTCGTTTGCGCGCTCCAGGCGTTGCCGAGCGTTTTCTGCGGTGTCCCCCAGGTGGGCGTAATTGCTGCGCAGCTCGGCAATTTCCGCCTCCATTTCCTCAATGACCGTGACCACATCATCCTGATCTTCATTGAAGCGAGCCAGGGCTTTGCTTAAATGCGTTGCGCGCTGGCTCAGCTGCTGATTTTCAGCACGCAATTGTGACGTTTGGCCGCTGTTTGCCAGAACCATCACCAGCAAAACCAAGGTGCTCAGGGCAAACATCGCAGCGGCAATCACTGCGATGGCATAAGGCGGTACAAGTTTACGCATGGGTTGGTCGCTGACCGGCTATGAAGGTAGTGGCAGTTTACCCAAACGGCAGGCTCAGGGTCATCCCACATCGATTTTAGCCATGGGTTCATAGATGATGAATTTACAAAGAAGTTAACGTGCGAAAGTCGCCAGTTTGATCAATACTGACGGAATCCAAAAGAACACAAACAACAATGGATGCCACCATGACCTACCAGACTCCGCTGGCCGAGTTGGCCCGCCACGTCGCCGAGCGCGGCGATCAGCCTTTCCTGCATCAACCCGTTAACCGCAAGCTCATCGTATGGACCTGGCGTCAGGTCGATGACAACGCCCGGCGCATTGCCCAGGGATTGTTGTCCTTGGGGCTGAAGCCCGGTGACCGTGTGGCTATTTTCGCCAAAAACAGTGCCGAGTGGTTTATCGCCGATTGGGCGATCATGATGGCCGGGATGGTCAGCGTGCCGATTTATGCGACCGCTGGGGCCGATACCATTCGCCATATTGTTGAAGACAGCGGTGCCAAAGCGGTATTTGTCGGCAAACTGGACGACCTGGCTGCTGGTCAATCGGTATTTGATGGTCGCATCCCGCGCATTGGTTTTCCTTATCAGACCATCGATCATGACCACCGCTGGGAAGACTGGATCAACCAGCACCCGCCGTTGGAGACGGTAGCGGATATTTCACTCAATGATGTGATGACGCTGGTCTACACCTCGGGCAGCACGGGCAAACCCAAAGGCGTGGTTTTGAAGTATCTGCAATATGCGGCGGCTTCAACCACGAACCGGGAGCTGGTAGGAATGACCCCCGAGGACAGAGGCATTTCCTACCTGCCGTTGGCGCACATTACCGAGCGTGGCGTGGTTGAAGGGACGGCGTTGTATACAGGCGGCCCGATTTATTTTGTTGAGTCGCTGGACACCTTTGTCGACGACCTCAAAGTGGCCCGACCAACGACCTTTCTGTCGGTACCGCGTTTGTGGACCCGCTTCCAGGTGGGAGTGCATGAAAAAATGCCCGCCGAAAAGCTGCAGAAACTGCTCAAAATCCCGCTACTCGGTAAGCTGGTGGCACGTAAGATTCGCGCGGGGCTTGGACTTAATTCAGTACATACTTTTGGTTCAGGTTCGGCGCCGATCGCACCGACGTTGTTGCAGTGGTATCACGGCCTCGGCATTGATATTTGCGAAGGCTGGGGCATGAGTGAAACCACCGGCTTGTCGGCATGCAATATGCCGTTCCGTGCCGATCGCATGGGTACCATCGGTGTTCCTTTGGCCTGCGTGGAAATGAAGATTGCGGACGACGGAGAGTTGCTGATCCGCGGTGATGCGGTGTTCGAGGAGTATTACAACAACCCTGAAGCTACGGCAGAAGCGTTCGCCGATGGCTGGTTCCGCACCGGTGATAAAGCCGAGCAAACCGCTAATGGCGCGTTTCGTATCATTGGTCGGTTAAAAGAAGAATTCAAAACCACCAAGGGTAAATACGTCGCGCCGGTGCCGTTGGAGAGCCGTTTGTCCGGCAATCCGGATATCGAACAGGTCTGTGTGATCGGCGCGGGCCGGACACAGCCAGCGGCCGTTGTAGTACTGGCTGAACATCGCCGTAATGCAAATCGCGACAGCCTAAGCGCGTCGCTTCGACGGACACTGGAAGAGCTGAATGCAACACTGGAAAGCCATCAGAAACTTGAAGGCATTCTGGTGGCGAAAGAGCCTTGGAGTATTGAGAACGAGCGATTGACGCCAACGCTGAAACTGCGCCGCAGCTATTTGGAAGAGGTGTATAGCGAACGTTTGAATGACGTTACCGGTGGTGCGGTTATCTGGGAAAACTAACGCCCGATGTACAGTGGCGGTACAGTTATGTACACGCCACTGTGTTAGCCATAACGCCCTAGAAGCGGTGGCCGATGGTGAAATAGAAGGCCGTTCTATCAAGGCTGGCGTGACCCAAGGTCAACTGCATTTTCCCCAGCACAGTATCCATACCGGCGAACAGGCTGCCGGAGGTAACCCATTCACCCGGTTCAATCATCAGCTCATCTTCAATTCGACCGGTTTCTACGCTGGTTCCTAAAAACAAACCGCGCCCGAAAAAGTCCGGCATATCGGACAGCCGATAATAGTACTCGGCAGTGGCCAGTTGATATTCCAAACCCGTTAGCTGATTAAGACTCAGGCCCGACAGTCGGCCAGGACCGCCTAATTTGAAGCCATCATAGAAATACAGGTCTTCAGTGTTATCACCAAAGGTATTGCCAGCTTCAAACTGAAATTTCAGATGATGGCTGCCCAGCGAAAACGGCTTGATCATTTTGGCCGATATTTTGGTGTAGTCATCATCTGAACCCCAGTCTTTGATGGTCTCAAAAGCATCCAGACGGAACAGCAATCCCTGCGTCGGGTAACCAAATGAATCGAGTTGATCGTAGATGGCGTTGA
This sequence comes from Saccharospirillum sp. MSK14-1, assembly GCF_003054965.1. GTDB lineage: Bacteria > Pseudomonadota > Gammaproteobacteria > Pseudomonadales > Natronospirillaceae > Saccharospirillum. Next base: position 895,483 of record NZ_MIES01000033.1, read on the forward strand.
AGCGATAGCCCGCCTGGAAACGTTCGAACGGTTCGATGCCAGATTCTACGACCTCATTCAAAAGCCCCAGGTCGTGTTTGCCTGCCACGTCGGTGGCGAAAGTACCCAGACGTATTTCGCCGCGTGCGCCGCTGACACCAAGGTCGAACCCCACTTCGCTGGTGGTCAGACGTGTGTTGCCCGCCCGGGTATTGCCTACATAAATTTCATTAAAATATCGGCTGCTGCTGAGGTGAGTGGCAATGAAACTGCCGTCGGTCAGCGACAGGGGTTGAATAAATTCACCGCGTAATAAAAAGTCGGTACCCAGGCGCACATCGAGCCGCAGTTCACCGTTGTGATCATTGAGCCAGGGCTGACGGTAACTGGCGCTGGCGTTGATTTCGGCTTGACGGGAATCGTCCGTCGCAACATCTAGACCAAAGCGCAAATAACCATGACCTTCGGGTTTTGAATCGGCGTAAATTTCGACGGTGCCGTAGTCATCAGAGTCGTAGGTTCGAACCTGATAACCGACGTAGGTGTAATCGCCACGGCCATAGATGTTGGAAATGTTGTCGTGCAGTTGAACGATGTCAAAGTTTTCACCACCATTAGCGGTAATGTCTCTCATGATGACCTGATCATTAAACGCCAGGTCGGCTGCGGTGGTGATACGCGTGATGTGAATGTTGTCTCGCCGGCGCGATTGCCGCTGTTGTTGCCATTGCTGATATTCTTCCGGTGACAGCGCCAGGTTGACCAAGTCGCTGTGGTGCAGGCGAGTCGCTATTTCACCTTGGTTGATGATATCGATGTAGCGGTCAAAATCAGCCGAGGTGAATTTCTGCATATCCGGTTCGACCAGAATGTCTTGGTCAGACAATAATTGCTGTGACTGCATTACGTTTTGATCCATCAGAATTTCGACGGATCGGTTGGCCACATCAAAGGATGAATCGTATTGCGTATCCCACTTATCTTTAATGCGCAGGCTGACGCCAATCACCACATCGCCGCACAGATCACGTCCGGCGGCGACCGGAAAATTTTGTACCAGACCGCCGTCGACATAATGCCGCCCTTCGATGGTCAGCGGAGCAATCAGAGCAGGTAACGACATGCTCGCGCGCATTGCCTGAGGCAAATTACCTTCACTGAATACGCGTTCCTCACCGGTTTCTAAGTCGGTAGCGACGGCCCGGAAGGGCGTTGGCAAGGTGTCAAAGTCGAGATCAACGACGGCGTAGCCGGTGCCGATTAACTCTTTCATAAACAGTTCAAAGCGATAACCGGATGCGATGCCGGTGGAGGGCGCCGGTATGCCGTATTGAGTGTCGAGTGAAAAACCAAAAAGCGATCGATAACTGTAAGCGCGCAGGCTTTGTTGAATCGATTGACGCGGTGGCCGCTCATTGAAAAATTCGACCAGGCTGTGTTCATCAAGAATGGCGGAGATTTCAGCGGAATTCATACCCACTGAATACAGCCCGCCGACCAGCGCGCCCATACTGGTGCCGACGACACAGTCGACCGGAACCCTGAGTTCTTCCAGGGTGCGCAAAACGCCAATGTGCGACAGACCTCGGGCGCCACCACCAGCGAGCACTAAGGCAATGGATGGCCGTTGTGAGTTAACGGTTTCTGCCTGAGTCGTTGTTGTGATGACGAGTGTCAGGATGGCAATAAGCCAAGTCTTTACTTGGGTAGGCATGGACATAAGCAGTCAGACTGAATGAGGCAGCTTATCATTAGCCAGACTCAGACGCTGCTCTGAATCAGCCAATGGATCAGCCAGGCGAGACCAAACAACGGCAATTGATGAATCAGATAAAAACCGAGACTGTGACGACCCAGCCACACCAGCGGACGATTGAATGGACCCAGAGGCAGAGCGTGCAGTCCAAATAATCGCCGGTGCCCCAAATAGAGGCCGATATAAACCACGCCCAGCCAAGGAATTAATCGGGTCAGATCGACAGTGGATGGCGGCAGCTGTAATGGTTTTGCAGTGACTTCATAAAGCGGCTGGAGGTTAAACCAGTCGGTGATATTGAACAGCACCAAAATTGCGATGCCGAATGCCAGAGCCAGCCGCGGATAGAAAATCAGCGGTAACGACAGCACACTGGCTAGCGCAATAAAGTGCAGGACGCCGAACCATACCCAGGCATAGGGATAGGCCAGCCAGGTCGCCAGGCTGATCACAGCAGCGCCAGCCACTATCTTTATTTCTCGACGCCAAAAAGCGCGCCAGCGCATGGCCTCCCTATTTGCCAAAACCAAGCTGATGCCGACCGTGGCAAAAAACAGCACGACAATAATGCCGCGGAACAGGGCCCAAAAGGGGGCGGTGGAATCGAAGGATACGTAGCCGTAAAGACTGAGGTCGTAGCCAAAATGAAACAGCGCCATCAGTACCAGTGCAATGCCACGGACCTGGTCAACGCTGGTCAGGCGTGGCATTGGCGAGCGGTGGGTGGCGGTTGTCAAAACAGCCCGTCGGCGGGGCTGACCGGTGTCAGCGGACGATAGATGACTTGGTGGTAAGGCCGGTTACCTGCCCAGGCCAATTGCTGGATCAATTCGGTGCGATCGGTCTGCCAACGGGTTTTCAGGATCAGCCGATCTTCGCTCAGAGCGGTGGCCCAGTCCATTTGAACGGGGGCAGTGTCAGCGTTGGGTGTTAAGACTTCTTCGCTGCCAGGTTCGCCGTATTGGCGGCTGATCAGGTGACGGACCTGCTCGAACTGGTCAATCCACGATTGTACCGGTGCATCCGGTGCGGGCTTGAACAAAAAGCGACCCTGAGATAACTGGCCAGCGGTGAATTGGTACACCAGACGAGTGACGTGAATGTCCGGTAAGCTGGCTTCGTAAATCAGGTAGTCAGTTTCGCCGAACGGCGTTCGGTTGGTGCGGGTTTCCGCCTGACGCACGTCATCAGGACTGGCGCCCCACATGGCCTGACCAAAGTCTTCAGCCACCGCCAAGGCGGGTAGGGCAAGTAACAACAGTGAGCAAAGCAAACGCATCATCAGGACCTATCGAAACGATCGAGCAGCTCATCGCCGCTCAGTTCATCAAAGCCTTTATTGGTCTCTTCGGTATCGGCTTCAACGCGCGCTTCTTCAGTGTCAAGTTGGCGATATTTCGGCAGCACGGGTTTGGACTGAGAGCCTGCGGTGCTGTCAGCCAGGTTGTTGGCTTCCAGGTACTTCTGGTAAGCCGACTTTTGCCGCTTCTTGTGTTTGGCCAAACGGTTATGAGAAGGGATTTGCCCCTTTTCGCCCTGACCGATGAAGTCTTTCTTGGAACCGGTTTTGACGTTGAGTTTGCCTTTTAAAGACCGGCTCTTCTTGCTGCGTGACATGGTGCCCCGTCGAATTAAGTAGAATCTGCCCGTATTATAGAGGTTCGTGTTCAAGTTAGCAGGGTTTGAATTGATGGAATATCGTCGTTTAGGTCGATCCGACCTCGAAGTTTCTCGAATTTGCCTGGGTACGATGACCTGGGGCGAGCAAAACAGCGAAGCACAAGCCCACGAGCAGATGGATTATGCGCGCGAGCGCGACATCAATTTCTTTGATGTTGCTGAGATGTATCCGGTGCCGCCGCGTCCGGAGACCTACGGCCGCACCGAGGAGTACATCGGCACCTGGTTTGCCAAAACCGGTCGGCGTGACGAGGTGATTCTGGCGACCAAGGTGTTTGGGCGCAGTGACCGTAAGGATGTTCGCGGTGGGCCGCGATTGTCGCGTGAGCAGATTAAGGCGGCTGTTGAAGGCAGTCTGAAGCGTTTACAGACCGATTACATCGACCTCTACCAGTTGCACTGGCCGGACCGCAGCACCAATACCTTCGGTAAGCTGGGGTATAGCGTGATCGACGAAGACGACGTCGTCACCATTGAAGAAACGCTGCGTGCCTGCGATGAGTTAGTGCGCGAGGGCAAGGTACGTCGTATCGGTGTGTCTAACGAAACGCCTTGGGGCGTATCGGAATACCTGCGTTTATCGCGTGAAGAAGGCCTGGCCCGCATTGATTCCATTCAGAATCCATACAACCTGCTGAACCGCAGTTTTGAGGTTGGGTTAGCGGAAATGGCTTATCGTGAAGACGTGGGCTTGCTCGCGTATTCACCGCTGGCGATGGGGACCTTGAGCGGTAAATACAGTGGCGGTGCCAAGCCTGAAGGCGCGCGGCTGACTCTGTTCGAACGCTTTAAACGCTACAGCACGGACAACGGCAAAGCGGCGGTGGATGAGTACGTACAGGTCGCCCGTGATCACGGTCTGGATCCGGCTCAGATGGCACTGTCATACATCAACGACCGTCCATTCGTGACCTCGAACATCATTGGGGCGACGACGATGGATCAGCTCAAGAGCAATATCGACAGCCATGAACTGGTGCTCAGTTCAGCGGTGCTGGCTGACATTGAAGCCGTGCACCACCGTTACCCCTATCCGTGCCCTTAATCACCACTGATCGCGCAGGGCACGCAACGCACGGAAGCGATCCAGTGCGCTGTCGGTCGGGTAGTCCCGGTCGGCCAGTGCTCTGGTTAATTCCGGATCATCCAATCGTAAGAAGAGATTAAAGCTCAGTTCCTGCTCGAAGGTCGTCACCGTGCGAGTGTCGGGCGTCTGAGTGTCGGCTTCGGCTTTGAGTTTCAGCGCCGGTTGCAGGTCGGGCTGAATGCTCAGCGCAAACGCCAGGTTATTGGGCAGGTAGTCGTGACCGGGATAGATGCGCGCATGCTCGGCGGTGTCACGACGAAGCCGTTCAATGCTGTCGTACAAGACATCGGTGCTGCCCGAGCGGGTATTGCCAACACCGGCGTTGAACAGAGTGTCGCCGCAGATCAAAGCCGGTTCATCCTGATCGACGTAAAAGACGCCATGTGCGGGAGTATGGCCGGGTGTGAACCAGAACAGCGCCTGCTGGTCGCCAACACGTAACCGGTCATTGTCTTCAAGCCAGACATCGGCGGCCACCTTGCCAATACAGCCAGCCGGTGCAAAGACGCGGGCACCTGTAGCTGCCTTCAGCTCGTTGACGTGGCGAATATGGTCGCCGTGTTCATGAGTAATCCAGATGGCATTGATAGATAAATCCTGTTGCCGGGCCAGTTGGATCAGGTGTTCGGCATCAAAGGGGTCGACGGCAGCGGCGGTACGCTGTTGCTCGCAATAGACCAGATGGTTGTAATTCTGGAAAGAGTCCGGCACATAGGTTCTCAGAATCTGCATTTTATCGGCCCGCTGTGAAGGTGTGAGCCGTACCCTAGAGACAGGAGGAAGACTTGGCAACAGCTCCCTTGATGGCGGTGATCTCACCGGCCAAAACACTGGATTTCGAGACACCGGCAATCACCGATAAAAGCACTGAGTTTCGCTTTGCCGATGAGTCGGCCGAACTGGTAGATGTATTACGAACCTACAGCGTCAATGATTTGCGTGAACTGATGTCGTTGAGCGAAAAGCTGGCCAGCCTGAATGTCGAGCGCTTCAGTCAGTGGCAATGGCCCTTCGATGAGCAGCACAGCAAACAGGCTTTATTGGCATTCCAGGGTGATGTCTATACTGGCTTGGATGCCTCAACACTCAGCAAAGCCGCTTTTAACAAAGTTCAGGACCGGTTACGCATATTGTCCGGGCTCTATGGGTTATTGCGTCCGCTGGATCGCATTCTGCCGTATCGATTGGAGATGGGGACTCGTTTGCCAACCCAGCGTGGCAGCAATCTCTACCAATGGTGGGGGGAACAATTGACCGATACACTGAACGCGGATATCCGTGCGAATGAGACACAGGCACTGGTCAATCTGGCATCGAACGAATACTTTAAGGCCATTCAGCCTAAGCGGTTGTCTGTGCCGGTGATCGTGCCGGAATTCCGCGACTGGAAAAACGGTCAGTACAAGATGATTTCGTTCTTTGCCAAAAAGGCGCGTGGTTTGATGGTGCGCTATATGTTGGAAAACGATATTCGTCGGGTGGATGATCTGAAAGGTTTCGATCTCGATGGTTACCGTTTTGACGCTACCGGCTCGACTGAAACACGTTGGCAGTTTCTGCGCAACCAGAGCCATTCTTCGGAAGCGGCTTGAAACTGAACAGAGTACGACATATGTAGTACGACTGTTTGTGATGATTTTTGGTTTTGAACTTTTTTGGTTTTAAACAAGGAGAACGCTATGAAAACTGTGTTTAAGCCGCTGTTGATGCTGTCGTTGGTTACCCTGGTACTTGCCGGTTGTGCTCAGCTTTCGCCTCAGCAGATTGCCTTCCAGCCGGTCGTATCACCAGACAGCTTGCCGGCGGGTAATGGACGTACCTTCTGGGTTGATGTTGTCGATGGTCGCAACAGCACCGTGATTGGTCAGCGGGGTGGCGTTTATGAAAACAGCTCAGCCATCACTGCCTCCGGTGATCTGCGTAAGCAACTGGAAGATCAGGTTGTAGGCGCACTGGAAGTGGCTGGTTTTGAAGCCGTTGAGATGAACGCAGATTTCGAATGGACGGTGACTCTGGAAGAACTGAGTTACGAACTGAACGACATCGACGCAGCGCGTAAAGAAGCTAAGGTCGCTGCCGAAGTCTCTGTGGAGATTGTTAAGGCCAACTCTAATTACGCCAACAGCTTCCGCTCACAACGTTCAGCCGAGTTTTTCCGTTATCCGGATGAAGCCGAAAACGAAACCATGCTCACCGAAACGTTTGACGCTGCCATCGATCGGATGTTCCAGGATGCGGGTTTGAACCGTTTTCTGCGCTGAGTGAATCGGCAATAAAAAAAGCGGCCTGAGTGCCGCTTTTTTTGTGTCTGTCTGTTTGATGCTCAGCCCGCTTTATCGAGATCGTGCTCTTCAAAATAAGCGGCCATAAAGTCAACAAAAGCGCGGCTTTTAGCCGACAGATAGCGATTCTCCGGATAGACCACGTGGATGGTTCGGCTGGGAAAAGTAATGTCCGGCAGAACGTGCAGCATGCGCCCACTGGTTAGCTCTTCGCGCACCATATAGTACGGCAGAGCAGTAATGCCCATGTGGTTGGTGGTGGCCTCGGCTAGGGTGTCCAGATCGTTAACCGTGAAGCGACGATCTTTGTTCTGCAGTCCGGCTTCTTTCAAAAAGCGTTTTATCCAGCGCGGTTCGGCAAAATCGATACCGGAAGCCATCAACATATGGTGATCGTACAAATCAGCCAGTTGTTGCGGCATGCCGTGTTTGTCGAGGTAGTCTTTGGTCGCGGTGAGGATCACTTTTTGTTTAGCGACCGGACGAGCCACCAGCCGGCTGTCTTGCAAGGATCCCAGGTGGATGGCCAGGTCGATGCCTTCACGCACCAGATCCAGGCCTTTGTCGGCCAGAATCAGATCAAAGTTCACGTCCGGATATTGCTCCAAAAACTTGGAGAAAATTTTCATCAGCATGGAGCGGCCGAACGTGGGCGTGGCGGTGATGCGCAGGGTTCCGCGAGGCGAGGTTTCCAGATCTTTGACCATGTGCTCGGCTTCCTCGAGGTCTTCGAGGATGCGGCTGCATCGGTTAAAGAACAGTTGTCCGGCCTCGGTCGGGCTGACCGAGCGGGTGGTGCGGTTAAGCAACCGAACACCCAGACGATCTTCCAACAGGCTGATCTGCTTGCTGACGGCCGAAGGCGTCAGACCCAGTTGATGAGCCGCGTTGGTAAAATTATTGGCTTTGACGACGGTAGTGAAGATGATCAGCGAATCGAGTCTCGCCATGACGGGCCTCTGTCAGTCGAGTGGTACCTGAAGCACGGCGATCATACGACGTATTAATCAACAATCCAACGCTATTGATGATTGTTTTTTGATAATCCCAGTGTTTACAAAACAACACTCAAGTTAAGCGCTACACCGCCGCTAGACAATTGAATGCACGGTCTGTTTTAAAAGTACCGGTTTGCGCCGGAAGGGGACGCCCTATGAATAATATGCTGTCCAATCTCTCTGCTTTGACGCCTTCGATTGCGGGTTATCAGCGCGCAGGATCGGGTCAGTCGCCTGAGCCTGGTGTTGCCCGGTCAGTGAATGCGCCCGCGAAGGCCGAAGAATCCGGATCAACACAATCCGCGGCAAGCCAGTTTAACGTCGATGAGCTGGTCGACAATCTTTGGAGCTTTATGCGCGGCCGGCTCTCTCAAGCCAAAGCCAGCGGCGCCTCTGAGGCCGATATGGACAAGCTTTGGGCCGCGGCCGAAAAAGGCATAAAACAAGGCTTCGGTGAAGCCCGTGACGTCCTTGAATCCATGGGCAAATTGGACAATGCGCTGGAAGGCAAAATTGACCAAGCCTACGGCCGCTTGGAAGAGGCGCTGGCCAACCGCGATCTTAACGCTGAAGTCACCCATGGAAATTCAACTCAGATCTCACAAAGCGGCAGTCGCAGTATCGGGATTTATCAATACGAACAGCGCACCTTCTCATTGGATGTCACAACAGCCGAAGGCGATAAGGTCACGATCCATGTTGATCGTCGAACCGAAGCCGCGGCTGAAAAAACATCCGGCGATGGGTGGTCGTCACTGAGCTGGGGCAAGGTGGAGTCGGGCCAGTTCGATTTGAGTATTGAAGGTGATCTGAACGACCAAGAAAAAGCGGATTTGAAGGCTTTGTTGCAGGAAGTGGGTGATCTGGCTGACGAATTCTATGACGGCGATCTGGGTGTGGCGTTCGAGCAGGCTCAAGCGCTGAGCATCAGCGGTACCAGTTTGGCGTCTCTGGATTTGAGCATGCGTTCGGTCCAGGCCAAGGGTGTATCGGCGTATCAACAAGCCGGTGGCGAGGGTCAAAGCCTGCCACGTGGTCTAGAGCCCTTGCGCGAATATGCGCGTGAACTGGTGGATGCCCAGCAGCGCTGGATGGACAGCCTCAATTCGGAGCGGGGCTTGGTCGAGGCTTTGAGCAATCATCCGCGCAATGATGGTCAGCTCAGCAGCTTTCTGGATTCCTTGTTTGCAGACCATTCCACGGATGACGCCGCCAACACCGAAAATGCCTGACAGCCAGTGCTGGTAAAGCGCTGCCAGGTTTCTACAATAGGGCCGTTTTTCCAATAGGATCGGCCCTTGTCTTCCCTCTCTACACCGCCAAACATAACCCTATACAGTACGCTGGGCTGCCATTTGTGTGAGCAGGCAGAAGCGTTGCTAATCGAGTTAGCGCAATCCGAACCCTTGCAATGGCAGGTTGTCGACATCGTTGAGGACGACGAATTGATGGAGCAGTATGCCATCCGCATTCCCGTTCTACGCGCTACCAACACAACAGAGGATCTCGGTTGGCCGTTTACGCTCGACGATGTGCGTCGTTACATCCGCACGAATGCCGACTGAATAACATGCTGAGAGGCTTTGTGTGATTCGATACCGATTCTTACTTTGGTGGCTGCTTCCGCTGTTGATTGCCTTGGCTGCCGGTCTCTGGTTCCGCCAAAGTCATCTGAATTGGTTGGGTCATAGCGTATCGGATGTGTCGGCTTGGCATTCTCAATGGCAGGACTGGATTGATGACCGCACTGACCTGACACATCCAGCCATGATTCATTGGATGCCGCCAGGCTGTCTGTGTCGGTTTATGGCTGCGGGCCACGCCTCTAATCTGAGTAAAACGGGTCTCACCTTGGGTTATCACCCGGTACAACTGGGTTCGACCTTTATCGATACCCGCCTTGCCGACGCTCTGAATGGCGCGCCACCGGCATCCCCGGGGCCGCTGATTGCGTTGACCGGTGCCGACGGTCAGCTGCGTTACCTGGGTGCATACAGCAGTGGTTTGACCTGTGCCCAGTCAAACAGCCTGGTGGATGACTGGTTGCCACTGACACGGCCAGGCTCAGTCGTAAACCTCGATGCCACGACCTGTGTTTGTGTGAACTAGCGCAAATTTTATTAATCTCGACTAAACTTTGCCGATAACGTCACAGTGGGTGAGCGAACCCGTTGTGACGGAATCGTCGGAGTAGCCGGAGTATCTGATGTCGAGTGTGTTAAAAAATGTCGATAGCCGTACCAACTTGGTCGGGCAGAATCGACTGGAAATTTTGATGTTCCGGCTGAAAGGACGGCAAATCTACGCGATTAACGTCTTTAAGGTGCAAGAAGTGCTGGGACTGCCCAAGCTGACCATGATGCCGCAGCGTAATCCGGCGGTGATCGGTGTGGTCTACTTGCGTGGCCGTTCGGTGCCAGTGATTGATCTGAGCATGGCCATCGGCCTGAGCCCCATCAAGCACGACGAAAATTCCACCATCATTGTGACGGAATACAACTCCACCGTTCAGGCGTTTTTGGTGGGGGGGGTTGACCGCATCGTCAACCTGAACTGGGAAGAAGTGTTACCGCCGCCGTCTGGCGCGGGTCATAGCCACTACCTAACGGCCATTACGCATCACGAAGAACAGATTGTCGAAATCATTGACGTGGAAAAGGTGTTGTCGGAAATCGTGCCGATGAACGCCCTGCTCAGTGAGGGTTATCTGGCCGACGATGTGGTCGAACGCATTCGTGGTCGTGAAGTGGTGATGGTCGATGATTCCCACACCGCTTTAACGCAAGCTCGGGTAACCTTTGAGTCCATGGGGCTTAAGGTGCATCAAGCGACCGATGGGGCTCAAGGTCTGGATCTGTTGCGCCGGTTGGCCGAAGAAACCGAGGGTCCGCTGGAAGAGCGGGTGCTGATGCTGGTGACTGACGCTGAGATGCCGCGCATGGATGGTTATCGATTGACCGCGGAAGTGCGTGCCGATGAGCGTTTGAAAAACCTCTTCGTGGCGCTGCATACCTCTCTGTCCGGTGATTTTAACCTGGCAATGACCAAGAAAGTTGGCTGCGATGCCTTCCTTTCCAAGTTCCAACCGGAACAATTGGCTGACTTGGTCCGCAAACGAGTGGAAGGCGAGATCTAACCTCGCTTGCAAGCGCGGCCTTCGTTTGCTGGAATGAGCGGCCTTTCCCTCCTAGTGAACATCGCCACCATGTCAATGACCGCCCAGATTACCGCCCTGTATCATTACCCCATTAAGTCGTTCGCCGGTATTGCAGTCGAGCGGCTGGCATTCGATTCAGCCGGCCCGGTGGATGATCGCCGTTGGATGCTGGTGAACGCTAAGGGCCGCTTTGTCAGCCAGCGCGATATGCCCGAACTGGCAAATTTTGGTGTTCAGTCCCAAGGTGATGGCTACCGTATCACGGCGCCCGACGGTGACTACCGTAATCTCATTCGCGGCGTCGCCAGCACAGCTCCGATCACGGTAACTGTCTGGAAGGACGACCTGGATGGCTGGGAAGTGTCTTCCGAGTTATCGGCTTGGTTTAGCGACAAGCTGGGCAAAGCCGTGCGCCTGGTCTATTTGGGAACGGAATCTGAGCGGCGTGTGCCTGACGCTGCGGCGCTGGATCATGAGCGAGTCGGGTTTGCCGATGGTTATCCGCTGCTGCTGTGCAATCAAAGTTCTCTGGAGGGCTTGAACGAACGTGCGGGGGTCGAGCTCGATGTGCGACGTTTCCGGCCCAATCTGGTGGTGTCTGGCCTGCCCATGGATCAGGAGCTGGAGCTGGGTCGGTTGACCTTGGCCGACGGTCATTTGCAACTGCTCAAACCCTGCGAGCGTTGCAGTATTCCAGCCGTAGACCCCGACACTGGGGTCTACCAGCGAGCAGTTGCGACGGCTTTAAAAGAACACAGTCGTTTCAATGGCAAAACGATTTTTGGCATGAACGCCGTGGCGCGTGGCGTCAGTGAGCTGCGCGTGGGTGATAGCGCGCAGCTGGCATCCGCTGACTGACGTCCGAGTCAGGAATCATCGCCCAAGGACGCCAAATTAGGCTGGTCGAGCCAGCTGGCGAGTGTCCAGTTCTGGCCATCGCGCATGGCGTAAATCTGCGCGTAGGTGAGGACGGATTTCACATAGTGGCGAGTTTCATCAAAGGGAATGGACTCGATCCAGATGCGCAGATCGGCCGGATATCGATTCAGCCAACTGGCCACCTTGGTAGGCCCCGCGTTATAGGCGGCGGTGGCGTAAACCGGGTGGCCAAAGCGCCGCTGCATCTGATCCAGATAATTGCGCCCCAGGGTGATGTTCAGCGTTGGGTCATTCAGATCGTTCTCGTTGCTGTAATCCAATCCAGATTTGATCGCCATGCTGCGGGCGGTGTAGGGCATCAGTTGCATCAGGCCGCGTGCCCCCACCGGTGAACGTGCCTGCGTCATAAAATGACTTTCCTGTCGCATAACACCGTACAGCCAGTGTCTGGGCACCGCGGCTGACGCCGTCAGTTCACTGACCAGATCGGCGAAAGGCGTCGGGTAACGCAGCGTCAGCTCACCATAGCGGCCACTCATGCCGGCCGTCTGCGACGCCTTGTGATACCAGTTATGGCTCTGCGCTAACTGGGCCGCTTCCATCATTTGCTCGGGAGTGAAGTCATCAAGCGCTAGGTTCCATTCGATCTGTGCGCGGACAATGTCGCCAGCGTCGTAGAGCGCCAATGCGCGTTGCAAAGCGGGGCGTTCACCAATGGGGCGACGAGCCTCAATGACGGGGTGTTCGTCGAGGTTGAGTTCTGCCGGTTGATCCAGTGCGGCGGCGGCCAAAAAGCCATAATAAGACCGCTCTTGCGCCAATGCCGCTAACTGTTGATCGGCCGAATCACCCATGTCCAGGTGTTGCTCAGCAATGGCTGACCAGTAGCGCCACTGACTGCTTGTTTTGAGTGAATCGTCCAGCGCGCGGTAGAGGCTGGCAATCTGTGCCCAGTCGGTGCTGGCCAGGGCGACTTGCAAGCGCCAGTGCTGAACGTCGGCATTGCTGCGTTTGGGGTCGGCAATGCCAAGCCAGTAATCCGCTTGTGGCAATGCCAGTTTGGCCATCGCGATACCGAGGTAAGCGGAGGTCGACTGGATGTCGTCACGGTGGAAGTCGGGGGTCAGCTTGATCAAGTCGACCCAATAATTGGACGCAATATGAGGCGCACGAAAGGCCAGTCGGTCGATCGCCGCCAGTGCCAGATCGCGTTGCCAGGCTTCATTCGGGTTATACGGCTGGTTGAATATCGTCGCCGGGCTTAAATAGATCGCACGCAGGCGCTGTCCGCGTTGGCGCCACTGCGGCTCGTCATATTGATCGTTCAAATAGCGCAGCATGGCACTGTTGCGGGCTTCAAAGGCCAGTAACTGGCGCTGCCACACCAGTTCGTTGTAATCGTCAGCCTGCTTCAGCCGTTCCAGAAAAGGATCGCAATAAGCGGGCAGTGAGTTTGCGGTTAACCAAAGTTGGCGCAGTTGCTCATCGGCTAAGGGTTCGCCTAAGGCTTGTTGCGCTTGAAAGCGTCGGCACGGGTGACCGGCTCCGGACCAGGCTTGGTCAAACAGTGCATAGCGGTACCACTGCTCACGACGCGCCAGTTCTTCCAGCCAGGTTTGGCGGAAATCCCAGCCGGCGGCTTGCCACTCGGGTTTTAACAGCTGTTTGGCGAACCAGTCGGTATCGATGGCTTCGGGATGGCGCAGGGCCCAGTGAGTGACCAGGTGCGGATAAAGCGTGAGATCATCCCAGCGCTTAAGATCTTCAAAGCTCAGGTCACTTTCGGTCAGGCTCTGCAGTGCCTGGCCATAGGTTTCTGACAGGGATGCGTCATCTGCCAGGACGGGCAGGGTGCCGGCCAGACAGAAGACAGTCAGCATTCGCGTCAGCGGTGCTTTCATGTCTACAAGCCTCACAACAAACATATCCCCGACCGCTGCGCTGGTAACGCAGTGATTCGATGGGCGTTAGATAAGTCGTCAGACTAGCTTCTTTATTTGTGACAGGAAAGAAAAGACCCGCCCCTTTACAGGGCGGGTCAGTGGCTCAGCTTAAACGTCGGCTGTTTTACCGCGTTTGCTGGCGATGAAGGCCTGGATGCGTTCACCCAGGATCAACATGCATGGCGTGAACACCAAGGTCAGCAAGCTGGCAAACAGCAAGCCGCCAGCGATGGTGGTGGCCAGCGCCGTCCACCATTGTGAGGAGGGCGCCCCGATGGTGACGGACCGTTCAAAGAAGTTGATGGTCAGCTGATAGACCATCGGCAACAGACCCAGAATGGTCGTGATGGTGGTCAGAATCACCGGGCGCAGACGCTGAGCACAGGTGATTAACGCCGCATCCATCGCAGGAACACCTTGCTTGCGGATGACGTTGTAGGTGTCGATCAACACGATGTTGTTGTTCACCACAATACCCGCCAGCGCAATGATGCCCACCCCACTCATCACCACAACGAAGCTCGCGCCGGTCAGGATGATACCGACCATCACCCCAACCGTAGACAGCAGAATCGCCAGCATGATCAGGAAGGTCTGGTAGAAGGAGTTAAACTGCGTCACCAGGATGATAACCATCACGAAGAGGGCGATCAGGAAAGCGCCACCCAAGAAGGCCATGGTTTCCGCCTGTTCCTGCTGGTCGCCTGTGAACCGGAAATCAACACCGGAAGGCAGCTCACCGTCGGAACGGGCTTCATTCAACGCCTGCTCGATGTCCTGAATCATCAGATCGACTCGCTGACCTTCGGCCAGGTTTATGTCGACGTTAACGGTCATGCGGCCGTCGGTTCGATAGACGTCACCTTGCTTGTTCTGAGCCTTGCGATTGATGAAGTTACTGATGGGAACCTGAGCGCCATTAGAGGTCACGGTCAGTTCATCAATTTGTTCCAGGTCGCGGCCGTTGAACGGGTAACGAATCAGGATATCGACTTCTTCGTCGGCATCGTTGGGTCGATAAGAACCCAACTGAACGCCGTCGGTGATCATGCGAACCGCAGAGCCAATGGCATTGAGGCTGACGTTAAAGCGGCTGGCGGCTTCACGATCAACATCAATGAGCCATTCCAAACCGTCCAGCGGACGGTTGTCGTTGACCGATTCAATGCGTTCATCGCGACCCAGTCGTTGCACCATGGCATCGACGGTGGCATACAGAGTGTCACGCGTCGGTCCAAAGAACTGCATTTGGATGTCGACACCGGTAGTCGGTCCCATCTGGGGTACCTGAGATTCGACTTTCAAACCGGGAATGCCAGAGGCGCGTTCAACCGCATTGCGCAGCACGGTGTCAGAATCCGGACGGTGCTGCCAATCAACGAATTCCATCATCAGCGAGCCAATGGTGTCTTCGGAGTCCGTACGGCCAGGTACGGCAGAGACCGTGGTGGTGATGGTTTTCACCGATTCCATGCCCAGAACGCGGGATTCAACCTGTTTCACCAGCACATCGCGTTCTTGCAGCGAGAGGTTGCCTCGCGCTTTGACCACAATACCGCCGAAGTCTGAATCCACACCCGGGAAGAACTCGACGTTGGTGGAGCGAATCGTGAACAGCACAATGATCAGCACAATAACGCCGAACACCAGGCCCAGGGCCATCAACGGACGCTTCAGCAGCACGCTGAGGAAGCGAATGTAGACACCCAGACCACCGCGTACTTCGCTCAGGTCACCGTGATCAATGGCATCCATACCGTGCTTTTTGTCTTCCGACACTTTGGCGGCTTTACCGAACAACGTTCCGAACGCGGGGACGGCAATCAGCGCCATGATCAACGACGCGCAGAGCGTGATGATGACCGTTTTCGGCAGGAAGCCCATAAATTCACCGGCGATGCCCGGCCAGAATAACAGCGGCATAAACACCGCCAGCGTTGTCGCCGTAGAGGCGGCGATGGGCCACGCCATGCGAGTCGCCGCTTCGCGATAAGCGCTTTTGCGATGCGCGCCTTCAGACATGCGTCGGTCGGCGTATTCGGTGACCACAATGGCACCGTCCACCAGCATGCCGACACAGAGGATCAGCGAGAACAGCACCACGATGTTCAACGAAATATCGAGCATCGACAGCACCAGAATACTGGTCAGGAAGGAAGCCGGAATGGCCAGGCCAACCAGGAACGCTGAACGCACACCAAGCGCCGATACGATCACGATAAACACCAGCAAGGTGGCCAGCAGAACGGAGTTGAACAAGTCATCCAGTTGCTGCTCGATCATCACCGAGTTGTCCTGGGTGTAGGTCACTTCGACCGCCTCAGGCCATTCCGGACGAATCTGGTCGACTTTGGCTTTGACCTGCTCGATGGTTTCGATGATGTTGGCACCGGAGCGCTTAACGATCTCGAGCGTAACCGCCGGCTGGCCATTCACACGTGACAGCGAATCCGGGTCTTTGTAGGTGCGTTGACCTACAGCGATATCGCGAAAACGCACGACGGTGTCGCCATCGACCTTCACCGGAAGATTGAGGATGTCGTCTTCGGTTTCGATCAGACCGGGGATCTTGATGGAGAAACGGCCTGCGCCGGTATCCATACTGCCTGCGGTGACCAACTGGTTATTGTTCGAAACCAACTGCACCAACTGGCTTTGTGAGATGTTGTAGCTGGCCATTTTGGCCGGATCGATAATGATCTCTGCCACTTCATCGCGAATGCCCTGAATCGGGGTTTCCAGTACGCCCTGAATCGACTCCAGTTCAGTCTGCAAATCCTCAGCGATGTGGAACAGCACGCGATCATCCACGTGACCGGACAGCGAAACGTTCAGTACCGGAAACTGGGAGAGGTTAATCTCCATGACTGTTGGTTCGTCGGCATCGGCGGGCAGTTCGCCCTTGCCGCGGTCGACGGCTTCGCGCACTTCATCCAACGCTTCATCAATATCGGCGTCGATATCGAATTCCAGCTGGAAGGAGGCACGGCCTTCACTGGCCGTACTGACCAACTCTTTCAGGCCTTCAACGCCTTCGAGTTCCTTCTGCAGCGGATTCACCAGCAGACGGTCGGCGTCTTCCGGTGAAATGCCGTCGAGGCCTGTACCGACATAGACATAAGGAATGGTGATGTCCGGATCCGCTTCTTTCGGGATGTTAATCAGCGCGACGATGCCACTGATCACAATGAGCCCGAAAAACAACATCACTGTCCGGATGCGGCTAAGTGCCGCTTGAATAAAACCGATCATGAAGCTCTCCCGTTACTGTCCGGCTGCCAGATTATTACCACTGACAGCGACCGGATTGACTTCATCGCCGGCGTTAACGAAACCCTGGCCAACGACGATCAGACTGACCTGACGCGGCAGGCCGGTTACCCAGACACCGCCAGTGTCGGAACGCACAATACTGACCGGAGAGAACTCAACCAGATTGTTGCTGTTGACCGTTTTCAGACCCATCTCACCGGAATCATTAATGTTGAGTAACGCCGGGCTGACGTAGTGGCCTTGTTGCTCCGCCAGCATGATGTTGGCTTTAGCCGTAGCGCCAGCCAGGTTTTTCGGGCTGGACGGAACCGCAATTTCAACCTTAAACGTGCGTGTTGCCGGGTTCGCAACGGTACCAACAAACGTCAGTTCGCCGCTCAATTCTTCTCCGGTCACCAATGAAACCGTGGCGCTTTGGCCTGCACTGAGGAAATTGACGTCAGTTTCTGGCACTTCGCCAACGACACGCATGGGGTCATAGTCGTACACTTGCGCCACGATCTGACCGGGCGAAACAAAAGTGCCTACTTCGATGTCGAGGCTTTCCAGAACACCGGCGAAAGGCGCACGGATCTGGGTGTCACGCAATGCCAGCTCCAGAGCTTCCAGTTGCGCTTGAGCGTTTTGGAATTGAGCTTCGGCCGCCGCTAGCTGCGAACGGTTTTGCAACCCCTGATTACCCAGTCGCTGTGCGCCTTCGTATTCCAGGCGAGCCTGTTCGAGATTGGCGCGAGCGGTGCGCAGTTGAGCGTTGAGATCACGCGGGTCGATACGGGCGATTAATTCACCGTTATCCACCTGGTCACCGGCGCTTTTCAGCAGCTCAAGTACGCGACCGCTCGTTTCGCTGGCGATGGAAACACTGCGGTCTGGCTCGGTTACGCCGTTAATGGTCAGGCTGCGACGCACACCCTGAGCATCCAGAGTGCGAACCTGAACCTCTGGAATGAGGCTGGGTTGACTGTCAGCTGCGGTGTTGGGTTCGTCGACGGCATCGTCATTGGATCCGGTCAAAAGCCAGAGCAATGTCAGAACGACTAAGACGACGGCGATAAGGGGGCCTGTTGGGAGTTTTTTTGCCACGGAAAATCACCTCTGGGAAAATTATCGCAGACAGTAGGGGAAGCCGGTTGGGCTCAATAGTGCCAAAAGTAAGGCTGAGCCGCTTCATACGGGCTTTTCCGATCACTTCAATCATGAATTTAAATTAAGGACTCAAGATGAGCCTGGTTGTACTAGACCGCGTCAGTTTTTCACTGGGCGCTGCTCCGTTGTTGGATCAAGCCAGTTTGACGCTGGAGTCGGGAGACCGTCTTTGTCTGGTTGGCAAGAACGGTGCCGGTAAATCTACGTTATTGAGCCTGTTATTGGACCAACGCGTGGTCGATGAAGGTGAAATACGCCGTCGCCAGGGCACGACTGTGGCGCATCTGCAGCAGGATTTACCGACCGGCGATGATCGCCCGGTACGCGACGTCGTACTCGAAGGTCTTGGTAATCTCGGTCAGGTGCTGCGCGATTACGATCAAGAAAGCACCCAAGAAGCCCCCGATTTGTCTCGCCTGGATCGGTTGCAGCATGAGATCGAGCGACAGGAAGGTTGGCAGGTTCAATCCACGCTCGATGCCATCCTCAGTCGGCTGCGCCTCGATGGCACGGTGGCGTTTAAAACCTTGTCCGGTGGTTGGCGCCGCCGCGTTCTGTTGGCGCGAGCGCTGATCAGCCGTCCTGATATTCTGATCCTCGATGAGCCCACCAACCACCTCGACATTGCCATGGTGGAATGGCTGGAAGATTTCCTGCTGGATTACGCAGGAACCTTGGTGTTCGTGTCGCACGACCGTCGCTTTATCGACAAAGTAGCAACGCGCATTGTCGAGCTGGACCGAGGCAAACTGAGCGATTTTCCAGCGCCTTACGGTGCTTATTTGGACGCCAAGGATGCGAAGCTGGCTGAAGAAGCCAAACACCGGGCGGCTCAGGATCGCAAGTTGGCAGAAGAGGAAGCCTGGATTCGCCAGGGCATTCAGGCACGACGGACCCGTAATGAAGGTCGCGTTCGGGCGCTTAAAGCCTTGCGACAAGATGTGAAATCACGCCGGGATCGTGTTGGGCAAAGTGACTTTGATATCGAGTCGGCCGGACGGTCTGGTAAACAGGTGGTCAGCCTGGAGCACGCCAGCTTTGGCTATGGCGATAAAACACTGGTGCAGGATTTTACCGCCTTGGTACAACGCGGTGATCGCATTGCCTTGTTAGGCCCCAACGGCATCGGGAAAAGTACGCTTATTCGGTTGATACTGGGTGATCTGGAGCCAACCGATGGCTCGGTCGAGCAGGGCACACGACTGGAAGTGGCGTATTTTGATCAGGCGCGTGCGCGGTTGGATCCGGAGTTGCGGGTGGTCGATGCGGTGGCGGAAGGGCGTGATTTCCTAGAGCTGGGCGGACGCAAACGCCACGTTATCAGTTATCTGGAAGACTTCCTGTTTACCCCGGATCGGGCGCGGATGCAGGTTCGCCAGTTGTCCGGTGGTGAAACCAACCGTTTGTTGTTGGCCAGACTGTTCAGCCAACCCGCTAACTTCCTCGTGCTCGATGAGCCGACCAACGATCTGGATATTGAAACACTCGAATTGTTGATTGATCGATTGGGGGATTTTGACGGCACCTTATTGTTGGTCAGTCACGATCGTTATTTTATCGACCAACTGGCAACGCGTACCTGGGCCTTCGAAGGCGGCGGTGTGATTCGTCAGTATGCGGGTGGTTACGAAGATTGGCTGGCTCAGGGCGGTCGCTGGCCCGATGCCGGCACTGAAAAGGCGCCTGGAAAGTTGGCTCCCAAGCAACGTGGTGAGACAGCCAGCACAGCGCCAACATCTAAAAAACCAGCGGGTAAAAAACTCAGTTATAAAGAGCAGCGCGAGTACGATGCGTTGCCTGGGGAAATTGAAGCACTGGAGCAGCAGATTGCTCAGTTGGAGAATACCGTCGGTGCTGCCGATTTCTATCAGGGCGACCACACCCAGACTCAGGCCGTTTTGGATCAACTGAGTTCGGCCCAACAAGCACTCGAAACCTGTTTTGAACGTTGGGCCGAACTGGAAGAACGCGCCTGAATACTTTGACCGGGAGAAACGGATGTTTGCCAATCTGATTATCTTATTTGCCATATTGACGGTTGCCGGTGCCTTTATGTGGCTTAAGCCCAGCGCCCATGATCGCCACTTAAGCAAGCTACGCAGTGCCGCTTTGGGGGAGGGCCTGAAGCTGTATAGTCTGAAGGTTCCGGATACCAGCGTTGAAGGTCGCGTCGGCGAGAAACATGAGCTGTGCACGCTCTACCGCTTGTTGCATTCCTTTCCCAAAGCACAGGCACCGTCATTTACGGTGCTGCGCACCACCGGTGTTTCCAGCGCTTTCCTGCCCGATGGCTGGATTTGGGCCGATGATAAACGAGCAACGGATGCGCAGATGAAGGCATTGGTTGGTTTTTTGAACGATCTTCCAGAGCACTATCGTGTGGTGGACGCCCAGGCCGACGGTGTCGGAGTCAGTTGGGATGAGCGCAGTGTCGACCAATTACCTGCGGTTCGGGAAACGTTGCAGCGATTGGCCTCTATACTTTCGTTGTAACGGACATAATCGGGCAGCGGCAGAGACCGTCCTGGTTGACTTATACCGGCCAGGGGCTATGGTAGGCGCCACAATCAAACAATCGTTTGAAACTGGTGTTTGATTCAGTCATAACCGGACGCTGTAAAGGCCGGTCAAAAGGGCTTGTCCAGTCGGGAGGAAGGCACCATTCACGTCTTCAGGCAACCCACAGGTCCAACGACAACCTGGACAGCGATACAAACGGAGAGCATCGATGATCTATCAGGGTAAGGGCATTCGCGTCGAAGCACTGGATAACGGCCTGGCCGAGATGGTGTTCGACCTGCAAGACGAGTCGGTCAACAAGTTTAACCAGGCCACCTTGAACGAACTGGGTGAAGCAACCCAGGCGTTGGCGGCCAGTGACGTTAAAGGCCTGCTGGTTTCCAGCGCCAAAGACGCCTTTATTGTTGGCGCCGACATTACCGAATTTCTCACCTGGTTCGCTAAGGACGAGGACGGCGTCATTGCCGATATCCTTACCGTTAACGAACTGTTCAGCGCATTCGAAGATTTGCCATTCCCGACCGTGGTATCCATCAACGGTCTGGCATTGGGCGGTGGTTTCGAAATGGCACTGTCAGCGGATTACCGCGTCATGTCGACCAAGGCCAAGGTCGGTCTGCCGGAGATCAAACTGGGCATCTACCCGGGCTTTGGCGGTACCGTTCGTCTGTCGCGCCTGGTCGGCGCTGATAACGCCATCGAGTGGATTGCCTCGGGCAAAGAGAATCGCCCTGACGCCGCCTTCAAAATTGGCGCGGTTGACGCCATCGCCGAGCCGGACGAGTTGCGTGATACGGCGCTGAGGCTGCTGGGCCGTTTGGTGTCTGGTGAAGTGGATTACAAAGCCCGCCGCGAGCAGAAAAAAGGCAAGCTGCAGTTGAACAACATCGAAAGCATGATGGTGTTCGAAACCGCCAAGGGGTATGTCGCCGGTCAGGCCGGTCGTAACTATCCGGCACCGGTTGAAGCGGTTAAAACCATTCAAAAGCACGCCGGTTTTGAGCGCGACAAAGCGCTGGCGATCGAAGCCAAGGGCTTCGCCAAAATGGCTAAGTCGCTGACGGCTGAAAACCTGATTGGTCTGTTCCTGAATGATCAGAAAATTAAGAAGATCGCCAAGGAACACGTTAAGCAGTCCAAAGAGGTTAAACAGGCCGCGGTACTGGGCGCCGGTATCATGGGTGGCGGCATTGCCTATCAGAGCGCCTATAAAGGCACGCCGATCGTGATGAAGGACATCGCCGAGGAAGGCATTCAGCTCGGTCTCGACGAAGCAGCCAAGCTGTTGGCCAAGCTGGTTGATCGCGGCCGTTTGGATGCACGTGGCATGGCGGATGTTCTGAACCGTATTCGCCCGACGCTGTCTTACGGTGACTTCGGTAACGTTGATGTGGTCGTCGAAGCCGTGGTGGAAAACACCAAGGTGAAGAAGGCGGTATTGGCTGAAGCTGAAGGTCAGTTGCGTGATGACGCTGTCTTGGCCTCGAATACCTCGACCATTTCCATTACCGAACTGGCCACGGCGCTGAAAAAGCCGGAACAGTTCTGTGGTATGCACTTCTTTAACCCGGTGCATCGTATGCCGCTGGTGGAAGTGATTCGCGGTGAAAAGACCAGCGATGAAACCATCGCCACGGTCGTCTCTTATGCTCAGAAAATGGGCAAGACGCCGATCGTGGTTAACGACTGCCCGGGCTTCCTGGTTAACCGCATTCTGTTCCCGTATTTCGGTGGCTTTGCCATGTTGATGCGCGACGGTGCTGACTTCGAGAAAGTCGACAAGATCATGGAAAAATTCGGCTGGCCGATGGGCCCCGCTTACCTGATGGACGTGGTCGGTATCGACACCGGCGTTCACGCTCAGGAAGTGATGGCCGAGGGCTTCCCGGATCGCATGAGCCAGGACTTCAAATCTGCCATTCAGGTGATGTACGACGAAAAACGCTACGGCCAGAAAAACAGCCATGGCTTCTATCGTTATGAAACCGATAAGAAAGGCAAACCTAAAAAAGTATCCGATGAAACGGCGCACGAGCTGGTTGCCAGTGTCCGTGAGCAACAGCAGGAGCTGAGCGAAGAAGACATCATCAACCGCCTGATGATTCCGATGTGTCTGGAAACCGTTCGCTGCCTGGAAGACGGCATTGTCGATACTGCGGCTGAAGCCGATATGGGCCTGATCTACGGCATCGGCTTCCCGCCGTTCCGTGGTGGTGCGCTCAAGTACATCGACGACACGGGTGTCGCCGAATTCGTAGCGCTGTGCGACCGCTATGCCGACCTCGGCAAGCTGTACGAGCCGACAGCCAAACTGCGCGACATGGCCAAAAACGGCCAGACGTTTCACGGTTAAGACGGGAGAACAGTCACTATGAGTATTCGCGATAACGACGCCGTCATCATCGATTTCGGCCGTACCCCCATGGGTCGCAGCAAAGGTGGCAGCTACCGCTTCACCCGCGCCGAAAACCTCAGCGCCGATCTGGTCAATGGCTTGCTGGCGCGTAACGAAGCGCTGGACCCGGCCGAGATTGATGACATCATCTGGGGCTGCGTAAACCAGACCAAAGAGCAGGGCTGGAACATCGCCCGTATGATGCAGTTGCTGACCGATATTCCGCACACGGTAACGGCGCAGACCGTCAGCCGTCTGTGTGGCTCTTCGATGAGCGCGCTGCACATTGCGACCGCCAACATTCAGTCTGGCAACGGTGACATCTTTGTCATCGGCGGTGTCGAGCACATGGGCCACGTGGACATGATGCACGGCGTGGACCCGAACCCCATGCTGTCGCAGAAAGCCGCCAAGGCCTCCGGCATGATGGGTCTTACAGCTGAGTTGCTGTCAAAAATGCACGGCATCAGCCGTGAAGCGCAGGACGAATTCGGCTACCGCTCGCACATGCGCGCGCATGAAGCGACCCAGGCAGGCAATTTCGATAACGAAATCATTGCTCGCCAGGGCCACGATGCCGATGGCAATCCGTACCGCATGATCCACGACGAAACCATTCGTCCGGAAACCACGGTTGAAGGATTGAGCCAACTGCGTCCGGCTTTCGATCCTAAGGCCGGTACGGTAACCGCCGGTACGTCCAGCCAAATCACTGACGGTGCCTCTGCCATGTTGGTGATGAGCTACGGCCGCGCCAAAGCGTTGGGTCTGAAGCCGCGTGCTGTGGTTCGTGGCATGGCACTGGCTGGTGTTGATCCGTCGATCATGGGTTACGGCCCGGTTCCAGCGAGTAAGAAACTGCTCAAGAAGCTGGGCATGAGTATTGACGACATCGACCATGTTGAGCTGAACGAAGCCTTTGCTGCGCAGGCGTTGCCCGTGCTGAAGGATTTGAAACTGCTCGACAAGATGGACGAAAAAGTGAACCTGCACGGCGGCGCCATTGCACTGGGTCACCCCTTCGGCTGTTCCGGTGCGCGTATTACCGGTACTTTGCTGAACGTGATGGAGCAGAACGGTGGCCAGTTCGGTCTGTCGACCATGTGTATTGGTCTGGGGCAGGGTATCAGTACCGTGATTGAGCGCGTCTGATAGCTTCCAACGAAAATAGAAAACGCCGACAGTCATGTCGGCGTTTTTTTTGCGCCCTGTTTCTGTCTATCCCGCTTGCAATCAACCATTCGGCTGTTAATGATGTTGCTTCATCAACGACGCTAGCGGCGGCCATGCGTCACGGTATACAAATAGATGGAACGCGTATCAGGCGGCCCTTGGGTTCAGGGTATCGATCGGTTCACCGCCTGCTAAAGCATTTGCAAGTCGTCGGCTTTAAAAACTGTCCGGAAGTGTTGGCGGTTGAAGAGCCGTATGAATGGCTGACGTTATTAGCGGGTGACACCTACGATGATGTGCAAGCTGGAGCCATTGCAACCCAAAACGCATTAATATCGGCAGCCGAACAGCTACGTCAGTTGCATGATTGTTCTGTGTCTTTTTTACAGCAACATACTGATTCATTCGATCAATGGATGTTGCCAGCCCAGCAACCGGCTGAAGTGATTTGCCATGGCGATTATGCGCCATACAACGTCGTTCTAAGTGGCAGTCAGGTTGTGGGTGTATTTGATTTTGATACAGCACACCCAGGACCAAGATTATGGGACCTGGCTTACGCTGTTTATTGTTGGGCACCGCTAAAATCACTGGCGACCTGTTCTGAAGAAACCAAGACAAAATCTCTGATACGAGCACGACAGTTTCTTGATGCATACGGGGTTACGGTGGATCAGCGTGCATCACTGGTGAGTATGATGCTGCTGCGCCTGCAGGCATTAGTCGGATTTATGCGTGTTCAGGCTGATCGGGGTAACAAGAAATTCAGTGCGGATATACAGGATGGACATCTGGATCAGTATTTAGCCGACATCGATTATCTGCAGCGCCATGAAGTGTCGATCATGCAGAAGTTAAAATAATCGATAGACAAATTCATTAAGTTTGGACCGAAAACGTCAGCATAATACCAGAGTCTGGTTGGACAACTTTGTGAATATTTTCTGAGCGGGTTCCGGTATTTATCCGCCGGTTTTAACAGGGTATGGACTGAATGCATTGGTTGATTGAATGCTGGACCTTTGGCTTAAAACAAGCATACGCCTGTCTGTTCGGCGGCTTCTTGTTGTTGATTATGCTAGTCACGCATTTTTGGTACCCCTTAGACACTCTGCATCGTTACGACTTCATTTTTATTGCCGCCATTGTTGCCCAAATCGTTTTGCTCGCCACGGGTTTAGAAACCTGGCGTGAGTCCGTGGTCATCCTGGTTTTTCATTGGGTGGCGACGGTTATGGAATTGTTTAAAACTTCCGACGCTATCGGTTCCTGGGTTTATCCGGAACCTGCGTTTTTTCAAATTGCCAATGTGCCACTCTTTACCGGCTTTATGTACAGCGCAGTGGGTAGCTACATTGCTCGTATTTGGCGCATTTTTGATTTCCGTTTTTCACATTACCCGCCCACCTGGACTACAGTCATTTTGGTCGTATTTATCTATTTGAATTTTTTTACGCATCACTATTGGTGGGATATGCGTTGGTTGTTGGTGGGATTAACCGGATGGTTGTTTTATCGGTCTGTTATTTTCTTCAAGGTTTATGAAACGTATCGACGAATGCCTTTGCTCGTGGGATGGTTGCTGGTGGCTTTGTTTATTTGGCTGGCGGAAAACCTGGCGACCTATGCCAATATCTGGATCTACCCGAACCAGTCGGATCAGTGGCAACTGGTATCGCTGTCGAAACTCAGTTCCTGGTATCTATTGATGTTGCTGAGTTTCGTCTTGGTCAGTCTTATCAATAGGGTTGAATCTCATCCATCACATAACGGCGTGCGCAACCTTGTTGATTAAAAAACTCAAAGGGCTTGGTCCAAAGTCGGCTCAGATGTTGTTGTCTATTGGCATTCGCAGTCGCGAAGATCTTGAACGAATAGGTCCGGTTCGAGCCTATGCGTTGTTGCAGCAGGAGCAACCAGCAACTACCAGTTTGAATCTGCTGTATGCCATGGTGGGAGCGCTGGAAAATCGCCACTGGGCATCGATTACGCACGAGGAAAAGGCCCGGTTGTTGATGGAACTGGAAAGTTATAAAGAACTGAACTCAGTATTGAAAGACAGCGACCCGGACGCTCAGCTATAAGCTGGCTTAGCGCCTAAGTGTCTTACCTGGAAGCCTCCTGTTTGCCACTTTGCGAGCATCAGGGCTTTGGTGTATTGTCAGCGGCTTGGTATTGCTAGCACTGCATTTGTCTGAGTGACCCTTCCAAAATGCCTCTATCCAACAGCGCCAAGAAAACCGTTAAAGAACAGGAAGTGCAGCGCATTATGGATGCGTTGTCGGCCAGCGTGGCACAGCACCGGTTAAAGCCAGGCCAGCGGTTGGTCGAGGCGCAGATTGTTGAGGCACTGAACGCCAATCGCAATCACGTTCAAACCGCGCTGCAACGGTTAGCGATGCGGCGTATCGTCAGCATCGAGCCGAACAAAGGCGCCAGTGTTGCCCAGCCAACGGCGCAGGAAGCACGCGATATTTTTGCAGCCCGGCGTGCCATTGAACGCGGCATTCTGGAAAATATCTCTGCGCAACACATCAACGATCGCCTGGCTGATGTGGAAGCGCATATGCGCAGTGAACGGCAGGCGACCGCCGGCAGTGATCGGCGCACCATCGTTGCTCGCCTGAGTGAATTTCATCTGCTGTTGGCGGATATCTGTGGCAACACAGTGTTTAAGGAAATGTTCGATACGCTGATGGTGCGCAGTTCGTTGATTGTGGCGCTCTATCAGCGTAACGATGTGCCATCCTGCGCGTCAGACGAACATCAGGACATCATTGATGCGCTGCTGGCGGGAGATCACTCAACAGCGATCGACGCCATGATCGAGCATTTGAATGAACTGGAATCCCAGTTGGTGCTCAACGACGGCCAGGACGCTGAACTCGACCTGGCCGACGCCTTGCAAGGGCTTTAATCGGCCGGTGGCAACAGCCGGGCCTGGTCACGCTGAAACACCATCCGTCCTTGTTTGAAGCCACAACTGGGTTGTCGAACAGCGGCAATCACCTGCGCGCTTGACGTTGCAGGGTAGAGTCCAAAATCCGCACGGCAGCCTGCTTTAATGCCGTAGCCTTTCAGGCGCAACAACCGCGCCGATTCTGATGAGACCCAGGCCAAACAATTGCCGAGTGCGTCTTGCGTTCCTAATTGAGCGACATTGGCGTACAGGTTCGCCTGCCGAACCAGAGAGGCATCGCCGTAAGGCGTGTAAGGGTTGGCGATGTTGTTGCTGGAAATTGAACAGATAACGCCTGCGTTTTTTAGCGTCATCAACGGGGCGACGCCGCGTGGAATTGTGTGCTCGATGCCTCGACCCATCAGGTACAGATCGGTACTGGGCAGGGCGGTCAGATGCACACCGGCTGCAGACATACGCTCAGCGATGTTGAGCAACTGCGTAGGCGCGATCGCCGATAATTTTGTGACATGCCCAACCGTTACCCGATCTTGATAGCCATGAGCAAGCGTCTGTTCGATGACGGTTGGCAAGCTCATTTGGCTGGGATCGAGATCAAAATCGAGATGGAAATCCAAATCGACGTTGTAGCGTTTAGCCAAGTCAAAAAGCGTGGCAATGTGCGCATCGGGATCGCTGTCGGTGTAAGGGCAACCACCGAGCAGGTCGGCACCCTGGTCCAACGCTTCAATGAGCAATGCCAGTGTGCCTGGATTGTTATGCAGACCGTCCTGCGGAAATACACAGATTTCCAGCGTCAATCCCCAAGCGTAATCCGCCTGAAGTTTGCGGATGGCGTGAAAAGACGTCAGGCCAACAACCGGGTCGACTTCAACGTGGGTGCGCATCCAGGTGGTACCCATGGTAATGGCGGCTTCAATGACGCGGGCGCCTCGCTGGTAAACGTCTTCTTCGGTAAAGCCGCGTTTGGCGCGTGCGGTTTCGGTTAGCGCTTCGTCGAGTGTGCCGTGCTGTATCTGGCAGCGATCGGCGATGCAGGCTTTGTCCAAATGGATGTGGGTTTCGATTAACCCCGGCAGAACCAGTTGACCGGCCGCATCAAAAATATCGCAGGCATCCAGCTCGTCAGGTGTCACGTCTCGCATCGCTTTGATGGCTTGAAAGTGGCCGTCGGCAATCAATAACGCCTGCGGTTCCTCGATGCCTTCCAACCGGCAATGAGTGACTAACAAATCAGTGTTCTGCATCGTTGCCTCCCAGATAGGCCGCCGCCAAAGCGGGGTCGGCGAGCAACGTTTTGGCATCGCCACTGCGCACAATACGACCCGTTTCCAGCACGTAAGCCCGGTCGGCCACCTGCAAGGCGAGGTTGGCCATTTGATCGACCAGCAGCAGGGTAACGCCATCATCACGCAGTGCTGCCAGGGCGTCGTAGAGTTCAGCAATCATCGCCGGTGCCAGTCCCAGTGAAGGCTCATCGAGCAGCAGCAGACTGGGCTTAGCCATCAGTGCACGACCGAGCGCCACCATCTGTTGTTCGCCGCCAGAGAGTAAGCCGGCCGGTGCATCAATGCGTTCTCGCAATCGTGGGAAGCGCTGCAGGATAGCCTCGATTTCGGCGTCAGGGTTCAGGTCGGCATTTCGGGTATGAGCACCAAGCAAGAGGTTGTCTCGCACACTCAGGGCTTTGAACAGTTGCCGCCCTTCGGGCACCAAGGCCAATCCGCGATGAGCGATGTCATGGGCATTGAGCTGTTCGATGTAACGGTCATGCAGGCCAATACGCCCGCCCACCGGACGTTTCAGTCCGGCCAGAGCACGCAATATGCTGCTCTTGCCCGCGCCATTGGCGCCCAGGATAGCGACCAGTTCTCCCGGGTTGACCACCAGATCAACATCCTCAACAACAGGCGCGGCGCCATAATCGATGGTTAAACCCTTGGTGAATAAGAGGGCGTCCCGACTGCCTTGCCAGGCCATCGTGCGTTCATTGGACTGGTAATCGGTGCCGCCCAAGTAAGCGGCAATAACGGCCGGATTGCTTTGCACCTCGGCCGGTTGGCCCAGCGCGATTGGTTTGCCTGCATCGAGCACCAGCACTTGGTCAGACACCCCCATGACCAGTTGCATGTCGTGTTCCACCAAAATTACGGCAATGCCAAAACCGGCGATGCGTTGCAGTAATGTCGCCAGTTGATCGGTGTCCTCGCGGCTTAAGCCTGCAGCGGGTTCGTCGAGCAACAGCACCTTGGGTTCAGCAGCCAAGGCTCGGGCAATTTCCACCAGGCGACGGTCGACATGGGGCAGGTCCTGGGTTGGGGTGTGAATCGATCCCTGAAAGCCGACCAGTTTCAGCCACTGTAGAGCGGCGTCTTTCTGTTCCGGCTTGGCATCCAGCAAGGGGTTGCCCAAGCGGCCTTGTTGCATTGCACTGAGCACGTTTTCCAGCACGCTCATTTCGTCGAACAGTTCACTGGTCTGGTAGGTGCGAGCGATGCCAGCGCGAGCGATGCGCCAGGCGTTGTAACCCGTCAGGTCCGTATCCAATTCGATGCTTCCCTGATCGGGTTGATAAAAGCCGCTGATCAGATTTAACACCGTTGTTTTACCTGCACCGTTCGGGCCAATGATGCTGGTAATCTGACCTGGCGGTGCCTGAAAACTCACGTCTTTAGCGGCCTGAACCCCGCCGAATGCGATGCTCAGTCCTTGGACGGTTAATGCGGTCGCGTTGTCTTTGTGGCCAGTGGAGGACCGTGGTTCTGGGCTGGCATTGACGGTTTCCTGTTTCAACCGGGTAAACCGTTGCTGGATTTCGCCAACCAGGCCTTTAGGGCTGAGCCACAGCACCGTCAGCAGCAAAGCGGCAAAAATCAGCAAGCGATATTCAGCCAAAGGCGCCAGCAGTTCGGGTAGAACAACGACGATACAGGCGCCCAAAATTGGCCCCCAGAGTGTGCCAGTGCCGCCGACGATCACCACCAGCACAAACAGAATGGATTGCGAAAACGGAAACGTACTGGGGCTGATAAACATCATCAGTGGGGGCAGGAACGCACCGGCAAGACCGGTCAGTCCGGCCGAGAGTGCAAACGCCACTGTTTTGGTGTGCACCGGGTTAAAACCCAGCGAACGAGCCGCAATAGGACTGGCTTTAACCGCCCGTATCGCCTTGCCCCAGCCGCTGCGGTAAAAGCGGCTGTATAAACCCAGCGCCACCACCAAAACCGCCGCCGCCAACAAGGCTAACGCGCGGTTAGGGTCGAATCCGCCGGTTTGTGGCATGGGAATGCCCATCAAGCCATTGGCCCCGCCTGTCAGGCTGTCCCATTCGATCAGGCTGTGATGAATTACGAAGGAAAAGGCGATGGTAATCATCGCCAAATAGGGGCCGGTCACGCGCGTGGCGGGAATGGCCAATAGGGCACCGATCAGCGCACAACCCAGCGTTGCGACCGGCAGCACTGTCAGAAAAGGCCAATCCGCTAACAGCAGCAGCGCCGAGGCATAACCGCCGAGCGCATAGAAAGCGATATGACCAAAGGAAATCTGACCAGCCAGGCCCATTAGAACGTTTAAACCGACGCCGACCAGGGCGGTTAGAGTGCACAGGGTGAACACCAGCAGCCAATAGCTGTCGAGCAGCAGCACGGCCGCAAGGGTCGCCAATGCAAAGGCGGAAAGGAGCAAACGATTGGCAGAAAACAACAGACTCATACTTTAACCGCCTCTTTATGTCCGAACAGGCCATTGGGGCGTATTGCCAATGCCAGGATGACCAGTGAAAAGGTGATGATCTGAGTAAAGGCGGAGCCGAAATAGATGGTAACGATGGCTTCGGTCAGGCCGAATAAGATGCCGGCCAGGAACACGCCGCGGGCGCTGGTGATGCCGCCGAGAATGGCAACGGCAAAGGCTTTTAAACCGAACAGCGTGCCCATGTCGGCATGCACCGCAAATAACGGGGCGATCAGAATGCCGGCAATACCGGCGAATACCGTTGAGATGGCAAAGGCGACGGCTACCACGCGAGTCACGTTGATGCCCATCAATTGCGCCGAATCGGGGTTTTGCACACAGGCCTGGAGCACCTTGCCCAGGCGCGTATAACGACTGATCAGCACCAGCGCGATGACCACGCCAACACCGACCAGGGGAATGATCATTTGCAGGTAGTAGATGCTGGAACCGAAGACGCTGACGCCCAGGTTGGCAAATTCACTGGTGAACTGACGCGGTTCTTTACCAAAGGTAAAGAGCACCAGGTTGTCGACCAGAATGCCGCCAGCGACCGTCGCCATCAGCCACGCCTGAGCACGTCCCTGAATAAAGGGTCGGACCAGAAATCGTTCAATGGCCAGGCCATAAAGTGCACACAACAGGAGGGTTGCGATTAACGCCAGCCAGTAAGGCAGGCCCCAACTGATGCAGAAGGTGTAGGCCAGGATGGCACCGACCATCATGGCGCTGCCCTGAGCAAAGTTCACCGTGTTGGACACGATGTAGGTGATGTGAAAGCCAAGGGCGAGCAGGGCATACATGCTGCCCATACCCAAACCGGTCACGATGGCTGCGGTGAGCATGGTGGGTACCTGTAGTTAACGTCAGAAAATGGGCAGCTTCCCTGCTGCCAGTTGTTATCAGTCTTCGACCGGGACGATTTGGTCGCCGACAAAGTGGGTGAAGACATAGTCGTTCGGTCCCAACGCGTCGTGCTCATCCGGCGTAAACGGCGTTTCAAAGGTTTTGATCAGACCTTCGTAGCTATCGATGGTGTAGAAACCATCGCGAATGGCGGTGCCGTCGGTAGAGCCCGCGTTTTCAATGGCCAGGGCCGTTAAATGCAGTGCATCGTAGGCGTTGGCGATACCAACCGCGGGCGTAACGTCGGCCAGGCTTTCAATGGCCGGGTAACGTTGTTGCAAGGCCTCGAAGATGGCCGCACCTTTGCCGGCCTGATCTTCGGTAAAGGTGAAGGTCTGAATGAAGTGCACGTTTGACGCTGACGGGCCCGCCAGCTCGCCGAAGCGGCCACCCGCTGGGCCCCAATGCGATACGATCGGTACATCCCAGTCCATACGATCAAGCGACTTCACCACCTGCGCCGACGGGGCCACATTGGCAACCATTAGTAACGTATCGGCACCCGCTTCGCGCAGCCGCGTCAATTGCGGTACTACGTCCAAATCGCTGGATTCAAAGCGTTCGATGCCCGCGGTGCTCATGCCCCGACTGTCCAGTGCCTTGGTGAAACCGGATTCGTTCGATTCGCCCCAGGGGTTGTTGATCAGGATCATGCCGGGGTTGTTCATGTCGTAGTTATCGATGGCGTACTGCACCAGTGCTTCATCGACGATTTCATCCACAGCCGAAACACGGAATACGTAGTTGTCGTCTGCGCCATTGCGGGTGATGGGGGTACCGGCGGCCCAAACGCCCATAAAAGGCACCTGCATCTGGTTGGCGAGCGGCACAATGGCCAGCGATACCGGGGTATCCAGGCCACCGAAGAGCACCGCGACTTGTTCACGTTGAATCAGTTCGCGCGCAGCCAGCAATCCTTTTGAAGGATTGCTTTCATCGTCGCGGCGCACCAGCTCTAGAGGGCGGCCGAGCACACCGCCATTGGCGTTGATTTCTTCGATGGCAATGGTTAGGCCGCGCGTAATGGCTTCACCCGACTTGGCTGATTGGCCGGATAAGGCGGCAACCAGGCCGATCTTAATCGGATCTTCGGCGCTGGCGGCCAGACTAAAGCTGCCTATTAAGCCAGCCAAAATGGCGACTTTCAGCGACCTTCCTGTCTTTCTCAATAGCTTGCTGAACATGATTTTCCCCTTTGGTCTCTTTTAGTTGCTAGCACTTGCATGTAAATTGCTAGCACTATGCATGCCATGCAAAAAGCCCGCGAAACGGGACTAAAACGCACTAAAACAGAACACCCTGGGTTGAGATGCCCAAAATAAATGCCGACGGCGCAGGAGAAGAACGAATGAATGAGACCGAGCAAGCGATTGAAATTGTGCAGCAGTTTTTGGAAGCATCGATGGTGCCCGACCCGGAAACAGCCGCCACTTTTATGGCTGAGAATGCGGTTATTGTGTTTACCGGGCGACGTGAAATGGCGAGTGCTCAGGAAATCACCGCCTTTAATAAAAGCCGTTATCAGTGGGTTAAAAAGGACATTCGACGAACCGACGCTTGCCAACGCGACGATCATTGCGTGGTGTATTCGACGGGCTTTTTATATGGCTGTTGGCCGGATGGTACGGCCTTTAACGGCAATCGATACACCGACCGATTTGAGGTTAAGGATGGCTTGATCGTGCGTATGGATGTATTGAATGACAGCGCTGAATGGATACTGGAACCGGCGTTGAATCGCACGGAAGCCGATTAATAAAAAAGGACAGTGATCGTCGGGCGATGTTTGGTGTATACCTCCCGCATCGCTGGCGTTAGTGTCGGCATTGTGGTGTCGTCATAAAAACGATTGAAGCCAGTCACCTTCCTTATTGGTTGTATATGCAATATTACTTTGCGCGTCTGTCCGATTTGCCCGAATACGCCGATTCAGTTGCCCGCTGGTATTTTGAACATTGGGTTGCCGCATCGAACCCCAACGGTTATGTCGATGTGTTGGATAAGGTGTTAGCCAGTACGCGACAGCAAAGCGTGCCTTTTATTGTTTTAGCCTTGTCACAGCAAACCCTGGTCGGGGCCGTTGAAGTGAAATGTCACGACGACGATAACGATGGCCGGGTTTGGTTGGACGGTGTTTATATTGATGAGAATTATCGTGGCCAAGGAATCGCTAGGCAGTTGGTACTGGAAGCACTTTCACAAACTCGGATGGCTGGGTTCAACAGGGTTTATTTAAAAACCAAGGCGCTGAACGGTGGGCTTTACCGTCACTGCGGATTTAAGCCTTTGATCAGTCCGTTCGATAAGGCATCCAAAACGTTGCTGATGGAGGCTCATCTTGATTGACTTTGGTTGTTCGTTGTTTTTTAAAAGTGGTCCGTTCGAGGTTAAATCCTAAATGAAAAAACCTTCAGATAAAGACGTATCCAGACCCGATCCAAAGCCTAGACTGGGAGTGCTAGTGGGGGCGCTGTTTTTTGTCTCAATCTGTGCTTTTTACTATTACGACTTTGCTGAGATAAACGTCCCGGTCTTCATCATGGCTTTTTTCTTCGCCATTGTGTGTGGTTTTTGCGTAGCCTTATCCATCTATCCTTTTCAATCTCTTAGCTCTGTGATTTCTAATGCGCGTGTGATTGGGGATGAACCGTGGCAAGTCAGTGCGGTGGACGGGGCTTTGATGTTTCGTAAAGGAACGGCAGTCAGTTCCATTCGTGGCGATGACATTACAGCAATAAAAGCAAAGTTTAAGGGCGATGAGCCGGTTTGGTTTGACGTTTTTTATAATAACCAACGGACTCGTGTTCAGTTCGAAAGTGATCTGGCAACCCTGTATCAGCATACGAAAAACATATCGAACGCAGCGGTTGAGATTATTAAATAGCGGCCGTAAATCATGCTTTCAAATGATGACAGCCCGGCTATTGAAGCCGGGCGTTTTATTGAGGGGTTATTGCAAACCGTATAGAACAATCTCTGGCATGCTAGCCAGGCCGTTATCCAGGGTGACTTTGATGTAACGGCTGCTGACGTTAACGCTTTGACAGCGCCATTGACGATAGGTATCCAAGGCATCGGAGACAGCGACGGTCCAGTTGCCTTCGGCACCCGTTTCGATACGCATATCGCTGTGACCGTTGCGATCGTAGAAGCAGATATCGTTTAAAGAGTGGGGCTGCCCCAGATCAATCAGCGCACTGATGGCCTGATCGCCCCGGTTGGAAACGAAATTACTGACCACGTCCTGGCCATTGCCATTACGCGGATCGCCGGCGGCGGTCTGCTCGTCAATCAAACCGACGGCGTTGGTGGTCCAGTCGTTCAGCGCAGTGACACTGGCGTTCGACAGATCCATCTTACCTTCGACCAACGCCGTGCCGTACTCATAGGCACCGATATCGGGCGCACCATCATGGCGTTGTTTGCCATCAAAATCGTCGCTGACAAGGCTCTGGTAAAGTCCGCGGTTAATGGCTGCAGAGTTATCCAACAGATGGAAATCATTGTTTGCCAGATCAACAAAGCCGACGCTTTCCGGGCTGGTCGTTACCAGGTTTCCTTGAACATCCAGGTTGCTGCCTCTGGGCATACGGCCCTGGGTTGGGGAGGCAAAGATGTTGTTATACACCTCGACGTCCTGGGGTGTGTAGGCAGTAAAGCCCGCGCCACCAGAATTGATCACAGTGTTGTGATAGAAGCGGATCAGGCCGTCTTTTTCGTTGGAAAAATGAACGCTGTTGTTGTTGAAGTAGATGCCACCTTGTTCGGCATTGACCACGACATTGTTGAACACCGAGGTGTTGCCAAAGAAGTTGGCCTGAATGCCAAAACCGGGACCGTCTTCAACATAGTTGTTGAAAATCAACGCTTCAGTACCGTCGCCGACAAAGAGGCCTTCGTTATGATTTCCATCATCTAAATTGCCGTAATCGATGATGGTGTTGTTATAGATTTGGGCGTCGGTATCCGCATTTTTAACCTGGATGCCATCATAACCGACCCGTTCAACCAGGTTGTTGTAAACCCGTAGGCCACGAATGGCATGGGGTAGGGTTGGGGTGGCATTCGGATCGCCTTTACACCATTTCTCTACACGGCCATCGTAAAAACCATGACCGATGTACATGCCTTCCCCGCCGGTATCATGGATGTAGTTGTCATGAATGCGAACATCGTAAGCGTTCCAGACATCGCGGTCGGCGGAGTGATCGCATTTCGGCAGCGTTTTAACCCCAATACCCGCAAAGCCATTGTCCGGACCAATACCATAAGGGTGGTAGCCAGCGACTTCGACATGCGCGACTTCAAAGTTGGTCGAGAAGTTTCCTAAACTCATGAAGTAACTGCTTTCCGTCCTAACGCGCAGACCGTATTCAACTTCCGGGTCGCCATTCCCCAGAATGTTGAACTGGCTCGATTGGCTGACGTACAGGCCGTGATCGATGTGCGCCTGACCGCCGCAGTTTTTGACGGTGATGCGATCTTCTTCAGTACCGTTCAAGTTCTCCAGCAGAATTTTTCGATATTCCGCGCCAGCTGCAAAACAGATGGACTGGCCGGGTTCGATTCCCAGGGCTTCACCATCGGTTCGGTATTGGTTTTCGGGTACGACATAGTCGCAACCGCACTGTTCAATTTGATCGTCGCTGAGAAGGGACGCGTTGGCATTACCGGTGGCAAGCGCCAGCAGGGCCAAACAGGTGCCCAATAACGGCCGAATACTGATGTTCATATTGGGATCTCTTAATGGATGACTGTTTGTAAAGGTAAAGGTCGTGTCTAGCGTCCGGGAGCCTAAACAGAGGTTGGTGGATCAACAAAAGGAACGGGTTAGAAATGTGCTTTGGATCACATAAAAAGAGCGTATAAGAATACTCTAAACTTATTAATTTATTTAAAGGTATCTTTTAAATATACCTAAATTGAAATTGATCGCGTTGACGGATTTGGTCAAAACGAAAAAAACCCGGCACTGAGCCGGGTTTTGAGTGCCTGAGTGGTGTTGTTCAGGGCAGTTTATAAGCCACGACGTAATCGCCAATGGTCGTGCCAATGGATCCATGGCCACCGGCAACCAAAACCACCATTTGTTCGTCCTGGCTGTTTAAGTACGTCATTGGTGTTGCCTGGCCACCGGCGGGTAAGCGAGCTTGCCAGAGTTGTTCACCATTGCTGAGGTTGTAAGCACGCAGATAATCATCAACCGTTGCTGCCAGAAACGACACACCGCCGGCCGTGATGATTGGCCCACCAATACCCGGTACGCCCATTTCGATGGGCAAGGGCAGCGCGGTCATATCGCGGATGGTGCCGTTTTTGTGACGGTAAATGATCTCACCGGTCGTCAAGTCTGCACTGGCGACATAACCCCAGGGCGGTTGCTGGCAGGGGACACCCAATGGCGACAGGAAGGGTTTCATGTCCACCGCATAAGGTGCGCCGGCGTTCTCATTAATACCGGCTTCTCCTTGGTTGGTTTCGCCCAGGTCCTGACCGTCTTTGGGAACCAGCTTGGAGGTAAATGCCAGATAGAGCGGCATGCCAAACATGACCTGTTGATTGGGATCAACGGCAATGCTGCCCCAATTGAACACACCAAAGTTCCCCGGATAGACCAGGGTGCCTTGCTCAGAGGGGGCCGTGTACTGGCCACGATAATCCAACGACTGAAATTTAATGCGACAGATCATTTGGTCGATCAGGGTCGCCCCCCACATGTCGGCCTCACGCATCGTAGGTGGCCGGAAACTTAAGCCCGAGATCGGCTGGGTCTCGGCGGTGTAGTCACCCTCGATGGCGCCCTGTGGAGCTGGCTGTTCAGTCACCGGAATGATCGGTTCACCGGTCGCACGATTCAGGACATAAACATCGCCTTGCTTGGTTGGCACAACCAGAGCGGGCTGACGACCGCTGTCGGTGTCCAGGTCAAGCAATACCGGTTGAGCCGGGGTATCCATGTCCCACAGGTCGTGGTGGACAAACTGCTGTACCCATTCCACCTGACCACTTTGCAAGCTGAGCGCGACGACGGACGACGCAAAGCGTTCTTCATTCTCGGTGCGGTACATGCCCAATTGATCGGGCGTGCGGTTGCCCATCGGAAAGTAAACCAACCCGAGTTCTTCATCGGCGCTGGCGACTGACCAACTGTTGGGCGAGCTGGTGGAGTAGGTTTCGTCTTCGGCGATCGGGGTGGTGTCGTCCGGGTTGGCCGGGTCCCAATTCCAGATCAGTTCGCCACTTTTCGCATCGTAAGCACGGATAACACCGGAGGGTGACTGGGTGTCGTAATTATCGTTAACCGAGCCCGCGACGACCACCTTGCCATCGGCTACAACAGGCGGGGATGTGGAATAGTAATAGCCACTTTGTTGAAACGGCATGTTGTGCATCAGATCCAGCACACCATCGTTTGCAAAGTTGGCGCAACGGGCGCCGGTTTCAGGGTCGACAGCCAGGAGTCGCGCATCGGAGGTCGGCATAAAGAGCTGTGCATCACAATTGATGCTGTCGAGATTTTGCGCTGGCGTTGTTTGGGGGAGGGTATTCAGATCATCCGCACTGCCACTCGTCGGCGGCAAAAAAGACACACCGCGACAGGTTTGGTGCTGACGCTGACTTTCTGCCGGAACCTGAGCATCGTAGACCCATTGCTCTTCACCCGTATCCGCATCGAGCGCAATCAGCCAGTTGTGCGGTGTGCATAGGTACAGGCTGTTGCCAATTTTTAGCGGAGTCGCCTCATAAGTGGTTTCAGTAACGTCGTTCGGGCCTTTGCGATCACCCGTCTGATATTGCCAAGCGAGTTCCAGCTCGCCGACATTATCGACAGTGATCTGATCCAGCGGTGAATACCGTTGCCCGTAGTTGTTTCGCCCGTAGGCGTGCCAACTGTCGTCAGGCGTACCGCCCAGAGATGCATTCGCCAATTGGGAGGAATCGATCTGACCTTCCATCTGCGTTGGGTTGAGCGCCAGGGTCGATAATAAACCGATACCAACAATTGCCCACACCGGCGCTAAAACGGCGACGCCAGGCGATTTCAATCGCAGGGGTAATAACAACGGAATGGCCAATAATAAAAGCAGGCCAAGGCGCGTTGCTAATGGCCACCACTGTAAGCCTGATTCAGTCAGGGCCCAGAGTGCTGTGGTGACTAACAGCGCTGCGTAGAGCCACTGAGCCCAGCGGCGGTTTTTGAGGGCGGCTGTAGCTATGGCAACCAGGACAAGGCCTGCCAGCGCGTAATACCAGCTTCCACCCAAGATGATGAGCCAGCTGCCACCTCCCAGTAGCACGAGGCCTAATAGTAAATAAATACCGGATAACACAAACATGTAACACTCCTTTTAACGAAGGAGCTTATTTAGGTTGGGTAGGAAACCGGTAATTCAAAGGGGTAAATAAAAGTGTTCGCTTTTGGCAAGCTTGCCTAGAGTATTAAGCAGTATTAACGCTATTGGGAGTGCTTGTGAAGAATCAATGTCAAAGCTGCGGTATGCCGATGAAAGGAGATGCCGCCATCGCGGGCACCGAGTCCAACGGACGCAAGAGCGCACTTTATTGCCATTATTGTTATCAGGATGGTGTTTTTACTCAGCCAGACTTCAGTGTGGAGCAGATGCAGCAATTCTGCATCAGCAAGATGAAGGAGCAGGGGTTTCCTGCTTTATTGGCTTGGTTATCTGCGCGACAAATTCCAAAGTTAAAGCGTTGGTCATCCCCGCGCAGCTGAGGCTAAGTCAAGCAAGCGCTTGTTTGTGATCCCATGCGAATATATGATGTGTATACGAATCATATATCGAGGCCGTTATGGGCATTGTTAAAATCAGCGATGAAATGCACGACGAAGTGCGTAAAGCCAGCGCCGCCATGGTGCGTTCGATCAACGCTCAAGCCGAATTCTGGCTGAAAATAGGCATGCTAGCCGAAGCCAATCCACAGTTAACGTTCAGTGACATCATCCGCGAACAAATGAATCGAGCCTCGGTCGATCTGGAGAAGGTCAGCCTTGAGCACCATTAGTCTGAAGAATGCCGATCAGCTTGCTCGGATGCGTGAGTCAGGGCGGCTGTTGGCAACGGTTTTCGCGTATCTGGATACCAAGATCACTGCCGGCGTTTCAACCATGCAGATTAACGACTGGGTTGAGCGCTATATCGTCGACGAGCTTCACGCCCGGCCCGCCAGCAAAGGGCAGTATGGGTACGCTTATGTATTGAACTCGTCGATCAATCGGGTCGTGTGCCACGGTGTCCCATCGGCAACGCAATTCCTGAAAGACGGCGATATTGTCAATATCGACATTACACTGGAAAAGAATGGCTATATCGCCGATTCCAGTAAAATGTATCGCATTGGCGTCGTTTCTCCCCAGGCTCAGCGATTGGTCGATCACACCTATAAAGCGATGTGGCAGGGTATTGAATTGGTCCGTCCGGGGGCGACACTGGGCGATATTGGCCATGCGATTGCACACTATGCACAACGCCAGGGATACAGCGTCGTCCGTGAATACTGTGGCCACGGCATTGGCACTGAGATGCATGAAGCACCACAGGTATTGCACTACGGCCGGGCCGGAACAGGCCTGCCGCTGGAGGCCGGCATGACCTTCACCATCGAGCCCATGATTAACCAAGGCAAGGCCAAGGTCAGAACCAAACCCGATGGCTGGACCGTGGTGACGGCCGATAAGAAGCTATCGGCACAGTGGGAACATACCATTGCCGTTACCGACAATGGTTATGAAGTATTAACGCTGCGCGACGAAGAGCGCTTGGTGGGTTAGCACGGCTGGTCAGACGGTCTTCTCAAACCGGGCGAAAAGCTTAAAGGCCAACCAGAAGGCCAGCTTGCTGACCAGCATCGATAACACAAAGGCTATCGGCCAGGCTATCAGGAAATTCTGCAACCACACATACAGCCAGAGCATGGAAAAGCCCAATGAAATGGCCGACATAATGCCGGACATCAATAAAGCCATCATGCAGGAAATGAAGAGTTGAGCGGTAATCAGTATGCGAGTGTTGGTCATGGCATCCTCATAGAACAGTGATGGCGCATGACAAGACAGGCAGTTGTCGTCACAGCACCATCCGGGTTTAACATCGGTGGTGCCGTGGGTTCGCTGGAAACGACTGCATCCCGCTGGCGCGGGGACCGGAATAACCGAACCGGTCTCTATCTTTTCGGCGGCGGTAATATAGTGCGTTGCGGGGGCATTGAACAGCGCCAATAACAAAGTGTTGCACAAATAATCCATCGCAGTGAGATTGCTTGGGCTAGAATTGCCCCGCTGTCAGGGGGCGGTTCAGAGCCGGTGCCTCAGATGGTATTTTTCCTGATCTCCTACAAGCGAGTGCACCCATGAAAGCAGTTGGGTTTCTGGTCGGTCTTTTTGTGATTGTATTATCCGGATGTCAGGTATCTGGGTCATCGGTAATGAACCGCACCATGCCATTACCGGTTGATGTGGATCCGATAACCGGTGGTACC
The DNA here is from genome assembly GCF_003054965.1 of Saccharospirillum sp. MSK14-1. GTDB lineage: Bacteria > Pseudomonadota > Gammaproteobacteria > Pseudomonadales > Natronospirillaceae > Saccharospirillum. The sequence goes on from NZ_MIES01000033.1 coordinate 936,813, forward strand.
TGGTATCAGCCTGCGGTTGAAGCGACCTGGCAATGGCAGTTGTTGGTCCCCAGTGGTGACACCTTGAACACCGGTTACAGCGTTGATATCTACGATGTGGATTTGTTCGATACCTCCGCTGCCGACATTGCCACCTTGAAAGGCAGTCACAAGGTTATTTGTTATTTCTCCGCCGGCTCATACGAAGACTGGCGCGATGACGAAGGTGATTTTGCCGGGAATGAACTGGGTAATACGTTGGATGGTTGGGACGATGAGCGTTGGCTCGATATTCGATCCACCAATGTGCACCGCATCATGAAGGCGCGCCTGGACACCGCTGTTAATAAGGGCTGTGACGGTGTCGAGCCGGACAATATGGATGGTTATCTGAACGATCCGGGCTTCAATTTTACCGCTCGTGATCAATTGGCTTATAACCGATTTATTGCGAATGAAGCGCACAAGCGAAATCTTTCTGTCGGTTTGAAAAACGACTTGGACCAGGTTGATGATCTGGTCGAATACTACGATTTCTCGGTGAATGAACAGTGCTTTCAATACGACGAGTGTGACTTACTGGTGCCCTTTATTAATGCCAGTAAACCCGTACTTAACGCTGAATACCCAGAAGAGGATGCTGATCTGAGGGACGCCGCGGTCGCGCCAGAGCCCTTTACGGACAGTGATATTGATGACGCTGCTGTCACCGATTTATGTTCAGCTTCTAACACCTTGCGTTTCAGCACTCTGGTGCTGCCGTTGAATTTGGACGACACCTTTCGCCGTACCTGTTTAAGTTCTTAATTGACGATCGATACTGAGATAAACCAGCCAGGCGTCTTCAACCTTGGCTGGTTTTTTTATCAGAATGGGAGTGAGCGTGGCCGTGGTAAAACCAGGCATCTATCAACATTTTAAAGGGCCAACTTACCGAGTTATTGGCCTTTCCCGCCACAGTGAAACTGAAGCACCCTTGGTGGTTTATCAGTGCTTATACGGGGATTTCGATCTTTGGGTTCGCCCGTTGGAAAGCTTCGAATCCCAAGCTGAGTGGGAAGGGGAGATTGTTGAGCGGTTTAAATGGATTCAGCCCTTATCTGAAGCGGATTGGCTGGCATTAGGTAAGGCTTTGGCATCGGATTCGTTCTCGGATTCTTCAAACTCCGAGGTATAAAGTCCCGCGATCAATCGTGACAATTTACGGATTTGCTCCGTCTTTTCTTCGTAGTGAATATCAGAGTTAATCAGCATGTCCTTGGCGTGCTTATAATAAGCTGCAGCCATCGCCAGATCGCCATTATCGCGCGCCTGTACGGCTTGGAATTTATAGGCTTCCGCTTCCAGCTCTAAGGTGCGACGACGCAGTCGCTCGAGATGAACATCCGCTTCGCCTTCGGTTAACGCGCCATCAGTGATGCGTCGTTTGATGAGCTTGGCGGTGCGATTGAAATGACGTTTCATCAACAGAATTTCACGGTCTGTTGTCGGTGTAATTGGTTGATTGGCATTATCACCCAGCGCTTCGATGGTTCGCTCGAGGTCCTGATAATATTGCAGGCGTTCTTGTGAATGTTTGTCGTCAGGTGCGAGTTCTATCAGGCTTTGAGCGTCGTCAATCAGCATGGATTGAAGGTGCATCAAGAGCTCGGGGTTGCGGTCATAAGACATTAGGGTGTCGAATAATTCTTCCACTTTGTGCTGGCGCGAGCGACGAACTCGCAATGCTTCGCGCAGTTCGCTGTCTTCCACTTCGCGTTGGTGCGCCAATCGGCTGATATAGAGGCCACCAAACATCAGGCCAATCAATAAAATGATGGCGATAATGGCAAAAAAAGACACGCCAGCAGACTCCTTCGTTTAGCCAATATCAGGCAAATGCATACGGCCTGAACCCCGATTACGATAGGGTATCGGCCGATGGGCGCAATTATGTTGTCGTCAAGTCACTATAAAAGGCCTTGGCTTGGGGTGAAAGTGATATTGATTCGTGTGTGACCACAACGAAAGCGGTCCGAGAAGGTTGGATGGACGGTGTTTTCCAGCGTTTGCTACCCAACCGGGTGGCGTTAAAGTCGGGGCCTAATTTCGCATCGCTATGTGGCGCAAAGCCGGGTGTTATCGGCGTGGAAGCGGATTTTTCGGGGTCGTCCTGGTCACTCGAAAACTTGACCTCGCTGATTCAAGCGTATATACGTCTGCGCCTCTTGCGCCTTCAGCGGGTCGTGAGCTAAGTATATAAAAGGAAGCGATAGGCGGAATTAAAACGCATGGGTAAATCACTGGTCATTGTCGAGTCTCCGGCCAAAGCCAAGACGATCAACCGCTACCTGGGCAACGATTTTATCGTTAAGTCCTCGGTGGGCCACATTCGTGACCTGCCCACCAGCGGCCAGTCCAAGCCGGTGGATGCCAAGGCGCGCGCTCGCCAGGCGGCGGAAACTCGCAAGATGTCACCGGAACAAAAGGCACGCCACAAGCAGCGCAAAGCCAAGGAACAGTTGATTGCGCGCATGGGCATCAACCCGGATAAAGACTGGGAAGCCCATTACGAAGTGCTGCCAGGCAAAGAAAAAGTTGTCGATGAATTACGTCGTCTGGCCAAGTCAGCCGATGCCATCTATCTCGCGACGGATTTGGACCGTGAAGGGGAAGCCATTGCCTGGCACCTTCAGGAAAGTATTGGCCAGGCGCCGGAAAAATACCGTCGTGTGGTCTTTAACGAGATCACCAAAAAAGCCATTCAGGGCGCGTTTGAACAGCCCGGTGAGCTGGACCTGAACCGGGTTAATGCGCAGCAGGCGCGTCGTTTTCTCGATCGCGTTGTCGGCTATATGGTATCGCCGCTGTTGTGGGCGAAAGTGGCTCGCGGTCTGAGTGCTGGCCGTGTGCAGTCGGTGGCGGTCCGGTTAATTGTTGAGCGCGAACGTGAAATTCGCGCCTTTACCCCGGAAGAATTTTGGGACCTTCATGCATTGACTCAGAGCCCCGCGGGCGCTCAAGTGCGTTTTGAGGTCACCCATTATCAGGGCGAAAAATACCGGCCGGTGAATGCTGAGCAAAGCCAGGCGCACGTTGAACGCCTGCGTGAATTGCCGCTGACCATTACCGATCGTGAAGACAAACCGACGCAGTCGCGCCCGTCAGCGCCATTCATTACCTCGACGCTGCAACAGGCCGCCAGTACCCGCTTGGGTTACAGCGTTAAGAAAACCATGACCATGGCGCAGCGCCTTTACGAGGCCGGTCACATCACCTATATGCGAACCGACTCAACCAACCTCAGTGCGGAGGCGGTCAATTCTGCGCGTGAGTTTATTGGTGACGAGTACGGCGATAACTACCTGCCCGAAAAGCCAGCGGTCTATGGCAGCCGGGAAGGTGCTCAGGAAGCGCACGAAGCGATACGGCCCTCGTACGTCAATCGACGCAGTGCTGACCTCAGTGACATGGAACGCGACGCACAGCGCCTCTATGAGTTGATCTGGCAGCGCTTCGTCGCTTGTCAGATGGTGCCAGCCAAATATAAGAGCACGCTGCTGACGATTAAGACGGGCGATTACGAACTGAAAGCCCGCGGTCGAGTGGTCGTTTTTGACGGTTACACCCGGGTAATGTCGCAGCCCGCCAAAGGGGATGACGCGACTGAATTGCCGGACCTGAGCGTTCAGGACGCCATGTCGCTGCAACAGCTCGAACCCAAACAGCACTTCACCAAGCCGCCCGCGCGTTACACCGAGGCGTCGTTGGTTAAAGAGTTGGAAAAGCAGGGCATTGGCCGGCCATCGACCTACGCGTCGATCATCTCCACCATTCAGGATCGTGGCTATGTCCGGTTGCAAAACCGGCGTTTCTACGCAGAAAAAATCGGTGACATTGTGACCGATCGCCTGACGGAATCGTTCAGCGATTTGCTGCAATACCAGTTCACCGCGCGCCTGGAAGAGTATCTCGATGAGATCGCCACCGGTGAGCGCACCTGGAAAGAGGTGCTGAACTCCTTCTACACCGATTTCACCCGTCAGTTGGAGCAGGCCGAGTCGGATGACGGCGGCATGCGTGCTAATGAGCCGACGCTGACCGATATCGAATGCCCACGATGCGGTCGGCCGATGATGGTCCGCAACGGCACCACCGGTGTGTTCCTGGGTTGCTCAGGCTACAACCTGCCGCCCAAAGAGCGCTGCAAAGGCACGCTGAACCTGATCCCAGGCGAGGAAGCTTTGTCCGTCGATGATGACGATGATGAAGCCGAAGCCCAGGCGCTGCGCCACAAAGAACGTTGTGATATCTGTGGTACGGCGATGGATTCGTACCTGATCGACGAACACCGTAAATTGCATATCTGCGGCAATAACCCGGATTGTTCCGGCTTTAAAGTCGAGCAGGGCCAATACAAGATTAAAGGCTACGACGGTCCGACACTGGAGTGCGATAAGTGCGGCAGTGAGATGCAATTAAAGAGCGGTCGTTTTGGCAAGTACTTCGGCTGTACCAACGAAGACTGCAAGAACACCCGCAAGCTGTTGCGCAGTGGCGAGCCTGCACCACCGAAAATGGATCCGATTAAGATGCCCGAGCTGGCGTGTCAGAAAGTGGATGACACCTATGTACTGCGTGACGGCGCGTCCGGACTGTTTTTGGCAGCGAGTCAGTTCCCTAAAAACCGGGAAACACGACCGCCGCAAGTGCAGGAATTGGTGCCTCACAAAGCGGAACTGCCGGACAAATATCAATACATTCTGGATGCGCCCGCTGAAGACGGCGATGGCCGCCCAACCGTGATTCGTTACAGCCGTAAGACTCAGGAACAATACGTCATGACGGAAGATGACAGCGGCAAAGCAACGGGCTGGAAGGCGTTTTATCGTGATGGTCAGTGGCAGGTAGAGGCGCCCGCCAAAGCGAAGCCAAAGGCCAAAGCGAAGGCTAAATCGAAAGCCAAAGCCAAACCTAAGGCCAAAGCAACGGCGAAGAAAAAAACCTCGGCTTAATTTGCCGCGGTTCAAAAAAAAGCGAGGCCAGCGCCTCGCTTTTTTTATGGAATTCAGACCAAAAAAAACCGGCAAAAGCCGGTTTTTTTTAATGGGGCAGTGATTATTTGCCCGGTACGTCGCGCTGGGTGTGACCCTTGTACAGCTGACGCGGACGACCAATGCGGTAAGCGCCGCTGATCATCTCTTTCCAGTGCGCAATCCAGCCTGGAGTACGGCCGACGGCAAATAAAACCGTGAACATATCGGTCGGAATGCCCAGGGCTTTGAAGATGATGCCGGAATAGAAATCGACGTTCGGATAGAGTTTTTTCTCGATGAAATATTCATCTTCCAGAGCGATTTTTTCCAGGCGCATGGCAATCTTCAGCAGAGGGTCGTTACCGACGCCCAGTTCAGACAGCACTTCATCGCAGGTTTCTTTCATCACTTTGGCGCGCGGGTCGTAGTTCTTATAAACCCGATGACCAAAGCCCATCAGACGGAACGGATCGTCCTTGTCCTTGGCGCGGGCAATGAACTCTTCGATGCGCGATTCATCACCGATTTCTTCAAGCATGGTCAGCACAGCTTCGTTAGCACCACCGTGTGCCGGGCCCCACAGCGCGGCAATACCGGCTGCGATACAGGCGAACGGATTGGCACCAGAGGAGCCGGCCAGACGCACGGTCGACGTTGAGGCGTTTTGCTCATGATCGGCGTGCAGCGTGAAGATTTTATCCATGGCGCGAGCCAGGGTAGGGCTGACCTGATATTCCTGAGCGGGGCTCGAGAACATCATGTGCAGGAAGTTCCCACCGTAGGACAGATCGTTCCGCGGATACACAAACGGCTGACCGATGGAGTACTTATAGGTCATCGCTGCCAGGGTCGGCATCTTCGAGATCAGACGATGAGCCGCGACTTCACGATGACGCTCGTTAGTAATGTCGAGTGAGTCGTGATAGAAGGCCGACAACGCGCCAACCACACCGACCATGATCGCCATAGGGTGAGAGTCGCGGCGGAAGCCTTGGAAGAATTGACGCATCTGCTCGTGCACCATGGTGTGGTGGCTGATCACATGCTGAAACTCTTTTTTCTGATCTGCGCTGGGCAAATCTCCGTAGAGCAGCAGGTAGCAGACGTCGAGATAATCGGCTTTATTGGCCAATTGATCGATGGGGTAGCCACGGTGCAAAAGCACACCTTGGTCACCGTCGATGTAGGTAATTTCAGACTCGCAGGATGCGGTGGAAACGAAGCCGGGGTCGTAGGTAAACAGACCGTTTGCAGTCAGTGAACGAACGTCCACAACATCAGGACCCATGGTGCCGGAATGCACAGGCAGTTCGATTGGGTCGCGTCCTTCGATGACCAACTTGGCAGTCTTGTCAGTCATGAGGGCCTCCTCTGTAATGCCGGGGTTAAGCGTCGGAAAGGGTGACGCAAAAGGGGTGAAACAGTGCACCTTTAGACGATAGCGCTCTAGCAGGAAAAGCACTGTCTTGCATCTATCTTGATAGAGTTGTGACGCAGGGTGCGAAATCGCGCACAACTATAGAGAGTTGCGATCGTTTGTCAATTTGACCGAAGTTGGTCTAAACCAAAAGTATCAATGGCAAGTTAAAATCGATGGATACAATAGCAGAACCCTATGGGGCCCCCGTAAACACTGCGTTCCCGACCTGTATCCATTTGTAATTGTCGGAATCGGTCACTATAATTCCGGCGCATTTCGGGGTCGGGCCAATTGCCTTAACCGTGCCTGGTAGTTGGTTTGACCGTTCCAGCCGCCCCCAAAGGGCTTGCACATCAATAAGAGTGAACTGCCGTGAACAATCACCGACCAAAGAACCTTGACCTGGGAACGATACGTTTCCCGGTCACTGCGATAGCGTCGATCATCCACCGTGTCACAGGTGTTGGCCTGTTTTTCGCCGTTGGCTTTCTGGTCTGGGCGCTGGGCCTGAGTCTCGAGTCCCGTCAGGGGTTTGATCAGGTCGCTGCCGTCCTGACCCATCCGCTGGCCAAACTGATCACCTGGGGCATTCTTTCTTTGGTGGTGTATCACTTTATTGCAGGCATTAAGCACCTGATCATGGATGCTGGTTATGCTGAAACATTGAATGGCGGTACCTGGGCTTCTCGTATTGCTCTGGTACTGGCTGTTGCTGGCATTGTATTGATGGGGGTTTGGGTATGGTAAGAAGCATCACGAACCTGTCGCGCAGCGGCCTTGCGGACTGGATGATTCAGCGGATTTCCGCGGTACTCCTGGCCACCTACACACTCTTTATTCTGGGCGTTTTTGTTGCCAACCCGGATCTCGGTTATGCCGAATGGCAGCAATTGTTTTCTCAGTTCTGGGTCAAAATCTACACTCTGGTAACGCTGCTGGCTTTGGTCGGGCATATCTGGGTGGGCATGTGGACCGTCGCAACTGATTATCTGAAAAACGCCTGGGTTCGCTTTATCGTTTTGTTTGTGATCGCTGTGACCGCTTTTGTTTATCTGGTCGCCGGTGTGTCCGCAGTGTGGGGTGTATAAGGTATGGCTAAGATTAAAACGATGACCTACGACGCCATCGTCGTCGGTGGTGGCGGCAGCGGCCTGCGGGCAGCGCTGCAATTGGCACAGTCGGGTTTGAATACCGCTGTGGTTTCCAAAGTGTTTCCGACGCGTTCTCATACCGTATCTGCTCAGGGTGGTATTACCTGCGCGATCGCCAGTGCCGATCCGGATGATGATTGGCGTTGGCACATGTACGACACCGTCAAAGGTTCCGATTACATCGGTGACCAGGACGCGATCGAGTACATGTGTTCAGTCGGCCCGGAAGCGGTATTCGAACTGGACCATATGGGTCTGCCGTTCTCTCGCTTTGAAAACGGTCGTATCTACCAGCGTCCGTTTGGCGGTCAGTCCAAAGGCCCCGATAACCCCACTCAGGCTGCTCGTACCTGTGCCGCGGCGGACCGTACCGGTCACGCTCTGCTGCATACGCTGTATCAAGGCAACCTGAAAGCCGGAACGTCTTTCCTTAATGAATGGTATGCCGTCGATCTGGTGACCAACGCCAAGGGCGCGGTCACCGGCGTCGTTGCGATTGAAATCGAAACCGGCGACGTTGTTCATATCCAGTCAAAAGCGACCGTGCTGGCGACCGGTGGTGCGGGCCGTATTTATGCGTCTACCACGAATGCCCTGATCAACACGGGCGACGGTATCGGCATGGCATTGCGTGCCGGCTTCCACGTTCAGGATATGGAAATGTGGCAGTTCCACCCGACCGGTATTTACGGCGCTGGCACACTGGTCACCGAAGGTTGCCGTGGTGAAGGCGGCTACTTGATCAATAAAGACGGCGAGCGCTTTATGGAGCGTTATGCGCCGAACGCCAAAGACCTGGCCGGCCGCGATGTCGTGGCACGTTCCATGGTGTTGGAAATCCTTGAAGGTCGCGGTGGCGGCGAAGAGGGCGATCACGTTTATCTTAAGCTCGATCACTTGGGTGAAGAACTGCTGCAAAGCCGTCTGCCGGGTATTGTTGAGCTGTCTAAAACCTTTGCCCACGTTGACCCTGCTAAAGAGCCGATCCCTGTGGTGCCAACCTGCCACTATATGATGGGCGGCATTCCGACCAACATCGGCGGCCAAGCCCTGATGATGGACGAAAACGGCAACGACAAAGTCATTGATGGTCTGTACGCCTGTGGTGAAGCGGCTTGTGTATCGGTTCACGGTGCCAACCGTCTGGGTGGCAACTCCTTGCTTGACCTGGTGGTCTTTGGTCGCGCAGCGGGTATGCAAATCGAGAAAACCATTCGCGAAGGCTACGAATCCGATGCGGCGACTGCCGAGGACATCGATCGTGCAATGGCGCGTCTGAACGCCTTGGAAAACACCACCGAAGGCGAAAGCGTTGCCGCTGTGAAGAAAGACCTGCAGAACACAATGCAGCTGCACTTCGGCGTATTCCGCGAAGGCAAGAGCATGGCCGAAGGTCTGAAGAAGCTGGCGGAAATTCGCGAGCGTGTTGGTAAGGTTAAGCTCGACGATAAGAGTAAGGCGTTCAACACCGCTCGTATCGAAGCGCTGGAACTGGCCAACCTGCTGGAAGTGGCTGAAGCGACGGCAGTTGCCGCAGAGCAGCGCACTGAGAGCCGTGGTGCTCACGCTCGTGAAGACTATCAGGACCGCGATGATGAGAACTGGCTGTGCCACTCCATCTTCAAGCCGGCGGATAAATCGATCGCCAAGCGCGCGGTTAACTTCTCGCCGAAGACGGTCGACACCTTCCAACCCAAGGTCCGCACCTACTAACGGTTGCCTTTTCGGAGCACGCTATGAAAGTCAGTATCTATCGTTACAATCCGGAAACCGACAAGAAGCCCTATATGCAGGACTACGAGGTTGAGATTCCGGAAGGCAAGGATCTGATGGTCCTTGACGTTCTGAACCTGGTGAAAGAACAGGACACCACTGTTTCTTATCGTCGTTCCTGCCGTGAAGGCGTGTGTGGTTCGGACGGTCTGAACATCAATGGTAAGAACGGCCTGGGTTGTATTACCCATCTGTCGGATGTGAAGGGCGGCCGTGAAAAGCTGGTCATTCGTCCGCTGCCAGGGTTGCCGGTCATCCGCGACCTGGTTGTCGATATGGGTGTGTTCTACAAGCAGTACGAGAAGATCAAGCCATACCTGATCAACGATCAGCCTGCACCGGCGATCGAGCGTCTGCAAAGCCCTGAAGATCGTGACAAGCTGGATGGTCTGTATGAGTGCATTCTGTGCGCCTGCTGCTCCACCTCTTGCCCGTCGTTCTGGTGGAACCCGGATAAATTCGTCGGCCCGGCCGGTTTGCTGCAGGCATACCGTTTTCTGGCGGACAGCCGTGATACCGCCACGGCTGATCGTCTCGCCGATTTGGACGATCCGTTCAGTGTGTTCCGTTGCCGTGGCATTATGAACTGTGTCAGTGTCTGCCCTAAAGGGCTGAACCCGACGCGGGCAATTGGCCACATTCGGTCTATGCTGTTGGCGAACGCCACCTAAACACGAACAACCGCGTCTCTCGCGGTCAGAAACCCCGGCTCTGCCGGGGTTTTGTTCGGCTCCAGCCTGTGATGTTGTTGGGGATTTCTGAGCAGAGAGTGCACAATTCGAGTTGATGCCTGCGGGCATCATGATTTCTTCCGCGGTTTTGAACAAACAGGGTTCAAGCAATGCAAAACGGCACCATGGAGGAACTTTGGTCGACGTCCCATCTATCGGGCGGCAACCAAACCTACCTTGACGAGATGTACGAAGCCTATCTGGCTGATCCTAATTCCGTTCCCGAACAGTGGCGTGCGGTATTCGACAAGCTTCCCAACATTAATGATCAGGTAACGACCGACACCCCGCACGCGCCGGTTCGTGATCATTTTCTGTTGCTTGCCAAATCTCCCAAGGTAGCCTCTGATACGTTGGCGCCGAGCATCGTCAGCGAGCACGAGCGCAAACAGGTGCGCGTTCACCAGTTGGTAACAGCCTATCGTTTTCGCGGTCACCAGAAAGCTCAGCTTGATCCGCTCGGTTTGACCGAACGCGATCCGGTTCCCGATCTGGATATGAATTATCACGGTCTGACTCAGGCTGATGAAGACACCGTTTTCCAGTGCGGCAACATCTATATTGGTAAGAACGAAGCCCCGCTGAAGGAAATTGTTGCGGCCCTTGAGCAGACTTATTGCTCCTCTATCGGCGCTGAATTCACTCATATCGTTAACACCGCCGAGCGCCGCTGGGTTGAGCAGCGTATGGAGTCAGTGCGTTCACGTCCGGATTATTCCGATGAAGCGCGTCAGCATATTCTTGAGCGCCTGACGGCGGCTGAAGGTCTGGAAAAGTTCCTCGGCTCTAAGTATCCAGGCACCAAGCGTTTTGGTCTGGAAGGTGGCGAGTCGTTGATTCCGCTGATGAACGAGCTGATTCAGCGCAGCGGTTCTTACGGCGCCAAAGAGTTAGTGATCGGTATGGCCCACCGTGGCCGCCTGAATATGCTGGTCAACATCCTCGGTAAGAACCCAGCCGATCTGTTTGAAGAATTTGAAGGTAAGTCCTTCCTGGATCAGGGCTCCGGTGACGTGAAATACCACCAGGGTTTCTCCTCCAACGTCATGACGTCCGGTGGCGAAGTGCACCTGGCGCTGGCCTTTAACCCGTCGCATTTGGAAATTGCCGCACCCGTTGTGGTCGGCTCAGTACGGGCTCGTCAGGATCGCCGTGGCGATCACGAGGGTAACCAGGTGGTGCCGGTCAATATTCATGGTGATGCGGCTTTTGCGGGTCAGGGTGTGGTGATGGAAACGTTCCAGGCGTCACAAACCCGTGCGTTCACAACCGGCGGCACCATTCACATCATCATCAATAACCAGGTTGGTTTTACCACCTCTAAGCGGATCGATGCGCGCTCTACCGAGTACTGCACCGATATTGCCAAAATGGTTCAGGCGCCGATCTTCCATGTTAATGGCGACGATCCTGAAGCGGTTATTTTCGTCACCCAGCTGGCCGTTGATTACCGTCAACAATTCAAGCGCGATGTGGTTATCGATCTGGTGTGCTATCGCCGTCGTGGTCACAACGAGGCCGATGAACCGGCGATGACTCAGCCGCTAATGTATCAGGCCATTCGCTCACGCAAGAGCACGCTGGAGCTGTACGCCAACCAGCTGGTTGAGCAGAAGGTGGTCAGCCAGGATACCGTTAAGTCGATGGCCGACGAATACCGCGACCTGCTGGATAAAGGCGAGCACGTGGTTAAGTCTCTGGTCAAAGAACCGAACAAGTCGCTGTTCGTTGACTGGACGCCTTATCTGAATCAGCCGGTGGTTGATGAATACGACACCAGTTGGCCGCTGAAAGAGCTGCAGGCTCTGGCGGATGAAATCAACCAGATGCCGGAAGGCTTCCCGCTGCAGCGTCAGGTCGGCAAGGTAATTACCGACCGCGAAAAAATGGCCAAAGGTGCCTTGGCACTGAACTGGGGTATGGCCGAGTTGCTGGCCTATGCAACGCTGATCAAAGAAGGCCATCCGATACGGATGACCGGTCAGGACTCAGGTCGGGGTACCTTCGGTCACCGTCATGCGGTACTGCACAATCAGAAAGATGGCAGCACCTATACGCCGCTGGCGCATCTGGAAGAAAACCAGCCGACCTTTGAAGTCTACGATTCCTTCCTGTCGGAAGAGGCGGTAGTGGCCTTTGAATATGGCTACTCAACCACCACGCCGAATGCGTTGGTGATCTGGGAAGCTCAGTTCGGTGATTTCGCCAACGGTGCCCAGGTGGTGATCGACCAGTTCATCACCTCAGGTGAGCACAAATGGGGTCGTCTCTGTGGCTTGGTGATGTTGCTGCCGCACGGTTACGAAGGTCAGGGGCCGGAACACTCTTCCGCGCGCTTGGAGCGTTTCCTGCAGCTGTGCGCCGAGCAGAACATCCAGGTGTGCATGCCGACAACGCCCGCTCAGGTTTACCACATGCTGCGCCGTCAGGTGCGTCGCAATCTGCGTAAACCGCTGGTGGTGATGTCGCCGAAGAGCCTGCTGCGCCATAAAGACGCCACGTCCAGCCTGGAAGAGCTGGCGAGTGGCAGCTTCCAGACGGTCATTGACGAAACCAACAGCGACATCGATCCGAAACAGGTCGAACGCGTCGTGCTGTGTTCCGGCAAGGTCTATTACGATCTGATCGAGAAACGTCAGAGCGAAGAGGTTAAGAACGTAGCCATTGTACGTATCGAACAGCTGTATCCGTTCCCGGAAGAGCGCCTGTACGAAACGCTGAAAGGTTACACTAAGCTCAAAGACGTCGTCTGGTGTCAGGAAGAGCCGATGAACCAGGGCGCCTGGTATTCCAGTCAGCACCACATGCGCAAGGTACTGCAGCGAGTCAATTCCGACCTGTACCTGACGTATGCCGGTCGTGATGCTTCGGCGTCACCGGCGGCCGGTTATATGTCGCTGCACCTTGAACAACTTGAAAAATTCCTTAACGAAGCAATTTTGCTTGCTCAGTGATCGACGCTCTACGACTAAGGATCCGTACAGATGGCCACAGATATTAAAGCTCCACAATTTCCAGAGTCCGTCGCTGACGGCACGATTGCGACTTGGCACAAAAAGCCCGGCGAAGCCTGTTCTCGCGATGAGTTAATTGTTGATATTGAAACCGATAAAGTCGTGCTGGAAGTCGTGGCTCCGGCTGATGGTGTTATCAAAGAAATCATCAAAGACGTCGATGAAACCGTCGAAAGCCAGGAAGTGATTGGCATCTTCGAAGAAGGCGCCAGTGGCAGCAGTGACGCTGGTGGTGATGACAGTCAGTCAGACGAGAAAGCCAGTGAAGAGAAAACGGAGCAGTCTGAGTCTGCGCAATCGTCTTCTGACCAAGGCGGTGGCGATCCGGATGCGGCTATGAGCCCGGCGGCCCGTAAACTGGCTGATGAGAAAGGTCTGACGGCGGCTGACATTACCGGCACGGGTAAAGGCGGTCGTATCACCAAAGAAGACGTGGTGAATGCCGGTTCTGGCAGTAAATCCAGCAACGCTCCGGCAGAAAGCACGCCAGGCATGATCCCTCAGGGTCAGTCTGCGACGGCCAGCGCGGGCATTCCGGCCGGACAGCGCACTGAGAAGCGTGTTCCGATGACGCGCCTGCGTAAGCGTGTTGCTGAACGTCTGCTCGACGCCAAGAACAGCACCGCTATGTTGACCACCTTCAACGAAGTCAACATGAAGCCGATCATGGATTTGCGTGCTCGCTACAAAGACACCTTCGAGAAAGCGCACAACGGCACACGCTTGGGCTTTATGTCTTTCTTCACCAAGGCGGCCAGTGAAGCATTGAAGCGCTTCCCGGAAGTGAATGCGTCGATTGACGGCGATGACATCGTTTATCACGGCTACTTCGACATCGGCGTAGCCGTCTCCAGCGATCGCGGTTTGGTCGTACCGGTACTGCGCGACACCGACCAGATGAGCCTGGCGACGATGGAAAGCACCATTCGTGACTTCGGTAAGCGTGCTCAAGAAGGCAAGCTGGGTCTGGAAGACATGCAGGGTGGTACTTTTACCATCACCAACGGTGGTGTGTTCGGTTCACTGCTGTCGACTCCTATCCTCAACCCGCCACAAACGGCCATTCTGGGTATGCACAAAATCCAGGAACGTCCGATGGCGGTAAACGGTGAAGTTAAGGTATTGCCGATGATGTATCTGGCGCTGTCTTACGATCACCGTCTGATTGACGGCAAGGAAGCGGTACAGTTCCTGGTCGCCATCAAAGACATGCTTGAAGATCCGGCTCGCATCCTGCTCGAACTGTAATAGCGGACCGGCATTATTTAGGACCGGCGCTGGCTGAATCGGCCAGCTCGGTCCGGAACTCATCGTTAAAGGTAGAAAACAGATGGCAAAACAGTTTGATGTAGTCGTGATCGGTTCTGGCCCGGGTGGGTATGTTGCCGCGATTAAAGCGGGTCAACTGGGTTTGAAAACCGCCATCGTCGAGAAATGGCTCGATAAAGAAGAGAAGCCTTCATACGGCGGTACTTGCTTGAACGTCGGTTGTATCCCGTCAAAGGCGCTGCTGGAATCCTCCGAGAAGTTCCACCAGGCCAAGCACGAATTCGATACGCATGGCATTTCCCTGAAAGACCTGAAGATCGACGTCAAAGGCATGATCGATCGCAAAGCCGGCATTGTTAAGCAACTGACCGGCGGTGTTGCGGGCTTGCTCAAAGGCAATGGTGTAACGGCCTTTGAAGGCAAAGGCATGCTCAAGTCGAACAAGGTTGTGGAAGTGACCTTGCACGATGGAAGTACCGAAACTCTCGAAGCTAAGAACGTCATCCTGGCGACCGGTTCTGTGCCGGTAGAGATCCCACCAACACCGCTGACTGACGATGTCATCGTCGACTCGGAAGGTGCTCTGGAATTTGATGCCGTACCTAAGCGTTTGGGCGTTATCGGTGCCGGTGTTATCGGCCTGGAATTGGGCTCTGTCTGGAAGCGTCTGGGTTCTGAAGTGGTCATTCTCGAAGCCATGGATAAATTCCTGGCCGCCGCTGACCAGGGAATTGCCAAAGACGCACTGAAATACTTCACCAAGAAAGAAGGTTTGGATATCCGTCTGGGTGCCCGTGTGACCGGTTCTGAAGTGAAGAAGAACAAAGTCGAAGTGACCTTTGAAACAGCTGACGGTGAGCAGAAGGAAACCTTCGACAAGCTCATCGTTGCGGTGGGCCGTCGTCCTTACACCGAAGGTTGCCTGGATAAAGGCTGCGGCGTTGATCTGGATGAGCGCGGCTTCGTTCAGGTAGACGATCAGTGCGCGACCACTGTCCCGGGCGTTTACGCGATTGGTGACGTGGTGCGTGGCCCGATGCTGGCGCACAAAGGTTCTGAAGAAGGCTTGATGGTGGCGGAAATCATCGCCGGCCATAATGCTCAGATGAATTACGACGCCATTCCGAACGTGATCTACACCCACCCGGAAATTGCCTGGGTAGGTAAGACCGAAGAAGAGCTGAAAAACGAAGGCGTTGATTACAAAGTTGGTGCCTTCCCGATGGCCGCTATCGGTCGTGCCATGGCGCAAAACGCCACAGACGGCCAGGTGAAGATCATTGCCGATGCCAAGACTGACCGGGTATTGGGCATGCACATCTTTGCTGCCGGAGCATCTGAAATGATTGCTCAGGGCGTGATCGCTCTGGAATTCGCGTCCAGTGCCGAAGATCTGCAGTTGACCTGCTTCGCGCACCCGACCAATTCTGAAGCGGTGCACGAAGCGGCTCTGGCGGTCGACAACATCGCCATCCACAAAGTTAATCGCAAGAAACGTTGATAGATGAAGAAAACCGGAGCTTGTCTCCGGTTTTCTTATTCGCTAATCAGAGTGCGAATCGGGTGAAACCGACGACAATAAAAAATTCTCCCTGAACACTCACGTTCAAAAACGGAAAGAACCATGAACCTACACGAATATCAATCCAAGCAGCTGTTCAAAGAGTACGGCTTGCCGGTATCTGATGGCTTTGCCTGCGATACCGCTGATGAAGCCGTTGCTGCCGCCAAGAAAATCGGCGGTGACATGTGGGTCGTTAAGGCCCAGGTTCACGCCGGTGGCCGTGGTAAGGCCGGTGGTGTGAAGCTGGTCAAGAGCGACGCTGAAATCCGCGAGTTTTCCGAAAAGTGGCTGGGTCAGAACCTGGTGACTTTCCAGACGGACGAAAACGGTCAGCCGGTCAGCAAGATTCTGGTTGAATCCTGCACCGACATCGCTCAGGAACTGTACCTGAGTGCCGTTCTCGACCGTGGCAGCCGTCGCGTGGTCTTTATGGCCTCCACCGAAGGCGGTGTTGAAATCGAGAAAGTGGCTGAAGAAACGCCGGAGAAAATCCTGCGTGCCCAGATCGATCCGCTGGTCGGCGCTCAGCCGTTTCAAGCGCGTGACATCGCTTTCCAGCTGGGTCTCAAAGGTGAACAAGTTAAGCAGTTCACCAAGATCTTCCTGGGTCTGGCCAAGTTGTTCGAAGACAAAGACCTGGCGCTGATCGAAGTGAACCCGCTGGTTATCACCGACGAAGGCAATCTGCATTGCCTGGATGCCAAGATCAACGTCGATGGCAACGCCTTGTTCCGTCAGAAGCAGATCGCCGACATGCGCGATCCGTCTCAGGAAGACGAGCGTGAAGCGCAGGCCGCTGCCTGGGAACTGAACTACGTGGCTCTGGATGGCAACATCGGTTGCATGGTTAACGGTGCGGGCCTGGCCATGGGTACCATGGACATCGTTAAGCTGCACGGTGGCCAACCGGCTAACTTCCTGGACGTCGGTGGTGGCGCGACCAAAGAGCGCGTTGCTGAAGCATTCAAGATCATCCTGTCCGACACCTCTGTTAAAGCCGTACTGGTTAACATCTTCGGTGGCATCGTGCGCTGCGACATGATCGCAGAAGGCATCATCGGCGCCGTTGAAGAAGTGGGCGTTAAAGTGCCGGTAGTGGTTCGTCTGGAAGGCAACAACGCCGAACTGGGCTCTAAGAAATTGGCCGAGAGTGGCCTGAACATCATTGCCGCCGCTTCCTTGACCGATGCTGCCGAGAAAGTGGTTAGCGCAGCTGGAGGTGCCGCATGAGCGTACTGATCGATAAGAACACCAAGGTAATCTGCCAGGGCTTTACCGGCTCTCAGGGCACCTTCCACAGTGAACAGGCCATTGAATACGGAACGCAGATGGTCGGCGGTGTATCGCCGGGCAAAGGTGGTACCACTCATCTGGGCCTGCCAGTCTTCAACACCGCTCGTGAAGCGGTTGAAGCCACTGGCGCAACCGCCTCTGTAATCTACGTACCGGCAGCCTTCTGCCTGGACGCCATCATCGAAGCCGCTGACAGTGGCGTTGAGTTGGTGGTGTGCATCACCGAAGGCATCCCGACACTGGACATGCTGAAAGCCAAAGAATACGTCGACCGTAAAGGCGTGCGTATGATTGGCCCGAACTGCCCGGGCGTGATCACTCCGGGAGAGTGCAAAATCGGCATCATGCCGGGCCACATTCACAAGCCGGGTAAAGTCGGCATCGTGTCTCGCTCCGGTACCCTTACGTACGAAGCCGTTAAGCAGACCACTGACCACGGTTTCGGTCAGTCTTCTTGCGTCGGCATCGGTGGCGACCCGATTCCGGGTTCCAACTTCATCGACATCCTGGAGATGTTCGAGAAGGATCCGCAAACCGAAGCCATCGTGATGATCGGTGAAATCGGTGGTACGGCCGAAGAAGAAGCAGCGGCGTATATCAAAGCCAATGTTTCTAAGCCGGTTGTATCCTACATCGCGGGTGTTACCGCACCTCCGGGCAAACGTATGGGCCATGCTGGCGCCATCATTGCAGGTGGTAAAGGTACTGCAGACGAGAAGTTTGCGGCGCTGGAAGATGCGGGCGTGAAAACCGTTCGTTCACTGGCTCAGATCGGGGAAGCACTGAAGGAACTGACTGGCTGGTAAGCCGGTGAGCTTCAAGTCGAAAAGGCAGCCTAGGGCTGCCTTTTTTTATGGGCGGTGGTTTAGGTGTAGGAACCGCTACTGCTGTAGGGCTGAATAAAGATTGCTGCGACCAGATGAGATAAAGTCTTAAAGTACTTGCAATTCAACCTACCAACTAGTAGGTTTAGTTCTCGACATCTTGTAATGGCCAAGCAGATATAGAGATGGGGTAGTTATGTCCACAGAGCTGTCACCCAAAGCGGCTGAAATCGCCAGTTACGCTCAGACCTTATTAGAGGCTGGCGGTTATAACAGCTTTAGCTACGCCAATATCGCGGCCGAGGTGAACATCAGTAAAGCCAGTATTCATCATCATTTCCCCAGCAAGGCGGAGTTGGTACGGGTGGTGGTTTCCCGTTATCGCCAGCAAGCTTTACAAGGCTTGGAATTGATGGAGCGGCATCAACCGGACGCTCTGAGCGCACTCAAAGCCTATGCGGACTATTGGTCTGACTGCATTCTGGGCCAAACCTCGTCGTTTTGTATCTGCGCCATGCTGGCTGCAGAACTGCCATCCATTCCAGATATTGCCGCCGTTGAAGTACAAGGCCACTTTCAGGATCTGTCGACCTGGTTGACGCGCATTTTGCAGGCCGGTCAGCAATCCGGGCAGTTGAGTTTGAATCGTGCTGCTGAAATCGAAGCAAAGGCTTTTATGGCTGAGATTCATGGTGCCATGGTGGCCGCGCGTGGTTTTGGTAACCCACAGGTTTTTCCGGAATTGGCTCAGCTGGCTATCGATCGTTTGACATCAGTCACTAACTGACCCGGAGGCGGGTAAAAAATTTACTTATTGTGTCTACCAACTAGTAGGTTTGGATTTTCTGATGACCGGTGGTCGGCGTCAGAGGAAACGGCGTTATCAGGGGAGTTTTTGATGCGCCATTCAATCGCACTGGGTGCAGTGTTTAACAGATGACGAGGTCATTTATGTCTCCTTCCATTTCGCTCCTAGGGGCGATCCATACCATCGTAAGTTTGATACCCATTGGCGCAGGCCTGTATGGCTTTGTGCGCTATCGCTTTATTGATGTCTCAAAGCGCTCTGGCAAGCTCTACCTGCTGGGGACCGTCTTGGCTGTATTGAGCTCCTTTGCTGTATCCAGCACCGGTGGTATTAATGCCGGCCATGCTTTTGGTGTGGTAGTGCTGTTTTTTGCTTTTGGTGGTGTTGTGGCGGCTAAGCTGCGTTTTCTTGGCCGCAGTCGGCCCTATTTGGCGACTTTCGGACTGTCGTTCAGTTTTTTGTTATCGCTGGTGCCTGGCACCAATGAAACGCTGACCCGGGTTCCGCTGTCGCATCCATTGGCAGAAGGTCCGACGTCACCCGTTATTCAACTGACATTACTGGCCTGGCTGGCATTGTTTGTTGTGGGGTTCGCGCTGCAATGTTGGTTGATTCGTTCGCGCAATTCGCTCAATCAACCAGCCTGACACGGCGTTAAATTAAACGGCCAAGCTCGATCTTTGATCGGGCTTTTTTGCGTTGCACTCACGACAGTCTGTTTGCTCCAGAGCTCTGACTTAGCACCGGTCTCATCTACAATAGAAATACCTGCCTGGAGCAACAAGGATGCAACCATGCCGCCGTTTTTTGACTGGCTCGCCTTAGTACTTTTTATCACAAGCTGGATCGCTTATACGCGTTATGCCTCGGTTGAGGGTAAGCGTCGCCACAGCCTGTCTTCCATCATGCACCATTTTCGTATCGACTGGATGCGGCGGTTGCTGCGTCGTGAAAACCGGGTGGCGGATATGTCGGCGGTGGGCAATCTAGAGCGTAACTCGGCCTTTTTTGCCTCGGCCTGTCTGTTTGCCGTCGGTGGCTTGATAACGGTGCTGGCGGCGTCAGAGCAGGTGATGGCGCTGCTCAACGATATTTCCTTTGTGCAGGACGGCACCAAGGCCATGTGGGAGGCGAAGGTAGGCATATTGATCTTCGTTTATATATACGCCTTCCTCAGCTTTACATGGAGCATGCGTCAGTTTGGTTTTTTATCGGTGATGATCGGATCGGCGCCAACGCCGACAGAGAGCATTGATGACAGCGTGAAAAGCACCTTCGCCATACACACGGCTGAAGTGATGGACCTGGCGGGTAAGCAATTTAACCTGGGCCTGCGCGCGTTTTATTTCAGCCTGGCAGTGGTGGGTTGGTTTATCGGGCCGTTCTGGTTTGTCGCCGGCACCGTCATCATTATTGCGGTGTTGTATCGGCGGGAGTTTCGCAGCAATACATTAAAGAAGTTGATTCGGGCCCGGGGGTTGGACCCGAATCTGCCTATTCACAGTGGCGACGAACACCCGCCGAGTTAATTCACCTGCTCAGCAGCCGGTCCTTGAGCAATGGCTTCGCTGAGCGGTACGCGACGCAACAATAGACCTCCGACTATAAAATACACCATGATGACCAGCAGGGCGTTGTGTCGGCCAATGGCGTCGGAAACCGGACCGAAGGTCATGCCGATGATGATGGCAAAACGTCCGAAGGTACCCCAGAGACCGAACAGCAGCGCAGAATCTTCTGGTCGGGCGAGTAAACCCACGACGGCACGACTGGCACTCTGAGTGGCGCCCATGGCGCTGCCAGCGATAAAGGAAATCACCACAAACAGCGGTACGACTCCAAGGCCAGTCAAGTATTGCAGTGGCTCCAGCCAATAGATCCCCAGTAACCCGCATAACCACCACAGTAACGACAGCAACAGGGTGTTTTTTGACCCCAGCGAGTCTTCCAGAAACCCGAAACCAATGGCGCCGATCATCGAAGCGATTTGCAGCGTAGCGCCAATGATCAGTAATTGGCCTCCACTGATGCCGATTTCTTCTTGCGCGTAGATGCCAAAGAATTTCACCACCACCGATACGCCGGCCATAAAGACCATAAAGGCGATAAAGAAGCGAAACAGCACGGGGTAGTCACCGATCAGGCTGCGCATGTCTTTCAATCGGGTTCCGGCTGCACGCAATAAAACGCCGATTGTGGCGTGTTCAAAGCCGGGTCGTGGAATGGCTCTTTCTTTGACGAACAGGAAAGTGGGCAGGGCGCCCAAACCATAAAACACAGCGATAGCCACCATCGCCAGTTGGGTTTGGTTGATGTAGAGCGCCAGGTCATCTTCGGCACGGGTGGTGACGATGCCGATAATCATCATCAGGCTCAGCAGACCGCCGATGTAACCGATGCCCCAGCCGAAACCCGATATACGGCCCATGTTGTCGCGGTTGGCAAGCTCGGTCAGGAAGCTGGCAATAAAGCTCTCAGACAGCATCCAGGCGGTGTTAGAGCAGATCAGAAACGCCATGCCTAACGCAATGTTGCCCGGGTCGACAAAAAACAGCCCGCCGGTCGCCAATACGGATACCCAGGTACACCAAGCCAGATAACGCTTTTTATGGCCGCTGTAATCACACAGTACACCGACAATGGGCGCCAGCAAGATTGCCAGACCGGTCGAGATGGCGACGCTGGCCGCCCAAAAGGTGTTTTTTAAATGCGCCAACTCAGGTGGCACGATGTAGGCAACGAAAAATGCGGAATAGATAAACGACACCACCACAGTGGTGTAACTGGAATTGGCAAAGTCATACATCGCCCAGCCGACAATTTCGCGCTTGCGTACGGTTTGAGCAGGACTGAGGGACTCGTCCGAAGAACTCATGGCAGGGATTCCTTGTGCTGAGATGCGTCAGAATGACGACGTTGATCAGTTTGCCTGAGGCAAGAAATGGAAGGAAGCGATGTGCAGTGCTTGAAATGAGAACGCTCACCCATAAATTGTGTCCATCGCTAAGTTATTGATTTGAGGTGCTCTATGCCTGAAACCCATCACGAAACACACAGCTTTCAGACGGAAGTCAAACAGCTGCTGCAACTGATGATTCACTCGTTGTACTCGAACAAGGAAATCTTCCTGCGCGAGTTGATCTCCAATGCCTCCGATGCCGCCGATAAGCTGCGTTTCCGGGCCTTGAAAGACGACAGCCTGATGGCTGACGACAGCGATCTGAAAATCCGTATCGAATTCGACGCGGATGCCAAAACGCTGACCCTGGCCGATAACGGCATTGGTATGAGCCGCGATGACGTGGTGGCCAACCTGGGCACCATTGCCAAATCCGGTACCGCAGAGTTCCTGCAGAACCTGACAGGCGACGAACGCAAAGATAGCCAATTGATTGGTCAGTTTGGTGTCGGTTTTTATTCGGCGTTTATTGTCGCCGATAAAGTGGATGTGTTTACTCGCCGAGCTGATTTACCCACGGGTGACGGTGTTCATTGGAGCAGTGCCGGTGATGGTGAATTCACGCTGGCTGACGTGGAGCTGCCTCAGCGCGGTACCCGTATTGTTCTGCATCTGAAATCTGACAGCGCCGATTTTGCCGATGGCTGGCGTTTGCGCAGCCTGATTCGCAAGTATTCTGACCACATCTCCATTCCGGTGCAGATGCTCAAAGAGGTGGAAGGTGACGATCAGCCAGCGGTCGAAGAATGGGAAACCGTCAACAGCGCCACAGCGCTCTGGACACGCTCTCAAAGTGAGATCAAAGACGAAGAATATCAGGAGCTTTACAAGCACATCTCCCACGATTATGGCGACGCATTGACCTGGAGCCACAACAAGGTCGAAGGCAAGATGGAATACACCAGCTTGCTGTACGTGCCGGCCAAAGCGCCTTTTGATCTGTGGAATCGCGAACGTGTACGCGGCCTGAAACTGTACGTGCAGCGCGTCTTTATCATGGACGACGTCGAGCAGTTTCTGCCCATGTATCTGCGCTTCGTTAAAGGCATCGTCGACTCCAACGATCTGCCATTAAACGTCAGCCGCGAAATTCTGCAGAGCAACGAGGCGATCGATGCCATGCGTGCGGCACTGACCAAGCGCGTGCTCGATATGCTGACCAAGCTTGCCAAGAAAGACGCTGAAAAATACCAGGCGTTTTGGGATGAGTTTGGTCAGGTGCTTAAAGAAGGTCCGGCCGAAGACTCCTCCAACAACGAGAAGATCGCTAAGCTGCTGCGTTTTGCCACCACCCATACCGGTGAGGCGAAACAGGATCAGTCTCTGGACGACTATGTGTCGCGGATGCAGGAAGGCCAGGACAAAATCTATTACGTGGCCGCCGATAGCCATCAAACCGCAAAGAACAGCCCGCACCTGGAAGTCTTCCGTAAGAAGGGCATCGAGGTATTGCTGATGAGTGATCGCATCGATGAATGGCTGATGGGTTACCTGCAAGAATTCGATGGTAAGCAACTGGTCGATGTGGCCCGCGGCGGTCTGGATCTGTCTGGCGTTGAAACCGAAGAAGAGAAGGAAGCACAGCAGAAAGCCAACGATGAGCACAAGCCGTTGCTGGAGCGTTTGCAAACGCTGCTGGAAGCGGACGTTGAATCAGTGCGTATGACTCACCGTCTGGTTGAATCACCAGCCTGCATTGTGGTCGGTGATAACGACATGGGCGCGCAGATGCGTCGCATCATGGAAGCTGCCGGTCAGCCGGTCCCGGAAACCAAGCCGATTTTCGAGCT
Source organism: Saccharospirillum sp. MSK14-1 (assembly GCF_003054965.1). Lineage (GTDB taxonomy): Bacteria > Pseudomonadota > Gammaproteobacteria > Pseudomonadales > Natronospirillaceae > Saccharospirillum. The sequence goes on from NZ_MIES01000033.1 coordinate 960,403, forward strand.
GAACCCGGAGCATCCCCTGGTGCGTCGTCTGGAAGCTGAGGCCAGCGATGAGCGATTTGCCGATCTGGCCAATATTCTGTTAGAGCAGGCACGTCTGGCCGAAGGCTCTCATCCTAAGGATTCAGCGGCCTTCGTGACGCGATTAAACAAACTGTTACTGGACCTGGCGGGTTAAGCGTCGCTTCAGAGGCCCTTAGTGTCTCCAAAAGCATCATTCGGCGTGTCACTTTTCACAGAGGTGACTGTCGGATGATGCCGCTGGGCCGGTAATTCAGTACAATTTTGCCAAATTTATTCTGGAGTTCCTGCATGTCTGTCAAAACCGGTTGGCTGTTGTTCATTGCCGCTGTTTTTCCGTTGGCTGTTCAAGCCGGTGGTGCGATCGATTTTTCATTGTCTGACACCTCTGTGCGCCTTGAACACGAAGCGGTTCGTTCCGGAACATCGGCTCACATCACTACGGGCGTGCTCTACAGCGAACGTTACAGCAGCAGTGACAGCACCTTTGCGTTCAGTGCGGGCTTCAATGCGGTTGATGCCACTTTGCAAAATCGCGAGTTGATCGGCGGGATTGGCTTTAAAGGTTACTTTTTTGAAGATCGCGCGGATGCCGGTGGTGCGATTGCCGTCGGTGGATTCTTGCGTTGGAATCCCGACTTTATGAACGGTTTGGGCGCAGAAGGCAGCCTGTATTACTCACCACAAATTCTGGCGTTTAACAGTCTGGATGGGTTTCAGGATGTTCAGGCCCGACTGACCTATAAAGTGTTGCCGCAAGCTCGCGTACTGGTCGGTTGGCATGACGTCTCTTCCTACCGGGGCAGCAGCAATGTGAAAGTCGATAATGCGCTGCACCTTGGTTTTCGAATGAACTACTAAAACGATGAACCGCCGGGCCCAAACCAATCAGCTGCTGTATCAAGCGCGTTTAATGCTGGATCAGGCGGAGGTGGCTGATGCGCCTGCGTTGATCGACGCCAGTGAAGACGCGGCCATGGCGTTTATGCACCGCGCCGTTCGGTCGGCCTTGGCGGAAGCCGCTGAGGCTTACGGCCTGGCGTTATCACCCGATCGACCCTTGTATGACCTGCTGCGACAATTTGGTGAGCAGCAACCGGATGCCTGGGAGTATCGCACGACGCAAGAGGCGTTAACGCAGCCGGAGCATTGGCTGACACGTCTGCATCAAGCCGGCGAACACTGGGCCGGGCGGGTGGGGCAGTCTGCCGTTAAATCAGAATCTCATGACCGCATTGAGCTGGTCCTGAGCGACGACCAGAGCACTACAAATCATTACCGCAACTGGATGACTGACCTGCAACAATGGGTCGATCGCATACGTGAACTTGGCGACTACAGCTGAGTTGTTGTCCATGTACCCAACTAAAAGGCCAATATGTACTGGGAAATCATAGAGCTGGGAAATGGCGATATTGCCTTGCGCAAGGTCGATTCCGAAGATGAACCGCTACTGACCATCCGCTTTTCCGATGAAGCGAAAGACCGACTGCAAGACCAGCGCCTGGATGTTGCCAGAGCCATGATCAGCGCCGGTGTTCAGGTTGCAACGGATATTGAAAGTCTTGATGAAGACGAAGAGCTGGAGATGGAAGCAGAGGACGCCACTCTGCATTAATCACCGCACTCATCATCTTCGGTGATGACCCAGATGATGAGCGCGGCCTGTTGAATCATCGTGTTAGTTCAACGAATCGCTACAGCCAATCCTCTTCAGCGTCTGCGAAATAGAAGACGTCTCTTTGCACCAATTCAGTCAGCAGTTCCGCGGACAGACCGTTTAGCCTTTGCTGGATGTCGGTGGATTTGAGTTCCGAACGGTCACACAACCATAATAGTTGATCTTCGTTCAGTTCCGTCGCAAAGGCGTGCCCTTGAATAAATAACTGGCCTGGAACATAAGCCAGCCGGCCGGCACGATTGCGCAGCAGCGGTTGTTGTAGCAACTGTTGCTGAATTTCGGTTTGAGTAAAGGCGGGCTCATCCGTGCTGGTTTCGCCGTATTTTGGCTCGGTCATATAACGGCCAAACCATTCGGCGATGGCTTCTCGGTCGGATGTCAGCTGCGCTAACAAGCGTTGCACACGATCGATGTCGGCTTCACTCACCCGGTGTGGGTTCGTCCGGGGCTCCAGGTCTGGGTCGGCGTAGCGTTGAAAATCGCTGTCCTGTTCGGCCATAAAGTGAGCAAACTCATTCCAGACCTCTGCCCGAGCCGGCGCGCGGAAACCGATTGAACAGGTAATGCCCTCGCTGATTGCGGTCCCCCAATGAGCAACGCCGGGTGGTACATAGAGCATGTCACCCGGCTCTAATACCCAGCGCTCCTGTTCTTCGAATTGCGCCAATATGTTCAGTTCGGTGTCGTCACGGCAGTCATCGGCTTCCGTGCAGCTTTGACCAATGCGCCATTCGCGTTGGCCGCTGAGCTGAATCAGAAAAACGTCATAATGATCGAAATGGGGGCCGACGCCTCCTCCGGGAACGGAGTAGGAGAGCATGATGTCGTCCAGTCGCCAACTGGGAATAAAGCGAAAGTGATCGAACAGGGCTGCGATATCGGGTACCCAGTGATCGACGGCTTGGACGAGCAAGGTCCAGTCTTTTTCGGGCAGAGCTGCGAAGTCGTCTTCATAGAACGGGCCGTGCCGCAGACGCCAGTCATTGGCCGTAACCAGGCGCGACTCAACGGCTTCTTCCGTCGCCAGTCCTGCTAAGTCATCGCCTTCAATTAAATCACTTAAATCTGGCAATGCAGAGCGGACCAATAACGGCGCTTTTTGCCAATATTGGCTGAGGAAGGATTGGGCCGACAGGCCTCCCAGGACTTTCATAATCGGACTCCTGAAACGGCGATTAAACGTTTGGCTAAACGACCTGACGGCGGTTAATCAGAGACGCTTAGCCTGGTCGCTGGCATTACCCACATAAGCGGCTGGGGTCAGTGCCAGCAAGGCCTGCTGTGCGTCTTTGGGCAAATCCAGTTGAGTGACGAAATCTTGCATCATGGTTTCGGTGATGGCTTTACCACGAGTGAAGGCTTTGAGTTTCTCGTAAGGCTCTTCGATACCGTAGCGGCGCATGACCGTTTGTATGGCTTCGGCGAGCACTTCCCAGGCCAGATTCAGATCGGCGGCGAGGCGATCGGGGTTGGCTTCGAGCTTACTGATGCCTTTCAAGCTGGCCTGGTAGGCGATCAAACTGTGTGCCAGGCCGACCCCCATGGAGCGCAGCACGGTCGAGTCGGTCAAATCCCGCTGCCAGCGAGAGATGGGCAGTTTGGCGCCCAGGTGACCGAGAACCGCATTGGCAATACCAAGGTTGCCTTCAGAGTTCTCGAAATCGATCGGATTCACCTTGTGAGGCATGGTTGAGCTGCCTACTTCGCCAGCGATGGTTTTCTGTTTGAAGTAACCCAGCGAGATGTAGCTCCAGATATCGCGATCGAAGTCGATCAGGATGGTATTGAAACGACTGATGGTATCGAACAACTCAGCGATGTAGTCATGCGGCTCAATCTGAGTGGTATAGGGGTTCCAATTGAGACCCAGGCCTTCAATAAAGTTCCGTGCGTTGGCTTCCCAGTCAATGTCAGGGTAGGTCGCCAGGTGAGCGTTATAGTTACCCACTGCGCCGTTGATCTTGCCCAGGTATTCGATCTGGCCAAGCGTTTTCAATTGGCGTTGCAGGCGATAGGCCACGTTGGCCATCTCTTTGCCCAGAGTGGTCGGGGAGGCGGTTTGTCCATGAGTCCGGCTGAGCATTGGTAAATCGGCGTGTTGATGAGCCAGCTTGGTGATTTGCTCAGCCACTTCGGTCATTGCCGGAACCAATACGTCGTTGACGCCACTGTTCAGCATCAGAGCGTGTGACAGGTTGTTGATGTCTTCTGAGGTGCAAGCGAAGTGGACGAATTCGCTGGCCTGTGCCAGTTCCTCGTGGCCCGACATTTTATCCTTGAGGAAATACTCAACCGCTTTGACGTCGTGGTTGGTGGTGCGTTCGATGGCTTTAATCGCCTCGGCGTCGGCCACCGAAAAGTCATCCACTAATCGGTTCAGAAATGCCTGAGTGGCATCGCTGAAAGCGGGTAGTTCTTCGATCTGTGGATGTGCGGCCAGTTGCTGCAACCACCGCACTTCTACCCGAACCCGTGCGTGTATCAGACCAAATTCACTGAAATGTTGGCGCAACGCTTCGGTCTTGCTGCCATAGCGGCCGTCGATGGGAGATATAGCGGTAAGGGCGGTCAGTTCCATAGCAGGCGGGCATCCGGTCGGTGGTGGTCGAAAAGGCTGGCGATTATAGCGGCCTGAAGCCCGCAGCGCCAAGGCGGGCTCAGTGGGTATTGCGCATCAGCATTTGCTGGGCATTGCGGTAGAGGGCGTTGCGTTTGAACAGAATATGCCAGCGCCGACCGCCTTGTTGGTGCCAGAGGTGTGCACTGCGGATACCAAAAAGAAGCAGTGCGCGGACCTGATCGGCCGTGCGCGGATTCTGAAGATAGGTAGGGTTGCCCATCACTCGGATGCGAAAGCTCAGCTTACTGACGCTTTCCTGATAGCAATGCGCCGCCGCACCAATGACGGAATCGTGCAGAGGGTCATCAAAATACTGATACTGTTCCACAGCGCGTTCCAGTGACTTGCCCAGGGTATCCATCAAGTCACTGCGACGAGAGAGTTTTCGTTGAGCGTGCAGAATGCCCATGGCGTAGCGCATGACTTCAGTAGAGATGCCGGTGCCACGACGTGACAGCACATCGCGAACGCCCTGCAATCCGATGCGAACACCACCGCTACCCTCGTAGATATCTTCCACACTGGCAGGGTTCAGGTTGAGCACCGAACGGACACTGCGTGCGAGTTCTTCTCGGTCTATCTGGCCTTGTCGGGCCAGTTGCTCGACTAAAATGGCGGCCTGGAAAACACCCGCCAGCGCCATTACCTGATGTTCAGTCTGCGACATCCATAATCCTTAACAGCCATTCTGTCAGTTAACGTTCGATTGTAGAGAGGATGAGTGACGGTCGGTTGGCCGAATTCAAGCATCCGCCAGCCAGGTTTGTTCAATAACGCCGCCACCTAAGCAAACTTCGCCATCGTAGAATACTGCTGACTGTCCGGGTGTAATGGCGCGCTGAGGCTGATCAAAGACAACGCGGTAGCCATCACCATCCGCTGTGACAGTGCAATCTTGATCAGGCTGGCGGTAACGATGCTTGCACGTCAGTTGTGTTGGCATTGTAGGTGCGCTTCCGCTGACCCAATGGATATGGCTCAGTGTCATACGGTCGGTGAACAGAGCAGGGTGATCGGTGCCTTGAACAACCGTCAGCACATTGCGCTCAAGATTCTTGGCGGCGACAAACCAAGGCGCTTCACCATGATTACGCGTACCACCAATACCCAGGCCTTGGCGTTGACCGATGGTGTAATACATTAAGCCCTGATGCTCACCAATCACTTCACCGTCAAGCGTTTCTATGACGCCGGGTTGGGCCGGAATGTATTGCTTGAGAAAATCGCTGAAGCGACGCTCACCGATGAAGCAAATACCGGTGCTGTCTTTTTTGCGTGCCGTGGCCAGTTGGTACTTTTCTGCAATCCGGCGGACTTCAGGCTTTTCCAGTTCGCCCACAGGAAACAACGTTTTCTCGAACTGTTCGTGGCCAACGGCATGCAGGAAATAAGACTGGTCTTTGTTGTTATCCAGTCCGCGCAACAGTTCTGCACCGTTCGGACCTAGACGCGTACGTGCATAGTGGCCCGTGGCAATGCGGTCAGCCCCTAAGGTTAAGGCGTACTCAAGGAAGGCTTTGAACTTGATTTCCCGATTGCAGAGGATGTCCGGGTTGGGGGTGCGTCCTGCCTTGTACTCTTCAAGGAAATGTTCGAAGACGTTGTCCCAGTATTCAGCGGCGAAATTGGCTTTGTGCAGTTTGACGCCCAGTCGGTCGCTGACCGCTTGAGCGTCCGCTAAATCTTCTTTGGCGGTGCAGTATTCAGTGCCATCGTCTTCATCCCAGTTCTTCATAAACAGGCCTTCGACCTGATAGCCCGCTTCCAGCAACAAGGCGGCGGTCACCGACGAGTCGACACCGCCGGACATGCCGACGATGACCTTGGTGTTGGCTGGGTTGGACATGACGATTAACGCTCCTGAGACTGAAGAGGTGGCTGCAAAGGTTGAATACAATTCAGCGGAAAACGCTGGCCGGCTTGATAATCCAACAAACACTGATGGACGATGGGGCTACGCAGTGGATATTTTCCGGCTAATAGCTCGTCCAAGGGTAACCAGGCGGCTTGCAGTATATCGGCATCCAGTTGCGCGTTTTCAACCAGTGAAACCGCTTCTGCGATAAAGCATGCCCGTAAATAGTGAACCCCGGTGGCAGCATGGATGTTCTGGTATATGCCCAGCAGATGAGTCAGCTGGACCTGATAACGACTTTCCTCCAGGGTTTCCCGAACCGCCGCGGCTTGAATGTCTTCACCGACCTCAACGTGTCCAGCGGGTTGATTCCAGACATTTATACCGTTATCTATCTCGTTAACCATCAAAATGGTGTTTTGGTCTGCTATCAACACGGAGGCCGTCAGATGGGGATAATCGCTGGCATTCATTCACTTCTCCTCGAGGGGCGCAGAGCTTAAACCCCTGGCTGTTCGGGTCAAGCTGGAAACCCAGCTCTGTTCGTGATGCTCACAAGTCTTTTGCGTTGCTGGCGACGCCTAGTGCTACGCCTGGCAGTAAAATGACGCTAAAGTTCGAATCATTCGGCCTGTTCGTGCGGTCAGGCCTATTAAGCAATACACCATATCAAGGAACTCTAGGCATGATTATCAAACCCAAGGTCCGTGGTTTTATCTGTACAACCGCCCATCCGGAAGGGTGCAAGGTGCACGTTCAGGAGCAGATCGACTACGTCAAAGCTCATAAGCCAAATGGGTCGGGGCCCAAAAACGTTTTGGTCATTGGTTGCTCTAACGGTTATGGCCTGGCGTCTCGGATTTCTGCTGCCTTCGGTTACAGCGCCAATACGCTGGGTGTGATGTTTGAGAAAGAACCATCAGAGAAACGTCCAGCTTCTGCGGGTTGGTACAACACCAAGGCATTTGAAGCCGCGGCGGCGGCTGAAGGCGTGTTTGCCAAGTCACTGAACGCTGATGCGTTTTCCGATGAAGCGAAGGCTCAGGCCATCGACGTCATCAAAAACGAAATGGGCGGAAAGGTCGACCTGGTTGTCTACAGCTTGGGTTCGCCGCGTCGTACCGACCCGGAAACCGGAGTCACTTACTCCTCTTCTTTGAAAGCAATTGGCGAGCCGGTAACCCGCAAAAGTCTGAATACAGATACCAAGGCGGTTTCCGATTTCACCTTAGATCCGGCAACGGATGAAGAGATTGCCAATACCATTAAAGTGATGGGTGGTGAAGACTGGGAGCGTTGGATTGATCAACTCGCCGCGGCTGGTGTTCTGGCTGAAGGTGTACAAACCACGGCTTACAGCTATATCGGCAAAGATCTGACCTGGCCCATTTACGGCGGCGCCACCATCGGTCGCGCCAAGCAGGATGTTGATCGTGCCTGTGGCGTTATCCAAAACAAACTGAAAGCGGAATTGAATGGCAGCGCCCATGTTTCGGTTCTTAAAGCCGTAGTCACTCAAAGCAGTTCTGCCATTCCGGTCATGCCGCTCTATCTTTCGATTCTGATCCGTGTGATGAAAGAGCGGGGAACGAACGAAGGCTGCATCGAGCAAGTTCATGGCTTGCTGAGCGATCAACTCTACAGCGGCGACGGTCTGACATTGGATGAGGAAGGTCGCATCCGTATGGACCTGAAAGAGCTTGAGCCAGAGGTTCAAGCGGAAGTGGAGGCGATCTGGAAGCAGGTCGACAGCACCAATGTTGACCAGTTGACCGATTTCGCGGAATACCAAAAAGAGTTCTTTAAGCTTTTCGGCTTCGGTTACGACCAGGTCGATTATGAGCAGGACGTGAATCCGATCGTTTGATCGGTTTTGCGTTCTGACCACGAGAAGCAGCCCCATTTCGGCGCTGCTTTTTTTTGGCCTGAATATTTATACCGTTATCAATTAAGCTTTTCATAGCTAGGGAGCGATATTGCCCAGGCAGCAAGTCATCCAAAGACAACCCGCCTAGCGACCAGCGAATCAATCGTAGGGTAGGGAAGCCAATGGCTGCCGTCATGCGGCGAACCTGACGATTGCGTCCTTCGGTCAAGGTGATGCGTAACCACTGTGTTGGGATAGCCTTGCGCTCCCGAATGGGAGGCTGACGGGGCCACAGCCAGGACGGCTCGTCCACACAATCGACTTTTGCTGGTCGGGTAGGGCCGTCTTTCAACGTGATCCCCTGACGCAGTTTTTCCAGATCGGACTCGCTGGGCTTTCCTTCAACCTGTGCGTAATACACCTTCGGTACTTTAAAGCGCGGGTTCGCCAGGCTGTGAATGAGCCCGCCGTCGTCAGTCAGCAACAGCAGGCCTTCGGAGTCATAGTCCAGTCGACCGGCGGCATAGATATCAGGGATGGGAACATGGTCCGCCAGGGTTTCGCGACCCTCGGTATCGGTGAACTGGCACAAGACTTGGAACGGTTTGTTCAAGAGAACAACAGTGCTCATAACGGGTCTATACGTGAGTTTGCGGGCTGTGGGCCAATGGTCTAGCTTGCAATTTTTGACGAAAAACCACAAATTATGCGCCCGACGCGAGGCTCTGGTCGCTGCTGGACACAATATAACCATCGTGTTTTGCACGAGTGTATCTACACTGAAGCCGCCTTGTTATTGAATCATCACCGAAAATTGCACGTTTCCTGAGTATTCGGCATCTGCATAGCTCTTAGGCAATTTTCGCGCTATCGCCTCAGCAAAACCCTTTACAGGAGTAAGAATGGCTACCAAGAATCCCACCATTGTCTATACCGAGACCGACGAAGCCCCAGCGTTGGCAACTTATTCCTTGCTCCCAATTATCCGGGCATTCGCGGCTCAGTCTGGCGTTGAATTCGAAGTCCGTGACATCTCTCTGGCCGGTCGAATTCTGTCTCAGTTCCCTGACTATCTGACCGAAGAACAGCGTCAATCTGACGATCTGGCCTATTTGGGTGAGCTGGCGAAGACCCCGGAAGCCAACATTATTAAGCTGCCAAACATCAGCGCCTCTTTCCCCCAGCTTGCCGCCGCCATTAAAGAACTGCAGGCCAAAGGCTACGCATTACCCGATTACCCGGTTAATCCGTCAAACGACGAAGAAAAAGACATCCAGGCGCGTTATGACCGCGTTAAAGGCAGCGCCGTTAACCCGGTTCTGCGTGAAGGCAACTCAGATCGCCGTGCACCGGAATCTGTCAAAGCCTATGCCCGTGCTAATCCGCACTCTATGGGTGACTGGTCATCATCATCCAAGAGCCGCGTTGCTCATATGGACGATGGCGACTTCTTCAGCAGCGAACAGTCGGTCACGATGGATAAAGCCACGGATGTTCGTATTGAACTGGAGTCAGGCGGTGATGTTCAGGTGTTGAAATCACTGAAACTGCTCAGTGGTGAGGTCATCGATTCATCTTGCATGAGTGTTGCTAAGTTACGTGCTTTCTATGAAAAAGCGACTCAGGAAGCCAAAGAAGAGGGTGTGCTGCTGTCATTGCACCTGAAGGCAACCATGATGAAAGTGTCCGATCCCATCATGTTTGGTCACGCTGTGACTGTTTTCTTCAAAGACGTTTTTGAAAAGCATGCGGCCACGTTCGAGAAACTCGGTGTGAACGTCAAAAACGGTTTTAATGATGTCCTGACCAAGATTGCCGAGTTGCCCGCTGATGAACGCGCAACCATTGAAGCCGATATCAAAGCAGCCTTTGAGCAGCGCCCTGAACTGGCGATGGTGAACTCAGACAAAGGCATCACCAACCTGCACGTGCCGAACGACGTTATCATCGATGCTTCCATGCCAGCCATGATCCGTTCTTCTGGTCAGATGTGGGGCCCGGATAATGCCTTGCATGACACAGTAGCCATGATTCCGGACCGTTGCTACGCCGGCGTTTATCAGGAAACCATTGATTTCTGTAAGAAAAATGGTGCTTTCGATCCCCGGACGATGGGCACTGTGCCCAACGTAGGCCTGATGGCGCAAAAAGCCGAAGAATATGGTTCGCACGATAAGACGTTCGAAGTGCCGACCGACGGTGTCATGCGTGTCGTTGATGTGGATGGCAACGTCCTAATGTCACACCAGGTCGAAGCCGGTGATATCTGGCGCATGTGTCAGGCGAAAGACGCACCGATCAAAGACTGGGTAAAACTGGCTGTCAGTCGCGCTCGTGCCACTGGCTGGCCTGCTATTTTCTGGCTGAGCCCAGAGCGTGCACACGATGCTGAATTGATCAAGAAAGTGCACGCCTATCTGCCAGAGTTTGATACCGACGGTCTGGATATTCGCATCATGTCGCCGGAAGAAGCCACGCGCTTCACTTTGAATCGGGTTAAGAAAGGCGAAAACACCATTTCCGTCACCGGTAATGTGTTACGCGACTACCTGACTGACCTTTTCCCAATCCTGGAGCTGGGAACCTCAGCGAAAATGTTGTCTGTGGTGCCGTTGATGAATGGCGGGGGTTTGTTTGAAACCGGTGCCGGTGGCTCAGCGCCTAAACACGTTGAACAGTTGCTGTCTGAAAACTACCTGCGTTGGGACTCACTGGGTGAATTCCTGGCGTTGGCGGCTTCACTGGAGCATTTGTCTTCGGTTGCAGGTTTGCCCAAAGCCTCCGTATTGGGTAAGACACTGGATACCGCAACCGCCAAATTCTTGGTAGAAAACAAATCTCCGACGCGTCGTTTAGGTGGTATTGATAACCGCGGTTCACACTTCTACCTGGCTTTGTATTGGGCGGAAGCTCTGGCGAGTCAGGATGAAGATGCGGATCTTAAGGCAAGCTTTCAGTCTGTCTATAAGGCGATGGCTGAGAACGAAGCTGCGATCGTTAAAGAGTTGGCGGATGTGCAAGGTGACAGCGTTGAGATCGGTGGTTACTATCGTTTCGATGGTGATCTGGCTGCTAAGGCGATGCGCCCCAGCGCGACGTTGAACGCCATCATCGATGACATGCGCGCCTAATTAATTGGGTGTTCTGAAAAACCGCGCTTCGGCGCGGTTTTTTGCTTTTTGCACCCACAAAAAAGCCCTCACCAGTAATTGGGAGGGCTTTTTGCGTTAGCCTGGATATCTCAGGCGGACTGCAGCATGTGCAGTGAGATGGGGCTTATCATTATTTTTTTATGTTTGATCGCTGGTACTGGTTGAGCGCTCCTTCGCTTCGTTCCGGTTAGATGTTGAACGTTCAGTACCCGCCATTTCTGGCAGCACACGAATGTTCACGGCATGAATGCCTCGCTCAGCTTTAACCGTATCAAACTCAACGGCCTGGCCAGCTTTCAGCGTTTTATAGCCTTCCATCTGGATGGAGGAGTAATGGGCGAAGAGGTCTTCTTCGTGTTCGTCACAGACGACAAACCCGAACCCCTTGGCGTTGTTGAACCATTTTACTTTCCCTACCGGCATAACGGACTCCTTACAACCACGTTAGACTGAGCCTGGAGGTCACTGTGGTAGTCAAGTGACTTCCGACGCTGACGTCGTGTCGCTGATGCGTTAGCTTATAGCCGGGAAAGGGGCTTTTGAGGCGTCTGGTGACGAACTCGCTAACGTTCAGCGGCGAAAACCGTCGTTTTATGATCTCTGGTACAGCCTGATCCAGTGTGTTCACAAACCCCAGTGTGCAAAAAACCAAAGTCACGAACGTGCTGATCACAAAATAAACGATTCGGCGTCGGGCTAATGGTTGGCTGTTGATTCAATGAAGTCAACCCCCATTGAAGGAGCTTATGATCGGACGCACATTAGACATTCTGCTTAGATCGGCGGTATCAGGGCCCAGTCAGGGTTCAACCACAGTTCAATGGGTTGTTTAAAGAACGACCAAAAACTAGGTCGTCAGGTGTCGCCGATCGTAAATTCATCCGCTATGCATTCACTGATAACGGGCAGTCTGATATGAAGTTGAGGTATCGAGGCATCAACGATTCACACACCCCTGTATTGGCCCGAAAGATGCTGTTAACCCGTCTGGGACCGGAAGATCCGCACCAGGATGATGACCACGGCGTTGCACTTGAAACCAGCAAGCCGGAGCTCAAGCAACCGCCGCTGTATCGAGTTGTCTTGCTGAATGACGACTACACCCCCATGGAGTTCGTCATACACATCCTGGAGTCGTTCTTCTATATGTCCCGGGAAAAAGCAACTCAGGTTATGTTAACGGTGCATACACAAGGAAAAGGCGTGTGCGGTGTCTATACTAAGGACATTGCCGAGACCAAGGCGGCCATGGTCAACCAGTACTCCAGGGATAATGAGCACCCCCTGGTGTGTGAGGTCGAAGAAGTCGATGACGAATGATCTGCGAGAGGGTCTGCTGATATGTTAAGTAAAGATCTCGAGCTAACGCTGAACAATGCGTTTAAAGAAGCCCGGTCCAAGCGCCACGAATTTATGACGGTCGAGCATTTGCTGTTGGCGTTGCTCGATAATAATGCCGCCGCTGAGGTGCTCAATGCCTGCGCCGCTGATATTTCACAGTTGCGGCGCGACCTGACCGAATTTATTGATTCCACCACGCCTTTGATTCCTAAAGAGGACGACGAGCGCGAGACCCAGCCGACGCTTGGTTTTCAGCGTGTGCTTCAACGTGCCGTCTTTCATGTGCAGTCGTCGGGTAAAAAAGAAGTCACCGGTGCCAACGTCTTGGTGGCCATTTTCTCCGAACAGGAGAGCCAGGCAGTTTTCTTCCTGAAGCAACAAAGCATCTCTCGTATCGATGTGGTGAATTTCATTGCTCACGGCATCTCTAAGGTGCAAAGCGAAAATGCACAACCCAATGAAGACTTCAGTGACCAGCAGGAAGAGGGCGGTGCTGATGGCGTTCAGGGCAGCGCTTTGGAAAGCTTTGCGGCCAACCTAAACGACCAGGCTCGTCGTGGACGTATTGATCCGCTCGTGGGGCGTGAGCACGAAGTTGAACGGGTCATCCAGATTCTGTCGCGTCGCCGTAAGAATAACCCGCTGCTGGTTGGTGAGACCGGCGTGGGTAAAACCGCGATTGCCGAAGGCCTCGCCAAGCGCATCGTCGACGGTGATGTTCCCGACATCGTTCAAAATGCCCAGGTTTTCTCACTCGATTTGGGGGCGCTGTTAGCCGGTACGAAATATCGCGGTGACTTTGAAAAACGCCTGAAAGCCTTGCTGGCAGAGCTAAAAAAGAAAGAAAAAGCCATCCTCTTTATCGATGAGATTCACACCATCATCGGTGCCGGTGCCGCTTCAGGCGGCGTTATGGATGCGTCCAATCTGCTGAAGCCAATGCTCAGCTCTGGTGAACTGCGTTGCATGGGCTCGACCACCTTCCAGGAATTCCGTGGCATTTTCGAGAAGGACAGCGCCTTAACCCGCCGCTTCCAGAAAATTGATGTCACCGAGCCGTCGGTGGACGAAACCTATCGCATTCTGAAGGGCCTGAAGTCGCGCTTTGAGGAGCATCATCATCTCAAATACACCGATAAAGCCTTGAAAGCAGCGGCTGAATTATCGGCTCGTTACATCACCGATCGTCATCTGCCAGACAAGGCCATTGACGTTATTGATGAAGCCGGTGCCGCACAGCGACTACTGCCAACCAGTCGTCGCAAGAAGTCGATTGGTGTACCTGATGTTGAGAAAGTGATTGCGTCCATTGCGCGCATTCCCGAGAAAAGCGTCAGCCGTAACGACAAAGAAGTGCTGGAAAGCCTTGAGCGCAACCTGAAGATGACCGTCTTCGGACAAGAAAACGCGATCGAGCAATTGGCATCCGCGATCAAACTGGCTCGTGCGGGCCTCAAACCGACAGACAAGCCGATTGGTTCTTTCCTCTTCGCCGGTCCGACCGGTGTGGGTAAAACCGAAGTCAGCAAGCAGTTGTCCGAGTCACTGGGCATCCCGCTGCTGCGTTTTGATATGTCTGAGTACATGGAGCGTCACACCGCATCACGCCTTATTGGTGCGCCTCCGGGCTACGTCGGTTTTGATCAAGGTGGTTTGCTGACCGATGGCGTGACTAAACATCCACATTCGGTATTGCTGCTCGACGAAATCGAGAAAGCACACCCGGATGTCTTCAACCTGTTGTTGCAGGTAATGGATCACGGCACGCTGACGGACAACAACGGCCGCAAAGCGGATTTCCGCAACGTCATTCTGATTATGACCAGTAATGCCGGCGCGGAGATGCTCAATAAACGGACGGTTGGCTTTACCACTCAAGACAACAGCACCGATGGTATGGAAGTGTTGCGGCGCAGCTTTACGCCGGAATTCCGTAACCGTCTGGATGGCATTGTTCAGTTTGGTGCCTTGCCGATGGAAGTTGTCGTCAACATCGTCGATAAGTTCCTGACCGAACTGCAGGCCCAGTTGGATGACAAAGGTGTCATGCTGGATGTTGATGACCATGCGCGTGAGTGGCTGGCTGAGAAAGGCTACGACCGTAACATGGGCGCTCGTCCGATGAACCGTCTGATCCAAGATAAGGTGAAGCGTCCGTTGGCCGATCTGATCCTGTTCGGACCACTCACCAAAGGCGGTACCGTCAAATTGCGGGTACGTGACGATGAGCTGGCTCTGGATGTGGAAGAGGAAGAAGTGGCTACCGCGTGATCCACTCAATCGCTATGGGGCCACGTTAAACAGTGGCCATAACAAAAAAGCACCCCCTGGGGTGCTTTTTTTATGCAGTGTTAAAGCGAGCGCTTAACGGGCGCGATAGACGATGCGACCTTTGGTCAGATCGTAGGGAGTCAACTCCACTTTGACCTTGTCGCCCGTCAGAATGCGGATGTAATTCTTGCGCATTTTGCCGGAGATATGGGCCGTGATGACATGGCCGTTTTCCAGCTTAACGCGAAACATGGTGTTGGGAAGGGTATCGAGAATCTCGCCTTCCATTTCAATGACGTCTTCTTTTGCCATAGATTTTTTTGCAGTCCTCTGAGGGTTGCAACAGGGCGGGATGGCGCGCAGCCCCGTTTTAGAAAGTTCAAACCGGCGGGCATTCTGCCTGAAAATGCGCCAATGATCAAAAAAATCGGGCCGAAATCAGTCAGTTAAGAGGGGTGAGTAAGTGGCAGCGTTTCAATCAGTTGGTCGTTCAGTGTGCGCCATTGGCGATTGATCAGAATATCTAACGGTCTGAAGTCGGCCTTATATTGCATTTGTGCAGACCCTGGAACCCAGTATCCCAGATAGAGAAACGGTAAGTTCAGTTCCCGACACAACTGGATTTGGCTGAGGATGGCGAATGTACCGAGGCTGCGCTTATCGTCTTCACACTCAAAGAAGGTGTAGGTGGCCGATAAACCGGTTGCCAGTAAATCGGTGAAGGCGACGGCCAACAAGCGATCGCCCTGACGAACTTCCAAGATAAACCCAAGATCGGGGCGGCTGACCAGAAAATCCCGATAGCTGTCGCGCGTGGGCGGATACATGTCCCCTTCGGAATGGCGCTCGCTGAGATAACGCTCATAGAGCTGGTAGTGCTCTTCACTGAAACGGCAGGGTAAACGTCTTAGCGTCAGATCGTTATTGCGTTTGAGGATGCGCCGAAACCGGCGTTTCCAGTCAAACGCATCAACCCGCACTCTGGATGGCAAACAAGCACCGCAGTTTTCACAGTCGGGGCGATAGAGGTGTTGGCCGGAGCGACGAAAGCCCAGGTGCATCAGCTGTTCGTACAAAGGGGTGCTGAACGTCAGCTCCGGGTCCAGAAAGAGCGTTCGGGACTGCTGATCCGGCAGATAGCTGCATTGGTGTTCACCGGTTCGAAACAGCTTGATGGTTTGCTGCTCGTCAGCGGGTGAGTTGCCCTGATCGTTATCCGCATTATTCATGGCGTATCCTGGCGATTGGTCGAGTGGGCCAGTCGCTGAATCAGTAAATCATTCAATCGAGCCGAGCTGAGCGTGGTGATCGGCGTCAACTGTTGCGGCAGCGTCGCTTCAAAAAGCGGCCGATCAATTTCCACTGCACCTAAGCTGGCCAGATGATCATTGTAGACTTGGCAGTCAATGAGGCGCAGTTCAGATTCTTTAGCCCAGTCACTCAACGCCAAAAAGGCGTATTTGGACGCATTGGGTTGACGAGAAAACATGCTTTCCCCAAAGAAGACCTTTTCAATACCCAGACCGTAGAGGCCGCCAATCAGTTCCTCGTCTTGATAGACTTCGATGCTGTGCGCCCAGCCCAGGCGATGCAATTCACAGTAAGCGTCGACAATGTCGTCGGTAATCCAGGTGCCCGCTTGTTCTGGTCGTGGCGCCCGGCAGGCTTGAATAACCCCGGCAAAGTTACGGTTGACGGCCAATTGGATTGGGGCTCGGCGGAAAGCTTTGCGCAGACTGCGTGACGGTTGCATGGTACCGGGCAGCAGAACCATGCGAGGTGAAGGTGACCACCACAGAATCGGTTCACCCTCGTTGAACCACGGAAAAATACCTCGCTGATAGGCCGTTAACAGCCAATCGGGGCGAAGTGAGCCTCCAGCTGCCAGAATGCCGCTAGGCGAACTGAGGGCTGTTTCGGTCGGCGGAAAGTCAGGTGGCTGTTCAGCGTTCAGCCAGGCGATCTGTGGCATAAAAATGCTTGATGTATCAATAAGTTGCCCCGGTGTCTGTGGTATCTTAGGGGCAGTGGGTGGTGCTTGCCAATGCGTGGTGGCACTGTCCTTGGTTAGAATGCGACCGGCCATGCTCGGTCAAGGTAAGCAAAGGAACATCGGTGACGCAGAAATCCGCACGCGCGCGGGACGACGACCGCGTACTCGACCTCAAGCAGCGTCTTTTACTTGAGGGCAGTCTATTATTGTCACTCGCTATCGGTGTCTACCTGCTGATAGCGCTGATGAGTTACCACCCGTCCGATCCTGGTTGGGCGTTTTCCGGTGCCGGTGAAGGCATTCGTAACCTTGCCGGGCGTGCCGGCGCCTGGATCTCCTCCCTCTTGTTCAGTCTGGTGGGTGGCTTAGCCTATGGCTTGCCGGTCATCTTCTTTTATCGAGCCTGGGCAACGTTCCGTGATCGTCGTGCGGGACTGCACTGGAACCCAGTACTCATTTTAGTGCGCAGCCTCGGCTGGGTACTGTTTGTGGCGACCAGCTGTACGTTGGCAACGGTCCACATTGCTTCCGCATCGAACGCCAGTGCCGGTGGGTGGCTTGGTCGCCATTTGTCGGAATTAATTTTCCCCAGCCTGGGCTTAACAGGAGCCACGTTGCTGCTGGTTGTGCTCTGGTTTATTTCGTTGACTGTGGCAATGAATGTTTCCTGGCTGGCTGTCATGGAAGCGTTGGGGCGCCGTCTGCTGGGGCTGTTCGATCGGTTACGTGATCGCCGTCATGCCCGTAAGCGCCGTCACGAAGAAGACGCACAGCGCCAACAGGTGATTGAGTCGCGTAAGGCCAATCTTGAAGTACAGATGCAAAAACAGGCCAAGCGCAAACCGCCTCAGATCAAACCACTGCAACCGCGTGTGGCCAAAGCCAGTGAACGCGTTGAGAAAGAGCGCCAACAGCCTTTGTTTGAGGGCAGCAATGCCAATACAGCGCTGCCCGAGCTGAGTCTGTTGCAGTCCAGTGAACACGACAGCGTGGGCGGCTTCAGCGAAGAAGCGCTGGAGGCCATGTCGCGGTTACTGGAAATCAAGCTCAAAGATTTTGGGGTGGAAGCGGAAGTGACCGAAGTGGCTCCAGGGCCAGTCATCACCCGGTTTGAAATTCAGCCGGCTGCTGGCGTAAAAGTCTCCAAGATCGCCAATCTCGCTAAAGATCTGGCCCGTTCTATGGCGCTGGTCAGTGTGCGAGTGGTCGAGATCATTCCGGGTAAGACGACGGTTGGCATCGAAATTCCCAATGAGAAACGCGATATTGTCAGGCTCAGCGATGTGCTGCGCTCACCGGTGTATGACAAGGCCAAATCGCCTCTGACGCTTGCTCTGGGTGATGATATCTCCGGTACGCCGGTCTGTGCTGACC
Source organism: Saccharospirillum sp. MSK14-1 (assembly GCF_003054965.1). Lineage (GTDB taxonomy): Bacteria > Pseudomonadota > Gammaproteobacteria > Pseudomonadales > Natronospirillaceae > Saccharospirillum. Next base: position 978,575 of record NZ_MIES01000033.1, read on the forward strand.
TGGGTAAGATGCCGCACTTACTGGTTGCTGGTACGACGGGCTCGGGTAAATCGGTCGGCGTTAATGCCATGCTGTGCAGCATTCTGTTCAAAGCGACTCCCGAAGAAGTACGCCTGATACTGGTGGATCCGAAAATGCTGGAGCTGTCGGTTTACGAAGGCATCCCGCATTTGCTGACGCCAGTTATAACCGATATGAAAGATGCGGCTAATGGTCTGCGTTGGTGTGTGGCGGAAATGGAGCGTCGTTACAAATTAATGGCGTCCGTTGGTGTACGCAATATTGCTGGCTTTAACAAGAAGGTGACGGATGCCAAGAAGGCGGGTGATCCGATTCGCGATCCGCTATACGACCCGTTACAGCAGCTGGATCCGCATGCCCCAGCACCCGAACTGGAGCCGATGCCGTTTATCGTTGTCGTTGTCGATGAATTTGCTGACATGATGATGATCGTCGGTAAAAAAGTCGAAGAGCTGATTGCGCGTCTTGCGCAAAAAGCCCGAGCGGCCGGTATTCATTTAATTCTGGCGACTCAGCGTCCATCCGTGGATGTCATTACCGGCTTGATCAAAGCCAATATTCCAACCCGGATTGCCTTCCAGGTATCGTCCAAGATCGACTCCCGAACCATTCTCGACCAAGGCGGAGCAGAGCAGTTGCTGGGGCATGGTGACATGCTTTATCTGCCGCCAGGAACCGGATTGCCGGTGCGTGTTCATGGCGCTTTTGTTGATGATGATGAAGTGCATCGCGTGGTCAGTGAATGGAAAAAACGCGGCGCTCCGGATTACGTCGAAGAAATTCTGACCGGTGGCGATGCGGATCTGCCTGGCGTACCAAGCCTGGAAGAGGGCGGTGAAGACCCGGAAGCTGACGTCTTGTTCGATGAGGCCGTTGCCTTTGTTACGCAGAGCCGCAAAGCATCGATTTCCTCAGTGCAACGCAAGTTGCGCATCGGCTACAACCGGGCTGCGCGATTAGTCGATGCAATGGAAGCGGCCGGCATCGTCAGCTCGGCTGGCCATAACGGCACTCGGGAAGTTCTCGCACCGCCACCGCCAGCGAGTTAAAGGAGTCAGTATGAAAGTTGTTTTAGCTTTATTGTTGGCCGCTGCGAGTACCCTTGCTTTGGCGGATGAGGCGGCCCGCGCTCGGTTGATTGAGCGCCTGGAAGCAACCTCGAATCTGAGCGCCCAGTTCGAGCAGGAAACCTATGCCGAAGGTGAGTTGCGTGGCGATCGATCTCGCGGCTTGATGCAAATAGCCCGGCCTTTACGCTTTGTATGGCAAGTCAGTGAGCCCTATGAGCAGAGCGTTATCTCTGATGGCGAAACACTGTGGGTCTATGACCCAGATTTGGCGCAGGCAACCTACCAGCCGGTGGCAGACCAGATTCGTCAATCTCCGGCAATGATACTGACGCAGCCTCGTTCAACATTGTCATCGTCTTATGAAGTTGCCGAAGCCTCCAATGAGGAATTGACCAGCTATCAGTTGTATCCGACCGATGAGAATGCGGTATTCAGCGAGCTGACACTGGTCTTTATCGATGGCGTCATCAGTCAACTGCGGTTGACCGATAATCTGGGTCAGGATACGCGTATTCGCTTTTCCGACGTTCGTACGGGTGTGAACTTCCCTGACCAAACGTTTGAGTTTGAGCCACCGGCTGGCACGGACGTTTTCGAGCAGATGTGATGGACCTTTTTACCGCCGACGCTAACGACGCCTTCAAACCGCTGGCCGAACGCTTGCGGCCCACTTCGCTGGATGATTACGTCGGACAGAAACATGTCTTGGGACCGGATCAGCCGCTGCGCCAGGCCATTGAACGCGACCAAATCCACTCGATGATCTTTTGGGGACCGCCAGGCGTAGGTAAGACCACACTGGCGCGTCTGCTGGCACACAGTACCGCCAGTCGTTTTGAACCCCTATCCGCTGTTCAAGCGGGCGTCAAAGACATCAAAGCGGCGGCAGAGCGAGCGCAGCAGGCTGCGGTGGAAGGCAAACGCACCCTGTTGTTTGTCGACGAAGTGCATCGCTTTAATAAAGCCCAGCAAGATGCCTTCTTACCCTATGTCGAGGACGGCACCTTTGTGTTCGTAGGCGCGACCACGGAAAACCCGAGTTTCGAATTGAACGCGGCCTTGTTATCCCGGGCGCGCGTTTATCCGCTGAAATCGCTTGAAGACGACGACATGGCGGCATTGCTAAAGCAGGCCCAAGTTGCGGACACTAAAGTGGGGCAGTTGGCCATTGCCGAAGACGCTCAGCTCCCTCTGTTTCGTCTGGCCGATGGTGATGCCCGCCGTCTCTACAACCTGGTGGAATTGGCCGCCGATCTCTATGCCGACGACCCCGCTGGTCTAACGGCCGAACGACTGGGTCAGATGACTCAGGGGCAGACGCGCCGCTTTGATAAAGGTGGCGATGCCTTCTACGACCAGATTTCGGCGCTGCACAAAAGCGTACGTGGCTCGTCACCTGATGGCGCCTTGTACTGGTTATGCCGCATGCTTGATGGTGGTTGCGATCCGTTTTATATCGCTCGGCGCCTGGTGCGAATGGCCAGTGAAGACATCGGTAATGCCGATCCGCGCGCGTTAACCATTGCCATGGATGCGTGGCAGGTTCAAGAACGGCTGGGTACGCCCGAAGGGGAACTGGCACTGGCCCATGCCTGCGTGTATTTGGCTTGTGCACCAAAGAGCAATGCGGTTTATTTGGCCTTCAATCGCATGATGGAAGTGGTTCGATCTGACCCTAGCCGGGAAGTGCCTGTGCATCTGCGTAACGCGCCTACGGGTTTAATGAAAGACTTGGGTTATGGCGCGGCTTATCGCTATGCGCATGATGAACCTCACGCCTATGCGGCCGGTGAACGCTATTTGCCCGAGGAACTGGGCGATGAGCGTTTTTACCAACCGGTTGATCGTGGCTTAGAGAAAAAAATCGCTGAGAAACTGGTTTTCCTGCGTCAGTTGGATGCCGACGCACAAAATAAAGAGGACTAACCCATGTTGGGATGGGCTCATTGGCTAGCGGTTGCCGTTGGGGGTGGACTGGGCGCCATGGGACGTTTTGCCGTCGTGCAATTGGTGAATCGTCACAACGGCGGTCACTTTCCTTGGGGCACCTTGGCGGCCAACGTTACCGGCAGTTTTATCATTGGCATCGCCTTTGTTTTTTTTGCCCTTAAGCACACCGATCCCAGTGGTGTAGGGCGCTCTTTGGTGGTGGTTGGGATGCTGGGTGCCTTCACCACCTTTTCCAGTTTTGCCATCGAAAGTCTGGTGCTGATCGAACAACAGCATTATGTCTCTGCGACGCTCTATGTGTTGGGCTCGGTACTGGCTTGTCTTGCAGCCGCAACTCTGGGCTTAGGGGTTGCCAAGCTGTTATTCTAGCGCGTCGGCCCACTCGGGCCGTTTCATCTTTTTTCTACTGACTCTAAACAGGAACCGCTTTCCATGCTCGACATCAAACGCCTGCGACAGGACATTGAACCCTTGGCTGCCCGCTTGAAGGTAAAAGGCTTCTCTTTGGATGTGTCGGCGTTTGAGTCATTAGAGTCCCGTCGTAAGGGGTTGCAGGTAGAAACCGAACAGCTCCAGGCCGAACGCAAGAAAGCCTCTAAGCAGATTGGCCAGTTAGTGGGCCAGGGCATGAGTGTTGACGACGCCAAAGCCGAAGTGCAAAAGGCTCTCGATGACATCGCTGCCAAGTTGGGCGCTCGTGAAGCCGAACTGAAAGAAGTTCAGGCTGACCTGGATGCATTTATGCAAAACATCCCTAACGTGCCGGACGAGGCTGTGCCGGAAGGTCAGGACGAGAACGACAACCTCGAAGTCAGCCGCTGGGGGGAACCGCGCCAATTTGATTTTGAGGTTAAAGACCACGTTGATGTCGGCGCGGCTATCGGTGGACTCGACTTCGAGCAAGCCGCCAAACTGACGGGCAGCCGTTTTGCCGTGATGAGTGGTCCGGTAGCGCGTCTGCATCGCGCTCTGGCGCAGTTTATGCTCAATACCCATATTGATGAACACGGTTATCTGGAAGCGAATGTCCCGACCATCGTCAATCGCGACTCTTTGGTGGGGACAGGCCAGCTGCCCAAGTTCGAAGAAGACTTGTTTAAACTCAACGTCGAGCAGGACTACTACCTGATCCCAACGGCCGAAGTGCCGCTGACCAACCTGGCTCGGGATGAAATTCTGGATGCCGCCACCTTACCTTTGCGTTTTGCCGCTCATACGCTGTGTTATCGCAGTGAAGCGGGCAGCTATGGTCGGGATGTGCGCGGCATGATTCGCCAGCATCAGTTTGAAAAAGTAGAACTGGTCCATCTGGTGCGTCCGGAAACTTCCATGGATGCTTTGGAAGCGCTGGTTGGCCACGCCGAAACCATTTTGCAGAAGCTGGAATTGCCGTATCGTAAAGTGTTGCTCTGTGGCGGCGATCTGGGCTTCAGTGCGGCCAAGACCTATGATCTGGAAGTCTGGTTGCCAGCCCAGAATACCTACCGTGAAATCTCTTCCTGCTCCAATATGACTGACTACCAGGCACGCCGAATGCAAGGCCGCTATCGCAATCCGGAAACCAATAAGCCGGACTTGTTACACACTCTGAATGGCTCTGGCTTGGCTGTTGGGCGAACCCTGGTTGCGGTGTTGGAAAACTATCAGAACGCGGATGGTTCAGTCACGGTTCCCGAAGTCCTGCGTCCGTACATGGGTGGTTTGGAACGGTTAACAGCTTAATAAAAAGCCCTGGAAGTATCCGGGGCTTTTCGATTTAGCGAAGAGGTTGTCCGTGCACTATTTCCCTCTGTTTCATCAACTACAAGGCAAGGCCGTCCTGGTCGTTGGCGGTGGTGATATTGCCTTACGTAAAATCAGCCTGCTGCGGCGGGCGGGTTGTGAACTCAAGGTGGTTGCCCCGGACATTCTGGACGCCATTCGCGCCTGGCCAGAGTGCCGATGTATTGAACGACCCTTTCAGCCAGCGGACCTGGATGGCGTGGCGTTAGCCGTCGCAGCCACCGATGATGACGTTTTAAATCGTGCGGTCAGCGAACAAGCCCGGGCGCGGCGGGTTTTGATTAATGTCGTCGATTCGCCCGAACTCTGTGACGTGATATTTCCTTCCATTGTTGATCGGGATCCTTTGCTGATTGCGATCACTTCCAGTGGTCAGGCGCCGGTATTGGCCCGTTCGATTCGAGCCAAGTTGGAAAGCACAATACCCGCCAGCTACGGACAACTCGCAAAGCTGGCGTCGAGATTTCGAAGCGCCGTTAAAGCGCGCTTTAAGCGTCTCGACGATCGTCGTTATTTCTGGGAAAAAATCCTCAACGGTACCGTTGCAGAGCACGTTTATGCCGGTCGACTGGACCAAGCTGAACACGAACTGCAACGCCAACTGGACGAGCCGGATCAAGCACAACTCGGTGAAGTTTATCTGGTCGGTGCCGGGCCGGGTGACCCCGATTTACTGACGTTCAAAGCGTTACGGTTAATGCAGCAAGCCGATGTGGTGTTGCACGACCGCCTAGTGCCGGAGGCAATTTTAGACCTCGTTCGTCGTGACGCAGACCGCTTATACGTTGGCAAGCGGCGTTCTGAACACGCCGTACCGCAACAGGACATCAATCAGCTGCTGGTCGATTTGGCAAAACAGGGCAAACGAGTATTACGCCTTAAAGGGGGCGATCCCTTTATTTTTGGCCGAGGCGGTGAAGAGATTGACCTGCTGGCAACGCATGGCATTCCTTTTCAGGTGGTTCCCGGCATTACCGCAGCATCTGGCTGCGCCAGTTATACCGGCATTCCGTTAACTCATCGTGACTACGCTCAATCGGTGCGCTTTGTCACCGGACATCTCAAAGATGGCAGTTTAGAGTTGCCCTGGACAGAACTGGCGTCCACTCAGCAGACTGTGGTGTTTTACATGGGTCTACTGGGCTTACCCACCATCTGCAATAAATTGATTCAACACGGTCGTTCACCGGATACGCCGGTGGCGCTGGTGCAGAAAGGGACAACACCAGAGCAACGATTGTGGATTGGCACTCTGGCAACCATGCCCACCATGATTGAACAGGACCCACCCCTAGCACCGACCTTAACCATTGTCGGTGAAGTTGTGTCGTTGCATGAACGTTTGAACTGGGCCGGGACGGTGCAGGAAACTAAGGTCGATTAATTGGCCAGGAAGCGTGAGAAAAGAAGGGCAGAGCCAGCTTGTGATGCTGGCCCCAATAAAAACTTAAGACGATAGAAAAACCGCTGCGGCGACCGACGCCAGCCCACTGATCAGCGGCATCAATCCCATACTGGCCGTCTCCACCGGAACCACACCCAGCAACGCCGCGCCTAAGACGGCCGATGCGACCAGCAGCAGTAAAATTCCGACAAAAAACACACTGGCCATCAACAGATGCTGTTGCTTGGCAGTTAAGGCAATAGCGCCAGGTTCGGTCATAGCATGTTCCTCTCTCACGATTTTGGCGCACGTCCAACGGCGTAGTGCCCTTAAACGGTGCGTTATCGGGTGCCAACCCGGTCTAAACGACGGCAATATCGATCTCATCTCAAAAGCTATGCCAGCTTCCATTATCGAACTGTTCTAGGAACACTGATGCAGATCAGCATGGCAGGGCACGGCTGATTTCATACTGACCTGAAAAGGCACAGGAGGTCAGCTTATGAGGCTTAACAACAAGGTCGCCATCGTGACCGGGGCAGGTTCCGGTATGGGAAAGGCCATTGCCCAACGCTTTGCAGCAGAAGGTGCAGCGTTAGTCATTGGGGATATTGCTGCGGAGCGACTGGATGCCGTGGCCGCGGAGATTGGTGGCGTCGCAGTGGTAACCGTTGCCGGTGACATTGCCGACCCTGCAACCGCGGATGCCTTGGTCCAAGCCGCCCTCAATCGTTTTGGTCGTCTGGACATTCTCTGTAACAACGCGGGCGTCATGGATTATATGCAGGGTGTCGGCGAGCTCAGTGATGACGTCTGGCAGCGAGTGCTGAGTATCAACCTGTACGGTCCGATGTATTGCATGCGCAGAGCTATGCCTGAGCTCAAGCGATCAGGAGGGTGTATTGTTAACGTCGGCTCAACGGCCAGTAAACACGGCGCGGCTGCCGGCGCTGCCTACACTGCGTCGAAGCACGGGCTGTTAGGCTTAAGTCAGAATACGGCCTGGATGTATGCCAAAAGCGGGGTGCGCTGCAATCTTATCGCACCGGGCGCAACTTCAACGCAGATTTCTGACTCCATGCCGCAAGACAAACTGGATGCCCGCGGTGCCGCCAGAGCCGGAGAGTTTGCGGCTTTAATACCTGCCGTTTTAGATGCCAGCGATATTGCCGATCTGGCGCTGTTTCTGGCCAGCGATGAGTCACGCCGAATAAACGGTGCGGTGATTGCTGCCGATGGCGGCTGGGATGCGGTTTAGCCCATAGTCAGCGAGCGTGCCAGATATCATCGGCACGCTTACGAGCCTGAGGCAGATCCAGTTCGTCGGTGAGCATTAAGACCAGAGCCATGGTTTCCTGAATTGCAGTTAAGCCATAGGACGGTTGCTGCTGACCCGACCAGGTGTCTATCAGACTCTGTAAGTCGGGCTCTGGAGGACGAATAGCGCGCTTGGCTAGCACACGGGGAACCGCAACCTCTTCACCTTGATGAGGGCTGAGCATCAGTACACTCTGATCCGCATCCGGGCGGACTTCAAATTCGCCACTGTCGCCTTTTAGTACCACATTGCGAGTGTCGCCCAATGCTCGGGCCGTTTCGTGATGAATGGCCTGATAGGGCCGATGAAACATGCCCTGCAGAGTGATCTCGGCCTCAGCGGGGTTAAGGTGACGAACCAGAGTGTTGATCGGCGAACGTAACCCCAGCTCTGCTTTCATATCGATGATGTGTGACAGCTTGGGTGCAAAGCTGTCCAAGGCGCAGTAAACCATGGGTTCTGTCAGGCTCAACTCCTGAGCCTGCTGCCAGTTATGGGCGACGGCAATACCCAATGCCTCACAGGCTTGGCGGGCATACTGTCGGCCGGCGGTGTGTTCACCGCCACCGTGCATCAGTACCGGATAGCCGCCGCGAGCCAGTGCCCAAGCGGCCAATACATACCAGGATGGTTGCCGGCGCTTACCGGCATAAGCTGGCCAGTCGATGCGTATTGTTCGGCCTTGCCAGGTTGGTTGTGCGTTGCGCGCGGCGGATAACATGCCTGCCAATTCATCTGGGGTTTCTTCTTTAACCCGCATAAGCATCAGCAAAGCCCCTAACTGAGCCGGCGTTTCTCGGTCTGCCCAGATTTCTTCCATGGCAAAACAGGCTTCGTCACGTGTTAACGATCGGCTGCCTTTGCGCCCACGCCCCAGGGTGCGAACCAGTTGTGCGAAAGAGAGAGAGTCACTCATAGACAATTCTTCGGTTTTGGCAGGCCTGCCAACAAGGCGAGCATCCGTGCCGGGCTCTCACCAAATCGCTGCATCAGGTAGATGGAATTGCCAATGTCGGGCCCGAATTCGGTTTTCAGGTGTTTCACCAGAGGACGCATAGCCGGTGATAAGTCATAGCGGAAATAAAAGTCCCGTAACGCCTGGATGATGTTGAGGTCGTCATCGGTCAGCGCTATATCGTGTTGTTGGGCTTGCTGTTGAGCCCAAGCCTCGGTCCATTGGTTGGCATCTTTGAGGAACCCAAGGTGGTCGGTGCTGAAAGTCGTCATGTGAGAAGTTGAATTACCAATGAACCAAAGGTGAGTGTTCGGCGCTCAGGCGGACCCAATCATGGTCATGGATCAGTAGCCAGTCTGAGTGTGCTTTGCCTGCCATGGATTGGGCGTCTTCGTGACGAATGCAACCCTGAGCGGGTAGGGGGTTGGGGTGCCAAAGCATGGTACGCGCGTCGCCACTGAGCAGCACCCAATCATTAGCGGTCAACCATTCGTTAAACAGCGCCAACTGTTGAGCGTCGGGCTTTTGGCTGAGCGTTAGCAGCGCCATTAAAACACCTCGACGTAGCGGGACTGACGCATCAGCTCAGCAATCGCTGTTAGGCCAAGGGGTTCTACCTGATCGGCAATCGGCTGATCTCCCAGGACCAAATCGCGATGTTCGAGGCAGAAAAATAACGAATCACTGCCATACAAAGGTAATGCCTCCAGTTGCCGACTGAGTGATTTCCCGTTAGCTGGCTGTTGGTCTGGGGTTAACCAGCCAAGACCCTGATCCCAGAAAATAACAGCATGATCGCGGTCAAACAGGGCCAGGCTCATGATGGCTTCCAGAATTTCTTCGCTGCGCCGTTGCTGATAGGGCGCTGCCGTTACCAAAATCAGCGTTTCAAACGTGTTCATCGGAAGCTCACCACGCGGTCACAGTCACCGAAACCGGCGGCCCATTGCCCAAGACCCACCAGTTCGAAAGGCGGTTCAACCGTTACGGTGACTTTGGCTTGTCGTTTGGCTTCGTTGTCGTTCAGCAAACCACGGTTAGCCGAGGCAGCAATACACAACAGCAACTCGCACTGTGTGTTCTGTTGCAATGCCATCCAGCGGTCGTACCAATTGGGTTCATCGCTAGCCGGAGACTGGCTACTCAGACCGGTGTAAACGCCATCCATAAAAAAGAAAACTCGAACCAACTGGTGCTCGCTCGAATTCAGTGCTGTGGCGAAGGACAGCGCATCGGCTTGAGCATTGCTGGCCCAGGGCGAAGCATAAATATTCAGTTGATATTTCATGCGCGCATCATACCTCAGCAGGCACAAAAAAGGCCGCACTGGGCGGCCTTTTCAACTCGGGGTTGGTTAGTCGTTCGACAAAGCGCCAACCAGAGCCAACAGGTGAACAAACAGATTATAAATGTTCAAGTACAAAGAAACGGTCGCGTGAATGTAGTTCGTTTCGCCACCGTTTACGATGCGGCTGGTATCGTAGAGGATGAACAGAGACATCAGCAGTACAACACCCGCGGAGATCGCCAGGCTAAGGGCCGGAATCGTAAAGAAAAAATTTGCCAGTATGGCGACCAGCGCAACGATCAAGCCCACCATGAGAAAGCCGCCTAAGAAACTGAAGTCTTTCTTAGTGGTGACTGCGTAAGCAGACAAACCAAATGTCACGATGGCTGTTCCGCCGAGTGCTTGCGCAACAATGGCGCCGCCATTCGACATGGCCAGATAATAATTCAAGGTTGGGCCAAGGCTTGCCCCCAGCAGACCGGTAAAGACGAATGTCCATACGATTCCCATGCCTGAGTTGGCGGTACGGGGAATGACGAAGAACATAATGCCGATGGCTGCAATCATCATGATCAAGCTCGCCGTCGGAGAAAGATTGGCGCTCATGGCAAACAATGCGCAAACAGCACTGAATACCAGAGTCATAGACAGCAGGGCGTAGGTGTTTCGGAGAACTTTATTGGTTGCCAGAGCCGACTCAGAACGTTGAGTGGCTGTGGTTTGATAGTTGGCCATAGGTCTAGCCTCCATTAGTTATTCTGCTGCCATCATATAGGTGTTGAATGGCTTTTCAATAAACATCGCTCGTTCGGCCTTGCCAACTTACGGAACTCTGACATTTTAACTGACAACGCCCATTCACTGGCCGGAGACCCTCACTCACAGCTGCCCATAACGTCTTGTTTTTGAACGTCAAAAAAGGCCTGCAATCCAAAGACTGGTGCGTTATATTGTTGTTTAAAACGCCCGTTTGAAACACACTCAGAAATCAGGCCCCTTTTCATGAGCCAAGCCGACACCGTTACCCGCATTCTCGATTCAGCCGAAGAGCTTTTTGCTGAAAAGGGCTTCGCCGAAACGTCATTGCGTATGATCACCACGCGAGCCAAGGTTAATCTGGCGGCGGTCAACTATCATTTCGGTTCGAAAAAAGACCTGATACAGGCGGTTTTTGCGCGCTTCCTGACGCCGTTCTGCAATAAGCTGGATAAAGAAATGGCCACTCTGGTTTCGGGTAAAGCCGAACCGAGCTTGCACGACGTCCTTGGCGTCTTAGCCAGAACCATGCTCACCGGTGTGTACACGTCGAGCAATTCAAACAAGTTGTCGGTTTTTATGCGTCTATTGGGGCTTGCCTATACACAGGCTCAAGGGCATTTGCGCCGCTTTTTGAAAGAGCACTACAACGACAGCTACAACCGCTTTATCAGCTATCTGCGGGATGCCCATCCGGAGCTGTCGCCACGTGAGATATTCTGGCGCATTCATTTCGCCATCGGCGCCTGCGTCTTCACCATGTCGAGTATCGAGGTATTACGCGATATGTCGCAGGCTGACATTGGCGAAGACACCGCCATTGATGAGGTGATGAATCAGTTGATCGATTTTCTGGCCGCGGCACTCGAGCGTTAGCCAGCATTCCCGGTCAGTGTTAAGTCGTTGCGGACTTCGATTGAGCAATCAATTAGGCTTTCTAGCAAACTCTCGTCGTACACCTCATTGGCTGCCAGATGCAGAACCGATTTCGTTGTGTGCAATGATTCAATGCTCCGATTCAGCATCGAGTTCACCAACACCTCGGCAACCGAATCGAGTTCTTCAGCTGGCACCAGTCGGTTAACCAACCCCAGCCGGGTTGCGGTATAAGCATCAATGGACTCGCCCGTCAGCGCATAATATTTGGCAGCGCGTTCACCCAGAGCTTTGATCAGGTAGGGACTGCTCAGTGCAGGAACCTGGCCAAACAGCGACTCCGTAATGCAAAAAGCCGTTCGTTCAGTGGCCAGCACCAGATCGCAACAGCAGGCAATTCCAACAGCAGCCGCGTTAACGTCACCACGGACGGTCAGTAACACCGGTGCGGGAAAGTTATACAGCGTCGCCAACAGTCGAGCCAATTGCTCGGCGTCTTGTTGATGTTCGGCGCGGCCGGCATGCTGTCGACGTTTTAGCCAGGCCCGATCTGGGCCTGTACAGAAATGGGCACCACGACCACTGAGCCAAACGAGCCGCACACTGTCGTCATCGGCCAGATCATCCAAGGCCGTGACCAGCGTGCAGATCAATTCATCGTCGTAGGCGTTGCCGGTTTCCGGCTTGTTCAGAATAATTCGAACCAGTCCCGCATCCCGGCGTTCGATCAGTACCGTTTCCTTCATGAGCGTTCTTCTTGTTGTTTTGTAGGGGTGAAGGTCCTTTTCACCCTAAACCAGATATACCCTGGCCGCCAGCGGCAAAATTGAGATTTTTTACTGGCGGGGAAATCGTTTTCAGATGCTTCCCGGTGGTGCACACAGAATCAGGCGAACACCCGCCGGCTGAAGCTCGACGCTGTCCCAGGCGGCATCCAGTAACTCGGCCTGCATTTGTGCTTTGGTCACGTCCTGTTCGGTCACAAAGGGGTTTACGCCCGACAAATACTGCAATCGCTCCACCCGAGCTTCATTGGTAGCTGCCAGAGAGGCACGCGCCTGACTTAACGTCTGTTCAAACTGGGTTTGAGCATGACCTTGAGCAACATCGAATATTGGAGAAATGCGCTCTTTGGCTGATTGCACCAGTTTGCGCACCGTTTTGACGGGTAAGGTTTTAACCTGAGCTTGCAATACGTCTTGTCCCAGCGTCTGAGACAAGTCGCTTTGGCCGCCCTCCAGAGTCAGAGTACGCAACAGGCCTTCATTAAGATGCGGTTTCAGTGCGTGTGCGCTGCGTTCGGGAATGGCCAGACGCCATTGGGTTTCCAGCAACAGTTGCCCAGCCGGAACTTGTTTGGTTTCCAGCAAAGCGACGCTGGCTTGACCCAGTTGCGAGCCACTGACCAGATCCAGTAAACCTAGCACCAGAGGGTGCTCCCACGAGACAAAGTGGACGTCTTCGCGAGCTAAAGCGGTTGCTCGATCAAAACAGACCAAAGCACCGCCTTCGGGAATGCCGGGAATAATGGGGATCAGCATTTTATCGGAGGGTATCAGTTCATATATACCGTCGCTGATGGTTTCAAAATGCAGGTTCAGCAGGTTGGCAGCTTGTTCGACGACATCCAAAGCGCTGTGCTGTTCTAAGTCGGCCACGGCGTCGGTGAGCTGGCCCGCCTGCGGTTGCCGGCAGGAGTTGAGCTCAAGCATCACATCACGGCCTTGCTCTAACTCGCTGTTAAGGCGTTCCAAATCGTCGCGAATCTGTTCGGTCAGCAAAGGATCGTGCGGATCTGCCAGCCAGATTTCGCTGTGCTGAGCATGTACGATGCCTGCAGCGGGTTGGTGCTGTTCGACACAGTCGAGTACCTCATGGAACCACTGGAAGCGGTACTCTTCATCGCTGTTGGTGAGATAGGGCAGGTGAATGTGCACCGTTTCAGTCTGGCCGATGCGATCCAGTCGGCCAATGCGCTGCTCCAATACATCCGGATGGCCGGGTAAATCCCACAGCACCAGATGATGACAAAACTGGAAATTGCGGCCTTCGCCGCCAATTTCTGAGCACACCAGCACCTGGGCGCCGTCTTCGTCTGATGCGAAATGCGCCGCGGCGCGATCGCGTTCAATCAGATTCAGTCCTTCATGGAAGGCCGTCGCCTCTATACCGTGCTCGTGCCAGAGTGCCTGCGCCAACTCCTGGGCGACTTCGGCAGCCTGGGCGATCAACAGGACCTTCTGGTCACGATGCTGCTTCAGCCAATCGACCAACCAGGCACGGCGTTGGGCATCGCTTTCGGCAGGATGAGCTTCTACTTGTCGGCTGTGAAAGCCACTGACACCGCGACGGGTATTGCGGTATACCACCCGGCCTGGGCCATGGCGATCGAGCACTTCGTTCAGTGCGCGTTGCCGATCGTCATGCCACTCAATACCCAGCGTCTGTAGCTGTTTGAGTAATTCATCGTCAACCTGGTTTTGGTCCAATGCTTGAGCCAGGTCGGACAACGCCAGGAAATGACCTTCATCCGACTGATACTGTTCAAAACTGGAAAATCGTGAGGCATCCAGCAGTTGCAGACGTTGAAAGTGCGCTTGCTGACCCAGTTGTTCCGGCGTAGCGGTCAGCAACAACAGGTGAGGAGAACGCTGTGCGATGGTCAACCATGAGGCTTCGGCGGTTTCATCTGTTGGCGGGGTCATGTCGAGGTGGTGGGCTTCATCAACCACCAACATGTCCCAGTCTGCGGCGGTCACCCAGGGCATCTCTTCAGCGTTCGCCAATAATGAATGCGGCACTAAATGCACCTGACCCAGGCCGAAGTCGTGATCGCTGTGTTGATAAAACTCGGGCTGGATGGCAAAGCGACGCACCAATTCAACGAGCCATTGCGCTTGTAAGGCGTCAGGGACTGCAATCAATACACGAGAAGCTCGACCTTGCTGACGCAGCCGATTGATGATCAGGCCAGCCTCAATGGTTTTACCCAGGCCGACCTCATCAGACAACAGCGCACGCACACGGGTCTGTTGAGTGGCCTGATACGCGACGTACAACTGATGGGGCAATAGCGTGGAGCGGGTACCCAGCAGGCCGTTCAGGTGTTGGTTCCAGATGGCCTGATGGCCATTGCTCAACGCGGAACGAAAGGCAAACCAGTTGGGGTGGTCGGTCTGGCTGGTTAACAGACGGGTCAGCGGATTGTCGTGGTCGATGGAATCGGCGAGCTCACTTTCTGGCACCATGCCGTCAGCCGTTTCATAGACCAGCAAACCTTTCAGCTCATGCACCGCGAGCACCTCTGCCTCGCCTTGACCGCGCTTTTCGATGCTATCGCCAACATCAAACCGGATTCGGGTTAGCGGTGGTTCGCGCAACGCGTAGCAGCGCTCGTCTTCGGCGGAGGGAAAATGCAGCGTCACCGTACGGGCGTCAACGTTTTGTACCACGCCCAGGCCCAACTCTGGTTCACCATCTGCCAGCCAGCGTTGACCTTGCATAAATTCAGACATCTCGACCTCACATCCCCGAAAAGGGCCGGTATTCTACGGAATCTGCGTGAGCATGAAAGCGTAGCAGGGCGGACTGCCGATTATTGCTTCACTCTATGCTGCTTTTCGGGACTTGCGCTACCGTTGCATAACCCCATTATGGGTAGCTGAATATTCAAGGTTTGACTCTTTTATGACCGCCACCGCGCATCGCTCATTTGAGCACATCGAAAGCCGTCGTATCGACTCACTGAACGTCACGCTGGAACACTATCGGCACCGCCAGACAGGCGCTGATCATTTCCACATCGCCAGTGATAACCCGGAAAATGTCTTTATGGTGGCGTTGCGCACCATGCCGACCGATTCCACCGGGGTCGCTCATATTCTGGAACATACCGCTCTGTGCGGCAGTGAAAAGTACCCGGTGCGCGATCCGTTTTTTATGATGACGCGGCGCTCGCTGAACACCTTTATGAACGCCATGACCAGCAGCGACTGGACAGCCTATCCGTTTGCCAGTGAAAACAGCCAGGATTACGAAAATCTGCTGTCGGTCTATCTCGATGCCGTCTTTTACTCCAACCTCAACGAACTGGATTTCCGACAGGAAGGCCATCGTCTGGAGTTCACCGAAGCGACCGACCCCAGCACGCCGCTGATCTATAAAGGTGTCGTCTTCAACGAAATGAAAGGCGCCATGAGTTCACCGGTCAGTCAGCTGTACCAGGCGATCAAGCACTATCTGTTCCCCTACAACACCTATCACTACAACAGCGGTGGCGATCCTGAAGCCATTACCGATTTGAGCTACGAGCAGCTCAAATCCTTCTACAAAACGCATTACCACCCCAGTAATGCCAGCTTCTTCACCTTTGGTGATCGTCCTGCGGCCGACATTCAAGAACGCATTCACGAACAAGCGCTGCATCGGTTTGACGCTCTTGATCACAAGCTGTCAGTACCGCTGGAACGTCGATTCAACCGTATTTTGCGCGTTGAAGACGCCTACGCCGCCGAAGGCGATGACCTCAGTGGCAAGACGCATCACGTCTATGGTTGGTTACTCGGAGAATCAACCGATTTGTTTGCACAATTGGAAGCGCACCTGCTCAGCGATGTGCTGCTCGACAACAGCGCCTCGCCATTGCGCCAGGCGTTGGAAAACACCGATTTGGGTTCAAATCCGTCGCCGATGTGCGGCCTGGAAGATTCCAATCGCGAGATGATGTTCGTCTGTGGCTTAGAAGGCAGCGAGCCGGAAAAAGCCGCTCAGTTTGAGCAATTGATCATCGATACGCTCACCGACGTGGCGAACAAAGGCGTGCCGACAGAAGACGTCGAAGCCATGTTGCACCAGTTGGAACTGTCGCAACGCGAAGTCACTGGCGATGGCATGCCTTATGGGATGCAGCTGATTTTCAGCGTCGTCGGCGCCGCCACGCACGGTGGTTCGGTCATGGATTCGTTGGATATCGATCCGGCACTGGCGCGACTGCGCGAACTGGCCAAAGATCCAGACTACATTCCCAGCCTGATTCGTCGCCTGCTGCTCGATAACGTCCACCGCGTTCGCTTGACGCTGCGCCCGGATGCCGACCTGCATCAACACCAGCTCGATAATGAACGCGCCAAGCTCGATCGCATCCAGCAGGGTCTGAGCGAAGCCGATCAACAGGCCATTATTGATCAGGCGCTGGCGTTGAAAGCCCGTCAGGAAGAAGAGGACGATGCAGGCCAATTGCCCAAGGTGACCCTGGCCGATGTCAAGCCAGACGTGAAACGCATTCAGCCGGTTGCCGACGGCGCCATTACCCGCTATCAGGCAGGCACTAATGGCCTGGGTTATCAGCAATGGTATTTGCCATTGCCTGAATTGACCTCCGACGAATTGGCCTTGCTGCCGCTCTATACCGCCTTACTGACCGAAGTCGGCGCCGGTGATAAAGATTATTTGGGCATGCAACAATGGCAGGCCGCTCGTACCGGTAGCGTGAGCGTCTACAGTCAGTTCCGCAGCCCGCTCGACAGCGTTGATAAAGTCGCCGGTTATCTGGTGCTTTCCGGTCGTGCTCTGGTGCGCCATTTCGACGAACTGACGCAGATTCTGACCCAGCACTGGACGTCACCCCGATTCGACGAGAAGAACCGCATTCGTGATCTGTTGACCCAATTGAGCGCCCGCCGCGAACAAAGCGTTACCGGTCAAGGCCACGCCCTGGCAATGCAGACTGCTGGCAGCTTCCACAGTTACGCCAACGGCCTGACTTACGACATGAGTGGATTACCGGCCATTCGTCGCCTGAAAGGCTGGCTTAAGGCATTCAAAAGCGACGAATCCGCTTTTGATCAATGGCTGGCCCGCTTAAGTGATCTGCACGCTAAACTCTCCGATCAACGTGCTTTGGCCGTACTGGTCGGCGAGCCAACTGAACTCGATGGCCTGGCGCAGTTAACTGAACGCCATGGTCTGGCGCAACGCACGGAGTCACTGTCGGCGCCGGATCAGACCGCGGCGATCAATGCCGCCGGTCAGCAACTGGCCTGGGCCGTGAATACCCAAGTGAACTTTTGTTCCATGGCGTACCCGACGGTTTTGCCTGAGCATGAAGATTCCGCTCCCTTGACCGTTCTGGCAGGTGTGCTGCGTGACAATTACCTGCATCGCACCATCCGTGAGCAGGGTGGCGCCTACGGTGGGGGTGCCAGTCACGACTCCAATACCGGGACCTTCCGGTTTTATTCTTACCGAGACCCACGCATTGACGGCACGCTCAACGACTTCCGTGCCAGTATTGACTGGGTACGCGACACCGGTGCGACCGCCGACCAGGTGGAATCCGCCATTCTGGGCGTGGTCAGTTCGATGGATAAACCGGGATCACCGGCCGGAGAAGCGAAACAGGCGTTCCTAAACCGCTTGTTTGGCCGGACCGATACCTTCCGCAAGGCTTATCGTGAAGCCTTGCTGTCAGTAACACCGGCCGATATCGCCAACGTCGCTGAGCGTTATTTTGATGCGGAACGCGCCTCTGCTGCAGTGGTCACGGACAAAGAACACGCGGATGCGCTGACCGAACAAGGATTCAGCATCGAGACCCTTTAAGGCTCCGTTTGCTGAACCCGCTAAGGCTCCGAAAGGGGCCTTTTTTATGCCTGATGACTGGACAGAATGTCGCGTTCAAACCCAAGAGTTCGACCACGCTAAGTCGTTCCCAGGTCGATGTTGACGTTCATGGAGCAGGGCACCGTAGCGCAATTGATCGGAGATGACGGTTCTGTTCGAGGTGTGTCGCCGCTCTGGAGAGTGCATTCTATGGGCACTGACAGCTTGAAAAGACTACCGTGTAGACATTAGATGCTAAAGAATCGGGCCTGATCGATTGCAAACCGCTCATAGCCGTCCAGCCGCTGATGCGTGTTCATCAACCCTATTTTTCGGGCCACGCCTTTGGAGCGAAGATTGTCGGGGTGAATGTCGGCGATGACGCGTTCAAGCCTCAGGTTTTCAAAGGCATGGTTCAGCAATGCTTTCGCTGCTTCAGTGGCGATGCCTTGACCCCAGGTTTGTGGCAACAATCGCCAGCCAATCTCAATGTCCGGACCGACAGCGTCAACGGGTATTAACAAAACCCAGCCCAAAAACTGCTCAGGCTGGGAGGCCAGGCTGATAACCCAATAGCCCAAACCCTCACCATAGTCCTGAACCGTTCGCTGATGAATGAACGCTCGATGCGCGATGGGATCCTGCCAGTGACCTTGAACGTGGTCTAAAACGCCTGGCTGCTGGTCCAGGACATAGCTGTCATCCAGATCGGCGAGGGTTCTTAGTCTGGGCAGCAGGCGTTGCGTTTTGAATTCCATCACGGTGATTCCTGCGCGTAACGTCTACGCGGTAGACGTTACACCAGTTTTAAATCGAGATCGAGCCAGGCCGGTGCGTGATCGGACGGCTTTTCCAGAGCGCGAATCTCATAATCGATTCCGGCTCCCCGGATCAACGGAACCAAGGGCGCGCTGACCAGAAGATGGTCGATACGCAGTCCCCGTTTGGGCGTGTCTTCAAAGCCTTTGGAGCGGTAATCAAACCAACTGAACCATTCGTTGTTGTCGGGATAGAGATGGCGATAACTGTCCGTTAATCCCCAGTCACGCAATTTTTCAAACCAGGCTCTTTCTTCTGGTTGGAAGGCAGACTTACCGTCACGGAGCCAACGTTTGACGTTCTTTTCACCAATACCAAGATCTTCATCGACCGGGGCAATGTTGAAGTCGCCCAGCACGATCACTAGGTCATCTGGGGTGACGTTGTTCTCCAACCAAGCCAGCAAGTCGGCATAGAAACGACGTTTGGCTGGCCATTTGGTTTCGTGGTGGATGCTTTCACCCTGAGGGAAATAGCCGTTGAGTACGGTCAAGGTGTGGCCGTCAGCCACCGCATGCCGACTGATCAACATCCGTCGGTGAGCATCGTCTTCATCATCGGGAAAGCCGCGTTCAACGCTTTGTGGTGCTGTCCGGCTTAACGTTGCGACACCAAAGTGGCCTTTCTGGCCCCAGGTTACCGACTGTAAGCCACTGGCTTGTTGGACATCGTCATGCGGGTACATATCGTCGTGAACTTTAATTTCTTGCAGACAGAGAATGTCCGGGTCCTGCAGTCGACGCAGCGCGTCCAGCTGGTGCAAGCGGGCACGTATGCCGTTGATATTGAACGAGATGATGCGCATGGTAGTGCTTTCCTGAGTCAGACAGTGGCGGCTATTATTGCGAACCACCGCCGGCTTTGAAACCAGCAAATCTTTAATCACCCGTTCCGGAAACACCCACTCATGGCCCAACTCTATTTTTATTATTCGGCGATGAACGCCGGCAAATCGACGTCACTGCTGCAGTCGGAATACAACTACCGCGAACGCGGTATGAACGCCTTGCTGTTGACCGCTCGCGTCGATGATCGCTACGGCCAGGGCGTTATCCGCTCACGCATTGGGCTGGAAAAACCCGCCGACTGTTTCGACGCCAATACCGATCTGATTGCTTGGTACCGAGATAAAGCCAATAAAGCCGACTGCATTCTCGTTGACGAAGCGCAGTTTTTGAGCCGGGAACAAGTGGATCAACTGGCAACGCTGGTGGATGACGACCGTGTTCCAGTCCTGTGTTACGGCATTCGTACCGACTTCCGCGGCGAACTCTTTCCCGGTTCGGAACGCCTGCTGGCCATCGCTGACAAACTCAGTGAACTGAAAACGGTCTGTCACTGTGGCCGTAAGGCCATCATGGTGGCGCGCCTGGATGAAAACGGTCGTGCTATTGCAGAAGGCGATCAGGTTGTGATTGGTGGTAACGAGCGTTATGTCTCAATGTGTCGACGTCATTATAAGGAAGCCATCGCCGACGCTTGACCTTCCAGTTGCGTCAAGGTTTAGCCTCGGTCACCGCTGATCAATCGATCGAGGAGAACCGCATGAGTTGCCATCACGACCATTCTTCCGTTATGTCCCGCGACCCTGTGTGTGGCATGACGGTTGACCCTGAGGCGGAAAAGCCCGAAGCCGACTACCAGGGCACGACGTACCGATTCTGCGGCCCTGGGTGTCGTGACCGCTTTCAGACGCATCCCGAAGAGTACCTGACGGACGAAGACCCGGTCTGCGGTATGACCGTCGAACGCGCTCGCGCGGCTGGCGTTGAACACCATCAAGGCGAACGTTTTTTCTTCTGCTCCGAACGCTGCGCCGAGCGCTTCAAAGCCGAACCCGACACCTTCCTCGGTGATCGTTCGGCACCGGAACCCATGCCTGAAGGTACGCTCTACACCTGTCCGATGGACCCGGAAATTGTTCAGGAAGGGCCGGGCACCTGCCCCAAATGCGGCATGGCCCTGGAGCCGATGAACCCGGGCGCTGTCGATACTGGGCCAAATCCCGAGTTGATCGATTTCACGCGCCGTTTCTGGGTCAGCGTTGCCTTAGCGGTGCCGTTACTGATTCTGACGATGGGTTCCATGGCCGGATTGCCATTCCGTGACTGGCTGGGTGAACGCCTGGCGATCTGGATTGAACTGGTACTGGCCACGCCAGTGGTGCTCTGGGCGGCTCAACCGTTCTTTGTGCGCGGCTGGAATTCGATCATCAATCGCAGTCCCAATATGTGGACCTTGATCATGCTTGGCGTCGGCGCCGCCTTCGGTTACAGCGTGATCGCCACGCTGGTACCGGGTGCGTTTCCGGATAGCTTCCGCCAGCACGGTGGCCAGGTGGCGGTTTACTTCGAAGCCTCAGCGGTGATCGTGGCGTTGATCTTCCTTGGTCAGCTATTGGAACTGCGTGCTCGTGAGCGAACCGGATCGGCGATCAAAGCCTTAATGGACCTGGCGCCGAAAACCGCGCTGCGCATTAAAGACGATGGTCAGGACGAAGAGGTGTCGCTCGAATCTGTCCGCAGTGGCGACAAACTGCGAGTGCGGCCAGGCGATCGTATCCCGGTTGATGGCGTTGTTGCTGAAGGGCAGTCAGCGGTCGATGAATCCATGATCACAGGAGAGTCGGTGCCGGTCGAAAAAGCCGTTGGCGATGCACTGACCGGTGGCACCTTCAATAAGCAAGGCAGCCTGGTGATGATGGCTGAACGGGTCGGTGATGACACCGTTTTGTCGCAGATCGTCGAGATGGTTGCTAAAGCACAACGCTCGCGAGCGCCCATTCAAGGCCTGGCCGACCGTGTTGCTGCCTGGTTTGTGCCAACCGTCGTGGCGGTTGCTTTAATCGCCTTTGTGGTTTGGTCGCTGGTTGGGCCTGAGCCCAGCTTCGTTTATGCCATCGTGGCCGCCGTGTCGGTGTTGATCATTGCCTGTCCGTGCGCACTGGGCCTGGCGACACCAATGTCGATTATGACCGCCACCGGTCGTGGCGCTCAGGCAGGCGTTCTGATCAAAGATGCCGAGGCGCTGGAGCGGTTTGCGGCCATCGATACCTTGGTGGTCGATAAAACCGGCACCCTGACCGAAGGCCGTCCCAAGCTGACCGACGTGGAACTGACCGATGGCCAGGATCGTCAGCAATTGCTGCGTTGGGTCGCCAGTCTGGAGCGCGGCTCCGAGCATCCATTGGCCGAGGCCTTGGTTGCCGGCGCGAAGGAGGAAGGTGCTGAACCGGTGGATGTCTCCAGTTTCGAATCCATCACCGGCCAGGGCGTGGTCGGTGAGGTGGAAGGTAAGCAGCTGTGGCTGGGCAATCCCGCCTTGTTTGAGCAGCGCGATGTCAGTCTCGATGCGTTGCAGGACATCGCAGAATCACTGCGCCAAGACGGTAAGACAGTCATTTTTGTCGCCGTGGATGGTCAGTTAGCCGGACTGGTTGCTGTCCGCGATCCCATCAAAGCCACCACGGCCGATGCCATTAAGACGCTGGCAAAGCAGGGCGTGCATCTGGTGATGGCGACGGGTGACAACGAAACCACCGCACGGGCCGTCGCACGTGAACTGGGTATCGATGAAATTCGCGCTGGCGTCACCCCGGAAGGTAAACAGCAACTGATCGAAGAGCTGCGCGACCGGGGTCGCAAGGTTGCCATGGCCGGTGACGGCATTAACGATGCGCCCGCGCTGGCAGCGGCTGACGTTGGTATCGCCATGGGCACAGGCGCCGATGTTGCCGTCGAGAGCGCGGGCATTACCTTGATCAAAGGGGATTTGGTCGGACTGGTGCGCGCGCGAAAACTGGCGCGTTCGACCTTGCGCAACATCAAACAGAATCTGTTCTTTGCCTTCGTCTACAACAGCCTCGGCGTGCCTGTCGCGGCGGGTGTGCTGTATCCCTTTGTCGGTGCGCTGTTATCGCCGATGCTGGCCGCCGCTGCCATGAGTCTGTCGTCGGTTTCCGTGATCAGTAATGCGTTGCGCCTGCGTGCACTAAAACTGGGCGATAACGACTAAAGACGTTTTATCTTTTACTGGCGGGCCTGCTAGAGTGGACTCTTCAGCCCGCCGGAACGGTTACTGTGATTACTGACGTCCTGAACTTCGTACTTCCCTATGAATTTTCCTGGTTGGCCGTGGTGTTTTTTGGTACCGCGGCCGTACTCTATGTGCGCGGTTGTCAGGCATTGAAAGAGACCGGGCAGGGTGAACATCCCGGCCGCCAATTGTTGTTCTGGTTAGGCTTGCTGTTGGCCTATACCGTGCTGCACACCCGGTTCGACTATTACGCTCAGTTCATGTTCTTTATTCACCGTGGCCAGCATCTGGTACTGCACCATTTGGCGCCGATTCTGTTGTGTTTGGCGAATCCGTGGCGCGTGCTGGCTGCGGGTGTCCCGGAAGGTCGTTCCCGACTATTACTGGGCAATTTGCTGCAATCCGCCCCGGTTCGCTGGACGTACGCCATCGTTCAATACCCATTGTTTGCCGGTGTGCTGTTTTTCGGTCTGATTTTCTTTTGGCTGGAGCCGGGTATCCATTTCCGCGCCATGCTGGATCAGCAATACTACCTGGTCATGAACTGGAGTATGTGG
Source organism: Saccharospirillum sp. MSK14-1 (assembly GCF_003054965.1). GTDB lineage: Bacteria > Pseudomonadota > Gammaproteobacteria > Pseudomonadales > Natronospirillaceae > Saccharospirillum. The sequence continues at coordinate 1,001,986 of NZ_MIES01000033.1, forward strand.
CTGGAAGGGCTGTTGTTCTGGTGGCTGATTCTGGATCCGCGCCATCCGGAGCAGTCGCGTACACTCGGTTTTGGCAAACGCATCCTGCTGATTTGGTTTGTCACCATTCCCCAGCTGTGGCTGGGTGCCTACATTGCCACCAGCCGCGAGCCCTTATTCGATGTCTACGACGTTTGCGGTCGTGCCTGGCCGATCGACCCAATGAACGATCAACTGCTTGGTGGCATCCTCACCTGGATTCCTCCTGGCATGATGGCCGTACTGACCATGCTGATTGTGTTGCGACGCCTGCTACATGCGTCCAACCGGCCGGCCACTGCCTGATCATTACCTAAGGAGAACGATGTAATGCAACCCTTGTGGAAGCCTGCCGCACTGGTATTCACGGTGCTGGGGCTACTGAGCGCCTGTGGCGGCGAAAAAGTCCAATGGGAAGGCACGGATTTGTCCGGAGTGATGCCGGACCTGGAATTTGAGCTGATCAACGAAGACGGTGATGCGGTGACCGAGAGCGATTACATTGGCCAACCGACGTTGCTGTTTTTCGGCTTTACCAACTGCCCGGACATCTGCCCGGGCACGCTGGCCAGTCTGTCACGCGCGATCGATCGACTGCAGGCGGATCAGCAGGATGATTATCAGGTGTTGTTCGTCAGCGTCGATCCTCAGCGCGATACGCCCGATCGCCTGCGCGAATACACCTCAGCCTTTGGTCCGCAATTTATCGGTCTGACAGGGACCCAGCGGCAGCTAGAGACTCTGAATAAGCGCATGCGCGCGACTTATGGTTATGGCGAGCCCGATGAGAACGGCTTTTACAACGTCTCACACAGTTCTGCGGTGTATGGTTTCGACGCTGAAGGAAAAACGCGGGTGCTGATCAAAAGTGAGTTGCCGACCGACAGAATTTCGGCCGACCTGATGCGCTTGGCGCAGCTTTGATCATCGAGCGGCGGTTGGCTGTTAAGCGCGGCCGCCACTGTCACTGAGAAACATCTTGTCGATTCCCAGCCGTTTTAGCGCCGCGTCATAGCGGGTTTCGATGCCTTCCTCAAAGATCAGGCCCATATCGCCGGGTACCGTCAGCCAGGCATTGCCTTTAAGTTCGCCCTCCAGCTGGCCTGGCGACCAACCGGAACACCCCAGGCAGACCAAATAATCACTGGGACCGCCGCCACGAGCGATGGCTTCGAGAATGTCCGGGCTGGTGGTGATGCTGATATAGCCGTTATTCACCGTGCTGCTCCACGGGCCTTCCTTGGAGTGATGAATGATAAAACCGTGTTCTGGCATCACCGGACCACCGGAATAGACGTGAGTGTCACACAGCACCGGGTCGTCGCATTCAATGTCGAGGGAATCGAACACATCGCCGAGCTTCATGGACGTTAAGCGATTGATGACCAGGCCCATGCAGCCATCGCCATCGTGTTGGAAAAGGTAGGAAACCGTGCCGCTGAACCAAGGGTCGGACATATCCGGCATGGCGACAATAAAGTGGTTGCTGAGGCTGCTGCCATCATCGTGTTGCGTGCTCATGAAGGGGTTCCCAGCGCTGATATCGTTCGCTTTAGTACGCCAGCCCAGTCGGTTTAGGTCAAGCCGATTCAGGTCGGGCGATGAGCACAGTCGGGGCAGGTGGGGTTACGTTTGAATTGAAAGCGGTGCACGCTCATATCGAGCGCATCGACGGTCAGCAACTGTCCGACCAGAGGCTCGCCAATCCCGGCCAGAATTTTAAGCGCTTCGGTGGCTTGAATGGCGCCAATCATACCGACCAGCGGGCCCAGAACACCTGAGGTGGCGCAGCTGACTTCACCATCCTCTCCATCGGGGTAGAGGCAGCGAAAGCACGGACTGTCGTCGCGACGAACGTCAATGCTGGTTGCCTGACCGCTCATACCCAGGGCAGCGCCACTGACCAAGGGTAAACCCAGCTCAATACAGACCACATTGGCATCATAACGACTGGCGAAGCTGTCTGTTCCGATCACCACCAAGTCACAGCCTTGAGCCCATCGATGCAAACCGTCTTGATCGAGTGCCCGATCAATTTCAACCACCTGGCAATCGGGGTTTAAACGTTTGAGGGTCGCCGCTGCGCTGCTTGTTTTAGCCTGGCCAACGCTGTCAGTGGTATGAACGATCTGGCGCTGAAGATTGGTGGCATCGACCGTATCTCCGTCGGCAATACGCAGCTCACCAACGCCGGCTGCCGCCAAATACAACAGAATAGGGCTGCCTAAGCCACCGGCGCCAACCACCAACACCGAGGCATTGCGAATTCGTTGCTGACCCGCGATATCCACCTGCGGAAGCAAGATATGGCGACTATAGCGCAACAGTTCATCGTCGGTGAGATCGGGGAAAGGAGTCATAAGAAAGGAGGGAATAAGGCCCGATGCCATCGGGCCTGAATCATCAACCGGCTTGGTCTTCCGGTACCGCTTCGTCGATTAACTCTTGCAGTTCACCGTTACCCGCCATTTCAGTCACGATGTCGCAGCCGCCAATCAGTTCACCGTTCACCCACAATTGGGGAAAGGTTGGCCAGTTGGCAAATTCTTTCAGTTTTTCGCGAATATCCGGGTTGGACAAAATATCGACATAAGCGAAACGCTTACCGCAATTCATCACCGCCTGAACGGTTTGCGCGGAAAAGCCGCACATGGGCTGATTCGGGTTGCCCTTCATGTACAGCAGCACGGGGTTGCTGGCGATTTGGTCTTTAATGGTGTTGAGGGTCTCGTCGCTCATCTTGCTGCGTCCATTAGTCAATAAGGAGTGGAGTCAATGGCGGCTAGTGTACGCCATTTCTGTCTTCGTGCAGATGGGGATGAGGCGCCTGTTTTCAATGGATGGGATGACAGCACTCGGGCGGCTGGAAAAAATCTGCGCATTGCTGCGCTGTTGCTGCTTCAGTATTATCGAGGGTTTTCCGCGCCGTTGCGCGGTTACGACAATAAACCAGCACAATCATTGAGAGGCAAAACAGCATGGCGGTCAGGCATTTCCTTACACTGAACGACCTGAGCACGGACGAGCTTCGGCATTTGGTCGAACGCGCGATCGAACTCAAAGGCATGTTCAAGCGCGGCACCCGCTATGAGCCGCTGAAAAACCGCGTGCTGGGTATGGTGTTTGAGAAATCCTCAACCCGAACTCGCGTTTCCTTTGAAGCTGGCATGATTCAGCTTGGTGGTGGCGCTATTTTCCTGTCACCGCGTGATACCCAGCTCGGTCGCGGCGAACCGATCGAAGACAGCGCCCGCGTCCTGTCGCAAATGGTCGACGCGGTGATGATCCGCACCTTCGAGCACGAGAAAGTCGCCACCTTTGCCAAATACGCCTCGGTGCCGGTCATCAATGCCCTGACCGACGATTACCACCCGTGCCAGCTGCTGGCCGATATGCAGGCCTACCACGAAGTGCGTGGCCCGATTCAGGGCAAGACCGTCACCTGGATCGGTGATGGCAACAATATGTGTAACTCTTACATCAACGCTGCCCGTCTGTACGATTTCCAGTTGAACATTGCCTGCCCGGAAGGCTACGAGCCCATTCAGTCTCTGGTTGACGAAGCGGGTGATCGGGTGCGTATTCTGCGCGATCCGGCCGAAGCGGTCGAAGGTGCCCACCTGGTTACCACGGACGTCTGGGCCAGCATGGGTCAGGAAGAAGAAGCGCAAGCGCGGTTTAAAGCCTTCGACGGTTTCCAGGTGTCGCCTGCGCTGATGGACAAAGCCGATAAAGAGGCCTTGTTCCTGCATTGCTTACCGGCGCATCGTGGCGAAGAAGTCAGCGAAGACATGCTGGATGACCCACGCGCGGTCGTTTGGGAGCAAGCGGGCAACCGTCTACACGCGCAAAAGGCATTATTGGAGTTTCTGCTCTGCAGTGAGTAATGCGGTGAGTGCTAAACGTATCGTACTGGCCATCCTGGGGATGGCCTTGGCTGTCTCGGTCCGGGCTGATGTCATGTTGGTGACCGGGAATGACTACCCACCCTTTACCGACCAAGACCTGCCCGATGGCGGGCTCAGCACACGCCTGGTTCAGGCCGCATTTGCCGCCACAGGAGCAATGGTCGAGATACATTTCCAACCTTGGTTACGCGGCTACCGTGCCACCCTGAACGGCGACTTTGCCGCGACCTTTCCCTATGTCCACACCGATCAACGCGAATCTGAAATGGTATTTTCAGATCCTTTTATGAACGTCGACACCGTGATAATCAGCCGCGCGACACAGCCACTGGACTACGCGTCGGTGGCGTCGTTGCAGGGCATGGCTTTATGCAGGGCGCAAGGCTGGGGGCTGCCCGCGGCTATTCGCGACGGCATCGACGCAGGGATTATCGAGGTTGTTGATGCGCCGCAATACACCTCTTGCTTTCGCATGCTGCTGGCCGGACGCGTTGATTTTCTACTCAGTAACAACCTGCAATGGGAAGTCCAGGCGCAGGTCAATCATCTGAATCCCGACGATTTCCACCTCGCCACAACGCCGGTTCAACGCAGTCATCATTATTTGATCGCCGCAAAAACCCCGGCCGGGAAAGCCATTATCGAACAGTTCAATACCGGCCTGGCGCGCTTGAAAAACAACGGCGATTTCGGACGTATTGTCAGAGGTTACCCAACCCTGTGGCCGGAAGAGGCTGAAGATTAAACCCGCCTCACTCGTACTTTATATCGAGGAAGGCTGAGATTCCGCACTGGTAATGGAAGCCCGACGACGCGGCCGACGCTCACGCAAACCCAGCCACAGCAACGGCACAACAATTAACAGCGAGCCGAGAATGAAAAACAGGTCCGGTTGCTCGCCAAAGAACACCCAGCCCCCCAGCAACGCCCAAATAAGTCCCGTGTATTCAGCGCTGGTGACCTGATTAGCGGCGACCCAGCGATAGGCCTTCAGCACCGTGACCTGATAGCAGAGGATAAAAAAGGCCGATCCGACACCTGACAGCAGGATTTCGGTCTTCCAAGGGGCGCCTTCAATAAGAGCCAGCAGGACCAAGGTCGGCACCATCAACACATGCACCAGCACCAGTGAATGTACCGTCGATTGGCCCGACGGCAACTTACGCACCAGCAGCACACCGAGCGCCAGCGTAAACGCCACACCGACGGCGCTTAAGGCACCCCAATCAACATTGACCGGACGCAGGATCACCACGATACCAATAAAGCCGCTGAGCACCGCGGTCAGGCTTGGTGCGGTCAAACGCTCGCCGAAAAACAGCAGGCCGAGCAGCATGACCAATAAGGGAGCGGCGTAGAAGACGGCATTGGCGGTCGCCAGTGGCAGGGATTTCAATGCCACCACCATGCAGGCAATACCAAAGATGCTGATATGGGCGCGCAACAGGTGGATTCGCCAGCCTCGCAATAGCTGCTGACGGTCGATCTGACGCATCAAGGGCGACAGAATCACCAGCACGCACAGCGTGCGCACCAGAATAAACTGAAAAATGGGTGCATCGGCGTCCTGAAGCTTGATGATGATGTCCGACACCAGCGCCAAGGCGTTGCCGATTACCAGCAAAAGAATGGCGCTGGGAACCGTCTTACCCGACATATCCTACTCCTGATTAAAACGATGAAGGCGCTCAGTCGCACCAGAGCAGGGCAGTTTAGTGAGACAGTGTCATCACGAGAAATGAGTTATTCTTTTATCTATTAGTTTTTTAGATACTGAGGTTTGCGATGAAATTGCCACCGCTGAAAGCCTTGCCGGTGTTTGAAGCCGTCGCTCGTTTGAACAGCTTTTCACGCGCCGCGGTTGAGCTGAACGTCAGCCAGAGCGCGGTCAGCCATCAAATTCATCAGTTGGAAGCCTATTTGGGCGAGACGCTGTTTCAACGTCAGGGTCGTCGCCTCAGTTTGACCAACGAAGGGCGGGAGTATCAGGAGGCAGTCAGTTCGGCGTTGTTTCAGTTGGAGTGCGCCAGCGAGCAACTGCAAGGCCGAGTGGATACCCGGGTACGGATCGCCATGTACAGCTCTATTGCCGTGCGTTGGTTGATTCCCCGGCTTCCCACACTACAACGGCAGCATCCCCAGCTGGACCTGGCACTGGAAATGATGAACGAGTCGCCGCAATTGTCGGATCGGGTCGCCGACTGTTTTATAACCCTGCAGAACGAACACCGGGGCTTTACCGCCGATCTGCTGTATTGCGAGCGGATGTTCGTGATTGCCAGCCGATCCTTCTGGCAATCCATGTGTGCCGATTGGCAGCAAGCCGGCCTGATTGACAGCAATGAACCGCAGCAAATCGATCCCGCCTGGTTGTTGCGCTACCCCTTGTTATCGACGTATAGCATCTACGACATCCATACCGAAGACTGGCGCCGTTGGTTTGCCCAGGCCGACCTGACGTTGCCAGAGAGCACCCGCGTGCAGCATTTCAGCCATATGTTGATGGCGCTGGAAGCGGCGCGTCATCATCAGGGCCTGGCGTTGACCAACGATTATATGCACAACGTCGATGACGACCCGGATCTGGTGCGCATTCCCTGTCACAGCCTGGTTACCGGCGATCGCTTCTACTTCGCTTTTAAAACGTCACGCCGCCAGGAAGCCGGCATCCGCCTGTTGCGCCAGTGGGTTCGTCAGCAAGCCGTGGCCAGTGGGCTGTTGGAGGTGGACGAATGGGTCGCCCAGCGCTGACGCTAATGACTAATGGTAGTCACGCGAACGCACGCTGAATTCAAGCTCCGCTTCCAGCGCCTCCAGCCGATCGGCCAGCACATGAATGACATCGTTATCGAGCGCTTTTTCCAGCACGCCAGTGACGCGAATCAGGCTGCGAGTGGTCAGCACTTTCAGTGACGACTGCGCCAAGGTCAGTCGCACGATGACGTTGATATTGCCGGTGTCGTCTTCAAGGGTGACGAAGGTGATGCGCGTAGCGGTCTTGGGCATCTGTCGATTAGTCACTAAACCCAGTACCTGAACCGGTATCCGCACCCGTTCAGGCAACGGCAGGCTGTGTTGTTCGGCCAGGCGTTCCAGTCGTGCCTGTTCGGCTTCAGCCAAGACCAGCAGCTGGTCGGCGCAGACGCTGTCGGGTATCTGACCGCGCTCGCGCAGCAACTGCACCGGATGCTGCCCCAGAGTCAGTCCCTGGCTGTGATAGTCCTCAACCAGGTTGTCCATGGCATCGGGGGCGGGTAAGGCGTAGTCAGTCGTCACCGGTTGCTCGAATGCGTCTTTCAACAGTGGTGCCTGAAGGTTAAGCGCTGCACTCTCCCAGCGCGCCTGATGGCGGTTTTCAGACAAAGTGCGGAAGGCATCCGCTGCGGCCAGAGCTTCCAGGTCACGTCGACTTAAGCCGGGAATGCCTTCTAACTGCCGCCAATGTTGAAAACCATCGCTGGGCCGGCAGGCAATGAGTGCGCGCGCCACCGTTTCGTTTAATCCTTTTACCCGACACAGTCCCAGGCGAATGGCCCAATCTTGGTTGCTGGCTTCCAAGGTGGAATCCCACGCGCTGGCGTTAATGTCGACCGGACGGACCTCAACGCCGTGTCGACGCACATCCTGCACTAGCTGCGATGCTGAATAGAAGCCCATCGGCAAGCTGTTCAGCAGTGCGCAGCAGAATGCGGCGGGGTGGTGGTGCTTCAACCAAGACGAGACGTAGGCAATCATCGCGAAACCGGTGGCGTGTGACTCGGGAAAGCCATACTCACCAAAGCCTTCGATCTGCCGATTAATGCGCTGTATGAAGTCTTCGGTATAGCCATTCGCCCTCATATTGGCTTGAAGTTTGTCTCGTAAGTCACTGATATGTCCGGTTTTTTTCCAGCTTGCCATCGAAGATCTCAAGGTGTTGGCTTCATCCGAACTAAAATTGGCCGCCACTCGCGCCAGAGAGATCACCTGTTCCTGAAAAATGGGCACGCCCAGGGTTCGTTCGAGCACATCCTTTAATGCGTCATTGGGATAATCGACCTTTTCCTGTCCCAGCCGGCGACGCAGGTAGGGATGCACCATGTCGCCGTGAATGGGACCCGGGCGCACAATGGCGACCTGGACCACCAGGTCGTAGAACGCCTTGGGTTTGAGCCTTGGCAACATACTCATTTGCGCGCGGGATTCGATCTGGAACACTCCGATGGTATCGGCGCGCTGAATCATGGCGTAGACCTCGGCGTCATCCTGTGGGATGTCCTGCAAACGCAGTGTCTTGCCCTGATGCTGGCGGATCAGGTCCAGCGTCTTGCGCACCGCCGTGAGCATGCCCAGCGCCAGCACATCCACCTTCATCAGGCCGACGGCTTCGAGGTCGTCCTTATCCCACTGGATAACGGTGCGCTCGGCCATAGCCGCGTTTTCGATCGGCACGTAGTCTGCTATGCGCTGATCGGTCAGCACAAAGCCACCCACGTGCTGCGACAGATGGCGCGGAAAGCCCAGAATACCCGCCAGCAATCGCTTAAAGACGCTGATTTGCTGTGCGGACAGGCCCAGCCCTTCGTCCTGAACCAGTTCATCAATCCAGTTTTTGGAGCGATAGCGCCAGCCGTAGTTGGCCAGACGTCGCTCCAGTTGGGCCAGATCGATGCCCAGGGCACGACCCACATCACGCACCGCACTTTTGGGGCGATAACTGATCAGCGTTGCTGCCAAGGCAGCCCGTTTGCGGCCATAACGGCGGTACAAATACTGAATCACTTCTTCACGGCGCTCGTGCTCGAAATCGACATCGATGTCCGGCGGCTCATTGCGTCCTGTGGAGATAAAACGCTCAAACACCAGCTTGCCCGCCACCGGGTCGACCTCGGTAATGCCCAGGCAATAACACACCGCTGAATTGGCCGCCGAACCGCGCCCCTGACACAGAATGCCTTGTGAGCGGGCAAAGCGGACAATGTCATAGACCGTCAGGAAGTAGTGCTCGTAACCTTTCTCACGGATCAGCGCCAGTTCCTTATCAAGCTGTTCTTCAAAGGCTGCGCTGATGCCTTTCGGGTGACGTCGTTTCGCGCCCTGGCGCACCAGTAACCGCAGGTATTCCGGTGCTGTGAATTGGCCCGGTACCAGATCGCTGGGGTAGCTGTAGCTCAATTCACTGAGATCAAAATGGCAACGTTCGGCGATGCGCATCGTTTCGGCCAGCAGTGCAGGGGAATAGAGCGAGCGCAGCTTGTTAAAAGAGCGCAGGTGATTCTCCGCATTGGGCTTAAGGTGGAGCCACACCTGATCCAGTGGTTGCCGATAGTGGATGGCGGTCAATGCATCGTGTAATTCCTTGCGCTGAGGGTGATGCATCAGAACTGCATTGCCGCAAACGGCGGGTACATCAGCGGCTTCAGCGAGCGCTATCGCGCGCCGGGCACGTTCAAAGGCGCCTTCATCAAGCAGGTTTTCAACCAGCACCCAGCAGCGCTCAGGAAAGTCATTTCGGAAACCGTGTAGACGTTTCAGATCATCCGAATGCCCCGATGGCAGCCACAGGCAAAAGCAGTCGTCGAGCCCCTGCGAAAAGTCAGCACGGGTGATGCTGTAGTCGCCTTTACCACAGCGACGCCGGGCGCGAGTGATCAGATGGCAGAGTTGGGCGTAGGCTTGTCGGTTGGGCGCTAACAGCACAACCCCTTGATCATCGAACCGGAACTCACTGCCAATGATCAGTTTCAGACAGACGCGCTTTTCTTTAATGGGCCGCCAGGCTTTGACCACACCTGCGACGGAGCACTCATCGGTCAACGCCAAGGCCTGGTAACCCAGTTCAGCGGCCCGCAGTACCAGCTCATCCGGGTGGGAAGCTCCGCGCAAAAAGCTGTGGTTGCTCAGGCAATGCAGCTCGGCATAGTCGAAGTCTGCGCTCATGCGAAAACGCCTTCGCGGTACCAGCGCCCGTCGCGATGTCGGCTGATCCAGTGATAACTGCGGCTTTTGGGGTGCCAGGCCCGGTAGTAGTCCCGCTGGAATCCGCCCGGTTGCGCCCAGGCGGGCACAGCAATGCGCTCCGGGCCGCTTAGGGCGTGATAATGCGTCGGATCAATGGGCTCTGGTTGGGCCAGCAGTAAGGCCGGCTGGGCGCGAGCATAAGACGCGCCGGTTGTCTGACCAACCGCGACCGGTCGACTGGCCAGAGCCGGGCGCCAATCCGCACCAGCATTGGGTTGTTGAATGGACTGATTGCCCAGCTTGGACGCCAGCATTGCCAACAGATGTTGCGCCTCGGCTTGAGGGCGACGGTCACCCAGCAAATCCTCGTTAATAGCGTCCCGGGCGGTCAGCGCTTCTGCGCGTAAGCCAATGATAAGCACGGGTTCTGGCAGCGTCAGACGTTCCAAGGCCAGCGCCACCAGCACAGCCCAGCTCTGTGAGCCACGTGAGGCGCTATTCAGTTGGATCGTCAGGGGTGTGACGGGCGCTTCGCGATGCGCCAGGCTGAAACAAAGCTTACCCGTGCTCAGTTGGCGGGCGTTTAAATAGGCATCCAGCCCATGCAGCAAGCGTTTGATGGGGAAAATCAGTGCATCGGCGGCGGCCACTTCGTGCCACAACTCAAGGCGTTCATCGTAACAGGGCGGTAACTGAAACCGTTCGCCCAGTTCACGCGGTTTCTGCAGCGCATTCAGGTGATCAATCAGCGCTTGCCCGAAGCGATAGCCCAGCTCAGAGCGCGGAGCCTGGCGCAGCTGCTGTAACGTTTTCAGGCCCATAGCGGCCAGCGAGCGGATATCGCGCGCTTCCAGCGGTAAGGCCAACTGGGTGATGCTCAGCTTAGCCAGCTGTTGTTGTTCAGCCGGTGCATCGATGACCCGCCAGCCAGCGCGGTTTTCTGCCAATAAACGCGCGGCCAGCGGGGTGTGGCCCAGCGCCAGCTGGTAGCCATGTCCGCTGTGCTTTATGGCGCTTTCCAGGACATCGATAAAGGCATCCAGACCGCCGTGCCAGCGCAACATGGAACCTACTTCCAGGCTCAACCCCAAGGGCGCGCATAAGCGGATGTCGGCGCAATATTGATAACAAATCACGGCCAGATTCCGCAGTTGGGCCGCTTCAAGCTCAGCGCTGTAACTGGCCTGGGCGACGTTATCGACCAGACAATACGCCGTCCGCAGTGTCATGCCCGGTTTCACACCCTGTGCCTGCGCCAGCGCATTGCATTGTTTAACCGTTCGGCCATCGCTGGCCGTGAGCAGCACAGACCGGCTTTGCGCCACCTCACCAAAGCGGGCTTCCAGCGCTAATAGCGGGAAGTGCAGATAAAGCCACAGTGACTGATAGGGGCTAGGCATGATGAACCTTACCCCCAGGCTCTTGAATTAAGGGCAGCGTCAATTGAACATCGGCGCCCGGCCAACCGCCGCGGCGTTTGAGTACCCGGCAATGTAAGCGCTCAGCACTGTCTGGCTCGATCAACAACCGCAAGGCCGCCATGGAAGCCTGGTGCTGCAAGCGCGCTGGCCGCAGCAAAAACAAGGGCGCGGCGCTTTTTTCGGCCGCTAACTGCAAGCGCCGTAAACGCCGAGGGTCGAGTTGATCCACCCAGGCCAATACTGCCTGACTGCCACCGCTGCTCAGACTGTGCTCCAGTGTCCAACTCAGTTCTGCTTCGCTTTGGGTCTGACACAGCAGAATTCGATCAAGCTGCAGTCCCCAGTGCGCCAATGCTGAGCCGTGAGGCCGGTAGGGCGCATTGCACCAGATCTGCCAACGCGGATCGCTCTGGCTCAGTTGCGCCAACGCCGGTAACAGAAGTCGCAATTCACCCTGGCCCGAACAGTGGTAAAACAGCTCGGTCATGGCAGCGGCCGGCCAGCCACCGCCGGGTAAAATGGCGTCCAGATCGGACAAACCCGTAGGCAGCGCCGCGAGTTGGTGTTGTGGCCAGTGCTGACCAGACCAGAGGTCGCCGCGTTCGGTTAAAGTCGTCAGTAGAGACATGAAACTGCACACGAATACTGTATATAAATACAGTATAATTGGCGTGGTTTACTTTGCCAGCTGACAGACGTCAGAATTTGTAACTTACCAGCCAGGCCCTGCATTCAATGACCAACCGACACTGGCAACGACATGGCCCGGACCACCGTAACGGTCAAGCGGTCGGCTTTGCTGATATTCGACGACGTTTCGATTTTCGCTCGGTGCGCCTGGGTCGCTGGGTCACGCCAGACGAGCGTGATCGTGCAGCCACGGCTTTTTACGACGCGCTGTGCGATCTGATGGTCATTCTTGGTGGCAATGAAGTGTTGATCGGCCTGCGCGGCACACTCTCATTAGAGTACGGTTTGGGCGGGCAGCTGGGCGTGGCGGCGCACTATATGCCCACCAGTCGCGCCTTTGCGTTGGCCAAGAACGCCGGTCCCGGGAGCATCGCTCACGAATGGTTTCACGCTTTTGACCATTACATCGCCGACAAAGCCTTTATGGGCGCGCCTTCAAGCATGATGGGGTCGCGTGCCTGGCTGGACAGCCGTCCGGCTCAATCCCACCCCCTTAATCAACGATTGTTTGGCTGTTATCAGGCGGTGCTGCTCGATGCCGATGGCAAACAACCCAGCGAACTGTTCCAAGCCTCTGCCCAGGCCGACCGTGAACGCGGGCAGCTCTATTACAGCCAACCAGAGGAACTCTGCGCGCGCGCTTTTGAAGCCTTTGTTGAAGACGCCGGTATCCGTAACGGATTTCTGGTACGCGGCAGTCGTACATCGCCGGAAGCACGCGCCGGTCTCTATCCTCAAGGCGTGGAGCGAGAGCGCATAAAACGGGCGTTCAGTGAGTACTTCAGTCAACTGGGACAGGCTCTTAAACAACAAACCTCAATACCCTAAGCGCACCTAAACAGTTGACATTCGAAATTTCATATATATGTTATTTCGTATATCAGGAGGTGCGTCATGCAATCACCCTTGGCTTTTTACAAATGTCTCGCCGATGACACTCGGCTAAAAACCCTGCTGCTGATCAGTCGGGCAGGGGAGCTCTGCGTCTGCGATATTCAAGACGCACTGCAGCTGAGCCAGCCCAAAGTCTCACGACACCTGGCTGAACTGCGCAAATGTGAACTGGTGACGGACGAACGCCGCGGTAAATGGGTGCATTACCGACTCAATCCCGGCTTGCCCGACTGGGCCCAAGAAGTCCTGAGGGTGACGGTCGCCAACAACACGAACTACTTAAATGACTGCCTGACACGGCTGCCCGAGGGTTGCTGTGAGAGCGATGCCAACCGAACCACTGAAGCCGAGAGCTGCTGATGAAGATTCTCTATATCTGCACCCATAACCGCTGCCGCAGCATTCTGTGTGAAGCCATCACCCGGGCACACGCGGCAGGGCTGATCGAAGCGCGCAGCGCCGGCAGTCAACCGGCGGGGGAAGTGCACCCCTTGTCGCTCAAATACCTTGCCGAAGCCGGCTACGACACACAAAACCTGAGCAGTCAGTCATGGGATGAGTTTGAGGATTTTGCGCCAGATATCGTGGTCACGGTCTGTGATTCAGCCGCCGGTGAAAGCTGCCCTGTCTGGTTTGGTAAAACGCTGAAGGTGCATTGGGGATTGGACGATCCATCCAAGCATTCGGGCACAGAAGCGGAGGTGGCCGATGCGTTTCGCGCGACCATCCAGATTATTGAGCAACGCGTGAACGCCTTGATAGAACTGTCTCAACAAGCCCCCTCGCAATGGCCAATGAGGCTGACTGAACTGGGAGCACACCATGACCCTCAATGATCTGAACCTGCCTAACCTGGATAGCGAGCAATTCAAGCGCCCGTCGAATGAGCATTTTCAGCGCGACTATGCTGAGCAACCACCGCGTTTCCTGCTGCTATACGGCTCCTTGCGCGAGCGCTCTTACAGCCGCTTGGTGATTGAGGAAAGCGCCCGCTTATTGATCGAAATGGGCGCTGACGTGCGTATTTTTGATCCACACGGCCTGCCATTGCCGGACGAGGACAACATTCAACACCCCAAAGTCCAGCAGCTGCGCGATTGGGTGCAATGGTCCGAAGGTCAGGTTTGGTGTTCACCCGAGCGACATGGTGCCATGACCGGGGTGTTTAAAAGCCAGATTGACTGGATTCCATTATCCTTGGGGGCCGTACGTCCGACTCAGGGCAAAACGCTGGCGGTGATGCAGGTCTGCGGTGGCTCCCAATCGTTTAATGTGGTCAATCAGTTGCGCGTGCTGGGTCGCTGGATGCGCATGATCACCATCCCCAATCAGTCGTCCGTTGCCAAAGTCTTTAATGAGTTCGATGAGAACGACCGCATGAAGCCGTCGAGTTACTACAACCGCATCGTCGATGTCATGGAGGAATTGATGAAATTCACCTTGCTGACGCGCGGGCAGGGGGCTTATCTGGTCGATCGCTATTCCGAACGGGTCGAAAGTGCTGAAGAACTGATGCAACGGGTCAATCAACCGACCACGACGGAGTAACGCATGGGTCTTTTTGAACGCTATCTATCGGTGTGGGTTGGCCTTGCTATTGTGCTGGGTCTGGCACTGGGGTCGGCTTTCCCGTCCTGGTTCGAGTTCCTCGCGGCGTTTGAATACGCTCAGGTCAATGGCGTCATTGCGGTACTGATCTGGCTGATGATCTATCCGATGATGATTCAGGTCGATTTCAGCGCGCTGAAGTACGTCGGACAGAGACCTCAAGGCCTGGTGTTGACGCTTGTCGTCAATTGGCTAATCAAGCCTTTTACCATGGCTGCGCTGGGCTGGTTGTTTTTTCGGGTGTTGTTTGAACCCTGGGTCGACCCTCAATCTGCCGGAGAATACATTGCCGGTATGATTCTCTTGGGTGCTGCGCCCTGTACCGCCATGGTCTTTGTCTGGAGCCAGCTGACGCGGGGCGATGCCAACTACACCCTGGTGCAGGTGTCGCTGAACGACCTGATCCTGATCGTTGCCTATGCCCCCATTACCGCTTGGCTGCTGGGATTAAACGACATACAAGTTCCCTGGCAGACGTTGATTTTGTCGGTGTTGCTTTATGTTGTGTTGCCGGTTATTGCCGGTTACTTGACGCGTCAACACCTACAGCGTCAGGGCGATCAACGACTGAATGCGTTTATTCAACGGCTCAAGCCTGGCTCCATTGTGGGTTTAGTGATCACCGTGCTGCTGCTGTTTGGTCTGCAAGCACCGCGCATTCTTGATCAACCTCTGGTGATTGCGCTCATTGCCATCCCTTTGCTGATTCAGACCTATGGCATTTTCGCATTAACCTACGCGTTGGCGCGGCTGATTAAGTTGCCTTACAGCGTAGCCGCGCCAGCCTGCATGATCGGCACCTCCAATTTCTTTGAAATGGCGGTCGCCGTGGCGATCGCCTTGTTCGGTCTGAATTCCGGTGCAGCCCTGGCTACGGTGGTCGGTGTCCTGGTCGAGGTGCCGGTTATGTTGTCGCTGGTGGCCTTTGCTAATCGCACCCAACACTGGTTTCGTACTAATGACTGATGAACTGACGATTCGACAAGCCCTGGCAGACGACGTTGCCGACATTACCGATATCTATAACCGGGGCATAGAATCCGGGCTGGGAACCTTTGAAACTCGTCTGCGGGAGCCCGCGGAGATTGCCGCCTGGCTGGACGACGCTGAACGCTATCCGACGCTGGTGGCCGTTCAGGGCAACTCAGTCACCGGATTCGCTCGGCTTTCGTCCTACCGCGATCGCCCTTGTTACGACGGCATTGCCGAGTTTTCGATTTATCTGACTCCGCAAGTTCAGGGGCAGGGCGTCGGTAGACGACTGCTAACGGAGTTATTAACAACGGCGCGTGCAGCTGGCTTTTATAAGGTGCTATCGCGCATCTTTACCGCCAATGAGGCCAGCCGAGGCCTGTGTCGAAAGCTCGGTTTCCGCGAGGTGGGGATCTACGAACGCCATGGCCAGTTGAACGGTCAATGGCTGGATGTGGTGATTGTCGAATACCTGACTTGAGGCATTCATTATGAGCAAACCGGTGATGAATTCTGACGGATCATGGATACACAGCCGGTTTGCTCAACCCGCTTGCACGCTCTTAAGGCGTCAGCCGCGACTGACCGGCTCGGCCATATACTGCTCGTCGCTTACCGGCTCCATCCAATCCACCGGTTTACCATCCAGCGCTTCGTTAACGGCCACGTGCTGCATCGAGGTTTTGTCCGTAGCGCCATGCCAGTGACGACGACCACAGTTACACCAGATCAAATCACCCGGTCGAACCTCAGTCTTCGGGCCGCCTTCACACTGCGTCCAGCCAACGCCGTCCGTAACCAGTAAAACCTGGCCTAACGGATGGGTGTGCCAGTTTGTCCGCGCGCCTGGCGCAAAACTCACGACGGCCACGCCCACACGAGCAGGCGCAGGGGCATTAAACATCTTCTCGATACGAACCGTACCCGTAAACCAGTCGGCAGGGCCGTCAATGGCGGCTTGGTTACCGGCACGAATCACCTGCATATCTTGATCGGAATCACTCATGCTCAGTCTCTCTTTGTTGATCGAATTGGGGCATTGATCAAAATAGCAGGGCGGGATTTAATTGATTAGATACAAAATACTTAATGCAATATAAAGCAGGGCTTCATAATGAGTGCACCCAGTCTCGACGATTTGGCGGTGTTTGTCAGTGTGGGTCGTGAAGGCAACTTCACCCGGGCGGCGGCACAGTTAGGTGTGTCTCCCTCGTCGGTGAGTCAGACCATCAAAACGCTGGAAGAACAGCTGGGCATTCGGCTGTTAACCCGCACAACCCGCAGCGTTACCCGCACAGAAGCCGGTGAGCGGTTAATGGCATCGTTAGCACCTTTGCTCGATCAAATTGAAGGGCATTTGGCCGCAGTTTCTGATTTACGCAACCATCCGGCGGGCACTGTACGTATCACGGCTGATGAATTTGCGGCTCGTTACGTACTTTGGCCACGCTTAAAGCCCGTGCTGGAAGCCTATCCCGACATCACCATAGAACTGAGCACCGATTACGGCCTGACCGATATTGCTGCGGAGCGTTTCGATGGCGGGGTACGCCTTGGAGACGTCGTGGCCGCCGATATGATCGCCATTCCCATTGCTCCGGATATGCGTCTGGTCACGGTTGCATCGCCAAGCTACCTCAACACTCACTCAGTGCCGGCGACCCCAAATGAACTCACACAACATCGTTGCATTAACTTGCGTCTGCCAACGCAAGGCGGACTCTTTGCCTGGGAATTCAGTCGCGACGGGAAAGAGTTTCAGGTGCGTGTGCAGGGGCCATTGATCATGAACAGCGTTGAGCAAATTCTCGATGCCTGCCTAGCGGGTATCGGCTTGGCGCAGCTACCAGACGGACTGGTGGATGAGGGTTTGCGCAACGGCGATCTCATTGAGGTACTGGCCGACTGGTCGGAACCGTTCAGTGGTTACCATCTGTATTACACCAGTCGTCGCCAACAGACCGCAGCATTTCGTGTCGTACTAGCGGCATTACGACAAACCGTCGTGCCTGAGTCGTTTGAGTGAGTGGTGTCGGGCTCAGGCACAGAGCGGAACTGAAGAACGGCGTCGGCTAATGAGAAAGCCCGATCTGATCGATCGGGTTTGTGACGTGTGATGGGAGGGTAATCTGGTCTTCCATTATTTCCTGTAATCTTTATTACAGGATAATTTATATTAAGGAGTCGAAAGACGATCAGCCCCGGTCTTTGTCCATTGCGTATCGCCTCAGCTAACGCTTTTTGCTAACGTTGAGCGTCTTTGCCGTAACTGCCATGTCTTGATGTCATCAACGAAATCTTACCGCCGCTCTTTACCCGCTGGTGTTTGGGTGCTGGGGTTTGTCAGCCTGTTAATGGATGTCTCTTCGGAGATGATTCACAGTCTGTTGCCGCTGTACCTGGTTGGCGTTCTGGGCGCCAGCGCTTTAACGCTGGGGCTGATTGAAGGCTTTGCTGAAGCTACTGCGATGATGCTCAAAGTCTTCTCCGGCGCCTTGAGCGATTACTGGCGCAAACGCAAAGGTCTGGCGTTGCTCGGTTATGGCCTGGCGGCCATCACCAAACCCGTTTTTGCCTTAGCGCCCAGTGTTGGCTGGGTTTTGGCAGCACGCTTAACTGACCGCGTTGGCAAAGGCATTCGTGGCGCTCCCAGAGACGCCTTGGTGGCCGATCTAACGCCACCGCAGATGCGCGGCGCAGCCTATGGTTTACGTCAGTCGCTCGATACCATTGGTGCCTTTGTCGGGCCTGTGCTGGCCATCGCCTTGATGGCGTTGTTGGCGAACAACTATCAATGGGTGTTCTGGATCGCCGTTATCCCGGCGTTTCTTGCCGTCATCCTGCTGTGTGTTGGGCTGCGCGAGCCCGAACGCCAAAATCGCCAAAACCGGGGTAATCCCATCCAATTCAGTCATCTAAAGCGTTTTACTCAGGCTTACTGGGCGGTGGTGCTGATTGGATCCCTCTTTACCCTGGCTCGATTCAGCGAGGCCTTTCTCTTGTTAAAGGCTGAAGATGCAGGGCTGTCACTGCTGTGGGCGCCGCTGGTGCTTGTCGTAATGAACATCGCTTTTTCGCTGTCCGCCTATCCATCCGGCCGGATGTCAGACCGAATGGACCCTCGTCAGCTATTGGCGGCAGGGTTACTGCTATTGATCGTTGCCGACCTGGTGCTTGCCTGGTCGTCGGGCTGGTTCAGCCTGATGATCGGCGCCGCCTTCTGGGGCCTGCATATGGGCATGACTCAGGGGTTATTGGCAACCTTGGTTGCCCGAACGGCGCCCGCCGAATCCCGGGGCACGGCCTTTGGCATTTTTAACCTCATCATGGGACTGACGGTGCTGTTGGCGAGCATCATCGCAGGTCTGCTTTGGACGCTTTATTCTCCTGCCCTAACCTTTGTGATCGGCGCTCTCTTCTGTCTGCTGACGCTGAGCTGTCTTGGTATTTTGAAAAGACCGTCAGAAGTCGCTTAAAAAGTCGGCAGCCGGCCGTTTTAGATGCGCTTCGTTCCACACCAGGTCTTCGATAAAGCGCTCACGCAGTAACGCTGCCTTGGTGTTGTCCGGCTCACGCTGATACCACTGGTAAGCAATGCGGCAGGCCGTTGCCAGGCTGCGTTCATCGGCGGCTTTAGCCAAGTAGGCTTCGATGGCCGTGAGTAAACGATCTTGTGGCCATCGTTGCAGCTCGGCTTCTATCGCCGAGGCGCGCTCAGCTTGTAGATCGGCTTCGAGTTGAGCGACGACGTCCGGCAGTAGCTGTTCCAGTGCTTCACTGAGCGTGCTGTATTGACCGGCTTGTGCCAGTTGTTTCAACCATTGGTGTGCTTGGCCACTGAGTGTCAGATTGACGGGTCCTTGATTGGTGCGTTTTTCCCGACGGCGTCGGCGTCTTGCTGACAACGTTTTGCGCAGCCTATCCCAGTCCGATCGCTCAAGAATCTCATTCAAAATGGCTTGCAGGTCGTCACAATGCCCCTGGCCAGGCTCAGTGACGTCACGAAACGCCCGACACTGCTCTTTGAAGGTAGCCAGGCCGTAATGGTGAATGGGATGCTGCTCCGCGAGCAGCCAGGTAGGTTGGCTGAGTTGGTAATCGATCCAGTCGAGAGCATCGAACCAGTCATCAGCGCCGATGCGAAAGCGAGGTCTGGGCATAAACGTCTACACGGTAGATTATTTAAGCCCAGTATCCATGGCCTGAGAGCGAAATCAACCCGGCTTAGATCAGGCCAAGCTCGAGCGCTTTCAGGACGGCTCTTGTGCGGTCTCGGACGTTCATTTTGGCAAGAATATTGGAGACGTGGTTCTTGATGGTCCCTTCGGATTTGAAGATCGCACGGGAGATTTCTTTGTTGCTGTAGCCACCGGCCATTAACCGCAGAATTTCAATTTCACGCTGCGTCAGCGGCTCCTGAATCGGATCGCTGTCGATCTTGGTTTCCCCAGTTAATTCGGTGTAGCCACGCATCACCCGTTCAGTAACCGCCGGCTGTATCAGGGTTTCGCCGCGGTTAACCGCTTCTATGGCTTCAACCAGGCTCTCCAGGGAGACATCTTTGAGCAGAAACCCTCGGGCGCCTGCGCGAATGCCATTGAGCACCAGCTCGTGATCGTCGAAGGTGGTGAGGATAATCACCGGAGGTGCGCTCTCTTCTTCTGCCAGACGCTGCGTGGTCTCGATGCCATCCAGCCGAGGCATGCGAATGTCCATCAATACGACGTCAGGTTGGCATTGCGGAATGCGCTCCAGCGCTTCAACGCCATCGCTGGCTTCGCCGACAATGTCGATATGTCCGGCCAACTGCAGCAGGGATTTGATGCCTTCGCGCACCAGGGTCTGGTCATCCACCAGCATGACTTTGATGGACTCGCTCATAGCGCCTCCGCAACAGGAATGGAAATGTTCAGTGCAAAACCGCTTTGGGTCGCAATGTCTAAACGGCCACGCAACGCTTCAATGCGTTCACGCATGCCTCGCAGGCCGTCGCCTTCTTCAAAACAACCGCCCTGGCAGCCGCCGTTATCCGCCACAAACAGCTGAATATCATTAGGGCCTTTGCGCGTGGTGATGGTCATCCGGCTGGCATTACCGTGTTTAAGCGTATTGGTAATGGCTTCCTGAATGCACCGGAACAGAGCTTCAGCGACTTCGACGTCAGCGACACTGGCGGTAGGATCCAGGTCGAGTTCGATGCGCAGCCGGGGCACCTGTGATACCAGCGCCTCTAACGCTTCTTTGAGGCGAATACTGGAATCACCGCGCATCTGATGCACGGTTTCGCGCACATCTGACAATAATGCCCGGGACAGTTCGTGCGTTTCCCCTACTCTTTTCTGGGTTTCGCCTTCCGTCGTGTGCGTCAGGTATTGGAGCTTAAGAATCAGCGCCGTCAGTTTGTGCCCCAAACCGTCATGCAGATCGCGGGCAATACGAATACGCTCGGTTTGTTTTGCCGATTCCTCCAGCAAGGCCTGAGTCGCCAGCAGCTCGCGGTTCAGCGCGGATACCTGATCACGCGCTTCCTGTTCCTGGATGACTCTCTGGCTCATCAGCATGGCGAAGGCATGAAATGCGGCAACCATGGTCCAGCGCAGTACCGGATCTTCCAGCTCCCAAGCCCAAAAGGTGAAACCGAAATCAATGCCCACCAGTACTGCCAAGCCGACCAAGGCACCCTGACGTGAAAAGAAAAACGGCAATTGGGCCGCCAGCGCGACACTGAGAATGGCAATAACGCCGGTTTCGGTTTCAAATCGAATGCTGACGACGGCCAGAAACTGTGCCATATAGGCCAGCTGCCGGATGCGCAGGTCAAAGCGCTCATATTGAGCATCACGTGACGAGAAGTAGAACCCGACGATATAGACCAGTAAGCCAGCCACGATCAGCAATAGCCGGATCTGGCCTCCGGGGGTATCTGCCGGTTCGCTGCTGAGCGTCAGGTAGCAGACCACCGCCCAAGCCAGGTAGCCTATGGCCCCCTCTAACGTTTGCACCAGCACATTGCGGTACACAGACATCTCCTAAAACAGTTCGCTGTGACGCTGTTAGACAGTCGTCGAATTACTCGAAGTTTAGCCTGAGCCGCGTATAACGCCCAGTGCCCAAAGGTCATCAACCACGTGACTCAGTCGTCTTTCGCTTGGGCGGCCGCACGCGCATAATGCACTTATGACTGTTCAGACCGAGAATCATCAGCTGCTTGCTTCCAATCCTCACGGACGTGACTTTGTCTTAGCTGATTTGCACGGCCATCGGTCACAATTGGAAGACAGTCTGGCCGAGCGAGCCTTTGACCCCAAGCGTGATCGGTTGTTGTCTGTCGGCGACCTCATTGATCGAGGCCCGGATAGTCTGGGCTGTCTGGCGTTACTCGACGAACCCTGGTTTTACGCCGTTCGTGGTAACCACGAGCAGATGCTGATCGATGCCGTTCAGGATCAGAATTCCTTGGCCTGGAGTCGCTGGCTGATGAACGGCGGTAACTGGGCGCTCGACTGCGCTGACGCCCAACTGCAGTACTGGGCCGAGCGGCTGCAAGCCTTGCCCTACAGCCTGACGGTATCGCACGGGGATCACCGAATTGGTGTGTGCCACGCTCAGTATCGGCTGCCAAACTGGGATGACCGCTTAAGTGCGGGCGACTACGACAGAGCTGACTGGATGTGGGGTCGGTCGCGCTTAAACAGCGGAGACCGCCAAACGGTGGCAGGCGTTGACTGGATATTCCACGGACATACCATTGTGCCATCCGTCGCTCAGTTGGGTAATTCCGTCTTTATCGACCGTGGTGCGTACAACGGCGGTCCTTTGGTGCTGGTTTCTATCAAAGATTGGCTAGACGGCACTGACCGCTATCAATCGCTATAAAGCAGGATGTTTTACCAGTGACAACCCCCCTCCCCGACCCGATCCCCATCTTCGATAACCTCAGTCACGTTGAGAACCCGTTCCGACACCGGCCACACCCCAGTGCCTTGGTACGCGAACACGCTCGTATTGACGAAGCCGCCTTAGCCGGCGATTTGCAGCTTTGCCATGAATTTTTGTACAGCTACCGAGGTAGCTCCGATACCTTTGCGTCTTACCGCCGCGAAATTGAGCGCTTTATGCAATGGTGTTGGTTTCTGCAAGGAATCGCTCTGGCCGAGGTGCGGCGTCAGCACATCGAAGCCTTTGTTGAGTTTTGCCAGGCTCCTCCCAGACACTGGATTGGTACAAAAAGTGTGGCGCGGTTTCGTGACAGCGGCGGTGAGCGGGTGCGTAACACAGAGTGGAAGCCCTTTGTTGCCAAGGTTTCAAAACGTGACCATAAGCGTGGCCAGAGTGCCGATATCGGTGGTTTCGATTTAAGCCAAAGCGCGTTACAGGCGATCTTTTCGGTGTTGTCGACCTTCTTCAATTACCTGCTGCAGGAAGAACATGTCGAACTGAATCCGGTTGCTCAGATCCGCCAGAAAGGCAAATTCCTGCGCAAACGCCAGGGCGCAGCGACCATTCGTCGACTCTCCGAAGCCCAATGGCACGAGGTGTTAAATGCCATAGAACAGGCCGTTCCGGAAAACCCGGAACGCTATGAACGCGCGTTGTTCATTGTCAGCTGCCTGTTTGGCATGTATCTGCGGATTTCTGAACTGGCTGAAACCGATCGCTGGCAGCCCAGCATGGGCGATTTCACACAGGATGCTCACGGCAACTGGTGGTTTACGACCGTTGGTAAAGGCAACAAAGAACGCGACGTATCGGTGTCCGATGCGATGCTGACATCGCTGCGCCGTTTTCGCAGCTTTTTAGGACAGACACCTTTGCCATTGCCTGGTGAGTCTGCGCCGCTAATCCCTAAGGTTCGAGGCCGTGGCGGTATCACCAGTACGCGACAAATTCGTTTTATTGTGCAGGAGTGCTTCGACTTGGCGATTGATCGGCTTCGCGCCCAGGGCGAGCCCGAAGAAGCCGACGCCCTCCAAGCGGCTACGGTGCATTGGCTGCGCCATACGGGTATTTCCGAAGACGTTAAAACACGACCGCGTGAGCACGTACGCGATGACGCCGGACACGGCTCCAGCGCCATCACTGACCGCTATATCGATGTCGAACGGCAAGCGCGCCATGCCTCGGCGCGCAACAAGAAGATCAATCCGGTCTGATTAGACGGCTTGCCCCACGACTCGGCTGGGTTCGCGCATGGTGACGAATTCTTCTGCCGACGTTGGGTGAATACCGATGGTGCGGTCAAAATCGGCTTTGGTCGCCCCCGCAATTATGGCAACTGCTAACCCTTGAACGATCTCACCCGCATCATCGCCTACCATATGCAGGCCAATCACCTGTTGTGATTCGGCTTCCACCAGCATTTTCATCAGTGTTCGGCCGGCATTGCCCGACAAGGTGTTGCGCATTGCCCGGAACTGGGTGCTGTAAACCTCGACCCGATCAAAGCGTTCTGCTGCAGCCTCCTCGGTTAACCCAACGGTGGCCACATTGGGTTGGCAGAATACCGCAGTAGGAATCTGCTCATAGTTAACCGGTGCAGGCGCCTGATCGGCAAAGAGGTCGGCCGAGATAAACATGCCTTCGGCAATGGCTACTGGTGTCAGTGGTACCCGACCGATCACATCACCCAGCGCGCGGATGTGTGGGATTTCGGTTCGGTAATGCTCATCCACCTGGATAAACCCATTCTTTTGCAGCGTCACGCCGGTGTTTTCGAGGCCAAGATTGTCGACTAAGGCATCACGACCGGTTGCAAAGAGAACCAGACCGGTTTCGACCTCAGCGCCGTCATCATAGGTGACGCGAAGACGGCCGTTATCCAGTTTTTTGATGCTGGCGAGGTTGCGGTTGTATTGAAGATCGACACCGGCTTTGGCCATCTCGGCCGATACGAAATGCCGAACCTCTTCATCAAAGCCACGCAACACCGGTTCACCGCGATAAACCAAATGGGTTGAAACACCCAAACCGGTGAAAATTCCTGCGAATTCGACCGCAATATAACCACCGCCAACTACGATGGCATCATCGGGCAATTGGTCGAGGTAGAACACTTCGTTAGAGGTGATGGAATGTTCGGCCCCGGGAATATTCGGCTTACTGGGCCAAGTGCCTGTGGCGATCAGAATGTTCTTCGCCGTGAGGCGTTTTTCGCCATTTACCTCGACCGTATTATTGTCTACGAAACGGCCATGACCATTAATAATCTCCACCCCAGCCCGACTTAAAAGCCCGTCATAGACAGTGTTTAAGCGTTCAATCTCTGCCGTCTTGTTATCTCTAAGTGTGGCCCAATCGAAGCTCGGCATATTATCTACACGGTAGCCATAACCTTGCGCATCGTCGAACGCCTGGCGGTATTCTGAGGCATAAACGAAAAGTTTCTTGGGCACACAACCCACGTTCACACAGGTGCCACCGAGGTACCGTGATTCAATAACAGCGACTTTGGCACCGCGAGAAGCTGACATCCGAGCGGCACGAACTCCGCCGGATCCCGCGCCGATGACCACCAGGTCATAGTCATAGGATGCAGACATGGGACTTCCTAGAGAGGTAAATGAGAGGCTTGGATGGGGGCGCCGGTGAAAAGTTCCAACCGGCGCCGGTGCCATTAAACCAACCGTTCAGGCTGCTTGCTCGGCATAGTTAGGATTAGGCCGAAACAGAACCGTCTCGGTCAGTTCCCCTAACGGCAGTTCGGCAAAGCTGCGATAGCCCAGGGATTCATAAAACGACAAATACCGCGTATTGCCCGTATCGAGAAACAGTCCGATCGATTCATGGTCCTGTTCCGTTAAATCATGGACCGCCTCCATCAACATGCGCCCTAGCCCACGTTTTTGAAAATCCGGATGAATACCGATCAGGCTGACCAAGCGATGGTGCTTGTCAGGAAGGCTGTTCTGCACATCGTTGTAATAGTTGATGAACCGACGAGTGGCTTCAAAACCCGCCGTCAGTGTCATTTTCAAGCGCCAACGCAATTGCCGGGATATGTCCATTTTCAGCCCGACATCACTGACAAAGACCACACCTAATAAGCGTTGGCTGGCTTTGTCGAGCACGCCAAAGACGGTTTCGCCACGCTCAAAATGCAGAAAGATCAGTTCACGGATCGTCGCCCGAATGCGCTGTCGATAGCCCGGACGTTCGGCATTAAGCAGGTAACGAAAGGTGGGTTCATTGCGGTAGGAATGGTACAGCAAGGAGCGCGCCTGACGGCTGTTGCGCTCATCCAGCCGAACCAGTTCCACCCAATCCAGGTCGTTTTGGGTCATGCAGGCCTCTGATGTTGTTATTTTGGCTTGAGGCCCAATCGTGCCAGCTTTTGGAAAAGCTGCCTAGCGTCGCATCACTGCGATGACTTGAACGCGGCCGGGTCGGTCACGTCCGTTCAGTGTCAGTTGATCCACAACAACGCCCTGCGCCTGAAGCGCCGCCAGCCATTGAACGACCTGGCTGTAACGAGCTTCGTCCAACCGAACACGGAGCCAATCACCGTCGGGTTCAAATCCTTGGATGGATAAACCAAATCGGTTGGCTTGCTGGCGAAGTTCTGTGTTCAGTGAGGCATTACTGGTCGCCGAGGTTGCGGAGCCTGACGCGAGTGCCAATGGCGCTTTTTGAAGTAATTGCTGGTAGGTGGACTGAGCATTTTCAAGTTGCTGGCTGGCTTGTTGACGCCATTGATAGACCGGCTGAATTAATAACAGCCACATCGCCAGCAACCCGACAACGATTGCCAAGAGACGCAACGCCTGTTGCTCACGCTGCCCCAGTTGCTGCCAGCGCGTGTTCAACGACTCCAGGGTTTGTAAGATAGCTGCCTTCATCCGTTACTCTCCAGACTCACCTGAAAGCGACCGCGGACCGCCTGACTGTCCTGACTCGCTGAATATTCCACTTGATAGCCTCGGTCCTGCAACGCGGTTTTAGTGGCTTCAAACCGAGCAAATGCATCGCCCTCAATGCCATTGGGTTGGCGCAACGTAAACAGCATCTGGCCACTGCTTTGTTGATAACGGAAGTCATCGAGAACCAGCACATCATCTAAAACATTCAGGGCTTCTAGAGCACTGATCACCGTTGTTTCACTGCCACTTTGACCGCTGTTGAGTGATCGAATGCGGTTGTCGATTTCGCGGATCATCAATGGACGTTGTATGCGTTTGTCGGGGCCAAAGACCTGGCGAAAAACCGTATCACTGGCGGTCCAGGTTGATTCGGCGCGTTGCTGATCGCGCCAAGCATTGGCGCCACTGACCACCAGCCACAGGCAGAGCGTAACGGCCGCTGCTATGGCCGTCGGCCACCAATAGCGACGCTGTCCTCCCTCACGTTTAATGGCCAGCGCCCCGGTCATCAGGTTGCCGTGTTGATTCTGGCTCGCCTGCTCGTCCCACTGCGCCATGTCGGGCAGCGGGGTGACAACCCATTCCAACGCATCGCCGGTTGCTTCCAACTCGGTACGCAACTGACGCGCCCCGTCGTCATTGGCACGTGAGGTCAGTGCCAAACGCAGCGGTGAAGCCAGATTTTGTTGTTGTTTAAAGCGTTCAAACCACTCAGCAAAACCCTGGATGTGTGTCTGGTGCAACAAACCACCATGGCGGCAGAACACACGGTGACCATCGAGGTCGAGCTGGATATCGCTGTAAGGCATCTCCGGCCATTGGAAGTACCCGGCGTCATAGGCCTCAACCAGCGTCAAACCGCCTTCAGCCAGCGTGGATTGAAGCTGGGTCAGGAACGACGCCTCAGTCACCAAAACGGTCATCCGACCATCCTGCGGCTGATCTAACGGCACCAGGTGCAGGGCATCGATGTCCTGGGCCAATTGTTCTTCCGCCGTAAAACGCATGACTGCTGGAGCTAAACGACGGCGGCCAGTGGGCACGTTAATGACCAGAGCGGTGAAATGGGTATGGGGCAAGTACAGCCGGGTTGCAGCACCGGCCTGGTTGGTTTCACCTATCTGATCGACCAAATCATCCCAGCGTCCTGCTTGAGATTCGGTCTGGCTGTGCCAACGCCATTCCAGTTGATCCAGCTCTTGCCAATAAATGGACAATACAGGGGTCATTCGGTACTTCCTTCTTCCTTGTCATTCATCAAAATGCTGGGGTCATTCACCGCCTGCGTCCGAAAATTCACGATGACGGCGTTGTTTTCAGAGCGATACAGCCGGCTGACCTGACGCACATCGAGTTCTTGGTAGATCGCTCTAACATACAGATCATACCAGTCTGAGGTAACGCTCAATTGCTCGTTATAGAGCGGCTTATCGTCGTTTTCCTGGAACAATGACTGATTCAGAAGCTCATCAACCCGCTCAAAATCATGATCTCTGCGTTGTTCAGTCAGAGCATCGGCCTCTTCGCGACTGATAAACGGCGCCAGCGTCATCAGAACCTCGGCGGTGGCTGTGTTGATATTCAACGGTTCATCAGGCCTTAACGTGCTGACATAGGGTGCCAAGGCGTCAAACGCTTCGGGGGTGATGGCCTTTAACAAATAGAGTTCACCGACATCGGCCATAGGCAGGAACGACGGCCGATAACTGGGTTGTTGATCGATGTAATTGAACTCGCCGCCGCGGTCCGAATCAAACCACGTCAACAGTTCGTCGGCAATGCCCTCATCAAGCTCAAGTTGCAGTAACAAACGTTTAAACCCGGCAGCGGCCGCTTCGGGGTTGGCTGCTGACGGATGCAGCCAATTCAGGTTGAATCGACCCTGCAAATCACTCAGCACCACTGTCAGTTCGCAGTTGTTTAACGGAAACCCAAGCGTAGCATTGCCCTTGTCGTCCATCATTGCGCTCAATGGCTGCGCATCACTCAGTTGCGCTTCCAGTCTCAATGCCGTTTGCGCGAGTGTTTCGGTGCTGTCTAAACACGTCTGTACCTGACTTAATGACAAGCCCAGTGAGGCGCGTTCACGCTGAACAACTTGCTGATACTGCAAGCGCGCAACAATGACCGCCAGTAAAGCAAAGACCAGCAATACTTGAATCAACGCGAAACCCCGCTCACGAAGTGGCATCAGCCGCCTCCTGAACGTCTTCTCGTTGCATTGGCACGGCAATCAGGCGTTCCAGTTCTACTTCGGGCAACATCAGTTTTACTTCGATCGCAACCAGGATCGGCGCGCTGTCCAATACCTCTGGGGTGTCGGGCGGCCAGTTGTCGAAGAAGCGCAGTTCGTCGCCCACTCGGCCCAGGAAGCGGAATTGCAGCGCCCGAATCGGACGAAACAATTGCTGGTGCTGCCACTCCAAACGACCATCGTCATCCAGTTGCCACAGGAAACTGCGAATCAGACAGCCCTGGGGTGACTCATTGAATGTCGCTTCATCGTCTGGCAACGGACAAAGTTCACTGCCCTCCTCGGCCAGGCGGTACCGTACCCGCTGCAGTTGCGATCGTTTCGATGGCGTTATCGATGAGTTGTCAGTCAGTAGCTCCAGCAGTTCACTGCGAGCCCATCCTGCCCGGGTCAGACTTAAGCCGTTTTCATCGACAACCAATGCAGCCACTTCCTGGCCAAAGGCATCGCGTACCGGACGGTCAGGCACCCACTGGCGGATATCCGATTCAAGCTTACGCACCACACGGGTTAACTGACTGCGCATTTCATTACGCTCAACCAAAGTGGTCTGAGTCTGGCGGGAGGTTTGCACCAAATAGAAGGTGCCCACCGCCAAGATGGCTGAAATAGCCAGAGCAATCAGTAATTCGATCAGGGTAAATCCGGCGTGTTTCATCGGGTTCATGGCGCCGCCAGGACCGCTGTCAGGCGGTCGGCTGGGGGCGCATCTGCGGGTTCATTGACCAGACGAGCACTGAGCTCCACTTGGCGCAAATAAGGTTCTACCGCCGGCAACCCTGGAAAGCTGAAAGGGGCAACAGACACCTCAACTTCCCAGTCGCGGCCATTAAAACGGGCGTCGCGGGTCAACCGGTCACCGGCATCGGGTAAGGCAGAAAAGCGCAGCTGTGACAGGATGTTTTGGTTCACCCAGCGCGCATCGGATTGCTCTTCAATTTGCCGTGCTGCCGCCAGGTTCTGAGTGTTCGCCAGGGCAATGGCCCCTGCCATCACCGCAAACACGGCTAAGGCGACCATCACCTCCAGCAGAGTAAAGCCCGCTTCAGAGCGTGACACGACTGACCTCCAGACGGTTAAAACCGTCGCCATGCACGCGTATGGCCTGGTTATCCATACCTTGGGGTCTTAGGTAGAGGTCAAACCTGGGCTGGTAGTCTTCTGATGGCAACAGGATAATCATCGGCCGCCAATCCCGAGGGTCTTCCGGCGCTTGAGTCAACGTCATGGTGGGTTGCCCCGCGCTGAACAACGTCAGCTCGGTGTCATCAGGCGCTTGCCAGATCGGCAAAGCGTCATCGATAGCCCAAAGGATGTCGGGTTCCCCTTGGCGTGGATCCCCCTTCTTCCAACCCAAAAACTGAACTTCTCCATCCACCACGACCAAACCACGGTCTTTGCCACTGAGCAAAACCCGGTCCTGGACTTGCCCGAAGCGATAGACCAGCTGCTGCGCCGAACGCTCCAAATCCCCCAGTGGATCCGGCTGGCTGATGGCCAAGCGAACCGCCCCAGCCGCTACGCCAATGATGATGATCACCACCAGCAATTCGATCAGGCTGAAGCCAGCGCCAGCGTGAGGGCTGGCTGGGCGATTTGGACGAAGGATCATTCGCTGGCGTTGGAGGAAATGTCTTCGTTGATGTCGTTGCCGCCAGCCTGGCCATCGGCGCCGTAGGAGATAATCTCGTAGTCGTTACCGTCATTGATATAGGCGTACGGATTGCCCCAAGGATCAGCCGGTGTCTGCTTCACATAAGGTCCGCGCCAGTTGTTCGGCTGCGGGCTGCCGCTGGGCTGGCTGACCAACGCTTCCAGACCCTGATCGGTCGATGGGTAGTGCGAGTTGTGCAGCCGGTATGTTTCCAGCGCATTTTCCAGCGTGCGGATGTCGGTTTGTGCGGCCGTAACACGGGCTTCATCACCGCGCCCAATGACATTGGGTACCACCAGCCCGAATAAGATCCCCAGGATGACCAGAACGACCATCAATTCAATCAGTGTAAAACCCTGCTGTTTACGCATAACGTGATATTTCCTAAGCGACAAAACTGTTCATTTCCATAATGGGCAAAACGATGGCGAGTACGATGATCAGCACAATGCCGCCCATCAACAACACCATGATCGGTTCAAACAAGCCCAGTACCGTATTGATCAAATCCTTGATCTGCTGGTCCTCGGCATCGGCGGTGCGTTGCAACATGGCATCCAATTCACCACTGGCCTCACCACTGGCAATCATATGCAGCATCATCGGCCGGAAATATCCGGATTCTGCCAGTGCCTTATGCAACGAACCACCTTCAGACACCCGAACGGTTGCCGTTCGAACGGCCGCCTGAATTTCCAGATTGGAGACCACCTCGGCGGCAATGCGCATGGCCTCCACCAACGGCACGCCGCTGCCGGAAAGAATGGCCACCGTACCGATGAATCGAGCGGTGTTAAAACCCCGGGAAACGCGGCCAATCAGTGGCAGACGCAATAACCAGCGATGGGTGATGCGTCGCCGGCTCGGGTCGCGGTTCCAGATCATAAACCCCAACAATGCCAATGCGATGACAATCAGGCTCACCAGCCACCAGCTTTGTACCCAGTTACTGGCCGCCAGCAAGGCACGGGTTGGTCCAGGGAGTTGCTCGCCTGTGGAGGTGAAAACGCCGATGATGTCGGGTACCACCGAGTTGAGCAGAAAGACAACAATGCCCAGCGCGACGAGGGTCAGAAAGGTTGGGTAGATGGACGACATCTGAATCTGTTTGCGCGTCTTTTGCTGGTCTTCCTGGTAATCCGCCAGACGGTTCAGAACCCGATCAAGGTGCCCACTGTGTTCGCCCGCATCGACGGTCGCGCAATACAAACGTGGAAACGCCCGCGGGAAATCACCAAGGGCCCGCGCCAGGCTGTAACCTTCCAGCACGCGTGAGCGCACCGCCAGCATGAGGCTGCGTATACGGGCTTTTTCGGATTGCTCCGCCACGGCTCGCAACCCCTCTTCCAGCGGGATACCTGCCGCCACCAAGGTTGCCAGCTGGCGTGTCACCAAAGCCAGGTCAGGCACCGAAATCGATGGACCACCCAATAAACCCGGGCCGCGGTTCTGGCTCTTCTGGCTGGCTTCAACCTCAACGGGGAACCAGCCTTTATCGCGCAGTTGCTGGCGTACCTGTCGGCTGCTGTCCGCCTCTAAAACGCCGGTACGACGCTTACCATTTTCATCCAGAGCGGCAAATTCAAAAGCAGCCATCAATAGCTCCGGTAAACGCGCAGAACTTCTTCCAGCGTGGTCTGACCCGCCAGCACCTTATCTTTGCCGTCTTGCAAAATGCTTGGCGACAAGGTGCGGGCGTGACGTTCCAGATCAATGTCACCTGCTTGGTCGTGTATCAGTTGACGCATGGCTTCATCGACACGAATCACTTCATAAAGGCCGGCTCGGCCCCGGTAGCCGGAGTTGCGACAAGCACTGCAACCGGCTGCGTGATACAAGGTTGGAGGCTGTGCCGGGTCCAAACCCAGATAGTCACATTCGGCGGGATCAGCCTGATAAGGCGTTTTGCAGTCGGGACAGAGCGTGCGCACCAGACGTTGGGCCACCAGGCCAATCAGACTCGACGCCAGCAGGAAGGGCTCAATACCCATATCCTGCAACCGCGTAACGGCGCCCACCGCGCTGTTGGTGTGCAGCGTTGAAAGCACCAGATGGCCCGTCAAGCTGGCTTGAACGGCAATTTCGCCGGTTTCGTGATCGCGGATCTCACCGATCATCACCACGTCCGGATCCTGACGCAAAATGGCCCGCAACCCCCGCGCAAAGGTCATGTCCACCTTGGTATTCACCTGAGTCTGGCCGACACCGGCAAGGCTGTATTCGATAGGGTCTTCAACCGTCATGATATTGCGAGCGTGGCTGTTTAACGCCTGCAGCGCGCCATAGAGCGTGGTGGTCTTACCCGAACCGGTCGGCCCGGTTACCAGAATGATGCCGTGGGGACGCTGGATCAGATCGCTCAGTGTCGACAAAGCCTGTTCGTGCAAACCGAGATGCGTCAGCTCCAAATGCCCGGCCTGCTTGTCGAGCAGACGTAACACGACCCGTTCACCGTGATTCGCAGGCATTGTTGAGACCCGCAAATCAACTTCTCTTCCGGCCACGCGCAGGCCAATTCGGCCGTCTTGCGGCACCCGCTTTTCAGCGATGTCGAGTCGCGCCATCACCTTGATCCGTGACACCAGAAGTGGCGCTAAGGCGCGCTTGGGCTGGACCACTTCACGCAGTACGCCATCCACACGAAAACGCACCGACAGGCGTTTTTCATAGGTTTCGATGTGAATATCCGAGGCATTTTCTCGCACCGCCTCGGTCAGAATGGCGTTAATCAGGCGAATGATGGGCGCGTCGTCTTCCTGCTCCATCAGATCTTCGGTTTCAGGGACAGAATCGGCCAGTGAGCTCAGATCCAGAGTTTCCCCCAGACCTTCAACCATTTGCATGGCGTCATCGCCATCGGTTTGATAGGCCTTATTCAGATGATCGGCAAATTCCTGATCGTTGACCTGAACCTGTGGCAACAGCTGCTGTGCCAGTCGCTGCGCTTCCTGTAAGGCATTCAGGTTGGCATTAGGCCGATACAGCAAGCGAGGGCCATCGACATGCTGAAAATCAATCACCACGCCATGTCGTTTGGCAAAGGCGAATGGCAAACGCCGTTCAAATTCGACCGAAGGTACCGCTGTCATTGCGTCATCCCGATGTTCAATCCGCTTATCCTTAAGCGTTATAGTAACCGTCCTGATCCTGGCGACCCAAACGGCGGAAACGTCAGCCTACCCAGCGTTGGACCAACGTCACCAGGTTTTCATAACTGACCGGTTTCACCATGAAATCATCCATTCCGGCGGCCAGGCAGGCCCGCTCCTGCTCCGGTGTATCTTCGGCCGTCATAGCGATGATCGGTATGTGCTCGCCCGAGTTTAACTCCTGCTGGCGAATCAGACGGGTGGCTTCCAAGCCATCCATGCGCGGCATCAAGCAATCCATGATGACCAGATCATACGGATCACCCGACATGGCCATGTGCGCAGCTTCGCGACCGTTAACCACGGAATCGACAGTCACGCCAATGCGCTCCAGCAAGCGGCTGATCACCTTTTGAGTCACCAGATTATCTTCAGCCAACAACACACGGGTATCGCCACAGCGATAATCCTGATCGCTGTCAGGACGATGATCATCCAAAGCGCGACGAAATGCATGCAGCAACGCATCACGGGTAATGGGCTTTTCAATGAACTGGAAACGGCCGCTCAAATCAGACAATAAGCCGCGTTGCAGTTCGGAGGCGTAGAGGAAAACCGAAACCGACTGTCCCTCTAGCCGCTGTAGCAGTTGTTGCACTTGCGCCAGGGTGTGGCGCGCTGGCCCATCCTGAACCGGAATATTCAACAAAATAAAGTCAGCTGGCTGATCCGATTCCTGCAGCAATCGTTCCAAAGGCCAGGTGGAAACACTCATCTCCCAACTGAGGAATTCGGCGCTCAGCGCTCGTTCGTTGACCGGACTCAAATCGGACAACACCACCGAGCGACCCGCCATAAACCGTGCGGGACGGAACGAACTGGCCTGTTGCGAGGATGCAATCATCGGCAGCGACACCCGTATGGTTTTCAGGTGACCCTTGTCTCGACTACTAGCGGTGAGTTCAGCGCCCATCGCGCGGAATTGAGCGGAGGCGACCATCAGCGTTAGTTGATCGGAAACATCCTCGTCTTCCGGCAAGGTATCCATATTGCGATGAATGGCCGCACGTAAATCTTCAGTAGTGACTTCTTCATTGATGAAATAGAACGACAACAACAGACGCTCTTCTTCACCGCGCTGATCGACCGCAATACGCACCGTGATTTCACCTTCCTGAGCGCTGTCGAGGGCGAAATCAAGCAGACGGCGGAAGGCGTTGGACAACCATTGTGGGTCCGATTCAATGCGTTCAGGCACCGCAGGGTGATAGAGATACGCCAGTTCCAGACCATGTTCATGAGCCTTACTGCCCATATCCGACAACGCATGCTCAAGCGTTTTGCGCAAATTGAACACCACCGACTGCGGCACTCGCGCCTGATCTCGCTGTTCGATGTAGGCTTCCAGGTCATTCACCAGATCGAGAATGGAATGACCGCTACGACGAGCAATGTTCAGCATGCCTTGATGCTCGCTGGATGACTCATCGTGGCTGAGCATGCCCAAAACACCCAGCAAGCCGCTGAGTGGGTTCTTCACCCGATGCAGCAATTGATTGATGAAGCGGCGGTTGGTCGTGGCCTGAATCACATTGGCTTCGCGCGCCTGTTCCAGTGCTCGCAAACGCATTTTCAATTCGTGGTTATGCGTTAAAAAGCCCCACACCAGTTCCGATACACGACCGGCCGTACTGACCAGATACATATAGAGCGCCACAAATGCCAGACTGATAAACCAGTGACCGGCGGTGTCTTGAGCAAAGGCGTAATAGGTGGCAACGGGCCACAGCAAAACGGCCAGATAAATACGGACCGTCCGCCCGTATAACGAATAGACAAAGGTACCGCCAGCAGCGACGGCCAAGGTGTATAGCAGTCCGAGTAATTGGATGGGATGGTCCGGACCGGCCAGGCGATACAACAAATAAGCCGACCACAGGCCCGCGTGTAGGAAACCAGACCCAATAAACCAGTCACGCCAGCGCGCAGGGCCGCGACCATACCAGTCATTGAACTGGGCGATCATAATGAAGCGCCAGGAGGCCATGATGACCAACAGCAAACCAAAGACATAGCTGGCATTGGGTACCGGACCCAGCGAACGCCACTGCCATTCGAGCAACAGAAAAACGAGGAAATGCAGGATGGCGCTGGGCAACCCTTGGCGGCTCAGCGTTTCGTCGATGCGTTTGAGAATTGCCCGATCTTTCTGGGCTTTATGCTGTGGTTTGAAAAACCAGCTCATGACAGCTTCCGTTACAGCGACGACCGGCCCTGGCCGCCGAAAATCCGGCCACTATACCTGCAGATGAGAACGGACCCAACCGTCACGAGGCGCTTTGCCCTTCCTTGACGGATTGAAGCCAATAAAAAACCCGGCGAAGGCCGGGTTTTTTATTGGGAGACGTTGAACGGAAGACGCTTAACGCAGGTTAGGTATACCTGACCTTCAGCGTCTTCCGTCTCCCGTCCAGCGTCTTGCTTATCATCGTTACAGCGCTTTTTCCAGCTCTGGTACCGCCTCAAACAGGTCAGCAACCAGACCATAATCAGCGACTTGGAAGATGGGCGCGTCTTCGTCTTTGTTGATGGCGACGATGACTTTGGAATCTTTCATGCCCGCCAAATGCTGAATCTGGCCGGAAATGCCCACTGCAATGTACAACTCTGGTGCGACAATTTTACCGGTCTGCCCAACCTGCATATCGTTGGGCACAAAACCCGCGTCGACCGCGGCGCGTGACGCACCGACAGCGGCATCCAGTTTTTCCGCCACCTTGTACAGCAGCTCGAAGTTCTCGCCGTTGCCCAGACCACGACCACCGGAAACAACGATCTTGGCGGAAGTCAGCTCCGGACGGTCCGATTTAGCCAGCTCTTCGCCGACGAATTCAGAGACCGCAACTGCGGCCGAGGCGTCGATCGTTTCAACAGCGGCACTGCCGTCTTCAGCGCAGGCATCGAAAGCGGTACCGCGTACGGTAATCACCTTGATGGCGTCTTCTGACTGAACCGTGGCAATCGCATTACCCGCGTAGATCGGGCGCTTAAAGGTATCGGCCGACTCTACAGCAATGATGTCAGAGATCTGTTCCACATCCAGCAAGGCCGCCACACGAGGCATAAAGTTCTTACCGGACGTTGTAGCACTGGCCAGAATATGGCTGTAATTCTTACCCTGGTCAGCAACCAGAGCCGCCAGTTCTTCAGCCAGGGCGTGCTTGTACAATGGGCTATCGGCCAGCAAGACACGCTTAACACCATTCAGCTTGGCAGCCTGGTCAGCCGCCGCCTGAGCGCCTTCACCGGCGACCAGAACGTCGATATCGCCACCGATGGCCTGCGCCGCTGTCACCGTATGGGCCGTGGCTGACGACAAGGCTTCGTTAGTGTGTTCCGCAATAATCAGAATACTCATCACAGCACCTTCGCTTCGTTCTTCAGTTTGTCGACCAGCTCGGCAACCGAACCGACTTTGATGCCACCTTCGCGCTCGGCAGGTGGTTCGACTTTCAGCGTTTTAACGGTCTTAGTGATGGCAACGCCATAGTCATCGGCGGTTTTCTTATCGAGCGGCTTTTTCTTGGCCTTCATGATGTCCGGCAACTTGGCGTAGCGCGG
Organism: Saccharospirillum sp. MSK14-1; assembly: GCF_003054965.1. Lineage (GTDB taxonomy): Bacteria > Pseudomonadota > Gammaproteobacteria > Pseudomonadales > Natronospirillaceae > Saccharospirillum. The sequence continues at coordinate 1,038,911 of NZ_MIES01000033.1, forward strand.
CTCATTCAGACGCAAATCGGTGGTTACGATCGCCGGCATCTTTAAGGCAACTGTTTGCAGGCCGCCATCGATTTCGCGAGTTACCTTGGCGGTGTCGCCTTCGATTTCCAATTTGGAAGCGAAGGTACCCTGCGCCCAGCCCGTCAGTGCACCGAGCATCTGGCCAGTCTGGTTGTTGTCGCTGTCGATCGATTGCTTACCGAGAATGACCAGGCCGGGCTGCTCTTCATCGATCACCGCTTTGATCAGCTTGGCAACCGAGAGCGATCCCGGTGCTTCATCGGTAGTGATGAGAATGCCGCGGTCGGCACCCAGTGCCATCGACTTACGCAGTTGTTCTTCGGCCTTGGCTTCGCCGATGGACAGCACAACGATTTCATCAACCTTGCCCTGCTCTTTTAAACGGACAGCCTCTTCCACGGCAATTTCGCAGAAAGGGTTCATATCCATTTTGACATTGGCCAGGTCGACATCGCTGTGATCCGGCTTGACGCGGACTTTGACGTTGTAGTCCACAACACGCTTGACGGGTACCAGTACTTTCATAGTGTCCTCAATCGTCTGGATGCGGTTGCCCGGAAAGCCGGGCCGGTATTGAGATTGGGCCTCATTTAAGCCGTTTTAAACGAAAAATTCAAACAGTTGTTTTAATTTTTCCAAACGACCAGTTAAACTGCCGCTCGTCGGCGAACTAGCTCCACAGACCGTGAGCCTAGATGGCGCCAAAACCACAAATTACAACGAGCGGCGCTCGCTCCGTGCAACCGCAAGCGTCGCGACGAATCTGCCCCGGCCCACCGGGCGTGAACCAGGAGGTCCCTATGGAACGCGAATCCATGGAATTTGACGTTGTTGTCGTTGGAGCCGGCCCAGCCGGATTGTCGGCAGCCATACGCCTGATGCAAGGCGCTGCCGACAGCAGCCAGGAACTGAGCGTCTGTGTGGTGGAAAAGGGATCGGAAGTCGGCGCCCATATTCTCTCCGGTGCTGTCTTTGAACCGCGGGCGTTGAACGAACTGATCCCGGACTGGCAGGAAAAGGGTGCGCCCCTGAATACGCCGGTTACGGCCGATGACATCCAGGTGCTGCGCAGTGCCAGCAGCGGCATTAGGGTGCCGGGCCTGTTTGCCCCGACCACCATGCACAACAAGGGCAACTACATCATCAGCCTGGGCAACCTCTGCCGCTGGCTGGCCGAACAGGCCGAAGCGCTGGGTGTGGAAATCTTCCCTGGCTTTACCGCTGCTGAGGTGCTCTACGCCGACGACGGCTCAGTGAAAGGCATTGTCACTGGCGATATGGGCATCGGTGCCGATGGCACCGAAAAAGACGGCTATATGCCGGGCATGGAACTGCACGCCAAAACCACCCTCTTCGCCGAAGGTGCACGCGGCCATCTGGGCAAATCGCTGATGGCCAAGTTTGATCTCAACGCCAACGCCGAAGCACAGCATTACGGCCTGGGCATCAAGGAACTCTGGGATGTCAGCCCAGAGGTTCACGAACCCGGCAAGGTGGTCCATACCGCCGGCTGGCCGTTGGATGAAAACGGCGCTGCCGGTGGCAGCTTTATGTACCATCTGGAGAACAATCAGGTAGTGGTCGGCCTGATCACTGACCTGAGTTACGCCAATCCCTATATCAGCCCGTTCGATGAATTTCAGCGTCTGAAACACCACCCCACCTTTGCCAAAGTTTTGAAAGGTGGCAAGCGGGTTTCATATGGCGCCCGGGCGATTGCCAAGGGCGGTATTCAAAGCCTGCCGAAGATGCATTTCCCGGGCGGTCTGCTGATCGGTTGTGACGCTGGCACGCTGAACTTTGCCAAAATCAAAGGCAGCCATACCGCGATGAAATCCGGCATGGTGGCTGCCGAGGTGATCCTCAAGCAAGCCGCTCAAGGCTGGGAAGCGGGTCAGGATCTGTCTGATTACGATACGGCATTCCGCGACAGCTGGGCCTGGAAAGAACTGCACCAGCAACGCAACTTTGGTCCGGCTCAGCACAAGTGGGGCAACATCCTCGGCTCGGCCTATGCCTTTATCGACATCAATATTTTCCGCGGCAAACTGCCCTGGACGCTGTCGGACGCCACGCCCGACCACGCCCAGTTGAAAGCGGCCGATCAGTTCCAGCCCATCGACTATCCCAAGCCAGATGGTGAGTTGAGTTTCGATAAGCTGAGTTCGGTGTTTCTTTCGAACACCAACCACGAAGAAGATCAGCCGGTACACCTGAAGCTGACGGATCCCGATCTACCCATCCGTGACAACCTGCCCAAATTCGCCGAACCAGCACAGCGCTATTGCCCGGCCGGTGTTTATGAGGTGGTTGAAGGCGATGATGGGCAGACGAAGTTCCAGATCAACGCTCAGAACTGCGTGCACTGCAAAACCTGCGACATTAAAGACCCGGCGCAAAACATTACCTGGGTCACGCCGGAAGGCGGTGGTGGTCCCAACTACCCCAATATGTAACAACCAAAAGGCCCCAACCGGGGCCTTTTTTTATGTCTGTGCCAATAAAAAGCGCTGACCGCCACTGTCAAGCCAAAGACGACCGCTTGCATCAAGCCCGCCCTGCTCCAGTGCCCAGCTCTGCCATTGGTACATCAGGTTTTGATGGACCCGCGCAGGAAGGTTACGTCGCCAGCTCAGTGTCGGGTTGTCAGGGTCACCGGTTGCATCGAGAGGATGCGCCACATCCAAGGGTTGCTGTTCGCCCAGGTTGTTGGTGACAATCCAGGTGTCTTCCACTCGATCAGCACTGACCGCAATAAAGGGGGTTGCCTCTACTTGCAGACCAACCTTCTCCACCGGCGTAACCAAAAAGTAATCGTCGCCTTCCCGCTTGAGCACACTGGCAAATAATTTCACCATCGCCGGCCGGCCGATCGGCGTACCTTGGTAAAACCAATCGCCATTACGACGAATCTGCATATCCAAATCGCCACAAAATGGCGGGTCCCAGCGCTCTACGGGCGGTTGTTTCTGGTCACCGATGTGTTGCAGTAGGGCTTCAAGTTGCATTCGGCTTGTGTCCTATCTGGGCAATGGTATCCAGCAAAAAGCGGCTGAATCCGCGCCGGTCCTGAATCAATTCGTGGTACAGCTCGTTATCGCGCAACGAGGCCAGGCCGTCAGCCAGTGTCCAAACCAGGCCATACAGAAAACGCAGGTCATCGCTGTCGGCATCGACGTCGAGCAGCTCGCTGGTGATTTCCGCGAACAGCGCCATGTGATTGCGCTTCAGTCGCTGCCACTGTCGATAACGCTCCAGATTGCTGCCCTCGCCTGCGAGCTTGGTTTCTAAGCGCATCATCAGGCGATGTTTATCGATGTGTTGAATGCGGTATTTCAAACACTCGCGCATCAAAGTAGCCAAGTCCTGACTGCGCCGAACCCGGTGCAGCATTTCGCCAATGCCCAATTCATCGGACAGTAACATGGCGGCGTAGAGGTCATCCTTGCCGGAAAAATGGTGGTAGAAAACCGAGCGACTGATACCGGCCGTCTGAATTAACCGACTGACAGTGACACTGTCCTCTCCGGCCAACAAAAACAGACTCATGGCGGAATTGAGAATGGCACTCTCAGTGGGATGTCGGTCTTTGACTGGCAAGAGCGTATTGAGCATGAATCTCGATAGAGCGGTATTTAACGACTAGTCTATAACTGTGGGACAGACCCCGGCAATGCAAGGCAGCGGAGGTAACCTCGGCCTTATGCTTACTTTCTTAAAGCGTTGGTTAACCGAAGAGAAAGATGACCCGGATTATCCGCGCAGCGATTTTCGCAAGTTGCGACACGAAATTCGCAGTGGTGATGTCATCTTGGTCGAAGGGCGCTCGCGTGTTGCCGAGGTGATTGGCATTGTCACACGCAGTCGCTGGTCTCATGCCGCACTCTATATTGGCCGGCTGCACGATGTGGCTGATCCAATGTTGCGCCAGCGAATTCGGGAGTTCTACGATGGTCAGCCGGATGTTCAGTTGATCGCCGAAAGCCAACTTGGTTTGGGCACGGTGATCCGCCCACTGAACGTCTACCAACACCGACATCTGCGTATTTGCCGACCGCGTGACCTCGCCTACGAGGACGTCCAACTGGTCCTTGGCTACGCCATCGGCCGTTTGGGCACACGCTACGACGTTCGTCAGATTCTCGATTTATGGCGTTTCTATCTGCCCTGGAGCTTGTTTCCGCGTCGGTTGCGCTCGTCGTTATTCCGCTGGAAGCCTGGTGGTGGTACCCGGACCGTCTGTTCCACGATGCTGGCAGAAGCCTTTGCCGCCGTCTCCTTCCCGTTACTGCCGCTGGTGAAACGCGAAGTCAATGGCAATGTCAGGCTGTTCCAGCGTAACCCCAAGTTATGTACACCCAGCGATTTCGATTACAGCCCGTACTTCGACATCATCAAATACCCTTATATGGACTTTGAAGGCAATGCCAGTCCAGCCTATCGCTTGATGCCGTGGGAAGGTACTGTGTCGCTGACAAGCGAAGAATCGAGGCATTATATTGAGGATGGACTCGTCGGCTCAGGCGAGCCGCTGCCCGCACCTGAGGCAGACAAAAAACGACGCCAGGAAGCCGATTAGCAGACGATCTAGCGGGACGTCAGCTCCAACCAGCGCGAGGCCAGCTGCTCACTCCACAACTGAGCATTGAGGTTCGCCTGTCCTGCCAGACTTTCTTTAAGACGGATGATCAAGTCTCGAAAGGCAAAAAGCTGGGTGCTCGGCAAGCCGGACAAAGGCGTAACCACCGGGGCATCCAGGTTACTGATGGGGGTATTGGTGTGAAATTGCTGGTGGACTGCGCTGTCAATCCAGATCATTAATTGAGTCAGCAACGCGTCGCTGTCCTGCTGGGCAATGAAGGCAGCCAGGTCGCTGAAGCCCCGCTCCTGACGAAAGCGCTCGACTCTCTCCTGCCAGGCACTCAAGGTGTCGTCAGTCAATTCAACCGCCGCCAGCGGCGCACCGGCCGTCAACGCCAAGCGGTCTTCCACGCGCTCAGTAACATTGTGTTGATCAAGATATTGCTGGGCTTGCTCAAGGGTGGGCCGATCCAGTCGCAACAGGCGACAACGTGAGCGCACCGTTGGCAACAGCCGTGACAGCGATTCGGTCTCCAACAACAAAAAGGTATTGGCGGTCGGTTCTTCGAGCATTTTCAGCAGCGCGTTGGCGGCGTTGTTGTTCATGCGGTCCGCACGGGTCAGGCGGATAACCTTGTTGCCACCTTGCTGCGCCGTTTCATGCATAAAATTGGCAATATCGCGGATGGCATCGACCTTGATGGTTTCGCTTTTACCTTCAGGTTCGATAACGCGTTGATCCGGATGGGATCCCGCCGCGACCAACTGGCAAGCACGGCACTGGCCACAGGGACGATCCGTCGCGGCCGTACACAGCAATTGATGACTCAGTCGTTGCCCAAAGTGGTGCAAACCATCCCCCACACGGCCGATGATAAGAACGGCATGCGGTAGACGCTCAGCGCGATAGGCCAGCATCAACCGATCGTTCGCTGGTTGCAACCAGACAGGCAAAGCTGAACTCATCCGAAGCGTTCCTCCAGTACCGACACCACCTGCCGACTTAACGCATCAACATCAACAGAGGCATCGAGACGCACAATGCGCTCTGGGTGTTCCTGGTAGCGACGTTCATAAGCGGTGCGGGCGCGTTCAAAAAAGGCCAGATCTTCTTCTTCGATACGGTCGAGTTCACCACGCTGGCGAGCCCGGGCCAGCCCAACCTCGATGGGACAATCCAGCCAGAGTGTCAGATCGGGAGAGAATCCATCCAACACCCAATCCTCTAACGTTTGCAAATGCGACCAAGGCAAGCCACGGCCGCCGCCCTGATAAGCGAAGGAAGCATCCGCAAAGCGATCACTGATGACCCATTGACCGGAGGCCAAGGCCGGCTGAATAACATGAGTCAGGTGCTGTCGACGAGCAGCAAACACCAACAATAACTCGCTCAGAGCATCCAAAGGTTCGTCATCATGGGACAACACCAAAGAGCGAATACGCTCGGCGATGGATGTGCCCCCCGGTTCACGCGTGACTAACGGCACGCCAAAACGCTGGGTGATCCAGCCCTCCAGCACCGAGCGCTGCGTCGTTTTGCCGGCACCTTCAAGGCCTTCAATGGTGATGAAGCCGGCTTTCACGGTGTTGATTCCTCTTCCGGCGGTGGCGCCGAGCGGTAGTCATCGCGGCGGCGACCAAACCGTTGATACTCACGAACAGCGGCACGATGCTCATCATAGGTATCGGAAAACAAATGAGTGCCATCGCCTTTGGCAACAAAATACAAGGTGCTGCCATCATCGGGGTTCACCGCCGCCTCTAACGCGCCGCGACCGGGGCTGGCGATGGGAGTCGGTGGCAGGCCGCCACGTCGATAGGTGTTATACGGGGTGTCACGACGCAAATCAGCCCGCGTTAAATTGCCGTTGTAATCATCGCCCAGGCCATAGATCACGGTGGGATCCGTCTGCAAGCGCATGCCTTGCTGCAGGCGTCGGCTGAACACACCGGAAATCTGTGGCCGCTCAAAGGCCGCACCGGTTTCCTTTTCAATAATGGATGCCAGTATCAGCGCCTCATAAGGCGTCTCAATCGCCCGGTCATCGGCCCGCATCGCCCAGGCCCGCTCTAACTCAAGCTGCATTTTCTGGTAAGCGTGGCGCAGTACTTCGACATCTTTCAGCCCCCGCTCAAACAAATAGGTATCGGGGAAGAACCACCCTTCGGGATTCGCTTGTTCAATACCAAGCAACTCGGCAACGGCCTGATCGGATAACGTCGGCAGAGTCTGTTCCAGATGCTCCTGGAGCATCAACGCAGCGCGAATCTGTCGAAAATTCCAGCCCTCAATGAACTGTACCGAGCGTAATACTTTGTCGCCGGCGATCATACGGGCGATGGCGTCGCTGGGTGATTCGTCGGGCAGCAATCGATATTCGCCACGCTGAATGGCGGTCTGGTCTGTCACACGTAACCAAATTTCATGCAAGCGCGGATCGCCGATCCAACCGCGATTGGAAAAATCGTTCAGCACACGCTTTAACGAAGCGCCGTCCTCAACCTGATAGAGCGTGGTTTCAGACAGCGTTAAAGGGGATGTCAGTTCGTCATGCGCATAGAGCGCAAGGCCGGCTCCGGCAATGGTGCCTACCAGAACCACGGCGATCAGTAGTCGTTTAATCACTCGGTAATCCAATCAGATTGCGCAGATCTGCCAGTTCCATGGGGCTTGGCAAAACGAAGGCCTGGTTATCGACAGAGGCGACTGGCACGATCCCCATCAAGGCGTTACCCAATACAAGGCCATCCGCCTTCGGTAAATCCTCGAGCAGCCAGTCTGCTTCAATCAGGCTGCCCAGGCGCAGCCAGCGACGGCGAATAATGCCATTCACGCCTGCCTGATCCAAGCGCGGCGTCTGCCATTGTGAGCCGGATTTAATAAAGATATTGCTCATACTGCCCTCCACCAGAAAACCCGAGGGTAATGCCAGCAGAGCCTCGTGCGCTCCGGCCACGCGAGCGCTTTGCCGCGCCAGAACCGAATCCAGACGATTGAGGTGTTTCAGTCCAGCCAACACCGGGTTGATAGAGGCGGGAACGGCTGAGCTCACGACCCTCGCCGCTTCAGCTTGCCAAGCGGGCTGCTGGTAATCCGTCAATTGAATCAGCCGATCGCACCGCTGCTGCTCTGGATCGAAGTCGTAACCTCGGCCGGGTGCCTGGCGCAACAACATGATCTTGCAGATTAAGGGTTTACTGCTTACCGGCAATACTTTGGTCAGTTCCGATTCAAGCCGATGTTGATCGTCTGCGTCCCAGTTTAAGGCAAGCCGCTGCGCACCTTCACTCAGGCGCTGCCGATGGTCGTCCCAAAAGCGTATTTGGCCGTGTTGCACCCAGCAGGTTTCAAAGAGCCCATCACCATAAGCCAAAGCGCGGTGACGGCTATCGAGATAATCGGACGAGCGTCCGTTGAGTACGTTCAGATTCATAAAAAAACGGGGCCGAAGCCCCGTCCTTTAGACTTTGCTGAAAACCAGCGTGCCATTGGTTCCACCGAACCCAAAGGAGTTCGACAGGCTGTGTGTAATGCTCATATTACGTGCGGTATTGGGCACGTAATCCAGATTACAACCTTCGCCAGGCTGTTCGAGATTGATGGTCGGTGGTGCCACCTGATCACGAATCGCCAGCACACTGAAAATGGCTTCCACCGCGCCAGCTGCGCCTAAAAGGTGACCAATCATCGATTTAGTCGAGCTCATCACCGCTTGACTGGCATCAGCGCCATAGAGCATTTCAACGGCACGGCTTTCGGCGACATCACCGACTGGTGTTGAGGTGCCATGTGCGTTGATGTAGCTAATGTCGGTCGCGTTCAGGCCCGCATCCGCAATGGCATTGCGCATGGAGGCACAGGCGCCAGAGCCATCTTCGGGCGGCGACGTCATGTGGTAAGCATCGCCACTCATTCCAAAGCCCGTCAACTCGGCGTAGATGGTCGCACCACGTGCCTTGGCGTGTTCATACTCTTCCAACACCAGAATGCCAGCACCGTCACCGAGCATAAAACCATCACGGTCTTTGTCCCAAGGGCGACTGGCATGCTGCGGATCGTCGTTGCGCGTCGATAACGCACGAGCTGCGCCAAAGCCAGCGATGCCCAGTGGCGTGGATGCCATTTCAGCACCGCCAGCGACCATCACATCAGCATCGCCATAGGCGATGGTACGGCCCGCGTAACCGATGTTATGGGTACCGGTGGTACAGGCGGTGGTGATGGCGATGTTCGGGCCTTTGAAGCCGTAATCAATCGACAGGTAGCCCGAGATCATATTGATGATCGCTGAGGGGACGAAGAACGGCGATACCCGACGAGGACCGGATTTCTCCAGCGCTGCGTGGTTGCGTTCAATGCTGTCCAAGCCACCAATACCCGCACCAATGGCCAGGCCGATACGATGCGCATTGGCATCCGTGGCCTCTAGACCCGCATCACGGATGGCTTCAACAGCAGCGGCATAGCCATATTGGATAAAGCCATCCATTTTTTTGGTGTCTTTGGGGTTGATCGTCAATGTCGGATCAAACCCTTTAACCGTCGCGGCAAACTTAGTGCCGTATTTTTCAGTATCAAACAGCTCGATAGGAGCGGCTCCGCTCCGGCCGGCCAGAATGCCATCCCAGGTGGAACGCGTGTCGTTCCCCAGCGGGCTGATGCATCCCAGACCCGTCACTACGACTCTGCGGCGTGACATAGAATCCTCCAATCCCAATGTTTTTCCGTAGGGGCGAACCCATCATCCGGAAACTAAAAAGCCGTACTGCCTGGCGACAATACGGCTTCAATATCAGAATAGAACGGCTGCCTTGCGGCCGATTCTTCAGCCCAGGTGGGCGTTGATATAGTCGATCGCGTCCTGGACAGTCGCCAGCTTCTCAGACTCTTCGTCCGGAATCTCGGTTTCGAATTCTTCTTCCAGCGCCATCACCAGGTTAACGGTGTCGAGCGAGTCGGCACCCAGGTCGTCAACGAATGACGCTTGGGCCGTTACGTCTTCTTCTTTTGCGCCCAGCTGTTCGCAGACGATTTTCTTGACGCGATCTTCAATGTTGCTCATTGGAACACTCCCTAATTGGAATCAGCACCGTTCAGTGCGCGTTAGTGTATTAAAAGCCATCGCTGACGGGCAAGTCAAAACCACCCGATCAGCCCATGTACATGCCGCCGTTGACGTGCAGCGTCTCACCCGTGATGTAAGACGCCGAGTCGCTGACCAAAAAAGCAACGGCCGCGGCAATTTCTTTCGGATCGCCCAGACGACCCAGAGGGACTTGCTTGAGCAAGGCCTCACGGTTCGCTTCAGGCAGTTCATCGGTCATGTCCGTGGCGATAAAGCCCGGAGCGACAGAATTCACAGTGATGGAACGCGAGCCAATCTCGCGCGCCAAAGAGCGAGTCAAACCTTCCAAACCCGCTTTAGCCGCCGCGTAGTTTACCTGACCCGCATTGCCGGACGAAGCCACTACGGAAGAGATATTCACGATTCGGCCCCAACGGGCACGAGTCATCGCTTTAATGACGGCTTTACTCATGCGGAAAGCAGAACTCAGGTTGGTGTCGATAACACCGTCCCACTCGGCTTCCTTCATGCGCAGGAAAAGATTGTCCTGAGTGATACCCGCATTGTTAACCAAAATAGCCGGATCACCGAATTCTTCTTTCAAGGTACTCATCAACGCATCGATGGATTCCGCTTCGGTCACATTCAGACGGTAGCCTTTGCCATCGATTCCGGCCGCTTTAAAGCGCTCGGTGATTTTCTCAGCACCGCTGTCAGACGTCGCGGTTCCGGCGACACGGTAACCTGTTTTGCCCAGCTCATCGGCAATGGCAGCGCCAATCCCACGGCTAGCGCCGGTTACCAATACCAGTTTGGCGTCACTCATGATGCACTCCCTATGCGATCCTGAAACGCAGCCAGACTGCCTAAGGCGGTCAATTCGAGGCTGCTGTCTATACGTTTGTTCAGTCCTGTCAGTACCTTGCCTGGGCCACACTCGATGGTCTCTGTCACGCCTTGGCGTACCAACTCCGCTACCGATTGAGACCAAAGAACCGGGCGATACAACTGTTCAATCAGATTCGGCTTAATGGTGTCGATGCTGCGCTCAGCACGGGCGGTCACGTTCTGAACCACCGGAATACGGGCATCGGCCAGTGTCAGGCTGTTCATATACTTGGCCAGTTCATCGGCCGCATCACGCATCAGACGGCAATGCGATGGCACGCTGACCGGCAGCGGCATGGCACGCTTTGCGCCAGCTTCTTTTAATACTTCGATGGCACGATCAACGGCTTCTTTGGCGCCAGCGATCACAACCTGTCCCGGAGTATTGAAGTTAACCGCTTCAACAACACCAGCCTCACTCGCCTGACGGCAACCTTCCACGACCGCATCGTCATCCAGGCCCAGGATAGCCGCCATAGCGCCTTCGCCCGCCGGGACCGCTGCCTGCATCAACTGGCCACGCTTTTCAACCAGACGCACTGCCTCGGCCAATGGCAATACTTCAGCCGCAACCAGAGCGGAATATTCGCCCAGACTATGGCCTGCCAGCATTGCCGGCTGAGCACCGCCTTCAGCGCACCACAACCGCCATAGCGCCGTACTGGCGGTCAGTAAGGCAGGCTGAGTCTTTTCAGTTCGATTGAGGTCTTCTGCCGGGCCTTGATTCACTAATGCCCACAGATCGTATCCCAGGGCATCGGAGGCTTCGGTGAAAGTGTCACCGATCAGCGGATAATGCTCCGCCAAGTCACTCAGCATACCGACTTGCTGAGAACCCTGGCCGGGGAACACAAACGCGAACGATTGAGCCATGGTGCTTTTCCTTTCAATCTCGGATGGGCTACCCGGGCGGGGTAGCTTGTCTGGCGTGCATTATGGTCTGCGAGGCGATTCAGTAAAGAGAGACGCTGTTAAAACATTTATGAGCCCAGGGAAAAGCTCAAGTCGAATTATTGACCGATGAACCAGAATGGCTCAGTCAGCCAGCAGTGGATCGAGTCGACGTAATACACGCTGGCTCCAGCCACCCTCAGTGGCTTCGACCGCACGAGCAATGGCCGCTTTAAATGCCAACTCATCGGCGTGACCGTGGCTTTTAATGACGGTCAGCCCGGTACCGGCCAATAAGGCGCCGTTACTGGCACGTGGATCAAGCTGGTTCAGCAGTGGCTGCAATCGCTTGCCCAAAACCCACCCCATCAGCTTGCCGAGCAGATCACCGCCCAATTGTTGTTTTAACGCAGACAACAACAAATCGACCGTGCCCTCCGCTGATTTAATCACGGCGTTCCCGGTAAAACCGTCGGTAATGATCAAGTCGTAGTCACCACGAAAAATGGTGCTGGCCTCGGCGAATCCGCGAAAATCCACATCGGGCCAGCTGCCCAACCGCTCTGCAGCCAGGTGCAGCGCCGGCGGGCCTTTATTGGCTTCGACACCGAGATTCAGCAACGCCAAACGCGGTTTACGACTGCTGCGATCGCTGGCAATGGCTAGACCGGCTGCGGCAAACCCCAGCAATTGTTCAGCAGACGCCGCAAACGAAGCCCCTAAATCCAACATCAACACAGGCTGTTTCGACGTTGGTATCCAACTGACCAGCGCAGGACGCTCCAAAGCGGGATGAACCAAGCTGTGCCGATGCAATAAGGTCATCAGAACGCCGGTATGTTCAGAGGAAACCAAGGCGTCAGCTTCATCTTTCGCCAAGCATTGAGTCGCCGCTTCAATGGCACTTTGATAGTCATGACGCAGCAGTCGCGCCGGATTCAGACCCGCGGGCAATTGTCCATCACAGGGGCGGAACGACATATTAGTCGGCAAAGAGCCCAGATAAGGTTGGCAGCTGTGGGTTTGACCGAAGAGGATGGCACGGTGGTGAGGATGGTGATCGAAAAAATCGATAGTGGCAGGCATTAATTGGGAGGGGCCTTGATCCCCTCCCTGCAAGTCGATGGCTAGAACAGCCATCGTAACTTACTCGCCGTCGGCGTCCGCGATGACCTTACGGCCTTTGTAGAAACCGTCCGGAGAAACGTGGTGACGACGATGGGTTTCGCCGGTAGTCGGATCGACTGCCAGAGCGGTGCCCTTCAGAGAATCGTGAGCGCGACGCATTCCGCGACGGGAACGAGTCTTTTTATTCTGTTGAACTGCCATGGCCGTAGCCTCCTGATGTATAACAATTAACTGTATCAAAGCTGGCAGCGCCAACTTTGGCTGTTATTTTCCGGTCAGCTTCACCGGACCTTTCAGTCCTTTTTCAGTGAAGCCAACACCTGAAAAGGGTTATCCCGAGCTGGCTCCGCTTCGGCTGGGCTTTGCTCATCCTCGGCCGGTGCAAACTCGGTCTGAATCCGACATTCCGTCTCATCGTGCATTGCCTGCAAAGGCAGACACAGCAACAACTCTTCTTCCAGAATCATGGCCGGGTCCAAAGACTCATCCGGCAGCAACATCAAAGGCTCATTGTCAGCCGGTAAAGCCTTGGCCATCTCATCGTTATAGACGATGGCCAAACGGAACTGGCTATCCAGCTGTTGTTGCATGGGTTGCAGACAACGCTGACATTCCAATTCGACACACCCACTGACATGTCCTGCCACGATGCGGCGATATTCCTCATCCTGGAAGAAATCCAACTGTGCTTCGACGCTGTCATCGATTCGCAAGACTGCTTCGCCTAAACGAGTCAGTCGAGCGGGCGATACCCGGCCGCTGAGGGACGTAGTTTGCTCCGCCAGCTTGTATGCATCGAGGTGATCGGGAAGCTCGGATTTCGACATAGGCGCGGTATGATACGGATGAGCGGTTTCAAGTCAAAAGTTTTTAGGAGTTAATGCCCATGCAAGCCCCGCTACTACTGGCTTCCACCTCAAAATATCGGGCTGAGCGATTGGCTTCCCTGGGTTTGAGCTTCACTCAGGCGGCGCCTCATTGCGATGAAAGCCCATTGCCAGGTGAGTTACCAGACGCCCTCGCCTTGCGTCTGGCGCACAACAAAGCCCAAAGCCTGAGTGGCGAATTTCCAGACCATGTGATTATTGGCAGCGACCAAACCGCTGCCGCGCCAGACGGCTCTTTGCTGTCTAAACCTGGTACACGGGAGCGAGCCTGCCATCAACTACTCGCCTGTTCAGGCCAGGCCGTTACCTTCTACAGCGGCGTGGCATTGGCTGGGCCAGTACAGGATGCGTGGCTGGTTACCACTGAAGTTCGATTTCGGAGATTAACGCGGCGGGAGGTCGAGCGGTATGTTGCCGCCGAGCAACCATTAGATTGTGCGGGCAGCTTCAAAGCCGAAGCGCTGGGCATCACACTCTTTGACTGGATACGCAGCGACGACCCTAACGCGCTGATCGGCCTGCCGTTAATTTCACTGGCGCAGCGACTGCGCCAGTCCAATTATCAATTGCCTTAGCGAAGCTGCCATTGCTCCGTGACACCCAGTTTAACCAGTGTCTGAGCAATGCCTACGCCCAGGTCACGCGCAAACTTCTGCCAAGGCGTGAGGTGAGCTGAAAAATCGACCAATTGCGGATAACCCAGCTCGCGTGCCAGCTCGGAGGTCGACTTTATGCCATCGATCAAGCCCAGTTCGACCGCTTGATCGCCGGTCCAGACCAGGCCAGAGAACAGCTTATCGTTGCTCTCGTCCAAGCGATCCCCCCGCCCTGCGCGCACATCCTCAATAAACTGCTGATGGACGTCGTTTAACAAGGCTTCAAACAATTCACGCTCTTCCGGATCCACAGGCTGAAACGGATCAAGAAATGCTTTGTGCTCACCGGCCGTAAATTCGCGGCGTTCGATGCCCAGGCGCTCGATCAGCTCTTCAAAGCCAAAACTGGCGGCCGTTACGCCAATGGAACCGACAAGGCTCGCACCATTGGCGTAAATGTTCTCAGCACTGGCCGCGATGTAATAAGCACCACTGGCACCGGTATCGGCAATGACCGCGTTGATTGGAATGTCTGGATGCAGTTCGCGCTGTCGGCGAACTTCGTTAAAAATGTAGGAAGACTGCACCGGACTGCCGCCCGGGCTGTTGATGCGGAGGATAACAGCACGGGTATCGGGGTGATTTAACGCAGATTGAAGACTGGCATAAATGCGATCAGCACTGGCCATTTCGCCATCAGCGATCACACCACGAACTTCAACCACCGCGGTATGGCCGCCGGTTGCCTCTGGAACATTGTCCGACTTAAACGACTTACCCAGCACGAACAGCCAAAGCAGTGCAAACAGATACACAAAGGTAAGAAGTTTGAAGAAAATCCCCCAGCGACGCTGTTTTTTCAGTTCCGCCGTATTCGCCAGGACGACCTTTTCGATCAACTGCCATTCTTTGCGCGAACCGGCCCAGTTTTCAGTACCATCTGTTGAGGATCGATCTTTTCCGAACATCGCTTATCGCCTGTATTAAGAATGAGAGTCCGCCGACAATCGCTGCAGTAAGCTGGCTAACGACTGCTCCAGCGGCGCCTCTACGACTAATTCCAGCCCCGTATCCGGGTGCGGCACCCTAAGCTGAGCGGCGTGCAAAAACAAGCGCTCCAGCCCCATCTCCCGACACAGCTGCTCTGCCCGGCCGGTCTGGTATTTGCTATCTCCCAGAATCGGATGCCCCGCGTGCTGACAATGCACCCGAATCTGATGCGTTCGGCCCGTCACTGGCTGAGCCTCCACCCAGGTTGCCTGCGGGTATGACTTAAGCACTCGATAACGCGTTAACGAGGCTTTGCCATCCGGGGCGACCCGTACAAAGCGCTCGCCACCAACCGCCTGCTGTTTACGCAATGGGGCGTCGACTTCGGTTACCTTATCCGACCAGCGGCCATGCACCAGACACCAATAGGTCTTTTTCACCGTCGTTTTGGCTCGAAACTCGGCCTGCAATTGCGTCAAGGCGCTGCGCTTTTTAGCAATCAACACCACGCCCGACGTGTCTTTATCGAGACGATGGACCAATTCAACAAACTTCAGCTCCGGCCGCATCGCCCGGTAGGACTCAATCAGTCCCAGACGAATACCGGACCCTCCGTGAACCGCCAGACCAGAGGGCTTGTTAATAGCAACAACAAAGTCATCCTCGTACAAAATGGCACTATCCAGATGTTGTTGCAGCGATTGCCCCGGCATCACCGTTTCCGTGTTCGACT
The DNA here is from genome assembly GCF_003054965.1 of Saccharospirillum sp. MSK14-1. GTDB lineage: Bacteria > Pseudomonadota > Gammaproteobacteria > Pseudomonadales > Natronospirillaceae > Saccharospirillum. The sequence continues at coordinate 1,054,692 of NZ_MIES01000033.1, forward strand.
CCGGCAGAGTCACTGGTGGTAAACGAATTTCATCGTCGGCCACTAACCGATACTCCGGCTTAACACGCTTGCCGTTAACCCGAACCTCTCCTTTACGCAGCACCCGATAAACACGGCTCTTAGGGAGCTTTTTCCAATAGCCAATCAGGAAATTATCGATCCTCTGACCGGCTCTATCCATCTCGACGCGATAAAAACTGACTTTTGACACGGTAAGGCGCCTGCAATAAAAGGCGCATGATACCAGTCTCCTGGCTGCGCTTCAGCGATGATAGTCAGAGCCTAAGAGACACCAGAGCATTTATTGATGGGTTGTAATCTTGGTGCTAAACTCCAGCGAGCTGGGAGTCCGCAGCTCCCCCCGCCCAGAGACCACACAGGCGGCCGGGAAGCGGAACCCAACCACCAGCACGATGACAGGCATCGCGCTGAACGAATTGGTTGGGCAGCAAGTACAGTTTAAAACAGCGTATGACGTTGGGTTCATACGGAAGAAAGCACTTCACCAAAGAACGAAAGTGCTTCTAAAAAGAGCCGGCATCCCCGTAAGACTCTTTCCGTGACCCGGTTGTTCATGGAAAAACACCGACCCGCTGTGGTGCCATTTCGCCACAGCCGTGTAAATTGCGTGATCCTTTGTATTTCGGTGTTCGCCCGCCTGTCGATCCTGCCCTTGCTGCTCTGTCACTCATTAAAAGCAGAGTACGTATACTTCAATGAAAAGAATGCTGATCAACGCAACCCAGGCCGAAGAGCTTAGGGTTGCACTGGTAGACGGCCAAAAACTCTACGACCTTGATATCGAAACTGGCTTTCGTGAACAAAAGAAAGCCAACATCTATAAAGGCAAAATCACCCGCATCGAACCCAGCCTAGAAGCCGCTTTCGTCGACTTTGGGGCTGAGCGCCACGGCTTCCTCCCGCTGAAAGAAATCGCCCGCGAATACTTCATTGATCCATCCATGTCGTCACGCTCCAGCATTAAAGAGCTGGTGAAAGAAGGCACGGAAGTCATTGTGCAGGTTGATAAAGAAGAGCGCGGTAATAAGGGTGCCGCCCTGACCACCATGGTCAGTCTGGCTGGCCGTTATCTGGTTTTGATGCCCAACAACGCTCGTGCCGGTGGTATTTCCCGTCGTATCGAAGGCGATGAGCGCGCCCAGATTCGTGAAGCCCTGCAAGGCATCACCGTTCCCGATGGCATGGGCGTCATCGTCCGTACCGCCGGTATTGGTCGCAGCGCTGAAGAACTGCAGTGGGACCTCGATTACTTGATCCAACTGTGGCAGTCAATCCGCGAGGCATCCACATCACGCCCGGCACCTTTCCTGATTTTGCAAGAAAGTAATGTCATTCTGCGGGCCATTCGTGACTACCTGCGCCAGGACATTGGCGAAGTACTGATCGACAGCAAAGACGCTTACGATTACGCGCTGGATTTTGTGCAGAAAGTGATGCCGAACTACCAGAGCAAACTGAAGCGCTACGAAGATCCGGTTCCGCTGTTCAACCGTTACCAGATCGAATCTCAGATCGAGAGTGCCTTCCAACGTGAAGTGAAGTTGCCCAGCGGTGGCTCCATTGTGATCGATCCAACCGAAGCGTTGGTATCCATCGATATTAACTCCTCTCGCTCCACCAAAGGCGGCGATATTGAGGAGACGGCGTTCCACACCAACCTGGAAGCGGCCGAGGAAATTGCTCGTCAATTGCGTCTGCGCGACATGGGCGGTCTGATCGTTATCGACTTTATCGATATGAACCAGACCAAGCACCAACGCGAAGTTGAATCCCGCATCAAAGAAGCCACCAATTCAGATCGCGCTCGCGTACAGGTTGGCCGGTTGTCACGCTTTGGCCTGTTGGAAATGTCGCGGCAGCGTCTGCGTCCGTCTCTGGGCGAAACCAGCGGCATCGTCTGCCCGCGCTGTAACGGCCACGGCATCATCCGTGATGTGAAATCACTGTCACTGGCGATTCTGCGTTTGGTTGAAGAAGAGTCACTGAAAGAACGTACCGCCCAGATTCGCGCTATTGTGCCGCTGTCGGTCGCCACCTTCTTGTTGAACGAAAAGCGCGAAGCCATCCACGAAATTGAACAGCGCCTTAAAGTGCATGTTCTGGTGGTTCCTAATCCGCAAATGGAAACCCCTCATTACGAAGTGGTGCGTTTGCGTGATGACGACGAAAACCTGATTAATGCAGCGCCGAGCTATGCACTGAAGTTTGAAGAAACACCGTCTGAGACAGAGGCTGTACTGGAAACTCAGTCAAAGCCTCAGGAAGCGGCCATCTCCAATATTCAGGCACCGCGTCAACCAGCGCCTAGCACTGAAAAGCCGGCGGTTGCAAAACCGGTCAAAGCAGCGAAACCGGCAGGCCCGGGTCTACTGGCTCGTTTGTTCAAAGCGCTCTTCGGCGGCAGCGATAAGTCGGCCAAGAAAAAACACAGCAACGCCAACAAAGGCGGTCAGCAGCGCCGCTCTGGTCGTGATGGCAACCCATCGCGTAATGGTCGTTCGAACAACCGTTCGTCAGGTCGCGGCGGCCGCAACGCCCAAAATGGCCAGGCACGGGATAATCGTCGTCAGAGCAATAACCGGAATGACGACAACGACAATAAAAAGAAAAACGACAACAGACAGCGCGAGCGTAAAAACGACGAGGTTAAAGCTCAGTCCCCATCAAGCGATGATGACAACAGCCGCAACGACCGGAACAAAGGTCGTCAGCAACAGCCTCAGTTAAAGCGCCGTGACGAACGCGAAAACAGCACCGGTCGTGTACCGCAGTCGGAAGTTGGTAAAAACCGCAAAGTCCGTGGTGTCAGCAAGAACGCGAGCAAGCGTCCCAACCCGGAACGTCCGGACGAGGTGGTCAGCGATATCGATACCGTGATTGCGCTGATCAATGCTGAACAGCCGACAACTGACAACGCTCCGGCCAAAACCGAGAGTCCAGCCAGCTCGACAGCCGCAGAACAAGCGGCGACCGGCTCGGTGGTGGAGACTCCGGTCGAATCCAGCGAAGCGAAACCGGCAACCACTGAGCAAGCAGACATATCTGCACCAAAAGCTGCCTCAAAAGCTGAGTCAAATGAAGCAGCCATAACCCCTGCCCCTGCGGTCGAATCCGACGCAGAGGTACAAGAGGTCACTAATGACGTCACTGCTGAACCGGTAGAGAACACAGCACCGGTGACCGAAGAACCTGCTGCAGAAGCAGAGCCGTCAAAACTGGAAGATTCTCCGGAGCCCAGTGTCGCGCATGAGCCCATTGAGGTCGATGAGCCTGCTCCAGCGGAAGAGGTTGAACCCGTCGCAGCATCAGAGACTCCGGTGACTGAACCTGTGCAAACCAGCACGCCAGCGACTGATACAGAGTCTGAGGCAACATCGGCTGAACCGACAGCGTCAGGTCGGGCACCTAACGATCCGCGCGAAGTGCGTCGCCGTCAGCAGCGTGAACAGGGCGAGCAGTGATTCAGCTGATCGCTTAACCAAAAAAAGCCGGCATACCGCCGGCTTTTTTATTACTCCCGAATCAGTAATGTCCGCTACCCTGCGGGCCCCAATAACGGGGCTCACGCTCCAATAGGACACCAAAGCGGTCGACCACAGCCTGTTGCACTCTTTGTTGCCAATCAGCAACCTGCTGATATTCAGCGTGATCTGGGTTTACCAGCACCAGGGCCTGCTTGGCGTAACACCCGACACCGGCAGCGTTGGCCTGCCCTTTCAAACCACACTGATCAATCATCCACCCGGCCGCCAGCTTCCAACGATCACCGCTTGGAAAAGCCACCAGTTCAGGCCATTGTGATTTCAGTGTATTAACGACTGACTGATCGACTTCTGGGTTTTTAAAGAAACTGCCGGCATTGGGAATGAACTGAGGGTCGGGCAACTTTGACTGGCGCTGGGCAATGACCGCTTCCATCACCTGCCGGGCATTCAGCTGATCTTGATCGGCAAGCGCCTGCAATGGGCCATAACTCAACTGCGGCCGGAAGTCCGACGACAATGCCAGAGTCACAGCGGTGACAATGTAGCGGTTTTCTTCGCGCTTAAAGCGGCTGTCACGATAACCCAGTTCACACTGTTCGGCATTGAAGCGCACCCACTGCCTGGCCTGACAGTCATAAGCTTCCAACTCATGCAGTAAATCACCGACTTCCACGCCGTAAGCGCCAATGTTTTGAATCGGAGCAGCACCCACTGAGCCGGGAATCAAAGCCAGGTTCTCAAGACCGTTCAAACCGGCATCAATGCTGGCCACCACGCACTGGTGCCAATTTTCACCAGCGGACAAACGCCACAAGGTTCGACCTTGGTCATCCTGACCCACCACTTCCCTGCCCTGGGTACGCATGGCGATCACCAGGCCATCAACGCGAGCATCCAGCAACAGATTACTGCCACCACCAAGTACACGTATTGGCAACTCACGTTGAATGGCCCAATCGACCCACGCTGGAATCTGCTCCGCCGTCTCAATCTCAGCCAGCGCATCGGCCTGAGACGGGATGCCCAGTGTATTCAGCGGCAGCAAATCGGCATCGAACTGTGGCGTCACAGCGCTGCCTCCAGGCGACGCAACAATGCCTGGCTGGCTTGTTCACACAAATCCAGTACCTGCTCGAAGCCTTCACTGCCGCCGTAATAAGGATCCGGCACCTCTCGGACAGCGCACTGATCAATCTGATCCAGAAACAATCCCAGCTTGGCTTGGCTGTCTTCAGGACGCATCGCTTGGAGGTCTGCCAAGTTTTGAGCATCCATTGCCAAGATCCAATCAAATCGATAGAAGTCGTCGACGTTAACCTGCCGGGCCCGGAATGCCTCCAAACGGTATCCGTGCTGACGCGCAGCCGCGGTCGCTCGGGTATCCGGTGATTTACCAAGGTGATAGGCGGCGGTGCCGGCAGAATCGACGGTGACCTGGCCGGCTAAAACAGAATCTGCCAAGGCTTGCTCGAACACCCCCTGAGCGGTTGGTGAACGACAAATATTCCCCAAGCAAACAAACAGCACGCTGGTATCGCTCATGAATCACCTTTCTGTGTAAAAACGGCGCGAACGGCATCCAGGTCGGCCTGGGTGTCCACACCGGCGGGTACATGGGTGACAGCTTGAGCTGCGACAATGCCATGGCCTTCCGTCATAAAGCGCAGCTGCTCAAGTTTTTCCAGCTGCTCAAGCGGACTTTCCGACCAGGTGACGAAGGCGTCCAGCGCCCGTTTCCGATAGGCATAGAGTCCGATGTGACGTTTATAAGGCGTTGCCTGCCCGGTGACCTGTTGATCCCGGTCCCAAGGAATCGGTGCTCGACTGAAATACAGCACTCGCCCGGCCCTGTCCTGCACCAGTTTTACGGCATTCGGATTGTTGGCTTCAGCTAGGGGTAAGGGTTCATAGAGGGTGGCGACAGCCGCTTCCGGCGCTGCCTCCAATAAAGCGACCACCTGGCGCAGGTTTTCACCCGGCATCAACGGCTCGTCCCCCTGAAGATTGACCACAATATCGTCAGGCTCTAAGCCCAATTGATCGGCCGCTTCCTGCAATCGGTCGGTGCCTGATGGATGATCAGCCCGAGTCATCACGGCATCATAGCCGGCATCAACAACCGCCTCACAGATGCGTTGATCATCCGTTGCCACCACACATCGTTCAAACCCCGCGCTTCGCGCTGCTTCTACCACGCGCACCACCATCGGCTTACCCGCGATGTCCATTAGCGGCTTCCCGGGTAACCGGCTGGAACCGAATCGGGCAGGAATCATGATCAGATGAGTCATTGCAAAGCCTTCCTTAACGCTTGTTCGATGGTGCTGAGTAATTCGTTGGGTAGTGAGGGTTGCAGGCGCACGACGTAACAATGTTCTGGTAACGGTTGCGGCAATTTGATGGCGTCTTTTTCCGTCATCACCAGCGGGCGCTCGGCATGAGCCAAAGCGTCCTCAGGCAAGGGTTGATGATCGCCGGGCGTCCAACGCCGCTTGATCGAATAGCCTTGATCAGCCAATTGCTGAAAGAATGCTTCCGGGTTACCGATCCCTGCACAGGCGTCAATCTCGCCGCCCGATACCAGCACCTGACCTTTGTCGTTGGTGGCAGGTTCGGGGTTTAGCGATAAGACGGCATCGACTGTGATGTCTGTTGGTTGCTGCTCTCGCGCCACGACCCAATCCACCAATGCCAGCCGGCTGATGGGTTCGCGCAAGGGTCCAGCGGGCAATAAGCGGCCGTTACCAAAGCCGCGCCGGCCATCAATCATCACCAGTTCAAAATGACGACCCAGACGATAATGCTGCAAGCCATCGTCACTGATAACGACGTCGGGTCGATGGTGTTCCATTAAAAAGCGGACCGCCTGATCTCGATCGGGGTCAACCACCACTGGGCAATCCAGACTGCGTGCCAGCATCAGCGGCTCATCGCCACAGACTGCGGCTGAGTCATTGGGCGTTACGGCCCACGGATAGTGAGGCGCCTTACCGCCATAGCCGCGTGAAACCACGCCGCACCCTAAACCTTGCGCCTGAAGATATCGAACCAACGCCTGAATGGCTGGAGATTTCCCGGTACCACCAACAGCGAGATTCCCCACCACCAACACCGGCGCCCCATAGTCACCCCGAAACCGCTGCTTTAACCGGTAGCCGACGATACTGGTCATCAACCAGGTCATCGGTGTGAGCAAACGCGCAGGCCAAGTGATCGTATTTTGGTACCAGAAACGCATCGTCAGAGTACTGCCATAGAAGGGTTCAAGGTGAATCCGGCAGGCGCGTGGTGTAGCTGACTTTGGTAAAACCCAACTGACCGACGGCATCCAAGGCATAAATCATCGCCTGATGCGGCGCTTGGGCATCGCCGGTGATCACCACGGTCTGGTCACGACGATTGCCTGCAAGTTCTGTCAACGCCTGTTTCAGCGTATCGCTGTCATGACGCAACAATGGCTGATCGTTAACCGCATAGCGTCCTTGACCGTCAACCATGATCTCCAGTGAAGGACTCTCAGTTGCCGCCTGATCACTGGTGCTTTCAGGCAGGTCAATTTCAAGCTGGGTTTCTCGAGTAAAGGTGGTGGAGACCATAAAAAAGATCAGCAACAGAAACACAACATCAATCAGAGGCGTCAAGTTGACCTGAACATCTTCACGTCGATGGCGTCGAAAACGCATCAGCAGCTCCTTAGCTGTTTGAGTTGGTTTCGGCGTGCAACGCTTCAACCAACTTGGTGCTGTCCTGCTCCATCGACACCAGCAGGTCGTCCACCCGGCGCGTCAGTGCACGGTGAAAAATGAGCGCGGGGATGGCAACGCTCAGACCAGTGGCCGTGGTGATCAGCGCTTGCGATATACCGCCCGCCAACACACCGGTATCGCCACTGCCTTGAACCATGATGGCGGTAAAGACATCAATCATACCGACCACCGTTCCCAGCAAGCCCAGCAACGGTGCAATCGCTGCAATGGTGCCCAGCGTGCTCAGAAATTTCTCCATCTCATGCGCCACATGGCTGCCCGCTTCCTGCAAACTGTCTTTCATTGCATCACGGCCATGTTTAGACGCAGTTAAACCAGCGGAGAGGACATATCCGAACAGCGAACTATTTTTCAACTCTTTCAGTTTAGTCGAGTCCAGCTCATGACTTTTGATCCAATGCCAGACTTGAGGCAGCTGATCCTTGGGAATCACCTTGCTATAACGCAGCGCCCAATAGCGTTCGATGATGATGGCGATGGCGATGATGGAACACAGCAGGATGGGCGCCATCAACCAGCCGCCCGCTTTGACGATTTCAAACACTGAGAGGTCTCCTTTCTTCAGGCGCGTAATTTAACACAGCCAAAGGCAAACGGAATCCAGCACTGGCAATGCACCTTAGTTGCGGATAAATCGACGACGAAACGCAGAGCGCCAGTCACGAATCTGCCAACGTCCCTGCTGCACCTGTAACGCCAAGGTTCCGCTCCAGGCTGTGTTAAACAGTGCGCGGTCATTGCGAGTGATATAGCTCAAGAGATCGGCATTAGGCCAACGCGGTCGAGAGCGATCCCCTGCGCTGACCAACAGCAGAGCTTCCGGACTGGCATCAAGGAAGGCCGGTGCGCTGGACGTGCGGCTGCCATGATGTCCCAACACCAGAACCGAGAACGGAAACAGCTCGGGGTGGGCTTGCAACAACCAGTATTCCAAGCGTCGGCTGGCGTCACCGGTGATCAGCACTCGACCGGCCGATGTTTCCACAACGGCCACACAGGAACGATCGTTATCGTTGTTGCGCAGCGCGATGGGTATGGCGATCAGCTGAAATGGCAGTTGAGTGGAATCGGCCTGATGACAATTCAGCCAACCACTGCGCTCGCTGAGCCTTGCAACCGCCTGGGGTTCACCACTGAAACGCTCAGCGCCCGGCCAATAGTCAGCCGCCCACTGAGCCCCACCCGCGTGATCGATGTCTGAATGACTGATCACCATGCCATTAAGCTGGATTCGATGGCGTTTGAACCATGCAGCAAGCCGTGCTTCAGCAATGGCGGTGCCATCACTCCATTGGCCGGCGGCATCATACAGCCAGGTTTGATCAGGCCATTGCAACACCAGCGCTGAGCCATGGCCGACATCCAGAGCCGTCAGACGAAATTCGTTGGAAGACGTCAAACGCCCCGGCCAAATCAAGGGTAACGCCAGCAGAGGCAAGACCAGCCAGCGCTGATCGCGATTTAGCCAATGGCTTAATGCCAGCCACAAGAGACTGCCCAAGAGAAGGATATCAGGCAACGGCCAAGCGGGTGCTTGCTGGTGCCAAGCTGCAACCCAGTCAAGCCCGTTAATCATGGCGCTCACTACCGGCTGATAACCCAAACGGGCCATTTCAGGCCAGAGCAATATCAACAGGCTCCAAGGCAGGATGAGCAAAGTAACGACTGGAATGACCAGCATATTGATCAGTAATGACAGTGGATGCCACTGAAAACCCAGCAATGCCGCCATGGGCAGGCTGAGCATGGACAACACGGCCTGAAAACGCAGCGCCAGTTGCCATCGCGCGATCGGCTCGCAGCGCCAGCGCTGGTAGAGTCGAATCATGATCCAGACCAAACCAAAGCTGAGCCAGGAACCGGTACTCAACCAGGCTTGCGGGCGAACGACAGTAATAGCGATAGCCGCCAGTGCCAAGGTTTGATGGCCACTGAGCCGAACCCCCAGCAACATTGCCAACAAAGGCACTAATAACATCAGCCAGGCGCGCAGCGCGGGAAATCCAAACCCCGTTAACGCCACAAATAAGCCACAAACGGTAACGACCATCAGTAATCGAAGCTGCGGCCAGCGACCGCGCCAAGGGCCGGGCAAGCGATGAATCAGGCGCGCCAGTAGCAGCGCCCAGGCGGCCACCATGGCAATGTGCATACCGCTGACAACCATCAGGTGTTTGATCTGATTCTGCTCAAACAGATCGGCCAGCTCAGTGTCCATTGACGTCGACCAGCCCAGTGCCAACGCGGCCCAAACCGCCCTGACCCACTCATCATCCAACTGCGATTCGGCGCGCTGGTAACGCCGTACCACCAGATTGGGACGAGACTCATGCCCAAGCACTTCAACAACGGTGCCCAATGCATCGATCCGTTCGCTGAAGTAATAGCGAGTGGCATTGAAGTTACCGGGAATACGTTGCCCCACAGGCTGACGCAGCCGTACTTCGGCGTTCACGCAATCGCCCGCCTCAATCACCACCGACGATGGCGCACTCAAACGAATCCGACGTAACGACAACGCTTCTGGCTGGGCAATCACGCGAGCGGTAAAGCGCTGGTAACGGTCAAAAACCTGAGCTGGCTGTGACAGGCAAAACTGCAGTTCAGCGGTATCGTGCTGCCAGTGCCGCGGCAGAACATGGCTGGCTTCTGTTTCCAAACGAAGCAGCAACGATGCGGCCATCAATAGCCACAGAGCGGCCAACCACCAGCGCCGATTGGCAACTAAAGGTAGAAGCAGCATGGGCAAAGCGGCAATCGCCAAGCCCCACTGAAACCAGAGATAAGGAAGGGTCAGGCACAGCACAGCCAGGCCGATCAATCCGTTTATCATGTGATGCTTCCTTGAACAGCGTTAGCTGCGTAAAAGCATCACAGGTAGCACGGAGTCTGGGTGTGGCGCAAAGTGCGTTAGGTGAGAATGTGACCGCGCTTCAGGGTCAGGCAACGCGGCATCTGGCGCGCCCATTCTTGATTGTGTGTCACGACCACAAAACTGGCTTCCGACTGACGGTTCAGTTCAAGAATCAATTCGTGAACCTGTTCGGACGTCGAGTCATCCAGGTTGCCCGTCGGCTCGTCCATCAACACCACCCGTGGGTTGTTGATCAGTGCCCGGGCAATGGCCACACGCTGGCGCTCACCACCCGAGAGCTCTGCGGGTCTGTGATTGGCGCGATCGGCCAGCCCCACCCGGTCTAATAACTCTGCCGCGCGCTGTTCGGATTCACGCTTGTACTGCCCGCCAATAATCTGCGGCAATACAACGTTTTCCAGCGCGGTAAATTCAGGCAGCAGATGATGGAACTGAAACACAAAGCCCATGTGTTCATTGCGCAGTTTGGCACGAGCACGATCGTTCAAGCCACTCAGCGCATGACCGGCCATGGAAACTTCACCGTCGGAGGGTGAATCGAGGCCCGCCAATAAATTCAGCAAGGTGGTCTTACCTGAACCACTGCTGCCGACGATGCTCACCAGTTCGGCGGGTTGCACCTGGAAGTCGATTTCGTGGAGCACTTCCACCGTTTGCGGACCCAGTTGAAAACGCCGCGAAACCTGACGACAACTCAATACTTCAGGATTCATAGCGCAACGCCTCCGCCGGTGAAATTCGTGATGCCCGCCAAGCTGGGTAAATCGTTGCCAAAACGCTGATGATAAAGGACGCCGAGGCGATCAAACGAACATCACTCCACTTCAGCTCAGACGGGATGTAGCTGATGAAATAGACCTCCGCATTAAGAAACTGGATATGGAAGGTGTTCTCAATCCAGGCAATGATGTCAGCCACTGACCAGGCACCCAGCACGCCCAATATCACACCGAGCGCAATGCCGATGAGACCAATCGCCGTGCCCTGCACCATAAATATCCCCATGATCTGTCCAGAGCGGGCACCCAAGGTTCGCAGAATGGCAATTTCACCTTGTTTATCGGTAACCATCATCACCAGCGACGAGACGATGTTAAACACCGCCACAGCGACAATCATAAAGAGCAGCAAACCAACCATGCGTTTTTCTAACTGAATGGCCTGGAATAAATTGCCCTGGGTACGGGTCCAGTCGCTGACCAGATAGCGCCCTTCCAACGTGCGGCCGGCATCGATGGCAATCTGCCTTGCCTGAAACAGATCATCGACTTTCAGATGCACTCCGTCGACACGATCGTCGTAACGCAACAAGCGGCCCAGATCGTTCATCTGCACCACCGCCAGGTTGGCATCCAGCTCGGCACCGACAGCGAAGGTACCGACCACTTCAAAGCGTTTAAAGCGGGGTGTAACGCCCGCCAGATTGACGGTCACTTCGGGCACCATCATGGTGACACGATCACCGAGATTCACGCCCAACTGGCGCGCCAGAATATCGCCGAGAAAAATCCCGAAACGCCCTTCCTGCAGCGCTTCGAGTGAGCCAGAGGTTAAATGATTGGGCAGGATGGACACCTGCCTTAACGTCGCCGGCTCAACCCCGCTGACAGCCACTCCCTTAGCCTGGTTCGGGCCAACCAACATGGCCTGCGTTTCGGTATAAGGGCTGACCCCTTCAACGTCCGGGTGCTGCGATAATCGACTGGCGACCGCCGGCCAGTCCGATAATCCATTCGGTTGCGACACCGTCGCGTGAGGGACCATGCCCAAAATACGGGTGCGCAACTCTCGGTCGAATCCGTTCATCACCGAGAGCACAATGATCAACACCATCACACCCAGTGTCAGACCCACCATGGAGACACCGGATATGAAAGAAATAAAGTGATTGCGTCGGCGTGCGCGCAAATAACGCAGCCCGACCAGGAAGGGGATATTATTCAGCATGGCCGGCATTAAACCATTGGCCTGTGGGCCTGCCAAGGTGAATTTGGCTACACTGTTCGAACCAATAATGGCTTTGCGTTTTCATGACAGGGTGACCTCAATGGCCGATGACCAACAGTACTTCCGTATCGACGACACTGCCTATCTGGTGGCGACGCCCTATGATCCCGACAAACCCGCCATTGCCGATTACTTTCCACAACTGCACCAAATTGCCGTGCTCAAAGAATTTGAAAACGTCGACATGCAATTATTAGAGTTTCTCGATCGGGTTAAAGACGCCGCGACGCGCAAGCTGCTTGGCTTGTTTAACGACAAACTCAACCTGATGTCGCGGTACCTTCATATTCACGATATTCATGAACACCAGTTGGATGCACAATCGATTAACATCGGCGAAGCCGGCGTTCGAGGTGTTCTGCCTGATCACGTCCAGACCGGTCAGGAGTTGGCGCTGGCCATTATTTTTCCACCGAGCTATCTCTCCCTGTTTTGCCGTGCTCGGGTCAGCCAAGCGCAGACAACCACTGACGGTGGTACAGACGTTGAACTGAGCTTCGTTGAGTTACCCGAAAGCCAGCGACAAGCATTGACCCGTCATATGTTTAAAGTGCAGGCGCAAAATCGCGATTCCAGTTAAACACTCGCCCGTTACTGGCTTTTCGCTATACTGTGCGGCCCTTTTTACAGCGAAGCCGTGTTAATGCGTGATCTGCTGCACCTGCCCGCGGAATGGTTTGCTCAGGATGCCATTCTGATCACCTGGCCCCACTCGTCATCCGACTGGGCTGATAATCTCGCTGAGGTGGAAAGCGTCTATCTCGATTTGGTCGGCGCCATCAGTCATACCCAGGATGTGCTGATTCAACTCGACACCCGCGTTGATCCGGAACGACTCAAAGCCCTGTTTGAAAAAGAAGGCATCAACCAAGCGCAATGCCAGTTTGTGTTTGTTGATAGCAATGACAGCTGGGCGCGCGATCACGGCCCGATGACGTTGGTCCATGGAGAGTCGGGACGCTATATCCGTAACTTTCTCTTTAACGGCTGGGGTGGCAAATTTCCAGCCGACAAAGACAACGCCCTGAACCGCGCCATGTACGACCAGGGTGTTTTTCGCAGCGATATCGGCATGGAAGACATCCAGTCGGAGTTGGAAGGCGGCAGTATTGAGGTCGACGGTGAAGGCAGCTTATTGACCACCAAACGCTGCTTATTGAATGCCAATCGTCAGGCGGATAACGGCGATCAGTCCGAATATGAGGCCCGCTTGGCAGATTGGCTGGGTTTGGACCCGGAGCGGATATTCTGGCTCGAACACGGTGAGCTTGCTGGCGACGACACCGATGCTCACATCGATACATTGGCGCGTTTCGCACCGAACGGCACGCTCGTCTATCAAGGTTGCGAAAGGGCCGAAGATGAGCACTACACTGACCTGCAAGCCATGGCCGAAGAACTGCGCCAGTTACGCACACCGGCTGGTGAGCCTTACCGACTAATCGCCCTGCCCTGGCCTGATGCGCAATACAATGCCGACGGTGAACGTCTGGCCGCCAGCTACGCCAACTTTCTGATCACCAACCAGCTGGTGCTCATGCCAACGTACGGCGTGGCGCAGGACGGTCTGGCGATGGAGCGATTAAGTGACGCCTTTCCCGAGCGGCGTGTGGTCGGTATCGATTGCCGTGCGTTGATCGAGCAAGGTGGCAGCTTGCACTGCATCACCATGCAGATTCCCATCAATACTCTCAATCGCACCAGCATCGAGGTCGACTGATCAGTCGACCTGCCAGTTATAATCCGGCAGTGACTGACGCACCAACGCACCGTATCGTTTATCGATCAGGCGGCGGTCCATAAACCAAATCGTACCGCTGTCGTTCTCATTGCGAATCAAACGACCACAGGCTTGGACTAAGCGAATGATGGCAGTCGGTAAACTAACCTGTTGAAACGGGTTGGAACCACGCTGTTCCAGCCACAGTGACAGCGTTGACAAAATGGGATCGTCTGGCGTGGCAAAGGGCAACTTGGCAATCATCAGATGGGTCAGATAGTTACCGGGCAAATCGACCCCTTCAGCCAAACTCGCCAGACCAAACAACGTCGAACCCAGGCCGTCTTCCAAGCGCTGGCGGTGATGCTGAATCAAGGCATTTTTGGGTAAATCATCCTGCAACGTCACCCGCTCCTGCCACGCTTCCGGCAAGCCGCGATAGACCTCTTGCATCTGCTTGCGCGACGCAAACAGCACCAGATTACCCGTCTCTGTCGGCAGATAAGCAGGAATGGCATCGATCATTGCCTGAGTATGTGGTTCGCGTAATCCACCGTCACAGGCCAATGCCGGCACCCGTGCAAGCACCCGAGCGCCATAATCAAAAGGACTCCCCAACCGCAAATAATCGGTGCTGTCGGGCAAACCCGCCTGGATGGCATAGCGCTGAAAATCGCCGGCAATGGTCAGAGTGGCGGAGGTGACGACGCTGGCAAAACAGCGATTCCAGATATGCTGACGCAGGATCGATTGCGCCGACACTGGGCTGGCATTCAACACCAGGTCGTCATACTCAGGGCGGTCAATATTCTCGAACCAGCGCGCCATCGGTGGGGCTTCTGCGGCATCCTGTTGGCGCCAAGCCAGGACCAGATCACGCGCCGGCTCGGCCCGGCTTAGCCAGCGACCGACCACTGGCAGGCTCTGCTCAAGTCGGCTTTTCTCATCCAGATCATTGGTTGCCGACAGACGTTTTCGAACCTGCTCATCCAGTTGCAGCAAGCTCGACTGCAACAGCGTAAAAGGCTGCTCAAGCGGTGCCAGTATTGACTGAGTCTGTGCCAGCCAATCAGCATCCTGAACGGCCAGGGTTGCCTGATGACCATCCAGACGACCACGGATCGGGCTCATCGCGCCCCAAGCGTCGGTCAGCGCCGAATGAGCGTCACCCAAGGCCGTATTCAGTGCATCGAGCAAACGCTCTTCGGTATCGCCGTAAGCAAGCTCCAGGCGCAACTTGGGTAGCTGCTTACGCCAGCTTTCAAACTGATTCAGGGTATTCTTAACCGGCAGCTGACTGGCGAAATGCGACAAACCTTTATCGGGCAGATGGTGACCTTCATCGAATACATAGATGCTCTCCGCCGGGGCCGGCAAAATGGCGCCGCCCCCCAGAGCCAGGTCCGCCATCACCAGATCGTGATTGGCGATGATGACATCCGCTTCATCCAGTTCTTTACGGGCTTCGAAAAACGGACAGTTCTGAAAGTGCGGGCAACGCCGGTTCAAACACTCACGATGCGTTGAGGTTACGCCACGCCACTGCTCATCATCCAGGCGGTCCGGCCATTGATCGCGATCACCGCTCCAGTCACCACGACCAAACTTATCCAGCATCTCGTTGTAAAGGCTGAGCACGGCTTCATCCGCGGTCATGGCTTCTTCAAACAGCGCCAGTGCGGTGACGGCACCTTCCTGTAACTGGATTGATTGTTCCAGTCGCTGCAGGCAGAGGTACCGGCCACGTCCTTTGGCTAAAACAGCATTGAAGCTCAAGCCACTGTGTTCGAGCAGGTCGGGAATGTCTTTTTGCACCACCTGTTCCTGCAGCGCGACGGTGGCTGTAGCGATGATCAGCTTCTTATTGTGGTACTGCGCCATGGGAATGGCACTGAGCGCGTAACCAATGGTCTTACCGGTACCCGTACCCGCCTCGATTACAGCGATAGGCGCACGACCCTGACGAAGCCCATCGGCGGAGGTTTCAACCGACGCCAAGGTGCGAGCAATCTGGGCCAGCATCTGCTTCTGGCCACCGCGAGGCTTCAGTTCACGCGCCGTCAAATATTGGCTGTAAGCCGTTTGAATGGATGTTTTGAGTTCGTCAGATAGCATCGGCTGGTTTAGCTTCTCGGGGGAGACGGCTACAATCGCTCCCCTAATTTGAAGGGAAGGCCATCATGCAACAACGTCAGGTTTCAATACAGAACATCCAGGTCGGCAACGACCTGCCCTTTACTCTTTTCGGTGGCATGAACGTCCTGGAAAGTCGGGATCTCGCCATGACCGTGGCAGAGCGCTTTGTTGAAGCCACCGGCCAATTGGGCATTCCTTATGTCTTCAAGGCCAGCTTTGATAAGGCCAACCGCAGCTCCATTAGCAGCTATCGCGGCCCGGGTCTGGATGAAGGGCTGAAGATTCTGGAGGAGATCAAGCAGACGTTCAAGGTGCCGGTGATCACGGATGTTCACGAACCCTTCCAAGCGGCTCCGGCCGCTGAGGTTGCGGATGTGATTCAACTGCCCGCGTTCTTGTCCCGGCAAACGGATTTGGTAGCGGCCATGGCCAAAACAGGGGCGGTTATCAACATCAAAAAAGCCCAGTTTCTGGCGCCTCATGAAATGGCCCACATTCTGAACAAATTTCAGGAAGCCGGTAACGACCAACTGATTCTGTGTGAACGCGGCACCAGCTTTGGCTATAACAACTTGGTTGTCGATATGCTCGGCTTCGGCATCATGAAACAAACCGGCTTCCCGGTTATTTTCGATGTGACCCACGCGCTGCAGAAACCCGGTGGTCGTTTGGATTCAGCCGATGGTCGCCGTGCTCAAGTGACTGATTTAGCCCGGGCAGGCATGGCTCAGCGCATGGCTGGGTTATTTCTGGAAACGCATCCGGACCCTGACAACGCTAAGTGTGATGGTCCCAGCGCTCTGCCGCTGAACAAACTGAAGCCGTTCCTGGAACAGATGAAGGCCGTAGACGAGGTGGTTAAAAGCTTCCCGGAACTGGTCACTGATTAACGCTTGCGTTCAAAGCCAGGTGTGGCAGCCAGAGAATATGCGTCGTCGTACTGATTCTGAGCATTCAGGATCAGGTCGGCGACTTCTCTGGCAACGCCTTCCCCACCCCGACTGCTGAGTACCCAATCGGCCTGATCACGCACCACCGGATACGCATCCAACGGCGCGATCCCAAGACCGCATTCGGCCATCACCTTTAAATCCACCATGTCATCACCGATGAACACGGTCTGATTCATCGCAATGGCTAACTCCTGAGACAGTTCACGCACACATTGCAGTTTATCGCGGCACCCAGGAAAGTAGTGCTGTATCCCTAAATCACGCATTCGACGGGCGAGCATTGGACTGTCTTTGGCCGATACCACAGCCACAGCAATACCGTGATCCGCTAACAACTTCATACCCACGCCATCACGAACGTGAAACACCTTCAACGCCTCGCCGTCAGCACCATAATAGAGCTTTCCGTCGGTAAGCACGCCATCAACATCGAAGGCAACCAGACGAATACTGGCCAACGTTTGTTTAATGTCTGGTGTCATGAATCGGCACCGAACAAGTCGTAACTGGGGCCTTGCTCTACGGCGTCCGTTTCCAGCCAATACACTGGCTTGCTGAAGGTTTGTTCAATCTGCCGTGCCAATGTTGCCGTCAATTTCTTTCGACCATTGCAGAGGGCTACAGCCTGAGCAGGCTCAATACCCAGACAATAGGCAAAGGCCTCCTCATCCAGAGCATTCTCAGTCAGCAATTGGTGTAGCCGATCGGTTAATTGGGCCATATCTGTGCCTTCCTGTTTCACTGCCCGGAGTTTATCAGAACCCATAAAAAAAGCCGCTGACGCGGCTTTTTTGGGTGGCATCACTCAGGTCAAGGCTGAGTGCTAGCGATACCACGCAACTCGACATCCGCGTTGACACGCAGGCCGTTGAAAAAGCTTTGGTAATCAAGCTGACCGTTTTGGTTGGCCAGCTCGCTTTCCAGTTGAACCTGTTCTTCTTCGTCAACTTGAAGGTTTTCAACGTCCAGTACCGCTACAACATCGATGCGATCGCGGCTTTCACGAAGATCCGCACTCAGTTCGCCTTCAGCGGGTTTGGGCAGCGTAAAACTGAACGCAGCAACACCACTGGGCAGGTCGGCATTGTCACGGCTGATCAATTGCGGATCGCTCCAGTCGTCACCCAAAGCTCGTTCCGCACGAACATTGGCCAACTCGGCTTCAGCAGCCTCTTGTGCTCTTTCTTGAGCCTTCTCGTTGATCAGAATGGACTCAATTTGATCAGCAACAGCGGCTAATGGCTGAACCTGCTCCGCTTCGTAATCGTCACGCTGCATCACAGCCAAGTCGCCATTCCCCAGTCGTACGACATCGCTGATTCGACCGTCATCAATGACCAATGCGGAAAAAGCGGTAGACCGGAAATTAGATTCCGCCGCTATCCCCTCACGAGAGTCACGGTTAATCCAATCACTGGTTTGAACATCCACATCGAATATATTGGCGACTGCGGCAATATCATCGGCTTGGAAGGCTTGGTCCGCCAATTGATTCTCAACCAGCACAAATTCATCGGCTGCTTTGCGTGCACGGACCTGTTGAGTCAGTTCATCACGAACTTGCGCCAACGGCTCAACCTCAGCCGCACTGTAATCCGCCAATTGGATCAAATGGACCCCGAAATCGGTTTCTACCGGCGCCGATACTTGCCCCACTTCGGTCAGGTTTTGTGCTGCCTGATAAAAGGCATCTTCATACACACCTTCTGCCAGTTCGCCCAAATACCCGCCGTCTTGTGCACTGATCGGATCGTCGGACAGTTCAGCAGCCAGTGCTTCAAACGATTCACCCTGTTCTAAGCGTGCCAAAGCCGCTTCAGCCTCTGCCTGGTTGTCATCCGATGACGCAAACAGAATGTGGCCGATTTCGCGTTGGGTGTCATTCTGTTGTGCGGCGACATAACTGTCGTAAGCGTCTTGTACATCATCATCGGTCACCACGACGTCATCTTCAAACGAAGTTTGACTCAACCGAACGTATCGGACTTTCACGCGTTCTGGGCTGAGAAAATCTTCGCTGTTGGCGTCGTAATAGGACTGAACATCACCGTCGCTGACATTGACTTCATCGATGAAATCTTCGGCGCGGAAACTCTTTACAGCAACCCTGCGCCGTTGGTTTTGCAACTGCGCCAAGCGGCTAGCTTCGCTGTCGAGCGAGAACGCGGACGCCATCAGACCGAACTGCATCTGAGCCAGACGCAGTTGAGTGCTTTGCTGTTCACGGAAGGTATTCGGGGTGAAGCCATTTTGACGGATCAGATTGATATAGGTCGTCTCATCAAACTGACCATTCACCTGAAACGTAGGCATGGACACAATGTCCTTGCTGACTTGCTCGTTGGAGATTTGGAAACCGAGGTCGTTAGCGGCCTGCCGCTGCAGTTCCTGATTGATAATATCGTTAATCACCGACTGACGAACAAAGCCAGAATTTATTATTTCAGGCGTCGCATTTTCACCCAACTGTTGCCTCAACTGCAGTTGACGCTGTTGAAGTTGGCGCTGCACCTGTTCAGTACTGATACCTTGTCCATTAACTTCAACCGGGTCGGAATTATTGGTAATACCAATGATGGATTCGGCGCCAAAAAACACAAAAGCAACCACGATGACAGCGACGATGGCTTTGCCAACGGGTCCCCGGGCTGCGTTTCTAAAAGACTGGAGCATTGAGCGTCCTACCCCTTATTCAGGAGATTGTGCAGATAAAAAAAAAGCGCATCAGGCCTGATACGCTGTTGGTGATGCTGAACCGGGACCGATAATTGGTCCCGGAACACGTAAATCAGTTGACGGCGTCTTTCAGTGCCTTACCGGCTTTGAAATTCGGAACTTTGGCCGCTTTGATTTCAATCGGCTGACCCGTTTGCGGGTTACGGCCGGTGCGTGCCGCACGCTCTTTAACACCAAAAGTACCAAAACCTACCAGAACAACCTGGTCACCCTTTTTCAGAGTGTCGGTAACGGAGTCAATCATGGCATCCAGTGCCCGACCAGCTGCCGCTTTAGGAATGTCAGCTGCTGCTGCTACAGCATCAATCAATTCAGACTTATTCACACTTTTCCCCTTTTAACTTCGTTGTGAGATGCGGATCTCACGTCCTTGGTAAATGGCCAGAGTAGAACAGACGACCGGCCTCGGTTACGAGGTTTCCGCACCTGTTTTGTTTTTTATTCAGCCTGTGCTTCGAGACGAGTCGAAAACACTTTATACCAGCCTCATTTTTCGACTGTCAAGCAGTTCTAATGGGTGCTGAGACTAGATGTGGCCTGGCTCTCAGAGCGAGCTTTAGCCATTTCAGCTTCGACTTCTTCATCGGTCAAGGCTGTCGGACTGCGCTCCAGAGCCACATCCAATACTTCATCGATCCATTCAACCGGCCGAATGTCGAGATCGTTCTTAATATTGTCGGGAATTTCCTTTAAATCACGCACATTTTCCTGGGGGATGACAACGGTCTTAATCCCACCACGACGCGCAGCTAACAGTTTCTCTTTCAAGCCACCAATCGGCAACACCTGGCCTCTGAGCGTGATTTCACCGGTCATAGCCACATCGGCGCGCACAGGAATTCGGGTTAATACCGACACCAAAGCCGTCGCCATACCGATACCCGCCGACGGACCGTCTTTAGGCGTCGCACCTTCAGGAACGTGGATATGTAGATCCCGGTTCTCACTGAAGGTAGGCATGATACCCAAACTCTGGGCGCGAGACCTTACCACAGTTAACGCGGCTTGGATGGATTCTTTCATCACATCGCCCAACGAGCCGGTTTGAACGGTACGTCCCTTGCCTGGTACAGCGGTTGCTTCCAAGTTTAGCAGCTCACCACCGACGGAGGTCCACGCCAAACCGGTAACCATACCGATCTGATTGTCTTTATCCGCCAGACCAAATTTGAACTTCCGAACGCCCGAGTAATCTTCTAACTCTTCCGGGCTAATGGTGGTCGATTCGACGGCTTTATCCAGTACGTTATTCTTAACCACCTTGCGACAGATTTTAGCAATCTCTCGCTCGAGGCTGCGCACCCCGGCTTCACGGGAGTAATAACGGATCAAATCGCGAATCGTTTCGGTTGGCAATACCAACTCGTTGTCTTTAAGACCATTGGCTTTTAATTGCTTAGGCAGCAAATAACGTTCGGCAATATTGATCTTTTCGTCTTCGGTGTAACCGGGCAACCGAATCACTTCCATACGGTCGAGCAATGGACCGGGAATATTCATCGAGTTGGCGGTACAAACGAACATTGTATCCGAGAGGTCATAATCGACTTCCAGGTAATGATCGTTAAAGGTGTGGTTTTGCTCTGGGTCGAGAATTTCCAACAATGCAGATGCCGGATCACCCCGGTGATCCATGCCCATCTTGTCAATCTCATCCAACAAGAACAGCGGATTGCGTACAGCAACCTTACTCAACTTCTGAATGATTTTACCCGGCATCGAGCCAATGTAAGTACGGCGATGCCCTCGCATTTCAGACTCATCACGCACACCACCCAAAGCCATGCGTACAAACTTACGATTGGTTGCGCGAGCAATGGATTGTCCCAGTGATGTTTTACCAACACCCGGAGGTCCGACCAAGCACAACACCGGACCTTTCACTTTCTTAACCCGTTGTTGAACGGCCAAATACTCAAGAATGCGCTCTTTCACTTCTTCCAGACCGTAATGATCTTCTTCCAATACTTCTTTCGCGCGATTCAAATCGTGGCGAACCCGCGAACGTTTGGACCAAGGAACATTAACCATCCAGTCCAAATAGTTGCGGACCACTGACGCTTCAGCAGACATCGGCGACATCATTTTCAGCTTACCGAGCTCGGCCTTAGCTTTCTCTTTGGCGTCTTTAGGCATACCCGCATTCTCGATGCGGTTTTCCAGCTCTTCGACTTCGTTCGGATTGGCTTCGTCGAGATCACCCAGTTCTTTCTGAATGGCTTTCATTTGTTCATTCAGATAGTACTCGCGCTGGGATTTCTCCATTTGCTTCTTAACACGGCCGCGAATGCGCTTCTCGACCTGGAGCAAATCAATTTCCGTCTCCAGAACAGAGAGCAAATGTTCAATTCGTTCGCGATCTCCAGCCAACTCCAGCACTTGCTGTTTCTCGTCGATTTTAAGCGAGAGATGAGCGGCAATGGTGTCCGCTAAACGGCCAGGCTCTTCAATACTGTTCAACGAGGTAATGACTTCCGACGGCACCTTTTTACTGAGCTGAACATACTTGTCGAACTGTGACATTAAGATGCGAATGAGCGATTCGCTTTCACGGTCGCTCAGCACAGCGCCATCCATCATGGAGGCGTGGCCGCGTAAGTAATCCTCACCATCGATCAATTCGTCGATAGAAACCCGATCAACACCTTCCACCAAAACCTTCACAGTGCCATCGGGCAAGCGTAACAATTGCAGCACTGTCGCCAGCGTCCCTACTTCATAGAGATCACTTTTGTTTGGATCGTCATCGGAAGCATTTCGTTGGGCAACCAGCAGGATTTTCTTGCCGTCATCCATGGCCGCTTGCAACGCAGCTATGGATTTTTCCCGTCCAACAAAAAGCGGGATCACCATATGGGGATAGACAACCACATCCCGCAGCGGCAGCAGCGGCAGTACGATGGGGTCGCCGTTTGGGGAGTCGGAACGCTCCATACTCATCAAACCTCGGAAACCGTTGAATTATTGGCTGTGTTAATGGCGGCGCGGGCTGACTAAATCAAGCACCGGAAAAGAAAAACGGGCCGCCGGGCCCGCTATTGCCGAAGGATCAATCAGACTGACCGCTGGCTGTCTTTTGATTGTCCTGATTTTCGTAGATCAACAAAGGCTCAGACTCGCCTCGAATCACACTCTCTTCGATAACCACTTTGGTGACGCCGGTTTCTGACGGAATCCGGTACATGGTATCCAGCAGAACGTTTTCCAAAATCGAGCGCAAACCGCGAGCACCTGTTTTCCGTTCCATCGCCTTATTGGCCACCGCCTTAAGAGCGCTCATGCGGAAATCGAGCTCGACGGACTCCATGTCGAACAATTTTTGATACTGACGCACCAACGAGTTCTTCGGTTCAGTCAGAATCTGGATCAGCGCATCTTCATCCAGTTCGGTCAGCGTGGCCACGACAGGCAGTCGGCCAATGAACTCTGGAATCAGGCCATACTTAACCAGGTCTTCCGGTTCGACTTCGGCAATGGTATCGCCAAGTTTGCGATCTTTGTCTTTGCTTTTAACGGCGGCATTAAAACCAATACCGCCTTTCTCCGATCGGTCACGGATGATCTTGTCCAGACCCGCAAATGCGCCACCACATATAAACAGGATATTACCGGTATCTACCTGTAGAAACTCTTGCTGAGGATGCTTACGCCCCCCCTGCGGCGGCACGGATGCAACCGTACCTTCGATCAGTTTCAACAGCGCCTGCTGAACACCTTCACCTGACACGTCACGTGTGATGGATGGGTTGTCCGACTTGCGAGAAATTTTGTCAATTTCATCGATGTAAACAATGCCGCGCTGAGCCTTGTCGACATCGTAATCGCATTTCTGCAGCAGCTTTTGAATGATGTTTTCAACGTCTTCACCCACGTAACCCGCTTCGGTCAACGTGGTCGCATCGGCGATGGTAAACGGCACATTCAGCATACGAGCCAGCGTTTCCGCCAACAGGGTTTTACCGCTACCGGTCGGCCCGATCAGCAAAATGTTGGATTTGCTCAGTTCAACATCATCGTTGACGTCGCCATACTGCAGTCGTTTGTAGTGGTTATAGACGGCCACTGACAGGACCATCTTGGCGCGCGACTGCCCGATCACGTATTCATCCAGCGTCTCGCGAATTTCCGCCGGTGTTGGCAAACGACTGCTTTCATCCTTAGGTCCGCTGTCTTGCAGCTCCTCACGGATGATGTCATTACACAAATCGACGCATTCATCGCAAATGAATACCGATGGCCCGGCAATCAGCTTGCGGACTTCATGCTGGCTCTTCCCGCAAAAGGAACAATACAGCAGCTTTCCGTCTTCGCCTTTTCCGGTTCTATCGTCGGCCATTCAACTACTCCATACCTGATACCCATGTGGCTCGTTTAAAGATGAAACCACATTGGGTCAATTGCAAGTTTTTTGTCGGCAGATTTACGCCTAAGGCAACCTGACGTAACTCATTGATTTTCAGGTTATTTCCAACCCGAACACCGTTCTCAGTCGGTGCTGCGTGAGCTCAATACCTGATCGATCAGGCCATACTCAACGGCATCATCGGCCTTCATAAAGTTGTCTCGGTCGGTATCACGCTCAATCACATCCAGAGGTTGGCCGGTGTGATGCGCCAGAATTTCATTCAGCTTCTGCTTCATCTCGATGATTTCGCGAGCGTGAATTTCAATATCTGATGCCTGCCCCTGGTAACCCCCCAAAGGCTGGTGAATCATGACCCGTGAATTAGGCAACGCCAAACGCTTACCTTTAGCACCACCGGCCAACAACAACGCACCCATACTCGCAGCCTGGCCGATACACATGGTCGAGACATCCGGCTTGATAAACTGCATGGTGTCATAGATCGCCATACCAGCGGTTACTGAGCCACCGGGCGAGTTAATGTACAGATTGATGTCCTTATCCGGATTCTCACTCTCCAGGAACAGCAACTGAGCAATGATCAGGTTCGCCATATGGTCTTCGACCGGACCAACCAAAAAGATGACATTTTCTTTCAGCAGACGGGAATAGATGTCATACGCCCGCTCTCCGCGCGAGGACTGTTCCACGACCATAGGGACGAGACCGCTGGCATTCATGATATCGGGCGCAGACCCATCCGCAGCAAAATGTGACATTCAAGCGACTCCTAAATAACAAAAAAGTTGGCACCTCTGGGAAGCGCCAACTTTCATTGCGGTCTAATTCGAGCGGTTCAACCCCGACCTCTTCGGTCAGCCTTGCTCCGCGCCATTTGACTTGACGGCATCCTCGTATCCGATGGTGGATTCATTCACCTTGGATTTACTGAGGATATAGTCGATTGCAGCGTTTTCAACAACCATAGCGCGGACTTGGTTCATCAACTCAGCATTGCTGTAATAGTAGTCGATAACCTGCTGAGGATCCTGATAAACAGCCGCCTGATCTTCAACATAAGCACGTACTTCTGCTTCTTCAGGCTTCAGCTCAGCGCTTTCAATCAACTCATTCATCAATAGGCCGATTTTGACGCGACGCTCCGCTTGGTCCTGGAACAGTTCTTTCGGCAGGCTGGACGGATCCATTTGCGCGCCACCACCGAACTGCTGCACGGCTTGCTGCTGCAAACGACCAATTTCGTCGTCAACCAGGGCCGCTGGAACGTCAATGTCGTTGTCTTCGAGCAGCTTGTCGATAACGGTTGTTTTCAGCTTGGACTGCAAGGCATTGCGCGCTTCGCGTTCCATATTGGCACGAACTTCGGTTTTGAAACCTTCAACATCGGTATGCTGGCTACCAAAACCCTGGAAGAACGCTTCATCCATCTCAGGCAGCTCAGGCTCTGCGACCTCTTTCACGGTAATATCGAACACCGCCGGCTTACCGGCTAGTTCCGAGTTGCCGTACTCTTCCGGGAAAGTCACTTCAACAGCCTTGGTATCACCGATCTTGATACCCTCGATGCCGTCTTCAAAGCCAGGAATCATCTGACCTGAGCCCAGCACCAGCATCTGATCTGTGGCGCTGCCACCATCGAAAACTTCGCCATCCACTTTACCGACGAAATCGATTTTGACCTGATCGCCTTTCTGAGCAGCACGCTCAACCGGCTTATATTCCGCTTTTTGCTGACGCAAGTTATCGATCATCTTATCGATATCCGCGTCGGTCACTTCTGCCGTCGGCTTATCGAAGCTATAGCCACTGATTTCAGCCAGCTTCACTTCGGGAAACACTTCGAAGGTTGCCACGAACTCAACATCTTCACCGGCCTGATCGCGGGTGAATTCGATGCTCGGCATACCCGCCGGCGTCAGTTTTTCTTCAGTAATGGCCTTGGCGTAGTTCTGCTGCACGACGTCTTGCAAAACTTCGGCACGAATGCCGTCGCCAAAACGCTGCTTAACCACAGAGACCGGCACCTTGCCTGGGCGGAAACCGTCGATGCGAACGCGACGCGCGGTTTCCTTGAGCTTCTGATCCACGGCACCATCGACTTCGCTGGCCGGTACGCCAACGGTCAGACGGCGTTCCAGGCCGCCAGTCGCTTCGACAGAGACTTGCATGAGGTTTCCTCTTGCTTTTAATGCTAATAATTTAGGGGGCCGTTAATGTAGGGACAGACCGGACTCGAATCAAGCCCGGTAGCGTGGAGCACCCCGGTTGACGCACCCCGAACACATACAAAAAGAGCCGACAAGCGGCTCTTTTAAGAAGAAGGTGGGGTGGACGATGGGACTCGAACCCACGACGACTGGAATCACAATCCAGGGCTCTACCAACTGAGCTACGCCCACCACAATACGCTGTTACGAGACTGGCACGCCCGGCAGGACTTGAACCCGCAACCACTCGCTTAGAAGGCGAGTGCTCTATCCGGTTGAGCTACGGGCGCCTAATAAACTGACCCGAGCCCGGATCCGTTTGCCTCGCTCACCAGGACGATACCGTTAAAATTGGTCGGAGCAGAGGGATTCGAACCCCCGACCCTCTGGTCCCAAACCAGATGCGCTACCAAACTGCGCTATGCTCCGAACAAGACGTCCCGTCAACGTGCGGCGCATAGTACCCATGCCCACCGGGGTCGTCAAATCTTTTCTATGAAAAATTCAGCAAAAACAAGACGATAGCGCTTCCCTACCCTTAAGTTCGCTTGCCGGGCCATCAGCACCATGAGAAAATTCGCCAAACCCTCTTTGGAGCCCTGAATGCCAGCTCAGCTACTGGACGGCAAGGCCATTGCCGCCAATCTTCGCGCTCGCATTGCCGCAGAAGTGTCGGAACTCACGGAACAAGGTATCAGACCCCCCGGTCTGGCGGTTATTTTAGTGGGGGCCGATCCTGCTTCTCAGGTTTATGTCGGCAGTAAGCGCCGCGCCTGTGACGAAGTCGGCTTTAAGTCCGTCAGTCATGACCTGCCCAGCTCCACGCGCGAAAGTGAACTGATCGCTCTGATCGATGATCTGAATGAAGATGCCTCTATCGATGGCATTCTGGTGCAGCTGCCGCTACCGGAACATATCAATGCCGATACCATTGTTGAGCGCATTCGCCCGGATAAAGATGTCGATGGCTTCCATCCATTTAATGCCGGCCGACTGATGCAGCGTCGCCCCATGCTGGAAAGCTGCACACCCAAAGGCATTATGACGTTGCTTCGTGAAACCGGTGTACCCTTGCGCGGCAAAGAAGCCGTGGTGATCGGTGCGTCTAACCATGTCGGGCGACCGATGATGCTGGAGCTGTTACTGGCTGGCTGTACGGTCACCTCCGCTCACCGCTTCACTGAAAACCTGGAAAGCCACGTACGCCGCGCCGATATCCTGGTTGCAGCCGTTGGCAAGCCCGGCTTTATTCCGGGTGAATGGGTTCGTGAAGGCGCCATTGCTATTGATGTTGGCATCAGCCGGCTGGAAAACGGCAAGCTGTCTGGCGATCTGCAATTCGCCGCCGCATCCGAGCGCGCCGCCTGGATCACGCCCGTACCCGGTGGCGTCGGCCCGATGACCGTAGCCACGTTGATGGAAAACACCCTGATCGCCGCGAAACGGTTGCATTTGAACCTGACGCACTGATCGATCTTATGACACTGAAAAAAGGTAATCCCGTGAAAGTATTGCTGACCACCACTCTGGGCGACATCACCCTGGAGCTGGACACAGAGAAAGCTCCGAAAACGAGCGAGAACTTTATTAGTTATGTGAAAGAAGGCCATTACGATGGCGTGATCTTCCATCGCGTCATCAACAACTTCATGGTCCAGGGTGGCGGTTTTGAACCAGGCATGAAACAGCGCCCGACCGGCGCACCGATCAAGAATGAAGCCAACAACGGCCTGAAAAACGAAATCGGCACCGTCGCTATGGCTCGCACCATGGATCCGCATTCCGCCAGCGCCCAGTTCTTTATTAACGTTGCTGACAACAGCTTCTTGAACCACAGCGCTGAAACGCCTGAAGGCTGGGGTTACGCGGTGTTTGGCAAAGTCGTCGACGGCATGGACGTGGTCAATCGCATTAAAGGTGTTCCGACCACGGTGGCCGCAGGACACAGTGATGTACCGGCTGACGATATCGTGATCGAAACAGCCAAACTGCTGGACTGATCATGCTGCATTACGATCGGGCCATCATCATTTCCGATCTGCATCTGTTAGAAAGTCGCCCGGCCATTACCCGGGCGTTTTTTCAACTGCTGGAACAGTTACCTGGACAGACTCAGGCCCTGTTTATTCTCGGTGACTTCTTTGAGTACTGGGTCGGCGACGATGCGGCAACGCCCTTTCATCTGGACATCGCCGAACGACTGAGGGCTCTGTCAAACTCGGTGAATATCCACTTGATGGTGGGCAACCGAGACTTTGCTATGGGTGAGGCATACACCGAGCTGTGTGGCGCAACCCTACTCCCAGACCCGACTCTGGTAGAACTTGGCGGCGTTCGCTGGTTACTCAGTCATGGCGATGAGTTGTGCACCGACGACAAAAGTTATCAGCGCTATCGCAAGGTTATTCGTCATCCCTGGGTGTTGGGCACCTTACGCCGAATGCCATTGCCCTGGCGTATAAAACTGGCGGATTACCTGCGTGGTAACAGCCAGCAGCGTAATCGCATGAACATCGTTCGCTATGTCGATGTTACTGAGTCTGCCGTGCAACAGTGGCTGGCAGATTCGCAGGTTGATGGACTGGTCCATGGCCATACTCATAAAGCCGACTGGCATCTGCACCGGCTGAGCACTGAAGTGACCAAACCTCGCTTGGTGCTGGGTGACTGGCATCATCATGGCTGGTACTTGTCGTTTGATGTCAACCAGCAACAACTGCACCGCTTTAGCATCGAAGAGGGTCCCGAACTGTCTATAAAGGAAACAACAGCCGAGACAAGCGATTAAGCAGGCACACCGCTGTGGAACCGGAAGACAGTATCCGGCGTTGCAATCAACTCGGCTTCCCGTTCACGAAATGCCTCCACTCTCGGCTCGATATCTTCCAGCGCATACTGACGCGCCAACCCTAAATAGTGTCGGTAGTGACGGGCCTCGCTTTTCAGCAATGACGCGTAAAACCGCCCCAACTCTTCATCCAGGTACGGCACCAATGCCGCAAAGCGCTCACAAGAGCGGGCTTCAACAAAAGCGCCGAGAATGAGCCGATCAACCAAACGCTGCGGTTCCGGCTTCCGCACCATATCGTGCAACGCGCCTGCATAGCGACCTGCGGACAAATGCGTGTACTCAACACCGCGCTTGTCCATCAGCTTGAGTACTTGATCAAAATGAACCAATTCCTCTCGGGCCAGCTTGCTCATCTTGGCCAACAAATCACGACGGTCGACGTACTTATACATCATCGACATGGCCGTCGAAGCCGCCTTCTTTTCACACTGGGCGTGGTCGATCAACAGAACGGGCATCTGTGTCAGAGCATGATTGATCCAGGCTTGCGGAGTGGTGTTACCCAGAAAATCGGGGATGTCTTCAAGCATGGCCTGGCAGTCGGCCGCACTGAGCGTTGTCGTCATAACTAAGGCGCCTGAATCGTTGAGGGCCGCATTATAATGACGATCAGCGTTATGACCAGAAGACACTCAGGATTAGATAACGGTATAAATTAGTGCTCTGAGTCGGTCTGAATAGAATGGCCTGCCGCGCTCGCTTGAGGACTTTGCATGCCCTTTCCATTCGATCCCGATCACTATCAAGAACAGCTCGACACCAAGGCGGATCGACTGCAAGCCCTGTTCGCTGACCGACCGCTTCCGCCGCTGGACATTTTTGCCTCCGAGCCCAGTCATTACCGCATGCGTGCCGAGTTCCGCTTTTGGCACGATGGTGACGATGCTTGGTACGCCATGTTCAATCCGGCCGACCCCAAAACGCCATTACGCGTCGACGACTTTCCCGTAGCCAGCCAGCGCATTAATGAACTGATGCCACAGGTGCGTGAAGCGGTGCTGAGCGATCCGCAATTACGCCACAAATTATTTCAGGTGGAATTTCTCACCACTCAGACTGGCGATGCCCTGATCACCCTGCTCTATCACCGCAAGCTGGATACCGACTGGGAAGCGCGCGCCCGTTATTGGCAAGATCAGTGGCAGGCGGCTGTTATCGGCCGAGCGCGCAAACAGCGACTCGTGCTGGATCGAGATTATGTTAACGAAACACTGACCATCGGTGAACGCGCCTATCATTTCCGGCAATACGAAAACAGCTTCACCCAGCCCAATGCCGGCGTCTGCGAACAGATGGTGAGCTGGGCCAAAACACACAGTCAGGGCAGCGAGGGAGACTTACTGGAACTCTATTGCGGTAACGGTAATTTCAGCATTCCTCTGGCAGAAAACTTTGATCGAGCCCTGGCTACAGAGATTTCCCGAGTATCGGTCAACAGCGCTCAGCACAACATTGCCGCCAATGAGATCGACAACCTGCGTATTGCGCGGATGTCGAGTGAAGATTTTTCCGCAGCCTGGCTCGGCCAGACGCAGTCACGTCGACTGCGCGAATGGCAGGTTGACGACTATGACTTCCGCACCCTGCTGGTCGATCCGCCGCGCGCCGGACTGGACGCCGACACCATCGCCTTGGCCAAACGCTTCGAACGCATCATCTATATTTCGTGCAATCCGGAAACGCTGGCGCAAAATGTGGCTGATCTGGGCAAGGACTATCGCATCGAAGCGGCCGCCCTGTTTGACCAGTTCCCTTACACCGACCATATGGAAGCCGGCCTGGTGCTGAGCAGAGCTTAGTCCGTTTGACCTTGCAAGGTGGCAACGATGCGGCGACTGCCACCTTCGTTACGATGCTCACCCAAATAAATACCCTGCCAAGTGCCCAGCACCAAACGACCATCGCGAACCGGTAAGGTCAACGAAACACCCAACAAGGACGATTTAATATGAGCGGGCATATCGTCAGCACCTTCGTAGGTATGAATCAGGTCGCGACGGTCTTCGGCAACCAGGCTGTTAAAGACGGTTTCAAAGTCAGTCCGCACACTGGGATCGGCGTTTTCATTGATGGTCAGTGATGCCGAAGTGTGCTGCAATAACAGGTGCAGCAAACCCACCCGTAACCGTTTTATTTCCGGCATCGCCGCCAGCACGTCATCGGTGATTAAATGAAAGCCACGCGCACGCGGCTGCAGACGAATTTCCTGCTGCGACCATATCGATTGTGATTCCGCCATGACTGACGCTCCTGATTAAACTGTGACTACGCCAAACCTTTTACCTCAAGACTTTTCAGCGTTCAGCTTGCAGCGCGTGCCGGCCGATGCTCAGCTTCAAGCTTGGAATGCCGCCGACGAATTGCTGCTGTCTCGTTTGACGACTAACGACGACAACCTTCTGCTGGTCAACGACAGTTTCGGCAGCCTGGCCGTGGCATTGAATCAACGCGTCACTGCCTGGTGGAATGACAGCGCTATGGCGCAACAAGCTTTGCAGGAAAACTGCGCGCGTAACCAGAGCAATCTGCCTAAGCTGATTCATTCGACAGACGACTTACCGAATGAACTGACCTGCGCCATCATCCAAGTCCCAAAGTCAGTTGCGCTGTTCGACTGGCAACTGGGCGAGCTGGCGACACGACTTACGCCAACCGGAAAAGTCTATGCACTGGGCATGGTAAAACATCTGAGTGACGGCCATCAAAAAGCCATGCGTCGCTGGTTTGACCAAAACAACCCCGGCCGCGCCGTTAAAAAAGCACGCTGCGTCGAACTCACCGAACCATTAATGGTCGAGGCGGTTCAAGCCCAACACAGTAGCACCGACGACGGCCTTCAATTGATCAGTGAGCCGGGTTGTTTCAGCGCACAAAAACCAGACCCCGGTGCCCTGGCTTTTCTGCACTGTTTCAATCGCCTGCCAAAGGTAAACCGGGTACTGGACCTTGGCTGTGGCAATGGCATTTTGGCGTTGAGTTATTTAAGACGGCATCTGCACGCGAATGCCGTTGGCATTGATGAAAGTGCTCAAGCGATCGCCTCTGCCCGAGCCAGTGCTCAAGCAAATGGACTGAGCGATCGGCTGGAGTTGATTCACAATAACGGTCTGACGGATCTGAACCTAACCGACGTACCACTGGTGTTGTGCAACCCACCCTTCCACCAAGACACCAGCCTGACCGATACCATTGCTGAAGAGCTGATTAAAAGCGCCGCCCAAGTGCTCGGCAAAGACGGCGAGCTCTGGTTAGTCGGCAATCGACACCTGGGTTATCACCAGCGACTGAAGCGATATTTTCGTATTGTAGAAGTAAAATCGAGCCACCCGAAGTTTGTCGTACTGGCGGCTCGTGACGTGAAAAATTAGCGGTCTTTATGGCGCAGATGCCAACACTGATGCGGCCGTTTTTGTTGGAAATCAAATGGCACCGAAACCGCCGTTTTCTCACTGACCGCATAACGCTCTGACAATTCCGGGTCGAGTTTGAATTTTCGGAAATTGTTGGAAAAAATCAGCAGCCCTTGCGGGGATAACACCCGCATCACTCGGTCAATTAATGCTATCTGATCGCGTTGAACATCCAAGGTATCGCTCATCCTAGCGGAGTTGCTGAATGTCGGTGG
The DNA here is from genome assembly GCF_003054965.1 of Saccharospirillum sp. MSK14-1. Classification (GTDB taxonomy): domain Bacteria; phylum Pseudomonadota; class Gammaproteobacteria; order Pseudomonadales; family Natronospirillaceae; genus Saccharospirillum. Next base: position 1,087,441 of record NZ_MIES01000033.1, read on the forward strand.
GTCGAGAAATATCAGATCAAACTGGTCACGACACTCATCCAGCCACTGCAAACAATCGGCTTGAATAAACCGATGATGTGCGTTCGGTTCACCGCCATTCAAACGCAGGTTATCCCGAGCCCAATTTAAATAGGTCCGCGATAGATCAACACTGGTCGTGCTCGCTGCACCCCCCACATAAGCGTGAGCAGTCACGGCGCCGGTATAGCAAAACAAATTCAGAAAGCGCTTATCTTTAGCCTGCTGCTGAATCCAGTGGCGCGTCGGTCGGTGATCCAGAAACAAGCCAGTATCCAAATAATCGCGCAGGTTCACTTCGAGCAATACGCCTTCTTCACGGACGGTAAAAAAGTCACCACTTTCATCCTGGCGTTCGTATTGCGCTCGGCCTTTCTGGCGTTGGCGCTGTTTCAGGACAATATTTTCCGGCGGGGCTTCCATCACCTCGCCCAAAACCGCTAATGCATGCAGCAAGCGCGCGCGGGCTTTGTCTTCAGGAATTTCCCGTGGTGGCGCGTATTCTTGAACGTGGTACTGATCACCATAGACATCGATGGCCAACGCAAATTCCGGTAAGTCGGCGTCATACAGACGGTAGGCTTCGATGTCCTTTCCCTTCAGCGCCTTACGACGTTGTTTCAGGTTTTTAATCAGCCGATTACGCAACGCACTGTCTTGCTCAACCATAGCCGGCGATTGATGGGTGATTTGGCGTTCATTCGGCGTAAACAGATACAGATGCGTTTCCAGACGACCGTTAAAAAATCGCTCCTTGGCGCTCGCTTTCAAACCTGTTTCACGCGCCAAAACCGTATCGGACGTGAGAATACCGACGGTCCAGTCGGCCAGTTCGGTTTCGGCTATTTCACCCAGACGTCGATACAACGCCAACAGCTGTGGCTTATTACCCAGTCGCTCACCATAGGGTGGGTTGCATGCCACCAAGCCAGGTTGCAGTGCCCAGTGAGTCGGCTTGGTCCAATCGATTAACGGCTTGTGATAGCAACGAGCCTGGCGCGACAAACCCAAACGCTCCAGCGTTTCATTGGCTCGTGCGACTACACCACCATCGGCATCGTATCCAAGTACCGGACTCATCCGGCTTTCGCCATCGAGGCGGCGCTGACGGGCTTCGGTGACTAATTCATTCCACAAACCGCGATCATGACCCAGCCAGCCATCAAAACCGAAACGACGCCGCATTAACCCCGGCGCCATATCCGCGGCAATCATGGCCGCTTCCACCACCAAAGTGCCGGATCCACATAACGGATCGATAAAAGCGTCGCCGGCAGCGGCTCGTTTCGGCCAGTCGGCGGCCATCAGTACCGCTGCAGCCAGGTTTTCTTTCAACGGCGCGGGGCCGGTTGCCTGGCGGTAACCACGGCGGTGCAAAGAATCTCCCGACAGGTCCAGACCCAGATCGATGCGCTGCCGGCCAACCTGAACAAAGACCACAATATCGGGCGCATCACGCTCAACACTGGGGCGGATGCCATGGCGATCACGCATCTGGTCAACAATGACGTCTTTGACCTTCTGAGCACCGTAACGCGGATCATCAATGCCACTCATGCGGCCCTGAAAATCCACCCGTAAAGTACCACCAGGGCGTACATGCTGATCCCAATTCACGCTATCGACCAGCGCCATCAAACCATCGAGGCTGACATCACTGCTTTGACCCAGCGCCAAATGAACCCGGTTGGCCAGTCGGCTCCACAAACAGAGCTTGTAGGCGTCGGCTAAGGAACCCTCAAACGCCAGGCCACGAGACCAATCCAGCGCGGGCTGGCCAGTGATTTGAGTAATCTCTGGCTTGAGTAGTCGATGAAAGCCCTGAGGGCAAGTCACCCAAAATGTCGCGGGATCGGTAATGCTCATTTTTAGACGGATTCTCTATTAAAAAGACTAACGCTAAGACAACAATGCTTTAAGAAAGCTCGAACAGGCTTTGAGACCTGGCTACAGCCCCCACCGGGCTGGGTATGACTATTTTATTACAGTAGCCACTAAGTGTGGCGGTTTTTAGACTGAATCGTTTGTCGACATGACCGGATCGTTTTCGATACAACATCAGTGAAGACAGCCTCACCGGGGTTGCTTGTTCCGAGTGACCCCACTTCACCATGGACAGCAAGAGAGGTCTATCTATGAAGCGACAAAAGCGCGACCGCCGTGAGCGAGCCTACCAAAAAGGCTATCTGGCCGGACTGGAAGGTCGATCGAAGAACTTATGTCCCAGTGGCAAACCCGAGTTACATCAGGAATGGATGAATGGCTGGCGCGAAGGGCGCAGCGATCAATGGGATGGGTTAACCGGCGTACGCGGTATACATCGCCTCAATGAAGTTTTGATCCACCACTAACGCCGCACCCAGGCGTTACAATCCACAGCCGGCAATGTTGCCGGCTTTTTAGTGTCTGTTATTTCAATCTGATTCGTCCTGCCAGGCATCGATGCATTCACAAATCAGTTTGGGTCCGCGGTAAATAAAGCCGCTGTAAATCTGCACCAGACTCGCACCGGCCTCCTTCTTGGCTCTAGCGTCATCGCCATAACACACACCGCCTACCCCGATCAGTGGAATCGACGGTTTCAGATAGCGACGAAAGCGGCGCAATGCCTCTGTTGAAGATTGAAACAAGGGTTGGCCCGATAGACCGCCGGCTTCTTCAGCGAAGCGCTCTCCAGAGACAGCCTCCCGGCTGAGCGTGGTATTGGTCGCAACCACCCCATCCACATCGTAATCGTTAAACACTGCGGAGATGGCCTCGATTTCCGTTTCGCTCAGGTCTGGCGCAATCTTAATCAGGATAGGCTTATAGCCGTGCTGCGCGGCCAATTGCTGTTGACGCTGCTGCAATCCAGCCAGGAGGTTTTTCAGCGCGTCACCAAACTGCAAATTGCGCAGTCCAGGTGTGTTGGGTGATGACAAATTGACCACCACATAACCCGCCCACGGATAAACGCGGTCCAGACAATAGAGGTAGTCATTCAGCGCTTGATCTTCCGGTGTGGTTTTGTTCTTGCCGATGTTAATGCCAACAATGCCGTCGTAGCGGCTGCGCTTAACGCGCTCGACCAGATGGTCAACCCCTTTGTTGTTGAACCCCATGCGATTGATGATCGCCTGGCTATCGGACAAGCGGAACAATCGCGGCTTGTCATTGCCTCGTTGCGGCCGCGGCGTCACCGTTCCGACTTCTACAAACCCAAAACCGAGCGCACCGAGCGCGTCCAGATAATCGCCATTCTTATCAAGGCCCGCAGCCAGGCCGACGGGATTGGCAAATTCCAAACCCCAGAGTGACACCGGGTCAGATGCTGGCATCTTGCTAAACAACCGGCTTAAACCCAGGCGATGTGCCGCGCCTAACGACTCCAAACTTAGGTCATGACTGGTTTCTGGGCTCAGTGCGAACAGGGCTGGACGCAGGATGTCGTACATAGCAGCTTACCGGCGTGATGAAAACGGCCGGCAGTATACCAGCCTTAGGCGATACGGCGGATGCCAATCAGTTTGAAATTATCATCCACTTCAAGACTGAAGCTGCCACGCACACCATTACGCGTCACAAAGCGTTGCAAAATACCGGAGGGAAACTGGACTCGACGGCCGTCACGTGACTCACAGGACACGGACTTCACCGAACCCTGATAATGGCGCAGGTAGTCATCAGCTGAAATATACAGATCAACGATCAGCGTTTGCGACATGAATTCGAACACCCAGACAGTGGCTATGAATAATTATCTCCGTAGCCACTGTCTGTGCAAGCACCGTTATAAGATAACGGCGCAGTGGTGTTCTTTATAACTCCGGCATGGTTGCCTGCGACAGGTCGAGCAATTCCCGGATCGCCACACTGTACATGCTGAATTCGGGCTCACCGACCGCGCGGATTTCACTCATCATCTTCAGCCAGCGCTCAACCAGAATCTGGTTGCGCTCCAACCACTCATCCACCAGTTCATCGAGTGACTCATTGCCGATCTGACTGAACAAACCCTGAGTGATGCGCCGCTGCTGCCATTCCAGATCGTCACGGAACGACTCACGCGCCATCGCCTGCCAATGGGTATTCACACTGAGGCTGTTCACCTGCTCAGCAAAGCTGTCCAGCTCCAACGCATCGCCGACGCGGAAATACCCTTGAGCTACCTGCATGGGATCGCGCTCCTGGCTTTGTGCCACTGCGACCACACCGAGGGCGGTATAAAGAATATCGGACGCACATACCCGGCGCGCTAACGCTTCCGGCACACCCTGCTCCACCAACTGAGCCGATTCGCTTAACCAGATTTCTTTTTGATCCTCTGGCAACAGTGTTTCCAGTTGATCATTCATGGTCTGAATCGGTTTCTGATAGAGGTCGAGCACGGCTTGAATGTCGATGCCAGTCCGATAGTTTTTCACCAGCCAACGGCTGCCACGACGAACCATGCGGGCCGTTTTCAACATCAAACGGCTCTGCAGCTCGGTATCAATCTGATGATCGAGCGCTTCCAGCTCATCCCATAACTGGTGCATACCAAAGATATCGCGAGCGGCAACATAGGCTTTGGCTGCTTCCAGCGGCGACGCGCCGGTGCTTTCCTGCAGACGATTAAAGTAAGAAATGCCCATGTAGTTAAAGATGTCATTGGCCACCTGTGTCGCCACAATCTCGCCACGCAAACGATGCTGGTACATGGACTTACCAAATTTCTTACGCATCGCTTCCGGGAAGACGGTCGTTACCGCCGTTTCCAGATACGCATCCTGAGCCACATCGGCTTTGATCAGTTGTTCTTTCAAATCGCCTTTGACGTAAGAAATCAACACCGACAGTTCTGGCCGAGTTAAACCCTGACCCTGTACTTTACGGTCGCTGATCGCTTCATCCGATGGCAAGAACTCCAGTTCGCGATTGAGCTTACCGGCACTGACCAACGCATTGATGAGACGGCGGTATTCTTCTACCCGCTTGAAGGATTCGGTGTAGGCAATACCCAGCGCTTGTGTCTGGCGGTAGTTATTGCGCAACACCAGTTTGGAGACATCTTCGGTGAGCTTAAACAAGTTGTCGTTGCGTTGCTTGACGGTGAGGTCACCACTGGCCACCAGGTCGTCGAGCAGAATTTTCATATTCACTTCATGGTCCGAACAATCCACACCACCGGCGTTATCAATGAAGTCGGTAAAGCAACGACCGCCGTTGAGGTTGAATTCCACCCGGCCCAACTGACTGAAGCCCAGGTTACCGCCCTCGCCGATGACCTTGCATTGCAAATCGCAGCCATCCACACGCAGCGCATCGTTCGCCTTATCGCCGATATCGGAGTGGTTTTCATGGCTGGCTTTCACATAGGTACCGATGCCGCCATTCCACAACAAATCCACTGGCGCCGTCAGCATGGCACTGATCAGATCGTTAGGTGCCACTTTGGATTTGCTGATGCCAAATACCGCTTTCATTTCTTTAGTGACGGAAATGGATTTGGCGCTGCGGCTGAAAATACCGCCACCTTTGGAGATCAGATCGGCATTGTAGTCTTCCCAGCTGGAGCGCGGTAAATCAAACAACCGCTGACGTTCGGCAAAGCTCTTGGCCGGATCTGGATCCGGGTCGACAAAGATGTGCAGATGATTAAAAGCCCCCACCAGCTTAACCGACTCAGAGCGCAATAACCCATTACCAAAAACGTCACCGGCCATGTCACCAATGCCGACCACACTAATCGGATCTTTTTGGACGTCGATACCCAACTCACGGAAATGCCGTTGTACGCTAACCCAGGCACCGCGTGCCGTGATGCCCATTTTTTTGTGGTCGTAGCCGTTAGAGCCGCCGGACGCAAAGGCATCACCGAGCCAGAAGCCATAATCAATGGCTTCGGCATTGGCGATGTCAGAGAACGTTGCGGTGCCTTTATCGGCAGCAACCACCAGATAGGGGTCGTCTTCGTCGTACCGTACCACCTGCGGTGGAGGAACGAGTTCGCCTTCGCTGAGGTTGTCGGTAATGTCGAGCAACGCACGAATAAAGGTTTTATAACTGGCAATACCTTCAGCCTGAATGGCTTCACGATCGCCATCCACGGGTAGCTGTTTGGCCACGAAGCCACCTTTGGCACCCACCGGCACAATGACCGCGTTCTTAACCTGCTGAGCTTTTACCAGACCCAATACTTCGGTACGGAAATCTTCAATGCGGTCGGACCAGCGCAGGCCGCCCCGCGCCACCTTACCGCCACGCAGATGCACACCTTCGATACGTGGCGAGTACACAAATATTTCGAACATCGGCTTGGGCAACGGAATATTGCTGATCTTGGCGGGATTCAGTTTGAAACTGAAATAGTCCTTGCGCCGACCATCGGCACCTGCCTGATAAAAATTGGTGCGCAAAGTCGCCTTAATCAACTCAACATAGCGACGGAAAATACGGTCTTCATTGATGTTGTTTACCGCATCCAGCTGACCGTTAATAGCTTCGAGCCACTTATCCAAATCCTTGTGCACGTTACCCTGCTTATCCGGATTAAAACGGGCAGAAAACAGCTCAACCAAGTTTTCGGTAATGTCCGTATATTTGATCAAGGTGTCGGCAATGTACTCTTGCGATAAACCAAAACGAATCTGCTTCATATAGCGCGCATAGGCACGCAACATAGCAACTTCACGCCACGTCAGTTTGGCCCGCAAAATGAGCTGGTTATAGGCATCACTTTCGGCGCGACCGTTCCAAATATTCAAAAAGGCCCGTGCAAATTCTTCGCGGTATTGCACCGGATCGATCAGTGGGTTGGGCTCATAGAGCAATGAGAAATCGTAAATCCAGATGCACTCGTCATCACCGTAATTGATTTCATAGGGATACTCGTCGATGACTTTCAAACCCAGATTTTCCAGAACGGGCATCAGCTCGGATAACAACAGTGCCTCACCCTTTTTGAAAATCTTTAATTTCAATTCACTGCCCGTCGGCTCCATGGCGCGATAGAAACTCAGTGCAATAGGCTCTGCATTTTTCTTGTTCAGCGATTCCATGCGCTGAATATCTGCGACAGCCACGCGCGGACTGTACTGTTCTCGATAACTTGCCGGGAAGGCTTCGTGATAGCGCTGATGCAGCTGAATACCCTGCTCTTCACCAAAGTTCTCTACCAAGACTTGTTGCAGCTCGTCAGTCCAGCGACGAGCAATCTGGAAGATGCGTTTTTCCAGTGCCTCAGTTGGTAACTCACCTTCAATAGGCTGCTTGAGCTTGAACACCAGACGGGTTCGAGCCAACACCGACTCACTGAAAAAAGTGGTGAAATCCGAGCCTTCAACATCGAATTGCTCTGCCAACATATCGTGAATTTGCTGGCGCAACTGCGAGTTAAAAATATCACGCGGCACGTAGACAATGGCGGTTAAGAACTTACCGTAGATATCACGACGCAATAACAAACGAATGCGCTTACGTTCCTGAATGGCCAGCACGTCCAACGTCATGTTCAACAAGGTATCAATGGATGCCTGAATGAGTTCATCACGCGGGAAGGTAAACAGAATGGCCGCCAGTTCTTTGTAGTTATGACTGCCTTGGGCAAACCCACTTTGCTCCAGAACCTGCTCGATTTTTCGCCGCACCACGGGAATGGTGTCAGGCGAACCGTTGTATACGGTGGAAGTATAAAGCCCCAGAAAACGACGGCCGCCAATCACTTCACCCTTATCGTTGAAGCGTTTGACCAAGACATAATCGGAATAAGCCGGACGATGCACATTGGAGCGTCGGCCGGACTTGGAGAAGATCAGCAACTCTTTTTCAAAAACATGATGGCGACGCTGCTCGGTCATCTCATCGATGAATTCTTCGCGTCGCTTGTTGCTTTGCCGGAACAAACCCAAGGCACTGCCGTCTACCTGCGTGACCTTGCCGTCGTCGATTTCATATTCGTCATAAGCCAGAAACGTGAAATGATTTTCCGCTAACCATTTCATAAAGACTTCGGCTTCATCCAGCTCGCTCTGATCTACCGGGTACTTCTGAGTATGGAAATCAGCGATAGCGTCTTCGGTTTTCTTCAGGATATTCGGGTAATCAGCGATCACCCGCTTGACCTCTTCCACCACCGAGTTGATCGCGTTGGCAATGTCTTCGCGTTCAGCGGATACCGTGGTTCGATCCACTTCAATACACAGCAGCAATTCGCGCGGCTTTTCTTTATCAAAGCCTTCAAAGCGACCGTCTTTAGACCGAGCCACACCCAGGCTGGCATGAAACAGAGTATGAATGTTGGCGTCCAGTCGATTCAGCGTCAGACGAACAGAATCGATGATAAAGGGAACATCTTCGTATAAGACGGTGACAATGGTATGCGGTGACTGCCACTCGTTTTCTTCAACGTTGGGATTAAAGACATCTACGCTTTGCTGACCACCCTCGTGTTGCTGCAACGTACGCCATAACGAAACGACCATGCCAGCCAGGTCGGTGGTGTCATAGCTGGCCAGATCCTGCATGGAGGCATGCTGGAACAAATGCTCAATCAGAATCCGAAGATCGGCATGCTTGTCCTTGGGAAAATGAGGCGTTAAACGTGCATAAAGAGTGTCTAGTAACTCAATCCGTCGAGGTGACAGGGTGGTGGTCATTGTTGGCCTCTGTAGGTTGTTGTTATGCGCAGTCCGAATGGGTTGCTGGCAATCGTTGTGCCGCCAGGGTGGACGGCCTTATTCTCTAGCATAGACAAACACTCGCCAGTACGCTGGCACATTGGTGTCGCCTTTTGATCACTGGGGTCGCAATCGTGAAAGCGACACCGAAACAAAGTGGGAGAAAAACACATGGTGGAGAATCGAGCGTCTCGGGCAGAGAGTCGACTGAGCCGGTTATGGCGTCTGATATTGAGTCTGTTGGCGGGGCTGGTAGGCGTGCAAAGCGATAAAAATAGAGTCAGCGACTTCCACTCGACCAGCATTTGGCCGTTTATCATCGGCGGCATTTTGATGACCGCTGTGTTTGTTTTGGCGCTGATCCTACTGGTGCGCACACTGGCTCCCTAGCCAAGCGGTAAAGAAAAAGGGCCTTGGAGGCCCCTCTTTCGGGTCGGTTTCAAGGCGACCCCTCTAAATCCGGTTCAGTGGATCCTTGTTGATCCCACGGTTGTCTCAGGCAGCGGTCGCCACCCAGTAAATGGCTGCAACGACGACCGTCGCTACGATGACCACGGCGGCAATAGCATCCGCACGGGCATCACTCATTCCAACTTTCTTGCTGGCCATGGTTCGTCCTCCTGTTATTGTTGTTCTGTTCGCCGCTGAGGGCCGATACGGCGTGCAAGATCCGCCGTCTACCGCGGTCATTTAACTCTGTAAGTGGCTCGGGTTCAAGCGCCACCATATAACGGTATGAACTCAAATTATGAAAATTAAATCATTCCTGGAATAAGCAAACTTCGTTAGAGTAGCGCCCAACCTTCACCAGACCGATACAGGTTGCCTTGATGTACGTTTACGACTCGTTCGACCAAAAAGTGGTTGATGAACGCGTCGCTCAGTTCCGTGAACAAACTGAGCGTTACCTCGACGGCCAACTGGCCGACGACGAATTTCTGCCACTGCGCCTGCAAAATGGCCTCTACATTCAACGCCACGCACCCATGCTGCGCATCGCTGTACCGTATGGCTTATTGAGTTCCAAGCAACTGCGCAAGCTGGCTGAACTCACCGAAACCTACGATAAAGGCTACGGTCACTTCACGACCCGCCAGAACGTTCAGTTCAATTGGCCGGCATTGGAAGACGTACCCGACATATTGGCGGGGCTGGCTGACGTCCAGATGCACGCCATCCAGACGTCTGGCAACTGCATTCGTAACACCACCACCGACCAGTTCGCTGGCGTGCTGCGTGACGAAATTGCCGACCCACGTCCCTGGTGCGAATTGATTCGCCAATGGTCAACCCTGCATCCGGAATTCGCCTTCCTGCCGCGTAAGTTCAAAATTGCCGTTAATGGCAGCACGAACAGCGATCGTGCCGCCGTTCGCTTTCACGACATCGGTCTGGAGCTGGTGCGTAACGATGCCGGCGAACTGGGCTTTAAAGTCTTTGTCGGCGGTGGCTTGGGCCGTACGCCTCTGGTCGGCCAGGAAGTCCGCGATTTCTTACCGGGCATACATTTGTTGAGCTATCTCGAAGCCATTTTGCGCGTCTATAACCTGCTGGGTCGACGCGACAACAAATACAAAGCACGCATTAAAATTCTGGTGAAAGCGCTGGGTGTTGAAGCCTTCCGTGACAAAGTCGAAGCCGAGTGGGCGCACCTGAAAGACGGACCGGCCACTCTGACCGAAGCCGAGATCGCACGCGTTGCCGAGCACTTTGTTGACCCGGCATATGAAAACCTGGCCGATGCCGATGCCATCCTGGCGCAACAAAAAGCCGACCATCCGGGCTTTGCACAGTGGCTCGATCGCAACGTCTACTTGCATAAAAAGCCGGGTTACGCGGCGGTTACGTTGTCGATCAAAAAACTCGGTTACGCTCCGGGCGACTGCACCGCTGACCAAATGCGCAGCGTGGCTCATCTGGCCGACCAGTTTTCCTTCGGCGAATTGCGCGTCAGCCACGAACAAAACCTGATTCTCGCCGATGTGCGGCAGGATCAATTACTGGAATTGTGGGAAGCCGCCAAGTTGGTCGGGTTTGCCACCGCGAACATCGGCACGCTGACCGATGTTATCTGCTGCCCAGGCGGCGATTACTGTGCTCTGGCCAACGCCAAGTCCATCCCCATCGCTGAATCCATCCAGGCGCAGTTTGACGACCTGGATTACCTCTACGATCTGGGCGATTTGGATTTGAACATTTCTGGCTGCATGAACGCCTGTGGTCATCACCACATCGGCAACATCGGCATTCTCGGCGTCGATAAAAAAGGCGAAGAGTTCTATCAGGTATCGCTCGGCGGCGACTCCGGCCAAAACGCTCGCGTCGGTAAAATTCTCGGCCCGTCATTCAACGCCGAAGACATTCCCGCGGTCGTCGACAAGGTTATTCAGGTGTACACCGAAAACCGCCAGCCTGAAGAAGCCTTTGTCGACACTGTCGAACGCCTGGGTCTGGATCCGTTCAAGGAGCGCGTCTATGCAAAATCTCATTAAGAACGGCGCGCTGCTGACCGACGACGCCTGGGTGCTGATCGAAGACGACAGCACCAACATCGCCGAAAATACGGCTGCCATTTTGCCGCTGCCGCGTTATCTGGCGCTGAATGAAGCCAACAATTTGCCGACACGTGTCGGTGTTTGGCTGAACGATGAACAAATGGCCGATGACGTTGCCGACCTGCTCGACAAGGTGGAACTGGTCGCCCTGCACTTTCCCAAATTCGCCGATGGCCGCAGCTTCTCCAAAGCACGGCTGCTGCGCGACCGTCTGGGTTACCAGGGTGAAATTCGCGCCATAGGCGACTTCCTGCCCGACCAGGTCGACTACATGGCGCGCTGTGGCATCGACGCTTTCGCCTGTCGCAACGAACAGGAAGCCAGAACGGCACTGTCGATGCTCGATACTTTCAGCATCCATTACCAGGGTGATGTCAGCCAAAGCGCCCTCTTTCAACAGCGTTGAATAGCCGCTTTATCACGGCGGCGCCCGTTCTGGACGCCGCCCGTCTCCCTTCAAAGCTCGCTTCTGAATCAAACGCTTTCAAACGATTTCACATAAATCGTTTGACCCCAGTATTTTTACTGTATATAAATACAGCTACTGTATGTTTGAACAGTAAAGGAGCCGACCATGCACGCCCTGAACAACACCGACCAGGCAATGCAAACCCCGCAGTTTTGGCGCACCCCAGCGCGGAAGCCCATTGCACAACTGCGTCGGGAAGCAAAACCGTCCCAGCCGGAAGGAACCTTTACTGAGATTTTTTGCCATCACGGCGGACTGAACCAGCTGCACTTGCTGGTACCAACGTTGGCGAAACTCAGCCAGCAACAACAGCGGTGGATTACCTTTATTGCACCGCCCTGCCTGCCCAACAACGCCGCACTCAAACGCGCCGGTGTCGATACCACCAAGGTTCGTGTGGTACATACCCGCTCCGTTACCGACTACTGGCACACACTGGAAGAAGCATTAGGCAATGGAATGAGCAGCACTGTCCTGGCCTGGCCCCCGCACGGCGAATTCAACGACGCCCACCGCGAAGTGCTCAAGCGGGCGTCCATTGACGGTCAAACACAGACGTTCGTATTCCGGCAATTGGGGATGGCTCAAAATGAAATCCCGCAGGCAAAAGAAGAAACCCTCCAATTGGCCTTAGCGTTGTAACAACGAACTAATAGCAAAAGGAACAGCGGATGTTTGATCATCTCAGCACCTACGCAACGGATTTCGACGCCACCAAAAAATTCTACGACGGCGCCCTGGCGGCACTTGGCTATAGCGTACAAATGGAATTCGTCGCCGGCTGGAACACCGACTTCCCGACTCAACGCATGTGCGCTTATGGCCCAGACGGTCAGCCCAACTTCTGGATCATTGAAGTTAAAAGCCATTACACGCCCAGACATTTAGCCTTCACCGCTAACGACCGAAAATCGGTTGATGCGTTCTATCAAGCAGCCATGACTGCCGGCGGTACTGATAACGGCGAACCCGGACTGCGTTCGACATACCACGAACACTACTATGGCGCCTTTGTAATCGACCCGGATGGGAACAATATGGAAGCGGTCTGCCATCGAGCAGATGGTTGATAGATTAATCGTTTCGAGTTGAATAAATGGTGCCCGGAGCCGGAATCGAACCGGCACGGCCGCAATGGCCGAGGGATTTTAAGTCCCTTGTGTCTACCAGTTTCACCATCCGGGCGTCGAAAACTTGCCAGGGAACGATCCCAGGGGAGGATCGTTGGTTTCCTGCCTGTGGTCAGGAAGAAATGGAGGCTGGAGTCGGAATCGAACCGGCGTACGCGGAGTTGCAGTCCGCTGCATGACCACTCTGCCATCCAGCCTTAGAACCCGAAGGTTCAAACAATCAGCGCGTTGCTTTGCTGACTGACCCACCGAAATGGGATTTTTTTTGGAGCGGGAAACGAGATTCGAACTCGCGACCCCAACCTTGGCAAGGTTGTGCTCTACCACTGAGCTATTCCCGCAAAACTGGTTGTATCTGACCCGCTATTGGGTCGCGAGAACTCGCGAGGCTACGCGCCCCGCCCCAACCTCGGTCAAGGTTGTGCTCTACCACTGAGCTATTCCCGCAAAACTGCTTGTTGCCTGTAACAACCAACCCAGACAACGCCGGCGAATTCTAAGGGCTGGGATTGGCCCGGTCAATAATTTTCCTTTTAATTTAAGCACTTAGCCATCAAGCCGGATTTAGCCGACGCTTGGCTTCAGTTCGCTCCAGGCGGCGCGCAGGTAGACAACCATTGACCAGAGCGTCAGTACCGCTGAGACCTGCAAGGCGATCAAACCTAGTGTTGACAGGCTGGTGTGGGCATCGGGGTTCTGACTCAGCAGAACGACGATGGCGATCATCTGCAGCGTGGTCTTCACCTTACCCAGCATGTTAACCGCCACACTGGCACGCTTACCCAATTCGGCCATCCATTCCCGCAACGCTGAAATAACAATTTCACGGCCAATGATCACAATAGCCGGCAGTGTCATCCAAATGTTGCCGTGAGTTTCCACCAAGGCTACCAGGGCTGCGGCAACGATGAGTTTATCAGCGACCGGATCGAGGAAAGCACCGAAAGGTGTCATCTGGCCTAAACGACGCGCCAGGTAACCGTCGAACCAGTCGGTTACTGCTGCGGCCGTAAAAATTGCGGCCGCTGCGATATATGCCCAGCTATATGGCAAATAATAGATACCGACGCAGACTGGAATCATGATGATGCGAAACAGCGTCAGGAGATTGGGAATGTTCATAGCGACCCTTAGTCAGACTGCCGACATTAGCCGACGGCTCATAGCTTGTTCAGAAAGGCTGCAAGGATTTCAGCTTCATGGCGGGCTGTAAAGTCACCATCGTCACTATTCCCCACTCTTAGCTCGAATGCAGGTGATCGTAGATGGTGTCCGCCAGCGCCTTAGAGATGCCTTTTACCCGGGCAATTTCTGCAGCGCTGGCTGCCTTAACACCCTGAGCGCTGCCAAAGTGTCGAATTAAGGCCTTACGACGCGTGGCGCCCACGCTGGGAATGTCATCCAGAATCGAGCCTATTCTCGCTTTACCGCGGCGACCACGATGACTGGTAATCGCAAAGCGATGCGCTTCGTCGCGAATGTGCTGAATCAGGTGCAAAGCCGGACTGTGGTTGGGTAATTGGACCACCCGGTCGGGTGTTTCATAAAACAGGGTTTCCATGCCCGGTTTACGCGTTTCACCTTTAGCGACTCCCAGCAGCGGGATGCTTAACCCAAGCTCATTCATCACCTCACGCGCCATCTTCATTTGGCCTTTACCGCCATCGACGATCAATAAGTCGGGCAGCCGTGCGGCTTCTTTTTGCAGCCTGCTGTAGCGACGCTGAATGGCTTGCGACATGGCGGCGTAATCATCGCCAGCGGCCACGCCCTCAATATTGAACTTGCGGTACATCGATTTGTTCGGTCCGTTTTGATCGAACACCACGCAGGAAGCCGTAGTGGCCTCACCGGAACTGTGCGATATATCAAAGCACTCCATACGCTCCGGAGCCGCTTCGAGTTTCAAGACTTCCTGCAAGGCGGCAAAACGCTGCACGATTTGTTGTTTCTGACTGATTCGATGTTGCAACTGTTCACGCGCATTGGTTTGCGCCAGTTCGACCCAGCGCGCATTACGGCCACGCACCGATGACGACAGACTGACTTTGCGCCCAAACTGTTCTGCCAAGGCTTTTTCCAACCAGTCTTTTTCGGTGACCGGTGTATTCAGCAGAATGGTTTGCGGACAATCATCGCGTGTGCGGCCCAGATAATACTGCGCCAGAAAACTCATCATGATCTGAGTGGGCTCTTCATCGATACCCGGCTTGGGGAAGAAGCTCTGGCTGCCGAGCAAGCGCCCCTGGCGAATCATCAGGTAGTGAACGCACAGCCCGGCTTCGCTGGCTTCCAGTGCGAACACATCAACATCACCCCGATCGGACGATACAAATTGCTGCTCTTGTACTTTGCGTAAATACAGCAGTTGATCGCGCACTTCAGCCGCCGCTTCAAAATTCAGTTCGCTGCTGGCGGTATCCATTTCCAGCTCCAGCGTTTCGATCAAGCTCTGGTTACGGCCTTGTAAAAAGGTCCGGGTTTTTTCCAGATCCGCCTGATATTCCTCTTCGGAAACGAAGCCGACGCAAGGCGCTTTACAGCGGTTGATCTGATACTGCAAACACGGTCGCTGCCGGTTTTGAAAGACGCTGTCTTCGCATTGGCGCACTTTGAACGCCTTCTGCAAAATTGCCAGGCTCTCACGCACAGCACTGGCACTGGGATAAGGGCCAAAGTACTCCGAACTGCCCTTGCGAGTACCGCGATGCACATACAAACCGGGCCAGTCACCACCGGTAGTCAGCTTGATATAGGGATAGGATTTATCGTCAACCAGCAAAATATTGTATTGCGGCCGATGCTGCTTAATCAGTGTCTGCTCCAGCAGCAGTGCTTCGGTTTCGCTGTGCGTGACCGTGGTTTCAATGCGCGCAATACGCGCCACCAGGGCGAGCGTTTTATTGTTCAGCCCACGACCACGGAAGTAGCTGGATACCCGGTTTTTAAGGTTCTTGGCTTTGCCCACATACAACAAGGTGCCCTCGGCATCGAACATGCGATAAACGCCGGGTCGGATGGTGAGGTGCTTGAGATAGGCTTTGTGGTCGAAGGGGGTTGCGGTGTCTTCCATGCCGCTACTATATCATTTCTTGCGGTTCCAACAGACCATGACGGATGGCCAAATGAGTCAGTTCCACGTCGCTGGAGATATCGAGTTTTTCGAAGATTCGGTAGCGGTAGGTATTGACGGTCTTGGGGCTTAGGCACAACTGGTCGGATATTTCCTGAACCTTCTTGCACGAGCAGATCAGTGTAGCGATCTGCATTTCCCGATCCGACAACTCCGCAAAAGGAGACGCCTTACCACTGAGATTTTGTAACGCCAGCTCCTGGGCGACCTTGGGCGAGAGGTACTTCTGACCGGCGTTGACGGTGCGAATGGCACGTACCATTTCGTCGGTGGAGGCGTCTTTGGTGAGGTAACCGGCGGCACCGGCTTGCAGCAGGCGTGACGGAAACGGGTCTTCACCACAGGCGGTGACGGCGATAACACTGATTTCAGGATACAAACGGTGAATTTTGCGAGTCGCTTCGAGGCCACCCAGACCGGGCATGCGCACGTCCATCAGGATGACATCCGGCTCCAATTCTTTTGCCAAACGGACGGCTTCTTCGCCACTGGCCGCTTCGGCGATCACTGACAGTCCCTCGATATCCTCGAGCAACCGCACCAGTCCCATTCGGACCAGATCATGATCATCGACAACGACCACCTGAATCACAGCACTTCCCCTTGGCTACTTACTGACATCATACGTCCGGCCTTCCAGGGCGCAAAGTCTCTTCGACTCAGGAACCATCCTTGGTTTGCAGCATAGTCAAAGCGCGCCCTTAACGTCCAGTACTTACAGATGTGACTCGGCATAAGCCGCCAGCCGACTGCGTGCTACGCCTTTCAAAGTCACCGTGCCAGCATGAGCAAAACCTTTGAAGCGTTCGCTCATAAAGGTCAGCCCCGAACTGGTTGGCCCCAGATAAGGCGTGTCGATCTGAGCCAGGTTGCCCAGGCAAATTACCTTGGTACCCTGACCTGCCCGCGTCACGATGGTTTTGATCTGGTGCGGCGTCAGGTTCTGAGCCTCATCGACAATCATGATGCTCTGCTGGAAGCTGCGACCGCGCACAAAGTTCAGGCTCTTGAACTGTAACGGCACCTTGGCACCCACAAAATGCTGGCTGCTGGACGGATCGAAATCCTCAGCGTGCAGTGCTTCCAGGTTGTCGGTAAAGGCACCCAGCCAAGGCTGCATTTTCTCGGCTTCGGTACCGGGCAGAAAACCGATGTCTTCGTCGAGGCCACGAGTCGAACGCGTGGCAATGATGCGCTTGTAGAGCTTGGTCTCCATGGTCTGCTCCAGAGCGCAAGCCAACGCCAGAATCGTCTTGCCACTGCCGGCGGCACCGTTCAGCGCCACCAGGTCGATATCCGGGTCGAACAGCAGGTGCATGGCCATGGCCTGATACAAATCACGTGGCGCCAGCCCCCAGGCTTTTTGGCGCATGAGCGAGCCCGTATTAAGAAGCTCCAGGCGCACCTGTGACCCATCGTCCGACAGGATGCGACCGGCGAATTCGCGGTCATCGAAGAAAAACTGATTAACGAAGAACGATGCGCCAAGCAGCTCTTCCATTATCCCTCTATCGACACTGTGCTCACGCTCACCATTAACGGTTTGCGGCGCCATCGCATCCAGCTTTTCCCAGAAACTGCCTTCAATGTGGTGGTAGCCGCTGGTCAGGCTATCGATGTCGGTGATCAGTTGATCGTTGTGGTAATCCTCCGACTCCAAACCGCTGCCGCGCGCTTTCAGGCGCATGTTGATGTCTTTGGTGACCAATATGACTTTGTAATCGGGTCGTTTAGCCTGCAACGCCAACAAATCGTTGATGATGCGGTTGTCGTTGATTTGCGTCGACAACGTGGCCGGCGCTTTTTCAATGGGTATCAGGATGGTCAGGGTGCCGAGCGGACCACCGGGAACCACGCGATGAATATCGACCCCCGCCATGATTTCGGTCGGACTGGCTGGGCCCAAAATGGCGTCGATGGTACGGACTGCCTGGCGGGCATCTGCGGCGATAGCGGTGTTTCCGACCTTGAGTTTGTCGAGCTCTTCCAGCACGACCATAGGAATGAGCACCTGGTGCTCTTCGAAATTGAAGACAGAATTGGGGTCGTGAATCAGAACGTTGGTGTCGAGGACGTAGATCTTTCGATCCGCTGGGTCTGAAAGGGTTGGCTGCATAGCGACTCCTGATGAACAGTGGGTCGCGGTCTGTTTACCGCGTCCTACTCGGCGCTGGCCCACTTACGCAAGGCCTGCGCCATCTCACCCGCCGAAGCGTATCGCTCGTCGGGATTCTTCTTCAGTGCCTTGTTGACGATACGCACCAAGGCAACCGGTACTTCAGGGTTATGCTTGCGGGGGCTCTCCTGTTGAGTTTGAGTGATGGCGTACGCCAGACCCGGAAGGGTATCGCCGCTGAAAGGAAGTTGACCGCATAGAGCCTGGTAGAGCGTTACACCCAGACTGAAGATATCCGAAGCGCCCGTCAATGACTCACCGCGTATCTGTTCGGGCGACATAAAGGACGGACTGCCCAGCACCACACCGGTTTGGGTCTGATGCATCCCGGTGATGCGAGCGATGCCAAAATCGGTCACGGTTAGTTTGTCGCCTTGCTCGTCGATGTAGAGATTCGCGGGTTTGATATCGCGGTGGATGATGTCGTTGCGGTGCGCGAAATCCAAGGCATCCGCAGCCTGGGCTATCCAGTTACACAGCGACGCCAGCGCCGGCGCCGGTTTATGCTCCAGCCGATCCGACAATGGCTGTCCGGTCAGACGATCCATAGCGATATAGGCCAGTTCACGTTCTTCACCGACGTCATAGACGGTCACGATATTGGGGTGGTTCAGTCTCCCCGCCGCCTGAGCTTCCTGGAAAAAGCGCTGCTTGACGGCAGCGGCCTCTTCCATCGCCAGCGCATCCAACTGCACAACCTTCAGCGCCACCCGTCGGCTGATGCGTGGGTCTTCAGCTTCATACACCACACCCATCGCGCCGCGACCCAGCTCACCCAGAATGCGGTAGCGACCGATTTCAGGCGCCTGAACACCCGCGGCCGTAGCAATAGGACGGGTCGTGCTGTTACCCCCACCAATGACCAGGGTTTGGTTCGGATCATTCAACGGTTTCAGTTGAGTCAGGCGCTGATCGATATCGCGGAAGCCCGGCGCCAGCTGATTCAAACGCTCATAGCAAGCCAGCGCCTGTTCATATTGCCGTTTCTTCTCAAACCCCATACCCAACTCATACGTCAGCTCAGGGTCGATCGCCAGGCTGGAAGAACCATCCAGAAAACGTTGACCGGCTTCAGTTTTGCCATCGTCCAACAGATGCCGTAACCAATTCAGCGCCAACGCCTGATATTCGGCCAGCAAGTGTTCGCGTTGGGCTTCGCTTCGCTGCAAGCGGCGATGCCATAACACGGCCAGCAACAGCGACAATAAGGGGTACCACAGCGGCAACCACCAGCGCAGTGTTGCGGCTAACGCTACGTTCACACCCATCCAGACGATGGCTACCAAAGGGCCGGCCCAAACAGGGCGAGCCAGATAACGCGGCAACAACCAGGGTAAGGCCATCGCCAAGGCCGCCAGCAGGCTCAACCAAAATGGCGTGATCAGATAAAACCCCTGCTGCAGTGCCCAGTGTTCACGCACCGCAGCCAACCCAGGGCCTCGACGCTGTGCCAGCTTGGGAAAGGGTGCCGCGGTTAAGGGTTCGAACTCGGGTTCAGGCAGCGCGAACTCAGCCAGCAAAACAGCACCTTGCCAGTTCACCTCAATGTGCCGATTTGGACTGACCAACGTTTGACCGGGTTGATACTGCCAATCCGCCTCGTCCATCAGTGTCAGCTGGGCATCAAACAACAGATGATGATCGCTGCGATATATCAGCGATTTATAGCCATGGCGTGCTGGTTGCCAATACAGGTCAAGTGGCGTTAATGCCGGTCCAGCGGCAACGCTGGGCAAGGTAGGTTCCGTCAAGCTCGTTGCCCAGGCGGGCCAGCCAGTTGTCAGCCCCTGTTGCGGGGTCATCATCGGTCCCGAGACTGGACCCAACTGCCAGCCAGATGGCCAGACGACCAAGCTGCCATCGGGCACATTGGCAGGATCAACGACATAACGGGGAGGCGGTGCCGACGTTTGCCAGGACCAGGCGGTGGTCAAACGCAGCCAGCTTTGGTCCAATAACGCCCCGCCGGGAAAGCCGATCATTAACAGGAGCACGGCCAATAGCAAAGCCAGAGGCCAACTCAATAGAGACCGCAAAACCATTGAACGCCTACTGATCTGTTCCGCTGCGGATTGCTGAGTCATTTGTTCGCTATATATCAACGTTGGCCAGTACTAGTGGTAACCTATAACGGATTGCCGCTTTCCGGACAAGCCAAAAAGAGGACTGCAGGTCCTAACGCAAATTGGAGTACGCACATGCCCATCCTGATGCAGGTCAACAACGAGGTGGTTCAACACAAGGTCGCATTGAACGGTCAGGACGTGTCCATTGGCCGCGCCGCCGACAATGACATCCAAATTGAAGACCGCGCTGTGTCTGGCCGCCACGCCCGCATTGAGTGGGTCAAAGCCGATAACGAACAAGGTGGTTTCTATCAGCTGACCGATCTGGACAGCACCAACGGCACCTTTTTGAATGAGAAACGGCTGCCTGAGCCCGCCGCTTTGCGTCACGACGACGACATTCGCATCGGCTTCGTCAACTTCCGCTACCTGGATGAAACCACCCAGGATTTCGAACAGACCGCCAAAATCCACAAAAGCTGGATCCCTGGCGTTTATTACACCAAAGATTAATAGCCAGCGCCGGACACTCCGGCGCCAACCTGCCTAACCACTCAGTCCAACCGATTGGCCAACGCGGATTCTTACCTTGCAACGCATTGAACTCCCCTACGCTGCCAGCGCCCGCCCCTGGTTTCAGCACCTGGCCAATGAGCCCGGCGCTATTTGGTTTCATTCCGGGCAAGCGGATCCGCAACACCATCGCTGGGAATGGTGTTCAGCCTGGCCGTCTGAACGTTTTCGATTTCTGGGTCATGGTCAGGTTGAACACCGTCATGGTCACCATATTGATCACATTACCGTCGACGACTTCAGCGATTTTCTGAGCCGCTATCGTCGCGACGGCGGTGCACCCGACCTGCCCTTCGCATCGGGACTGGCGGGCCATTTTGACTACGATGCCGGTTTTGAATCCCAACAGATCGACAGCCGTCACACCGCCGAGCAATGTCTGGCCAGTGTCGATCGTTATGACTGGAGTTTGGTACTCGACCATCAGCAATCCAAAGCCTGGTTAATGATCCATCCGGATTGCCCGGCTGCGGTTGTGGTACAGCTAGAAAGGCTTAAAGCCATCAAACCCGAGCGCGAACCTATCGCCACGAGTCCAGCAGCACCGTTGCAATGGCGTTCAATGATGACGCGCAATCAATACCAGCACCGCTTCGAACAATTGCAGCAACACATTCTCGATGGCGATATTTACCAGGCCAATTTAACCCGACAATGGCAGGCTGACTGCCCCAACAAAGTTGACGATTGGGCGCTCTATCAACAGCTCATCGAACACGTCCCGGCCCCCTTTTCGGCCTATCATCGCGCCACCGATCACAGTCTGTTGAGTGTGTCACCAGAACGGTTTTTAACCATCGATCATGGCGCCATCGTCACACAACCAATTAAGGGAACACGCCCGCGCGGAACCGATACTCAAAGCGATTATGAGCAGGCGCTGGCACTGCAAAACAGCACCAAAGATCGCGCCGAAAACCTGATGATTGTTGATCTGCTGCGCAATGACCTGGCACGCAATGCCCTGCCGGGCTCGGTACAGGTGCCAAAGTTGTTTGAGCTGATGTCGTACTCCAATGTGCACCATCTGGTCAGTACCGTGACGGCACAACTGCAACCGCAAGCCAGTCCGTTAAAAGCACTCTTTGACGCCTTCCCTGGCGGTTCGATCACCGGCGCACCCAAGCGCCGCGCTATGCAAATTATCGATGAGCTTGAGCTGGCTTCCCGGGCCAGTTATTGCGGTTCAGCGTTTTGGTTCAGTGACGATGGCTATCTCGACAGCAACATCCTGATCCGCTCACTGGTGCGTCGCGGTCAAAGCGTAACCTGCGCTGGCGGGGGTGGCATTGTCGCCGACAGTGATGCCGACAGCGAATACGCCGAAAGCGCCACCAAGGTTCGACAGTTGCTCGAAAGTCTGGGACGCGTTCAGGCTGATTAGCGGTGGAAAGTCAGAGCGTTAATTCGCGATTGCTAGCGTTTATGAAAGCCTGGCGCAATTCATCATAGCCACGCACGGACGGAAATTGCGGGAACTCGGCAATGACATTTTCCGGTGCATTATAAAGAATGCCGGCGTCAGCTTCTGCCAGCATGGTGGTGTCATTGTAGGAATCACCGGCGGCGATACAGCGATAGTTGAGACTATGAAACGCCTGAATAGATGCGCGCTTAGGATCTTTCTGCCGCAAGTGATAATTCACGACTCGGCCATCCTCGGCCACTTCCAACCGGTGACAAAACAGCGTCGGGAAACCGAGTTGGCGCATCAACGGCTGAGCGAACTCATAGAAGGTATCCGACAAAATAACCACCTGAAACCGCTCGCGTAACCAGCCGACAAAATCAGCTGCACCGTCCAGCGGTTTTAATTGTGCAATCACGGCCTGAATTTCATTCAGCCCTAACTTGTGCTGTTCCAAAATGGCCAGGCGTTGGCGCATCAGAACGTCGTAGTCGGGGATATCGCGCGTTGTTGCTTTCAGCTCTTCAATACCAGTTTGTTCAGCAAAGGCGATCCAGATTTCCGGTATCAAAACCCCTTCGAGGTCGAGGCAGGCCAGTTCCACGGCAGTTTCCTTGAGTCGCTTAATCGGTTGACGCCGATACACTAGTGCGCAGCCTCAAGCTTGGCAACGGCAGTTTGTGCAGCACTGTATTGAGCAAGCCACGGATCAGAAAACCAACAGCGGAATTTCCGGTCACTGCGGATACTCACCCGTTATGTAATAACTTTATGAGTTGCAGCTATTTTTCGTCTCTGTTCGAGACTGCTAATCTAGCGCCACCTTCAAAAAGACCGTGACCCAATGAACCTGACCGAGTTGAACCTGGAATTATCCGGCCTGTCGCCGCGAGAAATCGTCAAGCGCGCGCTGAACGAACATGAATATCTGGCTGTTTCCTTCAGCGGTGCCGAAGACGTTGTCTTGGTGGATATGCTGAGCAAACTGACGGACTCGCCTAAGGTATTCACCCTCGATACTGGCCGACTGCACCCACAGACCTATGCCTTTATCGAACGGGTGCGCAACCACTACAACATCGATATCGACGTCTTCTACCCCCAAGCCGAAGCGGTCCAAACGCTGGTTCGGGACAAAGGCCTGTTCAGTTTCTATCAGGACGGTCATGAAGAATGCTGCGGCATTCGCAAGATCGAACCGCTGCGTCGCGCATTGAGCAGCCTCGATGCCTGGATCACCGGCCAACGCCGAGACCAGAGCCCAAGCACCCGTTCTGAAGTGCCTCAGGTGCAGTTGGACAGCAGCTTCAAAGGCCGCGACGAGGCATTGTACAAGTACAATCCGTTGGCAAACTGGAGTTCCAAGGAAGTCTGGGACTACATCCGGCTGATGGAAATCCCTTATAACGACTTACATCAACAAGGCTTTGTCAGCATCGGTTGCGAACCATGCACCCGGCCGGTATTGCCCGGCCAGCACGAACGCGAAGGCCGCTGGTGGTGGGAAGAATCGACGCAAAAAGAATGCGGACTGCACGCTGGAAACCTGAGTGCTCCCAGCGTTTAGCCCGTCGTTTAATAGGTCGGAAAGGTAATATTCTGGAATAAATCGTCGAGCTCATGGCGGCTGTGTGTCGCCATCGCCCGGTCGACCAGATCACGATTCAAATGCGGTGCAAAGCGTTCAATAAAACGATACATAAAGCCGCGAATAAAAGTTCCTTTGCGGATGCCAATCTTCGTCACGCTGGGTTCAAACAGATGACTGGCATCCAGGCTCACCAAATCCCGATCCTGCTCCGGGTCAATCGCCATATGCGCCAAAATCCCTACGCCCAACCCTAAACGCACGTAGGTTTTAATGACGTCCGCATCGGCCGCGGTAAAGACCACTTTGGGCGTTAAACCTTTGTTGACAAAGGCGTCGTCCAGCTTGGAACGACCGGTAAAACCGAACACATAAGTCACGATAGGATGGGCTGCGACGTCTTCCAATGTCAGCTGACTTTTCTGTGCTAACGGGTGGTTTTTCGGCACCACGATGGAACGATTCCAG
Source organism: Saccharospirillum sp. MSK14-1 (assembly GCF_003054965.1). GTDB lineage: Bacteria > Pseudomonadota > Gammaproteobacteria > Pseudomonadales > Natronospirillaceae > Saccharospirillum. The sequence goes on from NZ_MIES01000033.1 coordinate 1,111,661, forward strand.
CGATAGCACGGCATCATCACCAGGTCGGCAAAATGCTCCATACCTTCGGTGGCGATGGCCAGATCGACCGTGCCATCGGCAGCCATCTCGGCAATCTGCACAGGCGTTCCCTGGTGCATATGCAACGCCACATTCGGGAACTCATGAATAAAATCGTCAATCACCGATGGCAGCGCATAACGCGCTTGAGTATGGGTGGTCGCCAGACTGAGATTCCCTTGCTGATCGTTGCTGAACTCCTGGGCAATCTGTTTGATGGAATCGACTTTGCGCAGCACTTCACCCGCGACTTTTAACACGGCTTCACCGGCCGGTGTAATGCGCGTCAGATGCTTTCCGGAGCGAGCAAATATCTCGATACCCAGTTCGTCTTCCAGCAATCTGATTTGCTTACTGATGCCCGGCTGGGAGGTGTAAAGCACTTGGGCTGTCGCGGACACATTCAGATCATGATGTGCGACTTCCCAGATATATTTGAGCTGTTGCAGCTTCATGGCTTCCCCGTCTCGATCGCAGTAACAGTCGCTTTGCGCGACGTTGCCTGTTTGTCCTTGTCGGATACTGAATACAGCGACATCGAATTCGGTGCGTGACCGCACGCTTATAGGATGCTCACTTCAGTGCTGGCGATAGAACATTAAAGTTATATAAGTATGATCAATTATTCTTTTTCAGAATACTTAATAACCGATAGGTTTAGCAACACCACTACTCTATGACGATTAAGTCAGTATGGAAATCCTTTTCTATAGCCTGTCCGGAGCCGCCGTAGGCTTGATCATCGGCCTAACCGGTGTCGGCGGCGGCGCCTTAATGACACCCTTGCTGCTGATGTTTGGGTTTCCTGCGCACATCGCTATCGGGACAGACCTTTGGTACGCCGCCATTACTAAAAGTGGCGGCATGATTGCGCATCATCGCCGCAGTCATGTCCGCTGGCCCATTGTCGCTTTGATGGCGGCTGGCAGCTTACCGGCCGCGGCATTAACAGGGGCGATACTGTTCTTCTTTTTCCGTCACCCTGAACACTATGCGTCCATTCTGCAAACCACCTTAGGCATCATGCTGGTCACTACCGCTTTGGTGCTGATTTTCCGAAATCGACTGTCCCGCAGCCTGCAATCGAAACAACAGGTCCAGCATCCTGTGCTCATCTGCTTCGTCGGTGTCATTTTAGGGGTGTTGGTGACGCTCAGTTCCGTTGGTGCTGGCGCGATCGGCACAGCCGTATTAATGATGCTGTTTCCGATGCTTGCACCCAAGGAGATCGTAGGAACAGACATTGCCCATGCCGTACCACTGACGTTTACAGCAGGCTTGGTCCATCTGTTTTTAGGGAATGTGGATATTGCGTTATTGCTGGCGTTGATTTTGGGATCTTTGCCGGCGATCTATGTGGGCACATCGCTATCAGCGCGGCTGCCCGCCCGGATTATGCATCCGTTGCTGGCAACCGCACTGTTGTTATTGGGCGTTAAATACGCGGTGTTCTGAGTCTATCGCCAGAACGGATTGGCCCATCCTTTGACACGATACTCCAGAATTCGGCGATCAACCGCTGATACGTCACAGCGTCCATAAACGCCGCTCTCGCCACTGGTGACCTCAAGATCTAAAAAGATGGTGTGCACCTTTAAGTCTTCGTTGTATCGAGACGACCGATTGTCGAAATGTGCCCGTACGAACATCTCCCCCACGGCTTGCCGCACTTGCTGACGGCATAATTCCTGCGCCAGCTGCACACTGACTTCCGCGCGACCTTGGGGTGGAGGCTCCTGGCCGGTTAAGCGATCCCAAATAGAACGACGGTATTCTCCGTCGCCGGAATTGGCCGTGAATTCATCCAATGCGATGCCCAGGGCCAAAATAAAGGCCAGCAGTAATGCCCATTTAGCAATTTGGCCCGCTGCGCTACTTTCTTTGACTGCGCCCTTGCTACTCATATGTGTAACCCTTTGTTTACGGCTTGTATTCGTTTATTTACTTCCCTATCATCTTTGTCTGTGAAGACGACCCCAAAAGCCTCACTTAGAAGAGCCGCTCGCAAACCATGCAACAGTTAACCAATCTCAACGTCGAAAGCCAGGAAATTCTTATAACGCCCGAGGCGTTAAAAGCCGACTTACCGGTTTCCGACGCTGCCCACGCCGTCATTGATGCCGGCCGTGAGGCAGTTCGACGCGTCCTGGATCGCGACGATCACCGCATTATCGTCGTTATCGGTCCCTGCTCCATTCATGACCCTGAACAAGCGTTGGAATACGCGCGGCGCCTGAAAGCGCTTAATGAGAAAGTTCAGGATAGCTTGTTGTTGGTCATGCGTGTTTATTTTGAAAAACCACGCACCACCACCGGCTGGAAAGGTCTGATCAACGACCCTTATCTAAACGATTCTTTTAAGATTGAAGACGGTCTGCACATCGGTCGCAAACTTTTGCTGGATATCGCCGAAATTGGCCTGCCGACAGCAACCGAAGCGCTGGACCCCATCTCGCCACAGTATCTTCAAGATCTGATCAGTTGGTCTGCCGTTGGCGCCCGTACCACAGAAAGCCAAACTCACCGTGAAATGGCCAGTGGCTTATCGTCTGCCGTCGGCTTTAAAAACGGCACCGATGGCAGCCTGGACGTTGCTATCAACGCGCTGAACTCAGTGTCATCGCCACACCGCTTTTTGGGCATCAACCACGAAGGTCAGGTGGCCATTATTCATACCCGCGGCAATCGCTATGGTCATGTGGTGCTGCGCGGTGGCAATGGCAAACCCAATTACGATTCCGTCAGCATTTCACTATGCGAAGAGAGTCTGCGCCAGGCAAGTGTCCCGACCAACATCATGGTTGATTGCTCGCACGCCAACTCTAATAAGGACCACAACCTGCAACCCTTGGTCGCGGACAACATCACCAATCAGATTCTGGAAGGCAACCAGTCCATTATCGGCTTGATGATTGAAAGCAATCTCGAAGCGGGCAACCAGAAAATCCCTGATAACTTGGCTGACCTAAAGCCAGGCGTCTCGGTAACCGATGCCTGTATCAGCTGGTCAACCACCGAACAGCTGCTGCTATCGATGCGCGATAAGCTGAAAGACGTTTTACCGCGTCGTATCAGCAAAAACGTAACCAATATCAAGGCGGGGTAACACTCGCTGATACAAAAAAGGGTAGCCAATTGGCTACCCTTTTTTGTATGTGATCGGATTTAGACCGTTTCCGATGCCTTGGGCAATAACACCGCCCAATCGAAGTCGGGGACCCGAGCTTCGCTGTGATGCTTCTCGTCTATTCTCAGGCGCTTCAACCAAGACGGAGTCCGTCCGGGTTCAAAGACCCAGCGCGTCACTTCCTGATGCGCTTCCAGTGGTGGACGAATGGCCTGGCCTCCCGTTGTTTTCCACCCCCCGAACCAGCCACCTTTTTTCAGCAACTGGCGAAACAATTGACGCGCTTCCATTTCTTCACCCGGGCCTTTAACCCAGCCGCTTTTCAGCAAACGAATGCGTTGAAGCAACTTCGCACCCGGCAACCAATACAAACGCCGTGGCGGCAACTGATGTGAATTGACGAACAGCAACTCTGGCAAGGTTTCACCATAGGCCAGAGCTCTGCTGATCAACTCGCAGCCCATACCACGGGCAACGACGGCCGGCTTTTGACCACACCGCTCTTCAATAAACGCAAAGACGGCGGGCAGATCGTACTCAGCCATCACGTCCAGGGTATTGGTCTGTGGTCTTTGATTGCGCGATGACAACCCATGCCCACGCCAGTCCAGCAACCAGACGTCATAACCCTGACGAACCAACTCGCCTGCCGTACCACCGACACCGTAATCAAGCCACTGCCAGTGGTTATAGAACGCATCGTGCACCAACAAGAGTGGCAACGCCTTGGTTACCTTTTCCTGATGCAAGCGTACCAGAGCAATCTCGACGGTTTTGTCGGTACTGTTATTGGGTTTCAGGGAATAGACGTCTTCATAAACGCCTTCTTTGAATTCCGCACTGGCCAAAGCCACCGGGAAGAGTTCACTGCTACTTTTCAAGCCTTTTGAGTCCTTTACAGTGAGCGTAGCCTGTATATAATCACAGCTACTGTATAAAAAAACAGGGCGACACTATGCTGAAACTGACCGCTCGTCAACAAGAGGTGCTGGATATCATTAAAGAGCACCTTGGCGCCACCGGCTACCCACCGACCCGGGCAGAAATCGCCCAACGGCTCGGTTTTAAATCCCCCAATGCGGCGGAAGAACACCTCAAAGCCTTGGCACGAAAAGGCGCCATTGAGATGGTCTCCGGAGCATCACGCGGTATCCGACTGCCGGAAACCGAAGCCGAACCCGGTATTCCTGTGGTCGGCCGCGTTGCCGCCGGTTCCCCCATACTGGCCCAGGAACAGATCGAAGAATTCGTCGAAATTCCCACCGGCCTGTTTACTCCGAAAGCCGATTACCTGCTGCAAGTGCAAGGCCTCAGTATGAAAGACATCGGCATCCTGGAAGACGATCTCATCGCGGTCCATAAAACCGACCAGGCACGCAATGGCGATATTGTTGTAGCCCGGGTGGGTGAAGATGTCACCGTTAAACGTTATGAACGCGAAGGCGGCATTGTAACGCTCTACCCGGAAAATACCGACTTTGATCCCATCACGGTCGACCTGGAACAGGACGACTTTGCCATTGAAGGTCTCTACGTCGGCGTTATTCGACGAACGCTACACTGAGCTATCAGTCCGGTCGCGCGCCCTATTCGCTTGAGCCATACCACAACGGGGCCGCACCGGATTTCTTCTCTATCATCGCCAACATCTGCTGATGCGCATCTCGCTCTGCCGGCGTCGGCTCAATGACTGTTAATCGCTCCCCTTCAGCCATCACCGCACTGGCGTCGAAACTGACTTCTTCGCTATCAGACTGAGGCTCTTCATCCAGAATCAGCGCCGTCTGGCCACCGGTCATCATCAGATAGACGTCAGCCAGAATCTCTGAGTCAAGCAAAGCGCCGTGCAGTGTACGGTGGCTGTTGTCGATATCATAGCGTTTGCACAAGGCATCCAGGGACGCTTTTGCGCCCGGATGTTTTTCTCGTGCCAACATCAAGGTATCGAGGACGCTGCAGTGGCCATCCAGTTTGCCGAATCGACTGTCACCTTCGGAGGCCAGTCGATCAAACTCCATTTGCAGAAAGCCCATATCGAACGAGGCGTTGTGAATCACCAACTCAGCGCCCGCGACAAACTGCCAGAAGTCGTCGGCGATATCGCGAAATTTAGGGGCATCCTTAACCTTTTCATTATCAATCCCGTGGACCGCGATCACTTCGTCAGGGATGTCACGCTCGGGGTTGATGTAATAATGAAAATGCCGGCCGGTGTGCTTGCGACCCACCAATTCAACACAGCCCACTTCAACGATACGGTCGCCTTTATTCGGGCTTAAACCGGTGGTTTCTGTATCCAGTACTATCTGGCGCATGTCAGCCTCGCTTAATAATGTCGTCGACGCCCTGATTCGCCAGCGCATCGGCACGTTCGTTACCTTCGTTACCCGCGTGACCCTTTACCCAATGCCACTGAACGTCGTGCTTACCGATCTGTTCGTCCAAACGTTGCCACAGATCTTTGTTCTTCACCGGCTGCTTGCTCGCGGTCTTCCAGCCATTTCGTTTCCAGCCGTGAATCCATTCGGTGATGCCTTTGCGCACATATTGCGAATCGGTAAACAAATCCACTTGGCATCGCCGCTTAAGTGACTCTAACCCAGCAATGGCAGCCATCAATTCCATGCGATTGTTTGTGGTCTCTCGCTCACCACCATGCAGTGATTTTTCGTGCTTGCCCGAACGCATCAACACACCCCAGCCGCCTGGACCGGGGTTGCCTCGACACGCACCGTCAGTATAAAGGGTGACAGCGTCACTCATATTGATTCCTTATCGTCCGACTGGTTAAGCCGGATTTCAGTACCGGTCGGGCGCGCCACCGCGGCCGACCATTAATTCTTCCCGCTACCTGTTTGCAACCAACCAACAAATAGACCGCACCAGAGACCGGCAAAAGCCGTCGCTGTAATCGGCTTAAAAAACCCGACCGACCCAACCACTCCGGTCGGCGGTAAGGTGGGATAAACAGGTGTTTTTCCTGCCGTTCCATTTCAAAATCGAGCAACTGCATCCAATCCGCCACACGCCCACTGCGGATAAAACGCGATCGCCAAACCCCAGCCTGCGCTCGACTGAGCACGGCCCGAGCGCCCCAGGCGCTGAAGGGGTTGAAGCCGACAATGACCAACAGACCACCGGGTCGCAATACCTGAGCAGCCTCTCTGACCGCTTGATAAGGGTTATCGCATTGATCAAGCGTATGGTGCATCACCAGCGCATCAATACTTTCCGGCTCAAAGGGTAAAGCTTCCGCATCAGCACGAACCACCGGACAGGGTGCACGGTTGTCCAATTGGCTGACGATGGTGCCACAACCAAACAATCGCTGCTCGAAGAGTGGCTCATGCAGTCCGCTGTCGAGTTGTAACAGATGAGAACCGAAGCGCCCGGCTAAGCCACGCGCCACCAATTCACGCTCTGTTTCAACTAAGCGCTGACCCAGAGCTGACCGATACCAGTTCGACAGCGCAACTTCCTGAGAGGCAACGTGAGGAGGCCCGGCACGCAACAGGTGTTTGAATCGCTGTCCGATCTGGTTATTCAAGACACCTCGCCCTCATTCTATTAACAAATGGCCATTGAGTAGCAGGCATAAGACCGTCCACTTGCGACACCCCCATCACCAACATAGAATTATCGCCCAAACCGAAACCGGCTTCAAAACCCAAGCGACCTTTGCATGCTTTTAAATCGTTATCTGTTTCCAACGGCACTGGCCAGCGTTCTGGTGAGTGGCTGTAGCACCTTGGGCGGGTCTTCCCTTTCCAGCATTCCTCAATCCTGGTTCGGCACCAGCACCCCGATTGAACAAACTGTCCGCACAGCGGGCATCGACTTGGATGCGGGTTATCCGGCGATCATGCCGCGCCCACCGCTGAATATGCCGTTTTCGGATCCGGTCTACGATCCGCTGGTTGCCAGCTTGCTCGCCACCGATGACATCTTTGCAAACCAGCCTGACATGAGCGCCGAAAACGCACGCGCACGGGCGGTTTATGATCCTTTCTCGCACTACCCCGACGATCTCTATCAAACACTGCGACGCGGATTCGAGTTCGATGTCACCCTCGACAACCCGCGTATCATGGCTCAACTGCGCTGGTACGCTCGGCACCAAAGTTACATCAACCGCGTCAGTGACCGTGCCGGTCGTTACCTCTATTTCATCGTCGAAGAGCTGCAGGCTCGAGACATGCCGCTCGACCTGGCGTTACTGCCCATTGTCGAAAGTGCTTTTGACCCGTTCGCCTATTCCCATGGCAGCGCTGCCGGTATGTGGCAATTCATCCCATCGACTGGCCGAATGTACGGCCTGAAGCAGGATTGGTGGTATGACGGTCGTCGCGACGTTGTTGATTCAACCCGCGCCGCTCTCGATTATCTGGATCGCTTGAACCAGATGTTCGATGGCGACTGGTTACTGGCACTGGCCGCGTACAACTCCGGCCCAGGGACGGTATTGCGTGCGGTGCGCCGTAACGAGGCTGCTGGCCGCCCGACCGATTTCTGGCACTTAAACCTGCCGCGCGAAACCGAAGCCTATGTGCCGAAGATGTTCGCACTGGCCAAGTTGATTCATGCACCGGAAACCTATGGCATCGAATTACCGCTGGTCAGCACACAACCGTATTTCGCGGTCGTGGAAGTCGGCGGACAAATCGATCTGGCGCAGGCCGCTCAACTGGCCGATATGGACCTAAGCGATCTTTATCTGCTGAACCCGGGTTACAACCAGTGGGCCACCAATCCGGATGGTCCACATCGCCTGCTGGTCTATGTCGACAAAGCGGAGGCGTTCCGTCAGAAATTGGCCGAGCTGCCACCGGAATCGCGCATGACCTGGCAGCGCTATACCATCAAACCGGGCGATTCACTGCTGACTATTGCTGGTCGTTTTAACGTGACGGTCGAAATGCTGCGCGATGCCAATGACCTCTCCGGCAGCCTGATCCGCGCGGGCGACGCCCTGATGATCCCCATCGCTTCAGCCCGCTCCAGCGACTATGCAATGAGCGCCAGCCAGCGCCTGGCACGCACTCAGAATGCACTGGCCGGCAGTAACCGTACCCGCGTGAACTATGTCGTGCGCGGTGGCGATACCTTCTGGGATATCTCCCGGGAATACGGTGTCAGTGTCGGTAACCTGGCGCGCTGGAACAACATGGCACCGCGCGACGTTTTACGTCCGGGGCAGACGCTCGCTATTTGGCTGGATTCGGATAACGCTCGCACCAACGTACCCACTAACCGGGAAGTCGTGCGCCGCGTCGGCTATGTCGTGCGCTCCGGTGATTCGCTGTCGCGTATTGCCAACAAATTTAATGTCCGTGTGAATGACATTGAACGCTGGAACAGCATCGATCAGCCCTATATCCAGCCAGGCCAACGCCTGACGCTCTACGTAGACGTCACGCGGATCAACTGATCCATCCACGATCCATAAAAAAGCCGGCATTTGCCGGCTTTTTTATGGTCTGCCTTAAGGCAGAATGCGTTGTGATAATCGGTTGATAAACCCATCGGTCGCCGCCGATGCCGCCGTCCGCACTTTCATATTTAAATGCCGCTGTGGCTTCCAGGTCACCCCAACCAACTCTTTGTCGTTGACCTGTTTTTGCAAATAATCATCACTGGTTCCGATTTCGTCGATCAACTGCAATTCCAGCGCATCTTCGGCCAACCAAAAATCGCCTTCGGTGACCTTATCCAGCTCCAGCTGTGGTCGGTAACGCCCCACCAGACCTTTGAAGCGACGATGAATGGCTTCCAGATCATCGACAAACTTCTGCCGGCCTGCTTCGGTCTTCTCACCCATCAGCGTCAGCGGTGCTTTGTGTTTACCCGCCGTTAACACCTCGACATCCACATCATGTTTTTTCAACAGGTTATGGACGTTAGGAACCTGAGCCAAAACGCCAATCGAACCCACTATGGCAAACGGCGCAGCCATAATACGATCGGCAATGCAGGCCATCATATAACCGCCACTGGCGGCCACTTTGTCAACGCAAACCGTTAATGTTAATCCCGCATCACGCAGACGCATCAGCTGCGAGGCGGCCAAACCATAACCGCTGACCGCACCACCCGGGCTTTCTAATACCAGCACCACCTCTTCACCCGCTTTCGCAACGGCCAGCAAGGCAGTAATTTCTTCACGCAAAGCGCTTACCTGAGACGCTTGAATATCGCCTTTAAACGTCAATACCCAGACACGATCCGACGTTTTATCTTTATCCGCTTTCTTGCGCGCTTTCTCTTCTTTTTGATGAGCCTTGAGCGCTTTTTTGTCGAACACCTGATGGCGAATCGCATCGGCCTGACGATGGAAGCGCTCGTTCAATTTACGCACCACTAAACGCCCTTTTTGGCCATCAGACTGGCCAGAACGCGCATTGCGGGCTATGGCACCAATAATAACAATGATGACCACCGTCACCGTCAGGGCTTTCAATAAGAACAACCAGTAATCACTCCACACTCTGTGGCTCCTTGCTGTATCGACCGTTTTTAGGCTTCAAACCTTCGTTTCAAACAGATGTTTGATTTCGTCATGGGCGACTTCTACAATGCCAACGTCCTCAAGCCCATGTACAGGAGATCTTAGATGGCTACGACGGCTGAACTCTTCAATACCATCCATTCACGGTTTAACGCAGACGCAGCGGGCGATATGGATGAAGTTTTCCAATTTGCCATCGAAGACGACGCAACCTACCACCTGATCGTCAAGAACGGCCAGTGCCAATTGGGTGAAGGTGAACACGATGACCCGAGCGTCACATTGTTGATGGATGCCGACACCCTCAACGAAATCGCCGAGGGCGAGCTGAATGGCATGCAAGCGTTTATGGCCGGCCGTCTGCGCACCGAAGGCGATATGATGCTGGCGACCCGGCTTTCAGACCTGTTTTCACTCTGAGCCCCAACTGCCAACCGCTGCCCGCGCCGGTCCATTAACCGGCCGGGCAATCAATCCCCGCGACGTCAGCGACACATCAAACACCCCGCCATCGACCATCGGCAAATAAGCGGCGCTGCCAAAGCGAGCATCAACCCAGGGCAAGAACGGCTCAAACTGACGCATGCTTAACCAGCCATCACTGTCCAATGCATGCACTCGACGCTCCGAACTGCGCTCCTGCGCCAGGTCTCGATAGCGACCGGACAGTCGCTCCAATCGAAAAACAGGCTCCATACCGAGCACCGTCAACGGTCCAGTCCATGTAAGGATGCGCGCATCGATCTGCCATTCATCACCCGTCAGTTCGAAACGTTGACTGCTGTCAGCATCGGCCGGAGTCAGTTCGACCTGATAGCGCTGATCGCCCAGTTGCTGAAACGACAGGCTGGCAATGGTTGTTTCTGCGCGAAGCGCCCGATAAGCCGCCAAATCGACAACCAGATAACCGAGCACAACAATCACCAGCAGACTGCCGATGCCGATCAGGCCGCGGAAAAATCCGCCAACCCAACCACCGCGAAACAACAAACGAACCGCCAGAAACAGCAATAAAATGCACACTGGCAGAAGAATTAAGAGTAACGGCCAATAGGTCATATGCTTCCCTCATTCACCTTTCAACAGCTTTCCACAGGTTCAGGTCGAACCGACAAACGCATGCTTTGAGATACACTCTAGTCGGTTTAGAGAGGCACAACTGCGCCTGAGATAACGCTGTTCAGTCTTCCACAGACCTGGAGACAAGAAAAGTGCGCCCCCTGGTGCCGTTAATGGCGACATAGATTCTCAGTTATTCCTGCCTATCGCTTGAAAAATCAGTAAAAACGAGTAGTTTAAGCGCCCATTTTTCGAGAGAACGACGTCCCAGCACGACGGGCTTTCAACCGCTTTCCCCTTTCCAATGAGCACACAATGAGTACCACCTACACTCAATCACTGATCTCCAACTTTTTGGGCAACAGTCCCACCTGGTATAAACAAACCATCCTCGGCTTTCTGATCATCAATCCCATTCTGCTGTGGGCACTCGGCGATGCGGGTCCGCATGTGGTGGGCTGGCTGTTGATCGGCGAGTTTATTTTTACGCTGGCAATGGCACTGAAATGCTACCCATTGCAACCCGGTGGCCTGCTGGCGCTGGAGTCGGTGATCATCGGCTTAACCAGTCCAGAAGTTGTCTATCACGAAGCCGCAACCAACTTCCCAGTGATTCTACTGTTGATGTTTATGGTCGCCGGCATCTATTTCATGAAAGATCTGCTGTTGTTCACCTTCACGAAATTGCTGCTGGGCATTCGTTCGAAGTCACTGCTGTCACTGATGTTCTGCTCGGCGGCCGCTTTCTTATCCGCTTTCCTGGATGCGCTCACCGTGACGGCTGTGTTAATCAGCGTCGCCGTCGGCTTCTACAGCGTTTATCACAAGGTTGCTTCCGGCAAACCGTTTCAGCATCACGAGCACAATCACAATGAAGACGATTCGGTTGAAGATCTGCACCGCCAGGATTTAAACGAATTCCGCGCCTTCCTGCGTTCACTGCTGATGCATGGCGCGGTCGGCACCGCTCTGGGTGGCGTGTGCACCTTGGTGGGCGAACCTCAAAACCTGCTGATTGCGCACATCGCTGGTTGGGATTTTGGTGAGTTCTTTATGCGCATGGCACCGGTGACCATGCCGGTTCTGGTTGCCGGGCTGATGACCTGCGTATTGCTCGAAAAGCTGCGCTGGTTTGGCTACGGTGCGCGACTGCCCGCTTCTGTCCGTACCATCCTGACCGACTATGAAACGCACCAGCAAAGCAAACGCACGCGTCGCGACGTTACCAAGCTGATCGTTCAGGCACTGGCCGCGATCTGGCTGATTGCCGGTCTGGCTTTGCACCTTGCGGAAGTCGGCTTGATTGGCCTGAGCGTCATCGTCATCCTGACTGCCATGAATGGCATCACTGACGAACACCAGCTGGGCAAAGCGTTCGAGGAAGCGTTGCCGTTTACCGCTCTGCTGGTCGTGTTCTTCACCATCGTGGGGGTGATTCACAGCCAACATCTGTTTACTCCGATCATCGCTCTGGTTCTGAGCCTGCCCGAGGCCATTCAGCCGGGTATGTTCTTCGTTGCTAACGGCCTGCTGTCGGCGATCAGCGACAACGTCTTTGTAGCGACGGTTTATATCAACGAAGTGAAATCCGCCCTAGAAAGCGGCGCGATTGACCAGGAGCACTTCAACCTGCTGACAGTCGCCATCAACACCGGCACCAACCTGCCGTCAGTGGCGACACCGAACGGCCAGGCGGCCTTCCTGTTCTTACTGACTTCGGCTATTGCGCCTTTGGTACGCCTGTCTTACGGACGCATGGTGATCATGGCACTGCCCTATACCATTGTGATGTCCATCCTGGGTTATCTGGCGGTGTCTTTTTGGTTATAATTCGGCACCCGAATTAAGAGGGACGTGAGTCCCTCCAATTCCAATTCGCGGAGACCGTTTTGGCCTACCCACATTCTTTCAGCGTCGCCCCAATGATGGACTGGACCACGTCCGAGTGCCGTCAGTTTCATCGCCTGCTGACTCACCGCGCCCTACTCTATACCGAAATGGTCACCACTGGCGCGCTGATTCACGGTAAAGCCGAACGCTTTCTACGCTTTGACTCCGCTGAACATCCGCTGGCTTTGCAGCTCGGGGGCAGTCAGCCAGCCGACTTAGCACAGTGTGCCAAGTTGGCTCAGGACTGGGGGTACGACGAGGTTAACCTCAATGCCGGCTGCCCTTCCGATCGAGTACAGAACGGCATGATTGGTGCGGTACTGATGGGACACGCTGAGTTGGTACGCGATGGCCTGGCCGCCATGCTGGATGCGGTGGATATTCCGATCACCCTAAAACACCGCATCGGCATCGACGACTTTGATGATTACGCCTTCCTCCGAGATTTTGTCGGCACCACGGCGGAATCCGGATGCGGTACTTTTGTTGTGCACGCCCGCAAAGCGATTCTGAGTGGACTCAGCCCCAAGGAAAACCGGGAAATCCCACCGCTGGATTACCATCGCGTTAAGCAACTGAAAGCCGATTTTCCGCAGCTGAATATCGTCATCAATGGTGGCATCAAAGACCATCAGACCGCGCAACAATTGATCGCCGACGGTCTCGATGGCGTCATGCTTGGCCGCGAAGCCTATCAGAACCCGTTGATACTCCAGGATGTCGACCCTATCTACTACTGCGAAGCAGCGCCCTGTCAGACTCAAGAAGACATCGCCGATCGTTATTTGGACTGGATTGAACGTCAATATGCGCAAGGCACGCCACTGAAGTATCTCGCTCGCCATACCCTAGGGTTGTTTCAGGGACAGATCGGCGCACGTCGTTTTCGGCGACAACTCAGTGAAGGTATGCACAAACCCGACGCCAGCCCGGAGCTGATCCGCCAAGCGCTGCACCAGGTGCAACTGGTGGATGCCCAGGCATTAAGTGCCTGAAAACGAACTCACCGTCAGCCCGGTTGATCTTGGACGGGGCGCACGCAACTTACACACCACAGGTAAAGCACAGAGAGTCGCTATGAACAAACTCGAACAACTCAAAGAGTTCACCGTCATCGTCGCTGATACCGGCGAGCTCGAATCGATCCGCAAGTTCAAGCCGCAAGATGCTACCACCAACCCTTCCCTGGTACTCAAAGCCATCCAGGGCGGCCATTACGACGATCTGATTGATCGCTGCATGGCCAAGGCCGATAACTTCGACGACGGCATCGACCGCATCCTGACTTCCATCGGTCAGGAGATTCTTAAAGAAGTACCTGGCTACGTTTCTACCGAAGTCGACGCCCGTCTGTCATTCGATACTGATGCCACCCTCGCCAAGGCCCGTCGACTGATCGAACTGTATGAAGCGGACGGTTGGAGTCGCGATCGCATTCTGATCAAGATCGCGTCGACCTGGGAAGGCATCCAGGCCGCTCGCGTCTTAGAGCAGGAAGGCATCAACTGCAACATGACGCTGCTGTTCGGCATGGAACAGGCTCAAGCCTGTGCCGATGCCAATGCCACCCTGATCTCGCCGTTCGTCGGCCGTATTCTCGACTGGTATAAAGCCTCCACCGGCGAAGACTACACCGCTGAAACAGACCCGGGCGTGGTCTCAGTGCGTGAAATCTACGAGCACTACAAAGCCAACGGTTACAAAACCATCGTGATGGGAGCCAGCTTCCGTAACACCGGCGAAATTGAGGCGCTGGCCGGTTGTGACCGCCTGACCATCAGCCCGGCCCTGCTGGAAGAACTGAGCCAGGACAACGGCGAGCTGAAACGCGCGCTGAACGCCGGTGGTGGTAGTGATGACCAAACGCCAGCCATCAGCGAACCGGACTTCCGTCTGGGCATGAACAACAATCCGATGGCCACTGAGAAACTGGCCGAAGGCATTCGCAAATTCATCGAAGACCAGGTCAAGATGGAAGAACTGATCCGTTCACGCGCTTCCTGATTTCCTGATCAACAGGGCGACGCACTGTGTCGCCCTGCTCATTTCGACCCTCCTGCCAATACGTCCCCGATACCACTGCAAGCACCTCGCAGCCATCAGTCCCGCCTTGGCGACTTCGACACAAACCGCTAAACTAGCGTAACGCCACAGGAGATAACGGTATAAATGGACAGCGAAACACGCCTCTTCGATCAATTCGAGCACATGCGCCGCGCCATTGCTGCCTTTGCCAAGTCGGTCAATCAATACGACAGTGCCCATTGGATAGCGCCCTGGGCTGGCTCAGTGCGCGCGCCGGACCTGGAAGACCTACTGCTGGATCTTTGGTATCAGGAAGAACAGGACGGTCGTGAAACGCGGATTTATCCGGGACTGATCGCGCTCAACCGCGAACAGATCACCTTGGCAGCGGAAGTAAATCTGGCTAAGGATCAATTCCGTAAAGTCGTACACGCGCTGAAAGAAGCCGACAACATCGCCTGGCGGGAAATTCAGGGGCGCTTGGCTCGGCGCTATCAAAGTTTGAACGATTCGCTCGGCCGTGAAGGGCTGGCTCGTCTGCATTTAAAACAGGTCTTCCGCCATCTGCCACTGGTGGTTAAACGGCCAGACCGGGTTGGTTTCAGTTGGTACAGCAGCGGTCGTTCCATCGCCCGCATCACCAAAGCCGAAGCCTGGGAGCGGCTGACCAAACTGAACACTGAAGCGGCTCACATTCGCATTCAGATGGAACGACTGGCCACCCTGCCCGATAACGAGCCATTGGCTCGAGTACAACGTCAGGCGCCGGTATTGCGGGCTAACTTGGTGTTTGCCGATGGCCGTCGAAAATCGATGAATGTCTCGCTGCCATTGTTATTTCCCAGCCAGGGCATCAACGAACTGCCGGATTTTTCCATTCCACCAGAGACACCACCGAACGAACGCCATCGCCTGGTGCGCAGCGATAACAAGTTGGAAGACGAGCCCTGGCTGCCGTCAATACGAGTGCATCGTTATCGACAACCCAAGCACCGAACCTATTAACGATCAACGGCGCACAAAAAAGCCGGCACAAAGCCGGCTTTTTTAATGACTGACGATCAGAAAATGCGATTCAAACCATTCAGTGCCGCCACCCGATAGGCTTCGGCCATGGTCGGGTAGTTGAAGGTGTGCTCAATAAAATAACGAATGGTATTGCCACCGTTCTTTTGCGCCATGATCGCCTGACCAATGTGCAGAATCTCAGCGGCCTGGTCACCGAAACAATGAATGCCCAAAAGCTCCAAAGTTTCACGATGAAACAACAGCTTTAATACACCCACGTCTTCGCCGGTAATTTGAGCCCGGGCGATGTCCTTGAAGTAAGCCTTGCCCACTTCGTAAGGCACCTTGGCGTCGGTCAGTTCACCCTCGGTCTGACCGACTGAGGAAATTTCCGGAATGGTGTAGATACCGGTCGGCACATCGTTGATATGTCGGTAAGTATTGTTCTGCACGATCACGCCGGAAGCACTGCGGCCTTGGTCATAAGCCGCACTGGCCAAGCTTGGCCAGCCAACCACATCGCCGGCAGCATAAATGTTCTCGACCGACGTCCGGTAATGCTCATCGACTTCCAACTGGCCACGACGGTTGGCTTCCAGACCGACGGCTTCCAGGTTCAGCGTATCGGTATTACCGCTGCGGCCGTTGGCCCACATAAAGGCATCGGCTTTGATCTTCTTACCCGATTCAAGCGCCAGAACAACATGATCGTCAAAGGCTTCAACCGATTGGAACGTCTCGTTGTGACGCACCAGCACGCCATGCCCACGCAGGTGATAACTCAGCGCATCGGAAATTTCATCGTCCATAAATGCCAGCAAGCGACCGCCAGGGTTGATCAGGTCAACCTTGCAACCCAGGCCGTTAAAGATGGACGCGTATTCACTGCCGATCACACCCGCACCGTAAATCACAATATGACGCGGCGTTTCGGTGGAATTTAAAATGGTGTCGCTGTCGAAGATACGCGGATGACTGAAATCCACCGCCGGTGGGCGCCAGGGACGTGAACCGGTGGCAATGATAAATTCCTTGGACGTCAGTACATCGGCTTGTTCATCGCCTTGATCCACCTGAATCGAATGGTTGTCGACAAAACTGGCGACACCGTAATACAGGTCAATGCCATTGCGACTGTAAAACCGTGCTCGCATAGCGACCTGTTTGTCGATCACGCGTTGAGCGGTTTCACGCACCTGACTGTACGACAGCCACTTCTGCTCCGAGATATGCCGGAACATGGGGTTGCGGTTGAACTGCATCACTTGATGCACTGCATGACGCAACGCCTTGGAAGGAATGGTGCCCTGGTGAGTACAGTTGCCACCCACGCGCTGGCGCATATCAATAACGGCCACTTTTCGGCCGGCTTTGGCGGCGTTCATCGCTGCGCCTTCACCCGAAGGACCACTGCCGATGATTACCAGATCATACTGCGTCTCGGTCAACTGCCATTACTCCCAGAATCAATTCAGCGGGTTGCATCCACGGCCAGATCGGCCGCTTTTTTCTTGGCACGACGCGTTAACGGGGTATCTGAATCGCAGCGACTTTTATCGCCACCGCACACATCGCACTCCGACTCCATACCGATGGCAGCCATGCCACCGCAGGACCCTTTGATCGGCTGACGGCCGAACATCACACCGACGGACATGGCCGCCACTACAATCAACATAAAGGCCAATACGGCCAGAAAGGTTGCCATGGTGCACCTCTCCTTCGCCCAGTGGGCGTTACTGTTTCAGTTATCAGGACACCGAACCATAGAGTTCGGCAAATCGATCTGACTGCCAGGATTGAAACCCGTCGCCAGACCGTTCAATCAGCATCACTGCCAGGCCTTGTTGCTGCGCTAATTGACGCGCCAGTGATGCGCCCTTGACCAACATGGCGGTCGCATAGGCGTCGCTCAAGGCGCAGTCATCGGCCAATACAGTAACGGAGACCAATGAATGACGTATGGGTCGGCCGTTACTCGGGTCCAGAGTGTGTGAATAGCGCACACCCGCTTCTTCATAATAGTTGCGATAGTCACCGCTGGTCGCCATCGCACCCTCGGTTACTTCAAGAATGCGATAGGCGCTGCGGGCGCCACTTTCGGGCGTTTCAATACCCACACGCCAGGGTTCACCACCCGGCTTGGTGCCAGCAAATCTTAATTCACCGCCCACTTCTACAAGGTAGGCTTCGATACCGGCTTGTGCCAGTGCATCAGCCACCTGATCAACCGCAAAGCCTTTGGCAATACCGGACAAGTCCAACTCACGCGGCGCTTGCTTACGCAATCGATTGCCCGTTTCGTCCAAGTCGATTGCAGACCAGCCAACCTGATCCAGCAATTGCTCAATCTGTGGCTGTGACGGCGCTTGATTCGGTCTCGGCTGCGGACCAAAGCCCCACAGGTCAACCAGTGGCGCGATGGTCGGATCGAACGCGCCATCGCTGGCTTCCGCGATCATCAGCGCCAGCGCGACCACCTCCGTGGTCAGGGGCGAGACGTCAACCCAGTCGCCCACTCCGGCGTCGTTAAAACGCGACACATCCGAACGTGGCAGATAGGTCGACATCGACTGATTCACGGCGTCCAGGCGCGAACGCACAGTGCCATCCAGACGCTCTGCTTCAGCAACGGTGGTCACCAGCTTAACGCTATAACTGGTACCCATGCTGTAGCCAGCCAAAGTGCGAACGGCGACCTCTCGGTCGCCGCAAGCAGCCAGCAGCGCGGTCGCAACAACCAGCGCCAGGCTGCATAACAGATGATAAAACCGCATCAACCGCCGAAGTCGTCCAGCATGATGTTTTCCGGTTCCACACCCAGGTCTTCAAGCATCTTGATGACCGACGCGTTCATCATCGGTGGCCCACACATGTAGTACTCGACGTCTTCCGGTGCTTCGTGATCCTTCAGATACTGCTCGTAAAGAACATTGTGGATGAAGCCGGTGTAACCGTCCCAGTTATCTTCGGGCAGCGGATCGGACAGCGCCAGATGCCATTCGAAGTTGTCGTTCTCTTTGGCCAGGTCATCGAAATCTTCAACATAGAAGGCTTCGCGCCAGCTGCGCGCGCCGTACCAGAAGCTGATCTTTCGATCGGAATGCAAACGCTTGAGCTGATCGAAAATGTGCGAACGCATCGGCGCCATGCCGGCACCACCACCGATAAAGACCATCTCAGCATCGGTGTCCTTGGCGAAGAATTCACCGAAGGGACCGAAAACCGAAATCTTGTCGCCCGGTTTCAGGCTGAATACATAAGACGACATCTGACCCGGCGGGTGATTGGTTCCCGGCGGCGGCGTGGCGATACGGATGTTGAACTTAACGATGCCCTTCTCGTCCGGATAGTTCGCCATGGAGTAAGCCCGGGTAACGGTTTCAGTTACCTTGGACGTGTACTGCCAGATGTTGAACTTATCCCAGTCGCCATGGAATTCCTGCTCGATATCGAAGTCTTTGTAGTGCACTTCATGTGGCGGAATTTCCAACTGAACATAACCACCGGCGCGGAAATCAACGTCTTCGCCTTCGGGCAGTTTCAGCGTCAGCTCCTTGATGAAGGTCGCCACGTTAGGGTTGGACTCGACCGTGCAATCCCAGCGCTTAACGCCGAAGAATTCCGGATCGACTTCAATCTTCATGTCCTGCTTCACAGCAACCTGGCACGACAGACGCCAGCCGTCGCGCAACTCACCCTTGGTGAAATGCGTCTCTTCGGTCGGCAGCGCAGCGCCACCACCATCGAGTACCTTACATTTACACTGAGCGCAGGTACCGCCTCCACCGCAGGCAGACGACAGGAAGATGCCCTGGTTGGCCAAGGTGCCGAGCAGCTTACTGCCAGCCTGAACGGTAATGGCCTTATCAGGGTCTTCGTTGATTTCAATAGAAACATCGCCGGTACTTACCAGCTTGGCACGGGCCGACAGAATGACGGCGACCAGTGCCAGAACGATCAGGGTGAAAAGAACAACACCCAAAATAATTTCTGTACTCATCGATTCAATCCTCAGCCTTTACAGAGAAACGCCGGAGAACGACATAAAGCCCAGAGACATCAAACCAACGGTAACGAAGGTGATGCCCAGACCGCGCAATCCAGCTGGAACGTCGCTGTATTTGAGTTTCTCGCGAATACCCGCCAGAGCAACGATCGCCAAGGCCCAACCGGCACCCGCACCAATACCGTAAACCACGGATTCGCTGAAGTTGTAGTCCCGCTCAACCATGAACAGCGAAGCACCCAGAATGGCACAGTTCACCGTGATCAATGGCAGGAACACACCCAAAGCGTTGTACAGCGCCGGGAAGTACTTATCGAGCACCATTTCCAGAATCTGGACAATGGCCGCGATCACACCGATGTAGCTTAGGTAACCCAGGAATTCCAGGTTAGCTTCCGGAAAACCGGCCCAGCCCAGCGCGCCTTCGGCGAGTACATAATTGAGGATGAGGTTATTGACCGGCACGGTGACGGTTTGCACCACGATCACCGCAATACCAAGACCGATCGCCGCCGAGACCTTCTTGGAAATCGCCAGGAAAGTACACATCCCGAGGAAGAAGGCCAATGCCATGTTTTCAACGAAAACGGCACGAATAAACAGACTCAACAAGGCTTCCATTTACACAGCCTCCTTCTTAACGTGCGCCTTCATGGTGAATTCGTTGTCTTCTACTTGAGAGCGGTCCCAAGTACGCAGAATCCAGATGAAAGCACCGATGATGAAAAAGGCACTGGGCGCCAGCAGCATCAGGCCGTTAGGAACGTACCAGCCACCCTGGTTGACGGTCTGCAGTACCTGAAAGCCAAACAGGCTGCCGGAACCAAAGAACTCACGCAGGAAACCCACGAACAGCAGCACTGCACTGTAACCCAGACCATTACCAATGCCATCGAGGAAACTCAGACCCGGCGGGTTTTGCATGGCATAGGCTTCGGCGCGACCCATCACAATACAGTTAGTGATGATCAGGCCAACGAAGACCGACAGCTGCTTGGAAATATCAAAAGCGTAAGCCTTCAGCACCTGGTCCACCACGATTACCAGCGAGGCAATAATCGTCATCTGCACGATGATACGAATACTGCCCGGGATCTGGTTACGGATCATGGAGATAAACAGGTTGGAGAATGCCGTTACCAGCGTCAGAGCGATACACATCACCACGGTCACTTTCAGACCGGTGGTCACCGCCAGCGCAGAACAGATGCCCAGAATCTGCAGGGCAATGGGGTTATCGGAGAAAATCGGTGTCACTAACACCTTACGTGCTTCAGACATGATCAAGCTTCTCCTGCTTTAAGATTGTTCAGGAAAGGTTTGAAGCCACGCTCACCCATCCAATACTGGATGAGGTTGGTCACACCGCGACTGGTCAGCGTTGCACCACTGAGTGCGTCGACGCGGTAAGTGGCGTCCATCTCATTGTTCGGGTTAATACCGCCCTTCTTCAGCTCCAGTTGGACGTTGCCGTCTTCACCGTAGACGAGCTTGCCCGGGAACTGAGCTTTCCAGCGCGGGTTATCAACTTCTCCCCCCAGACCCGGCGTTTCTTCCTGGTCATAGAAGCCAAAGCCAACCACAGTATTGAGGTCATCTTCCAAGGCGATAAAGCCCCACATGGTGGACCACAGACCGTAACCACGAACCGGCAATATCAGTGTCTGCATCTGGCCGTTTTCGCCGTTGACGATATACACCTCGGTATAACGCTCGCGACGTTTGAGACCGGCAATGTCTTCGCTGGCCGGAATGCTGCTGCTGATTTCCGGGTTATTAGGCGCTGAGCGAGGATCAAAGTCCTCGGTGTTGAACTCATCCGAGAAGGTGCCGCTTTGCAAATCAACCAGACGCGTTTCGATCTGCTCGAATTGCTGATCGACCGGCACACCCGCTTGAAACATATCGGCAATCTGCAGCACGTTGCGGCGCAAGTCCGCTTGCTGGTTTTGCTGTTGGATCGGACGCAACACAACCGCTGCCGTCGACACCACAATGGCGCACGCCAAGCAGACCAGCAGTGCTACTTTGATAACGTTTTGAATGGAGTCTTTATTACTGGCCACGAGCAAGCCTCCGTTTGATGTTGCGTTGCACCACAAAGTAATCGATGGTCGGTGCAAAGATGTTGGCAAAGATGATGGCCAACATGATGCCTTCTGGGAACGCGGGGTTAATGACTCGAATCATGACGGTCATGACACCAATCAAAATACCAAACCAAATTTTGCCGGTATTGGTCATCGATGCCGAAACCGGATCGGTTGCCATAAACATCATACCGAAGGCAAAACCACCGATAACCAGATGCCAATACCAAGGCAGAGCAAACATCGGGTTGGTCTCACTACCAACGAAGTTCAGCAGGGTCGACAACGCGATCATGCCGATCATCACACCGGCAACAATGCGCCAGCTGGCAATGCCCATCACCAACAAAACAGCACCGCCGATCAGGATCATCAGCGTAGAGACTTCGCCAATCGAACCTTGTTGAATACCCAGGAAAGCATTCATCCAGGTCAGGCCACCCAGCATGGAATCGACCAGGCCGTCGCTGAACGCAAAGCTCAGTGCGGTGGCACCGGAGAAACCATCAACGGCTGTCCAGATCGCATCACCGGACATGCTCGCCGGATACGCAAAGTAAAGGAAGGCACGGCCGGTGAGCGCCGGGTTGAGGAAGTTTTTGCCGGTTCCACCGAACACTTCCTTACCGATGACCACACCAAAACTGATACCCAGAGCTACGGCCCACAGCGGCAGATCCGGCGGGCAGATCAGCGCGAACAGAATGGACGTAACGAAGAAACCTTCGTTAATTTCGTGGCCACGCACCATGGCGAACAACACTTCCCAGAAACCACCGACCGCAAAAGCAACGGCGTAAATCGGCAGGAAGTAGGCAGCGCCATAGACCATATTGTCCCAGACACTGGCCGGATCGTGCCCCGCTAACAGGCTGATCAGCGCTTCGTGCCAGTTGTCGCTTGGCGACAGGCCACCCGCGATGGCGGTATTAGCCTGGAAACCCAGGTTCCACATACCCCAGAACATCGCTGGGAAAACGCACACCCAAACGGTAATCATGATGCGCTTGAGGTCCATGCCATCACGCACGTGCGCCGTGGTACGGGTCACGCTGTTAGGCATGTAGAGAATGGTATCGACCGCCTCATAGAGGGCGTACCACTTTTCGTACTTGCCGCCTTTTTCGAAATAAGGCGCCATCTTGTCGAGAGTATTACGCAAACCCATGCTCAGGCCTCCTGCTCGATGCGCGTCAAGTTGTCGCGAAGAATCGGACCGTATTCGTACTTACCGGCACACACATAGGTGCACAGCGCCAGGTCCTCTTCATCCAGCTCCAGAGCACCGAGTTGCTCAGCCGCGTCGAGGTCACCTACGACCAGAGCACGCAACAGCTGGGTTGGCAGGATGTCCAATGGCATGACTTTTTCGAACTGCCCCACCGGCAACATGGCTCGTTCGGAACCGTTGGTGGTGGTGGTAAAGTCGAATTTCTTGCCCTTGAATAACTTGGACAGATAGATATTCAGTACGGAGTGACGGTTACGACCGGCCTGCAAATAATGCAGGATCGGACGCTCGCGACCTTCGGCCAGAACGCTCACCTGAGTGTGATGACGACCCAGGAAGGTCACCTCATCAACGCCACCGCGGCCGCCAAAGACAGAACCGGAAATCAGTCGGCTCTCGCCGTCTTTCAGTTCATCGCGACTCAGATCGAACAGAGAAGCGCCAACGCGGGTACGGACCAAACGAGGTTCTTTCACCTGCGGGCCCGCCAGTGCGACCACACGGTCCATGGATAGCTGACCGGTCGTCACCAGTTTCGCCAGGGCAATCACGTCCTGGTAACCGATACTCCAGACGGTCTTTTCAAGGCTGACCGGTTCCAGAAAATGAATGTGCGTTCCGCTGTTGCCTGCCGGATGAACACCGGCAAATTCCTCGACACTGATGCCATCAGTGGTCGGGATTTTGGCACCCGGAGCTTTGCACAACCAGACTTTGCCGTCAGTCAGCTTAGTCAACAAGGACAAACCCTGAGTGAAGGCTTCCGCTTGTTCAGCAATAACCACTTCGGGATTCGCCGCCAACGGATTGGTATCCATTGCTTGCACGAAAATGGCCGCTGGTGTGCTGTCGATAGCAGGGACTTTGGAATAAGGACGTGTGCGGAACGCTGACCAGAAACCCGATTTAACCAGACGCTCGCGCAAGGTGGCAGCATCCAGACTGGCCAGCTGATCGGCTGGCGTGGCTCCGAAGTCTTCAGCGTCGTTGCCGTCAACCTCAAACACCATGGATTGGAAAACACGCCGAGCGCCTCGGTTGATGGCTTTTACGATGCCCGAAGCTGGCGCAGTGTAAACGATACCCTCTGATTTTTTGTCGGTGAAAACCGGTTGACCGAGCTTCACTCGATCGCCTTCGCGCACCAACATCGTCGGTTTCATACCCTGGTAGTCGTAACCGACCAGGGCGACGGTCGAAACCGGCCGACCGTCCGAAATTTCCTGGCGCGGTGCACCGGAGATCGGAAGGTCGAGCCCTTTACTGATCTTTATCATAGTGTGCTTTACCCGATGACTGACAGACGGAACCGGTAGGACACGGCCCATTCCGGCAGTCTGGTGTCAAATGCGTTTCAGGCCGGAGAGACTTGTGCCAAGGCGGCAAACCTGACCAACCCACCTAGAAAAAGCGGGCCCAAGTATAAAGATCGTCACCCGCCATTGCTACCATCACGCTGCCTTTATTCGAACAGCGCTATTTTTGTATAAAGCCTGTACAGTGGCGCCTGTGGCTGTGCCGGCCGTTGCTTTTTTGATAGCATTCGCGCCCTTCTGTACCGCCAGGAAGCCACAATCCTCCATGCTCAGTCACACGCTCAATCGACCCGAAACAAGTGGCGACCATCGTCGCGTTGGCAACGTCCGCGGCAGTGCCGACAGTGCCTACTTGGCAGAGCTGATTCGCGACCAGGGTGGCACACTGCTGGTCATTGCCGACAGCCCCGCTCAACTGGACCGACTGGCCACTGAGCTGGCCGTCTTTCGCGCCACCGATGACGCCTGGGAAATTCTCAGTTTCCCCGATTGGGAAACCCTGCCCTACGACAATTTTTCGCCGCACGAAGACATCATCTCCGACCGATTGAGCCTACTGAACCAATTGGCCGAGGCGCCCCATGGGATCTGCCTGACCACCGCAGCCAACCTCAGTCACCGACTGCCACCACGCGAAGCGCTGATCGGCACTGCCTTCGATTGGCATCTAGGACAAACCCTAGACCTAGCAGCGCAAAGGCGCCAGTTAGAAAGCGCCGGTTATCGTGCTACGGATACGGTTTACCAACACGGCGAGTTTGCTGTGCGCGGCGCCATTCTCGATGTTTTCCCGATGGGTGCCGATCGCCCCATTCGAGTCGATCTGTTCGATGACGAAATCGAATCGCTGAAATGGTTCGATGCCGAGACCCAGCGTTCAGAAGAGTCGTTGGAACGCATTACCCTGCTGCCCGGCCGTGAAGTGCCGATGACCGAGACCGGAATCAGCCGCTTCCGCCAAGCATTCCGTGAGCGCTTTGATGTCGATTTCAGCCGTTGTACCGTTTATCAGGATGTCAGCGAAGGCATCGCGCCCGGCGGTATCGAGTACTTCCTGCCACTGTTTTATGAACGCACCGACACACTCTGGGATTATCTGCCAGACAACACTCTGGTCGTACAGGGCGACAATCTGGAAACCGCCCTAGAACAATTCTGGGGCGAAGTCGAAGCCCGTTATGAGAATCGACGCCACGACCTGACCCAACCCATACTCACGCCCACGGAACTGTTTACACCCAGCAATGAGCTCTTTGGCCGCGCCAATGGGTTTCCGCGTCTGACGCTCTCCACGCAAGCGGTTCGCGAACAAAGCGGCCATCTCAACCTCCCGGTTGAGGCGCCAGAAGAACTGCCGGTCGATCATCGCGCCCAACAGCCACTGCTGCATCTGGAGCGTTTCCTGATGGAAAGCTCGTATCGGGTGCTGTTCTGTGCTGAATCCCTGGGTCGGCGGGAAGCATTGAAAGAGCTGCTGGACGGCATTGGTGTTCAGCCACAAAGCGTTGCCCGAGTCAGCGATTTCATCGCCGATAGCCGCGTTCGCTATGGCTTGACCGTGGCACCGTTAAGCGACGGTCTGGTCGCCCTTGAAGGCGAGTTCGTACTGATCAGTGAAACTCAGCTGTTCGGCGATTACGTGGTTCAGCAACGCCGGCGCAGTCGCAGCCAGACCGATAATAACGATCAGATCATCAAGAACCTGACTGAGCTGAGTCCCGGTGCGCCGGTGGTTCATCTCGATCATGGTGTTGGTCGCTATACCGGGCTGGAAACGCTGGAAGTGGACGGCCAGGCGCAGGAATTTGTCATGCTGACCTACGCCGAAGGATCCAAGCTGTATGTACCCGTCAGCAACTTGCACCTGATCAGCCGTTACTCCGGCGCTGACATCGACCAGGCACCGCTGCACAAACTCGGTAACGACCGCTGGGCCAAAACCAAGCGTAAAGCAGCGGAAAAAGTCCGCGATACCGCCGCTGAATTACTCAGCCTCTATGCCGAGCGCGAAGCGCGCAGCGGCCACAATTTCGAGTTCGCCGAAGCCGATTATCACCGTTTCAGTGCCGGTTTTGGCTTTGAAGAAACCGCCGACCAAGCCAACGCCATCGATGCGGTTATCGCCGATATGAAACGCCAGCAGCCGATGGATCGGCTGGTGTGTGGCGATGTCGGTTTCGGCAAAACCGAAGTGGCCTTACGCGCAGCGTTTATTGCGGCACAGGCAGGCCGCCAGGTAGCGGTACTGGTGCCGACGACCTTGCTCGCCCAACAACATTTCGAAAACTTCCGAGACCGCTTTGCCGACTGGCCAGTCCGCGTCGAAGCGCTAAGCCGCTTCCGCTCCGACAAAGAAACCAATGCCATCATTGAAGGTTTGGCCGAAGGCCGCGTCGACATCGTCGTCGGCACACACAAACTGCTGCAAAAGGACGTGCGTTTTAAAGATCTGGGCTTACTGATCATCGACGAAGAACATCGTTTTGGGGTGACTCAGAAAGAGAAGATCAAAGCACTGCGCGCCAACGTCGATATCCTGACACTGACCGCCACACCGATTCCACGCACCCTGAACATGTCGATGTCCGGGGTTCGTGATCTCAGCATCATTGCCACCCCACCCGCTCGCCGTTTATCGGTCAAAACCTTTGTCCGGGAGCGCGACGACGCCCAAGTGAAGGAAGCCTTACTGCGCGAAATTCTGCGTGGCGGCCAGGTCTACTACCTGCACAATGAAGTCAGCACCATCGAGCGCACGGCCAGCGCCTTGCGCGAACTGGTACCAGAAGCGCGGATCGTGGTCGCGCACGGCCAAATGCCGGAGCGGCAATTGGAACGCATCATGTCCGACTTCTATCACAAGCGGTTCAACGTGCTGCTGTGCACCACCATTATTGAAACCGGCATTGATGTGCCGTCGGCCAACACCATCGTCATCGAACGCGCCGATCGTTTTGGTCTGGCGCAGTTGCATCAGTTGCGCGGTCGCGTTGGTCGCTCGCACCATCAGGCCTACGCCTACTTAATGACACCGCCATGGAAGTCACTGACCAAAGACGCTCAAAAGCGGCTCGAAGCCATTGGCGAAGCACAGGATCTGGGCGCTGGCTTTACGCTGGCCACACACGATTTGGAAATTCGCGGTGCCGGTGAATTGCTCGGTGATGAGCAAAGCGGCCATATTGAAGGCATTGGCTTCTCTCTCTACCTGGACATGTTGAATCGTGCCGTCAAAGCCATTCAAGCGGGTGAAACCTTCTCGCCCGAAGTGGCCGAACGTGGCGGTGTCGACTTGAACTTGCGCATTCCGGCACTGATTCCGGACGATTACATTCCCGATATCAATACGCGACTGTCGCTCTACAAGCGCATCGCCTCTGCGGCCGATGCCGACGAGCTGGATGAACTGCAGGTGGAAATGATCGACCGCTTTGGCTTATTGCCAGATGCGGTGCGCAATTTGTTCCGTCAAACATCGGTTCGTCTGCGCCTGGAACCACTGGGTATTGAGCGCTTCGATGTTGGCCCCAGCGGCGGTTTTATCGACTTCGCCAAAGACACCGTCATTGATCCGTTCCGTCTGGTGCAATTGATTCAGTCACAGCCTCACCGTTTCAAGCTGAAAAATGGGACTCAGCTGCGTTTCAATGCGGACTGTGAGACACCCGAACAGCGGTTTGACACCGTCGAAGAAATCCTCACACTGATCACCAGCCAACCCGGATGAGACCCCTGATGACATTCAAACATGCCGTCCTGGCATTGACGTTGACACTGATAACGACGCTGGCGCTGGCCGAATCCGATGAGGAACGCTGGTATCAGGTTGAAATTCTGGTGTTCGAGAATCCCGACCGTGAGACCGACAGCCCGGAGCAATGGCCAACCTATCCCACCCTGGCTGAGCGTCCCTTTCGCATTGAACTGCCCAACACGCTGCGCTTTGATCGTGAGGAGCAAGAGGAAGAAGACCCGGACGCCGAACCGTTAGAAAGTCATGAGATTACCTATGGTCCAGAACGGACCGTTCTCGATGGTGACCTCAACGAACTGACGCCTTTTCGTTTACTCGGCGAATCCGAGTATCAATTGGCGGAAGAAATTGAGGCCATGAACCGTCGTGATGGCTATCGACTGTTATTTCATCAAGCCTGGGTACAGCCGGTGCCAGGTCGCGACGATGTCGAGTTGCTGCGCATCAGCGGTGGCAACAGCTACGGTCAGCAACCTGAGCTGCAAGGCTATTTGGAGTTGTATGTTGAACGGTATTTCCACCTCACAACTGACCTGCAGCTCATTCACTACACCCAGACAGACAACCCTTTTCGTCTGATTGATGACAGCCTGGAAAATGAAGCAAGTGCGCCCTTCCCCGGTTTATCGTTAAACCAAGGCGCACCGGTGTTTCAAAGTGAGCTATCCCGGCAAACCAATAGCGACCGCTTTTTTGTCGCTACTGACAGCATCAGCCTGCAACAGCGTCGTCGTATGCGCAGCGGTGATTTGCATTATTTAGACAATCCGGAATTCGGCATGCTGATCCTGATTACCCCCATAGACCGGTAATCATCATTGGATTCAGCCCAATAAAAAAGGTCGGCAATGCCGACCTTTTTTATGCGAATAACTGGCTGATCAAGATCCGTAAAACCGATCGACCGCAACATGCAAAATGCGTTTAACCCGTTCCATACCATCGGCCAGATTTTCATCGATCTGCTTAATGGTAATCACACCTTCGCCTTTACCCGCCGCTGGATTCACCACCAAGGATAACCCGGCATAACGCAACTTGAGTTCGCGCGCCAGGACAGCTTCAGGCATTCCGGTCATACCGACGATATCGCAGCCATCCTGTTCCATACGGAAAATTTCGGCAGCGGTTTCCAAACGGGGTCCCTGAGTAGCGCCATATACCCCTCCATTAATCACCGCTTCGTTAGCACCTTTGGCCGATTGCAATAACAATTGACGCAACGATTCGGTGTAGGGGTAGCTGAAATCGACGTGTGTGACGCTGGCTAATTCGCCTTCAAAAATGGTCGATTCACGACTGTGGGTATAATCGATCACCTGCATCGGCACCACCAGCGAGCCGGTCGACATATTGCGGGTAATGCCGCCGACGGCGGTAACAGCAATCACGTCAGTGGCATACAACGTTTGCAGCGCCCATAGGTTGGCACGGTAATTCACCTGATGGGGCGGAATACGATGAGGGTGTCCATGGCGCGCCAAAAACAACACTCGATATCCGTCCATTTCGCCCTCTAATACCGGCGCCGAAGGACTGCCGAAAGGTGTTTGCACATCGTGTGCTTTGGAAATTGTCAGTCCCGGTAACTGCGTCAAACCGGTACCGCCAATAATGGCCAGTGTTTCTGACATCCGTGACACCTCCCGCTGCTCTTGTTGTTGGTGTGGTTTGGGTGTTTTTGGCCTCCCCGCCTGGACTCGAACCAGGATTTAGGCCTTAGGAGGGCCTCGTTCTATCCAGTTGAACTACAGGGAGTCGGCGGGCATTGTACCGACCCCTCGGCAGCATGGAAACCGTTTGTGATCAAGGCATTAGCGACGTCGCTGCAATGTTCACACGCCGCCATGACCGCTATAATCGCCGCCAGGATACCAAGGATAAAACCATGACTGATCTTGATCTGGACCAACTGGCCGACTGGCTGGAAGACGACCAACGCGCCGACGATTGCTTGGACATTCACGGCCTGCACGGTTATCTGACTGCGTTAGCCATCAGTGCCCAGCCGTTGTCTGACGAATGGTTGGCCAGCGCGATTGACCAATCGCTGCACGACCTGCCCGATGCAGAGGCCCAATGGTTTGCTGATCAGTGCGTGCAACTGCATCAACAGATTGCCACCGAACTCTATGCTGACGACGGCATTGCCTTAACGTTCGAACCCACCGCCGACTGGCAGGATTCTCCGCAGCAGTTTTGGGCTGAGGCGTTTATGGAAGTGGTCTTTACCGAGCCAGAGCATTTTGCAAGTGACCAGGAAGACAGTTTGGCCACTCTGCTTTTGCCCATCGAAGTGGCTTCCGGTTTGTTTGCCGATGAAGCCGACTACCAACCGATTTACCGTCAACCCAAATTGATTCGCCAGATGGTCGACGACCTGCCTGAAGTACTGACCGATCTCTACTTGCTGCTGCAAGCACCGGTGAAATAACTCAGAGTTTGTTGCCACCCCGGCAATCCGGAGAGGCCGGTGCCTGACCTGCCCACTCTTGTGGCGCATAAGCATGAATCGCCAACGCATGCACCGGCCCACTCAGCTCGTCTTGCAAAAGCCCATAGACCAATTGATGCCGCTTAACCGAGCGCAAACCATCGAACCGATCACTGACGATTTCCAGACGAAAATGCGTTTCGCTGTTTTCCGGAACCGAATGGCGATGGCTTTCGTTTTCGATCAGCAGATGGGATGGCGACAATTCCGCCAGTTTGGATTCAATGCGTTCGGCGACAGACATGATTAACCTCAATAAGAGTAACAAAGGTGGGCTAACAGAGCCCGTTGCCAAAATGGGCGGCAACGTCTGAATATCAACCCGGGCCGCGCAATTGCTGTTGATGCTCGAGTAAGCTCGTTGCTTCATAGGTCATCTGCAACACCTTGGCATCGACGCCGGCACGATGATGACTCAAGCCCTGCTCGGTGCGTATCCGGTGTTTGGTGTCATCCCAGACCGATAACTGAAATTCGCTGAGAATGCGTGGCAAAGTTTCCAAACGAAACGTCATTGTTTTGCGGGCGCTGTAATACAACAGCGCCAACCAACCAGAATCAAAACCCCAGCCATCGCTGTACAGAATCTGACCTTCGAGCAGCTCGTTCAACTGATCAGCAACCAGCGCTACCGAAACACCCTCACTCGACAACAGATCACGGCTAATACCGTGAATCGCTTCAGCACCGTCATCCCAATGCAACCAATCTGGCTCCGGCACAACCAGCCAGGCGTATTCTTCGCCCTGCTCCGTGGCGACGCCGACTTCGATGGGGTAACTGCCCCGGCCGAAACCGGACGCTTCTATGTCCAAAATACCTGGCAACAACATCCGCGCTAACAACCTACTCCTGCAATGGGATTGGCCCGTTCCAGGGCATGTTTAACAGTCTGATCAATCACTTAGCAAGCTTTACCTGCATCACAATGATGCTAGCAGCCGCCGAAGCAACTTGCCGACTAGAGTGACTCAAACGCCGCTGCGACCGCACTGGGTGTCAGAATCTGCGGCAACAATCGCGGTGCATCGCCATTCGCAGGATACACAACATACAAGGGCACACCGTTGCGGCCGAAACGCTCAATCAATGCATCCACTTCGGGCGACGGCCGTGTCCAGTCGGCTCGCATCAGTTGAACGCCCGTGCGCTGTACCAAGCGATCAAAGGCATCGCCCGACAAGGCGACCGATTCGTTGGCTTTGCAAGTAATACACCAGGCGGCTGTGACATCGAGGAAAACCGCTGTGCCATTCGCCTGGTAGCGTTGCAAGGTGGCCGCATCATAGGGTTGCCATTGCTCATCCGGTTGAGGCGCGGTAAACACCAACGACAACGCGCAGAGCGTCACCACAATCTGAGCGCCACGCAGCAACCATAAGGGTGCACCGGTAATGCGCACTGCCCAGCGATGAGCCCACAACACCAGAACCAACAACAGCAAACCCAATCCGGCGGTCATGATGACGACTGGTTCCGTCAGCTCAACCAAAATCCACAACAACCATATGACGGTGGCGAATAATGGGAACGCCATCAGCTGACGAAACGTCACCATCCAGGCACCGGGTCGGGGTAAAAATCGACCGAGATTTGGCAGGTAGGTCAGCACCAGAATCGGCAATGCCAACCCCAGCCCCATCACCGCGAAGAGGGTCAAACCAATCGCCGCCGGTTGGGTAACGGCGTAACCGATGGCGGCGCCCATAAAAGGCGCTGTACAGGGAGTTGCCACGAGAGTTGCCAACACGCCGGTAAAGAAACTGCCACTCCAGCCAGCACGCGTGGCCAAGCTTTGACCCGCGCCCATCCAGCGACCGGCGATTTCTACAAACCCACTCATCGCCAGAGCCAGCACAAAAAACAGAACCACCAGCGACGCCACAAAACCGGGCGATTGCAATTGGAAACCCCAACCGACCCAGGCACCGAGAGAACGCAATACCAACAAAACCATCGCGACCAGCACGAAACTGATCACCACGCCGGCGGTGTAAAGCCAGCCATGAACGATGGCACTGTGGCTGGTTTCGTCCGGACCGGGTTCAGCACGGTGCTGCACCAGCTGCAGCGCTTTTAACGACAACACCGGAAACACACAGGGCATTAGGTTAAGAATCAAACCACCGAGCAAGGCGAACACCAGTGCGCTGGCCAGCGTAATCGTTGCCAACTCAGAGCCGCTGGCGTTGTTAGCAGACAGTTCAAGGATCGCGGAGTCGTTGAACGAGGAAAAACCACCCATGCCTGACTCAGCATTGACCAGAGCGACGCCGTTTAAATCGAAACGCCGCTTTTGCGGTGGATAACACAAGCCGGCATCCGCACAGCCCTGATAGACCACTTCAATCTCGCCGCCGTCGTTTTGCACCGGATAAACAGCGGTCATGCTGTTGTAGTAGACCACCATCTGCTGATCGAAAGTGGGATCGTATTTTTCCACCGCACCGGGTGACAACTGCACTGAGCCCAGTTCAGCACCGTCGCTCGGCAGGACGCGGTGCTGATCGCGATACAAATAATAATCATCGGCAATCTGCCAATGCAGTCGCAGCGATTCGCCCTGACGCTCGACCGTCAGCTGAAAGGCGTCATCCACCGGCAGAAAATCGGTTGCCTGAGCCAGACTGGCCACCATCATCAGCAATACTGCGACTAGCGATTTCATCGAACCTCAGGTCCTTACTGTTAGAGCGTCAACGCAAGCGTGCCGGCGCCGGGTCTGTCAATTTGGCGTCAACAAATAGTAGAGAGGGCAAGGGGCCACCGACCAGCCAGCTTTCAGCTTCTTTA
Organism: Saccharospirillum sp. MSK14-1; assembly: GCF_003054965.1. Taxonomy (GTDB): domain Bacteria; phylum Pseudomonadota; class Gammaproteobacteria; order Pseudomonadales; family Natronospirillaceae; genus Saccharospirillum. The sequence continues at coordinate 1,145,001 of NZ_MIES01000033.1, forward strand.
CCTTGCGATGACCGCCAGTTTAGACCACAGAGCAATACACAGCTTCACCCGTTGGCATCCCTTGCCTATACTGCCTGCTTCAATTCCTGTGGACCTACAATCAATGACGCTGGCAACCGGTCTTCTGCAGTGGCAGTGGTGGCATCCTGTGCTCTACACCCTGGTACTGACGCACCTGACTATCGTTTCTGTAACCGTTTATCTGCACCGCCACAGCGCCCATCGCGCGCTGGATCTTCATCCAGTTCTGGCCCATTTTTTCCGTTTTTGGTTGTGGCTGACCACCGCCATCATCACCAAAGAATGGACCGCCATTCATCGTCGGCATCACGCCAGCTGCGAGACCGAGGATGATCCGCACAGCCCGCAGATTCTCGGTCTGCGCAAAGTTCTCTGGCAAGGCGCCGAATTGTACAAAGAGGCGGCCAACGAACCAACGCTGAAGCGCTACGGCAACGGTACGCCGGACGATTGGATTGAGCGTCATCTGTACAGCCACAAGATCGGTAACTGGGCCGGCATCGCCTTGATGGCGGTGATTAATATCTCCTTGTTCGGTCCCATTGGTTTATCCATCTGGGCCATTCAGATGTTGTGGATTCCGTTCTGGGCCGCTGGTGTGATTAACGGCGTGGCGCATTTTTGGGGTTACCGCAATTACGAGTCGCCCGATGCAGCGCGTAACCTGGTGCCCTGGGGCATCGTGATCGGTGGCGAAGAGCTGCACAACAATCACCACACCTATCCCAATTCGGCCAAGCTGTCGTCACGTTGGTATGAATTTGATTTGGGCTGGGCCTACATTCGTTTGTTCAAGGCGTTGGGTCTGGCCAGCAAAATCCGCCGTGGCCCACTGGTCTTCCGTCACGACGGCAAATCGATGATCGATGCAGATACCGCCGTCGCGGCCGCGAACGATCGATTTCGCGTCATGGCTCAATTCCATCGCCGGGTTCTGCGCAAGGCCGTTCGCGAAGACGCGGGCATTCGCCTCAGCGCCGGTCAGCATTATCGTCGTCTGTCTGCGTGGTTGTCACAAAACCAGGAGCAATGGGACGAATCGCGCCGTCAGTGGATGACCGAGTTTTTCGACAAGCATCCAGAGCTGCACAAGCTGCACAGCCTCAAAGAAGAGCTGAACGCCATCTGGGCACTGCGCACCCGATCGCGCGACGAATTGGCGGCCGCGTTTAAGGACTGGTGTGAAAAAGCCGAGGCCTACGGCAGCGAAACCCTGGCCGATTTCACCCTGATGTTGCGCCAATACACACTGCAACCGGTCGCTGTTCGTCCTTCATGAGTGATACCAACGCCTTGTTGCAATTGCTGGAAGGTCTGCGGCTGCGCCGTGAGACCATCCAGTACAAACCCCTGGCTGACGCTCTGGGATTAGTGCCGCCTAAACAGATCCAGAAACTGGCGGAACTGCTGGAAGCGGTGCAGGAAGATGATGCGTTGCTGGGCCGGCCTCAACGAGCGGCACTGGTTATTCAAAAAGGCAATGAACCCATTCCTCGCCCGGGCTTTTTTATCAAACTGAAAACCCTCGGTGTTTATCAAGGCACCGACCGAGGGCCGGAAGCGGAGATGTGGCACCAGAACGAATTGGAGCGTCTTTATGAATGGCGCCCCGGCGGCGACTCCGAGAAGAGAGAAACACCATGAGCACCCTCACGTTGTATCACAACCCGCGCTGTTCAAAATCGCGCCAGGCCATGGCGCTGCTGGACGATGCAGGCGTGGCGTATCAGACCCGCCTGTACCTGAAAGAACCGCTGAGCGCGGCTGAAATTAAAACCCTGATCGCTCAGCTAGAAGGCCCGGCCAGCGCCCTTGTGCGCACCAAAGAAGCCGACTATGCCGCCTCAGGGTTGTCGCCCGACAGCAATGCGGACGCCATTGCCAAGGCATTGGCGGACTACCCGAAACTGCTGGAGCGCCCGCTGTTGAGCGATGGCAAATCCGCGCGCATTGGTCGGCCGCCCGAACAGATTCTGGAGCTGATCTGACGTGCCGTATTTGCTGGTGCTTTATTACAGCCGCAACGGCAGTGTGGCGCGGCTGGCACAGGCCATTGCTGCCGGAGCGGATGAAGTCAGTGGTATTGAATCGCGCCTAAGGACTGTCCCGGCGGTACGCGCCGATCACGAAGCGCCGGCCAGCGACATTCCCGACGATGGCCCGCTCTATTGCACACTCGACGATCTGGCCGATTGCGCTGGTCTCGCCCTGGGTTCACCCGGCCGATTTGGTAACATGGCTGCAAGCTTGAAATACTTTCTCGAACAAAGCACCAACGAATGGGTTTCCGGACGATTAATCGGCAAGCCAGCGGGTGTCTTCACCAGCACCAGTACGCCACACGGCGGACAGGAATCAACGCTGCTGTCGATGATGGTGCCACTGCTGCATCATGGTATGTTGATCAGCGGCGTCCCCTTCAGCGAAGCCACCCTGCACAATCACAGCGCAGGCGGTACGCCGTACGGCAGTTCCTGGGTGGCGGGAGCAGATCACAAAACACCGGACGCTGAAGTTCTTCGCCTGGCGCGCCATCAAGGGCGACGATTGGCACAACTGGCATTGAGGCTTGACGATGGCAACCGCTGAAAAAGACAACACCATCAATTTGAACCGCCAACTCAAACTGGCGTACTGGCTATTGATGATCGCCCTCTACGCAGGCGCGTTTTTATACGGTCCGGACTACGGATCCATGCCCCTGGGTGAATGGATTGCTTCGTGTATTGTGGTTGGCCTGTTCAGTTCCATTCCGCTGTTCTGTTTCGTTGCGGTGGCGCACAAACCCCAGCCCGGTTCGGTCAGCTGGCTGAGCTTTCTCATTCTGGCGTATTTGATGTTCGGCATCGTACTGATGTTCAAACCCGGCGATCTGATTGCTGGCCTGGCCATCACCGGCACCACCTTGAACGCCTTCGTGCAAATCATCGTTTGGTTGCGACCGTTCAAAAAAGCCGCCAAGGCGAAAAAAGCACGAGAAGAAGCCATCGCCCAGCGCCAGGCCCAGGCGGCTAAAGAGCAGCAACTTTAACCCGCAGCAAACAGCTTAGAACGCACCATCTTGCGGTACTCGCCGGGCGTCATCGACAGGCGCTCGCGAAATACCCGACCAAAGTAAGCCGCGGTTCTAAAACCACAAGCCTCGCCCACTTCAGCCACGGTCAAATTGGTGTCACGCAACAATTCCCGCGCGCTGTCCAGGCGCAAGCGCAGCACATAAGCCATTGGACTTTCGCCCGTCGCCGCTTGAAAACGTCGACTGAAATTACGCGCGGATTGGTCCACCAATCCCGCCAGATTGGCCAGTGTAATGTCATCGGTCAGATGCTGACGCACCCAGGATTGCACCAGACTGACCCCCTCATCGTGATGCACTGCGCCACCCGGCTCATAATACGGCGTTGAGAAGGTTCGCTTGAGTTCGTGCATAAACTGACGCTCCACCAGCGCCAGCGCTTCTTCACCAAAGGTCTGTTCGATTAAAAACAGCACCAAATCTGTCTGAGCATTGATCGATCCGGCGCAATACAAACCGTCCTCATGAGTCACAAAATGATGGCCTTCAAAATTAACCTGTGGATATCGCTGCCGGAAACGATCCAGGTAATACCAGTGCGTCGTGGCGACTCGGCTATCGAGCAGCCCCGCCTGCGCCAGATGACCGACGCCGGTTCCCGTGGCCGCCAGACGAGCGCCTTGCTGATATTGCTCCACCAGCCAACTCTGCATGGGCTGCGACTGGCTGATCACCGGCCAAGGCGTGCCCCACATGGGCGGGACAAACACCAGGTCGGCCTTATCGGCCTGAGCAAAGGTGTGGTCGGCCTGGACATTCAGACCGCCAACAGCGCGCTGCGGCTGCAAGGTTTCACCGACCAACTGAATGGACAAGGGTGTGTTTGAGCGGCGGCGCACACGATGACGACTGGCGGCGTAAAACATTTCCACCGGTAAGGCGATTCCGGTGAGCAACGACTGCGGACTGATGACAAAGGCCAGTTTCACTCTTGTCCTTTTTGTATTGCTTTTCGTCCAGATAGTTATAACACCGATCACCATCTGTCTCTATAGTCCTCGCCCAGCTATCGACAGACGGACCACAAAACATGAAAGCACTGCCTCTGATCGTCGGCTTTGGCGGCATTAACGCCGCTGGCCGCGTCTCCATGCACCACAGCTATCGTCGCCTGGTACACGACGCACTCGACGACAGTCGGATGGCCGCCACCTGGCAAGATCTGGCGACGCTGATGGGCACCGACGATCGACAGGCGATGCTCGATGGCACTCTGGTCCGCCGCATCAACGCCACCAGTCATTTCGATCCGGACCAGGTGCCGATTCAGAACAAAGCCAAACTGAGTCATGCCGACGGCATGAACTTTGAATTGCCGCGTCGTCAGTTGCCCGACCCCCTGCCCGCCGGCTGGACAGTCACCGGCGAACACGGCAACACCGTGCAGCTTCATGTCGATGGCGATATGGCCGTGCTGCTGCCGGGCAGCTACCGCAGCAAGGTGTCGTCAGCTGGCTCCTTGCCCGCGGGTTTTGATCCGTCGTCTTACTACAACGCTACCCACCATCCGCGCGGTCTGCAGATGGCGGTTTATGGCGCCTCCGATGCCATTCAATCAATGGGCATGGATTGGCAGTCCGTTCTGGAGCGTGTGCGTCCGGATCAGATTTCGGTGTATGCCGGTTCGGCGTATTCGCAGTTGGACCAGGCGGGCTTGCGCGGACTGTATCAGTCGCCAATGACCGGCTCGCGCATTACCTCAAAAATGCTGCCGTTGTCGCTGCCGGAAATGTCGGCAGACTTTATCAACTCCTACATCATCAACAGCGTTGGCAATACCGGCACCAACGTCGGTGCCTGTGCGACCTTCCTGTACAACCTGCGTCAGGGTATGGCCGACATTCAATCCGGCCAGTGCCGGGTAGCGATCGTCGGCAACTCCGAAGCGCCGATCGTGCCGGAAATCATCGAAGGCTTCCGCACCATGGGCGCGTTGGCCGAGGACGATCAATTACGCGCACTCGATAACAGCGATCAGGTGGATAACCGCCGTGCCTGCCGGCCGTTTTCAGCTAACGCCGGTTTCACCATCGCCGAATCCAGCCAGTTTGTGGTGCTGATGGACGATGCACTGGCGCTGGAGTGTGGCGCCACTATCTTCGGTTCCGTCGCCGACGTTTTCGTTAACGCGGACGCCAACAAAAAATCCATTTCCAGTCCCGGCGTTGGCAACTACGTGACCATGGCCAAAACCACCGCTCTGGCCCGCGCCATTCTGGGCGACGCTGGCTTGGCGCGAACCTTTGTGATGGCCCACGGCACCGGCACACCGCAAAACCGGGTTACCGAATCGCACATCTTTAATGAAATCGCTAAGACGTTTGGTATTCAGAAATGGTCGATCAGCGCGATCAAAGCCTACCTCGGCCACACTCAGGCGCCGGCCGCTGGTGACAGTCTGGCTGCAGCACTGGGTGTTTGGACTGAAGGTTATATACCGGGCATCGGTACCATCGATCACATTGCTGACGATGTACATCGTTCTAATCTGGACATTCTGATGCAACATAAAGCTGCGGGAGAGCGCGGCGCGGATATGGATGCGGCGCTGATCAATGCCAAAGGCTTTGGCGGCAATAACGCCAGCGCACTGGTGATGTCGCCAGCGAAAACGCTCGATTTATTGCGTCAGCGCCACGGTCAAAACAGCGTCGATGGTTGGCAAGGTCGCAATGAAACGGTTGTCGCTGCTCAGGCGGATTACGATCGGCGCACTCGCGAAGACGGTTTGAAGGTGATGTACTCCTTCGGCCAACAGGTGATGAATGAAAACGATCTGAGCCTGAGCCGGGAACAGCTGTCACTGAGCCGCTTTACCTCGGCCATCGAGCTGCCACAACACAACCCCTACCTCGATTGATCCACAGCGGGCGGGATCGCCGCTCGCCCGCTGATTTGCGCTTTGCCAAAAGGCCGTTAAAGTAGCGCCGTCCTGAAAACCCTGGAACACCATGAGTCGTTCACGTTTCGAAAAATTCAAGCAGGTGCTGCGCGATCGTCAGCCCGATATGACAGTGCTGACCGATCAGGTCCACAAGGCACAAAACATCTCCGCCATTTTGCGTACCGCCGACGCCGTTGGCATTCCGGAAATCCATATGGTGCAACCGATTCGCGGTCGGCTGGTGTATCACAACACCGCCGGTGGCAGTGGACGCTTTGTGGCCGCGAGAGTGCACGAGACTATTGAACACGCCATGGCCGCGGCCCGCGGGCGCGGCTTCAAGCTCTATGCGGCACATTGGTCACCGCGAGCGCGCAACTATCGCGAGGTGGATTACCGGCAGCCGTTCGCGCTGATTATGGGCGCTGAAAAACGCGGTTTGAGTGATGCCGCTGCCGAGGCCGCAGATGAACATCTGACCATTCCGATGGTCGGCATGGTGGAAAGCTATAATGTCAGCGTGGCGGCAGCAATCATTCTGGAAGAAGCCATGCATCAACGTCGTCAAGCGGGGTTGTATGAGCGCCCCTTCGTTGAGGATTCGAGCTATCACGCCACCTTATTTCGCTGGGCGCAGCCAAAAATGGCGGCCTATTGCGATCGCCATGGACTGCCCTACCCTGAATTGGACGACGATGGCGATTTGATTCCACCCGCCGACCCAGCCTATCGAGGCGCCTTGTGAGCCAAACTGAGACCGCCAACAGTACCGAACAGGATCGTCATCAGCGTATCCAGCGAACCAATGCCTGGGCGGTGGTGGTGGATGGTCTCGCCTTTGTCATCAAACTGACGGTGGGCTGGATGATTGCATCGCCGGCGCTGATTGCCGACGCCATGCACAGCCTGTCCGACCTGCTGGCAGACTTACCGATCATTCTACTGGCACGCATCGCCCGCCAGCGTCCGGACAGCGACCACCCCTATGGCCACGCTCGCTTCGAAACGCTCGGTACCGTGATGCTGGGCGCTCTGCTGCTTACCGTGGCGCTAGGTATTGCCATCGAAACCGTGGAACTGCTGTTTTCAGACACACGTCCGATGCCCAGCCTGCTTGGCTTGGCCACCGTCGTGATCGCCATTGCACTGAAAGAAGGCTATTTCCAATACGCCATTCGCCAGGCCCGCCTGGCCCGCTCGGCATTGATCGAAGCCAATGCCTGGCACGCCCGCTCAGACAGTCTGTCGTCGGTGGTTGTTTTAATCGGTTTGTTGGCCACGCTGGCGGGTTTCCCCGCGCTGGAAATCATCGCGGCGCTCATTGTGGCCGTCATGATTGGCTGGATGGGGATTCGTCTGGCCTGGCAGGCGATTCAGCAACTGGTTGATCAAGGCGTCGATCACGACCGCCAGGATGCTCTGGCAACAACCCTGGCAACCATACCCGGTGTGCGCGATGTGCATTTGCTGCGCACGCGACGCATGGGACCCGACCTGTTCGTCGATGCACACCTGAGAGTCGACAGTCGTATTTCGGTCTCCGAAGGCCACCAGATTAATGAATGGGCGTTAACCACGCTCAAACAACAATACGACGACATCGCTGATGTCACCTTGCATATCGATCACGAACCCGACCCCGATGACAGTCAGGTGCGTCCACTGGCGCCGCTTCGTCCTGCAGTCGAGCGCTTATTGGCCGAATACGATGTTCGCGATTACGATCGTTTAATCATTCACTACCATCAACAACGCGCTCAATTAGAACTGCGTTTTGCCAATGATCAGCAACGTCAGGCAGCGCGTCAGCACTGCCTGCGGTTATTAAATGATATTGATTGGATTGCCGACATAACGCTGACCATTACCGGCGAACGACTCAGTCGATCAACACACTGATGGTGTCGGTGGCGAGCAAATTGCCATCGCCATCGAGCACTTCCAGCTTCCAGATGCCATCCCAGTCGGGCAACATTTCTTTGCTCGAATACACCCGCCAGCGTGGGCCCTGAACGTCGAAACGCACTTCGGCCATCAGGCGATTATTCAACCGCCAACGATGCACGACGGTAGTACCGGTCATGTCTTCCAGTTCGGTGAAGTAATACAAGGGGTTGATGTTGGTGGCGCTGTTCAGTCGATCGACCGGTTCGCGCTCAACGACATTACGGGTGAACTGATGACGGACCACGTCCGCCTGGGCCAGCACTGGCAAGAGGACCGCCAGAAACACGGCCGGCCAACGGAAGCTTCGCATTCTTATTATCTCCTCTTTGCGCGAAGGATTCCGTCAAATTGGCATGAAACGCGAGCGCTGTAAATGCGCTGATCGACTTATTCTACAGTGCCAGGAATCGGTGGTATCGGAGGAGTGACTTCTGCGTTTTGCGCGCGATGACGCAACCAGTGATCCATCAACACCAGCGCCAGCATGGCTTCGGCAATGGGCACGGCACGAATGCCGACACAAGGATCGTGACGCCCTTTGGTGATCATCTCAGTCGCTTCACCCTGGCGGGTAATGCTGCGACCGGGAATGGTGATACTGGAGGTCGGTTTCAGCGCAATGTGCGCTTCAATCGCCTGGCCGGTGGTTATACCACCGACAATGCCGCCGGCGTGATTGGACAAAAATCCCTGCGGACTTAATTCATCGCGATGCTCACTGCCGCGCTGATCGACAACGTCAAAACCGTCGCCAATTTCCACGCCTTTTACCGCATTAATGCTCATCAGCGCCTTGGCAAGATCGGCATCCAGGCGATCAAAAATCGGCTCACCCAGCCCCGGTATCAAACCCGTGGCACGCACACTGACACGCGCGCCAACGGAATCGCCGGCTTTGCGTAATTGCACAATGTGTTCTTCGAGCTGAGCCACTTTATCGGGATCGGCGCTGAAAAACGGGTTCTGCTCGATGGCCGATGCCTCTTTAAAATCCAAGGTTATCGGTCCCATCTGACTGAGCCAACCCTGAATATGAATGCCCTGGGTGGCAAGATAACGCTTGGCAATACCGCCAGCCGCAACGCGCATGGCGGTTTCACGCGCCGAGCTGCGGCCACCACCGCGATAATCACGGAAACCGTATTTCTGATCGTAACCGTAATCAGCGTGAGCGGGCCGATAGGTGTTCATGATGTCCGAATAATCTTTACTGCGCTGATTGGTGTTTTCGATCAACAAGCCAATCGGCGTACCGGTGGTTTTGCCTTCGAAAACCCCCGACAAAATACGCACTTCATCGGCTTCGCGACGCTGAGTCGTGTACTTGCTGGTACCGGGTTTACGACGATCCAGGTCGCCCTGCAAATCCGCTTCTGACAGCGTCATTCCCGGCGGGCAGCCATCGACAATAGCGCCCAGTGCCGGGCCGTGACTTTCACCAAAGGTGGTGACGGTAAAGATTGTTCCGAAGCTGTTGCCTGACATCCTGAATTCCGTAGCCGTGTTGAGTCGGATAACCGATTAAGTAGAGGGATTAAACCTGAGCAAAATGCCTGCGTAAATCCTGCGCACGAACAATAAAGACGCCGAGCCCGCCCTGACTGAACTCTGGCCAGTCCAACGGCAAGTCGGGATAGGCTTCCATCAGCGCACCCGCGCTGTTGCCCACTTCACAGACCAAAAGACCGTCGTCGCTCAAATGGTTGGCCGCTTCGCTCAGCAGGCGGCGCACCAGGTCCAGTCCATCGTCACCTGAAGCCAATCCCAGCCTGGGTTCGTGATGAAATTCGGCGGGCATGGTATCGATGTCTTCAGCGTCAACATACGGCGGATTGGCGATGATTAAATCGTAGTGCGCATCGCCCAGACTTTCGAACAAGTCACCTTGGTAAACATCGACTTGCCAGCCCAGATCTTTGGCGGCCACGTTTTCCACCGCGACGGCGACGGCCGCTTCACTGAGGTCACTCAGATCCACCTGAGCGTCCGGAAACAGACGAGCCGCGGCAATACCGATGCAACCACTGCCGGTGCACAAATCCAGTACGCGTTGCGGTGCCTGCGTTAACCAGGGTTCAAAACCGGTTTCAATCAATTCAGCAATGGGAGAGCGAGGAATCAATACATCGGGAGTGACTTTAAAAGGTTCGCCGCAAAACCAGGCTTCCTGCAGCAGATAGGCCGTCGGCACCTTAGCATCACAACGCTGCTGCAACAGGTGCCACAACTGCGCTCGCTCCTCTTCCAGCAACCGGGTTGCCAGGGCGGCGGCGGGTAGATCCCAATCCAATTGCAGTGCCCGCAGACACAGGAACAGCGACTCATCCCAAGCCGTCTCAAAGCCCTGCCCATGAAACACCTCATGGCGCGCCATCTGGCTGGCGCCAAAACGCACCCAATCGGCCAGTTGCGTCAACTGCTGCCGGCAACGCTGCTGCAGATCGGAATCATCAAATGCAAAGGCGAACTGAGACATGCCGTTAACTAAGCCCTGAAAAAACGAGGCCGCAGTATACCTGAATATTCGCGCACCCGAGACCTAGGTGTTGTCTGTCGATTGCAGCCACTGAGCAATCGGCTCGGGCGTTTCCATATGAGCGTGGTGGCCACCTGCGAACGTCGTCAGATGCAGTTCCGGCACAGCCTCTTTACGAGCAGTCAGCCGTGCTTCATCACCCAAAGGGCTGTCCGCGAACACCGCCAGATGCAAGGGACATGGCAGTCGTTGCAACATCGCCAATACCTGATCTTCGCTCAAACGCCAGTTATTTTCCTGGCGCAGACGCCGGTCGTAATTAAAAAACCAACCCTCGGCATCGAGCCCCACACCACGTCGACTTAACAAACGTGCCGAAGGTTCGGACAACGGAAACCGCCCTGCTGTCCGAGCCTGCCAGAGCAAATCTGGATGCGCGTAATGACGGCGCCGGCTGGCAGGCTTCAGGCGTCGATCATAAATCCGCTGCAAGCGATCCAGATTCCCTGCATCGCTGTCGGTGATTGGCCCGAGCGCATCGAGCGACCATAGACGCTGGATACGCGCGTCCAGCGTCGCCAGCATTTGGCTGAGAATGCCACCCAATGAGTGACCGAGAATGTCATATTCTGGCCAGCCCAAGTCATCCAACAGGTCACCCAGTACGGGCAACCAATCGGGCAGACTCCAGCCGCCACTGCCGGGCAGTGCGGCCGAACGGCCGTGACCGGGCAAATCGATCGCCCAGATTTCCCAATCCACCAAATGCTGCGCCAGCGGCTGAAAGCTCATGGCGTTATCCAGCAAGCCGTGAAACGCCAATACCGGCCGCCCTTTCCCCCAGCGAACGCCTTGAATGCGTCCGTTTAGTGCACTGAATTCACGCATTGATTAACTGACCTGTTGCTGCGCTTGCTGCATCTGCAGCCATTGCCGACTGATCGCCGCCGCGGTTTGCTCTGGGTACTCCAGTGGAAACATGTGCGTGCCTTCGATGCGCTCACCCACAAAGCCGAGCCGCCGTTTCATACGCAAATACTGGCTTTTACGCACCGTATCGGTATCGCGTCCCACCACAATGCCAGCAGGCATCGCCAATTGACCAGCGCGCACCGCCAGGGTGTGAGGCATGCTGCGGAAAATGGCCAGTTCGACCTCCAGTTCATAGGCGAGTTCCACGCCGCCATCGTGGGAAGGACGAATGGCACTGTCGACGTAGTCACGCAGACAGCGCTCGTCGAACCGTTGGAATAAGCCACGGGTGCGGAAATAGTCGAGCGCGGTTTGTGCATCCGGCCACTGGGTCCGGCGACGTTTGGAACGGCCCGCCGGGGTAACCGCATCGACCAGCCCAAAGTGTTTGACCGCACGCACCAACAAGCTTTCCAGGCAACTGAACAAGGGGACATCCAGCAAAATGATGGATTCAAACAGGTCCGGACGCTCTCGGGCAGCCATCATCGTCAGGCCGCCGCCGAGCGAGTGCCCCACCCCAATCACCGGCCGGTCGCACTGGGCTTCAATACTGTCGATCAGCTGCTGTTTCAGAAAGGGCCAGTTATCGGTAACCGGATAGTCCGGGTGGTGCCCAGACAACGGCAACTGGCAGACGTCATAGTCCGTCGACAATGCATCGAACAAGGCATGGTAACTGGCGGACGGGAAACCATTAGCGTGGGCAAAATGGATCAGCGGTTTCATGAGGGAACCTGAACAGCAACATCGGGACTCTACAATCTAGTTCAGGCCGAACGGTCATTCAAACAGTCGTTTGAATAATGGCAAAATTCGTTTGAATAATGGCAAAAAATAAACCCTTATGGTTTATTTTTGCCACAATAATTGGGCGCTGCCTGGAAACCAGCCATCCGCTTCAAGACACACCAGCCCGGCTGTTGGCAGTGATACGCCATAAGGATCACCGCTTAGAACACCGGCTAGGTGAGACAGCAGTGGATTATGCGCCACCAACAAAATGGATTCGCCTTCGGCCGACCGCAACAAGTCCAGAGCGCCGTCAATGGATTGGTCTGGTGTCAGACGGTCGTCGATGATGGGTGCTCTATCACCCAGGGTGGGTCGAATGAGTTCGGCGGATTCCCGAGCCCGCTGATAAGGGCTGCAGTAGAACGCACTGACGGACGGATCCAACCATTGTCTTTGCCGCAAAATCGCGACTTCACCGGCAGGGACCAATCGTCGCTGTTCATCCCTTGGTGCACTGGCTTGCGCCTGACCATGACGCAACAACATCAAACGCATGTTCAGTCTTCCCAGCCTGACTCATCCGCCGGCCAGTCGGCAAAAGGAAAGGGTTTGGCTTCCGTGTTGAACAGCAGATAGTCGAGTACCTGATGTTGATACCGCCCCAGTGCCAAACAAAAGCCACGCAGGCGCTCGTTTTCTTCACTCTGAAACCAGCGCCAAATCCACTGCACCGCCGCCAGCAAGAAGGTTAAGATCACGCTGAGCCGTAACACCACACCAAATATGACCATAAACACCAGTCGTAATAATTGGTGTTCACTGCGTTCCCGCCTGTTTGCTTCCATCAGATCCCTGCCCCCATAAACTCAACGTCCTGTGCCAAGTCGCCTGACATTAACTGGCCCGACACTTCCCGAATCGGCTTATCTTCATAAATGATGGCATAGAGACCGCCGACCAAGGGCATATAGACCCCCATCTCAGCGGCTTTTTCGTGCACCATGCGCAAAGTATTAATGCCTTCGGCCGTTTCACCAACGCGTTTGATCGCCTGCTTCAACGAATCGCCTTCACCAATGTAATACCCTACCCGGTAATTGCGGCTCAACTCAGAGCTACAAGTCACGATTAAATCACCCACCCCGGCCAGACCAAGAAACGTCATAGGGTTGGCACCCAAACGTACCGCAAAGCGTGACATCTCAGCCAATGCCCGGGTAATGATGGCGGCGCGGGTGTTTTCAGCCATACCTAACGCGACGGCCAGACCAGTGATGATGGCGTAGATATTCTTTAATGCGCCAGCCAGTTCGACACCATAAATATCCGGGTTGCCATAAACCCTGAAATGCTGGCTGCTCAATAACTGCTGAACGTTTTGCCGCAGCGCCTGGCTGTAGGAGGCAATGACGGTGGCAGAGATTTGATGCTGAGCGATTTCCTTTGCCAGGTTCGGTCCGCTGATGACTCCGGTTTCATGACTGGGCGCCAAGTCATGCAAGATCTGACTCATCAATTTGAAACTGCCTGGCTCAATGCCTTTGGTCAGGCTGATCAGCGCGGTGTGAGCAGGCAACAGAGGAATGGCTTGTTCGGTAACCGATCGAAAGGCTTTGGAGGGCACAGCAACAAAGACGTAATCGGCGTCACTGACAGCGGCCGCCAAATCCAGTTCCGGCTGCAATCGCTCGGAGAGCTTGTAGCCAGGCAGATAACGGCTGTTTTCGCCTTGAGTACGGATGTCTTCAGCCTGCTTTTCACTGCGCATCCATAACCGAACATGATGACCGTTTGTAGCGGCGATATTAGCCACCGCCGTACCAAAGCTACCACCGCCCAGAACGGCAATGCGCTGGGGCGATAAAGGGGTATTGGACACGTTTTCTCCTTGCGATCAGGGCTGGGCTCAATGCCGTGCCTGATTCTCGATACACTCCACCAGCTCCTTGAATGTCTGGCGGTTGTGGTCGTTTAACGACATCAGAATTTTATGGGCTTCCAATACCCGATCACGAGCGTCACCTTCATTAACGGGCAACGCCGGTTGCTCATCAAGGGACGATTGAGCAGACGATTCAGGTCGGGAAACAATGGCAAACACACGATCACGAAACCCCATGGTTTCAATCAACCGGGTAATGTCAGCGCGCGTGGAAACCAGTGTGGGTACTCGGCCCATGGCCGGAGTGGCAAGACGGGAAACCTTGGCCAACATGCCAAGGCTGGTACTATCGATGCCTTCAGCTTCGGTGACATCAACGGTCACAGACTGAAACACCGGGTCGTCGACCATTCGATACAGGCAGCTGTCGAGCGTAGTACAGAGCGTCATCCGGACATCGCCTGTCAGCTTAATGACATAGGCGCCTGCTTTGTTCGCCATCAAAACTCGACCGGTACTCATTGAGGATACGACCTAAGCAATCTTTTCGACCGTTAACACTGTGATGTCATCCGGCACAGCCTGGGTATTACCCCTTTCGGTCATCTGCGCCAGAAATTGGAGCATAGTATGGGACGGGTCTGCACCCAACTCAAGTAAGTGCGCTTCCTTTTCTTGTAAACTGCGATCGTCAAGCAACTCCAACAGACCATCGGACATCACCGACAAGCGTTCGAAAGCCTCCAGCGACAATTCCCGCCCGTTAAAGTCGACATCCTCAAACAAGCCAACGGCAAGATTTTCAGGCTCCAAAGCGCGCACTGACTGGGCAATGCTCAACACCGGCGCTGGAAAATGTGCGGCGGAGGCATATCTGAGCTGAGCAGAGGCAGTGTCGAGAACGCCATAGAACACCGTGGCGTGTTTGCCAGTCTGGGTTTTCAACAGCTCCTGATTAATCAGCGTTAACACGTCTGGCGGGTTGAGCACGACGTTTGACGTGCCGTTGTCAATTTCATCGCGCAGTCGGTCAATCTGGTTTTTGATCAGCAAGGTGATCAGCGCGGAACTGGCACCGTGACCAGAGACATCCGCGACATAAAACACCACCTGATCATTCGGCACCGGGAAGTAATCCACCAGGTCACCACTGAGGTAGCTTGATGGCACCATACGGTGATTGATGCGATAACCGCCTCGCTCCAACGGTTGCTCAGGCAGCAACCGCTGCTGCACAGCGCGACCGGCCTGCAAATCCAGCTTGAGCCGATCCACGTGGTTTTGCAGTTCCTGATTGCGCGCTTCCAGCTCAACCCGATACCGATAATTCTCTCGCACCAGCAACGACCGCTCTAACGCGCGCTCTACAGAATGTTCAAGCACGCCCAGATCAACAATGGGTTTCATCAGGTAATCACTGGCGCCTAAACGCAGTGCATCGACCACATCGGACATGACTCCAGCGCCTGAAACGACAATGACCGGCACTTCATCGGTGACTTCCATAATGCGACGCAACAGCGTCAAGCCATCCATCACCGGCATGCGGATATCGCAAATCACTAAATCAAGGGCTTCTTGCTCAAACAAAGCCAGGGCGGCTTCGCCGGTTTCGGCTTCAAGTACGCTGTAACCGCTGTCTTCCAGGTAGGCGACGATGGAATCGCGTACCGCCTGGTCATCGTCCACGACCAGCAGTTTGGCGTCGGTGATTGGCATCTGGTTGACTTCCACTGCGAGATGGAGGCAACTTAACGGGGCGAGGTCTGGAAAGCAATAGACCTCCGTCCGCCATCGGCCAGACGAGGTGAGCATGAGCACAGCGGATAGAGATTACGATGAGAAAAGGGACTTCATTCGCATGCGAATGAATGCGCAGGCACAGATCTACGTAGAGGGGGAAAGCGCACCATTAACCGCTCTATGTCAGGATTTCAGTGCAGTGGGAATGAGCCTGGTGATGGATCAACCACTCGCTCTGGGCAGCCAGATACGCGTGGTGATTGAATCACCTAATGAGCAGTTATCGTCACTGGACGCTCAGGCTGAAGTGGTGCGCTGCGACGCCGATGGCAATCAATACCGTCATGGTGTCGAAATACGCGGTCTCGACTAGGCAAAGCCGTTAGTCTGACAGCGCTATCAGCTAGAAACTTTCGTCGATGAACCCTTCATCGACGTAGCCTTCTTCGCTGTCTTCATCATCAATGAAAGCATCGGAGTGCACTTCACCGTCGTTGACCTGGAACTCACGCATCGAAAAATAGGCCTCACGGATCACCGGGTAGGTGTCACCGGAAAACAGTCCATCCGACGACAACAGGTCCGCGCGTGTCTGCAACCCATCCACGACCAGAATTGCGCCCCGCTCCACCGGTTCAAGTTCAACGTAGAGCAACGGGTTCTGCCAAAAATCCACCGCTCGTCCGGTGCCGTCTCGCAACGATGACGGCCCTAAGACCGGTAACACCAGATAAGGCCCTTGACCCAGCCCCCAGTACCCCAGTGTCTGGCCGAAATCTTCCGGCACGGGCTCAATACCCACTCGAGTCGCCACATCAAACAAACCGACCACACCGACGGTCGAGTTAATGGCAAATCGACCCGTCGCGGCCGCAGTGCGCTGCCACTTACCTTGCAACAGGTTGTTACTGGCGTTTCGAACTTCACCCAGATTGGCAAAGACGTTACGCACCCCCTGTTCGGCAAAGTTTGGCATCACCCAACGATAAAGCCGCGCCGAAGGTCGGACCAGTACCCGGTCGACCCCGTTATTAAACGAGAACACGACCCGGTTAATCGGCTCCAGAGGATCACGATCATCGGCCATCGCCTGACCCGCACTGAGCATTGCAGCACTCAGTACCAGGGAAATGAACGAACGAGTTATCTTAGGGTTCAAAGCCGAATGACGCCTCAGGCAGTGGTACGGTAGTCCTTCATCCAATCGGCTAACGCCTGTTCAGCGCGACTTTTGGATGGTCTATTGGGTCGCTGTTGCTCCTGCGATTGAGCAGCACTGGCTTGCGCTAATAAACGCTGCTCGAATTCACTGGGCTGGCTGCGAACCTGTTTTTCCAGGGTTTTGACGCGATTGCCCACACCAATGGCGCCTTGGTTCATCATTTTCAATTCTTGACGTAAAAAACGATCCTGACTGAGCAGCTGTTGCTGCAGTTGTCGAATCTTACGCGCATGATGCCAAACAACGCCCAGCAGCAAGACAGCGACAGCCGCGACGCCCCAGGCAGTCGGCTCCAGAGATGCCAGAAGCGCCTGGCCAGTGTGCAGCATTTCATTCAACATGACGGATCCCCTCCGTTTGATTTTTGACGGTCGTCACACTCTGACCCTGTTTCTGCATAAAACGGGCCAGATTGGAGGGGAATAGCTATCAGCTTGGTTTAGGTGAAGAAGCAGAGCTTGAATTACAGCTCCGCGATTTCCTGCCACTCACGTTCAGTCAGCAGTTTGGCAATCTCAATTAAGATCAGAAGCTCGTCGTTTTTGTGGCAAACGCCCTGGATATAACGAGAACTTTCATCATTTCCGACGTTGGGTGCGGTCTCGATTTCAGAGGCTTTCAGGTACACTACCTCAGCAACGGAATCGACCAGAATACCCACCACCTGGTTATCCGATTCGAGGATAACAATGCGAGTGTCGTCGGTCAGTTCCGCCGTCTGCAACCCGAAACGCTCACGCGTATCGATCACCGTTACAACGTTGCCGCGCAAATTGATAATACCGATCACATAACTCGGTGCACCCGGTACCGGGGAAATTTCGGAATACCGCAGTACCTCACGTACCTGCATCACATTGAGACCATAAGTCTCGTTACCCAGCCGAAACGTCACCCATTGTAAAACCGAATCATCACCGGCTTTGATGGTTTGCGCTGTCATAACACAACCTCTTAATTCATCTAGATAGCAACTATAGTAGAGTCCGCTCAGGCGTCCAGCGCAGGCGCTGTAATCAGCGTTTTAGAGCCGTTCGCGCAAAGGCGTGCAAATCCACCAAGGCACACATTTGATCGATCACTGTACCGGCCAACCAGGGGCGACTGGTGCGAGTGGATCGCCATTTCACCGCATCCGGGTGCAAAGTAATGGATCCTTCAATCGAATGGCAGCCAAAGGCCCAATCCGAACCATGCACGCCAACAGCGTACTCCAGGCTTTCCTTGCTTTCCGGTCGATAGCGCTCGGGCATGACCAACTGAGCGGTATCAACAACGCGAATGTGACGATCAGACTGAATGGGCAATAAACCCAGAAACCATTTCGGCTGATCGAACAAAGGCGTCAATTCTTTGTCCATTGGATGAATATTACCCAACAGCAATAACGGCACCGCCAATTTGAGGCCATCGACCACAAATACAAGACAATCGAAGCGCTCTTGCCCCCACGCTGGACGGCCGTTCTCCAGCCAGCGACTCAGACCTTCATCGTCGGCCTCAAGCTCAGTCTCAAAATCAATGTCTGCCACCGGCACTTCGGCCACCGGTTCGGGCTCGGGTTCAAACACCGGCTCCGGTTCGAGTTCTGGCTCAGGCTGCGGCATTTCAACCACCGGCTCAGCATCAAACGACTGAGGTTCCGGGGCGGGTTCAGGAGGCACGTCATCCCAGGTCGGTTCCGGTTCCGAGACATGCACGTCGATTTCGGGCTCGGGCTCGGGCTCGGGCTCGGGCTCGGGCTCGGGCTCGGGCTCGGGCTCGGGCTCGGGCTCGGGCTCGACAATAGTTTCCGGCTCAGGTTGAAGCGCTTCAACCACGGGTTCCGGTTCCTCAACAGGTTCAACCTCAAGTGCATCCAGCTCAACTTCTGGCTCTGACTCTGGCTCTGGCTCTGGCTCTGGCTCTGGCTCTGGCTCTGGCTCTGGCTCTGGCTCTGGCTCTGGCTCTGGCTCAACAGCAGCCTCGACGGGCTCTGGCTCGGCGGCCAAGTCCTGTTCTTCTTCATCAGGCTCGCTGAGTGTTGCCTCATGCAGCATGGCATCCAGATAAGTAGCCAGTGTGCGGTCAGCCGCAAGCTCCGTTCGAACCTCTGTTTCTGCCTTATTGTTCACCACAGACTCCTACCCAAACCCGGCCCAATGAGGCAAGGGTGTCGAGGGATAATGGTTTGGGGTGAGCGCCATGCATTCGTCTTACCTCAATCCATCGCCAGCAGCGTTTTCAGCAACGACTGATACGCCCGGGCGCCACGGGAGTCCGGTGAATACAGAGAAATCGGCAACCCTTCCCGGCTGGCATCGCGGAATCGGGTATCGACCGGAATGGCTGACTGCCAGATGCTGCCTTCGTATTGTTCGCGCAAGGTGCGCAATGTTTTCAACGACGCTTGAGTGCGACGGTCAAACATGGTCGGAATAATCAGGTGCTGTAAGCCGCGCTTTTGCGATGCCATGACCATGGAGATGGTATGCACCATCCGCTCAAGCCCTTTTAGCGCCAGGAACTCGGTCTGCACCGGCACCAGCAAGCGTTTGCATGCCGCCAGTGAATTGATCAGCAACACACCGAGCAACGGCGGGGTATCGATCAATGCATAATCAAAATCGTCCCACAGGTGCGCCAGCGTCTTGGAAACCACCAGACCCATGCCTTCCTGCTGACTGACGTTACGCTCCAGCGTCGCCAGAGCCGTTGATGCTGGCATTAACGACATACCGGGCTGCGATGTTTCTTTAATCAGCTGCTTGGGCAGATCTTCCGGCACCTTGCCTTTGGTCATAAACAGATCGTAAGCACTGCGCTCCAGATCATCGGGGTTATAGCCGAAATAACTGGTCAGAGAGCCCTGAGGATCCAAATCGAACACCAACACCCGGTGCCCCTTGTCGGCCAGCATGGCGCCCAATGAAACCACCGAGGTGGTTTTCCCCACCCCGCCTTTCTGGTTGGCAACGGACCAAACGTGCATGGACTCTCCTTAAACATCCGTTCTTCTTGTTCCGAAAGCGGCCAATACCTGCCCTCGGACCAAGGACCGCTTCAGGGTTCAGCAACTTCCGGACCAACTAATGCTGGCGTTGGTGATATCAGGCTATTAGGCCCGTTCAGTCGCGTAACAACAATACTGACCCGACGGTTTCGTGCGGCTCGCTGTGCATTGCTTTCATCAAAGCGCGGCTGATATTCCCCAAACCCTACGGCGGAAAGGCGCTCACCCGCAATTCCTGCCGTCTGCAAATAGCGGACGACATTCGCCGCCCGAGTCACCGATAACGTCCAATTATCATCAAACTGGCCGCCCGGTGGTGATTGATCAGTATAGCCTTCAACCGCCACTGGTTGCTGCAATGGACTTAATAACGCGGCCACTTCATAGAGAATGGCTTCCGCTTGTGCCGTTATATCGGCCGATCCGGGTAAAAATAAAATCGGTTCCTCTAAATTGATTTCCAACCATTCGCTATTACCACTGACACTGATTAACTGATCATCAATTCGCTGGGCAAAGTGATCCTCTAATGTCTGGCGTAATTCCAGCAACGTGGATTCTTGATGATACGGCTGAGTATCGGCCAAATCTTCACGGGTACTGGGAATCGGTTCAGGACGATATAACGGATTAAAAAAATCAGGGCCTGCCGGCGTTGTCTCCAATTCAATCGGATCAATGCTACTGGGCTCGACATTGAATATCTGTAAGAGGTTCCGACTGACCGCCTCAAATTTATCGCTGTCCACCGAAGAAATCGCGTAGAGAAAAACAAAGAACGCGAACAGCAGCGTCAAAAAATCGGCGTACGACAAGATCCAGCGTTGTGACTGATTCTCACTGAAGCGTTGATTGCGGCGACGCCGGCGTCTCATTCACCATACTCCTTGAGGCGACGCTCCAGCACTCTGGGATTTTCGCTATCCGCAATGGCCAGCATGCCATCAAGGACCATGTCATCAAACGCAAACCGTTCTTCGGCCAACGTTCTCAGCCGCGCCGCAACCGGCAGGAAAAACAGGTTGGCCAAACCGACCCCATAAATGGTTGCGACGAAAGCGGTGGCAATGCCAGCACCCAATGCCTGGGTATCTTCAATCTGAGTCATCACCTGAATCAACCCCAACACAGCGCCGATGATGCCCATGGTCGGCGCATACCCCCCCAAAGAATCAAAAAACTGCGCCGCTTTCAGCGAGCGCCCTTCGCGGGTATCCATCGAGACTTCAAGACTGCGCTGAATTTTGTCGCTGGGCTCGCCATCAACCAGCAATTGCAGGCCCAGACGGATAAAGTCGTCGGCTTCACTGTTGGAATCCGTCTCCAGCGCCAGCAACCCTTTTTTGCGGGCCAGCTGACACCAGCGCACCAGTTTTGCCTGAGCGTTGTGGTGATCCCAGTCAGGACCGCTGAATACCGAAGGAAAATAGCGCCAGGCCAGGCGCCAAGTGGTCGTATCCGACTGCACCAATCCAGCGGCCAGAGTGCCGCCCAGGACAATAGCGGCCGCCGGTAAATTGGTGAGTGAGCCGATCTGGCCGCCTTCTAACAGGTGGCCGCCAAAGACGGCAACCCAGGCCAGCAGCAGCCCCAAAAAAGCGATCATGGTGTAGGTCCCCTGCGTTCAAAACCCCGAATCAGGCCGACACCACCTCTACCAGGCGATTGGCGACTTCATTCAAAGCGATGACTTCATCAGCCAAGTTGGCCTTGACCACTGCAGAAGGCATGCCATCGATCACGCAGGTCGATGATTCTTGTGCCCAAACTACCCCGTCACTGTCTTTGATCAGACGAGCACCTTCACGACCGTCAGCACCCATCCCCGTTAGCACAACAGCCAGAATATTCTTACCGTAGTACTTAACCGCACTGCCAAAGGTGACATCCACGGACGGTTTATAGTTCAGGCGCTCATCGCCTTCAAAGATACGCAGCCGGTTTTTGCTAGCAAACATCATCTGCAGCCCACCCGGAGCGAGCAACGCTTCTCCGGCTTTCAGGCTGTCGCCATCACTGGCTTCACGCACACTCAACGCACATTGCCGGTCGAGTCGTTCGGCAAAGGCGCCGGTAAAACTGCCCGGCATGTGCTGGATCATCAGAATCGGGGCCGGAAAATTGGCGGGTATTTGCGTCAGTACTTTCTGCAGCGCCACCGGACCACCGGTGGAAGTACCAATCATGACCAAATCAAAACGCTGAGCATAGCGTTTGCGTCGACCGACCTGAGCCGCAGCAGGTTTTTCCGGCGGCGGCGGAACCGCATCCAAACCGGTGGCCTTCGGTCGAGCTTGCCCGGCGATGGCAATGATTTTTTCACACAGCGCTTTTTTCAGCGCCGACGGACCATCGGCCACGTTTTCGTAACTTTTGGGCAGATAATCAACCGCACCCGCATCCAGCGCATCCAGAGTGACACGTGCACCTGACTGCGTCAGCGACGAAAACATCAAGATAGGCGTTGGCTGCCGGTTCATGATTTCACGGACCGCGGAAATGCCATCCATCATGGGCATTTCGTAGTCCATGGTAATGACATCCGGCTTTAAGCGAACCGCCAAGTCGATGGCTTCACGACCATTAGACGCTTCGCCAATCACCTTCAACTGGGGGTGGGCGTCAATCAGTCCACGAATCCGGGTTCGAAAGAAGCTGGAGTCGTCAACGATCATCACCGAGATGGGCATTCAATTCTCCTTAACTGGGCAAATGCCCACATCAATCCGCAGCGGAATATGCTTTTAATAATCCAGGGACGTCAATAATCAGCGCAATGCGACCATCGCCAGTGATGGTCGCGCCCGCCATGCCTTCCGTGCCTTGCAACATCTGCCCAAGAGGCTTAATGACCACCTCTTCCTGACCGACCAACTGGTCAACCACAAAGCCGACTTTCTGCGTGCCAACAGACACCACTACGACGTGACCGGCTTCCTCTTTTGGATCACCCCGATGGCCTTTCACCAACCACCGCTTCAAGTAATACAACGGCAAAGGTTTGCCTCGCACCATCACCACTTCTTTGCCATCCACCACATTGGTTCGGCTCAGGTCGAGATGGAAAATTTCATCAACATTCACCAGCGGCAACGCAAACGCCTGCTCCCCGAGCATCACCATCAGGGTCGGCATAATCGCCAAGGTCAGCGGCACTTTGATGCGAATGGTCGTACCACGGCCTTTTTCTGAATCGATGTCGATGGTGCCGTTTAACTGGCTGATTTTGGTTTTCACCACATCCATGCCCACACCACGACCGGAGATATCGGAAATTTCGGTCTTGGTACTGAAACCGGGGGCAAAGATCAGGTTATAACATTCGTTGTCGGTTAACCGATCGGCCGCTTCCTGATCCATCACACCACGCTTAACCGCGATGCCACGCAAGACGTTCGGATCCATACCGCCACCGTCGTCTCGAATCATCAACAGGATATGATCGCCTTCCTGTTCGGCAGACAACACCACCTCACCCGCCCGCGGTTTACCCGCAGCGGCGCGAACGTCGGGCATTTCAACGCCGTGGTCGACGGAGTTACGCACCAAGTGCACCAGCGGATCGGCCAAGGCATCGACGAGGTTTTTATCGAGGTCAGTCTCTTCACCGACCAATTGCAGATTCACTTCTTTTTTCAGGCTGCGAGCCAAATCCCGAACCACGCGAGGAAAACGACCAAACACTTTTTTGATCGGTTGCATCCGGGTTTTCATCACCGACGTCTGCAGATCGCCAGTGACAACATTGAGGTTGCTCACCGCCTTCTGCAGCATTTCATTTTCCAGCTCGCTGCCCAGACGCATCAAACGGTTTCGAACCAGCGTCAGTTCGCCGACCATATTCATGATGTCATCAAGTCGCTTGGTGTCGACACGGACCGTGGTATCGCCGCTGGCGGCGGCTCGCTGCGGCTCTGCACCGGCGGCTTTAGCGGGCGCTTTAACTTCCGCTTTTGCAGCAGGCTTGGCGTCGGCTTTCGGCGCTGCTTTGGGTTCTGGTTTTGCTTCGGCTTTGGCCGCTGGTTTGGCTTCCGCTTTGGGGGCTTCCGCTTTGGGGGCTTCGGGCTCCGGTTTGGCATCGTTCACCGGTGCAGCGGCGCCATTGTCATCGCCCGCTTTAAACTGACCTTTACCGTGCAGCTCGTCCAACAGCGCTTCAAATTCGTCATCGGTAATTTCGTCACTGTTCGATGCCGCCGCAGGCGTTGCGGGTTTTTCTTCTTTTGCTGGCGCTTCGTCACTGCTGGCTTTGAATTGACCTTTGCCGTGCAATTCATCCAGCAGCGCTTCAAATTCATCGTCGGTGATTTCGTCACCGCCCCCTGACAGCTCACTGGCAGCCGGCGGCGGAGTCGACGCTTCCGCCTGATCGGACGGAGAAATCGCATCGAGTAATTCTTCGAACTCGGCATCGGTGATGTCATCACCGGGCTTGGGGGCGTCGGGTGCAGGCCCGGCTTCATCACTGGCCTCTGACACGGATTCGGCAACGGGCTCTTCCGCTTCGGCTGCCGGCGCTTCATCGGCGGAAGCCGGCGCGGCATAGCGATGCAGCAGCGCAACCAGTTCTTCATCAGCCGGCTGAGGGGTTTCACCGTTACTGACTTGAGCAAACATCTCATTGACGTTATCGAGGCCGCGCAACACCGCGTCCATCAAATCGGCGTCCACCTGGCGCAAGCCATTACGCAGCGTATCGAAGACGTTTTCTGCGGCGTGACAACAATCAACCAAGGGTGTCAGCTGCAAAAAGCCCGCACCGCCTTTTACCGTATGGAAGCCGCGGAAAATGGCATTGAGCAAATCCCGGTCATCCGGGCTGCGCTCCAATTCAATTAACTGTTCGGACAACTGCTCAAGAATTTCGCCGGCCTCAACCAGGAAATCCTGTAAAATTTCTTCGTCCGCTTCGAAGCCCATGCTGCTCTCCTAGACCCCAATCAAAAACCAAGACTGGACAATAAATCGTCCACATCATCCTGGCTGGATACGACACCCTCAGCATTGGCATTGATCTGAGGTCCTTCGCCTTTGTCGCTGACTTCTGCAACGCCTTCGGCGGCAACCTCTGGGCCTTCGCGAACGATGCCAGTTATTTCATCGACCTGGCTGGCCATAAAGACCAAATCAACCAAGCTGGCTTCGACCTCCTTGACCAAACTGGTGACCTTGTTAATGACCTGTCCGGTTAAATCCTGAAAATCCTGAGCCAACAGAATGCTCGACAGGTTGTTATAAAGCGTTTCGGACTGATCGTTCAGCAGGGTAAAAAACCCGTCCAAATGCCAATAAAGCGAACGAAATTCTTCTGCGCTCATATCCCGGTCAACCAAGCGCTTCCACTCACTTTTCAAGCGCGCGGATTCTTCCTTCATCGCTCCGGCGACCGGCATGCTTTCTTCGACCAAATCCAGAGTGGTGTTGGCCGCTTTTTCCGTCAATGTTACGACATACCCGAGGCGATCGGTCGCTTCGGACATTTCTGAAAGCTCCTGCACACCCTCCCCGGGTTTAGCGTCAATATGGAAATTGGTGATGGCGCTGTGCAACGCACGCGTGAGTCGACCGACTTCCTGATAGAGACCCCGGTCACGCGCATCTTGCAATTCCTGGAGCGTCTCCAGCGCCGACTCGGTTTCCCCTGCTTCGATTCGCTGGTGCAATTCCGCGGCTTTTTCTTTCAGCAAATCAGCAAAAGTGGTTCCGGCATAATGCTCGGTCCGGGCCTGCTGTAGCTTCGCCAGAATCGCAACAGCTTCGTCCATATTCTCGTGCTGCACCTGCTCCAACAACGCCGGAACCATATCTTTCAGTGCATCTAGAAATTCAGGAGATAATTTTTTGTTGTCTGGATCAGCCATAACGGCCTCTTTGGTCAACCCTTAACACCGGCTATCAGCCATCGACTCGTTCAAAGATCTTGTCGATCTTCTCTTTCAAGGCGGCCGCAGTGAACGGCTTGACGACATAGCCATTAACGCCTGCCTGTGCCGCAGCAACGATCTGATCGCGCTTAGCTTCGGCGGTTACCATCAAGACTGGAATGGATTTCAGACGTTCGTCCGAACGGATTTTCTTGAGCAGTTCGATACCGGTCATACCCGGCATGTTCCAATCGGTGACCACAAAGTCGAAATCGCTGCTTTGCAACATCGGCCATGCACTGGAACCATCGTCTGCTTCGTGGGTGTTACTGAAGCCCAGGTCGCGCAAAAGATTCTTAACAATGCGCCGCATCGTTGAGAAATCGTCGACAACCAGGATTTTCATGTTCTTGTCCAAGATGACCTCCTCTAGCCTCACCCGACAAACTGCTTACTGTCTTTATGATAGACGCTGGTAACCGGCTATCCAGTCTCGAGGATGCCTTTTCACTGACCGTCGTGGCTCTAAGCGCTGACTCAAGCTCAATTGTGTTACCACAACTGTCCATGAGAGCACCCACAAGTCTCGTCAAGGTCTGCTGGCATCTGTATCGACCGGTGATCGCGATAGTTTAGAGCGTCCGGAAGCCGACTAGTCTACCCCAACAGCGGCCGCGATACAGCCTGACTGACAGGGCAAATCCAGTTGACTACCACTCGCTCATTCGGGCACGCAGGCGCATGGCGGCCTGGGTATGGATTTGACTGATGCGGGATTCACTGACGCCCAGAACGGCGCCAATTTCTTTTAGATTGAGTTCTTCGTCGTAATACAGCGACAGCACCAGTTGCTCGCGCTCGGGCAACTGCTTGATGGCATCGGCCAATTGGTGATTGCGCTGATCCGATTCGACCTCTGAATGCGGCGCCAAATGCTGGCTATTACCCACCTGGTAATCCTGAAGATCGCCATTGCCCTGCTCCATCAGCTCCTCAAAGCTGAACAGTCGCGAACCCTGGGTATCTTTCAGCAAGGAGTAATAGTCATCCAGACTCATCTCCAGCGCTGCAGCCACTTCTTGATCTTGAGCATCACGCCCTTCGCGCATTTCGATCTCGCGAATGGCGTCGGCGATGCGGCGAGAATTGCGATGAACCGAGCGGGGTATCCAGTCCCCTTTGCGCACTTCATCGAGCATGGCGCCACGGATGCGGATACCCGCATAGGTCTCAAAACTGGCGCCCTTGGTGTGGTCGTAATTCTGTGCAGCCTCAAACAGGCCGATCATGCCCGATTGCACCAGGTCTTCCAGCTGTACGCTTTCTGGCAAGCGAGCCAGCAAGTGATGGGCAATGCGCTTGACCAGCACACCCTGCTCGTTTACCAGGCGGTCGTAATCGACCTTCTTTTCGGTCTGATACATAGTGTAATGCTGCACCGACATCTCAGGCGACTCCAGTAGTCCCCTGGACCAGCCGTTCCACAAAAAACTCGAGGTTTCCCCGAGGCGTGGTTGGCAAGGGCCAGGTCGCGACCTTCTGGGCCAGTGAACGATAAGCGATCGCGGCTTTGGACCGCGGGTACGCCTCGATAACGGCCTTCTGGCGCTGGACGGCCTTACGTACCGATTCATCCATGGGTACGGAGCCGACGTATTGAAGCGTCACATCCAAAAAGCGGTCTGTGACCTTCGATAATTTGTTGAACAGCGCCTGACCTTCATTGGGTGTACGGACCATATTAGCCAACACCCGGAAACGATCCATCTTGCAGTCGCGGTTCAACACCTTGATTAAGGCGTAGGCATCGGTCACCGAGGTCGGTTCATCGGTCACCACCATCAATGTTTCCTGAGCAGCGCGGACAAAGGACGTCACCGTCCGCGAAATGCCTGCGGCGGTATCGACGATCAAGACGTCCATATCGTCGCCTAACTCACTGAACGCACCGATGATGCCTGCGTGTTCCTGTTCGCCCAGGTTGGCCATGCGCTGGGTGCCAGACGAAGCGGGAATGATGCGAATGCCACCAGGGCCCGGTACCAGGATATCGCGCAGTTCCGCTTCACCAGACAGCACATCACCAATGTTGCGACCGGACGATACGCCCAGCAGCACATCGATGTTGGCCAGACCCAGGTCCGCATCCAACAACACGACTCGCTTGCCCTGCTCCGCCAGCGCGACCGCTGTGTTCACAGAGACATTGCTTTTACCTACGCCACCTTTACCACCAGTGACGGCCAGTACCTGTATCGGTTTCAAACCACTCATTCGCTCGATCTACTCCGTTGGCCCAGTATAGGCAATTACCATCGTCTATGACGGTCTTATCTCAACTCGCCTGCGCAAGCCCTGGGCGTGTTTCATCCAGAGCACGTGCCAGTCGTTTGACCAGCCGCACCGGATCGACACTGTCGATGTCCTGCGGGATGCGCTGCCCATCGGTGTTGTACCACAAAGGCCAGCGGTGACGCAGCAAGCTGTCGAAAACACTGCCAAAACAAGGCGCTTCATCCAGCTTGGTAATGATGGCACCCGCCAGATGTTGGCTGGGGAATGCCTGTATAAATTGGTTCAAACTCTCGCAGTTAGCGGTTGCCGGCATCACCAGCACGCTTTGAATGCGGGAATCCAGACCGGTATCGACCACCTGAGCCTGCCACTGCCGCAACGCATCGGCGCTGCCACTGGTGTCGACCAGGACCAGATGGTAGTGCGACAACGACTCCAGCGTTTCCGCCAGGCTGTCGTCTTCGCCCAGGGCACGATAATCCACCCCCAGAATCTGACTGACCGACTCCAGGGTATCCTGAGCACCCAGCTGGTAACAATCCGTGCTGACCACTGCCACCTTGTCATGACCCCGGCGCTTGACCGCCCGTGCTGCCAACTTGGCCAGTGTCGTTGTCTTGCCCGCACCGGTCGGACCACACAGTGCCACCACGCCGCCTTCCGTCAGCGGATCAAACACCGGCACCGACAAACCCGACGCCAGGCGCGCCAGCAGACGCCGCCAATTGGCATCCAACGCCGCATCACGATCATAGTGACGCAGCAGTGACCGTTGCACGGACTCACTCAGACCCAGGGCGCGCAGCCGACCTTCAAGTTTTTCCAGTTGCGGCGTCTGAGCGCCCATCACCGGCGCCTGCAGGAAGTCCGTTTGCTGCTTGAGCATTTGACGCAGACTGTCGATTTCCTGACGCATCAACGACATCAGTTCCTCATCGGACTGAGCGCGCAGCGGCGTTGGCTGCGTTTCTGTTTTTGGAGCCGGGCGCTGAGCCGACAATTCGGCACGTTGCTGGGCTTCCATGGCTCGTGCCAACGGCGAATCCGGCGCGGACTCCGTGGTATCCGCCGGCGCTGGACGTTCTGGCGCCAGATCCCCAAAGGCGGCACGACTATGCGGCGCCAGGTTTTCCAGCAAACCTTTCAGGCTTTCGGTATCCAGCTTAGGCTGACCATCGTGCTGCCGCGGATGCGCTTTGATGATGGCTTCCGGATCTGGCGCAGCCGGGCGGTTGGCTTCAAAGCGAGCGAATTCCGCCTCGTCGACACCAGCGACAATCTCGGTGCCTTCCGGCAATTTGCGCGTCGACAGAATAACCGCTTCCGGCCCCAGAGCCTCGGCAACCTGCTTCAGCCCAACCTGCATGCTGGCAACGACAAAGCGTTTCACTTTCATCGATTCATCCTCACTGACCGCCTACCGTGGCCACGATGGTTATGTGTTTGTTATCCGGTATTTCCTGGAAACTGAGGACCTTCAATCCCGGTACGCCATGGCGGACAAACCGCGCCAACAACATCCGAATTGAACCGGAGACCAGCAGAATGGAGGGCTTACCCTCACCTTCCAGGCGTTGCGACGTTTCTTGCAGCGATTGCTGCAGTCGCTCAGCCATACCCGGCTCCAAGGTCACACCGTCAAGATTTCCATCATTTCCGGCCTGCTGAACAGTCTTCTGCAACAACTGTTCCAACCCGCGATCCAAGGTGATAACCGGTATCTCACGTTCATTACCCACAATGCCCTGAACGATCATGCGCGACAGTCCCATCCGCGCTGCGCCCGTCAGAATGGAGATATCCTGGCTCTTCGGCTGCAGGTTGGTCAGTGACTCGGCGATGGTTCGCAGATCGCGCACCGGCACTTCTTCCATCAACAGATTCTGCAACACCTTAAGCAACTGGCTGAGCGTCAAAGTATTAGGCACCAGCTCCTCGGCCAGCTTCGGCGATTTCTTAGTGAGCAGATCCAACATCTGCTGAGCTTCTTCGTGACCGAGCAGTTCGTAGGCGTGCTGATGCAACAGATGATTGACGTGCGTCGCCACCACGGTACTGGCATCCACAACGGTGTAACCCAGCGTCTGCGCCCGATCGCGCTGAGTCGATTCAATCCACACCGCTTCCAGCCCGAACGCCGGGTCTTGGGTTTTAATGCCCTCGAGCGAGCCGAACACCTGGCCGGGATTGATCGCCATATCGCGATCCGGATACACCTCGGCTTCGGCAATCCCCACGCCCATCAACGTCAGCCGATAAGCATTGGGCATCAGATCAAGGTTGTCGCGAATATGAATCGACGGCACCAAAAAGCCCAAATCCTGAGACAGCTTCTTGCGAATGCCTTTTATACGGCCGAGCAACTGACCGCCTTGTGAACGATCAACCAGCGGGATCAAGCGATAACCCACTTCCAGGCCAACAATGTCGACCGGCTGAACATCATCCCAGCTGAGCTCTTTGGTATCACTTTCGGTACTGGTGACCGGTGGCGCACCACCCGGCTCAACCTTGCCCGTCTTGGCCCCAGCCCCAGCACCGGCCGGTGTCGGCGCACCGGGAAAGAAGGATTCCCCGGCGGCAAGTTTTTGGCGGTACAGAATAAACAGTGCACCGATCAGACAGATAAACGCCAACGACAGGAAAACGAAATGCGGCATGCCCGGCAGCAGGCCCATCACACCAATTAAAAAGGCCGCAA
This sequence comes from Saccharospirillum sp. MSK14-1, assembly GCF_003054965.1. Classification (GTDB taxonomy): domain Bacteria; phylum Pseudomonadota; class Gammaproteobacteria; order Pseudomonadales; family Natronospirillaceae; genus Saccharospirillum. Next base: position 1,175,811 of record NZ_MIES01000033.1, read on the forward strand.
TGCTCAACGCCCGCGGCGTCGAGAACATCTGATGCAGAATCTGCTCGCCCATTTCCTGGCTATTGGAATTGCGCGTCACCATGATGGCCGCGGCAACCGACAACAGCAGCGACGGAATCTGCGCCACCAGGCCATCACCGATGGTCAGCAAGGCATAGCGTTCAACCGCCTGACCAAACTCCAACTGATGCTGCATCATGCCGATGGCAAGCCCACCAAAGATGTTGATCGCCAAAATCAGAATGCCGGCAATGGCATCACCGCGAACAAATTTTGACGCACCGTCCATAGAGCCATAGAAGTCAGCTTCCTGGGCAATTTCCGTGCGGCGCGTCTTGGCTGTTTCGGCGTCGATCAAGCCCGCATTCAAGTCGGCATCGATGGCCATCTGTTTACCCGGCATAGCATCCAGGGTGAAACGCGCGCTGACTTCCGATACCCGGCCAGCACCTTTGGTGACCACCACAAAGTTGATGATCATCAAGATGGCGAAAACAATGAAACCAACGGCGTAATTACCGCCAATCAGAACCGCACCGAACGCCTCAATCACCTGACCGGCGGCATCACCGCCTTCATGCCCGTAGAGCAGAACCACTCGCGTCGAGGCAACGTTCAGCGCCAGACGCAGCAGCGTGGCAACCAGAATGATGGAGGGAAAGACGGCAAAATCGAGCGGACGCAGTACGTAGATCGTCACCAGCAACACCACGATGGACAGCGCGATGTTAAAGGTGAAAAAGGAGTCCAGCACAAAAGGCGGCACTGGCAGGGTCATCAAGCCCAGGACCAGCAACAACATCAACGGCACACCGACAACGCGTTGCGTCATCAATTTGGCATTGGTGCGGGTGGAGCTGAGAACGGCACCGCGGTCGAGGCTGCGGACCTGCGTTCCCAACCCTCTTACATTATCGAGGAAAGCCATCTGTCAATAATCAGGCGAATCAGTAGGTTCACCTGACTGTTTGCACGGATCGGGCCAGAATGGGAACTTGCTCTCAAATTGCCTGGAACCCCATCACAGGGCCTACAGACTTAGGCTTCCGGTGGGTCGTCTTCGCGCAGTTCGTCAGGGATCGGGAAGTCCGGTTTCGCGTCCGGTTTGGGCGCACGCCCTTTGCGCCATTGATCCACTTGATAGACATAAGCCAAGACCTGAGCCACTGCGATATAAAGACCCTCAGGAATCTCGTCGCCAATGTTCGTGTGGTAATAAACCGAACGGGCCAGGGGCGGAATTTCCATCACCGGAATTTTATATTCGGTGGCGATTTCACGAATTTTTAACGCGGTCTCGTCAATGCCTTTCGCTAACAACACCGGCGCAGGCATCGCATTGGGTTCGTATTTCAGTGCTACGGCGTAATGCGTCGGGTTGGTAATAACCACGTCGGCATCAGGAACATCAGACATCATGCGCCGGTTTGCCATCTCACGCTGCAATTGGCGAATCTTGCTTTTCACCTCCGGCTTACCTTCGGTGTTTTTAAATTCTTCCTTAATCTCCTGCATGGTCATGCGCAGTTTTTTAGTATGGCTGTATATCTGGAACGGAATATCCAACGCCGCAATGATCAAGGTACTGGAGCAGATGATCAGAAAGGTCCAGGCCAATAACACGACCGCGTGTTTAATGGCGGGTTCTGTCGGCTCAAACACCATCGACAGAAAATCGTTTTTCAAACCGAACAGCGCGATCACTGACACGGTGCCGACCACCAACACCTTGCCCCAGCTTTTGAGCAATTCCACCAGGGCATTCATAGAAAACATCCGTTTAATACCGGACAACGGATTAATACGACTGGCTTTGGGTGCTATCGCTTTGGCCGCAAAATTCCAGCCTCCCAATGCAATTGGTCCCACCGTTGCAGCCACCAACAATAACGCAAACACCGGCACCAACGCCCACAAGGCTTCGAACATCGACGCTTCTAAATAACGCAAAGCGACAATGGTGTCCCAGCTGGCTTGGCGATCAAAACTGAAGGTGAATTTCATGATGCCCAGCATGGATTCACTCAGGCCAGGACCAAACAACAACATGCTGACGGCACCGGCCAACAACACCGCACTGGTATTCAACTCCCGGGAGCGCGCAACGTTACCTTCTTCACGCGCTTTCTGAAGTTTTCGCTCCGTGGGTTCTTCGGATTTCTCCTGGGAACTGTCGTTCTCTTCAGCCATTTCGCCCTACCAAGCCATGAGGTTGCGCATGAAATCGACATGAACGCCGACCAGGTTTTGAACCATGGGATAAGCCGCCCAATAACTGGCCCAGACAATCACCAAGCCAGCCAGCATCGAAACCGGAAAACCCAGAGAGAAAACGTTCAACTGCGGCGCGGCGCGAGTCATCACACCAAAGGTCAGGTTAACCAGTAATAACGCCGCAATGGCGGGCAAAGCGAGCATTAACGACGCACGAAATACCCAGGCACCGAACTCTGCGAGGGCAAAAAAACTGCCCTGATTAAAACTGAGTGGTGCGACCGGCAGCACATCAAATGAATCTGCCAAAACTTCCAGAACGACTAGATGACCATTAATGGCCAAAAAGACCAGCGTTACCAACACCTGGTACCACTGAGACAGAACCGCAACGTTAACGCCATTGGCCGGATCGACCATGGACGCAAAACCCAAACCCATCTGCATGGAGATGATTTGCCCGGCCAACACGACCACCTGCAAAATCATCAACACCACAAAACCCAACACCAATCCAATTAAAATCTGATGTGCAATGATGACCAAACTGCCCAGACCCGTCACTTCGATCAACGGCATGGACGGTAAGATCGGATACAACGCTGTGGTCCAGACAAATGCCAGCATGACCCGAACCCGGGCCGGAGTTACCCGCGCGCCCAAAACCGGCACGATCATGAAAAAGCCCATGATGCGGAAAAATGGCCACATGTAGTGACTGATCCAAGAGGCGATTTGGGCGTCGGTCAGTTCCACATCACTACCCAATTAAGATGGGGATATTGAAAATTATGGTGTTGGTAAAATCGACCACCTTACCGACAATCCAAGGTCCGGTTACGATCAATACCATCAACGTAATAATCAGGCGCGGCAAAAAACTCAACGTCTGTTCATTGATCTGAGTCGCCGCCTGAAAAGTGGCCACGATCAAACCAACAACCAGTGAGGGTCCGATAATTACGGTCACGATCACCACAACAATGAACAAGGCTTCGGAAAACAAATCCGCAATATTGGCAGCATCCATCGATCAGACTCTCCCGGAATCAAACAAAACTTGACGCCAGCGATCCCATGATCATGGCCCACCCGTCCACCAGGACGAACAACATGATCTTGAACGGCAGCGAAATAATGATGGGTGACAACATCATCATACCCATCGACATCAAAATAGAGGCGACCACCAAGTCGATGATCAGAAACGGAATGAACAGCAAGAAGCCAATTTGAAAAGCGGTTTTCAGTTCACTGGTCACAAAGGCAGGAATTAAAATATTCAGCGGCGTGTCGTCCGGAGTTTCAATTTGTCCTTCCATATCCGCCAGTCGAACGAACAGATTCAAATCAGTTTCGCGCGTTTGGTTGAGCATAAAATCTTTCATCGGTGCCAGGCCGCGGTCGATGGCTTCCAGCGGCAGGATCTCTTCTGACATATAAGGCTGAACCGCATCGCGGTTTATCTGCATAAAGACGGGATACATGATGAAAAAAGTCAGGAAGAGCGCCAAACCAATGAGCATTTGATTCGATGGCGTCTGCTGCAGGCCAATGGCCTGACGAAGAATGGCGAAGACCACAATGATGCGGGTGAAACTGGTCATCATCATCAGCGCTGCCGGAATAAAGGTCAGCGCCGTCATGATGGCGAGGATCTGAATGGTGACGGTGTATTCCTGACCGCCGTCTTCGGTACCGGTGACGGTCAGTGCCGGAATGCCTTCTGCGTGCGCGAAACCGGCCAGCAGAGAGACCAGACCAAACAGCAGAATAATAAGAAGGCGACTGTAATCAGTCGCCAGAGTTTGAGCGGTTTTTAGCGTTCTTTTGATGCTTGGCCAGAGGGTCACTATCCAGTCCTTTCAACAAGCCTTTCATGCGATCGGCGAATGGACTGGTCAGTGGCAACTCTGTCAGGTCAGGTGGCTCATCGAAACGATGCAGGGTATTGATGTTGTTGGTCGTGACACCGAGCAGCAGGTAGTCATCGAAGGCTTTCACCAACATCAATTTTTCCCGGGTGCCCAAAGGCATGACCGACAGTACCTTGATGTGACGGTGATTGAAGCTCGCACCGCCAGCCATTCGTCGTACTAACCAGCCACACGCAAAGATAAGGCCAACAATGAAAATCAGCGTTAAAGTCAGCTTGAAATAGTCGCTGCCGCCGCCTGGCAGCACGCTTGACGTGGATTCCTGAGCCCAGCCTGGCAATGACCAAACGGCCATTATCAGGCTGACAAGACTGGCCAGCGTCAATTTTTTGCTGCGGGTGTCAAAACCCATGACGTTACCTCAGCCGTTGGATGCGTTCTTGCTGACTGACCACATCGGTTAAGCGAATACCGAACTTCTCGTTCACCATCACCACCTCACCGTGGGCAATCAAGGTTCCATTGACCAACACATCCAATGGCTCACCGGCCAGACGATCCAGTTCGATCACACTGCCCTGGTTCAATTGCAGCAGGTTACGAATGGGAATCTGGGTGTTGCCGACTTCCATCGAGATGGTCACCGGAATGTCGAGAATCACATCCAGGTTTGGCGTATCGTCGCTGCCTGCTGCACCGCTGGGGCTGCCCGGTGGCGTCACCTCGAATTCCTCAAGAGGTGCCCGCGGGTTGGCGTCCGCACTGATGTCGTCGTTGCTGTCGTCATCGTCTTCACCGGTCTCACCGGCTTCGGCCATGGCGGCCGCCCAATCTTCCGACAACGCCTCGTCTTCACCGCCGTCAACGTTGTTTTCGTCTTCGTTTGGCAGATCGTCATCACTCATCTTGATTCTCCTGCTTAACCGCCTCGTTTATGGCCTCGACGGCATGTTCTTCCCGTTTTTTCTGGCGCTGGCCCATGAGCCGCGTTTTTAGATCGCCGACATCGCGGGAGTTCGTCTTGACCGGCTTGATCACTTTCAATGCAAGGTTCTCGCCGGATTGACCCAATTTACATTCAAACAGTGGCACCTGATTGGCGGTCAGGGTGATGCTTTCGGGCAGATCGATCGGGATGATGTCCCCGGCTTCCAGCTCGACCAGATCGCGCAATTTGATATCGCGCTCCACCACCTTGGTATTCACCGGCACCTTGGCGCGCAGAATGTCGTGGCGCAGTGAATCGATCCAGCGATCGTCCACTTCGTCAACGTCACTCTGAACACCGGCATCCAACACTTCCCGCACCGGCTCGATCATTGAATAGGGCATGGTGACGTGCAGATCACCACCGCCACCATCAAGCTCGACGTGGAACGTCGATACCACCACCACTTCGCTGGGCGAAACGATGTTGGCCATCGCCGGGTTCACTTCCGACGATACGTATTCGAAATCGACATCCAGCACCGCCGCCCAGGCTTCTTTCATATCCTGGAAGACTTGCGACAGCACCATCTGTACCACCCGGATTTCAGTCGGGGTAAATTCACGACCCTCAATCTTGGCGTGGCGGCCGTCACCGCCAAAGAAGTTGTCAACCAGCTTAAACACCAGCTTGGCATCCATAATGAACAGCGCCGTACCACGCAGCGGCCGCACTTTCACCAGGTTCAAACTGGTTGGAACGTACAGCGTATGAACGTATTCACCGAACTTGAGAATCTGAATCCCGCCGGTGGCCACATCCGCACTACGCCGCAAGAAGTTGAACATGCTGATGCGGGTATAACGCGCGAAACGTTCATTGATCATTTCCAGGGTCGGCATCCGCCCCCGGACAATGCGGTCCTGACTGGTTAGGTCGTATGTTTTGACCCCAGTGCCGTCCCCGGCGTCCTCTTCTTCGACGGCGCCGTCATCAATGCCGTGTAAGAGCGCATCAATTTCGTCTTGTGAGAGTAAGTCCTGCACGGGACCCCCTATTGCATGACAAAGCTGCGGAACAGCACGGTTTCAATACCCGGTCGGCCCAGACGCATTTCCATGACGTCCTGTATGGTCTTGGTCAGATCTTCGACCAATTGCACCTTTCCGTCGGCCGTTCTCAGGTTGTTAAAGTCCTGTTCGGACAAGACTTCCAATAAATTGTTGCGAATCAGTGGCATATAGGTGTTAGCGGTATCGATCACCGCATGATCACGTGCCACGATGCTCAGCTCCAGCTGCAGGAAGCGGGTTCGCGCTCCTACGCTGTAATTCACAATAAACGGCGGCTGCAGCGCGAGATAAATCGCGGGCCCTTCCGTTAACATTTCTTCCGGCTGAGTCAGCGGTATTTCTTCCGGTTCTGGTGGCGCCTCTTCCTCACCACCGCGTCCCAATAAAAACCAGGTGGCCGCCACCGACAACATGGCAATCACCACCGCGCCACCGATCACCATGATCAATAACTTCAGTCGACTCTTACCACCGCCAGCGTCTTCGCCAGTTGTGGGGATCTCTTCCTCTGCCATACGCTCGCTCTCTTACTGCTGCTCGGCCCTGCATCAATCAGGGTGATGCTCACATTCTAGCGGACTGTGACGCCAGGACTAAACAAAGTGATCAACCAGGCCCATCGGCCGACTCGTATTGGCCGCCACAGGCGCTTCTGAATCGACGTCATCTGCGTCGCCACCGCCACGGCCATTGCCCTCGCCCGAATCCGTATTGCTATTGGAAGATGGCTGATCGCGCACATCCAGATTAGCCAAATTCAGGCCTTGCTGTTCCAGTATCTCACGTAACCGCACGCTTTGGCTTTCCAACGCTTCACGGACTTGTGGGTTGGGCGACGTGATCTGAACCTGGGTTTGATCGTTCTGCACCGTCACTTTAATGTCGAGCGCGCCTAAATCCGGCGGATCTAAGCGGATGGTGGCGTGTTTGATGTCCCCTTGCGCCATCATCTGAATGCGTTCGCTTAATTGACGGCTCACATCGGCCGAAACCAGCGGCCGATCAACGCGTTTCAAATCCAGCACCTGAGGTTGTTCCGGCGCATCGCTCTGCGACAACGACAGATTAACCACCTGGCTGTTGTCGGCCGTGGCATTAACCGCGCTGCTCAGTGCCGCCGCACGGGTTTCTGCGTCGGTTTTGGTGGCCAGAGTTTCACGCGCCATCTTAACCAGGGTGCTGTTAAAGGCGACATCATGGCTCACCGGGCTGGCAGGCATCAGTAACAAGGCTTGTTCGGGGCGGCTGTTATCCAGGGTAATGGGCAAACTGCCGCTGGTGGCACTGTTCTGAACACTTTGCAGCATCCGCGCCACCATCACCGCCGGAGACGGCGTTTTGCCGTCCGAGTACAGCGTTGCTTTACCGTTCAAGGCGTCGGCCAGAGTCCGCAACTCTTTCGACAAAGCCGGCGCGGCTTCAGCAACGGCCTCGTTGTCGCCTGCGGCGATGGCGTTCAACTGATCCAACCAACTGCTGAACTGGCCACCCAGCTCATCCAGCACCTGCGTTAATTGTTCGACTTGTTGCCATTGGCCGGCATCGGAAGCGGCCAGTTGTTCGGGGGTGATATTGATCTGCGGCGGGTTTTTGACCCAGGCCGTCATGGCGTTTATCACCGTCTCTGTTTGAACCAGGTTCAGCCCCAGCTCTTCATGCAAAAAGTGTTGCAAGCGATCAACCGCTTCAGGGTCGATCACCAACGTATCGCCAGTGACCCACTGCTCAACCGCGTCACTCGGCATATCGATGCCTAACTGTGCCAGCGCCGCTTCAATATCAAAGCCGTCCGTCTGGTCCAGGGTCGCATCGCTGTTCAGAGCGTCTGCGCTTTGCGCTGATCCATCCTCGGTGCTGTTCTGTACCGCTTCGCGTAAAGGTTTAACACCCAGCAGTTGCGCGATGGTGGCCCCTAACTCGTCCAAGCTGTGGTCCAGATCACCCAGCACATCAGCTGCCTCTTCGGTGGTCGGACCCAAGCCAAACAACCGAGCCAACCAAGATGTATCAGGAATATTCGACGCCAGATTTAAGCCACCGTCTTCACCGCTGACATCGAGATCCAGGTTGGGTACAGCTGAACCATTCGCCGCCACCGTCGAACCGGGTAATACCCCGGGCAGTACAACACCCTCCGGCAACATCCCGACCATGGCTTGCCGCTCCAGCGGCAAAACCTGACCCTCACCCTGGCCACCCAAGGCCGCATTCAGCAACTGAGGCGTCAATGCCGGGGCTTTTTCTGCATCAACTGATAACGATCGAGGCGCCGTCGCACCCGATAGCAAACGGGCAAACTGCCCACCCAAAGCCTCACCATTAGTGGCTTTCAGGGCATCCGGTGTTGTGCCTGAGGACAGGCTGGCAGGTTTTAGACTGGCATCCGGGCTGGTCACAAACAGCATGCGTGCTCTCTTTTGCAATATTCAGGACGACGGTGTCCAACCTAAACATAGCAATGGCCGGGCCAGCTTTGAGAAAGGGGGTGAATCAGAGGTATTGACTGCGCAGCAAACGCTCGACTTCGGTCAGTTCCGTACCGATATCCGCCAACAAAGAATCGACCGAATCCAATTGATCGGCGTTGGCCATCTCTTCAAGACGACGACACAACTGTGCCAGACGTGTCACGCCGACATTCAGGCAGCTGCCTTTAAAGCTGTGCGCGGTGCCTCTTACGGTCTGGGCGTCGGGTTCGGGGTGTTGATTAAGCGCGACTAATTCGGTGTAGCGCTCACGGGCATCGCCCAGGAAGGTTTCGATAAGATCGCTGAAGTCATCCTCTAGCAAATCACGCAGGTCAGTCAGAGCGGCGTCATCCAAGTGCTGGTCAGGTTGGTCAGCTGTCATCGCAAGTCATCCATTTAAATGCAGTTCACTCCAGGCTGGGCGGGGCCAGCAGAGCGTCGCCCGGACGCGATTCCCGGCGTCATTAAAGTCGAGTTCATCACACAGTCGCCGCACCAAGGCCAAACCACGTCCACTGTAGTCCGGGTTATCGGTCAGATACGCCAAGTCTTGATGAGAATGGGCAAAACCAGGACCTGAATCGGTGATTTCAAAGGTCAATTCGCCACCATTGCCAAGCGGACGGTGGCTAATATCCAGACAGACTTGTCCGCTGGTCAAATCCGCCAGGCGCTGTTCACGCAGCTGGTAATACTGCGCAAAACCTTGCGAATCCTGTTTCAGTTTAGAGTCCAGTCCCAACACCCCGTGTTCGAGCGCGTTATTAAACAGCTCGGCCAACACGGTATACAGATGACCACTGAGACTGCGTAACCCTTCCACCTCGGTCAGAATATTCAATACCAATGGCAAGGGGTTAAAAGCGCCGAGACTTTGAGGTCCTAACTGCAAATTCATTTGCCAATCCATGGGTCCGCCGATGGACGCTTTGTTGCTGTGCAACAGTGGCAGGCCAATCACATCCAGATCGACCATGGTGGCACTTAATAAAGTCGTGTCGTCATCGGGGCGGCTGCCCCCAATAAATTGGTCAACGGCGACAAGGATATCGTCAAATATCCGGTCCGGATCGGTTGCGTGGGTAAACAACGCATCCAGACGCTCTTCGCCAAACAACTCGCCGGCTTCGTTATGACTTTCAACAATGCCATCCGACCAGAGAAACACCCGGTCACCGTTGTGCATTCGATAGTCATTGGGCTGAGGTGAAAAACGACGCGATGGCAAAACACCCAGCGGTAAATTCGACGACGCCACCTTTTCCACCGCCCCGCTGTCGCCGCGATAGAGATACACCGACGGAACGCCACCGACCCAGATGCGCGCCATTTTGTTGGTCACGTCCAGATCGACCATGGCGCCACAACAAAACACTTCGGTCGGCAAGATGGTGTACAGCTTGGCATTGATTTCACGCAGCACATCTTCCATGGCGAAGCCTTTTTGCGTCATGCCATAAAAGATTTCCGCCACCGGCATCGCACCGATGGCCGCGGGCAGACCATGACCGGTAAAGTCGCCCAAAAATAACGATATACCGCCATCGGGTTTGCGCTCCGCCAAAACCGTGTCGCCATTAAACACCGCCAATGGCGACAGGGAATGACGTAAATTGGGCAACGCCAGGCAACCGGAGTGCGCGACGTTATCGAAAACGGTCTTAGCGACCTGCTGCTCCAGCAACATTTGACGATTGTGCGACTGCAACTGATCGTGCATTCGCCGCATGCGCCCAAAGGCGTTGATCTTGGCTTTCAGAATAACCCGGTTGTAGGGCTTGGACATGAAGTCATCACCGCCGCTTTCCAGGCAATTGGCCAGCGATGACGCATCTTGAAGTGAGGTCAGGAAAATGATCGGGACCAGCTGATTACCGGCCCGCTGCTTGATGAGACGACTGGCTTCAAAACCATTCATCTTAGGCATCAAAGCGTCCATCAAAATAATATCCGGAACGCTTTCGTTAAACCGCTCTAACGCTTCCTCGCCGTTGGTCGCCTCCACCACCTTGTGGCCTTCCTGCTGAACAATAGCACTGAGAATCCGACGATCGGTATTATTGTCGTCGGCTATCAGAATGGTGAGGGAGGCGCTCGACATATTGGGCGCGTTTATTCGATTCGGAACAATTGTCCGAAGTTTGAAATGGATAAAATCTTCCGTACGTCCTCATTGCAATTGACGATACGAATATCCGAGTTATCGCCGCCAGCGTGATCGCGCAACAGCAACAACATACCCAAGGCTGAACTGTCGAGGTAGGTCGCTTCACTCATATCAATGGTGTAGCCCTGAATATCAGGGGCTGCATTCTCATAAATCTGACGAAATTCCTGATGCGAACTAAAATCGAAGCGGCCGGTAATTTTTATGGTGATTTCCGTACCGTTGTCGTTGGGTATTGCCGAGACGGTCATAGTGGTTCCTCTAATCAGGCGGGGCGCCTTGAGCTTCATTGTAGTCGGCTTTATCGCAGTCGCCAGCCGGTTATACAACGTCGACTGCGCATCCGGCCAAAGCCACTGTAATGTCTGTATAACCTGGCGCGCAACTACCAACTGTGTGTGCGTTGTCGCATCTGACTGACCACTTCATCCAACGCTTTTTGCTCGCGCCGGTCGGCTTCAATAAGCTCTTCCATAGAGACTTTTTCGACCAGTTGATTGAGTGTTTTACGGCGCTGATACAGCGATTGCCAGTGCGCCAGTAATTTGGCTTCCTGTTCTTGCCATTGCTGAATCACCCCGCGCTGACGTCCCATGACGGTTTCCAGCTGGTCAATAAACCCCTGAGTACGACGCCATTGTTCAATGGAAATACCGCCGCCACCACTGGCCTGCAACGACTGGTGATAATCGCGCTGATAGTCGGCCAGCTCATCCAGCTGTTTGATTTCCTGCTCCAGCTGCGCACGGGCCTGTTGCAAGGCTTGAGCCGCCTGATCCTCACGCTGCTTGGCTAGTCGTTCAATCACCTGTAACCGTTCCGATCGTTTCATCGCCAATTACCGTCTTGCCTGAGCATTACCGGCACGGCGGCTGCGCCCGCCGGGTTTGGCCAGAGGCCGCCCTTTTTGCAGGCTGCCACCACCGCCAGCATTGGGGTTTTCCTGCGCGACCGGCAACATCTGTTGCATCTGTGTCAGACTTTCTTCATACCCCACCCGTTCACCCAGCCCTTGTTGCAGAAAACCGGTGACGCGCGGGTACAGTGCAATGGCTTCATCAATCGATTGATCCGACCCGGGTGTATAAGCACCGATGGAAATCAGATCGCGGTTTTGCTGATAGCGCGCCCAGATCTGTTTGATCTTTTGCGCCTGTTTAAAATGGGCGTCGTTCACCACCTGAGACATCGCCCGGCTGATGCTTTGTTCAATATCGATGGCCGGGTAGTGGCCTTCTTCCGCCAAACGCCGGTTCAACACAAAGTGACCATCGAGAATGGCACGCGAGGAATCGGCCACCGGATCCTGCTGATCATCGCCTTCGGTCAGTACGGTGTAGAAAGCGGTGATCGAACCGCCCCCGGCTTCGGCGTTACCGGCCCGCTCCACCAATTGCGGGACACGAGCAAACACTGAGGGTGGATAACCTTTGGTCGCTGGTGGCTCACCAATGGCCAGCGCAATTTCACGCTGTGCCTGGGCATAACGCGTCAACGAATCCATCAGCATCAGTACATTCTTGCCCTGAGCGCGGAAATATTCGGCAATGGCGGTGGTGTATTGGGCCGCGCGCAAACGCAGCAAAGGGGCATCATCAGCGGGCGATGCCACCACGACCGACCGTGCCAAGCCTTCGTCACCCAGAATGTCTTCAATAAACTCTTTCACTTCCCGGCCGCGCTCGCCGATCAGGCCGACAATGGTAATGTCAGCGGTGGTAAAGCGGGTCATCATGCCCAGCAACATGGATTTACCAACACCGGAGCCGGCAAACAAACCCAGACGCTGACCACGGCCCACGGTTAATACGGAGTTGATGGCACGAATACCCACATCGAGCGGTTCACGAATCGGCTGACGATGCAGCGGGTTGATGGTTTCGCCGTTGAGATTCTGGCGCACACGACAGCCAATAGGCCCTTTGCCGTCAATCGGCTCACCAAAGCCATTGACCACCCGGCCGAGCAATTCTTCGCCAATCACCAGCTCGCTGGCGGTTTCTACCGGTACCACACGCGCACCGGCACGCAACCCACTGATGGGCTGCACCGGCATTAAGAAGGCTTTGTCGTCCTGAAAACCCACCACTTCGGCTTCGATGCAATTGCCGCGATCAATCACCTGGCAGCGTTCGCCAACGGTGGCATTCAAGCCAATGGCTTCGAGTGTCAGACCCACCATGCGCGTCAGCCGCCCTTCGACAATGACCGGCGCCTCTTCGGGTAACCAGCGTTGGCAGTCGTTCAGGTAATCAGCGAGGCTCATCGTCTTGCGGCTCTTGGGAATCAGTAGAGGAATTCAGTTCGTTCTCAGGCGGTTCGGCGTCGTCCGTGCTGGCAGGCTCAGGTGGCGGCTCAGCTGGGTCGATCTCGGCGCTGGACTCGTCTTCGGTTACAGCCGAAGCATCGGCTTCTTGCTGAGTCGGGTCAGCCGCCGCCTCATGCTGCGACGATGTATCGCTCTGCGCTGCGTCTGCTTCCGCGTAATCCGTTGCACGGGCATCGGCTTTAGGTTCCGTGCTGGTCGAAGGGGCACCGGCCGATTCGCTGAGAATTTCCTGCGGCTGATCGTCGGCACTCAATGGCTCGTCCATTCCCTCAGCGTTGGCTTCGGGTAATGACCAGGGTTGGCTCAATTCTTCCAAACGGTCGGACAAGCCCGCCTGCGCCAAAAGGTTACTGACCTGTTGGCGAAAACGATGCTCCAAGCTGTAATCGACATAACTGAAACGACTGCGAACCCGGCACCCACCGCGATTCAATTGCGCATCCGCCTGCAATGTCCAGTGACTGTCGGCAATGGTTTCAACCAGCGCCAGATCGTCGGGGTGCAATTCAATGGTGAGTCGCTCATCGGCGTTGGGTAATGCCTGAATGGCGCTGTGCACCAGCGCTTGAATGTGGTCGGGTTTTAACGCCATTTCGGCGTCGAACAGATTGCGCGCCAGACGCACGGCCAACGCCGTCAAGCCTTCACGCAAGGCCGCTTCCTGTTTCGGCAGCAAGCCCTGCAATTGATCCAGCACCGCTTTCAGTGGTGCCAGTTCCTGATCCAGTCGGTTTTGCTCGGCTTTTAATGCGGCGTCAAAACCGGCTTGTTCCCCCACACCACGACCAACCTGTTCACCGGCCTCGTAACCTTGCTGGTGCCCGGCTTTATGACCTTCCTGCTGGCCTTGTTTCATGCCTTGCTGATAGCCGGATTCAAAACCTTCGTTAAAGGCGTCATCGTGAATCTGGCGGATTTCTTCAGCGGTCGGTGGCTGAATGTCGACGCTTTCGACGTCTTCGGTCACGGTGGCGATCGGTTTGGGCCGATCGTCGATCAGATTACCCTGGGCATCCCAGCGCGGCAGTCGATAGGTTTCCACGTCCAGATCGGTATTGTTCTCATCTGGATGCAACGGCGGTTTATTCATCGATGGCGCCATAACCTACAACTCCCCTGGCGGCGGCCGAGCACGACCTCACACCATGGCCTCGCCACCGCTGCCGCCCAGTGCAATCTCGCCGGAATCGGACATGCGACGGGCGATGTTGAGAATTTCTTTCTGTGCCACTTCCACATCGCTGAGTTTGACCGGACCCATGGCGTCCATATCGTCGCGCAGAATTTCGGCGGCACGCTTGGACATATTGCCGAGCATTTTTTCCTGCAGTTTCTGATCGGAACCGCGCAAGGCCACCTTGAGCAAATCGGTCGGCACTTCGCGCAGCAACATCTGAATACCGCGGTCGTCGATGTCGGACAGGTTTTCGAACACGAACATAAGGTCGGCAATTTCCGCCGCCAGATCTTCGTCGACGGTTTTGATGCCGTCCATGATTTCGGCTTCGACGCTGGACTCGAGGAAGTTCATGATCTCGGCCGCTGTCTTCACGCCGCCCAACGACTGAGCCTGAGCACCGGCGCTGGAAGAGAATTGTTTTTCCAAAATGGAGTTCAACTCCTGCAAAGCGATTGGCTGGACCGTTTCCAGTGCCGCCACACGCATGACGATATCCAAACGCACCTTCTCGCTGAATTGTGCGAGAATTTCCGCCGACTGATCCGGCTCCAGATAAGCAATCACAATGGCCTGAATCTGCGGGTGTTCGTTGCGGATGATGTCGGCCACGGCACGCGGCTCCATCCACTTCAGCGTATCCAGGCCGGTGGTGTTACCACCGAGCAGAATACGGTCGATCAGACCGGTTGCCTTGTCGGCACCCAGGGCCTGAGTGAGCATGTTACGAATGTAATCATTGGCGCCAATACCGAGACTGGTTTGACCCCCGACTTCTTCCAGGAACAGGCGCACGGCCCCTTCCAACTGTTCTTGGCGCACTTCCGAGAGACCGGACATGGCGGTACCGACACGCTGAACCTCTTTCGGCCCGAGATGTTTGAGCACCTCAGCCGCGTCGGCCTCACCGACACTCATCAGCAGGATCGCCGCCCGGTTCAGCCAACTGATGCCGTCGAGCGCCTTCGTGGCGTCTTCTTCGGCGCCCTGGGGCACCGGCAAATTGGGATTCTGCTCAGTCATTGCTCATGATCCAACGTTTCAGTACCAGTGCCACCCGGCCCGGGTCTTCAGCGATCAGGCCGCGCAAGGCGTCCAACTGCCGTTCAAACTGTTCCGACGGACCTGGCAGCGCGTATTCGTCGGCGGTGCTCAGCGTTACCTTATCGTCGGTGATGGAATCCTCATCGACATCCAGCGACGCCAGATCATCCTCTTCCTCGTCTTCCTCACCACGGCTCAGCAAGGAGCGCAGTGCCGGCCTCAGTATGCCGAACACCAGAATCAGAACAAAGAGGCCAGCCAATATCTGTTTGGCAATCTCCCAGAACCAAGGCTGGGTGTACCAAGGCGAATCTTCCACCGCATCGCCCACGCCGCGGAAACCGGAGTTGACGATGTTGACGCTGTCGCCACGGCTGGGGTCGAAACCGACCGCATCCTGAACCAATAAGCGCAACTGCTGCAGATCTTCTTCGGTCCAGTTCTCGCGCTCCAGCTCGCCGGTTTCCGGGTTGGTGCTGACCAAATCATCGACCACCACAGCAACCGTCAGACGACGCATCCGGCCTTGCTGGAACTGAGTGTAGCTCAGGGTGCGGTCAACTTCGTAGTTGCGCGTGGCTTCGTTCCGCGTGGTCGACGGCGGCGGCGTGTTGTTCTGCGCTTCCGGGTCGACTTCTTCCGGCGCTTCTGCCGCGCCCGGAGGCTGGTTCGTCAGCGCGCCCGGAATACCGCCTTCCGGCTCGCCGATGCGTTCTTCTTCGATGGTCTGCTCTGACCGCAGTGCAATCAGGTCCGGGTTGTACAGCTCTTCCGCCTGCTCGACCTGAGTAAAGTCGATATCGGCGTTCACTTCGGCGCGGAAATTATCGCGACCGACCACCGGGCCCAGAATGGAGTTAATCTGGTTCAGCAGGTTGTCTTCGACCCGCTGGGTGTACTGGAACTGCCGATCGGTGAGTTCTTCCTCGGGATTCTCAGTCTGCGCCGACAACAACTGGCCGCGCTGATCGACCACCGAAACACTTTCGGGCTTCAATTCAGGAATGGAGGTGGCAACCAGGTTACGAATGGCGCGAATCGAATCGATGTCCATGTCCGCGCCTGCGTGCAACTCAGTAAATACTGAGGCCGTCGGCTGACGACGGTCGCGAATAAAGACCGACCGTTCGGGAATGGCCAGATGCACGCGCGCAGCCCGCACCTGATTCATCGAGGCAATGGTACGCGCCAGTTCGCCTTCGAGCGCACGCATGTAGCGAGCGTTTTCCATAAACTGAGAGGTGCCGAGCGGCTGATCCTGATCAAGCAGTTCATAACCGACGGTCTGATCGTTCGACAAGCCGGCACCGGCAATGGCCAAGCGCGCCCGGTGCAGGTCATCCTGGCGGACCAGAATGACGCCACTGGCGGGGTCGATATCGAAGTTCACTTTTTCGTTCTGCAACACCTGAATGACATCGGCCGCTGCATAGGTGTTGGTGGAATTCATCAAGGGGTGATAGGTCTCACGCTGTGACCAGAGCACGACGCCCAAACCCAAAGCAATACTGGCCGCCAGACCAACCAGCAGGCCGAACTGCCGCATCATGGTCAGGCGATTGAAACCCGCCACCAGAGGATGCATGCGCTTAAGCGCCGAGGGTTCCTTGTCGACCAGATCGGGACTGTCGCTGCTGCCAGCACCGGTTGTGGCAACCGCACGGCTGCTGGAACCGGTATCGTCAGCCGTGGCTGGCAATCCGCTTTGGGCGTTGTTATCGCTGTCGTCGGAAGAATTACCGGCTGCAGCTGGGACGTTCTCTGTCATGGTCTCGCTTCACTCTTCAGCACCGGTATTCCCGGCGTGCTGACACCCATCGGCATCAGATCGGCATGTTCATGATTTCCTTATAAGCCTCGACCATCTTGTTACGAACCTGAGTCATGGCTTGAAAGGAAACACTGGATTTTTGTAAGGCGATCATCACTTCGGGCAAGTCGACTTCCGGGTCGCCCTGCTCGTAACGCGTGGCAATTTCACTGGCCGCCATCTGAGTGTCGTTAACGGTATCGACGGCCGATTTGAACATCTCACCGAAGGACGGCACATCGCCCATCGGTGGCATACCCTCGGCTTCGTTAATGCCACCGGGCGTTTGTGCGGGAGGAAGATTGAGTTCGGCTTCCGGACGAATGGGACCGGACTGATTACGCACCTGCTGCATCTGCTGCTCGAACGACGGTCCTTGCAGCGGTTGCTCCATGGCCGGACGTGGCACTTGCATCTGCTCACGGATGGAGCGCATTTGCCCAAGTACGTTTTGAATGTCGGCTCGATCAGTCATCTGCCTATCCCTCTTCCCTCTGACACTTTGCTTTTGAAAAACATCTTGGTTTAAAAACAGAGTGTCAAAAATTCGCTGCTGCGGTATGCACCAGGCTGTCTGCCTCTGGGCAAGCGACAAAAAACAGTCACTTTCGTCGTCTATACGCCCGCTATACAGTGATTGAGCAAAGGGCGGGCCAACTTTTGCCGGCGGCGGGATTTTTCCGGTTATCCCCTGCCGCCGGCCGCCGGTTAGCGAATACCGGCGATGGCTCCGTCCACGTCCATGCCCAGCTCACGCATGCGCGCCAGCTTGTAACGCAAGGTTCGCGCTGAAATACCCAGCTTATCGGCCGCTTTATTTTTGCGACCGCCGGTCACGCGCAACGCGTTCAAGATCAGTTCGAATTCGTGGTGTTTTAAATCGCGATGGATGCCATCGTTATTGTCTTCATCAAGCATCACCTCCTGCGGCGCTTCGGCCGATTCGACACGCGCATGGGTCATCATCGGACGACGCGATTCGAAGTCGATCAGGTGTTCGCCATCCAGGCCCAGATCCTGAGACGTCACCCATTGGCCGCTTTGCAAAATCAAAGCGCGCTGCAAGGCGTTGTCGAGTTCGCGGATGTTGCCCGGCCAGTCGTAACTGAGAATGCGATCGCGCGCGGAATCATCCAGCGCCACCTTGCCTTTGTGCATCTTGCGCGCGTGCTGCGACAACAGGTGTTCCGCCAGCGGCAGCAAATCGCCACGACGGGCACGCAATGGTTGCCATTGCAGCGGGAAAACGTTCAGACGGTAGTACAGATCTTCACGGAAACGACCGGCGCGGACTTCTTCTAACAGATCGCGGTTGGTCGTCGCCAGCACCCGTACATCCAAGGCGATGGTGCGGCGGCCGCCGATGCGTTCCACTTCGCGCTCCTGCAGGACGCGCAATAATTTGGCTTGCAGCCCCAAATCCATTTCGGAAATTTCATCGAGTAAAATGGTGCCGCCGTTGGCCTGCTCGAATTTACCAGCCTGACTTTGAATGGCACCGGTAAAGGCCCCTTTCTCATGTCCAAACAAGGTGGCCTCAAGCATATTTTCCGGAATGGCCGCGCAATTAATGGCGACAAACGCTTCGCTCGCGCGCGCCGATTGCTGATGAATAAACCGCGCCAGCACTTCTTTACCGGTACCGCTTTCACCGCTGATTAAAATGGTGGAATCGGTGGCCGCCACTTTGCGCGCCAGTGTCAAAACCTGCTGACTGGCGGGCTCGACCGCAATGGGATCGTCCTGCGCGGTCACTGCGACCTGGCCATGGCGTTCAATCAAATCGATCAACTGATCCGGCTCAAACGGCTTAACCAGATAATCAACCGCTCCGGCTTGCATGGCGGCGACGGCTTTATCGACCGCCGCATAAGCGGTGATCAACAGCATGGGTAAATCGGCATGATGGGTGCGCACATAGTCGAGCAACTGATGGCCATCCATGCCCGGCATGTTGACATCGCTGACGATGAAATCGACCGATTGCTCTTTCAAGCGAGCGACCGCTGCTTCGCCACAATCGGCTTCGATCACGTCATAGTCCGATAACTTCAACGTGTCGCTCACCGCTTCACGCAAGTTGGCATCATCTTCTACGATCAAAATATTCATGATGGTCTTTCTCCTAAACGACGCCTTCAGCGCTCGGCCCTAACGGGCAGGTTCAGGTGCACGACAGTGCCCTTGCCAGGCTGGCTGTCGATCTCGAAATCGCCCTGATGGGCACGGATAACGGCCATAACAACGGGAATACCGAGTCCGGTGCCATGGCTTTTAGTGGTGAAAAAAGGTTCGCGAATTTGCGCCAGGGTATCTTCGTCCATACCTGGTCCCTGATCGCGGATGGTTAACCGCAACCGGTCGCCAGTGCGCTGCGCAGCGATGGCAATATCGGGATTATTCGGGCTGGCTTCGAAGGCGTTATTGATCAGATTGCACAACGCGCTGACCAGCGCATCTTTCTGACATTGCAATTCCACATCCGCGGCATAGTTTTGCCAGTGCAAGGCGTCGGGATATTGCTCTGTGCGGGCTGACAAATTGTCGGCCATGACCGAGAACAACTCGCCAACGGTCAGCCGATGCACCAACTGACATTCGCCTTTAACAAATATCAGCATGTCCTGAACTTGTTGTTCGAGGTGATGCAGACGACCGATGAGCTTGTCGACAAACTGGCCACGCACATCATCACTGACGCGCGGGTTTTTTAAGTTGGAGGCGTACAACATGGCAGCCGACAAGGGTGTGCGGATCTGATGCGCCAAGGAGGCCACCATTCGCCCCATCGCTGTCAGCCGTTCGTGGCGAGACAACTTAGCCTGCAACGCACGCGTTTGTGTTTGGTCGCTGAGCAAAATCAGCTGACCGGAATTATCCAGCGCACAGGTTTCAATACTGACCAGACGACCATCGACCAACGAAATTTCATGGCCATCGTTTTGCCGTGGTTTAAACGTCTGACGAATGATCCGACCCCAGGGTACGCCCACCAGTTCCGGCAATCGTTCACTGACCAGCAGCGACTGGGCCGCCGGATTCACCCGTCGCACAATGCCGGTGTTATCCACTACCACCACACCGGCGGGTAACAGATTCAGCAAGCTTTCCAACTGATCGGCCAGGCGCTCTTTTTCACTGAGCTCCTGCATGCGTTGCTCACTGACCGAGGCCAATTCACCACTGAGCTCCAGTACCCGACTTTCCAGCAATTCGTAACTTTCGGTCAGCTGCTCCGACATTTGGGTAAAGGTCACGAAGGCCTGTTGCAGATCGGCAAGCGAACGATCCCGCATCGCTTCCGGTGCTGGCTTCTGCATCAAGCTGTCAAATTCGGGCGCGCCCATGAATACTCCCACTGACCATTTATTGGCACTATTTCGTCTCTGGGAGGGGCTACTGCAAAGGTGGTGCCAAAAGCGGCAAAGTCTGGCCGCACCTGGGCTACCAGCGGGATTTCAGGCGGAAATCATCCATCGGCGGCAATGTCTTGACGGATTTTGACCGGCTTTTTATCAACGTCAGGCAACGCTTGATAAGCGATCAGAAAAGCATAACCAGGCTGGCACTGGGGAATGGATCTCGGAGGGAAAACCGCCTGGCGCAGAACCGCACCAGGCGGAGTCAATCAATTCACGGCTTCGCGTTTATTGATTTTGTACTTGCGCATTTTCTCAACCAATGTGGTCCGACGAATATGCAATTTTTCAGCTGCGCGAGCGACGACACCCTGAGCGTCATCCAACGCCTGCTGAATGAGTGAGCGCTCCAATTCGGTCAGATACTCTTTGAGGTCCAGACCATTCACCGGCAACAATGCCGACTGATCGAAACTCAGGCCGCCACCGCCATCAGCCGAAGCAACCACCGGCATGGAACTCATCAAGGCTTCGTCTTCGTCTTCAACATGGCGATATTTCACCGGCAATTCCTGTACGCCAATCACGCCGTAAGGATGCATGATGGCCAGACGCTCAACCAGGTTCGCCATCTCCCGAACATTGCCCGGCCAGTCATGACGCACCAGCGACATAATGGCCGCTGAACTGAAACGAATGGAACCGCGTTTTTCATTTTCCATGCGCGAAATCAATTCGTTTAACAGCAGCGGAATATCTTCAGATCGCTCACGTAGCGGCGGCATTTCAATCGGGAAAACGTTCAGACGGTAATACAAATCTTCGCGGAACAGACCTTCTTCGATCATCTGTTCCAGGTTGCGATGCGTTGCAGCGATGACGCGGATATCGCAGGTAAAGGTTTTATTGCCACCGACGCGTTCAAAGGTTCGTTCCTGCAACACACGCAGCAGTTTCACCTGCATGTTCAGCGGCAAATCGCCGATCTCGTCGAGGAACAGCGTGCCACCTTCGGCCATTTCAAAGCGACCGGCACGGGCGGTAATGGCACCGCTGAAGGCGCCCTTTTCGTGGCCAAACAATTCGCTTTCAATCAATTCACTGGGAATGGCACCGCAGTTAACCGGCACAAAGGGTTTGTGGCGTCGATGCGAGTTGTAGTGCAGATTGCGGGCAACCACTTCTTTACCGGTGCCGCTTTCGCCTTGAATCATCACGGTCACTTCTTTGTCGGCAACCTGAGTCATCATTTCGCGGACTTGCTGGACGCCCCGGCTGGAACCGACCAGCGAGCGGAACAGGTTCACTTCGCGGCGCTGACCGCGACCGCGGGTCAGATCAAACTGTTCGCGATACATCTGCGCTCGATGGAGGGTATCGAGCATCTTGTTATAGGTCGGTGGGGAATGCAGTTTGGCAATCACCTGACGACGCAGGGATTCATCCAGTAATTCAACTTCCGGGTGGTCGTCCATCAGAATGATGGGCAAGCCTTCGTCCCACTGCACCAGCGACTGAACCATGCTGGTCAGCGATGGGCCACTGCGACCGACCAAAACTGCCACCAGGTCTTCCGGGCCAGATACCGTATCAGTAATCTGCGCCTGCCAGTTCTCACTGGAAACGCCGACACAGGATTCACCGAGAAACTGAAGGATCACTTCAAAGTCTCGTCGACGCTGCTCGTCGTCGTCGATCATCAACAGTTTGATTTCACGCAACATCGTGAACAATTCCTCACAAAACACCGGAAGGATGTCACAGTCAAAGTGAGTAAACGT
This sequence comes from Saccharospirillum sp. MSK14-1, assembly GCF_003054965.1. Classification (GTDB taxonomy): domain Bacteria; phylum Pseudomonadota; class Gammaproteobacteria; order Pseudomonadales; family Natronospirillaceae; genus Saccharospirillum. The sequence continues at coordinate 1,198,038 of NZ_MIES01000033.1, forward strand.
CAGCAAATTGACTGTCAAACAATAGTAAAGACGTATCGACTCTGACTGTCAAACCGATGACTACTTCACATCTATGCCCGAATTTACGCTGATAAGACGTTGATTTTCAAGCGGTTTACACGGTAATTCAAACGCTTCTCTGACAGACCGCACAGTCAGTTACAAAAAAAAGAGCCTCACCGGGCCTGGCGAGCTGGCTGACACCATGATTTGCAAGGGAGATTTAACCAGTGATTTCCCAGCGTTGCTGGTGCAGATCGGCGGCTTTAGCCGCTTGATCGTCACGCACTTCCGCAATAACCGCTATGGAGTTTTGGTACAGGTCGATCAACCATTCCAGGTGGCGCTGCAAGCTCCGACTGTGAAAACCTTCACTCGCTAACGCCTGATTGATGTCGGCAACCAGGTGATTCACCGCATCGTCCCATACCAGAAGCTTGCTGTGGTCTGGCGCAGACTGCAGCGCCAGACCCTGTTCTATCAACTGACGAGCCTGCCCTACCAACGCGTCTTCAGACTTGGCCTCACCGGCCATCGGGCGCTCCAGCGGGTGTTGTGCCGAGGGCTTCATCACGGATGGCATCCCAGGCTGATTTAATCTGCACCAGCAGGTCTGTCACTTCATCCAGAATACTGTTGTCGTTACGCACGTTGGCTTCAAACAAACGGCGAATCATATAGTCGTATAAACGCTCGAGATTGAGCGCAAGATCGCCTGTATCGGTATTCAGGCTGTCTTGCAGGCCACCGATGATATCGATGGCGGAGTTCAACGACTGACTTTTACGATCGTACTCCTTACGTTCGATATGGCCTTTGGCGGTGGAGATGCGCGCCAAAGCCCCTTCAAACAAGAGCTGGATCAGGCGATGCGGATCGGCATCCATGATCGATGTTTCGGTACTGACCGTTTGGTACTGCTTGATACCCTGAGCGTACATAGGGGTATTACCTCGCTGACGGCTGGAATCATTCATAAGCCACCTCCCGAAAAGTCTTCCGGAAGCATACTTCAGTTAGCGGCGGCGTGCGTGGAAAGTTGAGCCTCATCTGACACCGCCCCGATGCGCTTATTTTTCATACTGGCACCCTCTTTGCTCTAACCCCGGTAGACCCCGCTTTAGCGCGCTGCTGCGCTCTGAAAACGGTAAGGATTTGCCGGTCAGGTACCTGAAAAGGTTATTTTTTGGCCGGTCTGGATGGATAAATGGCTCGTGTGAGCCGGATGGGTAGCCTATGAGACATGCGTCCCAAGCCCTAACGCGACTGGATCCTCTCGACACCGGCGACAGCCCTTCGCTGTCAGATCTGGAACGACAGGCACGACACTGCTATGACCAAAGTCTGAGCAGCCGCGTCAGTAACGAACACACGGTCCAGTACCGCGGTCAGGCGCGTGACCTGGCCCTGCGTATGCTGGAGTTGGCTCCAGACCACGCTGCTGCGCTCAACCTGCTCGGCCGAATCGCCCTGGATGAGGGTTTTTATGATTCGGCAGAAACGCTGTTGGAACAGGCGCTGGCACACAACGGTCGCGATGCCGGGTGTTGTTTTTCACTGGGCCACGTCAAACTGGCCTTGCGGGATTACGACGCCGCCATTCGGCTGTTTACCCGAGCCTTGGAACTGGCGCCCGGCGAAACCCGGGCCGCCAGCTCACTGGTGTATACCTTTGCCCGCCAGGGCAAAATGACCCAGGCGTTCAGTGGCTACCGCAAGCTTTTCAGGGTTCACCCAGACGACCCCCACATCCGTTCTCAATTATTCGACGTGGCCCGTCACATTCAGGCGGACACCTATCAACCTGAACTGGAAGCCGATGTTGTTGGCTGGTTAAAACTCGACGACGTTGACCACGATGGACTGGCTCGCCTGGCCGCCAGCTTACTGAAACACAAATACCACCTGGACGACCCGGACGCTGTTATCGACCTGCAAGATCTGGTGCGCGATGAATTGCTGCAACTGGCGCTCAGCCGGTTGTATTTTACCAACGCCGAGCTGGAATCCTTTCTGGTCATGGTGCGCAAGCAATTGCTGTTACACAGCCTGGCGGGTCAATTCAGCGATACTGCTTTACTGCGTCTGGCCGCGGCGTTTTGCATGCAAGCGGCGCATAACGAATACGTGTACGCCATCGACGAAGACGAACAATCCCTGGTGATCGCGCTGCGCGACTTGCTGCACAGCACGTTACAGTCCAGACCCCAGCCTCAACCTGCCGATTTACTCAGCGCCTTACTGATGTACGGCATGTATGAACCCATGGCGGAGTTACCCGCCAGTGAACGCCTGCTCGAGATCGCCACCAACCGTTGGCCATCGTATGCCCGGCCGGTCATCACCCATTGCCTGGCCGGCCCGCACGCCGAACTGCGCGAAGCGGCGCGCATCGAACGACTGACGCCCATTCAGGATGAGGTCTCGCTCAAAGTGCAGGCCCAGTATGAAGAGTCGCCCTATCCGCGCTGGCTGCACCTGGGCTACAACACCCCGACCAACTATGGTCGCGCCCTGGAAGCTGAGCTGGAGGGCTATCGCGCTCCTCAGTTTTTCAATATGGGCACCATCAAAGTGTTGGTTGCCGGGGCAGGCACCGGACGCCACGCCTTACGCATCGCCAAATATTTCCGCAACGTTGAGGTGACCGCCCTGGATTTAAGTGCCCGCAGCCTGGCGTACGCTAAGCGCATGGCGCAGCGTCACCACCTGCGCAATCTGCGCTTCCTCCAAGGCGATATTCTTGAGCTTGATCATCTGCAAGAACGCTTCCACGTCATTGAGTGCTCGGGTGTGCTACACCACATGGACGAGCCAGAGGCCGGTCTGACCCAGTTACTGCCCAAACTTGAAGACAAGGGCGTCATGAAGATCGGTCTCTACAGCGAAGCGGCGCGACACCGGGTGGTGGCCGCCCGGCAATGGATCGAAGAATGCGGCTATGGCACCTCCCGCGCCGACATTCGTCATTTCCGGGCCAACCTGATGGCCGGCCGGTTAGGCAGTCAGGTTGACGGCTTACTGGAAAGCCCGGATTTCTATTCAACCAGTGGCTGTCGTGATTTGCTGTTCCACGTACAGGAGCATCGCTTTACACCCAATCAGTTGTCGCAAATGTTGCAAACCCATCAATTGGATTTTCTCGGCTTTGCACTGCCCACGGATGTTCGCCGCGCCTATACCGAGGCCAACCTTGGCAAACTAACGGACTTATCCGCCTGGGATCAGTTCGAGCAACAACATCGCGATACCTTTGCCGGTATGTATCAGTTTTTTGTACAACGGCACTAGCGTTCGCAGTCACATAAAAAAGCCCGCACACCGCGGGCTTTTTTTATTCAATTGACTGACGTCATCGACGCAAGGGGTTTATTCACCGCCACCACTCATCGCCTTAAATTGCTGCTCCAGGAAACTCTCGGTGGTCTGCAACTGGCTGATGATTTGGTCGTTAAAAATAAACTTGCTTTGCAAGCGTGCTTCGTAAGCCGCCATGCGGCGATCCAAATCGCTGCGTTCTTCTTCAACGGCCGCCAGATCATCCTCAAGGGCGCCTTCACGATTGGACAATAAACCGTCACCGCTCATGGCGTCGTCGAGCGCTTTATCCATCTCGAAGAAAATACCTTGCACCAGTGTAATGCTGCCTCGGTCACCGGTTTGCGAACCCGTCACCCGAATCATCAAACCCTGAGACGGATCGGGATCACCGACGGACTGTTTACCATCCACCGGTGGTGTCGATGTTGTCATACCAAAGACATCAATGGCGCCGGCATCAATTTCTTTAATTCGTACCGTCGATTCAGGACCGGTGCTGGTGGAGAAAATACCAAAGATATTCGTGTCCGGATCAAACTGAACATCCACCGACTTACCTTGCGCTGCCAAGGTGGAGTCGTTGTTGATCTGAGCTTTCAAGGCCGATGCCAATGCTTCACCGGTGTTGTAGGCACCGTGTGGCAGCGTAATTGTGCCCGATTCAATGCCATCAATTTCAAAGGTGAAGTTATCGTTGCTGGCATCAATGATGACGGAGCTGCTGAAGTCGGCGCCGACACCGCCCAACACATAACCATTGGTGGCCGATTCATTGCCGGCTTGTGCCGTCAAATACTGGCCACTGCCCGTAGCCTCAACACCATTAATGGTGCCTTTTACATCGAGACCTCGAACCGGTTCGGATTCATCGCCTGACGGCAGGTAAAAGCCCAACTGAACCGCAGCAACCCCACTGACTGCTGAGAACTCAACAGAGGTGTCGTTGCCAAAGCTGATGTTAAAGCGACCGTGACCACTGGCATTGGTTTCATAAGTGACCGATGCCTGGGAATCAAAGCCGTTATACTCGCCCAGATCCATGCCGAAGGCATCAGCACCGTTAATCAGCGGGCCTTCATCGGCCAGGCCCAACACCGATTGCGCATTGGCATCGGCATTCTTCAATTCAATCGTGGCATCCGCGCCAAAGGTGGCTTCGGTTCTCTGACCGTTTTTAGAGACGGTTTCAAAGTACAGTTGATTGCTGGCATCCAGTCGGGCCACCACATCGCCCGCCTGGAATTCGCCGCCACTGTTGGCTTGCGACAAGGCCGTATCCAGCGCTTCCTGAATGGCCGCCAGATTCGATTCGGCATCGTTGCTGCCCGCGGTACCATCACCATCAACCGTTACGTCGATATCAATGCCATCGACTTCCAGCGTAAAGTTGGCCGGACTGGCACTGAAATCAATGCCCGTTGAGAGATCGACAGAGCCCGCCGACGTCGAAGCACCACTGCCGTCTTTGGTCACTTCCAACACTTCACCCGAGCCTGTGGCATCGGTTTGCAGAACCAGACCGTTGCCCACCATATAGGCCGTCACCACGCCGGCCCCCAATTCGGCATCAATCGCTTGCTGAATGCTGTCGAGGTTATCCGCGCCATTGGCGTCGACATCAATGGTGTAATCGGTGCCGTTCAAATTGAACTGGAACTGCGCCGGATCACTGGCGAAGTCGATATTGTTGGAAATATTCCGACCACCACTGGTGGTCTGCGCACCTGAGGCACCGGCTTGAATCGTTGCGTCCGCATTAATGGCGGTTTCGATGGCCGTGGCCAATTCTGCCGCCGTTTCATAACTGCCCGGCGGAACGGTGATAATGCCGGAGGTCACAGCGACCTGGCGGTTGTCGAGCTTGATCTGAATGTCCGCGCCCGCACTGATGCTCACACCGCTGGATGAGGTGCCTTCTTGCAAACCCAGGAAATCAGCGCCGCTTGTACTGACATTGGCAATGTCGATGGTCTGTGAGCCGGCCTGAGGATCGGTGCGGAAGAAAAGCCGCCCTGAGCTGTCAAACTCGGCGGTCACGACGCCATTGAAACCGGCATTATTCAGTTCGGACTGGACGTAGGTTAAAACATCCTCGCGGTCACGGTCGGTGGTTACTTCACCGTCGTTATCGAGAATGTCGCTCCAGTCTTCATCCAGGGTAATGGTCTGAGGCACGCCATCCAGGCCGGTGCCCGTGCCGGTCACCGTCAAGTCGAAACTGACGGTGTTGTTACTGAAATCGATGCCCTGATCTTCGGCCACCGTCTGGGTACCGGACAAGCTGGTAGCGGCAAAGCCGGTCTCACCCAGAGCTTTGAAGAACTGACCTTCAACCCCACCCTGCCCGGCTTCAGCGATACCCAACGTGCCCGCCACCGTGGCATCGGCCCCGGTAATGTTGATGGTCGACTCACTGCCAAACTTGGAGGAGGTAATGTTCAAACTTTGATTGGCCGCATCAAACTCAACCGTGGCGGTTTGAGTGCCACCAAACGCCGAGTTGATGGAATCCTGAATCATCAGCGCCAGGTCATCGCCACTGCTGTAGCTGCCCTGCTCAAGGGTAATCTGGCGAGTCGAACCATTCAGTTCGATGGTAAAGCTGTCGTTGCTGCCCCCAATCACCAGGTCGGTACCGAAGGCGAGCGCGTCGGTCGACTGACCGGTCCATTGAGCCTGGGTCGCTGCCCGCTCCACAAAAATGTCGTACTCACCCGGCTGGGTTTTACTGGACTGGGTGACGTAGCGAATTTGACTGTCGGTAACGGTTTGCTGAGTCGCCAATAACCCAGCAATACCATTGGCGTCCTCGTCCAGCGCTTTGATGAAATCGCTGCGGTTAAACATCAGTTGATAACTGTTGTTTTTATCCGTTCCCAAACCAATTTGCGACAAGCTGTTGTATGTCGCACCCACCAAGCCTTCGACCATGCTCGACATGCTGCGTCGGATATCGGTGTAGAGATTTCGAACCACGGAGTCGCCCATCAACAAACCGGCTTCCTGAGTTTCCGGGTCGTACTTGGTGACTTCATCGTAGATCAGCTTGAGTTCGTTATAGGCTTCGACGTACGACTCCATCTGATCCGCAATTTCAGCGGTATTGCGGTTTACATTCAGACTGATATTGCCGGTCGTCACCTCGTTGAGGTTTAAGGTGACACCTTGAATCACCTTGTCGAGTGAATTCGAAGCGGACGAGACCTGCAGACCATTAATGCGCATCACCGCATCCTGGCCTTGCTGGGTTTCGGTCATGTTATTGGCCGGATCATTCTGGCTGCCGTTATAGGCCAGCGCCTGGAGACCCGCGTCACCGGTGGCGGTAATTTCCATGCTGGTGGCTTCACCGGTCTGTTCGCTGGTTAACAGCAACCGGTAACCCGCGCCATCAAATACCAGGCTGGCACTGACGCCATCGACGTCTTTGTTAATGGCATCACGGATACCGGATAAGGTGTTGTTCTCCGAGGTGATGGTCAACGTCGTGGAGGTGATGTCGCTGTTTTGCTCGAAGCCATCATAATCGCCGCTGCCGTCGTAGCTGGTCGTACCGAAGCTAAACGTCAGGGACCCGGTGCCGATGGTGTCGTTCACCGATGAATAGGATTTGGATGCCAGCGTATGGGCACTGGCCACCTGATCGATGGCGATCTGGTAGTTGCCCGGCTCGGCGGTAGAATTGGTGGTTGCCGTTAATGCGCTTTCGTTGCTGCTAACGGCCGTTGTGCCTTTGATGGTGTTGGCATTGGACAGCCCCGCCGCGGCGGAATGCAATTTATCCAACGCGCTGCGCAATTCACCGTAGGCGGTGATCTTGGTTTCAATCGTTGCCTGCTTGGTATCCAGACGCAGATCGGTCGCTTCTCGTTCGGCAGCGATGATATCGGTGAGCAGTTCGGTGGTCAGCAGACCGGAACCGACGCCCAAAGAAGAAACACTGGCCATAGCAACAACACCCTACTGATTGATGGGACCTCTTCCTGAGCAGATGTCCCTGAAACAGGAAAAGGATATCAAGTGTATCGGCCTAAACCGCTTACCCTTGATACCCCTTCGGTTACGAACTGTTGTTGCTGCGTCAAATTTATGACGATATTTACTTTCCTAAACTTGAGCAGAAAACAACATCAATGGCTCTTCCTGATTCAATTTCTGGGCCAATGACACCACTTCCTCGCTTGGAATCTGGCGGATCAATTCTTCCGACTGCTTTTCAAACACCCGGATGATGGTCAAACCCGATTCCTCATCGACCTGGAAGTTCAGCTTCCGTTCCGTTTGCTGAACGTAATCGTTCAACTTGGCAACGGCCAGTTCCAATTCCTCGGCGGTTGAAGCCTTGGCCTCCGTTAGGTCGACCTTTTCTTCCTCGGCTTTGGTGTCGGAGCTGGCCGACGGCAGCGCGATGGCTGAGCCGGCCTTTTCCACTGTCTTGGTCGGCAAGAATTGACCGCTTTGAGGGGTCTTTTCTGCCGCCGGGTTCAGCGGTGCGGAAGGTCGAGCATTCAGTGATGAATTCGTTGTACCGTTCAATTCACTCATAACTCACCTCCTGTCACGTTGGTTCAGGCTGCAAGAGCCTGGCGAATGGGGTCAGGTCCTCCTGGACCCGACCCCGTCACGCTATTAACCCAGCAGTGACAGCACCTGTTGCGGCCGCTGGTTGGCCTGCGCCAGGATGGAGATACCCGCCTGCTGCAGCACCTGAGACCGCGACAGTTCAGCAGTTTCGGCTGCGAAGTCCGCATCCCGAATCCGTGAGTTCGCCGCTGTCAGGTTCTCTGCAGTGATCTGCAGGTTGCTGACGGTAGACTCGAAGCGGTTCTGGATCGCACCCAGTGCCGCACGCTGACTGGAGATGGTTTCCAGAGCGTTATCGATGGCGTTGATGGCTTCCTGAGCACCCTCGAAGGTGGTGATGTCGAGGTCTTTCAAGAAGGCGCCGTCTGTGCCGCCGCCGAAGGTACCGACAACAAAGCCCAGATCTTCCAGCTCATCCTTACCACCGGTACCAGCGCCGAGCTCGATGCCCTTGGCCGATTCCAGAGTCACAGTGGCGTAAGTGGTTTCGTAAGCAACACCTTCAGTGGTGTTACCACGCTCACCGATCACGTTGGACGTAGTGGCTGTACCGATATCGGCTTCACCGATGCCGTCGATGGACGAATCCAGACCGATCAGTGCACCGAAGCCAGTGTCAGACGGGTCCGACAAGCCGTTGTTGTGGTTATCGTTGTCGATTGCCACAGAGATGTTACGGCCATCAGCAGCAGTCAGGGTGATGGATTCACCGTTGTCTTCAGCGGTAACACCGGTCAAACCAGACTTGTTGTTGATGATATCGATCGCCGACTGACGGCTACGTTCCAGATCGATGGCACCCGTACCGTCGTCAACCAGAGACACAACGCCCAGGTCAACACCGTTGATGTACAACTTACCGGAGTCACCTGCTTCGTAGAGCGCTTGAGCCGCCGTTACGTTGGCATCCAGAGTGTCGTCAGAGCCGACAACGCGTGTTGCGTTAACAGACGCCGTCACACCGGTTTCCTCAGAGACCTTGTTGATGGCTGCTGCGATGGCAATACCACTCTTAGTCTTATCGGCGGACTGGATGTCAGAACCGTCACTGCCCTTAGTCGCAGAAGCGGTGTCAGTCAGCGGATCAGCTGCGTCAATGGAAACGCCGTTGATCGAGATGTCACCGTTTTCCAGACCGTAGGTGCTGGAGCTCACTGTGTTAACCAGAGAGTTAACCGGGTCCGCCAGACCGGCAGCGGCAGTACCGCGAGTCAGGAAGGACGACAGGTTAGTGGTTGACGTATCAGCCATACGGTTAGAGCTGATCTGGAACTCAGTGATGTCACCGTTCTTAACGTCGACGTCCTTGATGTAACCGAAGGAGTAACGCGTGTTGGTGTCATCCGCTACCGCCACGTCCGCACCGATGGTGCCGGTTGCAGCAACTGTCGCAGCGTTGATAGTACCGGCTGTCAGGGCCGCAGTGGCGCTGAACGCCAGAGTGTTACCCGCCACGTCGGTCAGCATGATGGAACCGTCGGTGGTGTTGAACGTCGCAACCATGGAGGTGAAGGTTGCGTTGATCGCACCGGCCAACTGTTCAACAGTCTGACCACTACCGAAGCTGATGGTGCCCAGCTGAGTACCTGTGGTGTTGGTATCGAAGATACGGATGCTGCCCGTGGTAGCAAAACCAGTCGTGGCGTTACCGCCTGCGATGGTCAGACGAACACGAGTTTCGGCAGCCACATCAATGTCATCACCACCAGCGCCTTTGATCGCTGCAGCCAGGGTGTCAGCACCCATGTCTGTAGAATCGCTGGTCATGGTGTAAGTCACACCGTTCATGGTGACGTTGATGACTTCCGCCGTAGTACCGAAAGCAGCCAGACCACTACTGCCGCTCATGCCAGCCGCCAAGTCAGTGGTGAAGGCACCACCAGACAGGCCGAAGAAGCCTTTAGAACCCAGGTCGTCCATCGTGGTGTTGGCTTGCAGACCAACGCCCGCCAGGGACGAAGTAGAGGTAGACGCCAACTGGGCCGCACCGCGCTCGTAAGTACCAGCGGTCAAACCAGAGTTAGCAATGTTACCGCCGCCGGTACCGTCACCACCGCTGATGACGATCTCATCGACGTCACCGTTGGCAACCAGAGTGTAACCACCCTGATAGGTATCGTTAGCAGCCAGACCCGTTTCAGCTGAGCTCAAAGCACCCAGGTCAACGGTGATGTTACGGCCGTCTTCAGCAACCAGAGTTACGCCGTTCGCAGAGGTACCAGAGTTGATGGCCTGAACACCGGTCTGCTTGGAATAAGCATTGATCGCTTCAGTTACAGAGGCGCGAGTGGTGTCCGCGCTGGACGTGGTCTGGATGTCAATTTCAACACCGTTAATTTTGATGGTGCCATTGTTAGATGGCAGATCCTGCATTTCCTCACCACCGACGACGTTTTCGGTGACATAGGCTTTAACACCAGTCTGATCAGCAACGGAGTTAATGGCCGCTGCTTTCGCGATCGCACTGGTATCAGCTTCAGCAAAGGAGCTCGGATCGTCTTCCGCTTTGGACGGAGGAATCGGCACACCATTGATGTTCAAGTCACCATTGCTCAGAGCCTGGTCACTGCCAACGGCGCTCACACCAACGGTGTCAGAAGCACCCAGCTTGCCAGCAGTCAGCTCAGAGATGGAGATGTTAACCACATCACCAGCGTTCGCGCCGATCTGGAAGGTACCTTCGAAAGAACCGTCCAGCAGGTTACGGCCGTTGAAGTTGGTTTCCTCAGCGGTACGAGTGATTTCCTCGATCAGCTGATCCACTTCTTGCTGCAACTGCACACGGTTGTCTTCAGAGTTCGTTTCGTTGGAGGCCTGAACCGCCAGCTCACGAATACGCTGCAGGTTTTCGGTCATCGCACCCAGAGCACCTTCAGCGGTCTGAGCCAGAGAGATACCGTCACCAGCGTTACGGATGGCTACGCCCAAACCTTTGGTTTGAGATTCGAAGCCGGTAGAGATCGCCAGGCCGGCGGCATCGTCTTTTGCACTGTTAATCCGAAGACCGGAAGACAGGCGCTGCAGAGCGGTGCTGTTGGCATCCTGAGAACTGTTCAGATTCCTCTGAGCGTTCATGGAGGCGATGTTCGTGTTAATGATCTGAGGCATACACTCATCTCCTTCGCTTTCGCTAACCGCTCTACTGCAGCCAAGCTCAGCGATGTTGTTTGTTTACGCTCCTTGTAACGGCGGCTCTGCCCAATACTTTTATATCTATTTGCTATATTTAACTTTATTTTTATGCCATCAGCGATTTTGATGTGTGGCACAATCCCTGCTTACTGCTAACTGGGGCCAGACCACCGTAAACTGCCCCTTCTGCCGATCCACCTGCAATGAGCACTGATTTATGTGGCCTTACAGTCAGCAAGCAATTCAACAGCGGTTTCGCAAGAACCTCAGTTTCTTCCAGCAAAACATGCCCAGCCTCTATAAGGTCCTGAAGGATATTCGCTTCAAGCGGCTGACGCTGTCCGTTGATGAACAAAAAAAGCGCTGGGACATCATGGATGGCCAGCGCTCGCTGTACCTGGGTGACGGCGAAGGCTATGCCACAGAAGAAGCCAATACCTTCTGTGGTTACTTCCCGGAAGGCGCTGGCATTCAAACCATTGCCCCCTTGCAGGTCGACAATTACAGCGCGCCGCGTTTTTTCCATAACCACCTCAACACCACCTTGCAACAACTCGACTACAGCGCCATGGATCCCAAGTGCCATCGCATGCCGGACTTTATGCCGCTGGTGGTGTTTACCGGCATCGGCGCCGGTGTCCATATCCAGAAAACGCTGGAGCAGCGTGACTGCCAGGTGGTTTTGGTGATGGATACCGACCCTGAAGCATTATTGATGTCGATGTATCTCACCGACTGGTACGACATCATCCCACGCTACACCACCCAAGAAGGCCGCTTCTTTAACTTCATTCTGGTCGATGAGGTCGACGAGCAGCGAACCTTTATGGGCTTCTGGAATGAATTGGTTCAATACACGCCACTGTTTCCAAGCTTGAACATCTTTTACAACCACTTAAAAGAAGCCTTCCGGGATAAACTGATCAAACGCATTCAGGAAGAATTCAAAGTCTTCCTGACGGCCTGGGGTTTCTACGACGACGAAGCAAATCAGCTCAATAATGCCCTGCACAATCTGAAAAACCTGGTGCCGACGCTGCCTCGAAACCTGGAAGCCGACATGATCATCTGGGCCAACAGCAACCCCGCCGTCATTGTTGGCGCAGGCCCGTCGTTAAATGAACGCATTGACTGGATCAAAGAAAACCGAAAGCGGTTTTTCCTGATTTCTGCGGGAACGGCGCTCTCCATCCTCAAGCACCACGACATCGTGCCGGACATGCACGTCGAGATTGAATCCGACTACGCCACGGTCGACCACCTAAAAGCCACCCTGGATGAGAATTATCAGATTCCACTCTTGGCCGGTGCGATTCAGCTCAACCCCCGGGTGTTCAATTTGACCCAAAGAGGCTTGCTCTATTACAAAGATTCAACCGCCTTGCACGCCATGTTCGGCGCCCGCACCTCGGCTCAGTTACAAGGCATGACGCCCACCTGTACCAACGCGGCCACCGGTCTGGCCCTGCAGCTCGGCTTTAAACAGCTATTCCTGTTCGGTATGGACTTTGGCTACAAGAGCAAAACCGAAACCCACGCGGCCGGCAGTGTCTATTTCGATGAAAAAGCACCGAAATACCTGCAAGACAGCATTGGCGAGCGAATGTCGAACCTCAAAGTCGAGGCCATCGACGGCAGTACTCTGTTAACCGAGCCTATCTATAACGCGGCGCGCGACCGGGTGGAAAAACTGCTCTATACCTTCCAGCACCAGGCCAAAGCCTATAACTGTTCATTAGGTGCCAAAATCGACGGCACCGAGGTGGTGGCCAGCCGTGACTTTTTTGAAGCCATGATCGGTGCCGAAGTTCACCCTGACGAATATCGGGAACAGCTGCTGTACCGGTCCGTACTGACAGCGCCCAGCGAAATCGATCAGGGCATTAAATTGGCAGCCACCTACTTAGGTAATGTTTGTCAATTTGTGCGTCAGGAAGTCAAAGCGATGAACCCCGATTACAGAGGTCTGGTGATGGCCGTACTGAAGATCACCCGCCGCCTGGAAGCGGACTTCCGAAAGCAACGAACCCCGTTATTTTACCTGGTCCGTGGCACCATCTGGCATTACCTCAATGCCGGTATCAGCGTTTGCTATACCGCGACAGACACCGACACCGGACTGAAGCATCTGAAAATTTGGCAGGCGCGTTTCATCGACTTTTTAGAGCAATGGCCACAGCACTATGAATGGCTGGTCGAGCGCAATGTTGATGCCAATGATGATGGCTGGCTGGTGAAACGCATCGGTGAGGCGGTCGATGATCCGTTTTACCATGGCCCCGCATCGGCGGCTAAAGGAGATCAGGCATGAAACTTTTTTTTGACGACAGAGTACACACCCTGCATCCGGCCTTTGAGCGCCATCTGACAAACATCGACACACTCAGAGAATGGGATGTTCGTGGCTTGACCGGCCACAATATTGACCGTGAAGGCGAGGTCCAGTTGCACAATGAAGCGTGCGAGAAATTTAACGACCTGGTGGCCGACAAAGAAAAACTGAGTCCGATTCTTGAACAACTCTATCGCTATTATAACGAACTGAAGCAAGGCAAAACGGTACAGCAGGTTTGCGGAAAACCCGAACGGGATGTCCACCTGGTGATCGGCTTTATGCGCACCGGTGGCACCTTTTTGTTTAAAAAACTGATGGACGCCATCGATCTGGACTTTCGTGAATTTTCGCACTTGATGTTACACGACAGCCTGCCGTCCTATGGTTTCTGCCTGGCGGATCATGCCGAAGAAACCCGGCCGTTCCTGTTGTTGGAACTGGCGGAATACACCTACTGGCTAAACGAAGTCTGGCCTGACAACCGGCCGGTGGTGCAAAAGCGGATCGCTTACGGGCACAGCCCTAAGTACGTTGAGCCATATCACGGTAAAAACGTTTACTGGTGGGTGACGTTGCGCGACCCGACCGACTGCATCAAATCCTTTTTGAAAATGGAAAACATCGATCCGCTGGGCCAACAGGGCTACCCGCCCTTGTGGCGGATGACAGCCGAACGTTTCCACGGTTCCGACATGAGCGACTGGGACAAGCACACCAACTACGACAAGGCACTCGACATGTGGGCGGCCTACCATCAGGACTTGATGTCATCGCTGGATCAGCTGACGCATGTCACGCTGTGCCCGTTCGAGACCTTTGATGAACTGGACCCTGCGTCACTGCCGCTGCCCATCGACCTGGAAGGTTTTAAAGCCACACCGTCAAAACGGCCCGACTATTTTGACGCTCAGTTGCACAACCGGGCCATCGAGCGCGTGTTGTCAGTGACACCTGATCACTACAAACCGTTGATCGAGCGCTATCGCGACTAGTCGAGCAACGACCAGTCAACCGGGGTGTGTGCCGCCACCTCGGTTTTGACTGTCCGTCCGATGATCGCATCCCAGTGTTTGGGCGCCAGCCCATAGCCAGGTCGCACACTGCGAACCGCCGACTCATCAATGACGTCACCGGCTTGCAACGCTTTGACAAAATAAAGTGAGCGCCGGAACTGAGCATTACCCGCTTCCGATCCCGCCCGGTTGTAACTGATCGCCCCTAACGCCTGCCACGCTGTTTTGGTATCACGGCAGAGCGCGGCCAGTTCCGCAGGTTCCAAGGAAAAACTGTCGTCCGGGCCGCCGCCACTGCGATCCAGAGTGAAATGTTTTTCAATAAAACAGGCGCCCAACGCGGTGGCAGCGACGGCGGTTGCATTATCGATGGTATGGTCCGAAAGACCGGTGAGAACCTGGTAGCGCTCAGCCATATCAACGAGCGTTCGCAAATTATAATCCTCAGCCGGTGCCGGATAACCGCTCACGCAATGCAAGACAATGAGTTGCTGGCAGCCATTGGAACGAGCGGTATCCACCGCCTCGGCAATTTCTTCCTGGTTGGCCATACCGGTTGAAATAATCATCGGTTTTCCGGTGCTCGCCACATAACGAATCAACGGCAAATCCACCGCTTCGAATGAAGCAATCTTGTAGGCTGGGGCGTTGAGATCCTCGAGCAGATCCACCGCAGTGTTATCGAAGGGGGAGCTGAATATCGTCAGATCCAATGCCCGGGCGTGTTCGAACAGAGGCTTATGCCAATCCCAGGGCAGATGGGCTTCTTCATAGAGGTCGTACAAGGTACGGCCGTCCCACAGGCCACCGCGAATGAGAAAATCGTCGCTGGTCGCCGGCAGGGTTATGGTATCGGGTCGGTAGGTCTGCAGTTTGACCGCATCGGCACCGGCCTGTTTAGCCGCCGTTATGATGTTCATTGCGCGTTCGAGCTGGCCGTTATGATTGGCGGATACTTCAGCCACCACATAAGGCGGACAGTCTGCAGCGATGCGTCGACCGGCAATAAATACTTCAGCACTCATGAGACACCCTCTCCCGCCATTGATCCGCCTTCAGGCGAAAACAATCGACGTCCAACGATTCAATTTCAATGCGTTTTTCCCATACAAACCCCAGCCGACGATGAAAGCGCAATGAGGCTTCATTATCGGCCCGAACTTCGGCCTGCAAGGTGTGATAACCCAGCTGTTGAAACGCTTCTTGCAACGCACATTCACCGAGCAACCGGCCACTGCCTTTAGCCACATCGGGTGCCAGGTAAAACCCCCACTCGGCAACGCCATCGGCCAGGGCGCGAAAATGCACAAAACCGCTGGGCTCATCCTCCAGCAAAAACACATAAAGGTGACGCCCGGCATCGGCGTTCGCGGATTCAAACCAACGCTGGTGCTCGTCCGGCTGTATCTCATGTTGATGGTACATAGCCGCACGAATGCGCGGGTGGTTGCGCCAGTGCCGCACTCGGTCCAGATCGGCCGACGCCAGGGGACGTAAACTAGCCGCCGTCATTGCCAAGCTCCGGCCTTCAAACGAGCCACCACCCGTTCAACGCCTGTGCCATCGCACAGTGCCGCGGCCTGTTGACTGAGGTGCTGCAATCGTTGGGGGTGCTGCATCACGTCTTGAACCCATTCAGCCAGCTCAGTTTCCCGACCCGAAGCGGGCAGACCAAAATTTAACGCCGCACCGACCTTATCCAGGTAATGGGCAATGTGTCGCTGGTTGTCCGCCAATTGCAGCTGCACCGTCGGCAGCCCTAAACAGCAGCGCTCCCAACTGGTACTGCCGGCCGCTCCGATACACAGATCGGCGGCCACCATACGTTCCGCCATATCATCCACCTGACGATAACGACGGCAACTCGGCCAGTGGGCGTCACACCAGTGTTGTAACTCGTCCCAATGGGGGTAAGCGGCGCCTACCACCACCTCAACGTCGAGCGACGATTGCAGCGGCAGCAATGCCTGCAGCACCCACAGGCTGATGTTATCGGCATCCACACCGCCTAAGGTGAGCAACAATCGATCGGCGCCAGGCCTTGGCTGCGTTCGACGCGCCAGACTGGCTGGGCGGCAGCGGATAAATTCGGGCCGCAACAACGCATAGTCGGCTCCCAACAGCAATTCGCCATCGGCATTGAGCATCCGCCCGTCATACACATCCGGGGTTTTGCCGGCGGTCTGATCCAACACCCAGCGCGCCTGGTGCGGGCGGTCATGAAGATCATCAATGGCCAACACCGGCGCCGTTGGGGTGAAGCGTTCTTCCCAAGGCGCCGCCAAGGCGTAATGGTCGACAACGATCCAGCTCGGGTTAGCCCCCAAGCGCTGACGTAATCCAGCCAGACACGTTTCAACGCGCTGTGCATCCTGTATTTCATCGGTCGCCAGCCAGCGGCTGTGGGAATAGCGTGGCTGACGGTCGTCCGCTTCATCCATCGCAACCGGCGCCAGCGGATAATGATGGTGGCCGCGCGCCAAGGTGCGTTCTACCAGACCGGGCAGCTGTTGCGCGCTGATAAAAACACAGTCATAGCCCTCTTCGTGCAGCCGGTCCGCTAAGGTTAGGCAACGCATCCAATGGCCCGAGCCAATCGCAGCCCCGGCATCGACGCGAAACAACACCCAGGCCATCAGGTTTGCTCACTCGGACGTCGCAGCGCAAACAACGACTCCGCCATTAACCAGTCGTCCTCAGTGTCTATGTCCTGAGCATCGCGTGAATCCAAGACAACCGGCCAGGAGCGAGGTCCCAGTATCGGCTGCCGTTCTCGAAACGCGTTCAGCTGACCCCAGTAAAACTGGCCGGCGTCGTGATAGCGAGGTTCAAGATCCTGGGAACGCACCGCGGCCATTTCCGGTTGCACAAAAGCAACACCGCCGTCCGGTAATTGACGTAAGGCACGTTGGATCGGGTAGTCAAAACGCACCGCGGCAAAGGCATAATCCCAGTCGTTATTTTGCACACGACGGTGACCTTCGAGCAGGGCCTCTGTGGTGATAAAGGGGGCGGTGGCGTAAATGCAGCACAGGTGAGTCGAAGGCCCATGGTTGGTGACTAACCAATCGGCCGCATGCTGCATGACATCGAGGGTGGTTGCGTGGTCATCCGCCAATTCCGGGGGTCGGACAAAGGGCGTTTCGGCGCCCGCCTGCCGGGCCACGGTGGCAATATCCGGGTCGTCCGTTGACACCAAAATCCGCTCAAAACAACCCGCCTGACGCGCCGCTTCGATCGACCATTCAATCATCGGTCGGCCGTGAAAAAGACGAATATTTTTACGCGGAATCCGCTTGCTGCCTCCGCGCGCGGGAATTACTGCCACCGTCATCAGTTATTACCCCAAAATTCGAGTCAGGGCGTCAATCACGCTGTCTTGATCCGCCTCGGACAAGTCGGCATACAAAGGCAACGACAACGCGCTCGCGTAGTAACGCTGCGCCTCTGGGTAGTCATCCGGACAAAAGCCCGAGCGTTGATAGTATGGCTGATTGGGGACCGGAATATAATGCACGTTGACGCCAATACCGGCTGCGCGTAATTGCTCATAGGCATGAAGCCGGTCGATCTCTTTCGGCAGACAAACCGGATAAAGGTGGTAGCTCGAACGACCGTCTTGATGCTGCCAGGGCAACACCAACGGCAATTCGGCCAAGCGGTCATCATAACGGGCCGCCAATTTACGACGGGCATCAATAAAGCGATCCAAACGCTGTAATTGAGCCACACCCAAGGCGGCCTGTAGATCCGTCATCCGGTAATTAAAACCCAGCGACTGTTGCTCGTAATACCACCCCCCCTCATCAGGGTGATCAAGTTGATCGGGATCACGCGTCACGCCATGGCTGCGCAACAGCGCCATACGCTCAGCCAAGGTTGCCTGCTGAGTCGTTGCCAGCCCCCCTTCGGCCGTCGTTAAAATTTTAACCGGGTGAAAACTGAACACCGTAATATCGCTGTAGCCACAATGCCCAACCCGCTCATCACGATAGCTCGCGCCAACGGCGTGTGAGGCATCTTCAACGACCGAAAAACCATATTGCTGGCTTAGCTGTGCAATGGCCTTCATGTCGCATGGTTGACCGGCAAAATGTACGGGCGTGACGACCTTAGGCAAACGGCCTGAGCGTTCGGCTTCGGCCAGCTTCTGCGCCAAGGCGTCGCTGCTCAGGTTATAAGTGCGAGGATCGATGTCGACGAAATCGACGTCGGCACCGCAATACAGTGCAGCATTGGCCGTTGCAACAAAGGTAATGGGACTGGTCCAGACGACATCACCCGGCCCCACACCCAGCGCCAGATAGGCCAGATGCAAAGCGGATGTTGCACTGTTACTGGCAACGGCAAAAGGCGCATCAACCCGCTCGGAAAACGCCGTCTCAAAGGCTGGAACCTGTGGCCCCTGCGTTAAAAAGTCAGACCGCAATACCGAGACAACGGCCTCTATATCAGCATCACTGATGGACTGCCGGCCGTAAGGAATCATAGTCCGATCGAAGCGTGAAGTTCACGGATGCTATCGACCCCCAGAAATTCAGGGTTGGTGCCAGAGTCGTAATAAAATCCCGCTTCGACCGGTTTGCCCTGCTCACCGCGTCGATTACGGCTGTAATCCACATCCTGATCCATAAATTTGATCGCCGGTGTGATGACAAAATGATCATCAAATTCCAGGGTACGATACGAATCGTCACGAGGAATCATCTGCTCATGTAACTTCTCGCCCGGGCGAATGCCCACAATGTTATGCGGCATGCCTGGTGCTATGGCTTCGGCCAAATCGGTGATACGGACAGAAGGAATTTTGGGAACGAATATTTCACCACCGTACATGCGAGCAAAGCCCGACAACACCAGATCCACACCTTGTTGCAAGGTAATCCAGAACCGTGTCATTTCAGCATCGGTGATGGGCAGTTCAGTTTTGCCTTCGGCAATTAATCGTTTAAAGAAGGGCACAACCGACCCACGTGAACCCACCACATTGCCATAGCGCACCACCGAAAAACGAGGAACATCCGCACCCACCATATTGTTCGCCGCGACAAAGAGCTTGTCTGAGGCGAGCTTGGTGGCGCCGTACAAATTGATGGGGTTAGCCGCTTTATCGGTCGACAGCGCGATCACTTTTTGCACCCGATGTTCAATCGCGGCACGAATGACATTTTCCGCGCCATTGATGTTGGTTCGAATGCATTCGGTCGGGTTGTACTCTGCGACGGGCACGTGTTTTAGCGCCGCGGCGTGAATCACATAGTCGACGCCTTTGAACGCCTGCATTACACGCTCTTTATCGCGAACATCGCCAATAAAATAACGCATGCACGGATGATCAAACTGCTGTTGCATTTCATACTGTTTGAGCTCATCGCGGGAGAAAATCACCAAGCGCTTAGGTTGGTAGTTCGCCAGCAATGTCCGGACAAACTGTTTGCCAAAAGAGCCGGTACCACCGGTTATCAGAATTGATGCATTATCGAACATCGGTTTACTCCACCTGATGCGGGCGTCACCGCCTCACTCTTATCAGCGTCACTGAAAAATATCATCCAGTCACGTCGGCTATTCATTGTTGTCAAATCACAGTTCGTTCTACAATGATGGCACGAATCAGCCTGCCGAGGTAATCATGGCCTCTGATCCACTGATTGAAGAACTGCTCTCTATTTTGGGCCAGCCCGATAACATCAACGCCCATTTTAAAAACTGGCGGCAACGTTGCGCCCAACACCTGCAGTCTCTCCCTGAGTCAAAGCGTCGCTCCTGGCTGGAAAACGTCCAACGCATTTTGGCTGAAAATCGCGCCCTGTACACCGAAGAAAGCCAGGTGATTTTTGACACTCTGGTCCAAACACCACCGTCCCCCCGACGGAAGGCACAAGCCAAACGCTATCGAACCGTGGGCGATCTCTAAGCGCCCTACCCTAACGGATAAAATCAAACAGACTCAATTGGCTGGTCTGGGCAAAGCTCTGCTGCGCAGCCTGTAATGTCAGACTTTCCATCTGCAGACGACTGACCGCTTCGACCCAATCCACATCCCGAATCTTCGACCGTATGTCCTGCGCGGCCAATTTGCTGTCTGCGTGCTGGTCGGTCACCGCTTCGGTCACATTCTGGCGCGCACCGATTCGAGCCCGTACCTGGGAAATGTTTTCCATGGCGTTGTCGATGTTGCTCAACGTGGCTTCGATGTTGGCATCATAAACATCATCAAAGCCGGTACCCGGCGGATAACTTTCCAGCGTGTAGAGGAATTTTTCGGCCGTGGTAAGAATGCCCTGCTTACTGCTGGTCTCAACCACAAACTGATCGCCCGGTGCCGGTTCGCCGGTCAGCCGAACACTCATACCGGCCACATTGATTTCATCGCCCGTGACATAAGGAATGTTTTGCAAATTATCGAGCACGCGACCATCCGACTTACGCCGGACCGTGTAATTGGGTTCTGCCGGATCAATGTCTCTGGGGTTCTCGAACGTGATCACCACATCGTGTGGGTAGAAGGCATCCAATGCTTCCTGATCCACGGTCAGACCGGCCGAAATACGACCGATGGGATTGCCTTCATTCAATGGGTTGGCGTAGCTGGTAAAACTCGTTTCTGCTGCCGGAATATCCATAAAGATATCCTTGCCGGAATCACTCGACGGCAAGGTAATGGTTGAACTGACTTGCAGGTAACGAACCCCCTCGTCCCCTTCGTAAGAATAACCACCGGCTTCATTGCGTTGAAAGGGCTGCGTCCCCCCCGAAAAACCGGCAAACAGATATTCACCCGCACCGTCTTTGCTGTTCATCAGGTCGTAGAGTTCGTTGACGCGTTCTTCCACTTCCTGAGCGATGGCCAAACGGTCTTCATCCGTCAGGACAGCCGCGTTACCGGCTTGTACGGCCAGTTCACGAATGTTATCCAGAGATTCCTGAACCGCATCCAGCGTACTTTCTTCTTCACTCAAGCGCGCATCCAGTAAGATGATGTTGCGCTCATACTGCTCCGTCAGAGCAATGTCCTGATCCAGCTGCAAAACGCGGGCAGCCCCAACGGGATCATCCGCCGGGGTTAATATGCGCAAGCCGGTGCTGAGCTGCTGCTGAGTCACGTTCATCTGACTCTGCAAGCGGGTCATGTTGTTAACCGGCTGGGTAAACATCCAATACGTTGAAATTCGATCGGCCATCGTCGGCCTCCTTTATCAACCCTTACCGATACCCCATTAAGATATCGGCCGGAGCGGCGCCCGAATTAACGGAACGCCCCTATCAAACTGTCAAAGACCTGCTGTGCGATGCTGATCACTTGCGCATTCGCCTGATACGCCAACTGGAATTCAATCAGCAAGGCCGCCTCT
Source organism: Saccharospirillum sp. MSK14-1 (assembly GCF_003054965.1). Lineage (GTDB taxonomy): Bacteria > Pseudomonadota > Gammaproteobacteria > Pseudomonadales > Natronospirillaceae > Saccharospirillum. The sequence goes on from NZ_MIES01000033.1 coordinate 1,219,778, forward strand.
TCATCCAGGTTCACGCCGCGAATGGAGTTCAGATCGGACTCGGTCCCTTCCAATACAGCTTCAGCAGCATTGGTACGAATCTGTGCCTGGTTGGTCTTGGTACCAATGGTTTCAACCGCCTGGCTGTAAGCCTCGGTAAAGGTCATACCCCCCTGGCGTTCATTAATGGTGTCCGCACTTTCCAAGCCGACAATGTCCAGAACGTTGCGGTTATCGGAAATACCGTCTTCGTTCCATTCAATATCGAAGCTGTCACCTTCCACCGGTCGGCCAGAGATCGCGAATTGGAAGCCTTGGTAAGTCGGTTTCGCTTCCGAGACACCGGTAAAAATTGCGCCCGCTTTCGGGGTGGTATCGACGGAAATACCATCGGCCATGGTCACGTCGACCTGACCACCGACATTGACGCCGGCGGTGTCGTAATTGCCGGTGCCCTCAACCTTCATGAACACCTTATAGCTGATGGTGCCTTCCGGAGAGATGCTGGCTTCGGCCCGTCCGGGGCTGTCCAGCAGCGCAGTGATTTTGGACTCAATTTCGGCTTTGACGTCATCGGCTGTCGCATGGGTGCCGGTGAGTTCGATGGTTCCGGTCCGGCCATCCGGCAGGTACAGCTCATAGCGATAAGGTCCATCCTCACTGAAATCGAAGCCGCTGAGGTTATTCAGTTTGCCGCCCGTTTGACCTTCAATTTCGGTCACTGGCCATTGCTCACCGGTGCTGATTTCAAAGGTATCGCCCGGGTCAATCGAGTTATTCGGCGGTGGCGTTCCCAATGGCGGTGTTCCCACAATCGCAGGGTCGGGTTTATCACCGCGCATCTCAATAAAGATGTCATCGCCATTGGCATCGGTAATGGTCAGCGTGACGCCGTCACTTTTCGCCGTGATGCCTGCATCGCCCAAATCGATGTGTGCATTAATGCGATCAGCCAGAAAATCCGGGGTCAGCTGATCCGGCATTTCTTCAGGATAGCCGTCTTCAAAAATGGTCTGGCTAGGGCCCAGATCGTCGAGCGTGATTTCGTAGCCATTCACCCAAATCTCAAACGGATTATCCGGATCATACGGCGTGCCTGAGTTGGTGAAGTTACTCAGTTGAACCTGGGTATAAGCATTGGCACTCACGCCATCGATTTCATTCAGTGTGGCAGCGATATCCGCCGCACTGGCACCAGTCGGCGTAATAACGGTTTTGTCTTCGGTGACCTCCCCGGTCACCGGGTCGGTACGACTGAAGGTAAAACGCTCTGAATTTATGCCGTTATACGGCGGGCTCGATGAGGTGCCATCGGGTGTAATCGTTGCGCTGGTCGGTAAGCGTGGGCGCCATGAACTGATCATGGTTTCGCCCGGGTCATCGGTAAAGATGGTGTTCGAGGTACCTGGCACAAAATTCAGATATTCCATGGGTGGATCCAGCGGAACCGGGTTACCCGGATCACTGTTGTCCAACACGGAATAGGTGCGCTCGTCGTGAAAAATCACCACCATCGGTGGGCTCAGCTGACCGGGTACGTCAAAGGCTTTACCATCGGCACTGAGCATGGTGCCCTGATCAATGCTGCCGGTGCCCTGATTACCCAGGCTGGCGCCACCGCGCATTGGGTAGCCAAATGCCAATTCAGCAGATTCCGTGATTTTCAAATCCATCTGATCGGCGACATTGCGCAACGGCTTGACGGTGAATTTATCACCGGCTTTAAAATTGCCGTCTTCGAGCACAATTCTCAGACCGTCAAAGCTGATTTCCGTGGGCAGGTTGCCACCGTCGATGGTGCCGCCGTCAACTTTCTGGCCGTCGCTGTTGCGAATGACTTCGTAGCTGTCGCTGTCGGGGCCGGTAAATTCGATGGTGTAATCGCTGGTGGTCAGCTGGCCAATGTCATCAAAATAGACACTCATCACCTGATTGACCGGTGGCTGGTTTTCGCCATTACCCTGAATGCGATTGTTGTTTCCGGCCAATTCAGGATCGTTCAGATCCTGAAAAAAATCACCGCCAAAATTTCCGTTAAGGTCGATACCCTGGCTGTGCTGCGCATTAAATTCAGACGACAACGCCACGGCAATCAGACCCAATTGATTCATCGCCGGTGCGAGCGCGTCTTTGCGGAAATCGATCATGCCGCCCAGGGTGCCACCGGTGAGTTTTTCGGTGACAAATTCGTTGCTCAAACTGCTGACAAAACGGACCCCGGTCTGCTGTGGGTCTTCAGCCGAGGGAACAGCAAGCAGGCTGTTGGCCGAGTCACCCAGCACCAGCATGTTGCCTTCGGCAAAGGCAATGTTGTACTGGTCACTGTCGACGGTGACTTCTATTTCGACCAGTTCGGACAACTGCCGCACCAGCTCATCCCGTTGGTCCAGCAGGTCATTCGGCGGCTCAGTGGTAGCGCGACCCTGGGCGTCGAGAATGCTGGCATTCAAGCTGGCAATGCCTTCGGTCAAGGCGTTGATTTCATCGACCGTGGTGGCAATTTGACCGTTCAGCGTCTGATTCTGATCGTTCAGAGATTTATAGATGGAACGGAATCGATCGACCACGCTGTCGGCGGTGCCCAGCACCACATCGCGCGATGGAATATAGGACGGGTTATCCGCCGACCCTTGCAGGCTGGCAAAAAAACTGTCCAGGATCGATTGCAAACCGGTACTGGACGACGCCAACAAGGCATCAATTTGTTCGATGTTATCGAGGTACGCCTGCTCCTGTTGATAGGAGCTGGTGTCGGCACGTTGCTGCTCAACCAAAAACTGGTCGGTGATACGCCGAACCGTACTGATCTGAACACCGCTGCCAATGTAGCCATAACCACGAAACTGAGCATTTTTCGTGGACAGCACCACATCTTGGCGCGAGTAACCTTCGACGTTGGCATTGGCAATGTTATGGCCGGTCGTGGCGAGATTACTTTGCTGTGCTTTAAGACCGGAAATCGCCGTATTCAGCAAGTTGCTCACGTGCGCTCCTTAACCCAACGGATGGCGAACAGCGTGATCGGCTGCGGCCAGGCGCATCACTTCGCTGTCAGCAATGCGCAATATTTTATCGGCGTATTGCGGGTCGGTAGCATAGCCCGCGGCCTGCAACGATCGGGTAAAGGCTTCAGGGTCGTCAGCCTGATTTAAAGCTTGCTGGTAACGCGGATTGGATTGCAAAAAGTCAGCGTAGTCGTAAAAGGACTGACTGGCGTCTTCGTAGGCACGAAACGCGTCACGCAGCTTCACGGTGCGGCCATCGAAGACTTCGTGCGTCATCGTCTCGGCCGTGGCGCCATCCCAGCGAGCATCGGCTTTGATGCCAAAGAAGTTGTGGCTGTTATTGCCTTCGCCATCTTCAATCATGTAACGGCCCCAGCCGGTTTCCAGCGCCGCCTGAGACAATAATATGCGCGGATCCACACCCAGCGATTCTGCCGCTGCCTGAGCATGCGGCAGCAGCGATTCAATAAATTCTTCCGGTGACTCGAAAGCGCTTTGCTTGCCGGGCAATGTCACCGACAAATCCGAAGAGTCCAGACCGTCTTCCAAGACGTCAGCCGCATCGGGAACCACGGCGTCCGGGCGTATTTCCGTCACACCGGGTACCGTCGGTAATGGATCGGACAGACTGGCTGGCAACACCGGACGGCGGCTGTCTTCGAGCGACTCAATATCGATGTTGCTGAAATCCTGCTCGCGTTGCGGCACTTGCCGAGAAAGCTGATCGAACAGCACATCGGCCAGACCATAACCGCCTTGCTGCGCCAGATTCAGACTCAGCTGCTGATCGTACATATCGCGGTAAAAGCGGCTTTCATTGCTGTTAAGCATGTCGGACGCCATGACGTCGCCCGCTTCACGCATGCTCTTAAGCACCATGCCAATGAACATGGACTCAAATTGCTGCGCGACCACCCGTAACGCTTCAGGGTCATCCTTACGCGCCATCGACTTGACCTGATTCAGGCCATTGAGGTCGTTGTAGTTAAAGGCTGCGTCGACTTGCGAAACCATCTTTGCCGCTCTCCGGTCAGAACTTGCCGCTTTTACCGCGGCAACGTCCGTCTGGCCTGCATTCCAGGCCGGTTTGTCTTACTGGTGATCTTTGTATTTCAAACCTCGTGCCAATTCAGATGGCCGAGCCTTCGTACTCAGATCACGATCAATTCGGCTTTCAATGCACCGGCCGATTTCAGCGCTTCGAGAATGGCCATCAAATCACCGGGCGCCGCCCCTACTTCGTTCACTGCATCGACGATGTCGCTCAGGGTGACGGTCGGCCCGAACAGGAACATGCGGTTGTCGCCTTCGTCGATCTCAATTTCGGTATCTGGCACCACGGCCGTTTCGCCTTCACTGAACGGCGGTGGCTGATCCACGTTCTGAGTGTTGTCGATGGTGACGGTCATGTTGCCGTGGGTAATGGCCACCGGTGACACGGTCACGTGCTGACCCACAACGATGGTGCCGGTGCGGCTGTTAATAATGACGCGGGCCGCTTCTTCACCGGGTTGCACGTCGAGGTTTTCCAGCACACTGATAAAGTTCACGCGCTGGTTCGGATCGCGCGGTGCAGTGACACGAACCGACGCCGCATCGACCGCATAGGCTGCGCCTGGGCCGAGCAGTTCGTTGATCACGCCCGACATGCGTTTGGCGGTGGTGAAGTCTGGGCGATGCAGGTTGAAGGTCATGTAGTCGCCCTGAGAAAAGGTATTGGCAACGCCACGTTCAACGATGGCCCCGTTGGGGATACGACCGGCGTTTTGCACGTTGACGCTGATCGATGAGCCGTCTTCGCCTTCCGCGCCAAAGCCACTGACCACCAGGTTGCCCTGAGCCACGGCGTAGGTCTGGCCATCCGGGCCACGCAACGGCGTCAGCAACAGACTGCCGCCGCGCAAACTGTCGGCGTTACCGATGGACGATACGGTGACGTCAATTTCCTGACCCGGCTTGGAGAACGGCGGCAAGGTGGCGTGCACACTGACCGCCGCGACGTTGTTCAGGTTGGGGTTCTCGCCTTCGGGGATGGTGATACCAAACTGCTCCATCATGTTACGGAACGTCTGGTTGGTAAAAGGCGCGCGATCGCCCGACCCATCAAGCCCCACCACCAGGCCGTAGCCGACCAGCTGGTTATTACGCACGCCCTGTACGGACGAGAGATCCTTGATGCGATCGGCCCAGACCGGCATGGTCAGGGCGGCAATCAGTACAATCAGCAACTGTTTCATGGTGTCACTCTATTGACGGCTGTTTGTCGATAAACAGCTTAGAGCAATTAGTGGGCCATGCCGCGAAGCGGTATGGCGGAAGACGCTGGACGGGAGACGGGAGACACAAATCACAGAGCACCAGGGTGCCGGAATTTATGTTGTAAGCGTCAAGCGTCTCCCGTTAAGCGTCCCCCGTCCGGTCTGGCCGTCAAAACGGCCAAACCGGACTGTTAAAGAAACGACTCAGCCAACCCGGCTGGCTGGCGTTTGCCAGCGCGCCAGCACCGCTGTAGGAAATGCGGGCATCGGCGAGTTTCTGGCTGGACACGGTGTTGTCAAGGTTGATGTCTTCGGGGCGCAACATGCCCTGAATACGGATAAATTCAGCGCCGGTATTCAAGGTAATCCACTTCTCACCGCGCACCCGCAACACGCCATTGGGCAGCACTTCTGAGACGGTGACCGAAATATTGCCGCTCAAGCTGTTGCTTTGATCGGCATCGCCGCTGCCAGAGAAACTGCGGTTACCCCCGACGGTGCCGCTGAGCAGTTCAATCGGCTGACCACCCCCAAGAATCGGTGCATTCAGCGCCGCTTCACTGGTTTTTGATGACGACGCCTGGGACGACTTACTGCCCTGCGTCTGTTCATCCAGCACGATGGTAATGATGTCGCCCGTGCGCATGGCTTTTTTATCACCATAGAGCGCCATACCGGCTTGATCATTGAATAAGGAACCATCCGACCCCGGCGGCGCTTCCAGCGCTTCGGCCGGCACCGGTGCGAAATCGGGATCGCCGGGTTGGGGAAACGGCTCGCCCAGCCCGACCGATTGAGCTGTACTGCAACCGCTGAGCAACACCGCCAGAGCAGCCAGGGCCAAGGTTGTACGAAGTTCGGTGATCATCATCATAACGTCAGTCTCCGACTTAGAGGTTCGACGTAATGAAGCCCAACATCTGGTCGGCGGTACTGACCACTTTGGAGTTCATTTCGTAGGACCGTTGTGTCGAAATCATGTCGACCATTTCTTCGACAATCGTCACGTTCGAGGTTTCCAGAGCGCCCTGGATGATGGCACCAAAACCATCCAGACTCGGCACACCCACCTGGGGTGGTCCACTGGCCGCCGTTTCCAGGAAGAGGTTTTTACCCGCTGCCTGCAAACCCGCAGGGTTGACGAAATCGACCACTTCGATATCGCCCAGCTGAACCAGGTTATTGTTGTCGTTACCGATGACCGCCGTGACGATGCCGTCTTCACCAATGGTGATGGTGCTGGTCTGTTCGGGCACCTGAATATCCGGCTCCAGCAAATAGCCGCTGGCGGTGACGATCTGACCTTCGTCGTTCATGTGGAAGGTGCCGTCACGGGTATACGCCAGGTTGCCGTCGGGCAGCAAAATCTGGAAGAAGCCGCGACCGTTGATCGCCAAATCCAGCGGTTGCTCAGTGGTGTTCAGATCGCCCTGGGTAAACATCTTTTGGGTACCCACAGTCCGTACCCCGGTACCCAACTGCAAACCCGAGGGTAACTGGGTGTTTTGCGTGCCTTGGGCACCCGGCTGACGTTGAATCTGATAGATCAGATCTTCAAACACCGCCCGCTCTTTTTTAAAACCGGTGGTGCTGGCGTTCGCCATGTTGTTAGAGATGGTGGCCAGGGAAATATCCTGGGCTTCCAAACCGGTCTTGCCGACCCACAATGCCTTATGCATTTTGAATTCCCCCTTAGCTCATGCGCAGAATTTGTTCAGACGAACGAGTCACTTCTTCCATCGTCTTCATCATTTTGACTTGCAGTTCGTACTGGCGGTTGAGCGCCAAGACGTTGGTTAATTCGTGCACCGGATTGACGTTACTGCCTTCGACAAAACCGCTGACAACGCTCAGAGCCGGATCATCTTCCAAGACCTGTTCGCCTTCGCGCGGACGGAACAAACCGTCGGTGCCTTTATCAAGATTTTGCAGATCCGGGTTCACAATTTTCAGACCGTCGATGACCGCCATTTCATTCGGACCGGCACCCGCCGGACGAATGGAAATGGTGCCGTCTTCACCGATCTCGACTTTCTCGTACGGCGGCAACACGATCGGCCCGCCGCCCTGCCCGATGACGGGCTGGCCAGAACCATTGATCAGCTGGCCAACCGGCGTGACGGAAAAATCACCGCGCCGGGTATAGGCTTCGTTGCCTTCGTTATCCTGAACGGCAAAGAAACCGTCACCGGTGATCGCCACGTCGAGTTCATTGCCGGTTTCGATCAAAGGACCGTCGTTAAAATCGGTCGCCGGTCGCTCAGTATTGGAGAACGCCCGCGATGGGTAATACTCACCGAATACCGGCATGGCACGCGCCTGCTCCCAGTCGGCACGAAAGCCGGTGGTGGTGGCGTTGGCCAGGTTGTTCGAGTGTGACGTCTGCGCCAGCATGTTGTGCTTGGCGCCGGTCATGGCGATGTAGATCGCGCGATCCATGGGTAACTCCTGCCGCTATCGGGCTGTAAAACCGCTTATAACGGATAGATAGCGAAAGCCGTGCCAAGTTTTGGAATCGAGCGAAGAGCCAGGAATGGCGGGGGATTGGAGCTTGAGGCAAGGGAAGAAATGCGGCGTGCGGCAAGCGATTGCCGTGTGTGCGGAAGACGCTGGACGGGAGACGGGAGACGCAAGTTACAGAGCGCCTTCGGCGCTGGGTTTTGCGTATCAAGCGTCTTCCGTCTCCCGTTCAGCGTAAAAGGCGCCGATGGTGCCTTTTACTAGCCCTTACCGAAGGTTAATAATCGTCTGAGTCACGGCGTTGGCCGTTTCGATCGTCTTCGAGCTGGCCTGATAGTTTCGCTGCGCGATGATCAGGTGTACCAACTGCTCCGACAAATCCACCGTCGAATCTTCCAAAGCGGCCGATTCAATGGTGCCCAGTGAGGCCGTTCCTGGCTCACCGATGACGGCATCACCCGACTCAAAGCCTTCGACCCACTCGGTATCACCGACCGGCACCAGACCCTCGGTGTTGGCAAAGGACGCCAGCGCCACCTGACCCAGTTTCAGTGCTTCGCCGTTGCTGTAACGGGCGTAGATAATACCGGCGTCATCAATCTCCAGGTCAGACAGTCGGCCAGAGGCATAACCGTCTTGCTGCAGGTTGTTGTTGGCGAAGGTGCCACCGTACTGAGTGGTGCCATCGAAGGAGATCGCGAAGTTGGAATTAAAGTTCGGATCTGGGATCGGCAAGGCACCGCCCTGAGCTTCCGGCAGGCCAATATAGGCACCGGTCGGCTCACCTGTTTCCGGATCGATCGGCTTCCAGTTGGAGATCAGGAAGTCGCCCGTCAGTTCCTCATTCAAGGTACCGTCGGCATTAAAATACAGCTTGTGCGACGCCATGGTCGGCTGTGTATTTTCCGGGAACGGCAGGTTCGTATTCGGGTCACCGATGTCTTCACCATCGACCTGCAGGTAGACCGTCCAGGTGCTCAGTGAGTTGGGGCGATCCGGATCCGGCTCATCTTTCACATAGAAGAAACGCATCTCATGTTCGTTGCCGATGGAATCGAAGATTCGCAGCGCACGCGTTTCGTTGTAGGTGTCGGAATCATCCGGGTTGAACTCGTTAATGGTATAGGGTTCGAACGCATCCTCACCCAGGCCATTGAACAGACCCGCGACATAGGGGTCCGGTTCCAGCATGGTGTAGCCTTCGTTGAGGATGATATCGACGTAACCACCAATGCGCGCATTGGTTTCCGCATCGACACTGCCACCGAGAACCACCGGCGCCGATCCTTCAACACCCTGCACTCGCAACGAGTCGGTGACCGTTGGTGATTCAATGCGCACCGAAATGTCGATACCGGTACTGGACGTCAGCACCACATCACCGGTTTCGGTATCGAATTCGGCGGTAATGCTGTTCAGAGACGTTTGCTGGTACTGATTGATCTCAGCCACCATCTCTTCCAGATCGTTCGCTTCAATCACCTGACCGTTGATGTAGATGTTCATATCACCGGAATTCACGTAGTTCTGTGACAGCAATCGAACTTCGGTTTCCGCCGACGCATCCACGCCTTCGTATTCGCTCAACAGGGCAGCAATTTCACCGGCGGTTGACCCTTCCGGAATCGTCACCAGCTCACGCTCGTCGGCTTCTTCGTTGTAGATCACAACGCCCTGCTCGGGGTAACCATTGGTGACTGCGGCTTCGCCCAGAACCAGGTAATCACCCGCAACTGGAGCAAACTGCAGCAAGCCATAGAGCGCTTCAACATCCAGGTCTTCACCGGGCGCACGAATGTTGCTGACCGAAATTTGCGATGGTTCGCCTTCGACCGTGGCTTCCAGAATCAACTGCTCTTCGCCATTGTCATTTTGAATAACACGCGCTTGCACACCGATGTATTCATCGTCCGGAACAGCGGCCAATTCGCGGTTAATGGCTGCCGCTAACTGATCGATGGAACGGATGTCTTCATCCAGGCTGATCACAACCGAACCAGAGCGGTTGTCCTCATCCGGCAACGGTACGCTGAGGTTAATGCGGAATGAATTTTCCCGATCAACCGGATCTTCACCTTCCACCTTGGTCGCACTGTCCATACCCAAGGCTTCCAGCGTTTGCGGAGAACCGTTGATGTCGATGTCCAGCGGGAAGTTACCAATCTCGGTGCGCTCAAATACCAGGCGTCCGTTCACCTGAGACGCCACCACTTCACCGTTGAGGATGGAGTTGGTGGATATCTGCTGGTTAATCGCCGCCACCAGGTCATCGACATTCGCGAAGGTGCCTGGCGGGACGATGATGGTTTGCGGAACACCGCCATCCACCGACAAGGTGAACTCATTGTTCGCCAGAATGGTCGGCTCACCCGGATCCAGCGTCGGACCCGGAGATGACGTCGATGCCAAGCCCAGCACTTCCAGGTCGAACGAGGTGGTGTTGGTCGCACCCGGCAGGTGAGTAATGGTGATGTTGTTCGGTCCTACACCCGCGGCGGTATCCGCCTGAATGATCAACTGATTCGTCGCACCGTCGACAGAGACCGCGACGGTGGCCGGGCCTAAAGCACCATTGATGGCCGTTTCCAAATCAGCGGCAAAGGCGGCTTGGGATGCCCAACCGGTTGGGCCGGGAACCGTAATGGTAATACCCGTCGTTGATGCACTGCCGACCGCAATACCGAAGGCAAACGTATTACCGACTTCAGCGTCACCGAAATCAGGACCGGTGTTATCCAGGAAGTTCAGCGTGCTGGAACTGGTCAGGGTGGTGAATGTACCCGGCGTGGTGCTGTTGTAGTCCAGCTCAGCCTGGGTGTTACTGACCAAGGTTGCCGCCTGGCCCGGGTCGGACGTCAGGTCGATGGAGCCGCCATTGGCGAACAGATCATCGCCCGGCACTGGCGCTACCACCGCAGGAGAAGCCTGCTTATCCAGCGTCGCCAGACCAAAGTAGTTCAGTGCAAAGGCGGGCACCGGCAGCGTACCTGCGGTGATATCGATATTCGCTGTCGCCGCACCGGGGTTGTTCAGGCGATCGAACACGATCAGGCCATTGTCATTCAAGGCGCGCACTTCGGCCGGACCCGGGTTCAAGATACCGGAGGCGTTAATTTGCGCATTGATTTCAGCCACCAGCGCATCGACGTCGGCATAAGTACCCGGCGTCAAGGTAATGGTATCGACGATACCACCACTGTCGAGGTCGATGGTCAGTTCGTCGTTTTGCTCCAGACCGGCCGTTACCGTCGGCGCAAAGGTGGCCCCGGTGGTCATACCCAGATCGGTCATATCGACCGAGCTGGTGCTGGTGGCAATATGGCTGATCGTCAGGCTCACATCACCAGGGGTACCGGCCGTGAATTCCAGTCGGTCGGACACACCGTTGTAGGTAGCGGTTACCGGCGAACCCGCCAATGCCATGGCGTTTTGCAGACCGGTACCGGCGTTGGTTACAAAGTCGTTCGGGTCAGTCCAGCCACCCGGCGGTACGGTCAAACTGACGGTAACGGGCACACCCCCTTCGTTAACGACGAAGTTGATGGTGTTACCGGCTTCGCCATCGAGGAAGGCACCGACGCTGTCAATGGAGGCCAGGTTCCGACCACCGGTTACCACCGTGGGTGTTGCCGCGTTGGTTACGGTTAAACCGGGTTCCGCCGTGCCCGATACCATCATGGTACCGTTCTGGAAGTTCAAATAGTTGTCGCCGCTGAGGGTACCGACGTTGTCGACGATGCTGACAATCGCGGTTCCGTCGGTGGCATAAACACCGGACGTTTCAAATGACAAACCGCCGTAATCATTGACCACCGCTTCAACCTTGCCACGCAGACCGGAGTCACCGGTAATCGACGCATTAATGGCATCCACCAGGTCGTACACATCGTCGTAGACCTGCGAGGAGTCAAACGGCTGAATGGTGCCAGTCACGGTGTTGTTGGTACCGGTGATGTTCGGACCGCGCAGTTCGATGTCCATGGTGAACGACGCTTCCACCGGCGTTGGCTGCCAGGGATAAGGCACACGCGGAATACCACCGATCAATTCAGCATTGGTACCGGCCGTGGTGGGCACACCGACGGTGTTCAAGACGGTATTGGTGTCTTCGGTCGGACCGACTTGCGCCGAACCAATCGCCAGACCGGAGGTGGTCACCAGGCTGCCGTTTTCAGCCAGTACCTGAGCACCGGCGGGCACGTTCACCTGAGCATCCACCTGGTGAGTGCCACGCGGTGGCTGATTGGCTTTATCGACCCGCAAGTCAGTCAGCACACCGGTATTGATGTCGTTGCCTGCCGTGACACCATAACCTTGCAGTTTGGCGTCCTGGTTGCTGACGATAAACCCTTCTTTATCGATGCCAAAAATACCGGAACGGGTATAGGAAATGTTGCCGTTCGGGTATTCGGTCACGAAGAAGCCTTCGCCGTCGATCGCCATATCCAGCGCGGAGTTAGTCTGGCTGATGTTACCCTGCTCAAACTTTTGACCGACGTTAACAACGTTAACCCCGTAACCAATTTTGTCCTGGCCGTAGCCGATAAAAGACGAGGTATAGGCATCGCCAAACTCGGCACGGCTGGCTTTAAAACCGGTCGTACTGGCGTTGGCAATGTTGTTACCTGTGATCTGTAAGTCCTTGTTGGCGGCCGCGATGCCGCTAAGACCCGTTGTAAAGCTCATCGTATTGCACCTCGCACTGCGCTGTTACAGAGCCAGAACCCGCGTTACCGCCAAGTTCGTTCCTAACGTTCCATTCAATTGAGCCGGCAAAACCGGCCCGGCCATCAATACGCGCTGTTGATCTGCAGGACATCGTCCATGGTGATGACTTTGCCGCCACCGGCCAGATTCAGCTGGATTTCACCGGCGCTGCCGAGGGTGACCGAATCGACGCGTGAACTCATGTTCATTTCCATCTCTTCTTGCACACCGCTCACATTGCCGAACACTTCAAAGGAATATTCGCCTTGCGGATGAGGAATGATGTTGCCGTCCTCATCGGTTTCGAATTTGTCGTAATCGATCTCAACCAGGGCACCGTTCACTTCCAGATTGGCGCCATCCCATTTCATGGTGGCGGCCCCTGCCGGAAGATTCCCCAAGGCAACATCTTCAACCGTTTCACCGGCCGCATTGGTGATGCGCAAGGTCATGTTGTTGGCGCCGCTGGGCACTTCGATCAGGCCATACACCAGATCGCCATGCTGCAAAATGCTCGCATCCTGACCGTTAACGGTGACCGAGCCACCCACCAGCGCCGTGGCTTGCAGCGCCTGCGATGAGGTAAAGGAAGACGACATGCCTTCCAGACTCGAAGACATGTTTTCGATGCCTTCTACCGTGGAGAACTGTGCCAACTGGGCAACGAACTCAGCGTTATCCTGAGGGTCCAACGGGTTCTGGTTTTTTAACTGTGTGATCATCAGCTCCAGAAACTCGTTACGACCCAACTCGTTACTGTTGGTCTTCGTTTCTTTCTTATTGCCGATGTCGTATTGGTTCAGCGGTGAACTGCCCGATACGTTGTTGACATCCGCCATGGTGAAACCTCGCTCTATAAAACCCGCCAGTGCCTAGCCGGTTATTACTGACCCATCGTCAGCGTTTTCTGCATCATCGTTTTGGCTGTATTAAAGACTTCGACATTCACGGTAAAACTGCGCGATGCCGAGATCATGTCAGCCATCTCTTCCACGACATTGACGTTGGGGTAATACACATACCCCTCTTCATCAGCGAAGGGATGAGTCGGTTCATAACGGATGTCCAGCGGCGCGTCTTTTTCGACAATGGCGCGCACTTTAACGCCCTCGCCGACATCATGCTCCAGATCGACCGGCGCCAGGATGTCGCGCTCGTGCCAAGGCTGCTGCAACTGCTGGAAAATGGGTTTGCGAGCCCGATAGGTTTCATCGATGCTGGAGCTGACACTCTGGGCATTCGCCAGGTTGGACGCCGTGGTGTTCAGGCGCACCGACTGAGCGGTCATGCCGGTGCCGGAAATATTAATGACGTTGCTTAATGACATCCTTATTGCCCTCTCAATGCGCCATCAAGGCCCTTGAACTTGCGGTTGAGGAAATCAAAACTGGAGTTGTAGTCGATGGAGTTTTTGGTGAACTCGGCTTTCTCGACGTTCGGATCGACGGTGTTGTCATCGATCGACGGCTGATACGGGAAGCGGTACAGCAATTCGCTCTCTTCGCGAACGCGGCCGGGAATGTGAGCGTTATCCGTACGATTCACTTCCAGGCTTTTACTGCGCTCCACTTCGCCGCGCAGAATCGCTTTAAAATCGATATCGCGTGCTTTGAAATGAGGGGTATCCGCGTTAGCCAGGTTATTGGCCAGCACCTGCGAACGCTCAGCGCGTACCAGCAGAGCGTTATCGTGAATCCCGAGAGAGTTGTTGAAACCCAGTGCAGACATCGCACACCTCTTTGCCGCTTTTAGTTCAGTTGCAGAACCTATTGCAAAGCAGGTGCCAATTTTATTTTTCTTTATTTATCAGTGATTTAGGTGTTTTTGGCGGGGGTGGTACCGGCATACCGGCAAGGCTTGGCCGTTGCCGGTATGCCGCTTGTTGAGGTCAACGTTTGCGGTAAATGATGCCAGGACGGCAATGGACCATTTCGTACAGGTCGCCTAAACCATTGACGGCTTCGGAAGCGCCAACCATCAGGTAACCACCAGGATTCAAGGTGGCATGAATACGCGACAGGATGTCGCGCTTGAGATCGGCAGTAAAATAGATCAGCACATTGCGGCAGAAGACGATGTCAAACTTACCCAACAAGGCGTAGCTGTCCTGCAGATTGATGGCACGAAACTCAACCCGCTGGGCGATGGGCGCTTTGACCTTCCAGCGACCCGCCGGCGTCTCTTCAAAGTGCCGCTTCAATCGTTCCGGATCCAAGCCACGACCGATCGCCAGCATGGCGTATTCGGCCGACTTGGCCGCTTCCAACGCTGTGGCCGAAATATCCGTTGCGATGATTTTTTCGCCCGCGCTGAACACCCGATTCTTCTGTTTATATTCTTCGATCATCATCGACATTGAATAGGGTTCCTGCCCGGTTGAGCAGGCAGCGGACCAGATACGCAGCGGACGATTCACTTTCTGCTGGAAAAACTCAGGCAGCAGCTGTTCTTCCAGTATGCGAAACGGATGGATGTCTCGAAACCAAAGCGTCTCGTTCGTGGTCATGGCATCGATGACCGCAGAACGCAAAGTCTGACCGCCAGGACGGGACATGGCGTTAACCAGGTCCGTCAGCGTATTGATATCGGCTTCTTGCAGTATTTTTCGCAAACGACTGGAAACGAGATACTGCTTACTCGCGCCCAAACAAATACCACTGTGCTGCTCGAGGTAATCACAGAAGGCTTCATAGCCTTGGTTCACATCAACCATTAAAGCCTAAGCTCCTTCACTGCAGTCGTGGCCCGGTTGGATATCAGCCTTCCCGGCTGACGGTTGCACCGCTTCATAAATCTCCTTCAACCGCGGGTAATTCGCCACCCAGATTGGTCACCCGCTCGATAACCAATTGAGCCAGCATGTCAGGCTGGAATTTAGCGAGAAATTCGTTGGCTCCCACCTTTTGCACCATGTTCTTGTTGAACACGCCACTCAAGGAAGTATGCAAAAGGATGTACAGGCCTTTCAGTTTATCATGAGCGCGAATGTGGGTCGTCAGGGTATAGCCATCCATTTCCGGCATTTCGATATCGGAAATAACAATGGGGTAGCGCTCAACCGGATCCACCCCGTCATCCACCAGCCCCAACAAATGATCCAACGCTTCCCGGCCGTCGTTCAGTGCCACCACCGTCAGACCAACCTGCTCCAGCGTTTTGGTCATCTGCTTGCGAGCAATTTTAGAGTCATCGACGATCAGCACCTGCTTGGAAACCGCCGCAGACGTGGCCTCTTCGGTAATGATACCGTCACTGACGTCTTCTTTCATCGGCGCCACATCCGCCAGGATGCGCTCAACATCGATGATCTCAACCAGGTTATCTTCATGCCGAGTGACAGCGGTCAAAAAGTGTTCATGACCTGAACCCTTGGGGGGTGGCTGCACTTCTTCCCAGTTGATATTAATGATCCGCTCAACCCCGCGTACCATAAACCCCTGGTTGCGCATATTGTACTCAGTGATGATGGTCAGTTTGTTCTCGATATCGGTGAGCGGCGCCTGACCAATGGCCAGGCTTAAATCCAGGATGGGAATGGTCCCACCGCGAACGTGCGCCACACCTTTAACCACCGACTTACTTTGTGGCATCTGCGTCAATGGCGGGCATTGCAGCACTTCTTTTACCTTAAACACGTTGATGCCGTACAGCTGGTCACCACTGAGCCGGAATAACAGCAATTCCAGTCTGTTCTTACCCACCAGCTGCGTACGCTGGTTAACACTATCAAGCACACCGGCCATGGCCATCTCCGTCTACCTAAATGCACAGACTGACGCCTATCAATATCAGGCACAGCCTTTGCACTAACCTTCTATAAGCCCTGATTGGTGTCAAAACACCGACACTCAGGTCGTTCATATCAATGGGATCTCAGTACCGCTTAACGCCCACTGCGACCCCCGTTGGCAGTAAGCATAGACGGCTATCGGCACAGGACAACCGAATGCAATCATTACCCAGGCTATCGGCCCGTTTCGGCCAATGCTTAATTCCTTTAATGCTGAGCGTGGCAACCGCACAGGCAACCCCGCTGTCTGCGCAAAACCAGATCAGCAGTGCCCTGAATACGGCATTGACCGAAAAACTGGCGCAGCATCATCCGGACCTGGACGCGGAAAACAGCCAATTTGATTTTCAGCTGCAAGCGGTTGCCGGCAATTTGACGCCCTGTACGTCACCCATTGACGTCGACTGGCGGGGGCAGGATCTGGGCAGCCGTCTGACGCCTAAAGTCAGTTGCACCAGTGAAGGTTGGCAGCTTTATGTACCGGTCACCGTCGCCATTCACCTGCCCGTGGTGGTCACCGCTGCCAATCTGGATCGCGGTCACCGTCTAACAGCGGCCGATTTGCGGATGCAGAATACGGATATTGCCAGCCTGCGCCAGGGTTATTTTGAAACGCCCGACGATCTGATCGGCTATCAACTGGCGCGCAGCGTTAACAACGGTCAGGTCGTCACACCCTATATTGCCGAACCGCCGATGCTGGTCGACCGGGGCGATCGGGTTTACATCCTGTCGCACAGCGGTCCCCTATCGGTTCGCACCCTGGGCGAAGCATTGCGTCAAGGGCGCGCGGGTGAACAGATACCGGTACGAAACCTGCGTTCAGGAGACACCATTCATGCCTATATCAAGGAGCGCGGCGTGGTAGAAACCGCTGGCCGCTAACGACAACACGACGAGAAACGGCGCCGAATGCGCTAACATTTGGGGAAATAACGGAAATTTGTCACAATCAGGGCTAAAGTTCCTGGAGAGACGGCCGTTAACCCCTCCAGAAAAATATATTTTCAGCGAGGTTAGACATGGCCATGAACATCAACGGCCTTACATCCGGCCAAACGGGCACCACCAAAACCCGCCAGAATGATGGCGCTGGTGACGTTGGAACCCCGGCTGCACAAAAAAGTGGAACGGAATCTGCTAGTGAAAGCGATGTGGTTCAACTTTCCGATCGAGCCCGCATTTTGAAGACGGCTGGAGAAACCGTCAGTCAGATGCCGGAAATTGATCAAGAGAAAGTAGACCGCATACGCAGCGCCATCGAAGGTGGCGACTACAAGATTGACCACGAGAAACTGGCGGCCGCCTTTAGACGCTTTGAATCCGAGCTCTGAGGGTATCAAGGTTAAGGGCGTCGCTGGGGAGGCTCGGCGACATGACCATCGACAATACAACCCTGACCCGCCTGGACGCAGCACTGCGTGATGCCCAGGCCGCCAGCGACGCCTTCAAGCCTTTGCTTGAAGAAGAACTTGCGGCATTGAAGTCGGCCGACATAACGGCTCTAAAAACTCTGGTTGAGCGAAAGCGCCAGCACACTGAAGCGCTGCTGACGACCTCCCAGACATTGCTGCAATGGTGTGCCGATCAAAACATCGACCCCGATTTTGCCTCCTTTGAAGCCTGGACCCAAAACCTGGCTGAGAACGAGCGCGAAGGCTGGCAGAACCGCTGGCGCGAACTGCGGCAAAGCCTGACCGTCAATGACCAGCACAGCGCCGTTAACCGGCAGGTTCTGGCCACTCTATCCAGCCGCAAGCAAGCGCAAATGACCATTCTGCGCAATCTGCTGGCCCCCACTGAAACCTATTCCGCCGATGGCCAGAGTGACACTCGCCAGCCGAGCGGCTGGGTTGACCGCGTCTAAAAACGGAGTTGTAGACCGCCATGTTTATTGACCAGATGACCCTTTTCATCCTGGCCGAAGTAGCGGTGGTCTACTTCATTATTACCGTCTTTTTGTTTTTCCGGGGGCGGCTCTACCATGTTCTGGTGGCCATTCTCAAAGAAATGCGTTGGGAAAAACTGCGCCGCCAGCAGGAGCGCCAGCAAGAAATTGCCGAACTGCGCGCCAAAAATAAAAAGCTGACCACCGAATTCGAGGTGGTCAAACGCACCGCCGAATCGGCGGGCAAAACCATCCCGGAGCAATTGCGTGATCGCGTTGAGCAACTCAGCGAAGACGCCCGCCAGGATGGCACCGACCCCGATGAACCACCCGGTGCGGATCCCGCCGAGCAGCTCAATTGGATGCGTCGCCGCATTCTTGAGCTCGAACAACAACTGCTCTCCGGTGATATCGACGAAGAGATGTGGCAGGAAAAAGCCGGTGACACGCTGCGCGAATTAGGCGTCGAACCGGGGTCCAGCAGTCGCAAGGAACTGGCGGGCGAAGAGTTGCGCAACGAACAGCTGGAGAACGATCTCAAGCAATACCGCAATCAATACGAAGCCGCTAAAGACCGAATTTCCTTCCTGGAGAAAGAGCTCGAAGACTTTAAGAGCATCGATATCAGCAACGATCGCATGATGGAAAAGCCAGAACCTGGCCAATACGCCGACGAGCTCTACCAGCTGCGTTGCGACAAATTCGACATGCAGGAATCTCTCAACCAACTGCGCCTGAAACTGCAACAGATGAATCCCAACTCACCAGAGTTCGAGCAGGCGCAGAAGCAACAAATGCAGAACATGGAGCGGTACATCAAAGACGCCGATGTCACCATGAATCTGATGGAAAAAGAGATGGAAGCCGCGCAACAGGCCAAGAACGAGTTGGATGAGGAAGTGCGTGAACTCCGCGCCAAGATGGCCAGCCTTAAAGAGAAGAGCGAAGATGGCAATCCGCTGAATAAAGAAAACGTTGAGCAACTGTCGGCGAACACCAACAAGCAAGCCGAGTCGGTATCTAACCTGCGCGATTCGCTAGATCAACTGCGCAGCGGCGGCGACCGTGAACAGGTGGCCGAATATCAGGAGGCAGAAATCGGCCGTCTGGAACTGCTGGTGCGGGATACTCAATCCTGTGTCAGCGTGCTCGAAATGGAATTGGAACAGGCGCAGCTGGCGATTGGTAATCTGTCCGAACGCGAGCAGGATTTGTTGCGTCAGTTGGCCGAACGACCCGAAGCCGATGAGATCGATGGTGATCATCCGCCGATGCCAGAACACCTCAAAGCGCTCAGTGACGAACAGAAAGACGTGCTGGTTAAGTTGCGCAAAACCGCCAACGATGTCCGCCAGGAAGACGCCGATATTTCATTGCTCGCCCAGCAGCAGGAAGAAGAAATCGATCAACTGCAGAAATTGCTGCGACAGATGGAAAACGCCGTTCAGCAATTGCAGGAAGACGCCGAAGCAGCCGAGAGTGCGGCACCCGAACCGCAGCGTCCGGCCGACGAACGTCCCGACAGCAGCGAAAACGTCGAAGAGATGGAGTCCCTGTTGCGTCAGTTTATGAGCGACAGCCAGTCCATGCTGCGCCGCTTAAAGTCGCTGGAAGATGAAAACAAACGCCTGAAAGGCGGCAGCAAAGCCGCCGATACCACGCCCACTTCATAACGCCTGTGGTCAGGGCGTGCTTGCCACGCCCCACGCCACGGCCCTTAACGGCCGATCGGTAACGGAATCTCCGCTAACGGTATCTCTCGCACCAACTCTGGAATGGCCCACTCTACGCCGTCTTCGGTGCGCAACCGGAAGTGATACATGGACTGCAACGTCTGATGATCTTCCGCGCGGATCAGCATATCGCCTTTAGGGCTGTTAAAGCGCATGCCTTCCAGGGTTTCAATCAGATCATCGGTGTCGGTACTGTCGGCGCGACGCAGGGCTTCGACCAAGGCAATGCCTGCGGTCATACCGCCGGCAACGAAGATATCCGGGGGCGTGCCGAAGCGTGCCAGATACTGCTCCACCAGCCAGTCATTGACGCTGTTACTGGGGTGTTCAAAGTAATAATAGTTAGCGCCTTCCAGGCCGTCGTAGGCCTTATAGCCCGCCAAGGTCGACAGAAAACCGCCGTTTGCCGCCAGACGAATGCCTTGTTGCGCTGGGTTCATCGCCTGCAACTGAGCGAGAGGATCGCCCGCTCCGGCCCAATTAACGAACACCAGCCGATCGCCCTCTGCGTCGGCCAGTGCCGTATAAATGCGCTCGTTGGCGGCCCTGAAATCGTCACTGCCGGCGGGTAGGAATTCCTGATGCACGATCTCAGCACCGGTGCCGACCAGAGCCTGACGGAAAGCCGCGAGAGTGTTATGACCAAAATCGTTGTCCGGCGCGATGGTGGCGATCTTCAAACCCGGACGCGCCAGAGCGACTGCGTTGGCGACGGCTTCTTGACTGGCTGAACGGCCAGTCCGGAACACATAGCGATTACCCCGGGACCCGGTGATGGTATCGGCGACCGCCGGCTCAACCAATAAGATGCGCCGGTACTGCCGGGCGACGGGCAACATTGGGATTGCCACGGACGACGACAATGGTCCCACCGCCACTAATGCATCGTCTTCAACATACGCTTCTTCAAGCAGCGAACGGCCGAGCAACGGATCCAGACGGCTGTCTTTTTCAATCACTTCCAGCGCACGGCCGTTAATGCTCATGGTGCCTTCGGTGGCGTATTCCAAACCCAGCATCAAGCCATCGTGACTTTGCTGTCCATAATTCGCCAGCGGCCCGGTCTTACCGTAAACATGAGCGATGCGAATGGGGTCATCCGCCAGGACCCGACCCGACGTTAAACCCAATAACAACATCAGCAACACGCTGCCTACCGAAACCTCTTTCATACGGCCACTCCCAACTGAAATCAGCAGGCATCTTATTGACCCGGATAAAACCTCGCAAGCACAAGCCTGATGCGCTCTGACCGGACAGTGTTCGGTAGATCCACCGTATTTCAATTCAATGAATCAGGTAAACTGTCGTTACAGTAACGACCTGTTCACCGCTCTAGTTAGGAGTTCCGCCATGAAGTTTACGGTGGTCATGAAAACGGCTCTGGGATTTGCACTGATTCTGCTGCTGATGGTCGGCATTACAGTCTCCGCCCTGACCAACCAAGCCTCCGTTGGCGGTCTTTTTAAGACCACCACGTCCGAAGTGGTACCTCGGATGCAACAGGCCTATCGCCTGGTGATTGCTCTGCAGAATGCCAACAAAGCCGTATCCCAGCACGCCGCCGTTTCAAGCGATGAAGATTTGCAACGCTATGAAACCGATTTCACCAGTGCCAAAGCCGACGTCAATCGCATTCGCACTGGACTGGCTGACAGCCTGAGTGACAACGACCCTTTGGTGGATGCACTGGCTCAAGCCAACAGCACCATTAATGAAGCCTTGCGCCTGGGTGAGCAACACTTACAAACTCGCCGGACTGTCCTCAACAGTCGCCAAGCCTTTATGCGGGAATTCCAGACACAGGGTTCGCGCTGGCTGACCTTCAGCGACGATATGAAAATCGTCGACCGGGTGCTGGAAATGCTCGGTCAGCAGACAACGTCCGAAGCCCGGCAGATTGGTTCCGATGCCAACTATGTGCTTGATCGCATCGATCTGGTCCGTACCGGTATCAATGGCATCAACGGTTTAGCCACCGCCAGCCAGGTGCTGGCGGTGCAGGAAGACCTGGCCCGTGAGTTGGAGCGACTGGGATCGCGTATGGAACGATTGGCCGACAGCAACGCCATCATCCATCGTTACCTGTCGACCTACGTTGAGTTGTTGCAAACCGCCGTCTCTGGCGAAACCGGCACTCTGTCGCTCTACCTGCGGTCTCTGCGTGCCGAAGAACTCTCCAGCCGTGAGTTGTCGATTCTGGCCGATACGGTCAACAGTGGCGTGCGCAGTCTGGGTCTGGTCACCACAGCTTTAAGCGAACAAAGTGAAACGCTTCGCCAGCAGGTGGCGTCGGCGAATGAGCGCGCCAGCATCATTGTGCTGGGCGTGTTAGTGGTGTCTCTGGTGATTGCCGTAGCCATCATGCTGTCCCTGATTCGCAGCATTCGACGGCCGCTGAAAACCATCACCAACTTGCTCAGCGCCGTCTCCGAAGGCGATCTGTCGCAGCAAATGACCGTGCGCAGCGCCGATGAATTTGGCCAAATCGGTCAGGGCATTAACGCGCTGATCGATCACACCCGCGTTATCGTCAGCGACATCAAGAACACCTCCAAAGAAATTGCCTCAGTGTCACACCAGGTATCGGAAACCACCCGATCCAGCTCTCAGAAACTGCAGCAGCAAAAAGATCAGTCGGCCTCCATCGCCACAGCAGCCACCGAATTAACGTCGTCAGCCAGCGACATTTCCGACAATTCCGACAATACCCTGGAGCGCGTGCAAGCCGTGCACGATTCCGCGGCCCAGGGCCAACGCAATATGGCCGCCAGTCAGAATGAAATTAAACAGCTGGTTAACGATCTGACCGAAGCCAGCAACGTGGTGAACAACCTCCAGGAAGAATCAAAGAGCATTGGGACCATCCTGGAGGTGATTCAGGACATCGCCGAGCAAACCAACCTGCTGGCGCTGAACGCCGCCATCGAAGCCGCCCGTGCCGGAGAACAAGGCCGGGGGTTTGCGGTCGTCGCCGATGAAGTGCGCACTTTGGCGAGCCGGACACAAAGCTCCACGGAAGAAATTTACGAGATGATCGAACGCCTGCAGACACGCGCAAACGCCGCAGTCGAGTTAATGACGCATAACCGCGACCGGGTGGAGCAAGTGGTTAACCGCACCACCGAAGCCGATCACTCCTTGCAGGATATTCTGAGCGCGCTGAACGACATCACCGAAATGAGCCAGCACATTGCCGAGGGAACCAGTGCGCAGCGCGCCACGGCTGACGAAGTAGCGCGCTCCATTGAAGCCATTGCGGAACTGTCGGATGCCATCTATTCCAATGCCTCGAAAAATGGCGCCACCTTCGAGCGTCTGAATAAACTGGTCGAGCAACAAAACACAGCGGTCAGCCGGTTTCAGTATTGATCCAACTGACGGCGTCGATAGGCCTGGGGCGCCAGGCCATAACGCGCCTTAAAGCGATGCCGGAAATGAGAGGCATCGCTGAACCCCTGAGCAAACGCCAGCTGTTCAGTACTGACCTGGCGTTGCGCCGGGTCACTTAACTGCTGTCGAACGCGCTCTAATCGTTCGTTCATCAACCAACTGGAAAACCGTTCACCCGCCTCAGCAAAACGCGCCTGTATAGTCCGCCGTGAGCAGCCGAAATGCGTTGCCAGCTGCAGCAGATTAAAATCCGGATCTGCCAGATACAGCGACGCCACCGTTTTGATGTAGCGTATGTCCATCGCCCCAACAGCCTCGGCGTCCTGATGCTGCTGAGCCAGTTGCCGTAACAGCGGCAACACCAGCTCACTCATCTGATTCACCGCGCGCCACTGCTCCATCTCGGCGGCCTCCACCAATAAACGCCATTGCTGGCTGGCCAAGCGGCCCAGTGGATCACTGACAAAGGCCTGATTGAGGGTGTGGGTCAAGGCGGGCGTCACCGTCACACCCAATTGCTCAGGCGTCAGCCGCAGGCTGTAAAGTCGCATTCGCGGCGCAGGGTCAAAAAACAAATGGAAGGTCTGGCTGTTATCCAGCAGCAGCGGTTGACCGGCGCGGGCGGTGCACGGCCGACCCGCCACATCGGCGTGATAATCCAGGTAAGGCGATAGATTCAAAAACAAGCTGTCGTCCGGCTGCAGCACTTTCTCACGGCTGCCCCGACTCGCCCGGTGCGCCGGCGCATCCAAGCGCGCCAAGTGCAACTGGCTCAAGCTCACCGAGCGAAATTCAGCATCAAACCCGTGCCGGGTCAAACGTTCTGGTTGAATGCCTGCGTAGGTGCTGGCAATGGCATCGCAGAAACAATCGAATTGCAGGCGCGGATGCAGATGCGCTGTCGAATGCGCCTGAGTGGTCAAGATGTGATGTTCACCGGCAGCCATGTTTTTTCTCCGCTGGCCAGTTTGTTGTCGGTCATGTTGAAACAAAATACGTCAGAAGAACACCACAACAAAAACAACAGCGGGAGAGCTCATCATGAGCCGTTTGCACTGTATCTTGATTCATGGCGCCTGGCATGGCGCGCAATGCTGGTCAGCACTCGAACCCTTACTGACCGCCAAAGGCCTGATTGTTCACCGTCTGGATCTGCCCGGCGCCGGCAAAAACGCTCAAACGCCTGACAGTTTCCAGCAGCGTCCGCTCGATGCTCAGGCGTTTGCCAGCGAACCCTCGCCCAATGCCAATATTACGCAGGCTGAGCGGACCGGTGCGGTGATCAACCTCATTCGTACCCTGCGGGAAGTGGGTGACCGCGTCATGCTGGTGGGCCACTCACTCGGCGGATTAACCCTATCGGCCGTCGCAGAACAACTGGAACAACCCGTCGATTCGCTGGTTTATCTCGCTGCTTTTATGTTGCCGCCAAACATGCCGGCCATCGCCATGATTCAGCATGAACGCATGGCTGGCGAGGAAGTCGCCCCACTCTTTTTGGCGGACCCCGCCGTCGTTGGTGCGCTGCGTCTCGATCCGGCCAGCGCTGATCTGGTTTACCGCGCCAAACTGCGCTCCGCCTTTTATGGTGATCTGGACGATGCCGACGCGGATGAACAACTCAGCCATTTACACTGCGATGAACCCGCTTCGGTGGTGATGGAACCCTCGCCCATCAGCGTTGGTGGCTTCGGCCGTCAGCCGCGCCATTACATTCGCTGCACCGAGGACAGAGCCATTCCGATCGCCGGCCAGGATTTTATGATCGATGCCGTAGACGATGCTTTAGGCGGCAAAACCCAGGTAATGACACTGAATTGCAGTCACTCGCCCTTCCTGTCACAACCCGAGGCTCTGGCCAACGCTTTAGCTCAGATTGCGTTAACACTGTCCTAAGCCCATAAAAAAACCGGTGCAAGGTTACCCCTGCACCGGTTTTTTAAGACGGCCGATCTTACTTTTCGACGAAGGCCCGTTCGATCACATACTCACCCACGTTACCGGCGCGGGTTTCTTTAAAACCCCAGCTGTCGAGAATGTCGGTGGTGTCTTTGAGCATGGCCGGGCTGCCGCAGAGCATAAAGCGGTCATCTTCCAATGACGGCTTCGGCAAACCCAGATCGTCAAACAGCTTGCCGCTGGTCATCAGGTCGGTCAGACGGCCCTGGTTACGGAACTCTTCACGAGTAACAGTCGGGTAATACAGCAATTTACCGTCGATCATTTCACCGAAAAATTCGTTGTTCGGCAATTCACTGATCATGTCCTGATACGCCAATTCAGACACTTGACGTACGCCGTGGGTCAGAATAACGCGGTCAAACTGCTCGTAAATTTCCGGGTCTTTGATAATGCTCAAAAACGGCGCCAGGCCAGTGCCGGTGGACAGCAACCAAAGGTTTTTACCCGGCAACAGGTGATCGGTCACCAAGGTACCGGTCGGCTTGCGGCCGACATAGATTTCGTCACCGGGTTTGATGTTCTGCAACTGAGAGGTCAGCGGGCCGTCCGGCACTTTGATGCTGAAAAATTCCAGCTCTTCTTCGTAGTTGGCACTGGCAATCGAATAAGCCCGCAGCAAAGGACGACCACCATCCTGTTCCAACCCAATCATGGTGAAATAGCCATTCTTGAAACGGAAACCCGGATCACGACTGGTGGTAAAGCTGAACAGGGTGTCGTTCCAATGCCGAACACTGGTGACGGTTTCAATATTCAAATTCGACATAAGAACCTCTAAATTATTAATAACGAGTTATATGGGTGACACTATACGCAGCGACGGCTTATCGGCAAAATGACTATTTCCGATATATTTAATTGGTTTTACCAATATGAAATTCACACTGCGCCAACTCCAGGTTTTTCTAGCGACCGCCCATCACGAAAACATCAGTCGTGCGGCCGCCAGCCTGCATATGTCTCAGTCCGCAGCCTCCGGTGCCTTGCGCGAATTTGAAACACTGTACGGCGTCCGCCTGTTCGAACGGGCCGGTAAGCGACTCAAGCTCAATGAAGTGGGTCGCCAGTTGTGGCCGCGGGTCGAAGCACTGCTCGAACAAGCCGACCAACTGGAAGCCGACTTGACCGGTCATCATGACCTGGGACGG
Source organism: Saccharospirillum sp. MSK14-1 (assembly GCF_003054965.1). Taxonomy (GTDB): domain Bacteria; phylum Pseudomonadota; class Gammaproteobacteria; order Pseudomonadales; family Natronospirillaceae; genus Saccharospirillum. The sequence continues at coordinate 1,246,101 of NZ_MIES01000033.1, forward strand.
CTAAAGGTGGGGGCAACGTTGACGATTGGCAACTACCTGGCGGTGGAATTAATGGCGCACTACAAGGCCACCCAACCGAATGCCCGGGTAACGCTGGAAGTTGCCAATACCCGCGCCATTGCCGACCGTGTGCTCACGTTTGATCTGGATCTGGGCATGATCGAAGGCGAGATTAACCATCCAGACTTGGAAGTCACGCGTTGGCGTTCCGACGAGCTCGTCATCTTCTGTGCCCCGGATCATGCCCTGGCCAAAGCCGGTCCATTAAAGGACGCTCAATTGGTCGATCAGCCCTGGATCGTCCGCGAACCCGGTTCCGGTACCCGTCAAACCTTTGAGCGTGGTATGCACGGGTTATTGAACGAGTTGGAAATCGCCCTCGAACTGGAACACACCGAAGCGATCAAGCGAGCCGTTGAGGCCGGTTTGGGGATTGCGTGCCTGTCGCGGGTTTGCCTGGAGGAAGCGTTTAAACGCGGTACTTTGGTGCCGTTGGCTGTCCCGCACCGTAATTTCCAGCGCGATTTCTATTTCGTACTGCACCGCCAGAAATTCCGCAGCCCGGGCATTCAACATTGGCTGGAGCTTTGTAAAGACGCCTGCTAGGGTGGCTCGATGGCTGTTCATCTCTCCCCTCTCCCAGTGAAACCAGTGGTGGCATGTTGGCCTTTCCGATGGAAGTCCGCGGTGTCGGCACTTTCTATTATGTTTATGAATTTACGGTGTTCGAACACGATATCGATATCGACCCTATTCAACTGAGCCCGGCCAGCGGCATTCATGTCCGCACCTTCGGGCCTTATGAGCCGGGCGCGTATTATCTCGGTGTGCAAACGACACGTGTGAAGTCATCCCCTTCGATGAGTTTTCAGTACATACCCAATCCCCGTGAAATCTACATTCCTTTTGCAATTGAGGAAGATACCATCACGGTGATGAACACCAAGTTAGTGGTGCATAAGCGACCACGCTCAGGCGGCGGATTCACAACCAGTAACCGCCGTCGTGCTTTAACTGAGGACATCCAGGCGCAGACTCTGGCTGAAATTAGAGAGAAGGATGAAGCCGGTCTGTGGCAAATCAATCCCTCAATTCCTGAATCGGAATAAGACAACGCGTTACACAAAAAAGGGCCTGACGGCCCTTTTTTTGATGCTCAATGATTGACTGTATTCAAACCCGCTCCAGACACACCGCCGTCCCTTCCCCGCCGCCAATACAGAGCGCGGCCATGCCTTTGCGCTGATCCAAGCGGATCATATTGTGCAACAGGGTGACGATAATACGGGCACCGCTGCACCCCAGAGGATGTCCGAGAGCGCAGGCACCACCACTGATGTTAGTGATGTCGGGGCTTAATCCGACTTCCTGCATGCCGAGCATGGCGACCATGGCAAATGCTTCGTTGATTTCCGCGAGCTCCACATCGGTATTACGCCAGCCGGCCTTGGCCAGAGCCGTATTCATGGCACCGATGGGCGCACAGGTAAAGGTGCTGGGTTTTTGAGCATGGCTGGCGTAGCTGCGAATGACCGCCATCGGTGCCAGCCCTAATGCTTGGGCACGGCGGCGCGTCATGATCGTCAACGCCGCCGCACCGTCGCTGATTGAACTGGCATTCGCTGCGGTGATGGTGCCGTCTTTGGCAAAAGCCGGTTTCAGTTGCGGAATTTTATCAGGCCGCGCCTGGCCGGGCTGCTCATCCTGAGTCACTCGGGTTTCACCGCGCCGATCAGCGACTGTTATCGGCACGATTTCGTTTTCAAAGTAACCCTGTTCGATGGCGTTTTGAGCTCGGCTCAGACTGCGCAATGCATAGTCGTCCATGGCCTCGCGAGTCAGATTGTATTCGTCCGCTGTCGCCTGGGCGTGGACACCCATGGCGCGACCGTCATAAGCATCTTCGAGCCCGTCAAGAAACATGTGGTCGTACACCTGCTGATGGCCCATGCGATACCCCGATCGCGCCTTGGGCATCAGATAAGGTGCACTGGACATCGATTCCATCCCACCGGCAATGGCGATATCGATGTCACCGGCACGCATTTGATCGGCCGCCAACATCAGCGCTTTCATGCCCGAGCCACACACCTTATTGACGGTGGTGGTCGGTACCGATTCTGGCAAACCGCCACTCAGCGCTGCTTGGCGCGCCGGTGCTTGACCAAGACCGGCCGGCAAGACACAGCCCATCAGCACATCCTGCACCGATTCAGGCTTCAAACTGATCTGTGCCAGGTTGGCAGCAATAACGGCGCCGCCCAGGTCGGTGGCCTTCAGGCTCGACAACGCCCCTTGGAATCCACCCAGTGGGGTTCGTTTGGCGGCAACAATTACAATTTCGTCAGACATGATCTTTTTCTCACCGTCAAACGGGCTGTTCGATCGATGCCGTCTCAAACGGCAACGGTCGGTAAAAACGTTCAATCAGATTAAAAGGGACCGACTCAACCTGCGGATACAGCCATTGGGGCTGTTTGTCTTTATCGATCAATAATGCCCGAACGCCTTCGGCAAATTCCGGCTCGCTACAGAGGTTCGAGGCCACCACCAGATCGGTTGCCAACGCCTGCAACCGGCTGGCTTTCCGCAGGCGTTTAAAATGATACCAACAATGCGCAATGCTTAACGCTGAGGCCGTACGCCATTGTTCGGCAGCCGCCTGAAACGGCGCAAAATGGCTGTTGCGCACGACCGTCATCCAGTCGTTCAACAGAGGGTCGCCGAGTGAATCCAACGCCTGTTGCCAGGCCTGGCGGTGCGCCTGAACCTCGTGGGTCGGCTCTGTCAACTCTAACTGGTGCGGCAACTGGCCGGCGGCAAGGCTGGCTTGTAGTGCGGCCACCTGTTCGTCATCTGTCTCGGCATGGGCGTATTGCAACGCCAATAGATCCTTCATCGTCAGATGCATACCAGAAATGCCAATCAAGGTACCCGCGCGCCAATCCGGTTTCTGTAAAAAGTGACCAGCACCGACATCGGGAAACAAGCCAATCTGCAACTCCGGCATGGCAAAACGACTGCGGTGATCAACCAGACGCAGATCAGCCCCGGCAAACAACCCCCAGCCTCCGCCCATCACCAGACCACGGCCATAAGCGACGATCGGTTTAGGGCTGTGTTCAATCATCGCATCAAGCTGATATTCAGCAGCAAAGTAGCGATGGCCGATGCGCCGTTGTTCGTCAGCCGGATGGCCGGTCACGTCGGTGACCAGTGCTTTGACATCGCCACCGGCGCAAAACGCTTTTTCCGTCGTGCTTTCCAGCCAGATGCTGCGCACTGAGTCGTCATCGAACGCCTGCTGCAAGGCCTGGGTTAATGCTTCGATCAGTTCAAGATTCAGCGCATTCAACGCCTGGGGTCGGTTCAGTCGAATCAGCTGCAACGCCTGGCGACGCTCAAGCCGTACCAGGGCGTTATCGTTATTATTGCCTGTGGTCATGGGAACTTACCTGCATCGAGACGGTCGATATCCTGCCTTGGCTCAAGGTTGCGTACAAGACTGAGTCGGGTTGGCAATTCAAAAACCACTGCGTAATACTGTGGCGCTATGGAACCCGAAGCTGATTCATGCCTGTTACCTCCAAGGTTCCCACACCCCCTAACACACCGCCGAAGATAAAGGACGCTCCCATGAAAAAGACGACTTTGCTGGCGCTGGTTTTACTGTTGGTCGGCCTGCCGGCCTTTGCTTGTGAACTCGATCGCCCGGTCCGTTTTTCGGGCATGAGCTGGATGTCGAACCTGATGATGGTGGAAATTGAACGCACCATTGTGGAAGAAGGTTACGGCTGCGAAACCCAGGTGGAAGCCGGCGATACGGTGCCGATGATTGCCGCTCTGGTGCGTGGCGATGTCGATATCTATAACGAGACCTGGATCGACTCTGCCCCGGAAGACTGGGTAACTGCCAACGAAGAAGGCATCGTTGAATCGCTCGGCAGCACTTACTCCGGCGGTATAGAAGGCTGGTGGATTCCGGCTTACGTGGCTGAAGAGAACCCGGGTCTGGTCTCAGTCTACGACCTGCCCGACTACGCCGATCTGTTCGAAGATCCGGAAGAACCCGGCAAAGGCCGCATCTACAACTGCCCGGAAGGCTGGGTTTGTGGCGCGGTCAATAACAACCTGCTGGAAGCCTTTGAACTGACCGACGACTACGTCATGTTCTCACCCGGCAGCGGCGCTGCACTGGATGCCGCCATCGCCTCGAACTACCGTCGCCACCGCCCCTTCGTGACCTACTACTGGTCGCCCACAGCGGTGCTCGGAAAATTCGATATGGTGCAGCTGGAAATGCCGGATTACCAAGCTGATGGGTTCCGCTGCAATATGAACCCGGAATGTGCCGAGCCGGTTGCCAGCGCCTACCCGACAGCGCGCATCCACAAAAGCATCAATACCGAATTCGGCAAGGCCGCACCGGAACTGAAAGCCTTCTTTGAGGCGGTCAACATCCCCACCGAGGAAGTCAACAAACTGCTCGGCTGGGCCGATGAAAATAGCGCCGAACCCGATCAGGTGGCCGACTACTTTTTCGAAAACTACGAAGATATCTGGACTCAGTGGGTATCTGACGACATGGCCGACAAAGTTCGCGCCAGCCTCTAAGCGGTTACTCTTAAGTTGTTACTCTGAACGACGGCATCCGTCCGGTTGCCGTCCGATCCGCTCCAGCAAGAGGACTCACTCTTGGCCTTTCCAGAAATTCTCGACGCTCGCGCCCTGCGCCAGAGCATCGACACCTTTGTCGATCAACTGGTCATTAACTACGCCGATGACCTGGAGCGGCTCAGCATGCCCTTGCTCAAGTTCCTGGTCTTCGTCGAACAATTGCTGCGTAACACGCCCTGGTGGCTGGTCGTCGCCATCATTGCCGTCATTACCTGGTACGGCAGCCGTCGCTGGACCCTGACAGCCGGAGTGAGTGTGTTACTGCTGTTCATCGGCGCCATTGGCCAGTGGGACAGAGGCATGCAGACCCTGGCGTTAATGATCGTGTCGCTGGTGATGTGTGTGCTGATTGGCATCCCCACCGGTATTTTGATGTCGGTGTCAGAGCGTTTTCGTAAAATCATGCTGCCGATTCTGGACATCATGCAGACCATGCCAACCTTCGTGTATCTGATACCCGTGGTCATGCTGTTCGGTCTGGGCAAGGTACCGGCGCTGATCGCCACCATTGTCTACGCCGTACCACCGCTGATTCGCCTGACCGACCTCGGTATTCGTCTTGTCGATCATTCGGTGATGGAAGCTGCGACGGCCTTTGGCGCAACCCGACGGCAAAAACTGCTCGGCGTGCAATTGCCACTGGCGTTACCCAACATTCTGGCGGGCATTAACCAGACCACCATGATGGCCCTGGCCATGGTCGTCGTTGCCTCCATGATCGGTGCGCGTGGACTGGGACAGGAAGTGCTGGCGGGTATTAATCGCCTGGAAGTGGGCCGAGGTTTGCTCGCTGGCCTCGCCATCGTTGCGCTGGCCGTCATTTTCGATCGGGTTACTCAAAGCTATGGCAAACGCCTGCAATACCCTGCTGCCAAGGATGAATCCTGATGGCTAAAATTGAAGTCGACGGTATCTATAAAATTTTTGGCCCTAAAGCCAGCAGCCATCTGGATTCAGTGAAAGCCGGAACCAGTAAAGAGCAGTTGCTCGAAGACACCGGTCATACCCTGGGCTTAAATGACATTAATCTGCGCATCGAAGAAGGCGAATTGTTCGTCATTATGGGGTTGTCCGGCAGCGGCAAATCGACACTGATCCGTCATTTTAACCGTCTGATTGATCCAACGGCCGGGACCATACGCATCGATGGCGAAGAAATCATTGCGTTGAAACAGGCCGATCTCATTGAACGCCGGCGCAATAAAATGTCGATGGTCTTCCAGCGCTTCGCCCTCTTCCCGCACAAAACGGTTTTAGACAATGTCGGCTATGGTTTGCACATCCAGGGAGTTGCTAAAAACGCAGCGCGGGAGAAGGCTCAATATTGGTTAGAGCAAGTTGGCCTGAAAGGCGTTGGCGACCAGTACCCGCATCAACTGTCCGGTGGCATGCAGCAGCGCGTCGGTCTGGCACGCGCCCTGGCAACCGATCCGGATATTTTGTTAATGGACGAAGCCTTCTCCGCACTCGATCCGTTAATCCGAAAAGAGATGCAAGACCTGCTGATGCAACTGCAACAGCGACTGCACAAAACCATCGTCTTTATCACACACGACCTGGACGAAGCGCTGCGCCTGGGTAACCGCATTGCCATCCTCAAAGACGGCGCCCTGGTGCAACAAGGCGACCCGCAGGATATTCTGCTCAACCCCAGCACCGATTATGTTGCCGCCTTTGTCCGCGATGTAAACCGCGGCAAGGTACTCACCGCCCATCATGTCATGGCCATGCCACTAGCCACGCTCACCACCCGCACCAGCGTTGAAAAAGCACGCCAATGGATGGTGGATCAAGGTTTCGATTATGCGACGGTACTGGAAGGGAAATCCCTGGTCGGCATTGTCACCCTCAACGACTTGCAACAGGCCAATGGCGAAATTGGCTCGCTGGTTAAAAACGTCGTCTGCGTCCCGGAATCAGCCGACCTGGAAAGCCTGTTGCCGCAAATGATTCGGGAGAATGTACCGCTGGCGGTGACCTCGGATGAAGGAGAATTTAAGGGCTGGGTGTCGCGCGACAGAGTGGTGGATTTAGTCAGTACCGACCTGCCAAAAGAATCAACCGGTTCTTAATCAGCCGCACTGGGCTTTGTCGCGTTGCAGACTCTGCCCAGTGCACAAACCTTTAACCGTTCAAACCTTTTCATCCAGTTCCAAAAACTGCCGCACCCGCTCCGTTTTCGGATGAACAAAAAATTCTTCCGGCGCGGATTTCTCGATAATCTTACCCTTTTCTAAAAACACCACCTGGTCAGACACGTTGCGGGCGAATTCCATTTCGTGAGTCACGATGATCATGGTGTAGCCTTCCTGCGACAGGTCGCGAATGACCGCCAGCACCTCACCCACTAGTTCCGGATCCAACGCTGACGTCGGTTCGTCAAACAACATCACTCGTGGCTGCATCGCAAGCGCCCGAGCGATGGCGACGCGTTGTTTTTGCCCACCCGACAGCGTGTACGGATAATTGCTGCGTTTTTCCGCCATGCCAACCTTGGCCAGTAATTCGTCAGCCAGGGTTTCGGCTTCTGCTTTCTTCATGCCTTTTACATGAATCAGCGCTTCAGTGACGTTGTGCAGTACGTTCAAATGCGGCCAGAGATTGAAGCTTTGAAACACCATGCCCAGTTGTGAACGCACTTTGGCAAGATCACGATTATTCATCGCTTTGCCATCCGCTTTAACGCCGATACGGTCACCCGCAATGCGGATTTCTCCACCGTCGGGCTGTTCCAGCCAATTCACACAGCGCAGTAAGGTCGATTTCCCCGAACCCGAAGAACCCAGAATACTGACCACTTCACCGCGTTGAACCTCGAGGCTGACGTCACGCAGCACTTCCACGCCATCGAACTGTTTCGACAATTTCTGAATACTGACTTCGGGCAGTTCAGGCATTTTTAAATCCTCGCTTGGCACCACTGCGTCCCATCCAATTGACAGCTTGTTCCAGGGCGATGCTGATAATCCAGTAGAAACCGATCACGACAATAAACGCCTGCATCGGAATGAAGTAAGTGCCAGACAAACCGTTGGCGGCCGCGGTCAATTCGCGCACGGTGATGATGACCAGAAAGGCGGTATCTTTCAGTAGGATGATCAATTGATTGCCGATCACCCCACGCGACTTCAGCACCAGTTGCGGCAAGATCAGTCTCAGAAACATCCTCGGCATCGAAAAACCTTGAGCGACCGCCGCTTCAACTTGACCGGGAGGCAAGGTGACCCGCGCGCCGCGCAGTATTTCGGCGAAGTATGCGCCGTGATACAACACCAAAGCGCTGACGCCTGCCTCCCAGGAGCTGAGCCGAATACCCAGAGACGGTAAACCGTAATAGAACAAATAGGCCAATACCAAAAATGGCAACAGCCGCATGGCATCGATAAAAATACGCAACGCAATACGCAGTGGTGCTTTAGCGCCTTCCAAACCAAAAACAATCAAACAGCCTAGTAAAAAACCCAGTACCGTACCCAGGCCAAACAACTGCAAGGTGTTCAAAAAACCATCAACAAAAACACCGCGCTCAGCCCAGAGAATCTGCCAATCTGTCATCGCTTATCCTCCGTCACATGGCCAGTCGGTTGGCTTTGCATTCCGCCACTCGCTGGAACCAAACCAGAGCGGCAATGATCACCATATACAGCGCGCCGGCGGCTAATATGGGGGGTAAGGGTTCGTAGGTGACGGCGGAAATTCGGTTGGTTACGCGCGTCAAATCGACGATACCGATGACCGCTATGGCCGGGCTGCCCTTGATCAGAAAAGACATTTCATTCACCAGGCTGGGCAAACTGGTAATCACAATTTGCGGCAACATAATGCGTCGGAAATAAACGCCGGGGGTCATGCCAACGGCCAGTGCCGCTTCGCGCTGATCGTTGGAAAAATTATTAAACGCGGAACGCCAGATTTCAGCATTGAAAGCGGTTGTATTCAGTGTCAACGCCAGAATACCCGCTATGGAGCGGTCCATATTGATGCCTAACGTTGGCGCTGACAGAAAAATGAATAACACCAGTGTCACCAAGGGTGTGGCACGGGCGATGCTGATGTACAAACCCAGTACTTGGTGAACAAAAGGAATTTTTGCCGAGCGAATTAAGGCAATGATTAAGCCCAGGGAAACCCCTAGAGCAATGGATACGCCGGAGATCCAAAGCGTGACCCAGGCGCCGTTGAGCAACATGCTCCAAGCCGTCGAATCCATGGTCGTCCTCTTAAACAGGCCGGGTTAGGAAATGCGGGCATCCCGGCCCGCTGGTTCTTCCCTGGTTATCGGACACCGTCTTACATGCCCGCCAAGTCGTGGAATTCTTCCACGGTGGTAATCGGTACTTCGGGCAGGTCGGGGAAGGCTTCGCCGAACCATTCTTCCTGCAGTTCAGCCAGACGACCGCTGGCTTTCATCTCGTTCATAAAATCGGTCAGAAAAGCGAGCAGCTCAGGGCTGTTTTTTGGCACCGGCCAACCGACAAAACCCGGGCCGGAAACGGCTTGACCGGCAGCAAAAATATCACCGCGTTCGGCGATCAAATCATTCACCGGAACGGCCGAGTTAATCACATAGTCCAGACGGCCATTGGCGAGGTCGGCATAAATTTCCGGATAGGCTTCGTACTGCACCACGTCACCCAGCTCACCGCCGCTTTCTTCCAGCATGGCTTCCAGTTCAGGCAATCGTGACAGCAACACAGAGCCAGCCTGTACACCAACCGTCATACCATCCAGATCGGCCACCGAATTCAAGCGGTCATCATCGGCACGTTTGATGTAGAAATGCTGGGCAGATGCAAACGGTGGTGCGTAATTAAAGACGCGCATACGCTCGTCTGAAATAGACGCCCCGGTGATCGCCGCGTCGTACTGACCGTTAGAAACCGCGGCCAGCAGACCCGTCCAGGGTAGAATTTCCTGACGAATCTCGAAGTCATCGGAATAGGCTTCCAACTCTTCAATCATGTACTTCATAAAGCCATCAGGCTCACTGCCATTCATAAAATTAAAAGGCGCGTAGTTGTCTTCAGTGGCCACGACCATGTAACCGCGCTCTTTGATCTCATCGAGATCGGCGGCGTGAACCGCTGCGATGAGACCGAGACCGGCGATCAGGGAACAGGCGCCGCGGCTCATCGCCGACGTCAGATAGTGCTTCATAGGGTTTCTCCAGACTCTCGTTTGCATGCACGTTGGTGTTTGCATTTTTTTCAAAGGTGGCGCGTATCGATGTCGTTTTTCGCTCATGAACCACTGATGAACAGCAGCTCTTGGCACCCTAGGCCGTTTTCTATGGCCTGCTTAGAGCCAGTTGAGTCTCCGTCGTGTGACAGACGCCGTGGCATGTTTTGTGCTGATTTCAGCGTTGCGTGCCCGCATGCGAAGTCTTTATGCCGCGCACAGTACCGATACGACAGTAGAGCAAAGAGGATGCCGACCATGACCACGCTCAGCCTGGCATTGCACAATCGCAGCGAAGGCGGTTTGCAAGAGCGCCTGCGTGAAGGGTTACTCGAAGCCATTCGTGTTGGCAGTTTGCCGACCGATGCGGCACTGCCCAGCTGCCGAAAACTGTCTGAACAACTGGGTATTTCACGTAATACCGTGGCCATTGTGTATGAGAAACTGGTCGATGATGGTTACCTGATCAGCCGGCCACGCAGTGGTTATTTCCTGCACCGCGACTATCACCATGATGATGCGGTGCCGTCGCCATCGGTGTCCGAACGGGCACTGAAACAGGCAGTCCCATCGGCACAAAGTCCTATCGACGCACCATCGTGGAGCAAACGGCTGGCGCGCCACCCTGGGCAATTTCAAGGCATTCTGAAACCCAGCAACTGGACCGACTACCCCTACCCCTTTATTTATGGTCAGCCGGGTACCGACGACTTTCCAATCAATGCCTGGCGCGACATTACTCGACGCAGACTGGCGGGAGATCGTGACCGCAACTGGTTGCGCGATCGTATTGATCAGGACGATCCGGTGTTGATTGAACAGGTGCGCAAACGTCTGTTGCCACGCCGAGGCATCCTGGCACGGCCGGAGGAAATTCTGATCACGCTGGGCTCACAAAATGCGCTCTATCTGTTAGCCCAACTGCTGATCAATGATGACACTCACATTGGTCTGGAAGACCCGGGTTATCGCGAAGCCGTCAATGTGTTCCGTTTTTTTGGTAGCACTCTGGTGCGCCATCAGGTCGATGTGGATGGCATTCAACTCAACGACCGCTCCGCCCAGTGCGATTATTTTTACGTCATGCCCAGCCATCAGGTGCCCACCGGTATCGCCATGAGCCAGGCCCGACGCGATGCTCTGCTGGTGCAAGCCGTGAACAGCGACCAGATCATTATTGAAGACGATTACGACGCAGAACTGCACAACGACAGCCAGGCATTACCTGCGTTAAAAGCCAGCCAGGCGAGCAGCCGGGTGATTTATCTGGGCAGTTTTTCCAAGGTGTTATCGCCGGGTTTGCGCATGGGATACATCGTGGCGGACAGTGAGTTGATCGACGAACTGCGGGCGTTGCGCCGGCTGATGTACCGTCATCCACCGGCAAACTTACAACACCAGATGGCGCAGTTTATTGCCCAGGGTTACTACGAAACGCATTTGCGCAGTTACGTTCAGGACACCGATGCCCGCCGCGATACCTTACGCAACGCCATCGACCGCTTATTGCCTCAAGCACAGTGCACCAGCTCTGCTCGCGCCAGCGCTTTCTGGCTGCAATTGCCAGGCGCAACGGACACCCAGCAGCTGGCCTGGCGCGCCGCTCAGCAAGGCGTACTGATCGAACCCGGCTTTCAACACTTCAACGACCCGGCACCGCCGCGCCATTTTATGCGCCTGGGTTTCAATGCCATTGAACGACAGAAAATCGTACCCGGCATCGAGCAGCTGGCTTCGGTGATGCAGAACCTCAGCTAAGACAACACCGATGTCACATCCACACCCCAAAACTGGCCCTAAACGTTCTCATCCGGGTGGTTCTATAGTCGCCACATGAATCGTCTGTGGAGCACCATCGAATGCCGTTTTCGTCTGCCTGGTTGATCAGTGGCGCAGTGGCCTTAGTCGCCGGCACGTTGCGCGGCTACACCGGCTTTGGCTTCGCCATGACCATGGCGTTGGGACTGCTGTGGCTGTTACCCCCGGTCGAAGTCGTGACCACCGTGTTGTTGCTCGACCTTCTTGGCGCGCTCGGTTTAATCGGCCACGCCTGGCGAAAAGCCGATGGTGCTGTGTTAAAGCGCCTGTTGCCTGCCATGGGTCTGGCATCCATCGCGGGGGTCGCGTTAATGGGCATGCTACCAACAACCGCAGCCCGGCTCGTCGTTGCAAGCCTGTGTTTTGCTGGCGCGTTGGCCACGCTGCGGCAACCGCAAAAGGGTCATGCTCTCGGCACCGATGCCGACCGACGCCGTGACTTACGCCTGGCCATTCCGGCGGGTGGCGCTTCCGGCCTGGCGATGAGCCTGTCATCGGCTGGTGGCCCTCCGCTGATGATCTATTTAATGCACAGCCGACTGAGTCCTCAGACCGCAAGAGCCACCGCCATCGTATTTTTTATCTGTGCCAGCTCCGCCGCCCTGCTGGGTTATCTGAGCGTCGGTCTGATCAGCACTGACACCGCTTGGCGAGCTGTTTCGCTATGCCCGCTGGCACTGCTGGGGGCGGCGCTTGGTCACGGGTTATTCAACCGTTTTCCGCCGTTATCGTATCGCACCGTGGTCGCCCCTGTGCTGATTTTCATGGCCGGTTGGTTGTTATTTCGCGAAGTACGGACGCTGTTTTTTGATAGCCTTAGCAGCCCTTCCGTTGGATTTTGATTTAAGGAGTTTGCAATGCCCATCGCTTTCATTACCGGTGCCACCTCAGGTTTTGGCCGCGCCACGGCCGAGCGTTTTGCCCAGGCGGGTTGGTCACTGGTGTTAACCGGTCGTCGTCAGCAACGTCTGGACGAACTGAAAGCCGAGCTGTCCAAGCACTGTTCAGTGCTGACGCTCGCGTTGGATGTGACCGATGCCGAGGCGGTTAAAAACGTCGCAGCCAATCTGCCTGAAGAGTTCAAAGCCGTTTCGGTTCTGGTCAATAACGCTGGCCTGGCGTTAGGTACAGACCCGGCTCAGGTCAGCGACACGGAACAATGGCAACAAATGATCGACACCAACATCAGTGGCCTGGCGCGCATGACCCACGCTTTGCTGCCAACCCTAATCGATCAGGGCAAAGGCGCCAGCATCATCAACATCGGTTCCATTGCCGGTCACTGGCCTTACCCTGGCGGCAATGTTTATTGCGGCACCAAAGCGTTCGTCGAGCAATTTTCCTATGCGTTGCGTTGCGATTTAAGCGGCACCGGTGTGCGCGTTACTAACTTAGCGCCGGGCATGGCCGAAAGTGAATTCACGCTGGTGCGCACTGGTGGCAATCAGGACGCGCACGACAAGCTGTACCAGGGCGCCGATCCAATCCAACCGGACGACATTGCCGACACGGTTTTCTGGATCGCCAATTTGCCAGCGCATTTGAACATTAACCAGCTGGAGATCATGCCCGTTTCACAGGCCTGGTCCCCCTTCTCGGTCCATCGACACGATTGACCCCACTGCGCGAATCCAAGGAGCCGCCATGACTCATGTTGAGCACGACGTTGACGCCTTAAAAGACTGGGACAAAACTCACGTCTGGCATCACCTGACCCCGGGCCAGTCAGCGGCCGCTGGCTTGCCTATGTTCGTGCGCGGCGAAGGGTTGCGCCTGTGGGACAGCGAGGGCAATGAATATCTGGACGCCTCCGCCGGTGGCGTCTGGGTCACCAATGTGGGTTATGGCCGGACTGAAATTGCGGAAGCGGTCTACCGACAACTGACCGAGCTGAATTACTTTGCCGGTTCCATGGCCAGTAAACCGGCCGCGGCTTTTGCTGAAAAACTGATCAGCAAAATGCCGGGTATGAGCCGGGTGTATTATTCCAGTTCGGGTTCGGAAGCGAACGAAAAAGCGTTCAAGATGGTGCGCCAGATAGCGCACAAACATCATGGCGGCAAAAAGCACAAAATTCTCTACCGCGATCGCGACTATCACGGCACCACCATCGCCGCCTTAAGTGCCACCGGCCAGAGTGAACGTCGCGATCACTTCGGACCCTTTGTCCCCGGTTTTGTCGAGTTCCCGCACTGTTGTGAATACCGCAACCAGTTTGGTGAGCAGGATGACTATGGTGAGCGTGCTGCGGCTGCCATGGAAGCAGTGATCGTGCGAGAAGGCCCCGACACCGTGGGCGCTGTGATCATTGAACCGATCACCGCCGGCGGCGGCGTTATTCCGCCACCGGCGGGTTACCTCAAACGCGTTCGCGAGATTTGTGACCAGTACAAGGTGCTGCTGATCATCGATGAAGTGGTCTGTGGTCTTGGCCGCACCGGTGCCTGGTTTGGTTACCAGCATTACGACATCACGCCGGACATTGTCACCATGGCCAAGGGCGTCGCCTCCGGTTACGCCGCCATTTCCTGCACCGTGACCACCGAACGCCTTTATCAGCTGTTGCAGGAAGGCCCGAACGATGACCTCGGTTACTTCCGCGATATATCCACCTTTGGCGGTTGCTTATCGTCTCAGGCGGCCGCTCTGGCTAATCTGGAGATCATCGAACGTGAGGCGCTGGTTGACAACAGCGCGCGCCAGGGTGAACGGTTGCTGGCTGGCCTGAAGCGTCTGGCGCAGAAACATCCGCTGATCGGCGATGTCCGCGGCAAAGGGCTCTTTGCTGGCCTGGAACTGGTGCTCGACCGCGACACCAAACTGCCGGTCCCAGAAACCGTGCCCATGGCCATCGTCGGCCGCTGCAAACAACTGGGCCTGCTTATTGGCCGCACCAATCGCAGCCTGACGGGTTTTAACAACACCCTGAATTTCAGCCCGGCGCTGACGGCCACCGATGACGACATCGACACCCTGCTGCGCATCCTGGATCAAGCACTGACGGAAGTCGGTGATACCTTGTGACTTTTGGCATCGGCAAGGACGCCGTCATAACATTGCAATGACCGCCCGCATTGGGCAATCTCGCCGGTTTAGCATCGTCGGAAACCTGCATGTCACACTCCACCGTCGCTTTGTATCGTTCCATCTGTCTGGCTGCATTGTGCAGCCTCTTATTAACCGCCTGCAGTTCCATGCCCAAAGGGCTATCCGCAACTGGCCCGGTCCGGGCGGCGGATGATGTTGATTTCTTTTACGACCAGACGTATCGCGAAGGCGATGGTGATGAAGTGATCAACCAGGAAGTCATGGATGAGATTCTGGCCATGATCGACAGCGCCGAAACCCTGGTGGTGCTGGATATGTTTCTGTACAACGATTTCGCCGGTGACACGGCGTTCCGCCCATTATCGGATGAATTGACTGCGGCCTTAATTCGCGCCAAAGAACGTCACCCAGACATGCCGGTGGTGCTGATCACCGACCCATTCAATACCATCTACGGCGGCATGGAATCGCCCTACTTTGATCGCCTGGAAGCGGCAGGCGTGGACGTGGTGATCACCAACCTGGCCAAATTGCCCGCCTCCAACCGCACCTGGACAACCTTGTGGACTGTCTGCTGTCGGTTCCTTGGCAACAGCACCCGAGGCGGCTGGCTGCCCAACCCGGTCGGCCCTGGGAAGGTCACATTGCGTTCGTATCTGCATTTGCTGAACTTCCGCGCCAACCACCGCAAAACGCTGGTGGTGAACAACGGCAGCGAATGGCATGCGCTGGTGACTTCAATGAACCCGCACGATGCCAGCAGCCGTCACGACAACAACGCCGTCACCTTCACCGGCCCGGCTGCTCTGGACCTTTTGCAGACCGAACGGGCCGCGGCGTTAATGTCCGGTTATGACGCTGCAGAGTTCTGGCCCGAGGCACCCACATCGTCTGAGCTGAATGACGACGCCGATTTCAGACTTCAGGTCCTGACCGAAGGCGCGATTGAGACCGGATTGCTGACGATGATTGATTCATCTGAGGCGGGCGATCGAATTGATCTGGAAATGTTTTATTTGGCGTCACGCCCAGTGATCAAAGCGCTGATCCGCGCGCACGAACGTGGGGTCGAATTGCGCGTCATGCTCGACCCCAATCGTGATGCTTTCGGTCGCGAGAAAAACGGCATTCCCAATCGCCAGGCCGCCTGGGATTTGCATGAAGAAGGCATCACCGTGCGCTGGTGTGCCACCGAGGGTGAGCAATGTCATCGCAAATGGATTCGTCTGGATCGCGCTAACGGGGAAACCCAGGTCATCGCCGGGTCTGCCAATTTCACACGCCGCAACCTGCACAACCTCAATATGGAAACCAGCGTATTACTGACTGTGCGTTCCGATCATCCGGAAGTGATTGCCATGCGCGACGATTTTGATCGGTCCTGGAGCAACCCGGACGACACCGTCTTCAGCCTTGATTACGCAGAGTTCTCCGATCACAGCCGCTGGCGTTATGGGATGTACCGCTTTATGGAAGCAACGGGCATGTCGACGTTTTAATCTTAAAAAAGCAGCCCTCGGGCTGCTTTTTTATGGAGAACGGACACCATAGTCAGTCGTTCACCTGTGCACATGGGTTACCTTTGCTTTCCAGTCGCCACCAGGATCGCCATCGTGGTTGGGGTTGCAAAATAAAACCGCCACTGGCGTCTAATCCACTGCGAACCACCATATCGGCGCTGATCCCCGGCTGATAAGCGACCAAATAATCATCGCTGACGACCTCCTCAACCCGGAGTAAATGCTGCGACACAGCGAGCGAATACACATCAATCACGACATCTGCCGCCGTACCAATGCCCAGTGATTGTCCGGCGAAACTACCGGCGACCAACGATACTTCCGCTTCGCATAACTGACCAGCGGCGTTACGTGTGCGGTAATAGCCATCGCCTTTCAAGCCTTTTAGTTGGAATAAAACCCCTATTCTGGGCTGGTGAATCACTAATTGACCTATTGGAGATTGAATCCGACGATCACCCGATTCTGCAAAAGCCTGGTTACCTGGTTCGAACAAACAGAACAACCAAACAGCCAACCACCAGAGAAAAACGCAACGATTAAGCAACATGGTCAGCCTCCTCGACAGAACCTTCGCCGCTGGGCAACGTCAGCAGTGCCACTAAAAAGACCATGCCAAGGGGCACTAACACAATGAACAGCCAGTGCAGCGCCCAACCGGTATCGCGTAAACGACGCACGACGGCGGCCATAAACGGTATACAGATAAACAGTCTGTAAGCGATCTCCAACCAGGCTCGAATCGGAGTTTTCAGCTCTAACATCAACAGCAGCAGGCTGATCAGGCAGTGCACGGCCATAAAGGCCCAAAACTGGCCTCGATCACACAGGCCTTTAAAATTAAAACCCTGACGTATGACATGTACATAACTCGACATAGACGAATCCTTCTGGCGCAATAAAGATCGCTTTAGACTGTCAGACATTCGCTTGTCAGGCGTTCTATTACCCGATTTAGGACGTACCACATCCTGATTTAGTCCAGACTACATCCTGCGGTTACACCAAGAGTTTGTTCATGTTGTCAATTCCGTTGCCCTTTGTTGTATCCCTGTTGCAAATTGTCATGGCCATCAGTTTGTTGCTACGACAAGCGCCGCGCTCCTCTTGGGGGGCGTACTTTATGCTCGCCGGTGCGGCCACTACGGCCATTGTCGGCTTACGGTGGCAATTGGACTGGCCCCTACTGCGCGTGCTGCAACCCATTATGGCCACCTCGTTACCGATTCTGGCCTGGTTGATGGTTGTGCATGCGCAGGGACGTCAATCACAGCTGCTATGGCATAGCGTGGCACCCGTTCTGATCGCCTTGAGCAGCCTGACTGGCCGCTGGTGGTCGCCACCGTTGGATATCATGCTAACGGTGTTATATCTCAGTTACGGTCTGGCCTTGTGGCGAACGTCAACCCATCGTGCAAATCCACCGGAAAATGTACCGCTCAGTGCTTGGCGACAAGCTCGGCTGGCAATACGAGTAGCGGGCAGCATGTTGTTATTCTCAGCGCTGATCGACGGCGCCATATCGCTGGACTTTATAGCCTGGGAAGGGGTGCATGCCTTGATGATTTTAACCTTCGCGCATGCCGCCTTTATTCCTGTACTCGCCTTCGCGGTGGTCTGGTTGAGTCTGCACACAGAGACAATGGGTGGCATTACCACTGACGCCGGAGACATCCCGCTTTCGGCAAAAAACGAAACGGCGATGGATGACGCCAACGCTGAGATCATCATGAAGCAGGTAGAGCGCACCTTGATGGACCATCGCCTGCATCTGGAACATCAATTAACGCTTGCTCGACTGGCGCGAAAATCGGGCATTCCCAGCCGCCTGATTTCAACAGCCGTAAATCGTGTTCACCAGCAAAATATATCGCAGTGGGTTAATCGCTTTCGAATTGAACACGCCAAGCAATTGCTAACCACGACACAATGGCCGATTACCGAAATTTTCCTGGAATCTGGCTTTCAAACAAAATCCAACTTTCATCGCGAGTTCTCTCGATTAGTTGGGAGTACACCGACGGCTTATCGTGAAAGCATGCTCAACGCGGATAAAAGAGCGAACTAAGGCGGCATCTGTTTAATCTGGACGCGCTGAAGATTCATTTGGATTAGTAACACTCTCACCCTGACGCAACTGGGTTCGCCACAGATCTGCATAGACGCCTTGCTGTGCCAGCAACTGCTGATGCGAACCCTGCTCGACCACCTGACCATCTCGCAAAACAACGATGCGATCAGCATCGATAACGGTCGACAGTCGATGTGCGATGACAATGGACGTACGGTTGCGTGATACCTCATTCATGGCGCTCAAAATGGCTTGCTCAGCGTGCGAGTCGAGCGCCGACGTCGCTTCATCAAACAACAGAATGGGCGGGTTTTTCAGCAATACCCGGGCAATGGCAATGCGTTGTTTTTCGCCGCCAGAAACCTTCAATCCTCGCTCGCCGACGCGAGTATCGGCGCCATCGGGCAGATGAGCGATAAAGTCATCCAAATGCGCCATGCGGATGGCGCGCCAAACGTCGTCATCGCTGGCGTCGGGTCGTCCGTAGCGAACGTTATTTAAGAGCGTGTCGTTGAACAGCACAGTGTCCTGCGGCACTACACCAATGGCAGCCCGCAGACTGGCCTGAGTGACGGCAGATATCGGCTGACCATCAATGCGAACTTCACCGGATTGCGGGTCATAGAAACGAAACAGCAGACGGCCAATAGTCGATTTACCCGCACCACTGCCACCGACCAAAGCAACTTTCTGACCCGCTTCGATACGCAAATTCAAGCCTTGTAAAATGACGCGCTCCGGGTGATAACCAAAGGTCACCGCATCGAATTCGATCGTGCCCTGTTGTACGTCCAGGGCTTTGGCATCGCTGGCATCGCGAATGCGCAACGGCCGCTTCAACAGACCGAATAGATTTTCAATATCGGTCAGAGCGCGGCGAATTTCGCGATAAACGAATCCGAGAAAATTCAGCGGAATAAACAGCTGTATGACGTAGGCATTAACCATCACCAAGTCCCCCAGGGTGATTTCTCCGGCAACCACGTCACCGGCTGCTAGCCACATCATCCAGGTCAGGGCGGCGGAAACGATCAAAGCCTGGCCGGTGTTTAGCATCAACAACGACATGCGATTTTTCAGTCGAGCGTTTTCCCAATCAGCCAAATTGCGATCATAGTGTTGCGCTTCCCACGCTTCATTGCCGAAATACTTCACGGTTTCGTAGTTGAGCAGTGAGTCGATGGCGCGTGTATTCGCCTGGCTGTCCAGCGTGTTCGCTTCACGCACATAACGGTTGCGCCACTCGGTCGTGGCAATGGTAAAGCCAACGTAGATCAACACCGAAAACAGTGTGATCAGGGCAAACCAGACATCAAAATTCAGAATTAATATGCCCGCGACCAGAGCCAGCTCCAGCAACGTCGGTACGATATTGAAGACCAGAAACCGCAGCAGAAAATGCACGCCGTTAGTGCCACGTTCGATATCACGACTGAGGCCGCCCGTCTGGCGTGATAAATGAAAATCCAATTCCAGCTTGTGCAAATGCTCGAACACTTCCAGCGATGCCTGACGCATAGCGCGTTCCGTAACGCGGGAAAACACCGCATCGCGCAATTCACCAAAAGCCACCGAGGTAAACCGGAAAAAGCCATAGGCCAGCAAAAACGCGACCGGTATGGCCAGCATCTGAGCGCTGTCGTTATCCAGACCATCGACGATATGCTTAAGTGCCCAAGGCATGGCAACGGTGACGCCTTTGGCCGCGACAAGAAAGATCAGTGCAACCAATACCCGACCGCGCCACGCCCACAGATATGGCCAGAGCGAACGAGCGATAAACCCCAAGTCCAGTTGGTTCAGTGGTTTGCTGGCATTCGATCGATCGCGCTTCATAAATGCTCCGTTCCGCGCTGATCCGAATCCATCGCAACCGAACGCTCCTGAGTCCAACCGGCCGCCGTCGCGCCTCGCCCAAACCAACCAAAACAGTTGATTGCCGCCTGCCATTGCGGTGACAATCCAGCAGAGATAACGGTATAAACACCCGAAACTGGATGTTCGAAGCCCAGCTGCATGGCTCGCAACATAAGACTCTCGTAGGGTAAATGCGCTTTGGCCCATCGATTTTGATGGCGGTCGCCGTAACGGGTATCCCCCAGAATGGGGTGACGCAGATGCTTCAGATGGCGGCGAATCTGATGTTTGCGCCCGGTATCTGGGCGACATTCCAACAAACTGAATCGCGCGTGAGGATAGCGACTGACCGGCGTATCCAAGGCACTGATGCCTAACCGGCGAAAATGAGTCCGCGCCGGCTGAGCGCCTTTATCGGCCCTGGCTTGACGGTCAGCAATGGCGTCCAGCTCTTCTTTTAAGGGGGTGTCGCAATCAATGGCGGAATCGGTAAAGCCTCGTGCAATGGCCCAGTAGGTTTTGCTGACACGGCGTTCACGAAAGGCGTCGGCTAACTGCCGGGCCACGTCATCGCTGCGGGCAATCAACACCACACCCGAGGTTGGACGATCGAGCCGATGAATGGTATGAACTTTAGCGCCTTGCCAATGGCGCTTCACACGGCCTGCCAGGGTGTCGGTTTCGGCTTTATCCAGCCAACTTGGGTGCATCAGCAGTCCGGCCGGTTTATCGACGGCCAGCAAATACTCATCTTCATAGAGGATGGTCAGTTCAGACATCCTCGTCCTCGTCCGCCAATTCTGTACGTACTGTGGCTCCGCAGGTCGCACATTGGCCTTCAATGTAGACGCGGCCGTTCAGTTCGTACTCTCGCGGTTCGACCATCCCTAAATCCAGAGCCTGACAATCGTTACACCAGGTATTTTCCAGAAAAGCCTGCTGTTCTTCGGGGTCTCGTTGATAAAAATCACGCTCAATCGGCTCGCCGCTCATGCTGTCTCCGCTGTGGTTGAAGTGACTGCTTAAAAGGGGCGGCATTATAGCGACCGGACCCCGCAGCTGTCGCGGATGCCGAGACAGACAGCTATAATGCGCGCCCATTTTGACCATGCCGGACTGCCATGCAATTGCCCAGTTTTCTTGCCTTCGAAGTCACCGACGAAGAACAGGGGTACCCCTATGCCGTTGCCTGGACGCTACCCAGCGGCCAGTACAAGGCTGTTTTGCTGCAACCTGAAGACGACTGGCTCATCGATTGGGACAGCGGCCAGCTCGCGGCCGGTGCACCACCGTTGGAAGATCTGCGCGAGCGCGGCGAAACCGTCCTCGATGTTTTGAAAGAGTGGGCTAATGACTTCGAACAGGGTGAGGTTTACTGCGAGGATCCGGCCATGGCCCAGTACTGCCTGGACCTGATGCACGATGCTTACGGTCGGGAAATGAGTGTTGAAGTGGTGCCGGCATCGGTTGCCTTCGAAGAATTCGATCCGCTGGATGTGGAAGATCAGCGCCGATTCATTATGGAAACCGAAGACTTAACAGCGATTCACGCTGAAGACGTCGCCCGTACCTTTGTGCATCTGTACGCGCGCATTCATGGCATCAGCGCTGAAGACATTGAACCGGAGATGCTGGTTCAGCCCGCCGATGATGGCGAGCTGGACGACGAAGATGCCGACGGCCGCGCTGAAGGCTAAACAAACAGTCGCTACAGGCTGAGCACGTCTTTGATAAACGGGATGGTCAGGCGGCGCTGCTCAGCCAGAGAGCGCTCATCGAGTTGCTCGAAAGCCTCAACCAGCGTCGCCATAGAACGGGCGACGCGGTTAATCAAAAACGCGGCCACATCCTCTTCGAGTGTCAGCCCCCGGCGCCGGGCTTTCCAAACCAACCAATCGAGCTTCTGCTCATCACTGAGCGGCTGCACCTGGAACGTCAGCCCCCAACTGAGTCGCGACCGTAAGTCCGGCAATTCAATCGATTGTTGCAACGGACTGGTGTGACTGGTGACCAGCAACAGCTTGCCACTGTCACGCAGTCGGTTAAACAGATGAAAGATGGCTTCTTGCCACTCCGGTTGACCGACAATCAGATCAATGTCATCCAGCGCAACCACATCCATCTCATCCAGCCCCTCCAATGTCTGCAGGCCGTATTCCAGACAATCGGCGATGGGCAGGTAGATCACCGTCAGTCCCTGCCCTTGCAGTTCATGCACGCTGGCTTGCAGCAGATGACTGAGGCCCGACCCGGGCGCGCCCCACAAATACATCAGCGTGTCGTCCAAACGCGCCAAGGCATGACGCAAGGCACCCAGCGTTTGGGCGTTGTCACCGGGCAGAAAATCATCGAAGACGGCGTGTTCGCGAAAGGTCACGCCCAGGGGTAATTGTCCCAGCGTCATCAACTGTCCTCCTGGCGCATGCTTTCATCAATGGCGCCGACTGGATCATCCGCTTCCGTCAGCGCTGTTGCTGAAGAGAAAGACGCGGCTTGTTGTTCAACGCCCACGGTCGCGGCCGCCAAAAGCATGACTGCCAGCACGACGCCAACACTGCCCAAAGCAGCCACACTAACGATCAGGACACTGCCAACGAGCAGCAAAAATAAGGCTTTATGGCGCGCCCAACGCGGCCCGCGTTGAGCCAGACTAAAGAGGCCTGCCTCAATAACGGCAACAGCGGTCAGCAATCCAAACATCTGTGGTGATGCCTCCGATAACCAAACCACCGCCATGGCAAGCACCAAGGGTAATGTCGGCAATATCGCAGCTGCCGTAAGCAAGACGGCCAGCAGCCACCACGCCTCGATGCCCAACCCCCAAAACACCAGGCTAAAGAGCAATAAACGCCCCCCTAATTGCAGCACCAACATCAACACAATGCGCTGCACGTTCAGCGCCCACTGACGGTAAACCGACGGGCCAGAGGAATGATGCCGGGCCAAGCATCCAGACAATGACGTGGAACCCAGCCACGCAAGCATGAAACCCGCCGGAAAGAGCAACAGCCAGGTAAGGAGCGACACACTCACACCCGCAGACCGGCCCAGCAACCATTCGAGCCAAGCCAGATCAACAGCGACCAACAGCGCATCGAAGCGAGCACTGTGCTCAAGCAACAGCGGCCAGCCCCACAGTCCGGCGGCCAACAGCAGTAACACGGCTAAGCCCGCCCAAGCCCAGCCAACCAACACAGCAGCAGGAAGATCCAAACGCTGGGCGCGCTGTGCCTGAGCGATTAACAATCCGGCCAACAATGGCGTTGCGACCGGTGCAGCCAAGACCGCCAAGACCACCAGCGCCACCAAAACAGTGACAGCTGTTAAGCGATCGATGGGATTCCACGTAGGCGTTGACATTGCGGCTATCCAAACTCCAAACATTGACCGGTCAAAATCTTAGAAAGTGTTAGCGCTGGCCACCCACTGATACAGCAATTCGGTGTTGTCGCGGCTTTCCAGTGAGACATCGTCGCTCAGTGACAACCGCTCATCCAACGCAAAAATATCGCGCAACTGACTTTCGCTGCCACTGATTTCCAGATCAAAGCGCACGGCCTCTGGCTCAACCTGCCGCAATGTCACTCGGGTGATTAGATTCTGGGACTGCAGATAGCGCTCAACCTCAGCCAGAGTGGCCAGGTTGTCGACGGCACTGACACGCAGCGACAGCTGACCAGCTAACGTCGGATCGAGCACCACCGCATACTGGTTGGCGAGGCGCATCGACATTTGATCAACCAGCGCCTCCATCAGTCGGGAACGACTGCTGGCACTGACCTGATACCGACGGCGTTCGTCCTGCAAGCGGTAAACAAAGTTGGCTTGATACTCATTGCCCTGACGTGTGAGACGACCAATGAGAACCGCATCGGGTTGATAGCGCTCGGAGGCGGAATCCAGGTTATCGACAAAGAGGCCGTACACATCGGTGAAATCGACGTTCAGGGTGTCGTCAAGATCCATGATGGGCAGCGTCAGCGGAATACCGCGCTCGCGTGAATAGTCTTTCAATCGTTGAGCGGACGATCCGTGCTCACTGTCGGCCAGAATATGGTCGCCGCCGTCGAGCCGGTCTGCCAGCCACACCAAGGTTACCGGACGCTTGCTGCCCCAAACCGGCAGGCTGTTCTCGATGAGCAATTGCTCAACCGCACCGCGGTCGAACTGCATGACCATCAGTTTAGTCGGTACTGATTCACCAAGGACATTGGTTAAGGTGACCTCACTGCGCTCAAAACGAAAGGTCGACAGAAAACGATTCGGAGATTCCATGGCCGCAGCCATGGGTTCAAGCTCGATGACGCTGTCATTGCCCGTCGCCCGGATCAAAACGCGGCTCAGTGCGTCGGCAACGGCTTCATCCTGATCGTCCTGACCGGCATTTTGAGCCAGTACGGCTTGTTCGGAATACAAATCCAGAGTTCGGGCGGACCAGGCTGGCGCCATCAAGCTAGCCAGCATTAGAGCTACCAGAATTCGCACAGACATCATCGTCTTCTCAAGGCCATAAAGGCGGCCATTGTGACAGAGGACGAGCAGAAAATCAGGCACTGAGCGGCGCTCATCTTGCGTATAGGAGCTGAAAAGAACCGTGGCTGCGGCTGCCGCGACGTCGTTATTAGCGCTGCCAAAGATTTGACCGTATGGTCAAGCTGTTTCCCAGCGCCGGGCCTGCTACAATCCGCGCGCCTAGCCACCGCCCGCCGACGGAGCCCTCAATGACGGACGCGCCCAAATCCCTCAGTTACAAAGACGCTGGTGTTGATATCGACGCCGGTAACGCCTTGGTTGATCGCATTAAAGACACGGTGAAATCCACCCGTCGCCCCGAAGTTATCGGTGGCCTGGGCGGCTTTGGCGCACTGACGCGTATTCCCAGTCACTATCGTAAACCGGTACTGGTCTCCGGTACCGACGGTGTGGGCACCAAACTGCGCCTGGCGATGGACCTGAATCGACACGATCAAATTGGCATCGACCTAGTCGCCATGTGCGTTAACGACCTGATTGTCTGTGGCGCCGAACCCTTGTTTTTCCTCGATTACTACGCCACTGGAAAGCTGTCAGTCGACATTGCTGCCAAGGTTGTTGAAGGCATTGGCGAAGGTTGTCGCCAGGCCAACTGCGCGTTGGTGGGTGGTGAAACGGCAGAAATGCCCGGGATGTATCACGGCGAAGACTACGATCTGGCCGGCTTCTGTGTCGGCGTTGCCGAAGAAGACAACCTGATCGACGGCACCAGTGTCCGCGCCGGTGATACCGTCATCGGCCTGCCTTCATCCGGCCCACATTCCAATGGCTACTCACTGATTCGCAAGGTTCTGGAAGTGTCCGGTGCCGACTTGCAACAAAGCCTGGGAGAGCAAACGCTGGCCGACGCTCTGATGGCCCCGACGCGCATTTATGTCAAACCGGTACTGCAACTGCTGGCTCAACATCAGGTTGGCGCCATTTCCCACATCACCGGTGGCGGTTTCTATGAAAACCTGCCACGCGTGCTGCCAGACTCGCTGGCCATTCGTCTCGACACTAACCGCTGGCAACGTCCGGCTGTGTTCGACTGGCTGCAGGAAGCGGGCAACATCAGCAATCGCGAAATGGCGCGAACCTTTAACTGCGGCATCGGCCTCGTGCTGGTCGTCGCAGCGGCGCAAACCGATAACGCGCTGGACATTTTGCATGCCGCCGGGGAAAAACCGCTGGTCATTGGTCAGATCGAAAGCCGTCGCGATGAAGCAGTTATTCTGGACGGTCCGCTGGCGTGACCCGACTGGTTGTATTAATCAGTGGTGGCGGCAGTAACCTCCAGACACTGTTGGACGGCTGTCACAACGGCGACATTCCCGCAGAGGTTGTGGCCGTCATCTCCAACAAAGCCGACGCTTTTGGTTTAAAGCGCGCTCAACAAGCGGGCATCGCAACGGAAGTGATTGATCATCGCCAGTTTGCCGATCGCGAACACTTTGACGCGGCGTTGGCCGAACGCATTGATCACCATCAGCCAGACTTAATCGCGCTGGCCGGTTTTATGCGCATTCTCACTGCCGGTTTTGTCGCGCGCTATCAGGGACGGATGCTCAACATCCACCCCTCTTTGCTGCCCAAATACCCAGGGCTGCACACCCATCAGCGCGCTATCGACGCTGGCGATACGGACGCAGGCGCCACGGTTCACTTTGTGACCGCCGAGCTCGATGGCGGCCCGCCCATCGCTCAAGCCAGCGTGCCGATAAAAGAGAATGATACCGCCAGCGAACTTGCCAAACGTGTACTGGCTCAAGAACATCGACTTTATCCGAGCGTTGTTCGATGGTTTGCCGAGGGACGTTTGACCTTGGTCAACAATCAGGCAATTCTCGACGGCACCCCCCTTCCCAAGACCGGTCGTCTACTGGATACTGCCAATCATGAAGCAACTTAAACGATTCAGTCTCACCGTCATGCTCGCCCTGCCACTCGTCACTTTGGCAGAACCTCTGGTCCCATTTGAAGCCGAAATGGAAGTCACCCGTTATGGCCTGGTTGATATCAGTGCCGAAGGCCGCTTGCGTCTGCGGCAAAACGATGCGGGTGAATGGCATTACCAATTGCACGCTGAAACACGGGGCATTCATCTGCGCGAAGACAGCTGGGTCACTGAAGTTGACGGCGACATTCGCCCTTTGCGTTACACCGCCGATACTAAGGTTCTGTGGTCGCGCGAACGCCAGAATCTGACGTTCGATCACTTGGCACAACGCGTGGTCGGTGAAGCCGACGGCGAAGACGTCAATGAATCAATTGGCAACAGCGTTTATGACGCTCTGGGTTACCAACTGGTGTTACAACAACGCCTGAAAGCGGGTGAACGCGAAATGGAATTCGACGTATTTCGCGAAGACGAAGTGGACGATTTCGCCTTCCGGGTGGTCGGCGAAGAACGTCTGCGCATTGCGGGCGGTACCGTCGATACCTTGATCATCGATCAGACTGCGCCCTTGCGTCGTAAAGAACGCAAACGCATCTGGATCGCACCCGAACTGGGCTTTGTTCCCTTGCGCTTTACCCGGGAAGAAGACGGTAAAATACGTGAAGAATTCCGTGTCACCGGACTGACCCTCGATGGCGAGCGCGTCCGCTTTAACTGATCCATGAAAGCCGGCTGGTTCAGCGACACTTGAACAGTAAGACTTGAACAGCTTGGCACGGGAGCCGCTATGAAAGTCGCCGTATTCAGCAGTAAAGCCTATGACCAGCACTCGCTGGAGGCCGCCAACCATGGCCGGCACACATTCAGCTTCCTTGAAGCTCATCTGACGCCTCAGACCGCCGCCCTTAGCCAGGGACATCAGGCGGTGTGCTGCTTCGTCAATGACACTGTTGACGCCGACACCCTGAACGAACTGCACCGTCAGGGCGTAAAGCTGATTGCGCTGCGTTGCGCCGGGTTCAACAACGTCGATTTAGTCACGGCACAAAAACTGGGCATTCGCGTCGCTCGCGTGCCGGAGTATTCACCCTACGCTGTTGCTGAACACGCTGTTGCGCTCATTCTCGGGTTAAATCGCAACACCCACCGCGCTTTTAACCGCGTGCGTGAAAACGATTATTCACTGCACGGCCTGCTCGGTTTTGATCTTCATAACAAGACCGTTGGCGTTATTGGTACCGGTAAGATCGGTGCGGCGTTTGTGCGCATCATGAGCGGTTTTGGTTGCCGGGTGATCTGCAGCGACCCTTACGTCAATCCAGACGTGGAGAAAGCCGGCGCGGTGTATGTGCCCTTGGAACAGCTGTGGTCCGAAAGCGATGTTATTTCACTGCACTGTCCATTGATGCCTGCCACCCGCCATCTCATTAACGCCGATACGCTGGCGCAGATGAAAGAAGGTGTGATGATCATCAACACCAGCCGGGGCGCACTGATTGAAACCAAGGATGTTATTGACGCGTTAAAATCCGGCCAAGTGGGTTATCTGGGGTTAGACGTTTACGAAGAAGAGGCCGATCTTTTTTTCGAAGACAATTCTGATGCGATTCTGCGCGACGACACCTTTGCCCGCTTACTGACGTTCCGCAACGTATTGGTCACTGGCCATCAAGCATTTTTCACCCAAGAAGCACTCGCCGCCATTGCCGATGTAACGCTGGCGAATCTGGATGCGTTCGATGAGGGTGACTTCAACACCATGCACGAAGTCTCGGTTTAAGTTTTCTGGACGATAAAATAAGAATGCAGTTGCGGGTGCTGGCCAACTTCGAAATGACGTATCCGGCACGGTAACTGACTGAATAACTGCCAGAAACCATTCACTCCCAACGACGAATACAACACTTCCGGCCCCATAAAGTCGTCGGTGTGCTCCCCCGCTTCGTCGGTAGCGCCACAGCTAAAGATCAGTACACCGCCGGGTGCCAAAGCCTTTACCAATTTCGTGAGCACGGGCTTCTGCTCAGATAAGGGAATGTGCCAGATGCTGTCCCACGCGGTGATAAAGTGGTAGTGCTTTGGCAATGGCCACTGACAAATATCCTGATGATAAAACGTCACCTGAGGGTGCCGTTGCTGCGCCAGTTCGATCATCCTGGCTGAGACATCGACGCCTTCCGGCGTAAAGCCTTCATGTTGCAACCAATCGATAAACCGCCCTGTACAGCCACACCCCACGTCCAGCGCCGAACCTCGGCTGTCGACAAAACCCAGAGCGCGACGGTGCTCCGCCATGCCGTTGTCCCGATTAAAATCGTCACCTTGCCAAAGGTGAGTGATGCCATCGTAGGCTTGGCCAATCTGTTCTGGTGTCATCCATTAAGCTCCATAGCGCATTCCATCCACCAATAATCCCACCATTCGTCGAGCGGTTTCCAGGCGGTCTTCTCTGGCCGACAGACACAGATTCCCTACGGCGCGTAACAGCTCATCCGGATCCACATCGGTACGAACCTCACCAGCGGCGATGGCCGCATCCAGCAAGCTTTGCAAGGCTGGACGCAAATGGGCATCAAAATAGGCGGGCAGCGCACTGTAGGCCGGATCACCGGAATGCAAGGCAGCAGCCAGACCACGCTTGGTGACAATAAAGTCAGCATAGCGCTGTACCCAATGCGCCAACGCATCCGCCGGTGAATGCTGCTGTGCCAACTCCGGCGCACTTTGAGCGCAGGCATCCACCTGTTGGCGAAAAACCGCCACGATCAAATCAGAGCGCTGTGGAAAATGACGATACAGCGTCCCGACTCCGACCCCGGCACGATTGGCAATTTCACGCACCGGAGCATCGACACCGGCGCTGGCGAACACGTCCAAAGCGGCCGACAGAATCGCGTCCTGGCTGCGTTGCGCATCGGCTCTGACCGTAGGTTTCGCCGGGCTGCCGGTTTCAAATTGACTCATCAACTACCTCCTCGATTGCTGGGTCTATTTTGCCAAAATACGGAACATTGATCCATTTAATTGAAAACGGAACAATGATCCATATAATACGGAACGACGATCCACTTAAGGCGCCTAGGTGGCTCGTCTTCCTTCTTCATTTATCAGGAGCTTCACATGAACTATCGCAACCTGGGCAAGACCGGTATCAAAGTCAGCCCCTACGCTCTGGGTACCATGATGCTCGGCGCCGTTGGCAACCCTGACCACGATGACGGCATCCGCATCATTCATAAAGCGCTGGATGCGGGCATCAACTTCATTGATACCGCCGATTTTTACAGCCAAGGCGAGTCCGAGCAGATCGTCGGCAAAGCATTACAAGGTCGTCGAGACCAGGTGGTACTGACCACTAAAGCCCACTTACCCATGGGCAACGACCCAAACCAACAAGGCAATTCACGTCGCTGGCTTACCCAAGCGCTGGACGATTCTTTACGTCGCCTGCAAACCGACTACATCGACGTCTATATGGTGCACCGTCCATCACCGGAAACAGACATCGAAGAGACCCTGTCGGCGCTGACGGACTTAATGCGTGCCGGAAAAATCCGTGCGATCGGAACCTCAACCTTCCCGGCGTCACAAATTGTCGAAGCCCAATGGACAGCCGATCGCCATCACCTGGCTAAGGTCCGGGTTGAGCAGCCTTCTTATTCCATTCTTAATCGCAGCATTGAGCGTGAAGTGCTGCCAATTTGCGAACAATACGGCCTGGGCGTGATGGTCTGGAGCCCGCTGCATATGGGCATGCTGACCGGCCGAGTCCGGCGCAGCCAGCAAACCGACGCTACCCGAGCGACACGTCTGCCGCATTTTTATGGCAATGCACAAAAGCTGGATGCAGTGGAGCAGTTGGTCAGTTTGGCTCAGGAAGCCGGTGTCCCCCTGACACACCTGGCCATGGCATTCACGATTGCTCATCCAGCGGTGACAGCCGCCAATTTGGGACCCCGCACTCAGCTACAACTCGACGATCTACTCGCTGGCTCCCAGTTTGAACTCAGTGACGACCTGCTGGATCGCATCGATGCCATTGTTGCTCCAGGTACCGACGTCGGCCCACTGCATGCGCCTTATGAAACACCGGCAATGAACCAGCCCAGCCTCAGACGCCGACCGGCCACTGCGCGCAGTGCAGCCTGATCGTTTTCCTTTATTGCATAGGACGGACTCATGAACACACCGAAAATTGCCCTAATAACCGGTGCCAATAAAGGCATTGGCCGCCAGATTGCCGCCGAGCTGATCGATCATGGTTTTATCGTTCTGATTGGCGCACGTGACCCAAACAAAGGACAGCAGACCGCTGAAGAACTGGGGCCCGAGGCTCGGGCGATTCAGCTAGACGTAACCGACTCAGCATCCATCGACACTGCCAAGCAGAAGATTTCCCAGGAATACGGCCGTCTTGACGTACTGGTGAATAACGCAGCCATAGCCCATGCCGGTGTTGGCAACCGATCCCTCGACGAGCTCACTCAGGCCGCTCAGCCGAGCCTGGTATCAATGGACGAACTGAAACAGGTATTTGAGACCAACGCTTTCGGTGCGCTTGCGGTGACCCAGGCTATGCTGCCTTTACTGCGCCAAGCTCCGGCCGCGCGCATTGTGATGGTGTCGAGTGGTGCGGGTTCGCTCAGCGCCCATGCAGATCCAAACTTTGCCATGCGCAAGCATTTTGGCGCCGTCTATGGACCGTCGAAAACCTTATTGAATGCCTTCACTCTGGCCCTGGCCATTGAACTTGAAGACAGTGGCATTAAAGTCAACGCCGCTAACCCGGGCCCAACGGCAACGGAGTTCAATAACTTTTTCGGCAACCGAACCGTTAAAGACGGTGCCGCCGAAGCGGTGCGCCTGGCATTACTGGATGATGATGGCCCGACCGGGACTTTTTCCGGTTTTACCTTCTCCGGCGAAAACGGACCGAACCCCTGGTAATCAGTCCGTAACACAGGGCAGCACATCTTCGCTGAAATAGGGTTCCTGATAACTCCAGAACATCAGTGAAACGCCCATAAAATCTGCGGCAAAGGCATGCAGCAGAGGCACAATATTGGCGCGATCCGTTGCAATACGATCAGAATTGGTCGCGCCGATATAATTACCGTCTTGAACGGCAATGCCCAACGGCACGCTGAATTCCCCTTCATGCATCATGGCAATGGTGTGATTCAATTGCCCTTTGCGCCGCACCATCAGATCCGGCCCACCCAGACCGACGCCAATGTGATTGCCGTGCTCGTAAATTGAGCGCAAGTAGCCTTTATCTTCCCAGGGTAACCATTCACCCGGCATAAAGTTGGCGTACTGCAATTTAATGGTGTTTGGGAAAGCGTCCGCCAGAGCCTGCATGTTGGCTTTAAGCCCTTCGACATAGCCAGCCGGTGTAAAACTTGAATCGTAATCGGCAGACACCCCAATCGCCGTTTCCTGCAAATTTATGCCCGCAATGTCGCCATCGAACTCATCGCCCAATACTGTCATCAGCGCCGCGAAACGCTCACGGACCGCTGCATTCCAGCGCTTGGCGACCCAACCTTCGGGTGTACCATCGTCGGTATATTGCTGAATCATGCCGCCATCAAATTCAGCACTGCGCAAATAATCCGGTGCGCTTAAATTCTGGTTATAGAAGGTCGCGTCCTGAAGCTGAATAAAGAGGGTCTTGCCATGCTCGGCCAGATAAACGAGATCGTCGCGTATTGGCTCAAAATCGTAGTGATCGCGTTCTGGTTCAAGGTCACGCCAGGAGTACATGATCTGTGCACCCTCAAAGCGTTCGGCTTCCAGAAACGGATGATCGCGCATCGCTTCACGGTCACGTGCAAAGTAGGCGTAATGCGACATCCCATCATTGGGAAGGGGGCAACGCTCGGATACATAAGCCTGATAGGCATCCTGATAACGTTCCGCCGGGTTTTGCCAATCAGCCGCCATCACCGACTGAAGCAAAAATAAAAACCCTATTAATGGCCATCGATGCATCGAGACATACCTTTGATCAAACCGTTAACCGGCCACGGAAACCGCGAGCGGCATAATAAGAATCGGCACCATTGTGATATATAAATACTTGGCCATAGCGGCGATCACCAAAGAGCGCCCCGCCGCGCTGGCGCACTGAATCGGGTGTCACAACCCAACTGGAGGTTTTCAGGTCAAAGTCACCCAAACTTTGCAGATAGCGATAATCGGCTTCGGATAATAATTCGATGCCCATTGCCACGGCATGATCGACAACACTACCCGCCGGTTTGTTTTTTTTGCGTGCCTGCAACGCCGTGTCGTCGTAACACAGACTGCGTCGTCCCGTCGGGCTTTCTGTTGAGCAATCGCAAAAAATAAAACCATCGACAGAGTCATCGTAGGCAATCACATCTGGCTCGCCGCCCGTTTGCTCCATCTGCTCGAGGATACTGAGCTTGCTGGGGTTTGCGAGTAAGCGAGTGACTACATCCTGCCAATCAATACCACTGTGTCGCTCAGGATGATCAGCAAAGCGTTGTTTTAATGTGGCCATTAACTGCTGTTCATTTTCCAATGCCATCGTGTTCTCCTACCGTAAAATTCTTGTCTTTATTATTCCAAGCCGATGTCCTGGCAAGTCCAGGACATTAACGCCTGCCACGCTGAAGGCAAGACCCAGCTGTCCAAAACCGGAGAACGAGCACGGGTTTCATCGTAGCCGGCCAGCTTGGTCAGATATTGGTACAAAAATGCCGATGCTCGATAGTTCATGATGCAATGCACAAACACCTTCTCGTCACGCAACAGATCCATCAAAAGACAAAAGTGGCGCAACTGATCCGGCCCGGGGTTGTCGAAGGGCACAGGAATATGGAAGTAATTCACGCCCAGTTCTGACAGTTGTCTGTCTTCATCGGCAACGGCATCGCGGTGGTTAGATAACCCGAGGTTGATAACATGTCGATAGCCATGGTCTACGATTAAATAAAGCTGTTCTGCCCTAGGCTGTCCTGCACTGCCAATATTGGGTGTTACCTGGACAAAGTTTCGGATGGAATCCATAACCGGGGTACCTGTCTGAAAAACCTTTCCAGCCTACTTAAGCGGTTACGTTTTCACTACCGATAGACGCTTCAAACAGCCATAAAAAAACCCGCCAAAAGGCGGGTTTTTAATCACCGGAAACCAATCAAGCTTAGGCAGCAGCCTTGGCTTTTTCGGTCAGGGCAGTGAAGGCGACCTTGTCGTGAACGGCCAGATCAGCAAGGATCTTACGGTCGATCTCGATGGACGACTTCTTCAAGCCAGCGATGAATTTGCTGTAAGACAGACCATTCACGCGAGCTTCAGCGTTGATACGAGCGATCCACAAAGCGCGGAACTGACGCTTGCGCTGACGACGGTCACGGTAAGCATATTGACCTGCTTTGATGACCGCCTGCTTGGCTACGCGGAATACACGTGAACGTGCACCGTAATAACCTTTAGCTTGCTTCAGAACCTTCTTGTGACGACGACGGGCGATGACGCCCCGCTTTACACGAGCCATTTATCTTTCCTCCTAATCCGGTGACCGTTAAACGTAAGGCAACATGCGCTTGATCAAAGGCACGTCAGACTCAGCAACTTGCTGAGTGCCGCGCAGATGACGCATACGCTTGGTGCTTTTCTTGGTCAGGATGTGGTTACGGAAAGACTGCTTGTGCTTAAAGCCATTCGCGGTCTTCTTGAAACGCTTCGCAGCGCCGGAGTTGCTCTTGATTTTTGGCATTTTCAATCTCCCGATCTACTTCCATAACCGCTTTGCATCCCTTATGGATTGGGTGAAACACCTGATCCGGGAGCTAACGGTTGCCATTAAAAAACGACGACTCCATCAGAGTCGTCGTCACTGACGAAGTGGCGAACCACTTCGGGATGCTACCTAAGGCAGCCTCACTTCTTCTTGGTCGGCGCCATGACCATGGTCAACTGACGGCCTTCCATCTTAGGACGCTGCTCTACAGTGGCCAGATCTTCCAGATCATTGGCGACCCGCTGCAGCAGTTCCATACCGATTTCCTGGTGAGCCATTTCACGACCACGAAAACGCAGCGTTACCTTAGCCTTGTCACCGTGCTCCAGAAACTTGGTCAGGTTACGCAACTTGACGTTGTAATCACCAATGTCGGTGTTGGGGCGGAATTTCACCTCCTTCACCTGCACCTGAACTTGTTTCTTCTTGGCTGCGGCCTTGGCTTTCTTCTCTTCGTAGAGCTTCTTGCCCAGGTCCATGATCTTGCAGACCACAGGGTCGGCATTGGAGATCTGTACCAGATCCAGTTCGGCTTGTTGAGCCCGCGCAATGGCGTCGGCCAGCGGCACAATGCCGAGCTGCTCGCCGTCTTCCGCGATCAGACGGACTTCATCCGCCTGAATCTGCTCATTAATAATATGACGATTGGTAGGTTTGGCGCCTCTCGCGTTGCGTTTTATAACTCACTCTCCGTTTGTTACCAGACGGCCTTTTTGGGCGACATCAGCAGTCAGACGTTCAATAAAGGCGTCAACTGACAGCGTTCCCAGGTCCTTCCCATCTCGGGTGCGGACCGCTACGGCCTCGTTTTCGACTTCCTTATCGCCAATTACCAGCAGATAAGGAATGCGCTGAATCGTGTGCTCGCGGATTTTAAAGCCGATCTTCTCATTTCTCAAGTCGGCATCAGCCCG
Organism: Saccharospirillum sp. MSK14-1; assembly: GCF_003054965.1. Lineage (GTDB taxonomy): Bacteria > Pseudomonadota > Gammaproteobacteria > Pseudomonadales > Natronospirillaceae > Saccharospirillum. The sequence goes on from NZ_MIES01000033.1 coordinate 1,281,367, forward strand.
GAAACCAGCGGAAATCAGGCGATTTTGGACGGATTTGACGAAATCCGCTTGTGCATCGGTGATATTGCACACCATCGCCTGAATCGGAGCCAGCCATGGCGGCATGGCACCGGCGTGCTGTTCGATCAGGATACCGGTGAAGCGTTCAAAGCTGCCGAGGATGGCTCGGTGCAACATGACCGGTGTTTGACGATTACCCTGCTCGTCCACGTACTGGGCGTCAAGCCGCCCCGGCATGGAGAAATCGACCTGAATCGTTCCGCATTGCCACATCCGGCCCAGACTGTCCTTCAGGGTGAATTCAATTTTAGGGCCGTAGAAAGCGCCCTCGCCCGGCAATGTTTCCCAAGGCTTGCCGGTGGCATCCAAAGCGGAGGCTAAGGCGGCTTCGGCGCGGTCCCAGTCGGCATCGCTGCCAACGCGCTTTTCCGGGCGGGTCGACAGCTTCAGGATGACATCATCAAACCCAAAGTCGTAATAGACTTCGTTGAGCATCTCGATGAATTGAGCCACTTCTGGCTGTATCTGCGCTTCAGTACAGAAGATGTGTGCATCGTCCTGAGTAAAACCGCGCACCCGCATAATGCCGTGCAAGGCACCGGACGCTTCGTTGCGGTGACAGGAACCAAATTCTGCCAAACGCAATGGCAGGTCACGGTAGCTTTTCAGCCCCTGATTAAAGACCTGAACGTGGCATGGGCAGTTCATTGGCTTGACCGCGTTGTCGCGGTGTTCGCTGTGTGTGGTGAACATGTCGTCACCGAACTTGTCCCAGTGACCGGACTTCTCCCACAGTGAACGGTCAACAATCTGTGGTGTGCGGATTTCGCTGTAGCCATGCGCTTTCTGCTTAGCGCGCATGTATTGCTCAATCACCTGATACATGGTCCAGCCATTGGGATGCCAGAACACCATACCCGGCGCTTCTTCTTGAAGATGGAAGAGGTCGAGCTTTTTACCGATACGACGGTGATCGCGCTTGGCCGCTTCTTCGAGGAAGTTCAGGTGCGCTTTCAGCTGCTTCTTATCGGCCCAGGCAGTGCCGTAAATACGCTGCAACTGTTTGTTGCTGCTGTCACCACGCCAATAGGCACCAGAAACCCGCATCAATTTAAAATGATGACAGAACTTCATGTTCGGCACGTGCGGACCACGGCACATGTCTACGTATTCTTCATGATGGTACAAACCCGGCTGATCATCTTGGCTGATGTTCTGCTCAAGAATTTCCATCTTGTAGGGCTCGCCGCGTTCACGGAAGGTATCCAGCGCTTCTTGCCAGCTGACTTTGTGGCGCACCACGGCGTAGTCGGTTTTGGCTAACTGCATCATGCGCTTTTCCAATGCCTCAAGATCTTCTTCGGTCAGACGATGATCCAGATCGACGTCGTAATAAAAGCCGTTTTCAATGGTCGGACCAATGGCCATCTTGGCGTCGGGCCATAATTGTTTCAGAGCATGGCCGAGCAAATGCGCGCAAGAGTGACGAATGATTTCCAGACCATCGTCATCCTTCGGCGTAATAATCTCGATATCGGAATCTTCGCTGACTACATCAACGGCATCGACACGCACACCATTGATGCGTCCAGCCAGCGTATTGCGAGCCAGGCCAGGGCCGATATCTTCGGCAATCTGCATAATGGATACAGGGGTGTCGTACGAACGTTTGGCGCCGTCGGGCAAGGTAATAACAGGCATGATGCGCTCCTTCAGTGGTGACCCCTACCAAGGGCCACATGTTGGATATTTAAGGTTTTGAATGGTTTTACTCTGGTCCGACCTACCCCTACCAAGGGACCGTATCGGACCGACATTTCACCGGACGGTCTGAACAAGCCTTTGCCCGTTTGAAACGAGCTGCGCAGTTTACCTGATCACATCCGACCGGTCACCCCGATCATCGCTCGGTGTTTACGGTTTGTTGACCGCACAGCTGCATTTTCTCTCCATCTTTGTTCCGTAAACTGGCGCACACTTTGTTGATTCTTTTTAATACGACTGGCCGGTCAGCATCCTGGCACTTTGGGAGTAGTGAATGAAGAAGCAGTCAATCATTGTCGCAGTCATTCTGGCCGTCGGTGCCGGCGGCTATCTGCTCATGAGCAGTCCAATCGGCTCAGACAGTGGCGCGCAACGCGGCGGTAACGCTGCCATGAGTATGCGTGCCGGCCTCGCTGGCTCGCGCTGGGGGCGCAGCAATGCCAGCAGTAACACTCTGCAGGTTGAAGCCATCGATGTTGAATGGGGCGACAACGCACCAACCACACCGCTGCTCGCGCAAGTCGATGCTAAACGACAAGAAACGCTCACCGTTCCCGCCGAAGCCCGCGTGATCGACATCGCCGTGCAAGCGGGCCAGTTGGTCAGCGCCGACGACGCCTTAATTGAGTTAAACGCCGACTCGATCGAATGGACCTTACGTCAGCAACAAGCCGCCGTCGCCCAGCAGGAAGCGGCCATTCGCATCGCCGAGCGACAGCATCAAGTAGACCAGGCGGCGCTCGATAACGCCCGCGCCAGCTATCAACGCGAAGTGGCCTTGAACGAGCAAGGCTATTCCAATGCCGCCAGCTTACAGACCGCAGAAGAAGCCTTACGCAGCGCCGAGTTAAGCGTTGATGTGTATGCCGACGAGTTAATACAGCAACAAGCTGACCTCGAACAGGCACGCATCGCTCTGGAACAAGCTCAAGCCGATGCAGATGACTTACGGCCTGTGGCGCCGTTTGACGCCGAGGTGGTCAGCATCAATGTAGCCACCGGTGCACGCTTACCTGCCGACACCGATCTGATGACTTTAGTGGACCGCAGCTCACTCTTTGCCCGCACCCAGGTACCGCTGTCGGTGTATCGACGCATTCGCGGCCAAGCAATCGAAGCCGAAGCGATCATCGACGACACCCTCTATCCTCTGACCGTTACCAGTCTGGCCGCCTCGGCTGAGACCGGTGCGGTGGCACTGGAAGTCGCCCTGCCCGCCAATATTCCCGTGCTGATCAACGAAACCATTGAGCTGCAACTGAAACTCCCGGCAGTATCCAGCTACGCCGTTCCACAGGACGCCATCTACCAAAACGACCGGCTGTATCAGCTGATTGATGGCGCTTTGAGTCGGCAAACCGTGCAAGTACTCGGTTATCAGCAGCGCGACGGTAAACAGTGGGCCCTGGTCAGCTTCGAAGACGCCACCGACGCCCCCATCACCGTCCTGACGACTCGCTTATCGCAGCCCACAGACGGCACCCCCGTGACCCGGGTCGGTCACACTCAGAGCAACACCCTACCCACCGAAAACGGTGACGCCTCATGAACGGTTTTTACGATCAAATACTGCGTCATCGTCTGGCCGCCAACCTGATGATGCTGTTGGTGATTGGCGCAGGCATCTGGGGCTTACAATCGGTGCGTTCACAGCTGTTCCCAGACTTTGAGTTGCCGCTGGTGCGGGCCACGTTCAGTTGGGACAACGCCGACGTCGATACCATTCGCACCCAGTTGGGTGACCCACTCGATCAGGAGATGATGGACAGTGGGGATTTCGATTTCGTGCGCGCCGTTTCCTATCGCGGCGGTCACCGCGTCTTTGCGGCGGTCAAAGACGGCCTCAGTGTTGACGAGGGGTTTGCCACCCTCGAAGACGCCATCGATAACATCGGCCTGCCATCCAGTGTCATCATCGATGATCTGGAAAAAATTGAAGTCACCGAGCCGGTCGCTTCGGTGCTGCTGTATGGCGACCTGCCACGCAGTGATCTGGCCAGCCTGGGTTATCAAGCCCAACAGTCTCTGTTGGCGGAAGGCGTTGCGGTGGTTGAACTCTCGGGCGCGCCTGGCCGTGAACGGGTGATTGATGTCGATCTCACCACGCTCGGCTCCCTGGGTATGACGCTCGACACCCTAGCCGACCGCATCACAGCCCAGTTCAATGCCACGCCAGCGGGAACCCTCGCCGTAGGCGCAAACAGCACGTCACTGGTCACCGATTCACCAGACTGGACCGTCGACGCCCTGAACGAAGCCATCATCGCGCAAAATGCCGGTGGCGTGATTCGCTTAGCGCAGGTCGCACAAGTCCGCGAGGCTTACGACAACACGGATATTCTGCGTTACGACGGTATGCCTGCCATCAAACTGGAAGTCAGCCGAGTCGCCGGTGAAGACACCCTGGAAAACGCCGAATTGCTGGACAACTGGATGGCCGATTTTGCCGATGAATTGCCGTACGGCGTCGGCATGCACAAATACAACGAAATCTGGCAGGTCGTGCAGGACCAGCTCAACCTGGTGATCAGCAATGGCATCGCAGGGATGGTGTTGGTGTTGCTGGTGTTGTTTGTCTTCCTGCGCACACGCTTGGCGATTTGGGTAGCCGCCGGCATTCCGGTTTCCTTTATGGGCACCCTCGCCTTTATGGGTTACTCCGATACCACCATCAACACCATCAGCTTGTTCGGCTTTGTTATCGCCATTGGCATCATCGTCGACGATGCCATCGTGGTCGCTGAAGACGCGGCGGCGCTGGAATCTCAGGGTTTATCATCCGAACAGGCATCACGCACCGCGGCCAAGCGCATGATGCCCGCGGTGATCGCCTCCAGCCTCACCACCATTGCGGCTTTTATGCCGCTGCTGTTAATCGGTGGCTCTTTCGGCAACCTGCTGGTGGACATCCCCACCGTCGTCACCGCTGCCATCATCGCTTCGCTGGTGGAGTGTTTTATCATTTTGCCGGGCCACCTCGGCCACAACGGCAAAACCAAACCGATGGGTGTGCGGCGGCTACAGTTCGAAGAGGCCTTTCATCGGTTTCGTGATGGTCCGTTTCAACGTCTGGTCAAGCAGGCGCTGGGTCAATCGAGCATCTTTGTGGCTGCCATTTTCGCTGTTGCCTTACTAACGCTGGGCGCGGTGACCAGCGGCCGCATTGAGTTTGAACCGTCGCCATCGCTGGATCAGCCAACCATGAGTGTCACCCTCGACCTGCTCGATGGCACCACGCTGGCAGAAGCGGAAAGCGCTCTCGACCAGTTGCAAGCCGTGGTAGAAGACATCGACGCTTCGGTCGGTGGTGGCCTTATCGCCAACATCGTTCAGGAATTTGAAAGCGTTGATGAACCCGACCGCGCCTCCCTGGAACTAACCCTTACCAGCGATACCAATCGCGCACTGAGTAACGCCGACGTGCTGGAACGGGTTCAGAACGAATTCGAACTGCCACCGGTGGTGCGCGCCTATTCCAGCGGACGCTTTTTCCGCGGCCCAGGTGGTGGCGGTGACTTGGAAATCCGCCTGGTCGGCGACGATATCCAAGAATTAAAACAAGCCTCGCTCGCACTGCAAACGCAGCTGTTGAATTATTCCGATGTGCTCAGTGACATCACCGATGATTTACCACTCGACGGTCAGCAATATCAAATGAGCCTGACACAGGCAGCACAAACCGCCGCGGTCGATATGAACAGCGTGGCCAGCCAAGTCGCCGGTCAGTTGTCGGGGAAAACCCTGGTCACGGTGCAGGAAGGCGATCAGGAAATACCGGTGGTCCTGCAACTGGTTGAGCATCAGCGCGAAAGCGACGCCTGGTTGGAAAATCTGCCCATTCAGTTAAGCGATGGCACCACTCGACCTTTGGGGGGTCTGGTGAATTTCCATTTCGATCAGGGCCTGAATCGCATCACCTCTCGCAACGGCGAATTGGAGGTGGAAGTCACCGCGACCTACAACGGCGATCAGTTAGTCGACTTCTATCCGGAGTTGGAAAACACCGTCCTGCCGGGCATCAGTGCGCGCTTTGATGTGGACTGGTCAATCAGCGGCCAGGCCGAGGAGCTGGAATCTTTCTTCAGCGACACCTTGCTGGCGGTGAGTATTTCCATCTTGTTGATTTATCTGATTCTGGCCTGGGTTTTTGAATCCTGGCTATGGCCGTTCGCTATTTTAGTAACGGTTCCGTTCGGGCTGACGGGTGCCGTCATCGGACATTGGATAATGGGCATGCCGCTGTCCACAATTTCCGTGTTCGGCCTGATTGGACTGTCGGGGATTGTGATAAACGACGCCATTATTCTGGTCACCGTTTTCAGGCGACTGCATAACGATGGTTTGAGTCTTTACGACTCCGCCGTCGAAGCCTCACTGTCGCGGTTGCGCCCAGTCATTTTGACGTCAATTACAACTATGGCTGGCCTGATTCCATTGTTGTTTGAAACCAGTGTCGACGCGGCTCTGCTGAAACCCATCGCCGTGGGCATGGTGTTTGGGTTGGGTTTTGGCACCGTGCTGATCTTGCTATTGGTGCCCATTTTGCTGCTGCACATCGGCCGGCTCAAAGCGCGCATCGCCAGCCGTCGCGACGGTGGCGATATGGAAACCGTCAAGGTCTGAACCGGTCAGGCTGCCCCACCGGTCTGCACCTGCCACTGCGACCAGTATGCGCCTCGCTGAGCCACCAGCTCATCGTGGCGTCCCTGCTCAACAATACGCCCATGCTCCAGCACAAGAATCTGCTCGGCGTGAACGATGGTCGACAAACGGTGCGCAATCATAATCACCGTGCGCTCGTGAGAAATGTGTTTCAGTGAGCGCTGAATGGCCGCTTCGGTTTCGTTATCCACCGCGCTGGTGGCTTCATCGAGAATCAAAATGGCCGGATCTTTGAGCAGTGCCCGTGCCAGCGACAATCGCTGACGTTGCCCACCGGATAAACGCACACCGCGCTCACCCACGGCGGTGTCCAAACCATCCGGCAATCGCTCAATAAACTCCCAGGCTTCCGCCGTTTGCGCTGCCTTAATGACGTCTTCTTCATTGGCGTCCGGTCGTCCGTAGGCGATGTTCTCGCCAATGGTGCCTTCAAACAAAAACACATCCTGGCTAACCAAACCGATGGCCGAGCGCAGGCTGTGTAACGTCAGTTGTTCAATGGGCGTACCATCGACACGAATCTCACCGCTGTGCGGTTGATTAAAGCGCAGCAACAATTTTATCAGTGTCGACTTGCCTGAGCCGGTAGCACCCACCAACGCCACCGTGGTTCCGGGAGCCACGTTAAAGTTAACGTCATGCACACCGGCGCCAGTACGACCGTAAACAAAGTTCACCGATGAATAATCCACTTCGCCACGCACGGGCAAGGCCAAAGTCTGCGTGCCTTGATCGGGAATCTCTATGGGCGTTTCAATCAATCCCAGAATGCGTCGCACGCTGGCCATTGCCCGCTCATACAGGTCAATGGTTTGCGCTAATGCCGTTAGCGGCCACAGTAATCGCTGGGTTAAAAACACCAACACGCCGTAAGCGCCGACGCTGAGTTGCCCATCCAACGTCTGCATGCCACCAATCACAAAGGTGAATAGAAACCCGGTCAAAATCGCCATACGAATGATCGGAATAAACGCAGAACTCACGGCGATGGCATGACGGTTAGCCTCGGCATAAGCTTCGCTGTCGGCTCGCACTCGGGCCGCTTCGGTTTGCTCGGCGGTAAAGGCCTTAATGGTACTCATACCGCCAATGTTGTTAGCCAGCCGAGTGGCTAATCGTCCGACTTGATCACGCACCTTGGCATACAGAGGCGTGGCCCTTTTCTGGTAATAAAAAGCGCCCCAGATAATCAACGGTACCGGGGTAAAAGCAAGCACCGCGATCAACGGCGAAATCACAAAGAAGACCGCGCCAACGGCGACCACCGCCACCAGAATCTGAACCAGTTCATTAGCACCCCCATCGAGGAACCGCTCTAACTGATTAACGTCGTCGTTCAATACCGAAATCAACTGACCACTGGAGCGATTTTCAAAGAAACTTTGGTCCTGCTTCTGGATATGTTCATAGGCATCCTGGCGAAAATCGGCTTGCAACCGCTGCGCCAAGTTGCGCCATAAAATTTGATACAGATATTCAAACAGCGACTCACCGGCCCAGATGAAAAAGGTCAGCACAGCCAGTGCCGTAATCTGCGATTCTGGCGTCGCCAAGCCCAGGCGCGACACAAAGCTGGCTTCCTGATTCACCACCACATCAATGGCAATACCGATCAGAATTTCCGGGGCGATGTCGAATAATTTATTGATAACTGAACAGCTAATGGCACCAATAAGGCGAAGCCGATAACCCCTCGCGTAGCGCAACAAACGCAGCAAGGAACGAAAACTGGTCTGGGTAGCGTCAGACATACCTATCCTTAAATCAAATGAACAGCGCGCCAGTTACCCAACGCGCAATGAAAACAACACACTTAAATAACGCCATAGCGCCTGCTCAGGCAGCACGCAGCTGACCACTGGCATCCTGTTCACGAATCGGCCAGTGCAATACCGCGGCCACCAAGCCCAGAATAATGCCTGCGATCCAGATGCCGTCGTAATGACCGAAGGTTTCGTACAAAAAACCACCCAGCCATACGCCGCTGAAGCTGCCTATTTGATGGCTGAGGAACACCACGCCATAGAGGAAGGTCATATAGCGCGTACCAAAAAAAACAGCGACTAATCCAGATGTCGGAGGCACCGTTGCCAGCCACAAAAACCCCATGACCGCACTGAACACCAAAATGCTGACCAGACTGACCGGTGCCAGCAAAAAGGCAGTGATCGCCACGACGCGACCCAAATAAATAAAAGCCAGAATGCGCTGCTTAGGCAATCGCCCGCTTTGCACACCGGCCACGTAAGCGCCAATCACATTGCACAAACCAATCAGACTGATGCTCCAGGCACCCACCTTGGCATCAAAACCCAAATCGACCACGTAACCAGGCATGTGAACGGTAATGAACGCCACATGGAAACCGCAAACAAAGAAACCGAGCACCAGCAAGGTGTAGGAACGAACGCCAAAGGCGCGACGCAAAATTTGCCACAGTGAGGCGTCAATGGCCGGACTGGATGTGTCGGATGCGCCGCCATATGGCGCCAGCGGGATCGCCAACACAGCCATTGCCAGTGCTGATAAACTCAACCACTGCAGTGCCTGAAACCAGCCGACAGCATCGACCAGCGTCTGCATCAGCGGCACCACCAAAAACTGACCAAAACTGCCAGCGGCGGTTCCCAGTCCCAATGCCCAACTACGGCGCTCTTCAGGAACAGCGCGAGCCAGAGCCGGCAAAACAATGCCAAAGGCCGTACCGGCAACCCCGGCACCCACCAGCAAACCAGCCGTCGCGATAATCGCCCCGGTGCTCGCAGCGTAAGCCATCCCCGCCATCCCCGCGGCATAGCAAGCCACACCGGCAAGCAGGACTTTCAAATTGCCATAACGATCCGCAAGCCCGCCGGCGAGCACGGCAATCACGCCCCAAGCCAGATTCTGAATGGCCAAGGCCATGGAAAACACATCGCGCCCCCAGCCATTGGCCTGTGACATTGGCTGCATAAATAGACCAAACCCAGCGCGGTAACCAAAGGACAGCATTAACAGCAGACAGGCGCTGATCAATACAGGCAAAACCGGTAACAGACGACGTTTCATAATCAGGAAGGACTCCGCTTGGGCAGACAAGCGCCCGACAATAGCGCCAACAACTGGCACCGACAAGCCTGCTCTTGCAGTGGTCTGGCGCGTGGCGCTATAGTCCTGCGCCGCGGTCATCGCCCGCTTTGGGACAGGCCAACGGGTGTGTTGTATCCGAATATTCAGGAGGTGCCCATGGCGGCGAATCGCAATCTGTTACTGATTCTGTTGGCATTTATTGCCTTTATTTCTCTGGGTTTGCCCGATGGCTTACTGGGCGTTGCCTGGCCATCAATGCGCAACGATTTCAATCTGCCGCTGGATGCTCTAGGGACCTTACTGGTGGGTGCGACCACCGGCTATATGTTGAGCAGTTTTGTCAGTGGGGCGGTGAGTCGCCGTCTGGGTATTGGCCGCCTGCTGGCGGTCAGTTGCGCAACCACGGCCCTGGCCTTGATCGGTTATGCTTTAGCACCTTACTGGTGGTTGCTGATCGGTCTGGCATTGCTTCTGGGGCTGGGCGCGGGCGCTATTGATGCCGGTCTGAACAGCTATGTTGCCACTCACCACAGCGATCGAATGATGCAGTGGTTGCACGCCAGCTTTGGGGTCGGCGTTACCCTTGGCCCTTTGATCATGACGGCCGGTTTGAAACTGACAGGGAATTGGCAACCGGGTTACTGGGCCGTCGGTCTGGCACAATTGGGGTTGGCCCTGGTGTTCTTATTAACGGCGTCGCTGTGGCTTAAACGCAGCGATCGTGAAACCTCTGAAACGCCGGTACAACTGCATGATGACGCCGGTAAAGTCACCACAACCCGCCCTGACCTCGTGCAACCGGCCTCGCTGTTTACGTCCATGCGTACGCTGTCGGTCTGGCTCAGCATGCTGCTGTTCTTCTGCTACACCGGTCTGGAATTAACCATGGGTCTGTGGACGTATTCCTTGCTGGCTGAATCGCGCGGTTTCTCAGTGGCTACGGCGGGCCTTTGGGTCTCGATCTACTGGGGTATGTTTACCGTTGGCCGACTGCTGGCGGGTGCCTTTGCTAACTGGCTCGGTCACCAGCGGTTGATCTGGGGCAGCCTGGCGCTGGCCTTGATCGGCACCTTTTTGTTGATTTGGAATCCGATGAATGTTGTCGGTCTGTTCGCCATCGGCTTAATCGGTTTTGCGTTCGCACCCGTCTTCCCCGGGCTGGTCTCCGGGACGTTGCACCGCGTCGGCAAAGCGCACCAGGACAACACCATGGGCATGCAGATCGCTGCCGCGGGCATCGGTGGCGCTGGCCTGCCAGCGCTCAGTGGTGTTCTGGCCGCGCGCTATTCACTCGAAGTGGTTCCCTGGGCGCTGCTCGCCGCCTTATTGCTGTTGACGGGTTTCTACTGGCTGTCGCTCAGTCGATTCAGCCGCCACCGGAACTGAATCCGACTCGGGGGTCGGCTGAGCCTTTGGCACAGGTTTGATCACCGCTGCTTGCAACAGCAAACTGTTGGGATAGATCAGCTGATCGCCCTGTTCACGCCGAATCAGCACGTGAAACGGCGTTATCTCCTCGATAACGCCGCTGAGATCTTCGTCTTTAAAGACAATTTTAATGTTGTCGCCAATGCGAAACGGGAACTGAAAAAAGATAATAATACTGGCGGTGACATTACTGAGAATGGACCATTGCGCAAATAAGGCGACGCCCAGGACGGCAAAAAAGGACGACAGAAACAGTACAAACTGCCCATAGCCCACGCCAAACACCAGGCCGCAGGCGAAGGCATAGGCCAAAATATGAAAGAACTGCAGTGACTTACGAATCAGCGCCTTGCGCTGAATGGAAACGTCTTTGCTGTCGACGAACAGCGCCAAAAAGTACTTCAACAATCCCTGAGTCAGGAAAAAAGCCAGAGCGAGTACCGCCAAGGCCAGTAATAACCGCCACTCCATCTGTCCGTTCCATTCAGTTACCCAGCGTGATAATGCAACAGCCTAAAGATAACGGAAAGGCCGTCATGGCGGGATGTCGTCCGGCCCGCTTTTGCATACAATGCCAGCACCTACGATCAGAGAGATGAGAGAGCTGTATTTTGAGCAATGAACCTAAAAGCGGTGGTTTTTTTACCAACCTGCTGTTTAACATCTTACTGCCCGTCGTCATCCTGACGCGCTTCAGCGGCGAAGAGTCGCTGGGCCCGGTCTGGGGCATTGTCATCGCCCTGGCCTTCCCAATTGGTTACGGTCTGTGGGAAATGCGCCAGACCAACAAGGTCAACGTTTTTTCGGTCATCGGCGTGATCAGCGTCTTACTGACCGGCGGCATCAGCCTGCTGCAACTTGACCCTAAGTACATCGCCATCAAAGAAGCTGCGGTTCCGGCGTTGCTTGGCGTCGCCGTCTTAATCAGCCAGTTCACGCGTTTTCCATTGGTGCGCACCTTGATTTTTAATGCGCAGTTATTTGCCATGGATAAAGTCCAACACGCGCTGAAAGAACGAGGCACGGCACAATTATTGGAACGTCGGCTGCGCTTGGTCAGTTACATCATTACCGCCTCTTTTATGCTCTCAGCGGTATTGAACTACGTGCTGGCAAAGCTGATTGTCGTCAGCCAACCCGGAACCACGGCCTTCAGTGAAGAGCTGGGAAAAATGACTCTGTTGAGTTATCCGGTTATTGCCTTGCCATCGACCGTCATTCTGATGGGCGCGATCTTTTATTTGCTCAACCAGTTGCGCAAGCTGACTGGTCTGGATATGGAAGAGTTATTGGCTGAAAAAGCTCGCTAAAACCAGCCGCACCACCCTGGCGCGGCTGGCAGCGAACTCAGTGTAAGGTCGCGCTACCGGTCACACCGGCGCGGCCATACTCATCTGTCAATTCATGCACAGCACGGTGGCGTTCCACTTCTAAATCGACGGAACCGCCGTTTTCCAAATGGAAATCGTACAAAGTGTTAATAAGGGCAGATAGCACATCCTGGTTGTCTACCAGGCTGGTTGCGATACCGGACGCACAGAGAATGTCGTAAATCGGATCCAGATTGGCCTGAAGATCCCCCTGTTCATCGCGGCAGACGTCAAGAGCGCTGAAATCAAAATTTTCGGAAACGATCAGCTCGAATTCTTTTACATCATTCATAGCATCACCTCGCTCTTAATTAGGATGGAACTTAATTGGGATGGGATATGTGATCACCGTCGTTGGACGGGCACTGCATAGGCTCGAGGCCTCCTTTGTGATGACGTTGTTATAAGATTGATCATCATTCGGCGGAATGCAAGTCCAGCCGCTTAGAAGCGACAGGATTGACGCATGGGCTCTACCACCTCAGTGAAGCCGGTGAAATCAAAAACGGCGGTAATGGGGTCATCGTTATAAGGTCTGGTGCGAAAGACCATGGTGGTATGTCCCGCATCAATCTGCGCCGCCACTTGAGTGACAAACTCCGTCAATGTGAAGCCGGTATCGGGGCCATCCAGAATCGATGATTCACGGTAGCTGCCCGCCTGCCAACGCCCGGTCACCGGCGCTTGCTGGCCCAATCGGGTGGTCACTTCGGGACGACCACTGGGGAGAAAATCTTCCCAGCGCAGCGTCAGGGTATAGCGACCTGGAGCCGTGGAGTCGCACTGCCACAACAGCACAATCGGATCGCCGCGCCCGTTCAACCCTTGAGCGGATCGAATGGTCAACTGATGTTCGGTCTGACCGGTCAGCGGATCTGATGTGGCTTCGTAATTGAAGGCGGCGACTTCACGCTGAACGTTACCGCTGTAGGCTTCAGCATCGTCGTAGCAGGCATAGCGCCGCTCTCGGTTGTTCAACTCACGACAGTTACTGATGGCTTCGACAAAGGTTTCAGCGAGCGCCGCGGTCGAGCCGACGACCAGTGCTAGGACAGTAATCAGGCGAACGGACGTCGTCGTTGTCACAAAGGCTCCTTACACGATTCCCAGGCAGGGATAGTTCGATGTCTGCTCATCAATTGTAGCAGTCGGGACTCTACCGTTGACACAGCTCAATGCATTCAACAATTGAAGACAGTCTGTTCCCTGCAAACACAAGCATATCCATGCAAGTGTCGCTAAAATCGGCCTGGCGGCAGCCGATAGCTAATTGACTGAATTTTTCTAATAAGACCGCCACGACTCAGAGACCCGGATACTTACATGCGCAAAAATCTACCTGTCACCGATACCGAATACGAGCTGGGAGACGATCAGATCCTGATCTCTTCGACCACCGTTAAAGGCGTTATCCTACATTGCAACGACGCCTTTTGTGAGGTCAGCGGCTACAACCGGGATCAGCTGATTGGTCAGGCGCACAACCTGATTCGCCATCCGGACATGCCTCAGGCCGCATTCGCGAACATGTGGGAATACCTCAAAGCGGGCAAACCGTGGATGGGGTTGGTGAAAAATCGCCGCATCAACGGCGACTACTACTGGGTCAATGCCTACGTCACCCCAGTGACCGAAAACGGCAAGGTCATCGCCTATGAATCGGTCCGAGTAAAACCCAAGCGCGAGGACGTGAATCGGGCCTTTCGCATCTACCAGCGCCTGAACGCTGGCAAGCATCCGCTGTCCTGGCTGCAACGCATTCGCAAACGCATTGTGTTGTGGGGACCAAACAGTCTGGCGGCGTTTTTCCTGGCCGCTATCGGTTATGTCACCGGTGACTGGGTCAGCCTGGGTGCAGCCGCCGTGGTGATGACCGCCCTGAGCATCTTGGCGTATCGCCAACGCGAGCGGATTCTCAGCCGTATGAAGGAGCGCACGGCCGGTCAGTTCAGCGACCCCATTATCGCAATGACCTTCTCCGACGCGCCAGGCACCATGGCCGAACTGGAGTTGGCGATGGACAGTGCCAAAGCACACCTGCGAACCGTGCTGACGCGTATCGATGACGCCGCTGGTGGCGTCAACAACCAGGCCATTCAGTCGCGCAAGCTGACCGAAGAGTCGGTCACCGCTATTGACCAATTGCAAAGCGAAACCACACAAATCGCGGCCGCCGTTAACGAAATGGCCGCGACCATTCATGAAGTATCTGGCAACGTTCAGGACACCGCCGGTGAAGCCGACAAAGCGCACGAGCTGGCCGATCAGGGCACAGCCACCATCAGCCAGGCACGGCAAGGCATTCAAGAATTGGCGGAGGCCGTTGAGTCCATTGGCCAGACCGTTAAAGAGGTGGTGAGCGAGACTCAGTCCATTGCCGAAGCCGCTAAGCTCATTCAGGAAGTCACCGAACAGACGAACTTACTGGCGTTAAACGCAGCCATTGAAGCCGCGCGGGCTGGCGAACACGGACGCGGCTTTGCTGTGGTCGCTGACGAGGTGCGCTCATTGGCCATTCGCACCGCCGACACCACCACCCAGATTCAAACCATCATCGACAAGCTGAAAACCAAAACCGGCGATGCTGAAGCGGCCGCCGAACGCGGTCGCACTATTGCTGAAGACAGCGTCAGCCGCGTCGGTGAAGCCGATTCAGCGTTGCACGACATTGCCGCTGCGGTGGTTCGCATCACGGAAATGACCCACCAGATGGCCACGTCCATCGAAGAACAAAGCCAAGTTTCGGAAGAGATCAACCAACAGCTGACCCGCATCACTGGGCTTGCCGATCACAGCCTGGAACAAGGCCGACACTCCGTGAAAGGCGCAGAAACGCTGAGCGAGCTGTCCGATAAGATGCACGAACTGGTTGTGTTGTTTCGTACTTGAGTCACCGCGACTAAACTGTTTAACACCGTAACCGAGCCGCCTGCCAACGATAGGACGCAGTATGAATATCAAGGCCAACAAGCACGCTCAAAAATTGCTGCTGTTCTCGCTTACTGGCACGCAGAGCTTCGCCATTGGCACACTCAAGGTGCGGGAAATCATTCCCTACCGCGCGCTGTCCAAATTACCGCAGGACCATCCGGCTGTGCTGGGAGCGACAACGGTGCGCAACAAAACCATCCCGGTCATCGACATGGCGGCCGCGGTTGGCTATACACCGCTGAGCACCGAAGAGCTGGCCCAGTCGTCCATCATCATTACCGATGTGCAGCGTCGAGAAGTGGGTTTTCTGGTACGGCGTATTGAGAAAATCGTCGATACCAACTGGCGAGACGTCAAACCACCACCGGACATGCTCGGTAAGAACGCCTACCTGACGGGCCTGTTTATGGATGGCGATAACACAATCCAGTTGCTCGATGTTGAATTGCTGTTGTCGCGCATCTACCCGGACCCTCCCGGACGGCGATACGCCAACCTGACCGACGTGCAACGCGAACAGCTGCAACCGCTGAACATTCTGTTGGTTGATGATTCCCATGTAGCGCGCAAGCAACTGTCGGACGCGCTGGACCATCTGAACATTCCCTATCAGGTCACCAGTCACGGCCTGGAAGCACTGGAAGTGATGGAAAAAAACGCACGGGCTGGCAACGCCACCGACATTCTGGTCAGCGACATCGAAATGCCGGGCCTCGATGGCTACGAACTGGCTTTCAAGATTCGCGATATTGCTGAACTCAAGAAGACCTACATCATCTTGCACACGTCATTAAACAGCGAGATGAGCCTGGCCTACGCCAATCAGGTCGGCGCCAATGAAGCCCTCACCAAATTTGACGCCGATGAACTGGTTCATGCCATGTTGCGTGGCGCCCAGACAATGACCGGTGACTGACAGGACACTTGCCTGCGCGGTTCGAGGCGCCTAATATACTGTATATAAATACAGTTATTGGGCGAGAATTATGGCTGTTCAATTACTAGGTCGCAGTGTGGCCGGGCCTCAACTGAATCTACCGTTATTTATTGAAGGCGCTGAAGCCAGCCAAAATGCAGCGGCGACGGTAGACGATTCGACAGGGGTCGATCTCAATCAACTCTGCCTGCGCTACCCGGACAAAACCTTTTTTGTGGCCGTGGAAACCGACGCCATGATCGACGCCGGCATCGGCCCTGGCGATCTGTTGATTGCTCACCAAGCGCAAACAGCCCGTTCCGGGCAAATTGTCATTGCTGCTTTTCAGGGGGAATTGACGGTTCGGGAATTACAGTTATCGCCTTCTCCACGGCTGATTGCACACCACCCGGATATCGAGGCAGTCATTATTCCCGACAGTGAAACCTTGACGATTCTTGGTATCGTCACACAAATATTACGTTCGGTTGGATATTAAGGAATCTTAAACTTGAATTACCGACCATCGGCCCCTAAATTGATATCGCTCCAAATATCTCGCACTTTTTAGACCGATACGTGAGCTGATTTAATGCCCAATACGTAATCATCGGGTGTGATTGCGTATTGCATTGCCCACTGTCGCCGGTTTCTCTCATTGATGGCCCTACCCGGCCTCAATAGACCGCCAGTGTTGATGCTCTGAAGCGCACTTCTCGCGCCAGGGCGGTTTGTTCATCCACTTCTATTTTGAATATTGAGACTATGACCGAAGCTAAGGCATATACCCCTATTGACGATCAATTGATCGATCAACAAATTCAGCAATATCAAGCCGAACTGGAAGAATTAAAACAGGCCAAGGCGGCCGCTTTGAAAAAAGAAGAAGGCTTTGACCAATATTTGGCATTGCTGGAAACGTTAAAGCGCGATTACGAGTTAACCGAAGAAGATATTTTTAATCGTCGCAGCGTAAAGATTGGCGATTGGATTACCACTGACCTGCCGCGTTTGAATAAATCAGCGCTGTTGGCGCGCCTGGAGAAATTCATTGGTGACCGCCTTAAGCAGCAAGCTCGCAAAAAACCCCTGACGGGTCGCCCTCAGCCAGCGCGTGAACTGCCACCGGGCCAGTATCGCCACCCACTGAAGCTGGAAACCCTGGAGAAAAAAACCCGCGCACCGCGCGAGTTGAACCACTGGGTCACCGAAAACGGGCTGGAGACGGTACTGTCCTGGAGAATCGAAACGTCCGATTAAGAGCGTTCATTGCGCTAACCAACCAAACCTTGCTGCACTAAACGCAAGCCCGTCAGCAGCAAGAGCGCATAGCACAGTCGATAAAACCACCGCTCAGACAGGCGGTGGTGCAACCAAAGCCCCAGATAGACTCCCGCCACCGCAACCGGCGCCAATAAGACCGCATTGAGTAATATTTCCGGACGGAACTGTCCCAAAAAGGCGTAGGGCACCAGTTTGATGTAATTAACGAACGCAAAAAAGACGACAGTGGTACCGACAAACAAGGTCTTATCAAGACGCTGCGGCAACAGATAGACGCTGATCGGCGGTCCACCGGCGTGTGCCGAAAAACTGGTAAACCCAGCCACCGCCGACCAGATGCCGCCGCGCACTCGGCTGGCTTGCTGCGCCGGTCGCTCCCGACGCCAAGCCTGGCTGTAATAATTCAGCGCAAAGGCAACCGCGATCCCCCCAATCAGCAACCGCAGTACCTGCTCATCCACCCAGCGATAGGTCACCGTTGCCACGATGACACCAGCGATTCCGCCGGGCAGAATAATCCACAAATTACGCGGATCCCAGCGCCTCCAATACGCCCGTAATCCCGCCAGATCCATAATGCACAGCATCGGCAACAAAATAGCGGCTGCATCGAAGGGAGAAATGACCAGCGACATCAATGGCACCGCTACCATGCCCAGCCCCCCACCGAATCCGCCTTTGGATATACCCACGATCAGAATGGCGATCACGGCAAGCACGTAAAAAGTAGGCGACAACACGGGGCGGTTCCTTACATCGGTCAAAAGACGCGTCATTCTAACGCGCCCAGCGCCGGTCTCGACAACATTCGCGCTGTAAGCCATCCACCAAAGTGGTTGCAAATCGACCAATAAAACCATTATGGTTTAAATCATCATTAAACAACCTAAGAGGTTGATCATGACTCCTCTGGTGCTGATCGGTGATCTGGTCGCGTCACGCCGCTCCAGCCTGCGCCAACAGCTGCAAGAACAACTCAAGCAGGCTCTCGATGACCTAAACCAAGACCGAACCGGCCTGACATCACCCTATACCATCACGCTCGGCGATGAGTTTCAGGTGGTGTACGAACAGGCAGATCGGGTCTTCGCCGACTGCCTAGCGATCGCCGCCGCGGTCTATCCGGTGCGCATGCGTTTCTCTTTGAGCCTGGGTGAAATCAGCACCGAGCTGAACCCGGATCAGGCTCTGGGCATGGACGGCCCGGCGTTCTATCAGGCCCGCGATGGTATTGATCAGCTCAAACGCAGCGGTGAACTGTTTAGGCTGGCGGGACTGAATGACGCCGAACAGCCATTAGCGACCGGAGGTCTGGGACTCTTCAGTCATCAACTCAACAAATGGAACGCCAATCGCCTGCATATTCTGAACCGTTTACTGCAAGACTGGCGGGTCGAACGCATCGCCGAAGAACTGAACATCAGCGAGCAAGCGGTTTATAAGAACATCAACAGCGGCGGCCTGCATGCGGTCATTCGACTGCTCACCGCCCTGACTCAAACCCTCAACGAATCGATGCGAGGCAGAGCATGCTGACCTGGCTGTTTCTGGTCGGCTGGCTGACCAGTCGTTTAGCACTGATCGTACGCGATGAGCCGCTGAGTTCGCGGTTTCTGCTCGGTCTACTGTCCGTGCAATTACTGTGGTGCTGGCTGACATTGGGCGCATCGTTCGCCAGCCTGAGCATCAGCGGTCTGATACTGCTGGCGCTCATTGTTCCGGAGCGACTCGTTCCTAAACATTGGCTCAACGACGGCCGACTGGCAGCAACGGTGATCATGCTGATCGCTCTAACCTTGCTGACAGAGGCCCTGCCCGCCCCCAACTGGCAAAGCAATATGGACGCTTGGTTGTGGAATGCAGGCTTCAGCCCGGCACAGCTGACGCGCACCTTAATCTGGTTAACCGGGTTTTTATTGGTCGCCAACGAAGCCAACCTGCTGATCCGCAGCCTCTTTCATCGCTTTGCGTTGGAGCCCCGGCTCAACGGTCATGACGACAGCGCCGACACTCAGGTCGACGCGCGCGAATACAATGCTGGCCGGGTGATTGGCATTCTGGAACGCTGGTTGATGTATCTGGTGCTGGTTGGCAGCGCTAACTACAACGTCATTGCCATCATCATTGCCGCCAAGGGCTTTGCCCGTTTTCGACAGCTTGAGGAACGCGCCTTTGCCGAATACGTCCTGATCGGCACCCTGACATCGACCCTGCTCACCATCGGCATTGCCGAAAGCCTTCGCTCAATGCTGAGCCAATAACGCAGGCTCGCCAAAGCAATAGCCCTGACATTGATCACAACCCAGCGCCGCGAGAATTTGCACCTGCTCCGGCGTTTCCACGCCTTCCGCCAAAACTTGCAATCCCAATGGCCGAGCCATAGCGATGATGGACTTAATGATGGTGTAGGCACTGCTGCGCGCTTCCAGCCCTTCCACCAGCGACACATCAATTTTCAATCGATCCAGTGGCAACGCATGCAACAACGGCAACGATAAACAGCCGGTGCCAAAATCATCCAGCACAAAACGCAGGCCCAGCTCACTGAGCTGAGCCATACACTCGCGACTGCGATCCAGGTCGCGGCCGATCAAGGCTTCAGTGACTTCAAGTTCCAGCACGGTCGGATCGGCACCGGTCAGTGCGATAATGGCATCCACCTGATCGACAAAATCCGCCGCCAACCATTGCCGAACACTGACATTGATCGAAATTGGCAACGCAGCCTCGTCCGCAAAGATCCGGCTTTGCTCGCAGACCTGCCGCAACGCCCATCGCCCGATGTCGATGATCAACCCACTGGATTCGGCCAAACTCAGAAAATGCTCGGGTCTCAGCAACCCCAGCCGTGGATGCCGCCACCGCAACAGTGCCTCGTAACCCAGAATACGGCCATGCAGATTGGTGCGCGCTTGGTAGTGAAGCTCGAATTGATCGGCTGCCAGCGCCTGACGTAAGTCCAACTCCAACTGACTGCGCCGTTGCAACCGCGCCTGCATATCCGGCTCAAAGAAACACAGCTGATCGCGACCAGCCTGCTTGGACGCATACATCGCCAAATCGGCCGACATCATTAACGTATCCACCGGTTGTTCATCACCCCGGAACACCGTTGCGCCAATGCTTGCACTGAGTATATAAGCCTGGCCCTGCAAATCATAAGGACGACGCAAGGCGGCCAGTAATTTGTTGCCATAGGCCTGAACCGCGCTTTCTGCCTGCCCCAGATCACCGGGCAGGCCACCAACCAAGACCACAAACTCATCACCGCCGGTACGCGCCAGACTGTCTGAGGTGCGCGAACAGGCTTTCATACGCCGGGCCACCTGCACCAGTAACTCATCGCCGAGCGAATGGCCAAAGGCATCATTGAGCTGTTTAAAATGATCCAGGTCGATGTACAGCAAGGCCGCATACTGACGCGTGCGCCTCGATTGCTGACGGACGTTATCAAGACGCTCAATCAGCAGGCGTCGATTGGCCAACAGCGTCAATGGGTCCTGATACGCCAGCTTTTGCATTTGCGCTTCGGCGGCCTTGCGCTCGGTAATATCACTGAAGCTGGCAATGTAGTGTGTGACCATGTTGGCCCCATCGCGCACCGCCTTGATCACCGCCCGCTCAGTAAACAGCCCGCCATTCTTGCGCCGGTTGCAGAGCTCCCCGGACCAATAACCTTCCTGCTCGATGTCACGCCAAAGCTGCTGATAAAAAGACTCATCATGAATGCCAGAACTGAGCAACGACGGATTGCGTCCGATAACCTCATCTTCGCGATAGCCGGTGATCTCGGTAAACGCCGCATTAACCCGAATGATGCGTCGTTCACGGTCAGTGATCAGCACCGCATCCTGAGTCTGCAGCGCAATAGCGGATATCTGATGGTCTGCAAGCGCCTCTTTCTGATCGGTTATATCGCGCATCCACAACAACCAACGCCCAGGCTGGGGCTCCGACCGCCAGCAGGCCGTTACCTCAAACCACCGCCAATAACCATTGACCGGCAGCGAAACCTGGTCGGATACGGCATCGGCAGTGCCGCCCGGCTGGACTATCAACGCCCGAATTACCGAGGCCGCCTCGGTTGGCAAAACCGCTTCAGGCGTCGACCCAAGATAGGCCTCGCGGGGTCGGTACAGCACATCGTAAGAGCGTGAGTGCAGCTCGCAAAAACGCCCTTCGGCATCGAGCTCAAACACGAAATCCGGCGCTGCGGCCAAGGTCGCGCGCAGCACTGCATTGCGCCTGATCTGCTTCCGCAGTCGGGCCAATAGCCCCAGTCCCAGCAGCACACACGCGACGACCAACGCCAGTGCTCCGAACCTCAGCAAAGCATCCATTTTCGCCACCCGATACCATAAAACCAATGGCAGTCTAAAACGGCACAGGCAGACACTGACTGACCTGGATCAAGGTGACATTCAGGCCGTCAATAGCATACCGACCTGCCTTGGGCTTCTGACCAGCTAAATCGGGGTAACTGATTGAATCCCTTAAATTTTTTAAAGGCGGGGGTTGCGCGAGGCAATTTTCCAAGTATTATACGCCCCGACCTGAAGGACTATAGCTCAGTTGGTTAGAGCGCTACCTTGACATGGTAGAGGTCTCCAGTTCGAGTCTGGATAGTCCTACCAAATTCTTCATGAAAACCAAGCACTTAGCGGTGCTTGGTTTTTTTTGTGCTTGAGGTTGTGCGAAGTTTTGACAATATTCTACTAACGACAGACAGTACCCTAGACTCACGCCTTCCGTTCGTATGCCCCAAAATTAAGAGGCAATGATTCATCAAACCTCCCGCGGCTATTACTCTGCTTGGCAATGGATCATCGTAGTCAGCACTTTTTGCCACCATTGTAGTAATCAACACCAAATGCTTACGAAGTTTAGTGTGTCCCATATCTGAAGATACTCACCAATACCTTTTGGTGCTTTGTCCTGCCAAATACGACATCTGGTATCGCTGACCTCCCACCAAAAACTCTGTTCAATTCCAGTTTCGTGCACTTCTGAAAATCCCTGCTAACTTTCCTAACACAACTCGAAACTGCGAAGAGATCCCCCTTCATGAACCAAGCTGTAGCCAACGATGTTCCCGCTGTGAAGAACTCTCACGGGAGACTTCACTGGTATCACTGGTTAGTTATCGGCTTATCACTAATGTTGACTCTCGGTGCTTTCAAGATCACAGAAAGACAGGTCCAGCTAAAAAGTGAAGAGCAATTTGAGTTTCAATCTCAACAAATTTTGGATCTCGTACAGGAGCGTATGGCCAAGTACGAAGAAGCGTTATTGGCTGGAGTCTCATCACTGCGAATGTTTCCTTCGACCGCGACCCGCTCAGACTGGCTAACGTTTGCCGACAGTCTAGACATAGGCGAGCGATTCCCTGGTATCAATGGCATTGGTGTCATTCACTACGTACCACCGGAAAAACTGGAGGATTACCTAGCTTGGCAGCGTGAATCAATGCCTGGATACAACATTCATCCTGCACACAATGAAGACGAATACTGGCCAATTACCTATATCGAACCAGAAATAACCAATACGCGCGCTGTCGGTTTAGATATGGCCCACGAGCAGAATCGTTTCACCGCGGCTAAAAAAGCCAGGGATACCGGTAAAGCCAACATCACCGGTCCCATTACTCTGGTCCAGGATGCTCAGCAAACACCTGGATTCCTATTCTACGCCCCCTGGTATGCTGATCGAGGCCCTGTCGCGACACACGGTGACAGCAACGGGAATTTTATGGGGCTTGTGTATGCCCCTTTCATTATGTTCAAGCTAATGGACGGAACGCTGGCGAACACTAACCGCTTAGTAAATTTCAGCATTCATGATGGAGACGTTGAGCTCTACAACGAATTGAACAGTTCTTCTGAGAACTACGATCCCGACCCACTATACACCCGCGAAGAAACACTTGAACTTTATGGCCGGCCATGGCGTTTTAATCTTCAATCCACGCAGCTATTCCGCGATCAACAGACCAATACTCAGCCTTTTATAATTCTTGCTGGCGGTATCACGATCGAGATTCTTATAATTTTCATTTTCATTGTATTAGCACGATCGAATAAAAGTGCGATTGCCTATGCAGATCGGGTTACCAAAGACCTTAGAGCTCAGAAAAATGAACTTGAGAGCGTTTCACAGAACTTAGAATCCCGTAACCATGAGCTGGTAGAAGCGAACAAAGAACTCGATCAATTCGCGTTTGTTGCATCGCACGATCTTAAAGCCCCACTGAGAGGCATTAACCAGTTAGCGCTGTGGATTGAAGAAGATCTCAAGGAAAGCCTGACGCCTCAAACTAAAGAGTACTTAGATCTATTGCAAAACCGCACTGCCAGGCTGGAAAAGCTCCTCAATGACTTGTTGGCGTACTCACGCGTCGGACGCAAAGAAGGGGAAATGACAGAGATCACGGTTAGCAAGTTTATTGATGACATTTTCTCCCTACTCAGCCCGCCTGACAGTTTTAAACTCGACTATAAAGACGCCGTTGGTACCGTCACCACTATGAGCATTCCCCTGGAATTGATACTGCGGAACTTGATGAGCAACGCCATTAAACACCACGACAAACAGAGCGGCACCATAAGCGTTGTTGCTAAAGAGGTTGGCACTCGCATTCAATTCAGTGTAACTGACGATGGACCAGGCATACCTCCAGAGCATCAGGAACGAGTATTCGACCTGTTCCATACTCTTAAACCCCGTGACCAAGTCGAAGGGAGTGGATTAGGCTTATCGGTCATCAAAAAGACACTCGATCGCTATAACTGTCAATATCGTCTCATCTCTGATGGCCAGCGCGGCTGCACTTTCGAATTTGACTGGCCATTTGTTCGGGAGGTCAAGGAGTAAAAACAATGACGGAACAACCTTATCAACAAGTCAGCATCTTGCTGGTTGAAGATGATGACATCGATGCAATGAGTATTGAACGCTCCATTAAAAAGATGAGGCTGGCGAATCCGCTGGTTAGGGTTATCGATGGTGTTGAAGCATTAGCCGTTCTTCATAATGACAGTATTCCCAAGCCGCGTATCGTATTACTCGATCTAAACATGCCACGAATGGGTGGGTTGGAATTTTTAGAAGCTATTCGCAATGACGAAAAATTAAATGACACTGTCGTCTTTGTATTAACAACATCACAAAGTGAAGAAGAAATTTATGAGGCGTATAAAAAAAACATTGCTGACTACATCATTAAGTCATCGTTAAGCCAGGACTTCAATCAAGTGCTTAAATTCCTGGATCACTATTGGCAGCTAGTTGTCCTTCCGTCCTAGAGCTGTAGAGTCGATAAAACTATGAATATATTGATCATTGATGACGACGCGATCGACCGTATGTCCGCTATTAGGACCCTTGGAGAGTCAGAATTAACGCTTGATCAAGTCGATCAAGCACCTACGGCCGAAGAAGGCATTAGGCTCGCTACGCAGCGGAAATATAATGTCATTCTGTTGGACTACCAAATCCCGCCCTACAATGGCATCGAAGTCCTGCGTGAAATCCGAGGCAGTAACGACTACGCCACTTCCATCGTGATGCTCAGTCATAGTAATGATGAGCAATTGGCTCTCGATTGTATTGAAGCAGGTGCTCAAGACTTCGTGATGAAAAGCGAAGTCACTGCAACCCGATTAAAGCGCGCCATCTTATTGTCCGCAGAGCGCCACCACTTGGAACTGCAAGTACGTGACAGTCACGATATGCTGAGACGGCTTGCCGAACAAGACAGCCTGACCGGTCTCAGTAACCGGTATTTTTTCGATGAAGCATTGAAAGATGCAATCCCTAAAGCAGAACGCAACGGCAAACAACTGGCTGTCGTATTACTCGACTTAGACAAATTCAAGAACATTAATGACACTCTGGGCCACCAGGCCGGGGATATATTTCTGCAGGAAGTGGCACAGCGCATGGAAGTGCCCATCCGTGAAGGTGATAAATTATGCCGCTTAGGCGGAGATGAGTTTGCCATCTTGGTCCATGACCTGGTTCACCCTACCCAGGTACGCCTACTGGTAAACCGTGTGTTTGATGCGCTGGCTGGTCCTGTTGAAATTGACGGTCACAGTCTGGAGATTACCGCCAGTGTGGGTATCGCGACATACCCCGACTGTGCAACCGATGCAGTCGGCTTAATGAAGTGTGCTGATGTGGCGATGTATCGCTCGAAATCCTTGGGACGAAACCAGGTTCAGTATTACTCACGAACGTTTCACCAAGCGGTCGAAAGCCGTGTTCGCATTGAAAACGACTTAGGTAAGGCATTAGCAGCAAATCAACTGTTGCTCCACTACCAACCGCAAGTCGATGCGAAAGACTCTTCATTAGTGGGCATTGAAGCGCTGATACGCTGGGAACACCCTGAACTCGGATTGGTCCCACCCGATGAATTCATACCCATTGCTGAAGAATCAAATCTCATCATCGAGATAGGCCGTTGGGTAATCGATACAGCTTGTCGTCAATTTAGTGAATGGCTGAAAGCTGGAGCCAGCACAAACATGAAATACTCGATTGCTGCCAACCTCTCCGCACGACAGTTGAAAGATGGCGGCTTGGTGAGCTTTCTAACCAGCTGCCTTGAAAAGTACCAAATCCCTCCGGCTTCACTGGAGCTGGAGCTAACGGAAAGTAGCCTAGAGCAAAGCCTCAGCGCCTTGGACATGCTGAACAGTCTGACAGACATGGGCATTCAATTGGCGCTGGATGATTTTGGAACGGGTTACTCTTCATTGTCTCACCTAAAACAGTATCCGTTGAATATCTTAAAAATTGATAAATCGTTCGTACAAAATATCGACGATAAGAAACAAGCTAACTTATTAAAAGCCATCTGCTCATTCGCCCATTCGCTGGAATATGAAACGGTAGCCGAAGGTGTTGAAACAAAAGAGCAAGTTAAAATATGCCGTGAACTCGGAGTAAAACGGCTACAGGGTTATTTCTTTTCACGACCTCTTCCTGCGCACCAGTTAAAGAGCCGGTGGTTGAGCTAACACTCACAGTCCGGCCATTATTCACCTTAGATTGGTAGCAATTAACTAGCCCAATAACCGACCACCGACTAAATAATCCACTCAAAGACAACTTTTAGCACGAAGAACTCAATTTCTGTGATTTGCATCACACTCATTTCTGAGCAATAGGGCATATTAGCCGCGCCTTTCAATGGAAAGTTGATCGGTCGACGTCCGCGCACCCTTGGATGAATGTGCAGACCCTGTCGACGATGTCGTTCAGTGAATGATGTTGAGGCGTTCGTGAATTCAGCAATCTACTTGTACCAAGCTTTACGACCATCCGTCACGATCCTCGCTCTGGTTGCCCTCTTAAGCGCTTGTTCTCCCGAATCCAATACCCCAGATGGCCCAACTGGCCCTCCCGGTCCGGTATTAACGGTCGAACCGATTAAGCAGTTCCGTTTTGATTGGCCCGCCAGCGAAAGCGGCACGCACTATCGCATTCTGGAAAATCCGGATGGGCAATCTGGGTTTACCGACGTCAGTGGCGACATTCCTATTGGCACTGAAACCTTCACGATAGAGGTGCCATTACACGCCCGTATCCGTGCGCAATACATTCTTCAGCGATGTGATGGTTCCGAGTGCGCCGACAGCCGGGCCACCACCATAGCCGACAATCTGGCCAGGGGTGTCGGCTATTTCAAACCCGATGTACTGGTGTCATTTGGTTATGAATTTGGGCAAGCCGTGGCACTCAGTGGCGATGGCAAAACCATGGCCGTTGCCGGCGGGGATGATCTGTATATCTTCGTGGAAACCGCCGCAGGGCAATGGCAACAGCAAGACAAAATCGGCTTGCGCTCACCCGCATCCGACTTGGCTTTCAGCAGCGATGGCAACCGACTTGCCGTCGGTTCACGTCTTGATAACAGCAACGCTACAGGCATCTACAGCGCTCGATCCGGAGCCAGTACAGGCGGTGCTACTTTTTCCGGTGCCGTCTATGTGTTCAGCCGCAGTGGGACGAACTGGTCTGAGCAGGCTTATATCAAAGCCAGCAATGTTACCGAGTACGCCTATTTTGGTCGTTCCATCAGTTTAAGCGCTGACGGTACGCTGTTAGCCGTTGGCGCCAACGCTGAAAACAATGATGACCGAGGCATCAGCACAACCTTCCCGGCCAGCACCGACGTCACAGGGTTGGCAGATTCCGGCGCTCTCTATCTGTACCGATACTCAGGCGGCCAGTGGCATGAAGACGCCTATATCAAAGCCAGTAATGCCCATACCAAAGACTGGTTTGGTTACAGTGTCAGCCTGAGCGGTGATGGCCAACGGCTCGTGGTTGGCGCCATCCAAGAAGACAACGATGCAACCGGTGTCAGCACCACCTTCCCCAATGCAGCCGATACGGGCAACCAATGGCGATCCGGTGCGGCCTATCTGTACTACTACACAGGCGGCCAGTGGACCGAAGAGGCTTATATCAAAGCCAGCAATACCTTAACGGAAGCCCGCTTTGGTGCCAGTGTGAGTTTCAATAACGATGGCGACTTACTCGCCGTTGGTGCTCAAGATGAAGCGACGAATATGCACGGCGTACATCAACGCCCCAGTCCTGGCGCAAGCCATAACCGCTCTGGTTCTGGTGCGGCCTATGTCTTTGCCAGAACGGGTTCCACCTGGACCGAAGCAGCTTTTATAAAAGCCGACAACGCCGATAACAATGATCACTTCGGCATCGGCGTACGGCTCAGCAGTGATGGCCAGTGGCTGGCGGTGGTCGCCAAAGAAGAGTCGAGCGCGGCAGCGGGCGTCCATCGATCAAGCCGAAACCAACGCAACAACAGTGTCCCCGGTGCCGGTGCGGTTTATCTCTATCGCCGTAACACCACTCTTTGGTCTGAACAGGCTTATGTTAAGGCGAGCAATAATCGCAGTGGTGACGGCGGTTTCGGGTACCATGTCCAGCCCAGCCTAGACCTGAGTAACGACGGTCAACGACTGCTGGTTGGAAGTTGGGCAGAAGACGGTTTAACCACCGGCATTCAGAGTAACCAGAATGATCGCTCAGGGGATGAGATTGGTGCGGTTTTTCTTTACTAAAAGGTGAACGGCCAGCAGCCCCATGGCCACTAAGCGATCGATACCCATCATCGCTAGACCTGATAATTAATACGTTGCTGGGTACTGATGTGACGACCGTCATTGCCAATGTCAGCGAACGGCGTGGCTTCACCAACCTTGCTGTAGTCAACGTTGTAGCGCTCTCTCAGGCGCTCATAACCACTGGCTCTGCCTTCCGTGTCTTTGATGACCCACTGCAGGATTTCCCGTCGGCGGTTTTCGCCCTGCTCGATCTGACCATCTACCTTGGTATAACGCTGACGCTCTTCACTGTCCCAACGTAATGAGAGGCTTTGCTGTTCATTCGCGGTTTCGTAGTTCAGGGTTAGCTCACGCCGTTGGCTGGTATTGGTTTCGTCACGCTCAGCGTCGTAAGACTCATGACTGCGTTGCGCCATTTCCAGATCGAAGTTATAGGTTCCCGGACCGGTTTCACGAAAACCCTGGGTGCGATGCGACGTAAAAGTGCCATCGAAATCGGAACCGGCCTGAATGCCGCCGCGATCGTTCGCATCCGGTTTCATCGCAACCTGTGTCAGTGCGTCGAGCGTATGAGTGACCAGGTGTCGCGCCTGTTCTGCGCTGGCTCCAATATCCTGCAGGGCTCGACTGCCTTCGTTTGCAGCTTGCAATAACGCATTCAGACCCGAGCCATAAAAACTGCTCAGCGCATCGCTTTGCAAACCGCCCGCTAAGTTAAGCGTCGCCCCCAAAACCGATGTTGCTGCAGACAGTTTCTGTTCCAGCCAACCGGTATCGACCTGACCGTATGCTTGTGCAACGGAGCCGGGTTTCTTGAGCAGTTCAAAGCCATGTCGGTCACTGATACCCGACTCCATATCACTCTGCTGCCAGTCCGACTGTAAGTGTGTTTCCCCCGAGCGCCGCTCTTCCTGATCGAGCGACAATTGCTGCGACAAGGTGCCCGTCTGTTTCGACGCACTGACTTCCAAATCATCAACCGGTGCATTCGCTAACGACTGAAACAAATCCGTTTTGCCATTCGCGCGACCGCCGAACAACTCATCAATTCCGCTGGCCAAGCCCTGCACCAACAACTCAAACGCGTCTTTTTCTTTGTCGGTGAGGGTCTGAGAAGCGTACAGCGTTAGGTCGGACATTCGACCTGACAAGCCTTGGCGAACACCGAACTCAACCTGGGTCCCGGAATCCAGTGTCAGATGGATGGAGAAGCTGGCCCCCAGGGTGCGCTGAGGAGTTTGGTCCGACTCATCAACCGACGGCGGGCGTACCTGGCTTAACTGGTCAAAATCCAGCTTAGCGGCCAACCCCTCAAATCGATTGTTGATTGAAACCATCCAGACGCTCCAGCCAGGCAAAAATTGTGGCTTATCGAAGAGGTTAACGGCAGCAACGATGAGCACTTTAGAACACTTGACCCTAAAACCCGAGACCATGATGCTGACATCACTGTCCTTCGGAGTCTGATCATGTCCCGAATTACGGTTTTCTCTGGCAGTGGCTTGAGCGCCGGTGCTGGCCTGGCAACGTTCCGAGGGCCCAATGGCTTATGGCGACAACGCGATCCGATGACGTTAGCGACGCCTGAAGCCTGGCGGGCTGACCCACAATTAGTGACGGAATTTTATAATGAACGCCGCGCCTTGGCATGGAACGCCCAGCCTACCGAAGCGCACCTGGCCTTGGCGCGCTTGGAAACGCGTTTTGATGTTCAGATCATCACTCAAAATGTGGATGACCTTCATGAACGGGCGGGCAGCAGCAAGGTGACACACCTGCATGGTGTGCTCGACCGTGTCCGCTCCACACAAGATGCGTCGCACAAGCGCTGGATGCGTGGCCAGCCAGTCGACCTTGATGAACAGGCGCCCGATGGGGGGCAATGGCGTCCTGACGTGGTTTGGTTTGGCGAGCCGGTACTGGGCTTTACGGAAGCCGAAACCGCGATGGCCGCCGCTGATAAGGTGCTGGTTGTGGGTACGTCGTTAACTGTTCAGCCGGCAGCCTCACTGTTAACATTGGCTGCTGACAAGGCGACCAAGGTGATCATCAATGCCGACCCCGTCACCCTGAATGCTGGCTTTGAACTGATCGTGGGTCAGGCGGATGATTGTCTGCCACCTCTGGTGACGCAATGGCTCAGCTGATCAGTCGATGAGCCGTGAACCTTATCTTGCGACGGCCGTTAGCGGCACCACAACGGAACTAACACCCGCGTCGTCACCATTCCAGACTAAGGCAGTCTACGCCTGACTGCAGTGCCATGACTGACATCACCGGCTTCCATATCCTCTGGCAACGTTTTGATATCCAGCCCTTGAAGGTTAAGCAGACCACCGACTTTCAGCCTCGCAGGTAGGTCTGTAATTGACGTTTGGCGCAGATCCAGCCCACCACCAACGCTCAATCCTATCGGTAATGATTGAATGGAACTGCCACGCAAATCCAGAGAGCCCGCGATGGAAAAACCATCCGGCAGTGCAGTGATGGCGGTCTCTCTCAAATCCAGCAAACCTCCAATTTGAAGTCCGGTCGGTAGCGAAGTTACCGCACTGTTACGCAGGTTGAGCCCCCACAACTGAAGGTCATTCGGCAGTCGGGTAATCGCCGTATCACGCAGGTTCATACCGCCCGACACATGAAGATCTGCCGGGAGCTGGGTAATGGCACTGCCTTGTAAATTAAGTCCAGAAGCACTGAGATTGCTGGGCAGTTCGGTGATTGGTGTACCCGACAAGTCCAAGCCATCGACAATGCTCAAACCGTCAGGCAAGGATTGTATTGGCGCACCTCTTAAGTCCAGTCCACCGCCAATAGCGATATCAGCGGGCAAACGGGTAACGCTCGTCCCATTCAAATCGAGCGCCCCTCCGACCGTCAATCCGGCGGGCAACTCATCCACAGCCAGGCCTGTCAAACTGAGCCAGGCGCCTACTTTAAGCCCTTCGGGTAAATGCCGTATCGCCGTACTTGTAAGGTTTAAATAACCATCAACGCAAAAATTCTTAGGCAGCTCAAAGACCGCACTCTTGGAAAGATTGCAGTCAGCCGTCACTCGAAGGCCCGCTACCTCTTCCACAAAAGGAATTTTCCGTTGCACCAATAGGGTTTTCAGATCATGACTCGACATTCGCAAACGGTCCAGAGCATTACTAAATAGAAGCGGAATCAGGCACCTAATATAGGCAGGTGTTTGACCGATTGATACTGATGAGCCATGGCAATGCAATGCGCCAAGGGCCCTTCCGGAAACGGCTGCGCTAATGACAAGCGGATGGCACGCTTACCATCGAATACCAATTCGTCACCGTATATTTCGCGGAAGGTTTCCACTAACCGCGTTGTGCACACAAAATAAAGGGCACATTCACTAGGTTGTTTGGGTTTCCAATCAAAACGAACCGGGCTGCCGCCTTTCACCTTATAACTGGGCTCGCCCCATTTAAGCGTTTCTTCCACGGATCCCAACTGATGCTCTTTAGCAACATCAACAATCAACTGCCGTACCTGATGCAGATATTCCCGAACTTCCGGTGGGTAGGTTGTAAAGTGTGCAGCGACTTCCGGTGTCATGGCAGTGCCTCCCTGGGCAGCATCAGACCACTTTTAACAGGCTTTTAGCTTCAACCATTTCATCGCGCAAAGCAGCGGCTTTTTCAAAGGCCATGTCTTTGGCGGCGCGATGCATTTCATCTTCCAGTCGAACAATTTCCTTCGACAATTCCGCCGGTGACATGGTGGCGTAACTTTTCGCTTCGGCGTCAATGCGTTCAACTTTTTGCCGACGACTGGCCATTTTGCCTTTGCGTCCGGGTGCTCCCGGTGTAATGGCGCCTTCGAGGATGTCCTGAACATCTTTCTGCAACGCTTGCGGTGTGATGCCATGGGCTTCGTTATGGGCAATCTGTTTTTCGCGTCGGCGTTCGGTTTCTTCGATGGCGCGCTGCATCGAGCCGGTCATATTATCGCCATAGAGAATGGCGGTACCATTGAGATTACGAGCGGCACGGCCGATGGTCTGAATCAGCGAGCGGTCACTGCGCAGGAAGCCTTCTTTGTCCGCATCCAGAATCGCTACCAGTGACACTTCCGGCATATCCAAACCTTCACGCAAGAGGTTAATGCCAACCAGCACATCGAATTCACCCAGGCGCAGATCGCGAATAATTTCGACGCGCTCAACCGTATCAATATCCGAATGCAGATAGCGTACCTTGATGCCGTTCTCCGCCAGATAATCGGTTAAATCCTCGGCCATGCGTTTGGTCAGCGTCGTCACCAGCGTACGTTCGCCGAGCTTGATACGCTTATGAATTTCCGACAGCAAATCATCGACCTGAGTGGATGCCGGCCGCACTTCAACCTGCGGATCGACCAGGCCAGTCGGTCGAACCACCTGCTCTACGGTTTGTTGGCTGTGCTCGGCTTCGTACTTGGCAGGCGTTGCCGAGACATAAATGGCCTGCGGTGCCAGCCGTTCCCACTCTTCAAATTTCAGCGGCCGGTTATCGAGGGCTGATGGCAAGCGGAAACCATACTCAACCAGAGTTTCCTTGCGCGAGCGGTCACCTTTATACATGGCGCCAATCTGCGGAATGGAAACGTGGCTTTCGTCGATAAACATCAGCGCATCATCGGGCAGATATTCGTACAGCGTCGGCGGCGGCTGGCCGGCGCCACGACCGGACAGAAAGCGTGAGTAGTTTTCGATGCCGGTGCAGTAACCCAGCTCTCGCATCATTTCCAGATCGTAACGAGTACGCTGCTCCAGACGTTGCGCTTCCACCAAGCGATTGTCGTTTTCGAGCACTTTCAGCCGCTCGCCCAATTCGGTTTCAATATCTTCGATGGCTTTGACAATGGTTTCGCGCGGCGTGACGTAATGCGTTTTCGGATAGATGGTAGTGCGCGTCAGCTTGTTGAGTACTTCACCGGTCAGCGGGTCAAACAGGCTGAGCTGCTCCACTTCTTCGTCGAACAATTCAATGCGTACCGCTTCCATTTCCGATTCGGCTGGAAACACATCGATGATGTCGCCGCGTACCCGATAGGTACCCCGCCCAAAATCGACGTCATTGCGCTTATATTGCAACTCGGCCAGGCGACGCAGAATAAAACGCTGATCCACCGAATCACCCTTTTTCAGGTGCAGCATCATCTTTAGGTAAGACTCCGGTGAACCCAGGCCATAGATAGCGGAAACGGTAGCAACGATCAGCGTATCGCGACGTTCCAGTAAGGCTTTAGTCGCCGACAGTCGCATCTGTTCGATGTGCTCATTTACCGACGAATCTTTGTCGATGAACGTATCTGAAGACGGTACATAGGCTTCGGGCTGATAGTAGTCGTAATAGGAAACGAAGTACTCGACGGCGTTTTCCGGTAGGAATTCACGGAACTCCGAATACAGCTGCGCCGCCAGGGTTTTGTTGTGCGCCATTACGATGGTCGGGCGCTGCGCCGATTCAATCACCTTGGCCATGGTGTAGGTCTTGCCCGACCCGGTCACGCCCAAGAGCGTCTGGGCAGTCAGACCGGCTTCCAGCCCGGTCACCAACTGATCGATGGCCTTGGGCTGATCGCCCGCTGGCTGATATTTGGAATGCACCTTAAACGGCTTCATGGCGAGTTCCTGAAGATGACTGACTGAAATAATGCTACCGACCGGTCAGGACGACCGGCCGGGTTACACCTTAAAGTACTGCGACGATGGCGTCGCAGACGGCATCAATATTGGAGCGTGACATACCGGCCACGTTGATGCGGCCACTGCCCACCATATACAGACCGTGCTCTTCCTTCAGCGTCTTAACCTGTTCCGGCGTTAAACCGGTGAAGGAAAACATACCGTTCTGGCGACTGATAAAGCTGAAATCGCGCTTGGCGCCCCGCTCCGCCAGCTTGGCAACCATCAGATCGCGCAACTGTTGGATGTGATCACGCATGTCGGCCACTTCCTGCACCCAGGCGCTGCGCAGTTTCTCATCGGTCAGAATGGTCGCTACTACTTTGGCGCCGTGTGCCGGCGGGTTGGAATAGTTACCGCGCGCCAGTGTTTTTATCTGGCTGAAAGCAGACTCAGCGGTATCGCTGTTACTCGCCACCAACGTCATGGCACCAACACGCTCGTTGTACAAGCCAAAGTTTTTCGAGAACGATGAAGCCACCAGCAGTTCCGGTACTTTTTGCGCAAAGGCGCGCAAGCCGGCAGCGTCTTCATCCATGCCTTTGGCAAAGCCCTGGTAGGCGAAGTCGAACAGCACGGCAAAACCGCGCTCGGCGGCGACATCGGCCAGTTGCTGCCATTGTTCGGCGCTGGGATCGACGCCAGTGGGGTTATGGCAGCAGCCGTGCAACATCACCGCATCACCAGCAGGTATGTTAGCGAGATCAGCCAGCATGCCGTCGAAATCCAGGCTGTAATGGTCGGCGTCATAGTACCGATAGCTGGCGACGGTCAGACCGGAACTTTTGAAGACGTTGCCGTGGTTTGCCCAGGTCGGATCGCTGACATGAATGGTGTTTACGCCCAGCTGGGTTTTCAGAAAATCAGCGGCTAAACGCAAAGCGCCGGTGCCACCAGGAGTCTGGGCTGTGCGAGCGCGCTGCTCGGTGATGATGGGATTGTCCTGACCGAACAGCAGTGCCTGAACCTGGCGGCCGTATTCTCCGTCACCGGAAATGGCCAGGTAGCTTTTGGTGGTCTCTTCCTTCACCAACCGCGCTTCGGCTTGTTTGACGGTATCGAGAATCGGCGTCACACCATCGTCATTCATGAACACACCGACGCCCAGATTAACCTTGTTGGGCCGGGGGTCGGCGGCAAAGGATTCATTCAGTCCCAGGATCGGATCGGCCGGGGCAGCGCTGACGCGTTCAAACATGGAGGCGGGCTTCCTTTTCAGTCAGTGGATGACAGTTGGGTTCTGGAGTATAGCGCGTGCCCAAACCGTGGACTACGCGCGTTGCACTCACAACGACAAAATAACCAACCAGCTAGATGTATTGGGCACTTAGAGGACATTTCAACCGCTCACACAGTCCGCTATAGAGCAGGCTGAGCAGACGCCCAACGCACCTCAAGCGCCGTTCAAATCTCCGGTCTGACGATCAGTTTCCGCCCTGTTTATAGAGCCTCAGGTACGACTGCCTTACCTTCTCAATCGACGTATCCTGGATAAAAGAGTCAAAGCAGGCGGTATTTTGCGTCACTTCAACGCCATCCAATAGTTGCCGCAACTGATCGTCATCATCGAAAGCATGGATAGCTTGAGCGAGCGTCGGCCATTTCTGCAGGGTCTCCTCCACTAAACGACTGCGCCTGATGATCACTGTTTTTCTCAGCGACAACGCCAAATAAAGTGAGCCTGAATTAGTGATACTGACGTGCGGCAATACAATCACGCCAGCGCCGATGATTTTTTGATACAGCTGTTCATCTGAAAACCAATCAAAATCAAAGCTGATGGAACGACTGCTATCCGACTGAATAAGATATTCACCATAAGAAGGTTCACAAAAGCCACACACTTCAAGCTTTCGCCGGCGCTGGGATTGGTTATAAGCATCAACCAGCCTGTCTACGCCTTTGTATTCTGAGATCATCCCGAAATACAAAACGGAACTGTCGTTGTCATTGTGAATGTCTGGTTGGAAATGCAGTGCAATATCTGACAAGTAGTTATGGTGCAGAACTGTGACTGCTTTCTTACGAAACCTCTTTTTTATGTGCTCTCTTTGGTAATCAGAATGCACAATGATGTAGTTAACGATAACCTGTAAAAAATACCCCAGCCAACGCGCATATACCCTATTACGACGGTTATGGGTATAGCTGACCGAATTATGCAATGTCCATATCACCAATCCGCCCCTTAAACGAATAACAGAGGCCACCCCCAAAAGACGAATCATCCGCAGAAAACCTTTTACAACACCGCCCGAAATAAAGTCATCCATCCAATGGATATGCAGCACTCGGGCACCGTTAAAAAGAAACCCAAGCCGGCTGGAATAAAAACCCTCAAAATCATATTCATCCATTGAATCGTAGAGAATTCTTATATAGGGATTCCCACTCATTAATGGATGCACCATGATTGTTTTTTTATTCATTTACCCTTTCGCTTTTTAACGTCGCTTATTTCGTTTTCGTGTTAATGGTCACGAATGTTCCAGCAGCCCGATGCCCACACTGTGACTCATCTAACGTGTGATGATGGGGCAATCGTCACAAACACACTGATTAATCCGTAACCTGAAATCGTCCCTTAACGACGCGCCCAAATACTGGGCGCTCGCTGGCCTGCCTTACAACAAGGAAAACCGCTGGTGTTTAGCGGTGACTGGACAATCGAAGGACATTTCTACCGCCTTGAGCTTCATCCCTTCATTGCTCTTATTACCTTCTCCGTAGCGGGGATCGCCAATGACGGGATGGCCGATGCCATCAAAGTGGCGTCGAATCTGATGTTTGCGGCCGGTTTCAATCCATACATCCAGGGTTGATCGGTTCGGCTCTGCTTCGTATTTCAGTTTCTTAAACCGAGTCAGGGCTGACTTGCCTTCTATCTCGTTGTTGATCACCCCTTCGTCTTTAATATCGCCCAAAACCTCCACGCGATAACGCTTGGTCACAGCGCTGCCAGAAGCGAACAATTCCGACAGCTGCGCAGCGGCTTTGCGGCTGTGCGCGAGAATCATCAGACCGGAGGCTTCGCGATCGAGACGATGAATCAAAAACACGTCACGGCGCGGGCTGAAATACAGCTCGACCAGGCGAGGTAACGCCGCATGATCGCCCCAGTCGGTTCCCTGACTCAGAACACCCGGAGGTTTGTCCCACACGGAATAGTGCGCTTCATCGGCGATCAATCGTGGCAACGGGGGTTTGATTGCCAACAAGTCTTCGTCATAAAACACTTCGAATCGATCACCCGGCGCGATGTCAGTCATTGCACGACGCAAGCGACGGCGTTTGCCTTTTTTGCCGTCGACATGCCAAACCGCCCCTTTATTCATCATGTCTTTCAGTTTCGACTTTGACAGCTCAATGTTATCGACCAAAAAATCGATGGCGATCAAAGCGTCGCTGTCTTCAACTTCCAGTACCAGGTCTATCTGCATAAGGCATTACGTCTCACTGGCGGCCACAAGCCGCGCTATTGGACCGGCCAACATCAAAATGGCAGATCAAGTTTCTTGATTTCATCTTTAATGGCGTTTTCCGCTTGCGATTCCAAACGACGTAACCGCTGACGAACTCGGTCGCGCTCAGATTCAATGCGATCGGTGACTTGCGTTTGAAATTCATCCGCTTGCTGTTGAACACGATCGCGCTGCGCACGCACATCGGCCAATCGCGTCTCAAGTGGCGCTCTCAGCTGGTCGGCTTGCGCTTCGATACTGGCTCGACTTTGCGACAACCAGCGGTCGTATTCTTCGCGCACCACTCGGCTCAGCGCTTGGTTTAATTGATTGTCGAGGTCTGAGGTCAACGATATTTGTGGCCGACGCACCGTGCCTTCTACATCAATACCCATGTCGAATGAAGCGACGCGGCTCAGTGCCTGGTTCAGCAAGGTCGCGGTTCGGCTGCTGCCATCGGCCTCGAAATCGCTGTCGCTGAACTGCAGCAATAATTCACCGTCCAGCTCACCGTCGATGACATCCACACTGCCTGACAAATCGGTACGTCCGGGTGCCCAGTCCAACTGAGCATCGGAAACGGTCAGACGGCGTGCGCCCAGACCCAGGTCACGACCAAAGAGTTCAAAGCGGTCATGCACGCGTTCACCGCGTCGGTCGAGTACCCCTTCAACGCGCAGACGCGGATCGTCCAAATCGCCCTTGACGATCTCGATGCGCACGGGGCGGCCGGTCATACCTTGCTGGCCGGTCACATCCAACAGCTGCAGGCGCCAGGGTTGGCCGTCAGCTTCGAAACCGATCAACGCTTCGCGCAACAAAAAATTGGGGCTGGGGTTGGGGTGCGGGAAGCGAACATAACGGCCATCAAGACGCTGCGGTCCGTCCTCTTCACGACCCTCCGGAGCCAGTCGTGCCAGCCATGGAGAAATCTGCTCATACCAATCTTGCACCTGCTCGACCTGATCGAAAATCTCATCGCCGAGCAACATCCGACCGAAGCGTGTCGCGGTCGCCGCATTCAGAGGGTATTTTTCCCGCAGTGCGTTCCAGTCTTCGCCCGGCGCTGCAGCGACGTTTTCAATCGATGTTTCGGCCGTTTGCACAGCGTCACGAGCGGCCTGGCGAGCGTTGGCAACACTGCGCTGATCGCGTCCCGCCTGCTCTGCCAGTTCGTTCAGATCGTCGAGTGTGCGACGCACGGCATCAATGCTGTCCAGACGTCGCTCGCCCAGCGCATCCAATCGACGATCGTAATCAGCCAGGCTCTCATCGCTGGGTAACGCATCCAGTGCGGACCCTACATTGTCACTGGCGGCTTGCATTTGCGTCCGAGCCTGATCGACCGCGGCACGCGTTTGTTCGAGATTGGCTAAGGCCACCTGTGTGGGGTCAGGCAACGAAGAGGCATCACCATCGTCTGCAGAACGCTCGCTTGCGGCCGTGGACGTTTCTGCATTGGACGGTGCCGTCGTTGTGGCTGCGGGTTCTGACGCGGCATCGACGTTGGCATTATTAGCCGATGCGCCATCCGTATCCGCAGCTGAACGTTCGTCGCCTGATTGATGCAGCACTCGACCCGGTCGCCGACGCTCGGTACCGGAACGCATACCGTCGACGATCATCGCTTCAATATTAACGCGTCCAAAAAACAACGGCGCCAATCGCAACTGCAAACGCGCTTCGTCCAGTTCGAATAAATTTTTGCTCGGTTCATCGACGTCGGTGATGCGCAAGTCTTCGAGTTTGAAACCGATGGGACTGAACGTCAGGTCGACATCCCCGACGTTGACTTCCGCACCATTGATACGAGTGCCACCGGCCTCGATGCCGGCTTTAATCCAGTTATCGATAAAGAAAAACCCTATCACCAACAACAGCGCCAGCACTGCCACAAAACCGATCAAACCGCTCCAGCGAAATACTTTCATCTCAGCGATTCCTTATGGCAGTTTCTGATAAAGGTCATAGAGTTTGCTCGCCTTCAGCGCCTGCACAATTTTCAGACGCTCCAAAGACGGCATGAGCTTGGCGCGGTAACCCACCACGCTGTAGCGAAACAGCAGCACAACCGGCACAAACAGCAACAGGGAAACCACCAGGCTGCCCAGAGTGACGGTGTGGTTAAAGCGGGTCAGTTGCCAGAAATCGTTTTGATACAAACCCGTCCAGAATTCACTCCAGCCCGACGCCATCAGCCAGGCGTATCCCAACTGGTCGAACAAGGGGTCGAGCAAATACGCAAAGCCGGAGAAGATGACCCACAACGCGAAAAACGTCGCCAGGTTGACGCGGAAGATAAAAGCTAACAGCAGGATCAAGGCGTTATGCATTGACAGCACGGGGGTTAAGCCAATGATCAGCGCCAGGCCAGCGGCGAAAGAAATTTGCCAGGGCCCGGCTTCAGAATTCACGGCACGCAGGATTTTCAGCAACAGGGTCAGCATGGATGGACCTCAGGTCTAAGAACCGTCTTAACGGTTGATGAAGAACAGACGGATAAACGTAAGCGCAGTGTATCCCGAGCGAGTTAAGACGTCAGCCGGCAGTCGCGCCCGCATTCACCTTTTGTTCAGCGCGGCTTGTTGGATTACCGGAGTGTCGGTGTTTGCGCAGCAATCGATCCACAATCCGACTGGCGGCGACCATGCCAAAGCTGGCAGTCACCATCATGGATGCACCAAAACCGGTGGCGCAATCGAGCCTGACGCTGTCACCGTCGCTCGGCTTGGCGGCACAGACGTCACCGTTAGCCTGAGGGTAGCGCAGTTGCTCAGTGGAATAGACGCACTCCACCCCAAATTTGCGTTTTGCATTACGACTGAACCCATATTCGCGCCGCAACAGTTGACGGGTCCGCGCGGCCAGAGGATCCTGAATGGTTCGACTGAGGTCGTCGACTTTGATCTGCAACGGATCAATCTGACCGCCGGCACCACCGGTGGTCACTAACGAGATGCGCCGGCGTTTACAGAAATTTATCAGCGCTGCTTTAACGCGCACACTGTCGATGGCGTCGAGAACGGCATCCGGCGCTGGGTCAAGGTAGCGAGTCAGGTTATCAGGCGTTAGAAAATCGGTGATCGCAGTCACCTCGATTTCCGGATTGATGGCCCGCAAACGCTCGGCCATCGCATCAACTTTCATACGACCGATGTTGCCTTCCAAGGCGTGTGATTGACGGTTGGTGTTCGAGACACAGACGTCGTCCAAATCAATCAGAGTGATGTGTCCGACCGCGGTTCGCGCCAATGCCTCGGCTGCCCAGCTGCCGACGCCACCAAGCCCGACCACCACCACATGACGCTGTTGCAAATAGGCCGTTTCATCTTGGCCGTACAAGCGCTGCGTGCCGCCAAAACGCTCACTGGTCATCTGTTTGTTACCCCGCTTTACTGTGCCTGATACAAGCGGCGCGCATTGTAGCAGAAGCATCACCGGAACTTGCCAGTTTTGCCGCCATGGGGCAGCATGCCGCCAAACCTCAATTGATCCTGCCATGTTTAACGCTGTCGATCGTCGCAACACCCACGCCATTAAACTCGAACGCTACTGCGACCAACCGGTACTGCCCATGTGGGTCGCCGATATGGACCTGGCCACAGCGCCGACTGTCCAGCAAGCCTTGGAACAACGCTTCAGCCATCCGGTGCATGGTTATACCCATCCCTGGCCGGAATTAAACCAGGCGGTGGTGGGCTGGTGCGCTCAGGAATACAACTGGGCCATCGAGCCGGACTGGATTCTATGGATGCCCGGTGTGGTGCCGAGTTTCAACCTGGCGATTCAGGCCTTCGCCCAAGGCGGTCGCGTTATCGTGCAGGAACCGAATTATCCGCCATTACGCGCAGCGGCCGACAATCGAGGCTGCACGCCGGTCCCCCTGTCGGTGCACTTCGATGGCGACCGCTGGATGTGGGACTGGCAACAGCTGACCACCGAACTGGCGCATCCGGATTGTCACCTGATGATTTTGTGCAATCCGATGAACCCACATGGCACCGTGCTCGAGCGAGCCGATCTGGAGCGACTGGCGCAGCTGTGCCAGGCCCACCAGGTAATGCTGTGTTCCGATGAAATTCATTGCGACCTGCGTTTGGAAGGCGGCCAGCATTGCCCGGCGGGTTCACTGGAGGCTTTGCGTGATAACAGCGTCACGTTGATGGCGGCCAGCAAAACCTTCAACGTCGCTGGCCTGGGTTGTTCGTTTGCCATCGTGCCCAATGCGCAGCTGCGCCAGCGTTATCAGAAAAGCGGTCATGACTTACTTCCGCACCCGTCCTTCCCGGGCTATTTCGCCGCCGAGGCCGCGTTCACCGCCGGTAAACCCTGGTTAGATGCGCTGCGGTTGCAATTGCGCGATAACCGCGACCGCCTGGCTGACGCCATCAACGCCCTGCCCGGCCTACGCTATCAGCCGCAGCCAGCGACGTTCCTGGCCTGGATTGAATCCGATCTGGCACCGGGAGAAGCGATGCGGCATTTTATTGCGGCGGGCGTGATGCCCAGCGATGGCAAGGACTTTGGCGATGATCGCGCGGTACGACTGAACTTTGGTACCGACGCAGCAACATTGGATATGGCCATTCAGCGGCTGAGTGATTACTGGCGCCAGAATATGCCCAGCTGATCGTCATACACCGCGTCCAGTAACGGCTCCGGACGGCTTAATTCGGGGCTATCCGGCACTCTCAGCCAACGGCCTCGAGTGCCCCGAAAGTACAGCCGCCAGCGGTCTTCATGCCAATTCAACAGCGCTATCGGCAGAGTCACCGTCTCGCGTGTTAACGGATGCGGTGTTGTTTGCTGAATCACCAGCGCTGTTTTATACAATTGACCGGTCAGTTCAATACCCCGACGCCGATGCTCCAGAAACCGCGCCAGGCTGTGCTCAGCCTGCCTGCGGACAAATTCCGGTAAGGTCACAGGGTTTTCTACAGAGGCACTCACACGGCATGTCCTTCCAACAACAAGATCTCATCGAACTGGCACGAACCACCATGCCCTTTGGCAAATATAGCGGACGTCCGCTGATTCGCCTGCCCGAAGAGTATTTGCTCTGGTTTCAAAGCAAAGGCTGGCCATCGGGTCGCCTGGGGCAGTTAATGGCATTGGCACTGCTGATTCGCAGTGAAGGGCTGGAGTCACTGATAACGCCGTTGATGGAAAACCCCTCGCGATGACGGAGGTGCTCAACTGGCGCGGTGAGCAGATTCCCATTCGTCGCTCCAAGCGCAAAACCCTGGCGCTGCACGTGCGCGACGGTCAGGTCGAATTACGCTTACCCAACCGCACTCGGTCGGCTGAAGTGTTGGCTTTTGTCGATAGCCGCTCTGACTGGATTCACAAAGTCCGCGAGCACCAACGCCAGCGCAGTGAAGAACGCCCCGATTTTTCCCAGTCCGCATTCTGTCCACTGATGGATCAGCAACTCCAGTTGCTCATTCGCCCCGGCCGTCGGGCACAATGGCACTGGCAGGGCGATAGCCTGCAGCTCGATGTGGCTGATATCGACAAAGACAACGTTCACACCCTGCTGGCTGACTTTTACAAGACGCAGGCGCGGCACATACTGACGCAGAAAACCGAACAGCTGCTTGCGGCCCGGGGCTGGTCGGACCGACTGCTGGATATTCGACTGCGGCGCACTCGAACCAAGTGGGGTCATTGCACCGCCGAAGGCCGTATTCAGTAC
Organism: Saccharospirillum sp. MSK14-1; assembly: GCF_003054965.1. Taxonomy (GTDB): domain Bacteria; phylum Pseudomonadota; class Gammaproteobacteria; order Pseudomonadales; family Natronospirillaceae; genus Saccharospirillum. Next base: position 1,324,735 of record NZ_MIES01000033.1, read on the forward strand.
AATTGGCTGATCATGCTGGCACCAGAACGCGTGGTCGATTATCTGGTGGCGCACGAAACCGCCCATTTGCTTCACCCGCACCATGGCCCGGCATTCTGGGCTGAAGTCAATCGCAGCCACACCGGCTGGCAAGCTGAACGCCGCTGGTTGCACGAAAACGGACACCGTTTGCAGTTATGAACCAAGAATACTCTGTTGATCGTCGCCACCGTCGTAAGCCCGATATTTGGATGCGCTTGTTGCAGATATCCAATGTCTCAGCCTGGATTGTGCTGCTGGGCTTTCAGTGTTTGTGGTGGATTGCCAAGCCAGAAATGGATACCGGCGTGGTGCGCTATCACCAATTAGAAATGCGTACGCAGTGGATGCAAAGCGTGCTGCCGTGGATGCCAGTCGCACTGATCGGCTGCATCAGCTTATCGGTTGCGGCGTTGCTGTTAAGCCACTATCGCTCACGTCGCCGTCAGGACGGGAAGTACCGCAACCTCTGGTTGCTGTTGGTGCTGATCGCGTTTTCCGTGGTCTTTTACTGGACCGAAATTCGCTAAGCCGCTGGCAGATACAGTCGAAAACGAGCGCCACCAAATGGGCTGGTATCGATGTCCAGCGTTAAGCCATAGCTGGCGAGAATATCGCGCACCATCGCCAAGCCGATCCCCTGCCCTGGCTGCAACGTATCCAGGCGCTGATGACGCCCCAACACCTGCTCACGCGCCTGAGGTGAAATGCCCGGGCCATCGTCGTCAATATCGACGCACCAGCTGTCGGGAAAGGCTTGTTCGCGGCGGACCGAAACGGTGATCACAGAACGACTGTATTTAAAGCCGTTTTCCAATAAATTGCCCAACACTTCGAGCAGATCGTTAGCGTCCATGGCCACCGGCCAAACGGCGATATCAGGCAGATCGAGTACCTTATCTTCACTGGCAAAGGCTTTTTCCAGTGCCCGTCCAACCCGGCCGAGCGCCTCACCTAAATCCACTCGCTGGCCCAGCACTGGTCCGGACCGCGCTTCAGTCACTGCACGCTGCAACTGATAACGCACAATCTGATCCATGCGCACGATTTGCTCGTTTAACTCGTCAACATCACCCGGCTCCAGCGTTCGCATCACGGCCAGGGGTGTTTTCAGACTGTGCGCCAGGTCGGCCATGGCCTGACGGTAGCGATCACGCTGACCCTGCTCGGCTTCCAGCAAGCGGTTCAGATTATCGGTTAAAGGCGTCAGTTCTCTGGGGTACTGGCCTTCCAGGCGTCGGGCATCTCCGCTGCGAATGCGCTGCAGGTTCAGCGCGACCTGACGCAACGGCGCCAGGCCCCAGCGAGCCACCAGCCAGAGCGTCACTAACAGTGCCATGGTCACCGCACCCAGCCCGCCCCAAAGCTGATTACGAAAGGCTTGCAGCGTCTGCTGCAGTGGCGCGGCATCTTCTAACACCCAAAATTCAAACCGGGGCGTGTCGCCATTAAGGCCTTCCCAGAGCACCGCGTAACGTTCGTAAACGTACCCACCATAATTACCAAATTCTTCCTCGCCCGGGGGAACATCCGGCTGATTACGAACCCAGTCGAGTTGTTCAAACCATTGGCTGGACAAACTTTCCCAGACGATTTGCCGCTGCTCATTGAGGACCAAAGCGACCAAGCCCGATTCAGGTGAGTTATAGCGTTCTTCAGCCAGATAGGTCGGCAACCAGAAATCGTTACCGTTGAGCTCCGATTCCGCCAGCAAGTTCAGCACACGCAGAAACAAACGCTCTGACTGCCCGGTCACCAGGCTGCGCTCGACCGCTCGATCCAACGCCAGACCCGTAATACCCAGAAACAACAGCAACACAACGGTCGCCGACACCAACAGGCGCCGACGCAATGAGTAGGTGGGACGGCTTGGCTTAGCTGGCATCAGCGTTAAAGCGATAACCCAGACCTCGTTGGGTCAGGATGGGGTTGCGCTCGCCTTCGGGATCCAGCTTTTTGCGCAACCGGCGGATAAAGACTTCGATGACGTTACTGTCGCGGTCAAAATCCTGCTCGTAGAGGTGATCCGTCAGTTCTGCTTTGGACACCACTTTGTCGCGGTGCAGCATCAAATATTCGAGGGTGTTGTATTCAAAGCTGGTCAGTTCGACGGACTGACCCTCGACATTCAGGGTTTTACTGGCGGTATCGAGCTCATAGATGCCGACACTCAACGACGGCGATGCCATGCCAACGCTGCGCCGCACCAACGCTTTGACACGGGCCAGCAACTCGGCAAACACAAAGGGCTTGGCCAAGTAGTCATCCGCACCGGCTTCGAGGCCAGTCACTTTATCCTGCCAATGGCCGCGTGCGGTCAGTATCAGGATGGGAAATCCACGGCCCGCTGCGCGCGCCTGCTTGATCAATTCGATGCCATCCAGTTCCGGTAAACCAAGATCCACGACCGCCACGTCGTAATCGTGCTCACGCGCCATAAACAGGCCATCGCGGCCATCGACACTCAGATCAACCGCGAACCCTTCCTTCTTGAAACCCTGCTGCAGGTGTTCGCGCAGCCCAGCCTCATCTTCGACGATCAATAAGCGCATCTTTCTCTCCTGGTGTGATCAGGGTCGGTCCGCCGGATTAACGGGCTGACCGCTGGCGGGATCAAAATCCACAGAACGTACCCGACCGCCTTCAAGCAAAATACGCAGTCGATACACCCAATTACTGCCGCTGCCGGCGCGCTCAACCTTCACCACCCGACCACTGTAGAGGCACTCAGCCGCTTGCACGACAGCGCCCTCTGTCGTCAAAGGTAATCCGGCTCCGGTACAGGGATGGTTTTCGGCGCTGACCGGTGCGGTCAGCATGACGGTATACAGGGCGGTGGCCAGGGTCAGCCCGAGCAACCTCAACATGGGTAGGTGTGCCTCATTGTTATTATCTCGGCGTCACCTCGACCTCCAGTTGAACGTAGCGGCCGGGATGACGATCCATGATGGTGGTGAATTCTCGACCATTGTACCGGTAGCGAACTTCATAGCCTATCAACTCGCGGCGATGATGGCGGTATTCGACTTCACATTGACGCTCAGTGCGGTAACGCACCACGGTTTCTTTGCCACCGCCGAGCTCGTGGCCAATGGCACCCCCAATGATGCCGCCGGCAATCGCACCGAATATCTGCGATTCAGGCGAATGGCCGGCATTGGAACCGACCGTTGCACCCAGAGCACCGCCAATAATAGCTGCACCGGGATTGCCGTTGTTCTGCGTATAGCGTTCAACTTCGACATCCCGAGTGCGGCAGATTTCATATCGCGAGCCACTGTCGCGGTAATAGTAGGTTTCATAGATGGGCTCGGCGTATACCACCCGGGCATCAGCGTAGAAATGCTGACGATCACTGTAGCGATAATGGTCGCGATAGTGATCCGCCATGGCGGCACTGCTGGCACCCAGCGCCAGGGTCAGAGTCAACAAACGGATGGTTTTCATGTGCGTCTCCAGCATTTCCGGATTAAAGCCGGTTTCTGTGTTTCTGACGCTGACTCTAGTGCCGCCGGTCTTAACCCTGGCTGAACCGTTTGAATCCAAACGAAGGAACCCTGGTTAAGACCGATTGCAAGCTACCCAAAAACGCCCTGCACCACCTGATCAAAATGATCGGCAAAGGTCACCGTCAAACCTTTCTTCAGGTAAGCAGGCAGCTCGTCAAAATCACCGCGGTTAGGTTCCGGCAGAATCAGTTTGCGAATGCCCTGACGCCGCGCCGCAATGACTTTCTCACGAATACCACCCACGGCCAGCACTTCACCGGTCAAGGTGATTTCTCCGGTCATCGCCAGGCCCGCCGGCGGCGCCTTGTTCAAAGCCAGACTCAATAGCGCGGTGGACAAGGTTACGCCCGCGCTGGGTCCATCTTTCGGTGTCGCGCCTTCGGGCACGTGGACGTGAATCAGGCTTTGCTTAAACAGCTCAGCATTGCCGCCGTAACGCTGTGCATTTGCCACAACGAAGCTGTAGGCGATTTCAGCGGACTCGCGCATCACGTCACCCAGTTTGCCCGTCAGCTTCAGGCCCCGCTGATAATCGTGCACGCGTGTCACTTCGATCGGCAAGGTGGCACCGCCCATCGAGGTCCACGCCAGACCCGTCACCACGCCCACGCCTTTGAGTCGTTTCTCGTGCCGGAACACCGGCGTACCCAGTAATCCGGGCAGGTCTTCCGGCTGGACCTGTATCGCACTGTCCGGTGCTTCCAAAAGACGCACTACCGACTTGCGAATGATCTTGGCCAGCTGCTTCTCAAGATTCCGCACACCCGCTTCACGGGCGTAGCCTTCGATCACCTGACGCAACGCCTTCCGGCTGATTTTCAGTTGCTTTTTATCAACGCCAGCGCGCTCCAGCTGGCGTGGCCACAGATGACGGCTGGCAATATCCAGCTTTTCTTCCGCCAGATAACCGGACAGGCGAATCACATCCATGCGGTCGAGCAAGGCTGGCGGGATGGTGTCGAGCTGATTGGCGGTACACACAAAGAGCACCTTCGACAGATCCAGACGCAGATCCAGATAGTGATCCAGAAATTGACTGTTTTGTTCCGGATCGAGGGTTTCCAGCAACGCCGACGCCGGGTCGCCTTGATAGGACGCGCCGATTTTATCAATCTCATCCAGCATGATGACCGGGTTCATGACATCGACGTCTTTCAGCGCCTGGACAAACTTGCCCGGCATGGCACCAATGTAGGTGCGACGATGGCCTTTAATCTCAGCCTCATCGCGCATACCCCCCAAGCTGAAGCGATAGAACGGACGCCCCAGACTGTCAGCCACCGCCCGGCCAATGGAGGTTTTACCCACCCCGGGCGGACCGACTAACAGCACAATGGATCCGGCGATTTCGCCCTTATAGGCGCCCACCGCCAAAAATTCCAGGATGCGCTCTTTAACGTCTTCCAGGCCCGAATGATGTTTGTCGAGCACTTTACGGGCGCGCTGAAGATCCAGCTTGTCTTCGCTGTAGTGGCCCCAGGGAATTTGCGTTGCCCAATCCAGATAATTCCGAGTCACCCCGTATTCAGGCGACCCGGTTTCCAGCATGGACAACTTATGCAGCTCCTCGTCGATGCGCTTCATCGCCTCGGGCGGTACGGTTTTGTCTTCCAGGCGCTGACGGAATTCGTCGGCATCGCTCTGACGATCATCCTTGCTGATGCCCAGCTCTTTCTGGATGTACTTCAACTGCTCGCGCAAAAAGAACTCACGCTGATGCTCAGACATCTCCTGATTAACCTGATCGTTAATCTCTTGATGTAAGCGCGCCACTTCCAGTTCGCGCTTCAACAAGGCCAGCACCCTTTCCATGCGCGCCAGCAACGGCAGCGTATCGAGCACGTCCTGAAGCGCATCGGTATCGGCTGAGGTAATGGCCGCAGCAAAGTCGGCCAGTGGTGACGGCTGATTCGGACTGAACCGATTCAGGTACTGCTTCAACTCTTCCGAATAGAGCGGATTGATTGGCAACAGCTCTTTAATGGCGCCGATCAAGGCCATGGCATAGGCACGCACTTCGCTTTCCGACTCTTGCGGTTCCGTCGGGTAGGCGACCTCCATCAGATACGGCGGCTTACGCGATAACCAGGAACGCATCTGCACCCGGCGCAGCCCTTCGGCGATAAAGTGAATGGCTCCATCGCGCTCACGCACCTGGTGAACCCGCACCACGGTGCCAGTAAGCGGCAGTTGATCGCGTCGGATCGAATGGGCCTCAAAGTCATCAAGGTGGAACAGGCAGAGCAACTTGTGCGGTGTGTTGCTGACCCGCTCCAGCGTTTCCCGCCAGGCATCGGCCTGCACCATGATTGGCATGATCTGAGCGGGGAAATAGGGTCGGTTTTGGACCGGGATCAGATAGAGTTTATCGGGGAGTTGTTCATCACTGGGGACCAGGGCAGAACCGCGGCTGATTATTTCAGGTTGATGTGGATCTTGATCAGTCATGCATTTGAGTCCAACTGCAAAGTCGACTCGAAAGTGGGGCCATGGGCCGGCAAATCAATTGCTGATCGTCACGCTGTTTGAAAGCCGCACCAAAGTTGCTCCTGGCCGCCGAATCTCGACCCGATTTCGATCATTGTATATCCGCCTTTCATCGCGCCGTCAGCTTGACACTGTTCACAAGGTTACCGAAACCCTGAGCCCATCAGGGCTAGCGAAGAGTGTCCACAAAATCTGTGGATATCTCTGTGAAAAAAACTGTTTAAGGTGGCCTCAGCTACCATCGTAACGGTATTGCCATAAATTGATCAAAATTTAAACTATGTTTATTTTTCTTTTAATATCAATAGGTTACAGGTTTTCAGCATATAAAATATCCAAGTGCGTATTGACTCAGAGGCCCAAAGCAGTGTTCCACTCAACCGCACACCAGCTTGGGGATAGATTGCCTAAACTCTTTTTCATATCGCTTCAAGCCACGCCTTACGTCAAGTTTGTATCAATTTGTAATCATTCATATTTTTGTCACGCCTGAGCGTCAAGGGCGTCCGTTTTTATGACGCAATAATGCCAACGGACGCGCACAAAAAAGCCGGCATTCAGCCGGCTTTGAGCAAGGGCAACGTCTTAGTCGACCAACCAGCCCTGAACGGTGTCGATACCGTGCTCTTCAATCCACACGTCCAACGGCTTGGGATTGCGGCGTTTCTTCTCGACACGCTCACCGGTGTTCGGATTTTCATAGGTGCCGATTGCCAGCTTCGGACCAGTAGAAGCTTTGGCAGCCTTCTTGCGAGCGCCTTTAACACCACCGACACGAGCGAAATACGCTTGCAGCTCTTCGTAGAATTCCGGTTTGTCAGCCTTCTTACCCTGAGCCTTAACCCATTCAATGATCGCTTTCGAACGGGCCGTGAAGATGTCGTATTCGGAGATGCCGTACTCGTCGAACAACTTACGCACTTCTTCCTGATACTGCTCGAAGCCTTCCATCCGTTTGGCCTGGGCTTCTTTTTGCTTGCGCAATTCTTCGATCTTGGCTTCGTGTTCCTGAATTTTCTTATCCAGATCCGGGTCTAGCATTCACTGTCTCCTGGGTTATTCGCCCGCACTGCGGGGTTTCATATGTGGAAAAAGGATGACGTCTTTGATCGAAGGTGAATCGGTGAAGTACATCACCAATCGATCGATACCGATGCCCTCACCTGCCGTAGGCGGCAAGCCGTACTCCAGGGCGTTGATGTAATCGTCGTCATAAAACATGGCTTCGTCGTCACCGGCGTCCTTGGCATCGACCTGGGCTCGGAAGCGTTCAGCTTGATCGATGGGGTCGTTCAGCTCCGAGAAGCCGTTGGCAATTTCGCGGCCGCCAAGGAAGAACTCGAAACGGTCGGTGACCTCCGGGTTGTCGTCATTACGACGCGCCAGCGGCGATACTTCGGCCGGATAAGCGGTAATAAACACCGGACCATCGAGTTTTTCTTCAACGGTGGCTTCGAATATCTCGGTCTGCAGTTTGCCCAATCCCCAACCGGGTTGCGCTTCAATGCCATGACGCTTGGCCACGGCTACCGCCGCATCGCGCTTGTCGATATCAGTGGCCGACAAATCCGGGTTGTATTTGAGGATGGCATCGAACATCGTCAAGCGCTCGAAGGCCGCGCCCAAATCGAATGTCTTGCCCTGATAATGCAGCTCGGTCGTACCCAGCACTTTCTGCGCAATCTCACGCAGCATGGCTTCGGTCAAATCCATCAGGTCGTGATAGGTGGCGTACGCCTGATACCACTCGAGCATGGTGAATTCGGGGTTGTGTCGCGTCGAGACGCCTTCGTTGCGGAAGTTACGGTTGATCTCGAACACCTTCTCGAAACCACCCACCACCAGTCGCTTCAGATAGAGTTCCGGCGCAATGCGCAGGTACATGTCGATGTCCATGGCGTTGTGGTGAGTGACAAACGGCTTGGCGGTAGCGCCGCCGGGAATCACCTGCAACATGGGCGTTTCGACTTCCATGTATCCACGCTCGGTCAAAAACCGGCGAATGCCGTTGACGATGCCCGTGCGCACTTCAAACACTCGGCGGGTATCGTCACTGATCATCAGGTCAACATAACGCTGGCGATACTTCATTTCCTGATCGGCCAGGCCATGGAATTTATCGGGCAGCGGCCGCAGCGACTTGGTCAGGATGGTCAGGTTGTCGAGTGATTCAACCGAGACATAGAGTTCGCCCTTTCCCGATTTGGCCAGCTTGCCGCGCACACCGACGATGTCGCCGATGTCGAGCAACTGCCAGTCCTGGCTTTCTTTCTGCAACAGCTTGGGCAGATAGGCCTGTATACGGCCACTGCTGTCACGCAGGCCAATAAAAGGTCCGCCGCGACGCATCACACGACCGGCAACGGCCACGCTGACGTCTTCCGCTTCGACCGCTTCTTTGTCCAGGTCGCCATACTGCGACTGCAGATCACCGGCCATCTGCTCGCGGCGGAAATCGTTCGGAAACGCCTGCGGCCGGCTGGCAGCCAGGTCAGCCAGTTTCTGTTTGCGCTCGGCAATCAGATGGTTTTCGTCCGTTGCGGTTTGGTTATCGATTTGGTTATCGGTCATCTTCTGTCAGTCCACTGTCGGGGTGCCCGGCGTGCGGGCACCGGGCACGGTTTCAGAGCCCCTTCTTCAGAGACGCTTCGATGAATTGATCCAGGGCACCATCGAGTACCGCCTGGGTGTTGTGCGTTTCCACGCCGGTGCGCAGATCCTTGATGCGCGAATCGTCGAGCACGTAAGAACGAATCTGACTGCCCCAGCCGATGTCCGATTTCGAGTCTTCCACCGCCTGGGCGGCTTCGTTGCGTTTCATCATCTCGAATTCGTACAGCTTAGCTTTCAGCTGTTTCATCGCCTGGTCTTTGTTTTTGTGCTGTGACCGGTCGTTCTGACACTGCACCACAATGTTGGTGGGCAAGTGGGTAATCCGCACCGCCGATTCGGTCCGGTTAACGTGCTGACCACCGGCACCGGAAGCGCGGTAAACGTCGATACGCAGATCGGCCGGGTTGATTTCCACTTCGAAGCTGTCATCAACTTCCGGCGAGACAAACACCGAGGTAAAGGACGTATGGCGACGGTTGCCCGAATCGAAGGGCGATTTGCGCACCAGGCGATGGACGCCGGTTTCGGTGCGCAGCCAGCCAAAGGCGTATTCCCCTTCAATGCGAATGGTCGCCGACTTAATACCGGCCACTTCACCGGCGGAGGCTTCCATCAATTCGGCTTTGAAACCTTTTTCTTCAGCCCAGCGCAGATACATGCGCAGCAGCATTTCTGCCCAATCCTGCGCTTCGGTACCGCCAGAACCCGCCTGAATATCCAAATAGGCGTTGGTGGCATCCATTTCGCCGCTGAACATACGACGGAATTCGAGCGTTTCAAGCTCGGCTTCCATGGCATTTAAATCCGCCTGAATATCGGCCACGGTGCCGGCATCGTCTTCTTCGGCAGCCATATCCAACAAATCGCCGGCATCACGAGTGCCATCGATCAGACGCGTCAGTGTGGTGACAATGGTGCTGAGGTTACTGCGTTCCTGCCCCAGGGCCTGGGCACGTTCGGGTTCATTCCAGACGTCCGGCTGGGCCAGTTCACGTTCGACTTCGTCTAAGCGTTCTTGCTTTACATCGAAGTCAAAGGTACCCCCTAAGCACGTCGGTGCGCGCCTGAAGGTCTTTGATCTGTTCTTTGATCGGATTGATTTCCACGGGCCGCTCCATTTGCAAAAAAGCAGGGTTTGCCGATTTCGGGCGGCGTATTTTATCGAAAATTCAATGCCTTAGGTAGTGATTAATCGCGCGGTGCGAGGTCGTTAAAAACCAGTTGTACGCTTTCGCGACCGCGATATCGATTGCACTGCAATTGATAGACGCCATCCAGATAGGGTTTTTGCGTTGGCCAGATTGAGGGTTCGATATTAAAGGCAATAGCGTCGACCACCTGGCCGTTCGGATCACTCAATTCCAGTTTTAGATGATGCTCACCTACGATGCGCTGGCTTTCGATACGCCAGCGGCCGTGAAAACGCGGTTCCGGGAAATTCTGGCCCCAAGGTCCAGCGGTTTCGAGCAACAGAGCAGTTTCCAGATTCAACTCCGCTGCCTGCAGTTCGCCATCGGTCACGATGGTTGGAATCAACGCTTCTGGCTCGCACAGCTCACTGACCGCCCGATCAAACCACTGGCGTAATTCGTCCAGACGCTCTGCTTCAATGGTTAACCCGGCGGCCATGGCGTGCCCACCAAACTTGCGCAACAAACCCGGGCACTGACTGGCCATCCAATCCAGACCATCGCGCAGATGAAAACCGGCAATGGATCGCGCCGACCCTTTAAGCAGCCCATTATCGCTGGCGGCCATAGCGATCACCGGACGATGCACTCGATCTTTAACCCGCGATGCCAAAATACCGATCACACCTTCGTGCCAATCGGCTTCAAACAACACGTGTCCATTGCGGTTTTCTAAATCGCTGAGATCGTCGAGATAGCGCTCGGCATCGACCAACATGGAGCGTTCGATGGAACGCCGCTCGCGATTGAGCGCATCCAGTTCAGCAGCGCGCTGGCGTGCCTGCGCCGGGTCACGTGCCAGCAGGGTTTGAACACCGACCGTCATATCGTCCAGCCGGCCTGCTGCGTTCAAACGCGGACCGACCACAAAACCGAAATCCTGACTGCGAGCATGGCGCCAGTCGCGTCCGGCGACTTCAAATAACGCCAGGATGCCTGGCCGGGCACGACCCGCCCGAATGCGCGCCAAGCCTTGCTGCACCAGGCGACGATTGTTGGCATCCAGCGGCACCACATCGGCAACCGTGGCCAACGCCACCAAATCGAGCCAATCGGCCAATGCGGGTTCGCGGTGCCCCTGCTCAAACCAGCCGGATTCGCGCAATCGCGCGCGCCAGGCAATCAGCAGATAAAACATCACCGTGCAGCCGCAGGCCGCCTTAGATGGAAATTTACAGCCGGGTTGATTGGGATTGAGCACGGCATTGGCGTCGGGCAATTGCTCGCCGGGCAAATGGTGATCGGTGACCAAGACTTTAACGCCCGCGGCTTTCGCCGCCGCCACGCCATCCAGACTGGCGATGCCGTTATCGACCGTAATGATCAGGTCCGGCGCTTGTTGCAACGCCAATTCGACGATTTCCGGAGATAACCCATAACCGTATTCGAAGCGATTGGGCAGCAGAAAATCGACGTCCAGGCCAAAAGCGCTCAGAGCTTCGACCGCCAGCGTCGTACTGGTCGCGCCATCGACGTCGTAATCACCCACGATCAACACCCGCCAGCGGTGCTGCAACGCCTGTTGCAACAAATCGACAGCCGCGTCGATGCCCTTAAGCGATTGCCAGGGCAGCAGGTGTTTCAGTTGGGAGTCGAGCTCGACCGCTGCGGTTACTCCGCGAGCGCGGTACAGCCGGTCGAGCAAGGGATGATCGTGAACCGCTGGCCCTTCCGCCAGCGTTCGTTCACTGATGGCCGGTAGATCGGCACTCAAAACATCAACCGAACACGGTATCGGCAATGTGGGCTTGCACCTTGGCGAGATCCGCCGGTAAGACGCTGTAGCGCTCCGAACGCTGCATCAAATCGCTCAGATGATGCGGTAATTCCGGCGATTGCAGTCCGGCTTGTTCGATCGCATCGGCAAACTTGACCGGGTGCGCCGTGCCCAATGTGATCATCGGATCAATATCGCTGCGTCGCGTCGCTCTCGCTGCGGCCACACCAATAGCCGTATGCGGATCGAGCAGATAACCGGTGTCGGCATGCACACTGCGAATGGTGTCGACGGTCCCCGCATCATCCAGCGCATGGCTGTCGAACAATTCGCGGGCGCGGGCCAAGCGCGCTTCGTCAAGGCTGACGTTTTCGTTATTCAGTTTATCCATCAGCGTGCTCAGGCTGGCGCCATCACGGTCGTACAGATCAAACAGCAGTCGTTCGAAGTTGGACGACACCACAATATCCATCGATGGCGACAAGGTATGCGCCAACGGCTGTTTCTCGTAGAGGTTCTTGCTGAGCACCCGGTGCAGAATGTCGTTCTGATTGGTAGCGACCACCAACTGACCGATCGGCAATCCCATTTTCTTGGCCAGATAGCCGGCAAAGATGTCGCCGAAGTTACCGGTCGGCACCGAAAAAGCCACCTGACGATCCGGCCCACCGAGGTTAAGCGCTGCATAAAAGTAGTAGACGATCTGCGCCATTATGCGCGCCCAGTTGATCGAATTGACCGCGACTAAACGGCGCTCACCACGCAGAAAAGATTGATCCCCAAAGCTGGCTTTAACCATCGACTGGCAATCGTCGAAATTGCCTTCGATGGCGATGTTATGAATGTTGTCGCCTACAACAGTCGTCATCTGGCGGCGCTGCACTTCGGACACGCGCTGATGCGGATGCAGGATAAAGATGTCGATGTTGTCGCAGCGCTTACAGCCTTCAATGGCTGCCGAGCCGGTATCGCCAGACGTCGCGCCTACAATCACCGCGCGCTCACCTCGTTTCGCCAGCGTCACATCGAGCAAACGACCCAGCAGTTGCAACGCAAAATCTTTAAACGCCAGCGTTGGGCCCTGGAACAACTCCAGCACGTATTCGTTGTGATCAATCTGCGCCAACGGTGCTACGGCTTTATGGCCAAAAACGCCGTAAGTTTCCTTAAGCATGGTTGCCAGTTCATCATCGCTGACAGCACCGGCAACGAACGGCTGAATGATGCGAAACGCCAGTTCGTGATACGGCAATCCGCGCCAGGAGCGGATTGCATCCTGGCTGTATTGCGGCAACGTTTCCGGAACGTACAAACCACCATCGCTGGCCAGCCCCGTCAGCAAAACGTCTTCGAATTCCAGAGTCGGAGCCTGGCCCCGGGTGCTGATGTATTTCACGCTGCTTCTCTCTTTATATTCTTTTGGTTAGCCGTCTAATTGCTCTACCCGAATCCGAACCACCGGGCGCGGTACGGAATCCAATGCTTCGAGCTGCTCAATGGCTTTATCCATGCGCTTTTCACGCACGTTATGCGTCAGCAGAATCAGCGGAACAACGGCCGCTTCGTCTTCCGGCTCTTTCTGAATGATGGCTTCAATATTAATGCCGTTATCACTCAACACCTGCGCAATCTTGGCCATCTGACCGACTTCATCACGCACGGTGATGCGCAGGTAATAGGACGTTTCGATTTCACTGACCGGCAGCACCGGCAGGTTTTCGGTTTCAACGCTGTAACCCAGATGCGGCACGTTTCCGGCATTATCAATCTCGCGGGCGATATCGACGATGTCCGCAATAACCGACGACGCGGTTTGCTCAGAACCCGCACCCGGTCCGGTGTACATCGTCGGACCGACGGCGTCTCCTTCCACCAGTACGGCATTCAGTACGCCATTAACGTTGGCCAGCAAACGCTTTTCCGGTACCAGTGTCGGATGCACACGCAGCTCAACACCTTCGGACGTTTTGCGGCTGAAGCCCAGATGCTTGATGCGATAACCCAGCTCTTCGGCATACTGAACATCTTCGCGGGTAATGCGGCTGATGCCTTCGGTGTAGACCTTCTCGAACTGCAGCGGAATACCGAAGGCGATGGACGCCAGAATGGTCAGCTTGTGCGCTGCGTCGATGCCTTCCACATCGAAGGTCGGATCGGCTTCAGCATAACCCAAGGCCTGCGCCTCCTTGAGCACATCATCAAACATCCGACCCTTTTCTCGCATCTCGGTGAGAATAAAGTTTCCGGTACCGTTGATGATGCCGGCCAGCCATTTAATGTCGTTGGCGACCAGACCTTCACGAATGCCTTTGATGATCGGAATGCCACCGGCGACCGCCGCTTCATAGGTCACGACCACGCCCTGGGCTTCGGCGGCTTTAAAAATCTCGTTGCCGTGTTTGGCAATCATCGCCTTGTTGGCTGTGACGATGTGCTTGCCGTGGGCAATGGCTTCAAGCACCAGCGCTTTGGCAACCTCTTCACCACCAATCAGTTCGACCAGAATATGAACATTCGGATCGCGAGCGACCTCGAAGATGTCGCGCGATACCTGAACATCACCCAGTTCGCAGTCCGGGTGATCGCGACGGGCACCAACGTGGGTAATTCGCACCGGCTTACCAGCTCGACGAGCAATGTCTTCCAGGTTCCGACGCATGACATTAAAGGTGCCGCTGCCGACGGTGCCCAGACCACAGAGTCCCACATTGACTGATTTCAAAACCTGCCTCTCTTATTCAAGGTTGGATCGCGCCCGGCAAAATGCCGGAAGAATGCTGAGCGAAACATACTGAGGGGGCTGGCTGCTGTCAACGCGAAGCCCGCCGTTATGGGCTTTGCGCCCAAATTCGCTCTGTGATTTTTTTGCAAGAAGCTGTTTCACTGCATCACCACAGATGACAGCCATAAAAAAAGCAGCCGAAGCTGCTTTTTGGGAAACATCGATCCAGGCTTAGCCTTTGCGGTCGATGCGTTCCTTGATGCGAGCAGACTTACCAGAACGCTCACGCAAGTAGTACAGCTTGGCCTGACGAACCGCACCGCGACGCTTGACTTCAATGCTGTCAACCAACGGTGAGTAAGTCTGGAAGGTACGCTCAACGCCAACACCGCTGGAAATTTTGCGAACGGTGAAAGCGGAGTTCAAACCCCGGTTACGCTTACCAATGACCACACCTTCGAACGCCTGCAGACGCTCACGGTCACCTTCTTTTACTTTGACCTGTACAACGACAGTGTCACCCGGGCCAAAGGCCGGGATTTCTTTATTCATCTGTTCAGCTTCAAGCTGCTGAATAATCAAATTGCTATTGCTCATCACTCCGCTCCTGATCTATCGCGCGAGTCAAAAACTCATCCAAAAGCGCCTGCTGTTCTGCGTTAAGTATCTTATCAGCCAACAGGTCCGGTCTTCTTTGCCAGGTGCGCCCTAATGCTTGTTGCAATCGCCAGCGACGAATGTCGTCGTGGTGACCACTGAGCAAAACCGGCGGCACCGCTCGGCCATCCAATACTTCAGGCCTGGTGTAATGCGGACAATCCAACAACCCATCGGTGAATGAATCTTCCTCGGCAGAGGCTTCGTGCCCCAATACGCCGGGAACCTGACGACCAATGGCGTCGATAAACGCCTGAGCGGCCAGTTCGCCGCCGCTGAGTACAAAATCGCCCAGCGACCACTCTTCATCCACTTCCGTCTCGATGACTCTTTCGTCAATGCCTTCGTAGCGGCCACAGACGAAAATCAGGTGACGGTGATTGCGCAGTTCATTCACCCCGTTTTGGTCCAGCCGGCGGCCTTGTGGCGAAAGGTAGATCACCTTTGCCTGATTGCCGCTGGAGGCCTTGGCGGCCTGAATGGCGTCGCGCAATGGCTGCACCTTCATCAGCATTCCGGGGCCACCGCCAAACGGTCGGTCGTCCACGGTACGGTGCTTGTCGTGGGTGTAATCGCGCGGGTTCCATAACCCGACTTCAATCAACCCGTTTTGCACCGCCCTTCCGATGACGCCTTGCCGTAAAAACGGTTCGAACATCTCCGGAAAAAGGCTGACCAGCCCGAACCAAGCTTTCGGTTCGGCTGTTCGAGACAGTTCCGTTGTCAAAATTCCGGGTCCCAGTCGACCAGAATGCGACCTGCTTCGAGATCGATATCCTGGACGTAGACATCCGGTACGTACGGGATTAAACGCTGCTGACGATCAACACTGTCGGCATCGCCTTTGACGACCAATACATCGTTGCCGCCGCCCGCACTCATTAAATGATCCACTTTACCCAGTCTGACGCCCGTGGCGTTTTCAACCTTCAAACCTTCCAGTTCGTACCAGTAGTACTCACCTTCAGGCAGTTCCGGCAAAAACTCCTCCGGGACAGCGATGTCGGCTCCGCAGTAGCGGCGGGCTTCGTCGCGGTCATCGCAGCCGGCGATATGGGCAACCATGCCCTTGCCGTGACTGCGTCCCTTGTCGATTTCGACGTGGGTCCAGTTGCCACCCAGGTTCAGCATCCACTCGCCATACTCGAGGATGCGATCCATCGGTTCGGTGTAAGAATAGATTTTCACCCATCCTTTAATACCGTACACCGATGAGACTTTACCCAGGACAACCATCTTGTCCGGTGTTTCCGGCGTCATCATTCAGGCCTTGTCGTACGAATCAGGCCTGGGCCTTCTGATAGTCTTTCAACAGCTGGGCGACACGATCAGACGTCTGTGCACCTTTGCCCTGCCAGTACTCTACCCGCTCCAGGGCGACGCGCAGGCGTTCTTCCTGGCCACGAGCGATAGGGTTGAAAAAGCCAACGCGCTCGATGAAACGGCCATCGCGGGCGTTGCGGCTGTCAGCGACGGTAATGTGGTAAAACGGGCGCTTCTTGGAACCACCCCGTGAGAGTCGAATGACGACCATTCGCGTCCTCCTGTTGCGGGCAAGCTTTGAAATCACCTGCCGTTTTGGATCTCCAGAGGGATTACCTCTGAATGCGGAAAGACCGTTCGAAAACCGCTTTCCTAACCCAAAGTGAAACGAAAACCAGGCCCACCCCGGTTTTCAAGGCCGCGAAATTATACGTTTGAGAGTTCAAAAAGCAAGGATGACGGGGGTCGGACGACCCCGTCAGAGGTTAGAATTAACCGAAAGGACCGCGGCCACCCGCACCGGGGAAACCACCGGGTGGCAAACCGCCACCGGGCATTTGACCACCGCCAGGCATCTGACCGCCGCCCATGGCGCGCATCATCTTGGCCATACCGCCCTTCTTGCCGGCTTTTTTCATCATCTTGGACATGTTTTTGTGCTGCTTGAGCAAACGGTTAATGTCTTGAATCTGCGTACCGGAACCCGCTGCGATACGGCGTTTGCGTGAGCCGTTAATCTTATCCGGGAAGCGACGTTCCAGCGGCGTCATCGAATCAATAATCACGCCCATCTGCTTAAACTGCTTTTCCGCACCCTGCATCTGACTGACTGCAGCGCCCATCTGGCCCATGCCCGGCAGTTTGTCGACCATACCCATCATGCCGCCCATATTGTCCATCTGGCGCAGTTGCTCGCGAAAGTCTTCCAGATCAAAGCCTTTGCCTTTCTGCAGCTTCTTGGCAAGTTGCTCGGCTTTGTCTTTATCAACCTTGCGCTCGACTTCTTCGATCAGCGACATCACGTCGCCCATGTCGAGAATGCGCGAAGCGACGCGGTCTGGGTAGAACGGTTCCAAGGCATCGGCTTTTTCACCGACCCCCATAAACTTGATCGGTTTGCCGGTAATATGACGCACCGACAAGGCCGCACCGCCGCGGGCATCACCATCGGTTTTCGACAGCACTACACCCGTCAACGGCAGGGCATCACTGAACGCCTTGGCGGTGTTGGCGGCGTCCTGACCGGTCATGGCATCGACGACGAACAGCGTTTCGATCGGCTTCACTGCTTTATGCAGCGCCTTGATCTCATCCATCATCTCGCTGTCGACAGCCAGGCGACCGGCGGTATCGACCAAGACAACATCCACCGCCTGCTTGCGAGCGGCATCGATGGCGCCCTTGGCAATCGCCACCGGTTTCTGTTTTTCATCGCTGGGATGGAACAGCGCGCCGACTTCACCAGCCAGGGTTTCCAGCTGTTTGATCGCCGCCGGCCGGTAAACGTCGGCCGAGACCACCATGACTTTCTTTTTCTCGCGTTCTTTTAAGAAGCGCGCCAGCTTGGCAACGGTGGTGGTTTTACCCGCACCTTGCAGACCGGCCATCAAAATAACCGCTGGCGGCTGGGTGTTCAGCGCTAATGGCTCGCCGGTTTCGCCCATCACCCGCTCAAGTTCGGATTGCACCACCTTGAGGAATTGCTGGCCTGGATTCAGCGCCTGAGAGACTTCCTGACCAACCGCGCGCTCACGCACGCCATCGATAAAATCTTTAACGACGGGTAATGCAACATCCGCTTCGAGCAATGCCATCCGCACTTCGCGCAGTGTGGCCTTGATGTTGTCTTCGGTCAGTTTGGACTGACCGGAAATTTGTTTCAGCGTCTGGGAAAGACGGTCGGTGAGGCTCTTAAACATCTCGCTTTCCGTGGGGATTCAAAAGATTCGGCAGTATAACAGGGCACCGGCTGCGTCTCTATGATGGTGACGGTCAAAGCAACCTCAAGTGGAGTTTGGGAACCGCTATCATTTGTGCGAAACTAGCGGCTTCGTCATCCTGTATCCCTTTCGGTTGCGACCGAACTGTGAGGACCTTTCCGAATGCTGATCTGGCTTGCCATTCTGGGCTATCTCGTCAGTGGCCTGGTCGCCCTGACTGGCTTATATCGTGTGCAGTTGCCGAATCGCCAGTGGTTGTTCTGGCCAGCGGTGATCGGTGCCATGGCACACCTGTCGACACTGGCGTCAGAAATTCTGGTTTCCGGCGCTTTACAGATCAGTTTTTTGAATGCGGCTTCCGTTATCACCTTTTTTGTCATCTCCGCCTTACTGATCAGCGGCTGGTCAAAACCGCTGCACAGTCTGTTTGCGTTCGCCCTTCCGGCAGCCGCAGTGATTATGATTGTCGCAGTATTAGCACCGGATGCCTCTTCTCCCCGCCTGTACCGTACCGGCGTGGTCTTGCATGTTTTCCTGTCGATGCTGGCTTATTCGGTCATTACCATCGCTACCTTATTAGCCGTGCTGCTCGGTGCTCAGAACCGTCAACTGCATAACCACGCTCTGGACAGCCGGCTGAACCGTTTTCTGCCACCGCTGCAGACTATGGAACGGCTGTTGTTTGAATGGTTGATGATCGGTTTTATTCTGCTGACCGCAGCCATCATTTCTGGCGGGCTGTTCATTGAAAACATCTTCGCTCAGCATCTGATGCATAAAACCGTACTGACTCTGGTGGCCTGGGGCTTTTTTGCCACCTTGCTGTTTGGTCATTTTCACCTGGGTTGGCGCGGTGCTTTAGCCAGTCGACTGACGATCTTCGGATTTGTGTTTTTGATGCTGGCTTTCTTCGGTTCTAAGTTCGTTCTTGAATACTTATTGCATCAATACGCCTAAATCCGATCAAAGCGCGCGGCATTGCTTGACAGAGGGGTGACCGCGCCGCTAAAAAGCACTTTCTATTGGTGACTGAGGTTTTTACCCCTTGAACGAGCTCCCCCTAGGCCTGCTTTTTGTCTTGCTGGGCCTGCTGCTGCTTTGTTCCGCTTTCTTCTCGAGCTCGGAAACCGGCATGTTGTCACTCAACCGCTACCGTCTCCGTCACCTGGCCAACGAAGGTCATCGCTCCGCGAGCCTGGCCCAACGTCTGCTGGAAAAGCCCGACCGTCTGATCAGTACCATTCTGATCGGTAACAACCTGGTCAATATTGCCGCGGCCTCACTGGCCACCATCATCGCTATTCGGCTGCTACCAACGCAGCAGGATCTGGCGTTGGCGCTGTCGACGATATTGCTGACGTTGGTGGTACTGATTTTCGCAGAAGTCACGCCCAAGACGCTGGCACAACGCTATCCCGAACAGATTGCCTTCCCGTTCTCCTTTGTACTGCGGCCCTTGATGTTCGCGCTGGCACCGGCGATCTGGCTGGTTAACCTCTTCGTTAACAGTCTGTTCTGGCTGTTCCGCGTTGGCCGCACCGGCGACAGCAGCGATGCGCTCTCGGCAGAAGAATTAAAAACTCTGGTCAACGAATCCGGCGAGATGCTGCCACCGCAGCGTCAGAACATGCTGCTGGGTATTCTTGAGCTGGAAAACGTCACCGTTGATGACATCATGGTGCCGCGCAATGAAGTCAGTGGTGTCGATATGGAAGCCGATGTCGACACCATTGCCGACCAGATTCGCCGCACCGATTACACCCGCTTCCCGCTCTACAAAGGCGACCTGGATAAAGTCATCGGCATTTTGCACATCCGCGATGCGGCTGAATTCCTCTACGCCGATGAACCCTCCAAGGTCATGCTGACGAAAGCGGCGAAAGATCCCTACTTCGTGCCGGAAAACACCCCGCTGCATACGCAGTTGATCAACTTCCAGACCCAGCAATTGCGCATGGGACTGGTAGTTGACGAATACGGTGACATTCAGGGTTTGGTAACGCTGGAAGATTTGCTGGAAGAGATCGTCGGCGAATTCACCACCGACATTGCCAACTCCAATAAAGAAATCCATCCGCAGCGAGATGGTTCTTATGTCATCGACGGCACCGCCAACATCCGTGAAATCAATCGCGCCCTGGCCTGGGAACTACCGACTGACGGCCCGAAAACGCTGAACGGCCTGGTACTGGAACACGTCGAGGACATTCCGGATGCCAACCTGTCGATTAAAATCGATCGCTACCTGATCGAGATTCTGCAAATCAAAGACAATGCCGTCATTGCTGCCCGAGTTCGGGAAATGCCCTTGAACCGGGCGCGCTGAACCAATTTTCACCCGGGCGCGTATGGGAATGGGTCCACCCTAAACGGGAGTCCGCCATGCGTTCCCTGCTTCTCCTCCTGCTGTGCTGCCAGCTACTGGCAGCCGGCGTCCAGGCTGAGGACAGTGACAATGCCCTGGAAGACCAATTCCGCAATCTGATCACCCAGCAACTGAGCGCACTGCGCAGCGGCGATGCCGAAGCGGCCTGGGCCTGGGCGCACCCCAACATCAAAGGCCGCTTTCTGACGGCCGATCGTTTTTACACCATGATCGCGCGCCAGTATCAGCCATTAACCGAATTCAGTGTCATTCGCTTCAGAGAGCTGGAAGCCGCTGGAGACAACTGGATGTTACCGGTCTGGCTCCGCACCGACGACGATCAGCA
The DNA here is from genome assembly GCF_003054965.1 of Saccharospirillum sp. MSK14-1. GTDB lineage: Bacteria > Pseudomonadota > Gammaproteobacteria > Pseudomonadales > Natronospirillaceae > Saccharospirillum. The sequence continues at coordinate 1,345,562 of NZ_MIES01000033.1, forward strand.
ATACCTCGCGGTCTACGTGCTCAGCGAAACCAACCAGGGTGAATGGCGCATCGCCGGCTGTCAGTTGGCCGAGTATCAGCCGCCGGGTATATGAGCCGGATGATTGAGACAACGCCCGTGTTAAACTGCGCGACCCCGTGATCAACCCCAAGGCGTTTTCATGTCTCTCAATATCCGCATCGTCCTGGTCCAGACCTGGCATCCTGGCAACATTGGTGCCGCCGCACGCGCCATGAAAAACATGGGGCTGGAGCAATTGGTTCTGGTTAATCCGATCGATTTCCCCTCGGATGAAGCGTACAACCGGGCCGGTCAGGCGACCGATCTGCTCGATCACGCCAGGGTAGTATCAAGCCTTGATGAAGCCATCGCCGATTGTGGTCTGGTGGTTGCCACCAGCGCCCGCGAACGCAGTATTCGATTACCGGCTCTGTCAGCCGAAGCATGTGGACAAGAAGCCGTAACCCGCCAGCACGATGCACCGGTTGCTCTGGTCTTTGGCCGCGAACGGATGGGCCTGCACAACGATGACATTCAGCGTTGCCACGCCCAGGTGAATATTGACGCCAACCCGGACTACCCGGTGTTGAACCTCAGTCAGGCGGTCCAGTTATTGAGTTACGAAGTGTTTAAAGCCGCGCAAAGTGAAACAGCCAATAACATTGAAACGCCCTACCCACTGCATGCTGATTTGGAACGTTTCTACGATCATCTGGGCGAAACACTGGGCGACATTGGTTTTCTGAACCCAGCCCACCCAGGACAGGCACTGGATCATCTGCGCGCACTGTTTCGTCGTGCCCAGCCGACCGCCAAAGAATTGCGCCTGCTGCGAGGTGTGCTCAGTGCCGCTCAACAGGCTTCCAAAGATCAGCCTTCTGGCTGATGTCGACTCGGCTCGGCCTGCACAAACGCCGGTTGAGCGGTAGCGTGCTGATAGATGCGCTGCAAGCGCGGCCAGGCATCCAACGCAATGTCATTACGCACAGCGTTATACATCTGCGGAATCAGCAGCACATCGACCATGGTCAGCTGATTGCGATAGAACCACTGACCACTGCCGAAGCAGGCCGCCTGGGTTTCCAGCGCATTCAAACCCGTTTCAATCCAATGCCGATTCCAATCACTGACCTCGGCTTCGCTGGCCTGGAACTGTGAACGCACTCGGTTAAGCACCCGCAAATTATTCAACGGATGGATGTCGCACCCGATGTCCTGACACAAGGCGCGAACGTCAGCTCTTGCCACTGGATCGTTCGGCAACAAGGGTGGATTCGGATAAATCTCATCCAGGTATTCCAGAATCGCCATCGACTGCCGCACCAAGCCAGGCTCTAATTCCAGAGACGGCACCAGACCGGCCGGATTCACCGCTCGATAAGCAGTGCTGTGCTGCTCACCCGCGCGCAGCTCAATGGGAACCTGTTGCGCGTCGACGCCTTTCAGTGCCAGACCGATGCGCACCCGGTATGCCGCGGATGAACGCCAATAATGATAGAATTTCATGGGTTTCTCCTGGTCGCTGACTCAGTCTGTGCGACTGTGCTTGCCAATGCCGTACTCGCGCAACTTATTAGCGATGGCCGTGTGTGAAACACCCAGTTTCTTTCCCAATTGCCGACTGCTGGGATAAGCCGGATACAGTCGACGCAGCAGTTGGGATTCAAAGCGTTTCATCACTTCATCAAGCGTGCCTTCAAAGTGCTCATCGACATAACCCCAGCCACTGGAATAACTGGGTAATTGCAAATGCTCGGGTTCCAGAACGTCGTCTTCCGCCAATGAAACCGCGCGCAACAACGCATTTTCCATCTGCCGCACATTTCCCGGCCAGGGATATTGCTGCAGCGCATTCTGACAGGCGCGTGAGATACGAATCCGGCGGCGCTGGGGCTCAGCAAAGCGAGCAATAAAGCGCTCAGCCATCGGCAGAATATCGTTTTTACGGTCGCGCAGAGCCGGAATGTGCAGCGCCAGAACGTTCAATCGATAGTAAAGATCTTCACGGAAAGTCCCGTCACGGCACAGTGCCAACAGGTCTTTTTGCGTCGAGCAGATAATACGGACATCGGCGGTAAATTCCTGTTCGTCACCCACCCGGCGATAAGTGCCGTCCTGCATCAGCCGTAAAAACTTCGATTGCAGTACCTTCGACATATCGCCAATTTCGTCGAGAAACACCGTGCCACCTTCGGCCAGTTCGACGATGCCTTTTTTCGCTTGAGTCGCACCTTCAAATGCGCCAGCGGCATAACCAAAGAGTTCGCTTTCAGCCACGCTGTCGGGCATGGCGGCACAATTCAGCACCAACAAGGGTTTGTCTTTGCGCAGGCTGTGCTGATGACAAGATTTCGCCAGCAACTCCTTACCCGTGCCGGTTTCGCCAGTGATCAACAATGGCGCATCCAGACCCGACATGCGCTTAGCCTGACGAATTACCTTTTTCATCGGCTGGCTTTCAGCGATCAGCAACTCAAACTCGCCGGCCTGCTGTTGATAAGCCGTAATCTGACGACCCAGGCGCTCGGGCGACTTAAAGGTGATCACCGCACCGGCAAAGTAATCGTCTTGCTCGGTATCGGTTTCGTTGGGTACCTGAATCGGATAAATATCGGCTAGAAAGGTACGACCTCGCAGTTGCAAATGCGCTGCGGTCGCACCGGGTTGTTCACTATTCAGCCAGTGGGTGAAGTTGAACCCTTTGACCCAGTTCTTCAGCAACTTGCCGTGCACTTCCGCTTCGGGCAATTGCAGAATATCGAGCGCGGCTTCATTGGCAATGACCACACTGCCCTGGCTATCGATTGAAACGACCGGCTCGGGCAGCGTTTTCAGCAACGTCTGCATTTCCTGTTGTTCGCGTTCGCCAGGCAGATAAGGAATTAAGGAGACGTCCTGAATGCCGGGTATCAAACGGATTTCCGGCATCAGATGCTGAAATTCATCAAACACGAGCGTCGGGAAATTCAGATAAATCCGGCCAGCGGGTTCTATTTCGATGCCTCTGAGATCGATCTGGTGTTGCACCAGAATATCCAGCACCTCAGCACAAATCCCCAGGCGCTCTTCGCATTCGATCTTGAGCCGCATTCACTGTCCCCACCGCGCTGTACGCATTCGTTTCCAGCGCGCTAAATTGCCGCAGGGTCGCTTTTTTGTCAACTGAGCTTTACAGCTAAAAAAAAACGGCCCGCAAGCGGACCGTCTAATGATACTTACGAAAACTAGGCAACTTGCTGAGCGGGCAGCTGCTCTGACGGGAAGTTCACCCCCGACCAAAGCTCTTCGACCAGGCTGTCAATGGACGCATGCGGATAGCGCTGCAACCAGCTCACCAACGCCGTTGCCACATCCGGGTAATTCACCCAGCGCGGCTCACCCTGTCGCAGAAAGGATTCGATGGCTCCGGTCGATACTTTCGGCATCACCGATCCCAAATCCAGTGCTTGCAACGCGGCGGCATTGGACTGCTGTTCCATCTGACCACGCAGTGGTTTGACCAGAATGCGTTTGCTCATCGACAAAGCTTCACTGGCCAATTCAAAACCAGCATTGCAGATTACGCTGCCACATTCGGCCAGTGACGCCTGAAAACCATCCCGGCTGAAACCGCGTACCGTTACTTGGCCATATTGGCCGGGTTCAATGTCGGCGCAATGCATCACAAAGCGGGTCGGAGTGTTGACGTCGTTCAACAGCGCCAACGTCGCGTCACTGTTTTCGAACGGAAGATAAACCAGTGCTTTATCCAGTGAGCCGGGCTTGGGTGCCTGAGTGGGCTCAATAATCGGCGGCAGAATCGGCGCACCAAAGTGATGCCAGTGCACGCCCAGCCCAACAGTGACCGGCGCGAACCAACGCATGATGGCTTCAGACACCACCGAATGACCGGCCTTGGGAATGTCGTGGTTAAACGCGTACTGATGACCGACACCCACGCAAGGCATGCCCTGACTGCGGGCAGCCCAGGCCACGACCGGCTCAAAGTCGGTCACCACCAAATCGTATTGACTTAGGTCGAGCGAGCGAATGTCGCGCCATAAACCGCGCATGGACGTGTCATTCATGGTACGACGCAAATCGATCCGACCATCGCGAGTGGCAAACGTCAGGCCTTTAAACACCTGGAAATCACCAAAGACTTCCATATCAAAAAAACGGTCGCGCTCACGCCCGGAAAAGACCCAGTCCACATCAACGCCAGCGTGCGCCAGCGCTTCGGCCATCACCCGAGCGCGGGTGATATGACCATTACCTGTTCCCTGAACACCATAGAGGATTTTCACAGTACGAACCCTCCCAGCGCCCAGAAGCCGACCAGCGAACCAAGGGTTGCACCGACCAGCGTATCTGTCGGGAAATGCACGCCCAGAAAGATGCGTGACATGGCCACACAGCAAGACCAGAACAACAGCGCCGGCACTAGCACCGGTAACTGGCTCGCCACCAGAACGGTAAACAAAAACGCCGCTGAAGTATGGCCTGAAGGGAAGCTGAATTTGTCAGACGGAATGATAAAGCTGGTAAAGTCGTCGATCGCTTCTTGCGGTCGGTTGCGACGACAGGTGTTCTTTAACACCCAGTAGATCGCCCGTTCTACCGCAAAGGCCCAGACAGCGACTTTCACTAAAGCCATGCCGGACTCCGGCTGCGCTAAGCCATAGACGGCAAAGAACAGTAGATAAAGCCAACCATCGGCGGTACGGGAGACCGCACGACTCAAAGCAGTAATACGCTCACGGCGACGACGCGCCATGCACCAGTTAAAGGTCAGGGTATCGAGGTGTTGGATGCGCTGCAGCCATTTCATGAAGAAGCCTCCATCGTCATGGCGTCTATTATTCATTCGCCCGTGTCACCTTTCTGACTGTTTGATGAAGTTTTCATGACATCCCCCCGACTGCAGCGGGTGCCCGCACCATCAGGCTGCGGGCGGTTCGGCCGCCTTAAAGACCGACGTTTCAAACGCCGACTGTAACGCCAGCACTCGCTGACGCAAAGCCCCGCGCGGATAGGCTTTGGCTGGCACCGCGCCCCAAACAGGGTTAGGCCAGGCCGCATCCGTGCGTTTACGCACGACATGATGAATATGCAATTGCGGAACCACATTCCCCAGCGCCGCTATATTCATTTTGTCACCGTTAAAGGTGTCCATCAGGCGCTCAGCAACAAAGCTGCTTTCCCAGATCAGTTGTTCCTGATCGTCTACATCCAGCTGGTAAATCTCGCTGATATCCTCGCGCTGAGGTACCAGTATTAACCAAGGGTAGTTGGCGTCTTTCATCAACAGAATACGATTGAGCATCAACTCGCCAATTTCGACGCAATCATTCTGCAAGCGGTGATCCAGTTCGAACATCGAGCCCTCCTTTGCCAGCCATTGTACCTCAAAGGCTGCGATGTATAAGTGGCTCGGCTCTGGGTATGCATGCGCTCAATCGATATAATGCCTCAGCACTTTCCCAGGAATGGCCTCATGCCCGACGTTCAGTGGCTCACCCAATGGCCTCAACACCTAGGCCAGAACACAGACAACCCCTTTTGCCAGCCGAGCTTTCTACGCGCTCTGGAAAGCAGTGGCGTGTGCGGTGCAAACGGAGGCTGGTCGCCCCATCATCTGCACTGGCAAGACGAGCAACACGAGCTGGCACTGCCCTGCTACGCCAAAACGCATTCTTGGGGCGAGTATGTTTTTGACTGGTCCTGGGCCCACGCTTATGAGCAACACGGCCTGCCTTACTACCCAAAACTGGTGTGTGCCATTCCCTACACCCCGTCGATGGGGCCACGTGCAAGCGCTGAACTGAATGCGCCACTGGTCACCGACCTGGCAAAAGCCATGCAACAGGAAACGCTCAGTCAGGACTACAGCGGCTGCCACCTGCTCTTCCCCGACGACGCCACCGCTGATCTCTGGTCCAGCCACAGCGATTGGGTAGAACGGCGAGATGTTCAGTTCCACTGGCGTAACCAGAACTACCGCGATTTCGACGACTTCCTCGATCGCTTCGCATCGCGCAAACGCAAAAACCTGCGCAAAGAACGCCGTTCCATTGCCGATCAGGGCCTGGAAATGCACTGCTTTGAAGGTCGGGAAATCGACGCTGTTACCCTGCGTCAGTTCTACGTTTTCTACCATGCCACCTACCTCAAGCGCGGCCGTCATGGCTACCTAACACTGGAGTTTTTCGAGCAACTGCTGGCGGATCAGCCAGACTCGCTGGTGCTCTTTATGGCGTTTCAGGGTGAAGAAGGCGTTGCTGCGGCTCTGTGCTTTCGCGATTCAACCACGCTGTACGGCCGTTACTGGGGCTGCCTGGATGAATTCAATAATCTGCATTTTGAATGCTGCTACTACCAAGGCATCGACTATTGCATCCGCCATGGACTGCAACGCTTCGACCCAGGCACTCAAGGGGAACACAAAGTCGCCCGGGGGTTCGAACCGCGCATTACCCGCTCTTTCCACTGGCTGTCACGACCAGAATTCCAGGAAGCCGTAGAACGCTTTTGTCTGGAAGAAGCGGAGATGGTTGAACGCTATCGCGAACAAATGACTGAAGCATTGCCGTTCAAGCAAACCGATTGACTGAAACACACTGAATAAACCGACCGCACGATCTGGAGTTTTTATGCGTTATCTACACACCATGGTTCGAGTCAGCGACATCGACGCCTCACTGCGCTTTTTCTGCGATGGCCTAGGCCTGGTCGAAATCAGCCGCAGCGACAACGACAAAGGCCGCTTCACGCTCATCTTTTTGGCCGCCCCGGAAGACCGCGAACGCGCCTTAGCCGACAAAGCGCCGATGGTGGAGCTGACCTACAACTGGGACCCGGAAGAATACAGCGGTGGCCGCAACTTCGGCCACCTGGCCTATCGAGTCGACGACATCTACGCCACCTGCGCACATTTGCAGGGAATGGGCATTGCCATTTTGCGACCGCCACGCGACGGTCATATGGCCTTTGTGCGCAGCCCGGACAACATTTCCATTGAACTGCTGCAAGCTGGCGATGCTCTGCCTGCCGCCGAGCCCTGGGCTTCCATGTCCAATCAAGGCGAGTGGTAACTCACCACCCAAGCACGGCACAAAGCTGACTACACCTCGGCCGCCGTTGGCTCTACAATGGCGGCCCGTTTTTGATTCATACCCAACGACACACAGCCAACAACGAGAATTTTCATGCGCGCAAGCCAGTATTTGATCGCTACCGTCAAGGAAACGCCCGCCGATGCCGTTATCGCCAGCCATCAATTGATGCTGCGCGCCGGTATGGTGCGCAAACTCGCCTCCGGCCTCTACACCTGGCTGCCGACCGGCCTGAAAGTGCTGCGTAAAATCGAACGCATTGTGCGCGAAGAAATGGATCGCGCGGGCGCTCAGGAAGTGCTGATGCCCTGCGTGCAACCGGCTGAACTGTGGCAGGAAAGCGGCCGCTGGGATGACATGGGCGCCTTAATGATGAAAATGCAGGATCGCCACGAGCGCGATTTTGTCTTTGGCCCCACCCATGAAGAAGTCATCACCGACCTGGTGCGCAACGAACTGACCAGCTACAAACAACTGCCTGCCAATTTCTATCAAGTTCAGACCAAATTTCGCGATGAATTCCGGCCGCGTTTCGGGGTTATGCGGGCGCGTGAGTTCGTCATGAAAGACGCCTACTCTTTCCACGTCAGCCTCGACTCGCTGCAAACCGAATACGAAAACATGCACCAGGCCTACTGCCGGATTTTCGATCGCCTGGGACTGAACTACCGCCCTGTATTGGCCGACAGCGGCGCCATTGGCGGCGACAGCTCACATGAATTCCAGGTACTCGCGGAATCGGGTGAAGATTACATTGCCTACTCTGACAGCAGCGATTACGCCGCCAACATTGAGCGCGCTGAAGCCGTCATGCCCGCCGGTGAGCGAGCCGCGCCCAGCGAAGAACTGCGTCAGGTTGATACACCGAACACCAAGACCATCGCGGCGTTGGTCGACGGCTTTAACCTGCCCATCGAGAAAACCATCAAAACCTTGATTGTTGAAGCTGAAGACGACGTTGAAGGTGGTCTGGTAGCACTGCTGGTGCGAGGCGATCATGAGTTGAATGAAATCAAAGCTGAAAAGTTGTCGCAGGTTAAAGCACCGTTAGTCATGGCCAGCGAAGAACGCATTCGTGCCGTCGTTGGTGCTGGTCCTGGCTCCCTCGGCCCACTGAATTTACCGATGCCGATTGTGATCGACCGCGCTGTCAGCTTAATGAGCGACTTTGGCGCTGGCGCTAACATCGACGACAAACACTGGTTTGGCATCAACTGGGAGCGCGACCTGCCGTTACCCGAGATCGCCGACCTACGCTCCGTGATTGAGGGCGACCCCAGCCCCGACGGTAATGGCACCTTAAAAATTGCTAAAGGCATTGAAGTCGGCCACATCTTCCAGCTGGGCGACAAATACGCAAAAGCCCTGAACGCCACCGTTTTGGATGAAAACGGCAAAGCCCAGGTCATGCAAATGGGGTGCTATGGCATTGGTGTCAGCCGAATCGTCGCGGCGGCGATCGAACAAAACCATGACGACAACGGCATCATCTGGCCTGACGCCTTAGCGCCTTTCCAGGTCGGTATCGTGCCGTTGAACGCGCATAAATCACCGGAGGTCATGGAAGTAGCGGAACAGCTGTATCGTGAACTGAGCGAAGCCGGTATCGAAGTTCTACTGGACGACCGTGACAAGAAAACCAGCCCGGGTGTGAAGTTTGCCGATATGGAACTGATTGGCGTACCTCACCGCATCGTTGTCAGTGACCGCGGTCTGGCCGAGGGCGAATTGGAATACAAAGCTCGCCGCAAGGACGAAAAAGAAAGCCTGAAGCTCACCGACGCAGTAGCGTTCTTGCGTGAGCGACTGGGTCGGTAATTGCCTGCCGACCTGACTAAGCGCCAGTCTGGCTCACTACACGAGCCTGACTGGCGCACCTTTCTAGTCTTTCTAGTACAAATACACAGCCCCAGAATTCTTCAGCTTATTGTTCTCGTTCTGGTTACTATCCAGTCCATTGCTGATACCAGAAAACTCACCACGGTCCTCATAGGGTGCGCCGACGGCCAAGGTGTCTCCGTCGCCGCTTAGCGACAAACTGTGTCCAAAATAGTCGCCTCCGCCAGAGTTCGAGGCTTTGATATACGACCGTTCAGTCCATTGACCATCAACCGGCTGAAAAACATAGGCGGCACCGGCATATTCAAAACCAATCCCTCCACCCACCGGTGAACCTCCAATACCATTTGCACGACTGGTCTCGTTTATCGCCGATACCGCCAAACGCTTGCCATCGGAGCTCAAACTAATCTGGTGACCAAAATATTGTCGAGTACTCTCGGCAATATTACTGGCTTTAATATAATGACGATGTGCCGAATCCCATGCGATGAGCGGCTGCAACCAGGAATTCTCGCACGGCACTTGTGTACAATCTTCGGGTAAGTTCCAAACATAGGCGGCACCAACATATTCCCGGCGCTCCGGTTCGTTGTTGAAGCCAGATGATGAGAATCGGCTGTCATAACTCGCACCAACAGCCAATGTTCGGCCGTTGGCGCTTAAGCTCACACTGGTTCCAAAGTGCGACTCACCCTGGCCATATTTCAATTGTTTAAGACCGTATAAACCGACTCTCCAATCACTGCCCGTTCGCCAAACATCAGCCTCACCTGTCGGCACGTTTTTTCTGAAAAAGATAAAGACCTTGCCTAAACTGACCGGAGCAACTTCCTCCGGAGCCCCCACAGCCAAACGACTGCCATCCCCGCTGATGCTGACACTCTTACCAAACAGAGCGCCCTGACCGAGGCCCAGTACGTTGGTTCTGCCATCTGGAAATGCAAAGTGAGTTACCCTGGCCTGACGCCAACCAGCCGCTGGCTTTTCGAACACATAGACTTCTCCGGTTTCATGTTCACCGGTCGCGCCGATCGCTAAACGGTCGCCGTTATCGTTCAGACTGACGCTGGCGCCAAAATGCCCATTGCGGTGAGGATATAAAGAAATCAGCGGTGAATCCGTTTCTTGCCAGGCGCTGCCATCATACTGGAATAGAAAAACATGACCGGCACTATCCAGCGTGTAATTTGCAGAATAAGCAACGTTGCGACCAGGAGCGCCAACTGCGAGCACCCGACCATCCCTACTAAAACTTAATGACGCTCCAAACTCATCATTGGCTTCAGCATCCGGCAATTTCAAAACCTGATTCAATGACCAAAAACCATTGCTGTGTCGCCGGTATAAATGCACCAAGCCAAAACGTTGGTCACTTCCAGAACCACCAACAGCCATCCAGTCGCCGTTTTCACTCAATTCGACAACTCGTCCAAACTCACCGTCTTTAACCGGATCATTCGATTTAAAATAACCAATGCCGTCTAGCATATTGTACCGGTTAATAAGTCCAGTCTGAGCGGCTGTTACCATATCGCACCCGTTGATTGCGCTGCACGGCTGCAACATATAGAGCGGTTCTGTTGTCATCGCCGGGTCGTATAAGGGGACATGCATGTCGTAGGCGGTTTCATACTGCAGTTGACCTGAAGACCAAATCTCTTTGCCTTCACGCATAGCAATTAAATTGTAATAGTCTGCCTGTTTCTTAGCGGACCACTGGAAATGCAGACGCTTAGGTGAACGGACTTCTACCTCTACACTTTGTATATAATCGTTGCCTGCCTCACCTTCATGAACTTCATCGACTTCGTCGTCGTTTGGCTTAAACGGGTTTCCAATGAGCCCTATGTCCTGATCATATACACTGCCATTGTCACCCTTGTTCTGCTGCTCACCACTGTCGGTCGACGGTTGGCAAGCCGCCATAAGGGAAGCTGTCAACAGCATAAAAACACGGCAACAGAGAGATGCTTTCATCCTTAAAATCATAAGGCCTCCTGGCCATTCACCGTTTATCGACGATTAAAAACAACAAACCCGCTTGCGAGTCGCTATTGCCGACAATGGACTTTTATGCCTGCCTCTAAAGGCTGTTACAGAAGGCAGGCACATAAAGCACTGCTAGTAGAGGTAGGCAGCACCAGAATCTTCGCGACGCTCAGACACATCGTTACGACTATCGAATCCACTTCTCATCGTATGAGCCCCTTTTCGGTCTTCGAAAGGCGCGCCCACTAATAAGGTGCCTTCCGTTTCATCAATGCTACCGAGGACGGCGTTACTTAAACTGACACTGTACCCAAACTGATCGTTCTCTCCGGGGTTAGACGCTTTGATGTATTTGATATGAGTCCAGCCATTGCCGTCGGGCAAGTTGCGTTTATACAAATACACCGCACCCGCTTTGGAGATTTCTTCTGATGAGCTACCAGGCTCGTCGAGTACGCCATAATCGGCACCGTTTTCATAAATGGATGAAATGGCAATCATCTCGCCATCGGGTCTCATACTCAGCCTAAAACCGAACTGATCCAGTTCAGCAATATTATTTGGAGTCAGGATGGTGTTGTCACTGGCCCACAGATTACATTCACCTAAAGCCCCATAGTAGAATTTTTCACACAAGTTTTCATTCAGCGTAAATGTAACCACCGCCCCAGAAGCCTTGCCATTACCACTGTAGTCACGAGCCGCTACAGCAATGGTTTTTCCATCGTCACTCATAGCAAGCCACTCACCAAACTTAGACTCTACAAATGCACTGTTATTTGGGAATAGACTTATGGCACTTAAGTAGACGGTCCATTCCATATTTCCCTGATCCCAGTTACCCATTCTATTCTTAGCGAACATGACCACCATGCCATCGCGGTTTGCCCGTGAAGCTCCGACAGCCAGCCTATCACCTTCACCACTCAGAGCGACTGCCTGACCAAAGCGGGTTTCTGGTTCTTTATTACGATCACTGAACCGTACAAAACCATCATGGCAGTTTTCCTTTTCCAGATTGACTTTCAGAACATATACCGAACCAACTGCCTGACCATTTGGGTCAACGGTACTGTCAAATGGCGCGCCTATGGCGATATACCGACCGTCTTTATTGAAACTGACGCTATAACCGAATTGTGCCTGCTCGTGGTCTACCATTGCTGAACTGCAACGCCATTCGTAGTAATTCCCGAGATCATTCAGTTCATAGATATAAACCATACCCTCGTTTTCTTTCAGACCATCCGTCTGGAACGGCGCACCAACGGCAAGATACTTCCCATCTGAAGAGAAACTGAGCGACCAGCCAAACCCCTCGGCTGCACCATCGCTAAGGATGCGATCTTTAGGCCGTAAAATACTTCGGTCTTCCCAGTAGCCATCCTCTGTTCGTGCATAAATATAAACGGCACCAGGATAAAGGCCGTCGCTTTCTTCTACTTTTCTGGCGCTAACTGCCATATAACGCCCATTACTGCTGACGTTAACGGACATACCGAAGTGTTGTCCCGCCACGGGCTGTGTAACATCATAAAATGACTTCATATAGCCCATCCCTTTGAGCATGTGGTCGGGATAGGCAATCAGAGCACTACCAATATCGTCACAAGCACCCGCTAAACAACCACTAAGACGATAGACGGCATCTGTCCAGCGGTGATCAAACATCGATATATATTTAGTAAAAGAAAGTTCAGAGCCCGCAGCTATTTCTTTATTTATCAGTTCACTGTCGCCCAAATTAGCCTGAATACGGTAACTGTCATAATCCGTCGTTTCATCTTTTGCCAATTTCTGCCAATGAAACTGAATTTTGTTGGCAGCTTTCAATTGAACTGTAAATCCGGCGGGGTCGTCTTCAATGCAATACGCAAGCGTTGGTCGTATGTTACATAAGGCATCACAGTAAAGTTGATTTTGGTTTGATGTATCACTGCAGGCGACAATGCACTTGGGTTGATCCGGATTTTCTTCGCATGTTTTGACTGCTTCGCAAAACAGATACCCATTTTCGGTGTCTTCGCATATTTCATCACAAAACCCATAACCTGCATCGAGATTGGCACAAATATCATCACAGAATTCGAAGCTCTCTCTGTCTTGAGTACAAAGGTCAGCACAGCCATCAAGACCAAAGTCTGCGTTGCATAAAGCTTCCAAACATTCTGGATCATCATTACCCGGCTCACAGGTTTCTCCACCACCTAGGGTTGATTGGGATTAACACTGCAGCTTTCATTTTCTTCGGTGTTATCGCAAAACGAATACGAAGGGTCTATATCGCATGCTAAATCGCAGAATGGTTTATCGGCATCCTCTCTACAGCTGTCGAGGCATTGACTCTGCTCCGGGTTTTCCATGCAAGCGCGATAGAAAGGATTATCAATTAACCCAATGTCCGGAACGTCAATTCTATTAGCGTTGGGTGACTCGGATTGTTCCGGGTCGTTGGGTTGGCTACAGGCGGCCAACACGATCGCCAACATGAGTCCCATTACTAGGCGTAAAAAAGATTCCATTCGTTTTGCAGACATAATCTCACCCAACCTTTATAGGTGTTACTGAAGTAATCTGATTATCTCTACCGGCCGTTTGAAAAATCGTTTTAATAAGAGCGGTAATTTGCCTATTTTTGGGCAAATCGTTGGAGAAACCCTAAATAAATGACACTTTCTTGACCCTATACTGAAAACCACTGCTCCAAAGGCATTTTCGAACTTCATTAAAAACAACCGTCTTTAAGCCGACACCCGGTTTGCTGACCGACACACCCTTGACTATTCTGATCCAGACCCAACGGCTGTTGTTATCACACTATCCACTTGGAGGACGCACGCCGATGAAGCCTGATCCACTGACGGTCGCCGATTGCATGACCCCAACCCGCGTTACCATTCAAGACTCCGCCACGGTGACCGAGGCCGTCCAGATTCTGATCAAACATCACATACTGGGCAGTGCGGTGGTTGACCAACAGGGCCATCTGGTTGGCTACATATCCGAACAGGATTGCCTGAAACAATTGCTGACCGACAGCTATCACAGTGAAGATGCCGCTCAGGTCGCCGATGTCATGCGCCGCGATGTGCTAACGGTTAACAGCGATCTGAGCATCGTGGATCTCGCCCAAACCATGACCGGCGATAAGCCGAAGAAGTACCCGGTGGTTGAGCATCATCGGCTGATTGGTGAGATTACCCGGACGCAAGTGGTTCAGGCACTGCTGAAACTGCGCGCCTGGCGTCAGGCTTCCGAGGCTGGTCGTAAACCCGGCATGAGCAAACCTCTTGCGGCCCGCGCGCCCTCTCCGCGCAGCTGAATCCCTTGACCGGTGCGTTCCAGCGCACCGGTCAACTCGTAATCAGGGCACATTCCGTTAGAATACCGGCCGTCCCTGCGAAAGTGCCAAAAAGTGCCGAAGTTGATGATCCCTCGAATTGCTGAAGTCACCCCGGTCCAAAGCCAGTACCTCGCCTACATTGATGCGCTCAAAGCCGCCGGCTTTGATGGTGAACTTGCTCCGGATTATGCGAACCGCACCGTGCTGGCGACCGACAACTCCATTTATCAAGTATTGCCGCAGGCCGTCATCTTCCCCAAACACACGGCTGATCTGCAGCTGGCTACCGGCCTTGCCAGTCGTCGCGAATGGCAAGACATTGTATTAAGCCCACGCGGTGGTGGCACTGGCACCAATGGTCAGTCGCTGACCGATGGCATCGTGGTCGATCTGTCGCGGCATATGAACCACATTCTGGAAATCAACGCTGAAGAAGGCTGGGCCCGGGTTGAAGCCGGGGTGGTGAAAGATCAGCTTAATGCTGCTTTAAAAGAACACGGCTATTTCTTCGCACCGGAATTATCGACCAGTAACCGCGCCACCATTGGCGGCATGATCAACACCGACGCCTCCGGCCAGGGCTCGGTGATGTATGGTAAAACACGCGATCACGTGCTGGCCTTGAGCACCGTTCTGCTCGACGGCGAGCGCCTCGATAGCGGCCCTCTGAGCGAAACCGAACTGGATGCGTTAAAGCAGGCTCCCGGCCTGACCGGGGCCATTCACCGTACTGTTGATGACGTACACCAGCGCCGCCGCGACGACATCGAAGCACGCTTCCCCAAACTGAACCGCTGTCTGACCGGTTACGACCTGGCGCATATTCGCAACGACGCTGGTGAGTTCGATTTGAACAATATCCTCTGCGGCAGCGAAGGCACGCTCGGCTTTATTGTCGAAGCTAAACTCAATGTGCTGCGTATTCCCAAATTTTCCGCATTGGTGAACGTTCGCTACGATTCTTTTGAAACCTCTCTGCGCGATGCCCAGACGCTGATGCAGGCGCAGCCGACATCGATTGAAACCGTCGACAGCAAAGTCCTGGGTCTTGCCAAAAACGACATCAGCTGGAACGGTGTGGCCGAGTTTTTTCCGGCCGCTGAAGGGGAAGTGGTCGAAGGCATCAACCTGGTGGAATACACCGCCGACGACGAAGCCGAACTGGAAGCCGGTATAAAGCGTCTGACCGATCGCTTGGATGCCCTCGCCGGTCAGCCCGGCCAGTGCAATGGCTACACCGTTGCCCGTGGCAGCGCAGCCGTAGGGCGCATCTGGGGCATGCGCAAGCGCGCTGTCGGTCTGCTGGGTAATGCACAAGGCGAAGCTCGACCGGTGCCTTTTGTGGAAGACACCGCCGTACCGCCGGAAAACCTCGCCGATTTTATTATGGATTTTCGCGCCGTGCTCGACCGAGAAGGCCTGACTTACGGCATGTTCGGCCACGTTGATGCCGGCGTATTGCACGTGCGCCCCGCCCTGGACATGAAAGACGAAGCCTCTCTGGCGCGGGTGCGACTCATCACCGATGAAGTGGTCAAGCTGGTGCAGAAATACGGCGGCCTGTTGTGGGGCGAACATGGCAAGGGCGTGCGCTCAGAATTCGCGCCCAGCTTCTTTGGCGACCTGTACCCGGAATTACAGGCCATCAAGCGCGCTTTTGATCCACACAACCAACTGAACCCAGGCAAGATTGCCACAGCCGATGCCAGCCAGGCACTCACCATCATCGACGCCGTAACAACTCGCGGCGAACTCGACAGAAGCATTCCGGTAAAAAGCTGGCAGCATCAAAAAGAAGCCGTTTACTGCAACGGCAATGGCGCTTGCTACAACTACGACCCGAACGATGCCATGTGCCCCTCCTGGAAAGGCACACGCGACCGGCGGCAATCACCGAAAGGGCGGGCATCGTTGCTGCGCGAATGGATTCGCGCGCTGGGCGAGCAAGGCGTTAATACCTTGGATGTGGCCAACGCCCAACGCCAGCGGTCGGGCTGGCTCAGCTGGCCGGCACGGCTTAAAAACAGCTGGGCTCTGAAGCGTGGCGACTATGATTTCAGCCAGGAAGTTTACGATTCGATGGCCGGTTGCCTGGCCTGTAAGTCATGCAGTGGCCAGTGCCCGATTAAAGTAGATGTGCCGGAATTCCGCGCCAAGTTCCTGCATCTGTATCACGGTCGTTATCTACGCCCGCTGAAAGATTATTTTATCGGCACCCTAGAGTTTGTGATTCCCCTGCTGGCCCGCGCACCCTTCAAATGGCTCTATAACGGACTGATGCGCGCTAAACCAACCGCCTGGTTGCTCGACCGTGGCGCTGGCATGGTCGATAGCCCGCTGATTCACCGCCATCACCTAGCCAGCCTGATGCGTCATCTGAACATTGGCTGGGCCAAACCGAAGCAATTGGCAGCGTTGAGCGAAGAGGAGCGTCAGCGCTCGGTGGTCATCGTACAAGACGCCTTTACCTCCTTTTTCGACACCGACACCGTGGGCGATATTCTGAAACTGCTGCAACAACTCGGTTTCCGCGTTTGGGTGATGCCATACCGCGCCAATGGCAAGCCGCTGCATGTTCATGGTTTTCTCGGTGCGTTCACCAAAGTCGCTCAGCGCCGCCAAAAAGAATTTAACGCCCTGGCTGAAGCGGGTATTCCACTGGTTGGTGTCGACCCGTCGATGACACTCGCTTATCGCAGCGAATACCGTAAATACTTGGAAGGCGATCTGCCCGAGGTGCTGCTGATGCAAGAGTTTCTGGGTCAGCGCCTTGAACAACTGGCATCGCTTCGCCCATTGTTCCGTCCGGGCCGCGTGCAGCTGCTCGGTCATTGCACCGAAAAAACCAACGCCGCTGCCAGCATGGCCGATTGGCAGCGCGTCTTTGAAGCGCTGGGCCAGGAACTGACGCTGAAAAATGTCGGCTGCTGCGGTATGGCCGGAACCTACGGCCACGAAAGCCGCAACCGGGCAACGTCCGAACGCATCTATGACCTGTCCTGGCGCGATGTCGTCGCCAATGAGCCCACCGAAGGGCTGGTTGCCACCGGCTACTCCTGTCGTTCCCAGGTCAACCGTCTGCAAGGCGTTGAATTGCGCCACCCTCTGCAGTTTCTGGCCGGGCAAATTCAAGCCAGCTGACGAGACGAAAGCCTGCATTGCTGAATCCGCAATAGATTTCAGCAATGCAGTGCATAAAATGCAGCCCTTGCCTCTTTCAGGCAAACTACTCCGTCTGATCACCCCACAGTAGGAAGTTCCATGACTAGCTGGACGCCCGATTCTTGGCGCACTAAAACCATCCGCCAGATGCCCACTTACCCGGACCAGGCCGCGCTCGAAGCGGTTGAACGCGAACTGGCTGGTCAGCCGCCACTGGTTTTTGCTGGCGAAGCGCGCGAACTGAAAGCTCAATTGGCCAAAGTTGCCCGGGGCGAGGCGTTTTTGCTGCAAGGCGGCGATTGCGCCGAGAGCTTTAAAGAATTCAACACCAACCACATTCGCGACACCTTTATGGTACTGCTGCAAATGGCAGTGGTACTGACTTTTGGCGGCCAAAGCCCGGTGGTGAAAATCGGTCGTATGGCGGGCCAGTTTGCAAAGCCGCGTTCGTCCGACAAAGAAACCCAGGGTGACATCACCTTGCCGGCTTATCGTGGCGACATCATCAATGGCATTGATTTTGACGAAGCCTCGCGCACGCCCGACCCCGAGCGCATGCTTAAGGCGTATCATCAGTCATCATCCACACTGAATTTGCTGCGCGCTTTTGCCCAGGGCGGTCTTGCTGACTTACACAAGGTGCATCAGTGGAATCTGGGTTTTGTCGAAAAAAGCCCACAAGGCGAACGCTACCAGCACTTCGCCGATATGATCGACGAGACCCTGGCGTTCATGAGCGCCTGTGGCATCTCCCCTGACAACACCCCACAGATTCGCGAGACCGCGTTTTACACCTCGCACGAAGCGCTGCTGCTGCCTTACGAACAAGCACTGACCCGCCAGGACAGCCTGACCGGCGATTGGTACGACTGCGCCGCTCATATGGTGTGGATTGGTGATCGTACGCGTCAGCTCGACAGTGCCCACATCGAATTCTGCCGGGGCATTAACAACCCGCTCGGCCTAAAAACCGGCCCAAGCACGGATCCGGATGAACTGATCAAACTGATCGATATTCTGAACCCAGACAACGAACCGGGCCGTCTGAACCTGATCGTGCGCATGGGTGCCGACAAGATCGCCGACCATTTCCCGGCGCTGCTGAAGCGGGTGAAAGAAGAAGGCAAACAGGTGGTGTGGAGTTCCGATCCGATGCACGGCAACACCATCAAAACCGACAACGGCTACAAAACCCGTGCGGTCGATTCCATTCTCTCGGAGGTGAAGGATTTCTTTCAGATTCACCGCGCCGAAGGCACCCACGCCGGCGGTGTGCATTTCGAGATGACCGGTCGCAACGTCACCGAATGCATCGGTGGCGCGTTCCAGATCACCGAACACGATCTGGCCGAGCGCTACCACAGTCACTGTGATCCTCGATTAAATGCCGATCAGGCGTTGGAATTGGCGTTCTTGATTGCCGACGCGGTGAAGACCGCTCGGGGTCGCTAACACGGCCTGCTTGATGAAAGAAGGGAGATGCCGGATAGGTTTTCGCTAATCAGCATCTTCCGTTAAGCGTTAAGCGTCTGCCACGGGTCGTCTCAGACGACCCGAATATGCCAAGGCTCAAAGCGCACGCCGAATTCGTTGTCCTGGGTATAGCGAATGTGTACAAAACCCAGATCGCGCAGGCGCTTGTATTCGTCGGTTTCAGCAAAGTCGGAGGTGAAGTTGGCGAGCCCGCCGCCAACGCGGCCGACGTCGAAGTCGCCAATGGCGTGGTAGGAATGTCCCGGCGGTGCCAGTGAGCGCGAGGCCCGGGAAATATTGCCTTCCGCTTGCACCACCTTGGCCATAAACAGGTGGTACTGCTTAACCACGCCGCGCACGCCGCTGGTGAGAATCAGCGAATCCCCAACCTGCGCCCGCAGCTGGTTATAGAAACTCTCGGATTGACCGCGCAACAGGAAATGACCAGTGCCTTGGATTTTCTGAATATCGTTGGCGTTCAGACGATGATCGAGGCGACTGATCACTCGTTCACCGAAAAAGCCCAAATCCCGGACGTCGTCATAAAACAGTTGTTCCAGATAATTCAATTCCGCTGGTGTGAACTCACCGATACGCGGCTGGTAGCGGGCGTAACGCACCATGTCATCAAAGGCGACGATATTGAAATTGCCATGACCGACATAAGCCTGAACGCGATTCATGCGCTCCAGTGCTGAAACCAAAGTCTGGAAGTCATCCTGGGTAACGAAGACGTCATCCGAAAAATCGTATTCGAAGTGCTCAACCTTTTGCCGGACTTTCTCAGCCTCGTCTTGCGACTCTTCGACATAGACCGGTGCATCGCTGGTTGCCTGGCTTTCATCAAGCACAGAGTCGGTCTGTGCCAGTGCGGTCGGTTCAACAGGTGCTTCGGGGGCAGTGGATTCGGCGGTTGCCTGTTCAACCGGAGAGGGCACCGAGGTTAACGATTCCTGAGCCGCTTCCTGACGAGCCAATCGGTTTAAACGGTCTTGGCGACTGGGCTGGGGCTGAGGCGTCACGGTAGCCGGTGCGTCGCTTTGCGCGACAGCACTGGGCTGCTCGGCCGGCACAGAGGTCAATGCTTCCTGCTGTGCTTGCTGGCGCGCCATTGTACGCTGCCAGGCATCGCTGCCCGGCTCAACGGGCGCCGCTGGCTGACTGGCAATGTCGCCAGCCGGCGTTGCCGGTGCTGTTTCAACAGGGGAACTGGGTTGGGTGGGGTTGGCCGCTGGCTGCGCAGGCGCGCTGGCCAAGGTGCCTTCATCGGAAACCGGACCCGATTTCAAGGCGTCTTCAGCTGCTTTGCGAGCTTTTTCAGCCTGGCTGATCGCCCATTCCGGTGAAGATCGACGAATCATATCCAAGGTCGCATAACCGGTTCCTGCGGCCATGGCAGAGACCGAAAGCGCCTGAAATAGGAACTGTCTACGATTCACTTCTTTATAACTCCAACCAGAATATATCCTTGCGCCCAGATTGGGGAAAACGGTCAGACAGCCGCTTTCCAATCCGACTGCGGTTGCAGGCAACTGTTCGCGCAACCCGAATTGTCACTAGTATTGACCGAGTTCACAAAGGTTGCAATGCGATGACTGCCTTTGTGAACTTTGATCCGCACGTTCGGCTGGATTTAGGGTATAGAGCGCCAAATTTCCGGCACAAAACACGCCAAAATAGACAGCAATGCGACAAGCGTCAGAAAGTTATCGGCCGATTAGCTTTCCTGTTGAGCTTCCCGCTTGGCTTGAATGAAGTGGCTATGATGGAGGTAAAGCATATCGGCAATGCGCCTGATCATATGCTCTTCGAGCTTGTCGATGGTGTTATCGGCCAACGCCGTGCGCCATAAATCGACGACCAGAGCGTATTTCTGATCTTCATCAAAATGGTCGTTAATAACGCGGGTAAAAGGATAAAGGTCCGGGCTTTCGCTATGACGTTCCTGGGCTTTTTGCACCAGCGCCGTTGCCGTCGCTTTGTCATCCCCGGTGCGCTTGGCCAGGCGCTCGGCAATAAGGTCTGCCTCGCGCTCGTCCAGATCGTGGTCCGCCAGCATGATTTCCACCATCAAGACCGTAGCGGCCTCATCCGCGGATAATTCTTCCGGTGCTTGCTGTGGTGCTTCAAACCAGTCCAGCAATTTGGCTAACATACAACTCTCCTTCCCCTTGCTGAACGCCGGAGTGTAGCAAGCTGATGAATCTGACCACACCCGCTTTACTCTTCCCCGCCATTTCACTGTTGTTGCTGGCTTATACCAACCGTTTTCTGGTGGTTGCTCAGTTAATCCGAACCCTGATCCGACAGAATCAGGACGACCCAAACAGCGATTTAACCGACCAGATACTCAACCTGAAAATCCGCATCGAGGCCATTCGCCGCATGCAGGTGCTTGGTGTGCTCGCCTTCATTGGTTGCGTGCTGGCGATGTTCTTTCTGTTTCTCGACCAAGCCCTTCTGGGCACCGGCTGCTTTGCATTGTCACTGATCTTAATGGTGGCGTCGCTCTGCTTCAGCCTCTACGAAGTTCAGATCAGCGGCCGCGCTCTGAACCTTCAGTTAAAAGGCCTGGAATTTAAGTAAGTAGGTTTTCCATCACCGCCAGGTACAGATCGGTCAGTGGCTCGAGATCGTCAATCGCTACGCATTCATCCACTTTGTGAATGGTGGCATTGACCGGCCCCAGTTCAACGACCTGCGCGCCGGTTGGCGCGATAAACCGACCATCGGAGGTGCCTCCAGCGGTCGATAGTTGTGTTTCATAGCCCATGACGTCTTTCACGGCCTGTGTTGCCGCTTGCACTAAGGCCCCTCGCTCGGTCAAAAATGGCTGACCCTTCACTTCAAAACGCAGGTCATATTCCAGTTCGTGTTTGGCCAAAATGCCATGCACCCGCTCCTGCAATTGCTCCGCGGTCACTTCGGTGCTGAACCGGAAGCTGAACACCAAATGCGCTTCGCCAGGAATCACATTGGTGGCGCCGGTTCCGGATTGAAAATTGGCAATCTGGAAACTGGTCGGCGGGAAGAAGTCGTTGCCTTCATCCCACACTTCCGTGCTCAGGTCAGCAATGGCCGGGGCCACACGATGCACTGGATTACTGGCCAGATGCGGATACGCCACATGCCCCTGAATGCCTTTAACGGTCAGGTAGCCAAGCATGGAACCGCGGCGACCGTTTTTGATGACATCGCCGACTTTATCGGTGCTCGACGGCTCGCCAACCACCGCCCAATCAATGCGCTCACCGCGCTCCACCAGCGTATCGACAACGCGGGTCGTGCCGTTATAGGCATCGCCTTCTTCATCGGAAGTGATCAAAAACGCGAGTCGACCGGGGTGATCCGGATGGCGCTGCGCAAAACGCTCAGCAGCGACGGTCATCGCCGCCAAGCTGCCTTTCATGTCGGCGGCGCCGCGACCGTACAAATAACCGTCCGATTCCGTTGGCTCAAACGGCGCAAAACGCCATTGACTGGGGTCGCCCGTTGGCACCACATCGGTATGTCCGGCAAACACCAACAACGGGCCGCCTTCACCGTGAACGGCCCACAAATTATCGACGTCCTCAAAACGCATCGATTCGTTGCGAAAGCCTACCGCCGCCAAGCGCTCAGCCAGTAATGCCTGACAACCGGCATCGTCGGGTGTAACAGAGGAGCGAGCGATCAGTTCTTTGGCCAAAGCCAGGGTGGCGGACGTCATGGACAACCTTTGTGCAGCGGGTTTAGAGCGCGCTATCATACGGTTAAATGCTGTCAGCGTCATCGCCCATGCTGTCTCGATTACTTGCAATGCGCCCGGTTTTGGTGGAATGGCTGCGCCGTCGGACGGAATCGCCCAGACAAGCGCTGAAACAATTCACCACCGGCGGTTTTATCTTTTGTGCCGGCATGATGATCATCGTATTTACCGATAAACTGGTGGCACCGAGCATGACCCAGGAAGCCATTTCACTCTTCGGTTTACTGTTGATCGTTGCCGGCGGACTCTATGCGTTAGGGGGTTATCTGGCTCTCAGCGTTTTTCGTGTTTTATTGTTTATTCTGGAACCTCGCCCGTGACCCATCACCATCGCGCTCCTGACATCGAAATCTATTTAAAAGGGTTGGCCGCAACCGACCTCGAACAGTGGCTCGCCGAGCAACTGGACGACCTGGCGGCTACCAAACGCGTGGCTGGCATGCCCAAAAACGCCCGTCCGTTTCAAGGCATCTGGGAAGGAGAACGCTTCACCATTCTGGTGATCGAAAAAGTGGTCGATGGCTTTACCAGCCTTTGGCTGAACAGCCCTGAACTACCCTGGCGAGACGATCAGGAGTGCGCTCAGGCGGCCGCCGCACATTTTCAGCGTGAAGTCCGCATTGCCGCCGATGGCTGGCAGGAAGGCGCCGAACCCGATGCCTGGATCAGTATTGCGCCCGATGGCAGCCAAACGAACATTCAATGGCAAACCGAACACTCATAACACCCATCGAGCAGACACTAAAAAAGGCGAGCCAGGCTCGCCTTTTTTAGTACTCGTGGTTCAGTAATCAGCGCTGACGCACTACCGTAACGTCTTCTGCTTGCAACCCTTTCGTGCTTTCAACCACGCCAAATTTTACGCGTTGGCCTTCCTGCAGAGAACGGTGACCCCGTCCACGGATGGACCGAAAATGCACGAAGACATCTTCGCCACTGTCACGGGTGATAAAGCCGAAACCTTTGCTGACATTGAACCATTTGACGATGCCTTCTTCGCGGGTATCGACATCGATTTCAGACAAAATCGGCTGTGCAATATATTGCGCCAGCGTTGTCAAAATCAGCATCACCAGCGCTGACAATACATACGCACTCCACTCCACCGGATGAACGCGTGCATCGGTGAGTTCGTCAAGGGTCCAGGTTTCAGGTACGGATGACAGCGACAAAGAAGCCGCCATGATGACGGGGCCAGGGACGGCCACCAACAGGGAAACCCCTGCTCGAATAAAAAATGCTTTCAACTTCATAGTGTCCACTCGGATGTTGTTGTCTTTATGACGCTCTGTCTATAGATACGCTATGCTGTGGCCCGCTATGGTGTTTGGCTGGCAGCGCCGGCGGGCCTGACATCCTGTCTTAACCAAGCTTAAAATGACAGACAAACTCCCTGTAACGGTCGTCATAATGCCAAAAACCGCCGTAAAAACCAGCCCTGGAACACTGAACATGAGCGAGACCGACCGCCTGATCGACCTGGAAACCCGCCTGACTCACCTCGATGACACCCTCGAAGCGCTCGATCGTGTGGTCATTGCCCAGCAAGACCGCATCGAACGTCTTGAACGTGCGTTGGAACGCGTACTGTCGGATCAACAAAGCCTGCGCGATGAGCTGCCCGACGACATCGATAATAAGCCGCCACCGCACTACTGAAATAACACCGCCCTTTCTGAACCCAGTGTTCTTGTGCACATCCGTCACACCTTCGACTAAGTTGCGTCGTCCGGCACTGGGCTGAACCACCCTCAATCCGTTACACTCGCGCTTTTCATCGGCCAATTCATAGGACACTTCATCATGCGGTCCCTGTTCGACCTGATCGGTCGCTTTGCTCAAACCATCCTGTTCTGGTGGGTCCGACTCGACAACAAGCCCGCCAAGATTGACCTGGAGCCTTTAAAGCAGGCGCGCACCGTTGTTTATGTTCTGGAACAACAATCCACGGCCGATGCCATGGTCCTGGATCGCCAATGCCGTCAACTGGGCTTACCCGATTTAAGCCAACGGCTGGAACTGCAAGGTTTGGAAAAACGCCGGCCGTTCATCGCCCTGCACCCACGTCGTTCGGTGTTGCGACGTCGCCGCTCCAGTATCACACCGATGATCGCAAAGCTGCTTGATCATTTGAGCGATCACCCGGACGAAGACATCCTGCTGGTACCGGTGGCTCTGTATTGGGGACGAGGTCCGCGTAAATCGAACAGCCTGCTCAAGGCTTTGCTCAGTTCGAACTGGAACGTCATCGGCCGCTTCCAAAAATTACTCACCATTCTGTTTAATGGCCGCAACACTTTTTTCGAGCTCAACGAACCCATTTCATTGCGTCGGTTAGCCGAAGACGAACCAGAACCTAACCTGGCGGCGCGTAAAGTCGCGCGGGTATTGCGCATCCATTTTCGCCGAGTGCGCACCGCTGTTATTGGTCCAGACCTGTCACATCGCCGAGTGTTAATCAGTCAGTTATTGCATACCGAGGCCGTGCGTAAGGCCATTGAGCAACACGCTGCGAGCAAAAAAATCCCGCTGGAAAAAGCGCAGAAGCAAGCCGCCAAACACGCCACTGATATTGCGGCGGACGTTTCGTATAACGTTATTCGAGTGCTTGATCTGATTTTATCGTGGCTGTGGAACCGCATTTATAACGGCGTCGAAGTCAGCGGCATTGAACCGGTTCGTGAACTGGCGCGAGATCACGCCATCGTCTATGTGCCCTGCCATCGCAGTCATATGGATTATCTGCTGCTCAGCTACTCGCTCTATTACCAGGGCCTGAATGTGCCGCATATCGCCGCGGGCGAGAACCTGAATATGCCGGTAGTGGGCAGTATTTTGCGTCGCGGTGGCGCCTTTTTTATTCGTCGTCGCTTTGGTGGTGACAAGCTGTATACCGCCGTCTTCAACGAATACATCCACAGCGTTTTTACCCGCGGCTACCCGGTCGAATACTTTATTGAAGGTGGCCGTTCACGGACCGGTCGCATGCGTCACCCAGCCACCGGCACGCTGGCCATGACGGTCCGCAGCCACCTGCGCGATTACACCCGCCCGGTTGTGTTCATCCCGGTCTACATCGGCTATGAAAAGGTGCTTGAATCGCGCTCTTACCTGGGTGAATTACGCGGTAAGGAAAAGAAAAAAGAGAATCTGTTCGATCTGGTCAAAACCGTGCGCCGACTGAAGAACTACGGCCACGTTTATCTCAATTTTGGTCAGCCAATGGCGCTGAATCACCTGCTGGATGAACACAACCCCGACTGGCGCAACCATCAATACAGCGCTGACGACAAACCCGGCTGGCTGGTCCCTTTCGTCGATAACCTGGCGCGCCAAGTCTGTACCCGCATTAATCAGGCCGCTGCACTGAACCCGGTCAACCTGGTCGCGTTAACGCTGTTAGCCACCTCGCATCGCGCCATTGACGGCGCCTTGCTGCGCAAACAACTGACACTGCTCGGTGCCTTGCAGCAACACCACCCTTACAGCCCCTTCATTACCCTCCCTGAGGGCAATGCCGATGACTGGATCGAATACGCACTCGCCATGGGAACCTTGCGCCATATTCCGCAAAAGCTGGGCGATCTTTACGGCTTCGACAGCCAAAACGCCGTGCTGATGGCGTATTACCGCAACAATATCCAGCACATCTACGCGTTACCGGCGTTGATCGCCGCTTTACTTGGTCAAGGTCAGGGCATTGATGAAACGGCACTGAAAGAAGGGGTTAAGCTGATTTACCCCTACGTCCGGACTGAATTGTTTTTGGACATCAGCGCTGAAGAAGCGGCCGACAGTGTGCCAACCTGGCTGGCTTGCCTGGCCAAGCAGCAACTGATTTTCCAAGATAAAGAGCGCTGGTACGCTGCGGACAAAGGCTCGGCCAACCGACTGCAACTGGAATTGCTGGCGGCCATTATGCTGCCAACGCTAGAGCGTTATCTGCTGACGCTGGCCGTTTTGATTCGTCTGGGCTCCGCCAAGGCATCGACCAAAGAACTGGAAAACCAGTCGCAGCAAATGGCTCAACGACTGTCTGTATTAAACGGTTTGGACGCACCGGAATTTTTCGACAAAGCGCTGTTTAAATACTTTATTCAGACGTTGAAACAACAAGGCGTGATCAGCGTCAATGCCGACAGCTGCATTGTATTCGATGACCGACTGCCGCGTGTTGTACGCGCTTCCGATCAGGTGGTGCCCGCAGAGGTGTTGTATAACATCATGCAGGTCACCGGCTTAGGAGAAGCCAATCACGATGCGTCGGATAACACCGACCGTAATGCATAAATATCAAAGCGATTGCTTTTACCGGTGAGCGCGTAAGTCGGCGCCTGGCCCGCCAAAACAGGCGCCAGGCGCGGACGCTTCACCACGACCCGCAAGCGCGCCGTTTCCAACGCGACCGGCAACAGGGCATCAGCATCGTCATCCCCACCGACCAACTGCTGAAAAAGCGCCATCGGCTTTTTCACCGCCGATTTACGCCCTATTTCGGGAAACATCGGATCCAGATAAACCACATCGGTAGCACCTACCGATTCCAGATCTTGGGCCAAGGGCAGCAAGGTCATCCGTGTTGCCGCCTCCAGGCCTTCACGTTGCGCTCGGGCTAAACCATCGCTCAGCAGCAAATACACCCATGGATGTCGCTCCAGCAGACGCACCTGGGCTCCCAGACCCGCCAGCACAAAAGCGTCCTGCCCGAGTCCGGCGGTTGCATCGATGACGTCTAATTGCGAACGCTGATGCAGACCGACGGCCTTGGCGATTGCCTGAGAACGCCCGCCGCCGTACAACTGCCGGTGCCGAGCTTTGCCCGCTACAAAATCAACAACCACCGGTTTTTGTTTAAGTGCGCGACCATCAACCAAACCCAGGCAGCCATTTTCAACCCTCAGAAATAAACCCTCTGCAGGCGCTTGTAACCATTGAACATCACAAGCCGACAGGACGCTTTGCGTTTCTCGGAGCAATGACGGTGTTTGTGAGTGATCGGCAAGAACCGGAATAGACGCCATGCTCAACTCCAGAAATAAATCACCAGCAAGACCGCACCCAGAGCAAAGCGATAGATCACAAAGGGCAAGAAGCCAACACGCTCAATCCACTTCAAAAACAGTGCGATGCACAGGTAAGCGCTAATACCAGATATCAAAACCCCAGCCAGTATCTCACCCCAATAAACTGGCAAGGCCGATTGCACCAACTCAAGTCCTTTCAACAGGGCCGCCGCCGCAATCAACGGAATGGAAAGCAAAAAGCTGAAACGGGCCGCCTGAGATTTTTGAAAACCCAATGCCAGTGCTGCCGTCATGGTAATCCCACTGCGCGACGTTCCTGGAATCAATGCCAGAGCCTGCGCAACACCAATGATCAATACCGAACGCGCGTTCAACTGTGTTAAATCAAAACGTGATTCGCCACGACGATCCGCCCACCATAAGGCGGCGCCAAACATAAGGGTCGCCACGGCAATCACCAGCATAGAGCGCAAATGCTGTTCAATAAAATCGTCCAACAGCAGACCCGCCAGACCGGCGGGAATCGTCCCCAGAATGACCCACCAGGCCAGTCGACTGTCGGCCTTCGAGTGCGGCTGATGAACCAGACTGGCGAACCAGGCGATCAGCATGGCCCAGACATCGCGCCGAAAATAAGCCAACACGGCCAGCAACGAACCGAGATGGACCGCCACGTCAAAGGCCAGCCCCTGATCCGGCCAGCCCAGCAACTGCGATGGCAAAATCAAATGCGCCGAACTGGAAATGGGCAAAAATTCCGTCAGTCCTTGAACCAGAGCCAGAATAAAAACTTGCAGATCACTGAGCACAGAAAGTTCCTTATAAAAATGCCGCTGGCAAAACCATGGCGCTCACGAACCGACCTTGGGTTTGTTATCCCAGGTCACTTTGTCACGCAGATAGATGGGTAATGCGGATTCCGGCGGCAATGCCAAATCGGGGTTTTCCACCAAGCGCCGCTGAGCCAAACGCGCTGCAACCGACGCTTTAGGTAACGTCAATGCGATTGGCTGTGTTGTCAGATGCGCTCGCCAGTTTTCCGAAAACCCATAGTCAGTCAACCAACCATTACCCACCAGCCGAACACCGGATAAAGGTTCAGGCAAACCCGATGGGTCCATCAGTTGTTCGGTATCGATCAAAGCGGGCAATCCATCGGCGCCGATCTGATAACGCGCAAAATACAATTCCTGCATGCGTGCATCCAAAGCAACCCAGGTTTCCTGGTCGACCTGGCTGTCTTCAAAAGCCAGCGTTTCGAGCGTGCTGATGGGCAGGATGGGGCAATCGGCGCCCAACGCAATGCCCTGGGCAACACCGGCGGCGATACGAATGCCGGTAAACGACCCCGGCCCGCGACCATAGACAACCGCATCCAAACTGCGTTTTGCCCAACCTGCGTCCGCAAAGAGCGCATCCAAACGAGGCAACAGCTGGCGGGCGTGCTGGCGGGGCAATTCTTCGTGAATACTGAGGTCTGTATCGGGTCCGAGCAGTGCCAGCGAACAGACATCTGCCGTGGTATCGATGGCTAATAATCGAAGCATGTAATCTCTTCCAGCTTGGTGGCGCTGTAGCCAATATTAAAACCGGCAGTTTATCACAGCCAAGTCACAGGCCATCTATGACACGCATAAAAAAAGCCACCTGAACGGTGGCTTCTTTGTATCGACAATCCCAGAAATCAGGCTTTCTTCTTAGGAGGACGACCCGGTCCGCGTTTTTTCTTCGGTCCCGGCTTTTGCTTAGTGGCTTCTTTCTTTTCCAAAGCTTTGACCTTGGCCTTGATCTTACGAGCGTTGGCTTTGATCTTCGCTTCTTCTTTAGCACGGAAGGTTTTCACCTTTTTCGCGTCTTTCTTCTTACGCGCCGCACGCCACTGAGATTCAAACTTGGCCAAGGCACCGGCCAGGTCTTCTTCCAGCTTGGTGGTCAGGTTCAATTCTTGCTCTGCAACACGCAGATCAACCTTCGCTTTGAACTCTTCAGCCTGCGCTTCGATTTCAGCGACTTTCAGGTCGAACTTAGCGGCTTTAACCGCTTGCTTCGCAGCATTCACTGCATCGCGTGCTGCTTTTTCCTGATTAAGAGCAGTATCCAGCTGGCGCTTAGCCGCCGGTGTCTTAACCGTAGACGCTTTGGTACGAGCCGTCATTTTCTTAGCTGCGGCGGCGCCCAGTTTCGCCTCAGCTTTCATAACGTTCGCTTCGGCTTTGTCCAATTTCCGCGTTGCAGAAACAACACCCGCCGTCATTACCGGTTCGGCAGTCGTGGCTTTCGCTTTGGCTTTACGTGCAGTGGATTTACGTGCGGTTGATTTCTTTGCCGCAGTTTTTTTCGGCGTACGCTTGGAACCCGGTTTGGGTCCGCGCTTTGCCGCAGTTTTTTTCTTGGCAGCTGCCATCCTTTTCTCCTTATGTTGGAATCATCGAATTTATTCGATTAAACCCGGTAAACAATTTAGTCAGTTGAAACCTAAGATGCAAATTACCGCAATAAAAAAGTGAGTAAAAATGTTATTTAAAGATGAATAATTAAAATGTGATGTGATTCGGATACGACGAGCAGCACTTAATTTCCAATTTCAATTTATAAAACGACTGACATTTTACGATTCAAATGACCACCAACGCCTTCCAAAAAATGAAGCGTTTTAATTGTTTTGACCACCATCGATAACGATTCCATGACGTACATACAACCGAAAGCCAGAGCGCTTATGATCATCAATTACAAAGAACTACAAAGTAAAAATCGTTATATTTCAACGCACTAACCGATAGCACCAACTCACACCAGGTTACCGACACCTTATCCACAATCACTCCCCAGAGTTATCCGTTGCCAGCCGAGCCACCTCGGCGGTAGCTTGACCGCGCGCTATTCAAGCTAACCTGACTGAGGGACTCAACGTGGCGGTAACGGCTGAAGTAGTGGTAGAAGCGTCTTCATCGCTGGTCTTTTTACGTCGACAGCAAGTCGCAGACATGATTGTTGAATTGTCCTTTAACGAAGCAGCGCGTCAGCGGCTGCCACAACTCAAAGGCTTATTGATCGATTCGTTGCAGCAATTGCCCGAAGCCTGCTTTATTGCTGATGACTGGACCGAGATTTTGTCTCAGGTCGTTCAGGCGCTGATGAACCCAAGCGAACACGGCGAAAACCGATTACCAGCGCATCTGCAATGCGCCATTGGTCAATTGCAACGTCGTTTGCAGTAGACCATCAGTCAGCATAAGGGTTGAGCTCGGCTAATTGCCATTGCTGGTCCTTCCAAACCAGCGTCGCCACACCCACCAATGGCTGATTTGCACTGGCTTTTAGACGCGCCAATCGCGGCTCCTGATCGAACGCTGGAGCCCATAACCATTCCGCTAATTGATCGGCAACCCATTGAAAGTGCACTTCGACCTGCGTGGCCTGGGTGGCCGACGACGTCACCCAGATTTCTCCAGTCTGCGCCAGGTGGGCGTGACCAAAACGTACCGGAGATTGTCTGATCATCAGTGGACGATCATAACGATGTGCACCGACGCGCCGGGTATTCAAACCATTAACCGTTAACTGACGGTCGGTGGCGATCATCGGCTGACGATCCAGCAATCCTTCAGCAACCAAGACGTTCATCTGTGCAATCAGCCGATCGTGTTCACCATCCACCAAAGTGGTTGGTAACGACGGCAAATTGAACTGCATAGCGGCGGAGGTAAGCTGTGGCTCAATAAGGCTAATAGCAATCAAACGCAATTGCTGACGCGCATGACCGGTTGCGCCATAGCCAGAACTCAGCGTTGGTAATATCAGCAGTAATAATGAGACAAAAACAGTCTTAGCGGCCATAGCATTCGTTACCCGCGCCAAATGGCGCTGTTGAGGCAGTGACATTCTTATTATGTCGGTACGGCGCTAAAAATCTTGATGTTAGAAGACAATCGTCCAACCAGTCGCCTCTCAATCTGAACAGCTGTTCTATAGTCAATTAACTGTTGATCGTAGCAGCAGCAGTAATGGTGACTACTCCCTGATTGGGGTCCTACCCCACTTGATGCGGATACCCTCCCCGGTATCCGCTTTTTTTATTGGCGCTGGTACACTGCGCTCCCCCGATCATGAAAGCGACTTGCAATGCACCCTTGCTGGCAAATACTCGAACGCCACCGCGATTCTCTGGACGCCACCTCGGTATTGTGGCTTGACCCTCCGCAATCCCATTCGCTGATCAAAACCGGCGACCATTGCATCACACCCAATCGGGCGAATCACCGTCAAAATCCAGCGCAATGGTTGGCACCGGATGCTGACTGGCCAGCAACGGTCGATCACCTGGTCTTGTTCTACCCCAAAGCCAAAGGCCGCCTTGAATGGTGGCTGCGCCAGGTTCAGCAACAGGCTGCCGGAGCAACGCTTTGGATTGTGGGAGAAAATCTCGGTGGCATTAAAAGCCTGCCCAAACGTGTCAGCCCCTGGGCTCGCTGCGATAAACTCGACAGCGCTCGCCACTGTGGCTTATTTGAGGTTCGGCAGGAAAACGCCTTACCCGCCGGTCAGGATTGGCTCAGTTTCAACTGGAATGACCACACCATTCACGCCCTGCCCGGTGTATTCAGTCAAAACCGGCTTGATACCGGTACCGCCGTATTGCTTGGCCAATTGCCAGCCTTGTCAGGGGAATTGTTAGAGCTGGGGTGCGGTTCGGGTGTGTTGAGTCTGGCGTTGCTGAATGGCGATCAACAAAACCACTTAACCACCGTCGATATTGACTGGTTAGCCACCACCTCAACCCAACGGACACTGACGGATGCCGGCATGGCTGATCGTGCCGAGGTCATTTGGTCTGACGGTCTCAGTGAAGTACCCGTGCAGCGCTACGATCACCTGATCACCAACCCGCCATTTCACACCGGCATTCGCACGCACTATGAACCGAGCGAGCGTTTTTTTGCGGCCAGTCACGACTGGCTCAAACCCGGCGGCAGTCTGTGGTGGGTCGCTAACGATTTTCTCGACTATCAGGCGGTGTTACAGAAAGGCGCTTTTGAGGTGCAACAGCTCGCCCACGAACGCGGTTTTCGGGTGTACCGCGCCGTGCGCAAAGGCTGAATGGCGTTAGAGCGTTGAAGCGTTAATGCTTGGAAAGGTCGCCGACGAATAAATAGCCTTTAGAACGCACCGTTTTAATGCGTCGAGGGTGGACCGGATCGTCACCGACCTTGGGACGAATACGCGACACCCGGACATCCACCGAGCGATCCTGGCCATCGTATTCAATACCGCGCAAACGGCTGAAAATTTCTTCACGCGTCAGTATCTGACCGGCATGACTGGATAACAGCCAGAGCAAATCAAATTCGGCACTGGTCAGATCAATCTGCTGCTGACCCAGCCAGGCTTCACGCATGGTGTTATCGATGATCAGGTCGCCGAATTCCAGACGTTCGGTATGACGTCGGGCTTCCAATCGGCGGCCGCGTTCGGCCCGACGAGTCAGTGACTGACAACGTGCCAGCACCAGACGATGACCGGTGTTTTTAATCAGGTAATCATCAGCGCCCATGTCCAGGCCAAGCACCTGGTCCATCTCACTGTCGCGGTGTGTGTAGAACAAAATACCGCCGTCAAAATCCTTGCGGCACAGCTTGCAGATGGTCAGGCCGCTTTCGCCGTCCAAATCCACTTCCATCAAGACCAGATTTGGCTGCTCATCCCGGATGCGCTTTAACGCCTGACTGCTGTCGGTTTCCAGTTCAACGTCGTATTCGTTATTGACCAGATACTCGCGAAGCTTGCGAACGTCTTCAGGGTGGCTGTCCACCATCAGAATACGCTTCTTACCCATCGTGTCCGCCCGATATGCCACGGATGTCCAACTCCATTAAGGCCATCAACGTCAGCGCGCGACGGCATGTTGCTCTGTCATGCCATTACTCTAGACGGTATTCGCGAAATTGCAGCTTTTTTAGCGGGTTCCGAAGATCTTGTCGCCGGCATCACCCAGGCCCGGAATGATATAGCCCTGCTCGTTCAGTCGCTCATCGATGGCCGCCACGTACAGATCAATATCCGGATGCGCCTGAGTTACGGTTTCCAGACCTTCCGGTGCGGCGACCAGAAACAGACCCATGATGCGTTTGCAGCCTTTTTCCTTGAGCAAATCAATGGTTGCGATCAGCGTTCCGCCAGTCGCCAGCATCGGATCAACAATCAAGGCCGTTCGGTCATCCACATCTTCAATGACTTTGTCGAAATAAGGCACCGGATCGAGCGTTTCTTCGTTGCGGTAAAACCCAACCACACTGACTTTCGCATTAGGAATTAACTGCATCACGCCATCGAGCATACCCAGACCGGCACGCAGAATCGGCACTACGGTAATTTTCTTGCCCTTAATGCGCTGAACCGTCATCGGTTCACCGGTCCAGCCGGTGATGTCGAATTGCTCGGTTTCCAGTTCACGACCCGCTTCGTAGGTCAGGAGGTTACCCACCTCACCGGCCAGTTCGCGAAAGTGTTTGGTACTGATGCCCGCTTCACGCATCAGACCGAGTTTGTGCTGGATCAGCGGATGTTTAATTTCATGAACGGCCATGGGTGTCTCCTGTCTTTAACTGAAGTTAAGCGTCTACATCCGCCAGAAAATCGAGTTCGGCCTGTTGACGAATCACCTTGCGATGATTGGCCCACAACGCCTTAATTTTATCCTGATTGCATCGCTGGCGATCAACCAGCACGCGCGATTGCAATTCACCAATGCGATGGCCACCGGCCAGCGGCACTTTGGAGAACACAAACTGGTTGGAAATCATATCCATAAACGGACCGGATTTACTGGTCGGCATAATGAACAATAATTGCAGGCCCAGCGCTTCGGTCAAATAGCGAATCACTTCTTTAGAGCGCGTTTCGTCCATTTTCGAGAAGGCTTCATCAACCAACACCATGCGCAGATGGCTGTCGCCTTCGTTGAAGCGGAACGCCGAGGTGATCGCCGCTGAGCGAATGATATAGGCCGGCGTTTCCAGCTGACCGCCGGAACCGGTGCCGTACTGGCTCAGTGCAATGGGCTGTTTGCCTTCCGGCTGCTTGTAAATTTCGTAGTTGCGGTAGTTGCGGTAATCGGAAATTCGCTCCAGTTCGCGCAACGCTTTCTGGTCATCATCATCGAGCAGCATGGCCATCAACTGATCGCGGATGCGCGCTGAACGGTCGCTCAACTCCGCATCGAACAGAGTCTGACCTTCGCCCAGGGTCGGGTTTTTAATCACCTCATCGAAGAAATGCCAGTATTCTTTGTATTCCGGCAGCCACTCCCAATCGAACCAGTAACGTTCGCTGTCGGCACCAAAACGATGGTGTTCCAGCTCGCGGTTGAGATCTTCCAGCACCCGCTTGCCATCGTTAATCGACTGGTAAATCGCGTGACAGAGATTGGTGACGAACGCATTGTTAAAGCTTTCTTTCAAGCTGCCCAGATTATCGACTTTCTCGACCAGAATGTTGTTCTTGATGCGGTTATAAATCTGATCAATCTGACGACGCAGTGAAACAATGCCTTTAAAGAAATCGCTCGAATGGAGGTCGGAATAATTCAGATCCAGCGCGATGGCATCCTGCGGCTGGCATTCCTGGTTATGCTCGGTTAAAGCACCTTCCAGACTGTGAGCCAGACTGTTCAATTCGCTTTCCAGCGAATGACGCAGTTTATCCTGCACGGATGGATCGGCCGTCTCGGCGGTTTCATCGGCTTCAGCTAACCGCGCTTCGACATCGAAGACCGGCCAATCCGCGGCGATGGTGCGCAAGTAGCCCTCTTTCTGCTCCGAGCGCAACGCAGTTTCTTCCTGCTGATCGCTGAGTACCTGGCATTGTTTGGACAGACTTTCCAGTCGCTCGCCCAGACTGCCTTTGCGTTCAATTAATTCGCGGATGCGCTGATCCAGCGCTTTGAGTTGCTCGTTGACCTCGGCGTATTCTTTTTCCAGCGCACTGGCATCGCTCAAATCCAGATTATTGAGCGCTTTTTCCGCTGCACCCAGACGACGCTGTGTATCGAGCATCTCGCGCACTAAATCACCATGCGCCAGGTGCGCTAACTGATTCACTGCCTGATACAAACCACTGACTTCCGCTACCTGAGCTTGAAAATCGTTGGCTTGGCCCGCCAGTTGATTCAGTTCGTCTTTCTTCGCTGCCAGAGCGCGCTCACGTGCGCCTTGACCAAACACCAGATCGGAAATCGGCAGATCACAGCGATACATGGCGTAAGAACCCGAACCGATACCGGCCTGAGTTACACCGCGACGCGTCCGTTTTAACTCATCTGTGCTGCCACACTGCTCGACCAAACCATAGCTGGCCGTCATATAAGCGCGGGCAATGGCGTGATCAAAATGCATCAGATGGACAATGGAATTGGCCGGTAACTTAACGCGATCGGCATCGGCTTGGGCTTTGGAACCCTGAATCACACGAGCGCGGTTTTCTTTCGGCAATTCGCGCACGGTTTGAATCGCCTGAGCTTCAAATTCCGGTTCCACCAGAATGGCAAAACGGCCGCCGCCGATATACCCCTCAATCGCCGATTGCCAGGCATCGTCGGCAATTTCGACATGGTCACAGAGCACGCGTGGATCGGCCTGTGGCCAGGCATCGCGAATGGCGTCCAGCGCCATACGAACGTGATACGGATAGTTCAATCGCTCGCCAGTGAGGCTGTCGATGTCTTGCTGTTTGCGATTCAAATCGAGACGCAGTTTGGCCAGGCGTTGTTCGCGGCGGTCTTGGACGCGTTGCAGCTGATCGCGCAGGCTCACACCGCTGCCGGTGCGCTCGTCGCTGAACCAGGCTTCGCGCCATTGATTCAGCGCGCTTTGCTGCGCCAGCACTTCATCCAGATGCTGCTCCAACGGCGCAATATCGATCCAGTCCTGATTCATCAGCGTGCGGAAATCAACCGGCCGCTGATTGTGTTTAGACACACTTTTGGCCAGCTGGTTCAGCGACTTATCACCCAGGTCGGCGATTTCAGTCACCAGGCTGGTTTTGGTCAGTGCCTGAATAATGGTTTCACTGGCATCCAGACTGCGACCTAAGGCATCGTCTTGTTTGAGCAAGGGTTCGGCTTGCTGAACCAGACGCGTTTTGGCCTGCTCAATATCCTGCTCCAGCTTGTCTTTTTCTTGCAGCGCATCGACACCGCGACGCTGCGCTTCCAGTGACACCAGTTGTTCGTGCGTTTGATCTCGGCGCTGTTCGGTAACGTCGAGTTCGGACTGCACATCGTCGCGTTCCTGACGCAACCGCTGCTGTTCGTTTTTGGCGTTCAGATATTGTTGCTGGTCTTTAACAAACCGCGCCCGGGCAGCGGTATAGTCGGCCAGGTTGTAGTCGAGCCATTGATCGATGTACCCATCAGCGCGGCCACGGCCTTGCGACAAACGCTCCACGGTGCGCTTCAGTCGCGCGGCTTCGCCTTCCATGCCGCTGATGGTTTTCATCAAATCGGAAACCGTGCGAATGGCTTCGCCCAGGTCTTTCTGTTCGAGAATTTCCTGCGCCACAAAGCCGTTGATTGACCGCACCGGCTTGTACGCCATAAAGCGCGAGAAAGCGCGCGCGGCGTTCAGTGCTTCGCGTTCGCTGACGGCGTCTTCACGGCCACGAATGGCGGCATAAAAACGACGCAAATACTGTTTCTTGGTGTCGTATTTCTCGACCGACAAACCACGCGCTTTCAAATAGGGCACAATTTTATCGAGCGTCACGACCTGACGACCATCGGTGCCTTCGGCGACGAAATCCACTTTGCCCAGCTGCTCCCCTTGGGCGACCAGATACACCATATCGCCCAGACGCGCCACGGCCTGGCCGCCGGCACGATCGATAAAGGCACTGGCGCCAATCACGGCGGTAAAGGGTTCACCCGGCTCACCTTCAGTGGGATGAAACACCGCTGCCAGATACCCCACAGCGCCATCGGGACGCGCGTAGGAACCGTCGTCACATCCCAGAATATAAGACGCCAGCGTACGCACCTGTTTACCGCGGCCGCGCTGGGTAGCTTCGTCCTGGCCGGGGTTAAAATGAAACAGCGTATCGTGCGCGGCGGTCATGACGGTCTGAATGGCGTCGGCCGCTGTGGTTTTACCGGAACCGTTACCACCGCTGAGCAAGTTGATTGGGCCAAAATCGAATTCCAGCAGTGGAATGTTGCCCCAGTTTACGTAGATAAATTTCTTCAGAAACATGATCAGTCCCGTGCAAAGACAGACGCGCTGTCGTCGGTAACGGTAATGCCGGAATCCTCAGCGTCGGTATCGTCAGCGTCGGATTCGTTGTCGGTTTCGCTTTCGGAGTCGAGGTCTGCAACAACCTCGTCGGACTCGGACGTCACCACGCCTTCAGCGTTCAATTCAGCTTCGTCGTCGACCGGTGCGTCGGTCAGGGTCGACAGCACGTCGTCAGATACGTAGCTGAGAATCATGGGGCGGATGCGCAACCAGAAATCACCGCTTTCCACCGCTTCATCTTGGTTCAGTTGAATCAGACGCAATTGGCGCAAACGACGAAACAGCTGACGGCGTTCGGTCAGGTTTTCCGGCAGTGAACGGCGCAACACATTGCGCATGGCAATGCTGACGCTTTCCAGCGATGCCAGTACACAACCGTGCTCATCGACCTGGCCCTCACGCAAAGCCCGGTCATACACACTGCGCAACACCAACACCAGCGCCACTTCCTGCTGGCTCAGGCGCGCGCGGAAACCGCCGCTGAACGGCCCTTCGCCGCTGTTATCCAGACCGGGCACTTCGGCGCCGGGTGGGAACAGGCGAACAAAATGAAAACGGCGATCGTGCTGAATCTGGATGCCGAGCAATTCCAAATACTCGTGTACCGGTTCTTCCAGACGCAGATAACGATCGTACAACGTTTGCTCCACCTGGCTTTCATCGCGGCACAGCACGCCGTGATCGAGCAGACGAATCAGCAATTCGCTGTACTC
Source organism: Saccharospirillum sp. MSK14-1 (assembly GCF_003054965.1). Classification (GTDB taxonomy): domain Bacteria; phylum Pseudomonadota; class Gammaproteobacteria; order Pseudomonadales; family Natronospirillaceae; genus Saccharospirillum. Next base: position 1,384,236 of record NZ_MIES01000033.1, read on the forward strand.
GGTGCGGCTGAGCCCCTGACGATCCAGCAGTCGATCCAGCTCATCAAACATCGGGTGTCTCCTCGGGCTGGTGGGCGTTCTTGTTCACCAGCCGGATAGTAAAGTTGTCGCTTGATTCAAAATATTCGCCGGGTTGATCGGCGTTTTTCCATTCGACGGTAAATTGGTAATCCGACGCCAGCGATTGGTTAGCACCCACTTCAATGGCGTGCGCCAGGGCCAGTAAATCGTCGGCGGTTTCTACCGGCAATTCGGCGGTGGTGACCGTATCGCCGTCACTCAACCGACGAGCCAGATACTGCCGCACGCGGTTGTCGTTGATTAAAAACGCCTGATCGAGCAACTGCTGCACATAGAGATCGCGGCGAGCATCGACGTCGAAATCGTCGCTGCTGTCTTCGAGCACCGTGGTTTCGAACGAGCGCCGGGTGCGCGGCGCATGCAGACGCACACCGCCGGGGTCAACAAAGCCGATGTTGGGCACCGACATCAAATCGCTGGCGCGTTCCAGCGCCGCCGCCACGCTGTCGTCATCCTGCTCCACCAACTGCTGGCACACCTGCACCACGTCGTTGTGCTGCTGACCGGCCAGATAACTGATCTGACGGATGACGATGTCAGCACGCTTGGTAAAGCTGGCGAGCGCCCGACGCAGCGCTGGCAACATGATGTCCGAAGCCGACTTCAGGCGGCCTTCAATATGGTCGAGCAAAGCCCACAGCAGGCTTTGCCCTTCGCGGACTTGTTCGGGCAGCAGTTCACGCAGCCGCTTTTCCGCGCGCGCTTTGAAATCGCGTTTTTGATGCCGAATGCGACGCACGCACTCGGCAATTTCGTCGCGGTATTTTTCCACATTATCCGCCGACAGCCGGATGGCGAGGTCGGGCTGAAAGCGCTTCTCCATATAATCGAAGAAGTCTTGAGTCGCGCGCTGTACCAACACCTGATCGCCCATTTCCCGCACCAGATCGCGCTTGCGGTCATCGAGCTCAGCAATGATATCGGTGAAATCGGCGATGATGCGTTCGGAGTTCTCCCAGGCATCGAGCAGGTCGTACACCTCGCCACGCTCCAAAAACGCCTGCAGGGAGTTACGCACGTTGCGGGTGTTGCGGTGATGCGAGCGCACGCTCGACAGATCACCGGCGACGAACGGCTCGGTAAACTGACGGCCATAGCGGCTGAAGGTGAAGCTGGAATGCAGCGTGGCTTCATCGACCTGTTTGTCGATCCAGCCGTGTTCGATCAGAGCGTTCAGTACCCAGACCGCCTGATCGCGATCACTGCGGAAGCGGCCTTCGGCCTCGCCATCGTCGCTGGCCAATTCTGGCGCGCGCGCCAAAGCGCCCTGGAAGGTATCGACCAGGTCTTCACGCGACAGCGCATGGCCGTAATCGGCGCTGGATGAGGTGTAGAGCCGGTGATACAGCTCCTTCAGACATTCCACAAACTGCTCGCGGTACTTGCCCGTCAGCGGCCTGAAGAACTGACTGCGGTCCTTTTCAAAAAACATAGGGAAATCAATAGTTTGGAGGTAGCTCTACCGAGGCCCCGAGGATACCGCAAATTGCTCTTGGCGGACAGAGACAAAGCCCGTCAAACGGTGATCGGCAGCGCAATACCGGCCCAATGCTTGAAAGTGCGGCGTCGGGCCTTATGTCTGAACGAATTCGCGGCTGTGGCCGTACCGATTAATCACCACAGAACACAGAAGGAACCGCTCGATGACCGCTTTGACATTGCCAGAAACCGGAAAGCCGGCGCCGGAGTTCACCACCCTCAATCAACGCGAAGAAACCGTGTCACTGAAGGACTATCGCGGCAAAAAGGTCGTGCTCTACTTCTATCCCAAAGCCATGACCCCAGGCTGCACCACCCAGGCTTGTGGTCTGCGCGACAGCAAAGCGGAGCTGGAAAAGCGCAACACCGTCGCGCTCGGCATCAGCCCGGATGCCCCCAAGCGACTGGTGAAGTTTATCGAAAAAGAAAACCTCAACTTCGACCTGCTCAGCGACGAAGACCACGCCATTGCCGATCAATACGGCGTCTGGGGTCTGAAGAAATTCATGGGCAAAGAATACGACGGCATCCACCGCATCACCTTTATCATCGATGAAGAAGGCAAGCTGGTGCATGTGATGGAAAAGGTAAAAACCAAATCTCATCACGACGATGTCCTGGCCGTGCTCGACACCTTGTGAGCCAGGCCGCCTCGGATCAATAGCCTCGAACAATCAGCGGTCTAGATTTCGACCGCTGATCCTCCGTCATCAAAGTGTCGTATACTGCTGCACAACTTCAGATCGAGAAATGTCATGCCACCGAGTCTGTCTGACCACTACCGCAACATCATCCTGGAACTGGGTGAAGACCCGGAACGCAATGGCCTTCAAAAAACGCCGGAACGCGCGGCCAAGGCGATGAGTTTTCTCACCGAAGGCTATGGCCAATCGCTGGAAACGGTGACCAACGACGCCGTCTTTGAAGCTGACAACGACGAAATGGTGGTGGTCAAAGACATCGAATTTTATTCGTTGTGCGAACATCACCTGCTGCCTTTTTTTGGCAAGGCGCACATTGCCTATATCCCTAATGGCAAGGTTCTGGGGCTGAGCAAATTCGCGCGCATCACCGACATGTATGCGCGCCGCTTGCAAATCCAGGAACAGCTGACCAAGCAGATTGCTGACGCCATTCAGACCGTTACCGACGCCAAAGGCGTGGGCGTGATCCTCGAAGCCAAACACATGTGCATGACCATGCGCGGCGTGCAGAAACAAAACTCCTGGATGACCACATCAATGATGCTCGGCGGCCTGCGTCACTCACAAAACACCCGCAATGAATTCCTCAACCTGATCGGTCAGCACTCATGATTCGCGAAAACACCGAAGCCCGTATCCGCATCAAAGATCTGCGCTTGCGTACCTACGTCGGCATCAAGGAAGAGGAAATCAAAAACAAGCAGGACGTGCTGCTCAACATCAGCATTCGTTTTGATGCCAGCGATGCCATCAATTCCACCGAAATCGAAGACACCTTGAACTACCGCTCCATCTGCAAAGAAATCATCGAGTTCGTCGAAACCAATCAATTTTTGCTGCTCGAACGCATGACGCATCAAGTCCTGGGCTTGATCATGGCGCACCCGGAGGTGCACGCGGCCGAAGTCGAAATCGACAAACCTCACGCCCTGCGTTTTGCTGAATCGGTTTCCATTGCTTTGAGCGCCGAACGTCAAGGCTGAATCCACTCAGCTTTCATTCCAGTCACCTGCGCCATGCGCGCAGGCTACCGCACGAGATTACCCTTCATGGCGCGTTATCTGATCATCAACACCGGCGGCACCATTGGCATGGCCGACGGCCCCAATGGCCTGCAACCGCAACCGGGCCTGTTACGTGAAACGCTGGAAACTCATCCGCGACTGGCGGCGTGGCAAAACCACGAACGGCTGTGGCAGGAATGGCAACCGCTGCTCGATTCATCCGACATCCGTCCCACTCAGTGGTATCAGCTGCGCGACCAGATTCTCAACTCCGATGCCGACGCCGTTCTCGTCGTGCACGGCACCGATACGCTGTCACACACCGCGGCGGCGTTAAGTTTTTTGCTGTCCGGCACTGGTCGCAGCGTGGTGGTTACCGGCGCCATGCGTTCGCTCACCCAGGCCAACAGCGATGGATTTGCCAACCTTGAAAAGGCACTGCAAATTCTCGAACAAGATCGCCACGAAGTCTGCGTGGCATTCGGCGGCGAACAGAACGCCCGTTGTCTGCCCGGCAGCCGCGTCAGCAAACACACCGACCACAGCACCGACGACGCACTGTTCACGCCGGGCTGGCACGACGCTGATTTTGACCAACCGGCCGGCCGCGCCGAGCAACCACCGATGCGCCCCTGGCGTCCGGCGGCCATCGGCTTAATCACCCTCTTTCCGGGGATGCCGCTCGACGGCCTGATGAGCATGATCGAGCGCAACTACCGGGCCCTGGTGTTAAACGCTTACGCCAACGGCAACGTCATGAACGATGGTGATTTAAAACGCATACTCGAACGCGCTGCGGATAAAAGCATTCCGGTGTTTGTACGCAGTCAGGTACCCGATGGCGAAGTGAAGCTGGGCCACTACGCCGCCAGCAGCATGATGGCCGACATCGGCGCCATTGCCTGCGGCAACATGCCGCTGGAAGCCGTGCTCACCAAATTGCAGATTCTGGCTTGCGAATTCGACAGCAGCGACGCCATCGTGCGTGGGTTTCTCGAGCCCTGGGCGCGGGAATGGCAAGGCCATCGTTAAAGTGGCGCCGCCCGCTCGAACCAGGGTTGTGCCTGCTCCAACTGAGCGGCCAATTGCAGCAGACGGCGGTCTTGCCCCAGCGGCGCCATAAACTGGCTGCCTAACGGCATGCCACTGTCGGTCCAATACAGCGGCACCGACATGGCCGGTTGTCCGGTCAGGTTGGCCAGTTGGGTAAAGGGTGTCTTTTCCAGGCTTTGCCACATCATCTTGTGCACCGCGCCGCTTTTTAGCAGCGCCCGGTGCAGACGCAAACCGTTGACCACTTTAATCATCAGGTTTCCCACCGGCGTTGGGTCGGTCGCGCCTATGGCGATTGGTTCGCTGGCGATGGTGGGCGTCAGAATCAGATCGTAGTGTCGGTGATAATCGTGCATCCGCCGGGCAAAGCGATTCCACAAATACTTGGCATCCACAAACTCACCTGCGCTGAGCACCTTGCCCAAATACCCCAGCACCCGAGTCGCGTCTTCCACCTCAACCTGGCCGAATTTTTGCCCCAATTCGGTGGCAATAGCGCCGATATCGGCGGCAACGTGACCAAAATAGAGCGTCGAATAGGCGTGCACCAGCTGGCCGGCGTCAAGGTCCCAGTCGATGGCTTCAACACGATGACCGAGGCTCGTCAGCAACGTCGCTGTGGTTTCCACCGCCGCTTTGGCATCATCGGACACCGCGCCGCCCACGAACGATTGTGTTGTAAAACCAATGCGCAGCGACGGCAGAGATTCTGCCAGGCTGTCCAGGTAGGTTGCCTCGGTGTGAATCGGATAAGGACTGGAGTCGTCCGCACCGACTACGGCATCGAGCATGGCGGCACTGTCGCGCACGCTGCGCGTTAACACGTGCTCGGAAACCGCGCCGTCCCAACGCTCGCTCGCATTCGGCCCGGTCGGCACCAAACCCCGGCTGGGTTTTAAACCAAACAACCCGCAGCACGCTGCCGGAATACGAATCGACCCTCCGCCATCGCCGGCTGAGGCCATTGGCACAATGCCCGCAGCCACCGCCGCGCCCGAGCCACCGCTGGAACCGCCGGGCGTCCGATCCAGGTTCCAGGGGTTGCGAGTGGCCCCAAACACCTGCGGTTCGGTCACCCCTTTCAGGCCGAACTCCGGCGTGTTGGTTTTGCCGAAAATCACCACTCCGGTCCGTTTAAAGCGTTTCACCAACTCCGAATCTTCGGTCGATAAGCGGCCTTTAAGCGCCCGACTGCCGTTGCTCAAGGGCGTGCCGGTCAATGAGCCCAAAAGGTCTTTCAATAAAAAAGGAACGCCACTGAATGGGCCATCCGGTACGCCTTGGCGAAGCTGTTCGCGCGCGTAATCGTAAAGCGGTGTGATGATGGCGTTCACCGACGGATTCACCGCTTCGGCGCGGCTGATGGCAACCTCAAGTAACTGCTCGGCGCTGACGTCGCCTCGGCGAACCAGATCGGCCAATCCCAACGCGTCTTGCTGGCGGTACAACTCGGACAAAGCGGTCATGTTCGGTGATTCCTCAACATCAAAAACTCAAGGTAGTGCAAGTCGCGTACCCGGTCAGCCCTGACTGACCTGTTCGGCCATCGCCTGCTCTGCCAGCGGATGTCCGCCGCGCGCGGCTAGTTGCAGATAGTGCTCGGCTTTTTCGTCGCTGGCGGCAAAGCCGGGGGTTAAACCGTCGCGATAGAGTTGGTACATCTGCCACGCGGCTTTGGGTCTGGAAACACCGGCCACCTTGGCCAGGTAATTGGCTCCGGTCGCACGCGCGCCGCTGTCGGTACCTTTGTGCAGCAACAAAAAGCCGTACAACTCCTGTGCATTGGCATCGCCGCGGTCTGCCAGACGGCGAAAACCGCGCATCAAGCGATCGTGCACCCAGCGATAGCGCGTCAGCCAGCGGCGGTGGAATACCCAATTCAATACAGCAAACATCACGGCTGTCATTCTCCTGTCATGGAAATCGTTTACTACGGGCGTTATACCACAGCCCTCAGTTGGTCCGTGTCCTCAGCCCTTACAGCCGATATAATGCCGCCCCGAACGCTATGAACCAATGGAGCCAAGATGACTACGGGCACCTGGACACCCGAGGCCACCGCCCCCACCCCGCCCGATTCAGCTGTGCTGACACAAGCGGCGGAGCTGGGACAGGCCGATGCCGACCACTTTCCCGACCAACCCCTTGCCGAGCTGAGCGCACTGCAACCCTGGATGCGTCGCCAGCATGCCGAGTGGACCGGCCTGCTGGCACCACTGGAGACCAACACCCTGATTGGACTGGTGCGTTTCTTTACGCTGGCCGAGCACCACTGGGCCGGCTGGGAAGGCCGCGACCGCAATCCGGTGGTCTGGCTGTGCAAAGAGCTGAAAACGCGCGGCGAATTTCCCAATGCCGACTTAACTCGCTGGATCAAAGACCACACCGACAATCGCTTTTTGCCTTATGGCAATCCCTTGGCATGACACCCAAGGCGACCCTCGGCGCCCTGCCGGTTGATGCGCTGCGCGAACCGGTCATTGCACATTGGCACAACGGGGGTTGCCTGCTGCAATCGCCGCCCGGCTCCGGTAAAACCACGCGTCTGCCATTATGGTTGCTCGATGTGGATAACCGGGAAACCATTCTGCTGCTGCCACGACGCCTGCCCGTGCAGCTGGCCGCCCAGCGCTTGGCGGAGCAGTTGGGCGAGGCGGTCGGAGAACAGGTGGGCTACAGTCTGCGCCACGACACCCAGCGCAGCGCCAAAACCCGATTGACCGTCATCACCTACGGCGCTTTTTTGCGCCGCCTGCAGCAAGACCCGGAACTGACCGGTGTTGGCACCGTCATTCTCGATGAATTCCACGAACGCGGCCTTGATCAAGACGTCAGCCTCACCTTGCTGCACAGTTGCCGCGACCTGTTCCGGCCCGATCTGCGCCTGCTAGTGATGTCTGCCACGCTCAGCATGAGCCAGTTGGAACAGGCGCTGAGGCTGCCGACGGTGGAATCCGATGGCCAATTGCACCCGCTAACGGAGTCGTACCATTCACCCGGCCGTAGCGATGCCGATGCGCTGCTGGTGGAACTCGTCGCCAAAGCCCGCACCGACTGGCCTGGCCATGTGCTGGTGTTTCTGCCTGGTCTGGCCGAGATCGAACGCATTCGTCAGCGGCTGCCAACCGCCTGGCCCAGCTGTGTCGTGCACAGCCAGGTGCCGCAGGATGACTTGCACGGTCACCTTCAAAACGCCGAACCAACGGTCATTCTCAGCACGAATCTGGCTGAAAGCAGCGTCACCTTGCCCGGCGTACGTGCAGTGGTCGATAGCGGCCTGGAACGTTACGCCGAAATCGACCCAGCCACGGGCCTGACCGAATTGAAAACCCGGCGCATCAGTAAATCGAGCGCACGCCAGCGAGCAGGCCGGGCCGCGCGGTTGGGTCCTGGGCATTGTTATCGGCTGTGGTCGCACACCGAACAAGACGGCCTGGCTCCGGATCAACCCCCGGAAATTGCTCAGGCCGACTTAACCTCGCTGGTGCTGATGCTCGCCGATTGGGGGCTGGAGCGCAGCGATGCCTTCTGGCTGACGCCACCCACGGCCGGGCGCTGGCAATCGGCGGTGCAGCAACTCATTCAATGGCAAGCACTGGACGCCCACCAACAACTCACCGATCACGGCCGGCGCTTAATCCGGCTGGGACTGGAACCCGCGTTGGCGCACTTGGTCGTCACCGGTCACTCCGCCGGTCATGGCAGCGACGCCGCCTGGCTCGGTGCTTTGCTCAGCCAGCAGACCGCCTGGCCCGACGCCAGTGACGACGGGTTTGCGCAGGCGGTACGCCACGCCGATCGCACACTCAAACGCGAAGCCCGACTGCTCGCTCAACGGCTGGGCTGCGATCTCAGCAACAGCGCCCGCCTGTTGCCTGAGCCGGTGCTTATCAACGCGCTCAGTCATCGGCTTATGCACTGCGATGCCCAAGGCCGCGCTCGGCTGGCCAATGGCGCGGCCGTGCAGAACTTTGACGCTGCCTCGGACTGGCAACTGCTGTTGCATGGCCGCAATCGCAATGGCGAAGTAGAGATCCAACAAGCCTTGCCGGTCGCGGCATCGACAGTGCGCGATGCCCTGCCCGAGCACAGCGACATCGCACTCGCCAGCGCCAACGACCACAGCCGGTTTGTGCGCCGCCGCTGGCTGGGCCCGTTTTTAATCGACGTTCAACCCACGCGCGCCGATGCCAGCGAACAACGACAGGCCTGGCAACACTGGCTGGCCGACCAACCTTTATCCAACTGGCCCAAGGCCGATGTTCTGACTGAACGACTGGATCGCTACCGTTTTGCCAGCCAGTTACTCGACGACTGGCCCGCACCACCCAGCGCCGCTGACCTGGCACATACCGTCGAACCTTGGCTCACCGGTATTCAACAATTGCAGCAACTCGACAGCCTGGCCGTCTTCGATGCCTGGGTCGGCTACGACCGCGCCGAAGCTTTGAACCGGTTGTGCCCAAAACAGTGGCAGGCGCCGTCTGGTCGCCGCTGCGCGCTGCACTACGAACCCGATCAAGAGCGCGTCACTGCAGCGTTAAAACTCCAGGAAGCCTTTGGTCTGGCACAAACGCCCACTCTCCTCGACGGCCGCCAGCCCTTAACGCTGGCGTTGCAGGCTCCCAACGGTCGCGTGCTGGCGCAGGTCAACGATTTGCCGCACTTCTGGCACAACATTTACCCCGAGATTCGCAAGGAAATGCGCGGCCGCTATAACCGCCACCCCTGGCCGGAAGATCCCATGCAAGCGCTGGCCACGGCCGCCACCAACCGCCAACTTCGTCACCAAGGAAACTCGACGTCATGACTTCGCCTTATGAAAACCTGCGCCAATATCAGACGGCCGGTGTGCGCCGATTGATCAACGCCACTCGCTACAGCGTTCAGGGCGTGCGTTCAGCGTTCAGACACGAAGCAGCCTTTCGGCAGGAAAGCTGGTTGCTACTGGCAGGTGTGCCACTGGCGTGCTGGGTGGCTCAGTCGGTTTGGCAGGGGGCCATTCTGATATCAGCGTTAATGCTGATCATGGTGGTGGAGATGATCAACAGCGCACTGGAGACACTGGTTGATCGGGTCAGTACGGATTACAACGAGCTGTCTGGCCGGACCAAAGACATGGGATCGGCAGCAGTGTTACTGACCATTGTGATCGCCATCGTGCTTTGGTCGGCCGCGCTGTGGCAGCGGTTGCTGGGCTGATTCGCCTCAGCTGCAGGCAAATTCACCCTAACTGCGGGCAAACTCCCGGTACGGCCAGGTTGAGGCTGGGCGATCTTCCACCCGCTCAATGTGGCCAAAATCGCGTTCGATGTGCGCCATCACCATCATGGCGATTTCGAATTCGGATTGCTGGTCCAGCTGTGCACCCGTTACCGCGAAACACAGCCGACGGCTGGTCCGCAAGGTCGCGCGGATATCCACCTTATCGGTGCAAAACCGCTTCACGAAAGATTTTAATCGCTCCGGCTGGGTCACCGGCTGAATCAACGTTAACCACCAGGTCCGCTCCCAACAATTGGAGGCAAGACGAATACGCGGCGGCAACGGCGGGTGTTCGTGGCTGTTGTACTCCGGCAAACGGAGTCGACTGATATTGGCGTCGGTTATGGCTTTCGCTTCTGACATCGTTTCTCAATCTGCTTAGGAAGACCCGGTGGAAAGATAGAACAATCCCTGTGACCCTATCCTTGCTTAAAAAACAACCTATACAGATTCTAGACAATGTCAAACGCATCACCGGGCGGACAGATATGGCAACCAAAAAACGTGAGTCAGTTCAATAATTGACCGATTAAAGCGCCAAGACACTGACACCCAAACGCGATAAACCGGGGCTATGCAAGAAATGACAAAGAAATGGCGCTCTGCGAGAACCGCAGAGCGCAGCAGCCATCAATCAGGACAATAGAGGCTGTAGAGTAAACCGAGCACCTGTTGTGCTTCGTCACTGGCAATTCGGTAGTAAACGGTCTGAGCTTCTTTGCGAATGGCCACCAGGCCATCCTGTCTCAACCGCGCCAAATGCTGCGACAACGCCGACTGACTGAGCAAAATGCGTTCATTCAACTGAGTCACCGACAATTCCCCGCCCACCAGATTACACAGAATCAGCAGACGTCTTTCATTGCTTAACGCTTTTAGCAGCTTAGCTGCCTGACCGGCCTGTTCTTCCATGATGGCCAGCGACTTCGACTCCTTAAGCGCTTCCATCAAACTACTCCTTGCGGGTCTGTAAGCCGGTAAGGATAGTCAAAAAACACGCAGCACGCAGGCATTTATTGGCTCTTTTGTAGCAATCCGTTAGCCTGCCCCTTCTTTATAGTGCTAAGACTAGGGTTCCATGACCTCCTTTGAACACCCTTCGCTGCTGCGGTTAATCGGCTCGGTCTTCTACGACTGGTTCATTTTGATCGGCGTGCTGATCCTCGCCGGCTTTATTCCCGTCACTATCAGCCACTACACCCTGGGCCGCGATGCCATCGAAGGTGGCTTTCCGGCGGTGCTGTTCTGGTTGTGGAACCTGAGTATCGTCACCCTCTATTTTGTGGGTTTCTGGCGCACCAAAAAGCAGACCGTCGGCATGCGTGTCTGGCGTCTTCACATTGAAACCGATCCGGTCGAAGGCGATAACGCCCACGCCATCAGCTGGCGTCAGGGTCTGATTCGCTTTGTCGTTGCGCTACCCACCTGGGGCTTGGCCCTGATCGGTATTCTCTGGCGTTACACCGATGCCGAACGCCGCAGCTGGGCCGATCGCGCCAGTCAGACACGTTTGCTTTACACCCCCAAATCGAAAAAGAAAGCCTGACGCCCTGCCCGGTTGCCGGGCCTTTCGCTATCATGGTCACCAAGGCGTAACCTTGCCCCGGGCAAGTCTCTGTATCACGCCAGTTCATTGTTCAGTCACAGTTTTGGAGACAACATGCAATTCAACGTCAATCACAGCGCTTTCGACGCCATCGACACCGATGCTCTGGTGATCTTCCTGTTCGACGATGAAGACGCAGCCAGCCTGACCGCCCTGAGCGGCACTCACACGGCTCTGTTTAACAGTCTGAAAGACCAGAACCTGCTCGCCAGCAAAGTTGGCCAGGTCACCCCGCTCATCGGCCACGCCGATCTTCCCGCCAGCCAGGTGTTGCTGATCGGCGCTGGCAGCCGCGCCAAACTGAGCGAAAACAATTTCATCAAGGTGATCAAAGCCACCTTGAAAGCTCTCAAACAAGCCAAGGTCAGCTCCGCCAGCCTGGCGCTGGACGACCTGATTCCAGCCAAGCGCAGCGTTGCGTGGAGTGTTGAAAAAGCCACCGAACTGATGCTCACCGGCCTGTACCAGTACGACACCACCAAATCCAAAAAAGCCGACTCCAATAAACTGGAACGGTTGGATTACCTGGTCGCTGAGCAAAACCTCGACACCGCTATCCGCACCGGCCGTGCGCTGGCGCACGGCATGAACGTCGCGCGCGAACTGGGCAATCTGCCGGCCAACATCTGCAACCCGGATTATCTGGTCGAACAGGCCAACAACCTCGCCGATGCCTACGACGAAATCAGCGTTGAAGTGCTGGGTCAGAAAGAAATGGAAGCTCTTGGCATGGGTTCGTTCCTGGCGGTCACCCAGGGCAGTGCCAACCCACCGTACGTCATTGTCATGAAGTACAACGGCGGCAAGAGCGATGAGAAACCGCACGTACTGGTCGGTAAAGGCCTCACCTTCGACGCTGGCGGCATTTCCATCAAACCGGCGGCGGGCATGGAAGACATGAAATACGACATGCTCGGCGCAGCATCCGTATTCGGTACGCTCAACACCCTGGCCGAACTGAAACCGGCGTTGAACGTCATTGGTGTTATCTGCGCGGCCGAAAACATGTGTTCCGGCACCGCCACCCGTCCGGGTGACGTGGTCACCAGCATGTCAGGCAAAACCATCGAAGTGATCAATACCGACGCCGAAGGCCGTTTGGTGTTGTGCGACGCTCTCACCTACGTCGATCGCTTCGAACCGGCCAGCGTGGTCGACATTGCCACCTTAACCGGTGCCGTTATCGTCGGCCTGGGCCACCATCCGACCGCCGTCTACGCCAACAACGAAGAACTGCAACAGCAACTGGTCAGCGCCGGCCAAGCCAGCTGGGACCGTGGTTGGCCGATGCCGCTGTGGGAAGAGTACAACGAAGAACTGGAAAGCCCCTTCGCCGACCTGCGCAACATTGGCGCGGGCCGTGCGGCTGGCTCCATTACCGCCGCCGCATTTTTGTCGGAGTTCACCCGCGACTACAACTGGGCGCACCTCGACATCGCCGGCACCGGCTGGACCACCGCCAAAGAAGGCGCCACCGGTCGCCCGGTCGGTATGCTGACCCGCTACCTGCTCGACCGCCTGAGCTGATATCCGGCTCCATGATAAAAAGGGGCCCAGTGCCCCTTTTTTGATGCCGCCTTTGTTCTGGTGTTCAGTTTGATTACTCTAATGGCCAGACCACGATTGAACTATTTATGACCCGCATCGACTTTCACATCATTCCCGCCGTGCAAACCGCCGATCGCCTGGCGTATGCCGCCCGCTTGGTCGCTAAAGCCCGGTCTCGCCAACACACTGTAATGCTGGCGGTAGACGATGCGGACCAGGCACAGCAACTCAGCGATGTTCTCTGGGGCCTAACACCCGATAGCTTTCTGCCGCACGGCCTGCTCGATGGCGAGCCAGACGCGGTACAGATTGGCTGGCACGATCACCCCGGCACCCACCACGATGTGCTGATCAACCTGGCGTCCAATCTGCCGGATTATTTTTCGCGTTTTGAGCGCGTATTCGAAGTCGTCAGCCAGGAACCGGCTATTCTGGAGCACAGCCGTCAGCGATACCGTTTTTATCAGGACCGCGGCTACCCACTCACCCGCCACGACCTGCGAGACCGTGCCTAGTGACCAACGACAGCGTACGCCAACAGCTGCTCGATGATCTGGAAGCTCTGCGCCAGAGTTTGGATCATATTGCCCGCACGCCCGCCTCGACCGTGCCACCCATTGTCGACAAAGTGGTCGATGACGCGGCCGAAAAAGAGTCCGACAAAAAGTCCTCGCCGCTGAACCCGGACAACCCGTTTTTATCATCCGATTCACTCTCCGAGCTGATCCGCATTCGTAACGAAGCCGAGCAGCGCGCCGCTGAGGAAGAAGCCCAGACGGAGGATGCTCTCGACCAACCGCTCAGCGACGAACTCGAGGCCGCCTTCAACCGTTGGGCCGACCAGGCCCTGGCCGACTACATTTCCCTGTTCGAGCGCGACCTGCGCCGCCGCCTGCGCGCCGATTTCGTCCGCCTGCTCAACGAACATCAAAAGCACTCACCAGACGGCTCGGCTTAGCCCACTCGCCCATGTATAATGCGCGGTTCCGTGCGTCCGCCAGCAGCGGACATTCCGAGCCAAGACGACAGCGAGTTGACGAGCAGCCCCATGGAGAAGACGTACCAACCTCAGGCGATTGAAGGCAAACACTACCAACGCTGGGAAGAAAACAACTACTTCCAGCCCAGTGGCCAAGGCGATTCTTACTGCATCATGATCCCGCCGCCGAATGTAACCGGCAGCCTGCACATGGGTCACGCCTTCCAGCAAACCCTGATGGACGCGCTCACTCGTTACCACCGCATGGCCGGCCGCAACACCTTGTGGCAACCCGGTTCCGACCACGCCGGCATCGCCACCCAGATGGTGGTAGAACGCCAACTGGCGCGCGATGGCATCAGCCGTCACGACCTCGGCCGCGAAACCTTTATCGACCGCGTGTGGCAATGGAAAGAAGAATCCGGCAACTCCATCACCGGTCAGATGCGCCGTCTGGGCGACTCGGTCGATTGGTCGCGCGAACGCTTCACCATGGACGAAGGTTTGTCCAACGCGGTACGCGAAGTCTTCGTTCGTCTGTATGAAGACGATTTGATTTATCGCGGCAAACGCCTGGTCAACTGGGACCCGAAATTCCACACCGCCATTTCCGATCTGGAAGTAGAAAGCAAAGAAGAACAGGGCTCGCTCTGGCACTTCCGCTACCCGCTCGCCGACGGTGCCAAAACTGCCGAAGGCAAAGACTACATTGTCGTTGCCACCACTCGTCCGGAAACCATGCTTGGCGATACCTTGGTGGCGGTGAACCCGGAAGACGAACGCTATACCAACCTGGTCGGCAAAGAAGTCGAACTGCCGCTGGTCGGCCGTCGCTTAAAAATTGTCGCCGACGATTATGTCGACCTGGAGTTCGGCACCGGCTGCGTAAAAATCACCCCGGCGCACGACTTTAACGACTACGAAGTCGGCAAACGCCACGGCTCCGTCCTGCTCAACATTTTCGATCAGGACGCCGCCGTTCTGGCCGAAGCTGAAGCGTATGACTACCAAGGCAAGCCGGTGGACTACGACACCGCTCTGCCCGCTGGCTTTGCCGGTTTGGATCGCTTCGAAGCGCGCAAGAAAATCGTTGCCGATTTCGACGCCGCTGGCCTGCTCGATTCCATTAAAGATCACACCCTCATGGTGCCACGCGGCGACCGTTCCGATGCCGTTATCGAACCCTGGCTCACCGACCAATGGTATGTCTCTGCCAAACCACTGGCCGAACCAACCATCAAAGCGGTGGAAAACGGCGACATTCAATTTGTGCCCAAGCAATGGGAAAACACCTTCTTCGCCTGGATGCGTGACATTCAGGATTGGTGCATTTCCCGTCAGCTGTGGTGGGGCCACCAGATTCCGGCATGGTATGACAATGAAGGCAGCTTCTACGTCGGCCGCAGCGAAGCCGACGTTCGCGAAAAGCACAACCTGGGTAGCGATGTTGCACTGACGCAAGACGAAGACGTGCTCGACACCTGGTTCAGCTCCGCCCTGTGGACTTTCTCCACCCTCGGCTGGCCCGACGACACCGAGATGCTGAAAACCTTCCACCCGACCGATGTGCTGGTGACCGGTTTCGACATCATCTTCTTCTGGGTCGCGCGCATGATGATGATGACCATGCACTTCATCAAAGACGACGACGGCAAACCGCAAGTGCCGTTCAAGCAGGTCTACATCACCCCGCTGATTCGCGATGAAAACGGCCAGAAAATGTCGAAGTCGAAAGGCAACGTTATCGATCCGATCGACTTAATTGACGGCATCAGCGCCGACGACCTCGTCGCCAAACGCACCTACGGTTTGATGCAGCCCAAGCTCGAACAGAAAATTGAAAAAGCCACGCGCAAAGCCTTCCCCGACGGCATGGAACCCTCAGGCACCGACGCCCTGCGTTTCACCCTGACCGCCATGGCGAGCCAGGGCCGCGACGTCAACTTCGACGTCAAACGCCTGGAAGGCTACCGCAACTTCTGCAACAAAATCTGGAACGCCGCGCGCTACGTGCAGATGAACACCGAAGGCGAAGACTGCGGCCAGAACGGCGGCGACGTTGAACTGACGCTGGCCGACCGCTGGATCATCTCCGGCCTGCAACGCCTCGAAGCCGACCTCGAACGCTACTACAGCAACTACCGCTTCGACCTGATGAGCCAGGCACTGTATGAATTCATCTGGAACGAATACTGCGACTGGTATCTGGAACTTTCCAAGCCGGTATTGTGGGACGACAACGCCAGCGCTGAGCGCAAACGCGGCACGCGCCGCACCCTGGTACGCGTACTGGAAACCCTGCTGCGTTTAGCGCACCCGGTCATGCCATTTATCACCGAAGAAATCTGGCTATCGATCAAAGACCTCGCTGGCAAAACCGGCGACACCATCATGCTGCAACCCTACCCGCGCGCCGATGAAACCAAGATCGATGCCACCGCCGAAGCCGACGCCGAATGGCTCAAAGGGGTCATCGTCGGCATCCGCAACATTCGCGGTGAAATGAACATCGCCCCAGGCAAAGAACTGCCTGTGCTGTTCCAAAACGGCAGCAGCGAAGACCAACGCCGCCTGCAGGAAAACGAAACTTTCCTGAAAACCCTGGCGAAACTCGAAAGCATCACCTGGCTCAACGAAGGCGACGACGCCCCACCCGCCTCCACTCAGCTCGTTGGCCAACTGAAAGTTCTGGTACCCCTCGCCGGCCTAATCGACGTAGCCGCCGAACAAGCCCGCCTCAGCAAAGCCATCGACAAAGCCAAGCAAGACCTGGCCCGTGTCGAAGGCAAACTGAGCAATGAAAGCTTTGTTAGCAAGGCACCGGAAGCGGTGATTGCTAAGGAGCGTGAGAAGGCTGAGGCGTTGGCCGCTAGTGTTCGGGAGTTGGAGGGGCAGTTGACGCAATTGGACGAATTGGGTTGATTTAAAACGCGAGTGTCAGGTAATAACCATCACTGTACAGTCGCTTTCTGGTCATCAGGCACCTCGCTTATGGTGGCGATCTTACCACCTAGGTTGGTGTCCGGGCTTATTGAACCACTACACTTTGCAATGTCACGTTGCGCCATCTCCTTGCGCTGAGATGGCTTTACAACTTTCCCTCAAGGGCTTCCTGACGAAGCTCGGCTTTTAGTCGCTCTTCGGCGTACATTTTTTTCAGGCAGCGGTTTTCACTTCCAGCTCTTTGAGCCGTTTCATCAAGTATGCATCCATGCCACCAAACTTGGCTCGCCATGTATAGAACTGAGCGGAACTCATGTCATGTTCTCGACACAGCTCAGGCACGGACACGCCGTTTTCGTTCTGCTTTAGGATCGCCAGTATCTGGCTGTCGGAATATCGTGATTGTCAGTTGGTTTAGAAAACTCCTAGTTGCTTTCAATTGTAATGGAATTTTCTACTTACAACTGTGGTGGCTATGTGGGGGGATTACATTCTTAGAGGGAGTACCGCAATATTTCCTCTTTTAGGTCACTCCAAAACCTACCCTTTGAAATGGAAGCACTTACTGATACAGCATCCTCAAGGACGTAAACGCAATGAAACCAGCCCATAGGGATATGTAGTAGATCACCTGAAGTCAATACAATTTCAAAGGGATGGGCCTTGTTATATAACGGAAATTTATCCAAATTTACTCTGTCTGACTCTACCCAGCATTTCTGAAATTTGGATTTAAATGCTATGCGTGGATATAAAAAATTTTCGTCTGAAGGTGGAAAGAGTACGAATCTTTTCTTTCCTATAACTTGTGTATGTAAAACTGGCCTTGCATCTCTATGTAAGCTCGTAACAACATTGCTACTCTTCTTACCCATCCATAATTGTAAGGAGGTTAGAAAATCACTATTGAAAAAGTAGAAATCAAATTCTTGGCGCATTGAACTGGGTACTGATAGACCTCCTATATAGTCAGACTGGTAAAATTCTGCGGGTTGATATTGAGACAGAAAATCACAATACCCAAGCTTGCACGAAGGCCACTTTACATAATTTCTTAATATAAAAGGATGCATTTTTTTTATCAATTTATAAATATCAATATTGTTTTTTTCATCCTGACAATTAATTTTTTTTGGAACATACTTTGAAGAATTTGAGAAGGCTGCTTTAAAAAGTGACCTCTCTTCACTTTCAGGTTTGAAGCATGAAAGTATTATCTCTAACGCAAAACGCTTATCACCTTTAATATTAAGGTAATCTACATAGTTAGAGGAAATAAGATTTATGCTACCTTCATATAATTCTACTAACTTTTTTTCGTTCACTGTCATCAAAGCAGTGGGGGAGCTATGGCTTCCAGCAGAATAACTTAATACCCCATTCAATATTTCAATATAAAACTGTCTAATTTGATGATCGACACTAATGTTGAGCTGAAGAACGCCATTAGGAAAAAAATCGCCCTGAAAACCATTATTTATATTCGCAACTAACTTTTCAATGTGTAAATACATGATTCACTCTTTGATAATCACCAATTATACTTTATCTGCCTTTGCGTAGGTTGAGCATTCCTAGTTTAAAATAAAAAAACACAAGTCATTTATGCGACAAGCTAATTCACTTGTCTCCCCAAAAATTTTCAGTAACTTTCCATATTGCTTAGCTCTTGGATTAGAATTTAGACTGTCTATGACAAACTGACTACTCTTTCAAAACTATATCCAAATGTCTCAACAATGCAATTGCTTCAGGTAAAGAAAACTCTGCTTGCTTGATATTATTTTCATGAAAATTTATATCATATTCAACAGATTCGAGAAAACTAGCTCCTTCGAGCTCTGTATTATTGAAAAGCGCTCCAGACAAGTCACAACGGTTGAGCTTACTCCTGGACATATTAGCATCTCTAAAATCGGTATTATGTAGTTTGCAATCAAGAAATATTGCCTCTTTCAAACTTACACCCATGAATGTCGAGTGACTTAAATCACATTCAAAGAAATTAATTTGACTTACCACCAATATAGAAGGCCACCTTGCTTCTGACCAGTTTACTGCTTTTAAATTACAGCTAGAAAACTCACATTCTTTGAACGAAGATTCAGGCAATTTTGACAATGCAAAATTGCAACTTTCAAAATCCGTCGAATCAAACAAACACTTATTAAATACTGTCTCTTTAAAATTACATTTTTTAAAATGACAATTGTAAAATGATATTTTACTTACCTCAATATCGGTAAAATCTTCACCTTCAAACTCAACATCGAAATATTCGCTATCTTTGAAATCCATCCTCCCCTCCACAGTCACGAATTAGAAACCCCTATAGATTAAGACTAATCGATTTACAATTACTTAAAATGTGTACAACCTGAGTATTTTCCAAGAAGCCTCATATACCCACTCTTCGATAAAATGCTCATATACTGGAGTTTTGTTTTTCTGGTAAATCGCTCCATATCCCTGAACAACGACTTTCAATTTGTCGCTAGAGTATATATAGCTCACATCGCTCTCTCTCCACAATGAATCACTTGCATATGGCCACTTACCAGTTCTAACTAGGTATGAGATTCTATTCAATCGTTCTGTTTTGCTCGATAGTCTGTGACAAGTAACTTGTATTAAGTCTTTATGTTCAAGGTAACTCAATGCTTGTACTTCACCTAGGATGTATACTCGGAGCCATTCATTCCTAACAATTTCGATATCAGCAAGTCTATCTTTCATGCTAGCTAACTTCTTCATATTCACTTACAAATTCTGCTAATAATTTAAAAACCTTTTCATTGTCATTAATGATTTGCTCAACCTGCATAAAAGCTAATTGCCAATCCCCCCTAAGATAGGTCCAATTCTCTACAAGAAATTCAGCTATATTAGTTTCGTTAGCGATCCAGTTGATACTAAAAAATACAGCTGCACCACTATGTAACCTAAGAAACGACCTTCTTGTTTGTTCTTTACTGCGGATTTCACCGTAAGTAGAATGCTCTCGCAAAGAGTTTAGTTGTTGAGTCTTCGTGATGGATTTGGATCCATTCACTACAGTAAAATTTTCTCGTTCAATCTGATCAAGAGCTTCAACATCACTCTTTTCAAGCGCCTCATATAACTTTCTTCGATTAGCCAGCAGTTCTGTTTTCACTATACATTCCTACCTAGTATAAATTGGGAAGATTGATTTTCGCATCTGCGAGGTCAAGACACGATTCGAATTTTGCTCGACTGATAGCTTGATCGAGGTCAATCTCATTTATAGAAGCCATTAACTGCTCCTTAAAGTTGATGACATATTCGGGAGAAATCTTGTCGGGCAAATCCATCCTAAAGAAGGCATGTCTCCGCAACTCTTGTTCAATAATTGAAAGCACATCCAAATTTCTAGCTTTATTAATACCTACAGTAAGATGCACTGAATTTTCTGTCAATGTCTCTACTACGTGCCAATAACCTTTTGGTACATATACTGCCTCCCCAGGTTCAATTCTTAATTCAAAACAAGTTTCTTGTTGGGGCACTTCCATTAAAAAACTTTTATCACTATTTGTAGGATATTCAAAAGTGGGTTCTTTAAAGCTCCATTTTTTACTACCCTGAATTTGAATGGCTATAACGTCATGTCCGTCAAAGTGCCAACCAAAACTTGAGGAATTACTCCATGAGCAGTATAAATTCGAACTTGCCTTTCCTAAAAGTGCACTTTCAGCGAAGTCATTGATTGTTCTTGTATTAGGAAAATAGTCCATACATCTATCAATTATAATGCTACTTCCGCGAATGATTTTATCTAAGAATGCCTTCTTGCGAACCCTCCCCAAATTATAGCCACTCTTAGTTAAACGAGTTTCAAGAAATCCTCGATAGCCAAGCATCTCTGCGTTAGAGCTATTAGCCAGCCTTACTCTTGGAAAATCTACTTGACCCGAATTTAGAAAATCATTGATTTCTTGCCAAGTCACTATAGTCGCGGCCTCTTCTTCCGATGCCACCATTATTTTACAGGGTTTTCCTAGCTCTCTGGCTTTTTTAATGTCTTCTTCAAATGTCTTATAATTTAACATTAGCTAATCTTCCCTTTTTATCTAAATCAACTACCGAAGCTTCAGTGTTATTAATGTGCATTAGCCTCTGGTCATGAGTAACAATCAGTAGCTGTGTTTTTTCTGATAACTTCGAAATGAGTTCCTTTAGTGACTTGACAGCAGCCTCATCCAAACCAGTGGAAGGTTCGTCTAATACTAAGCAGTACGGCTTTGCCAGCAGCGCCCTGCCAATCATGACTTTTTGGCGTTGTCCACCAGATAACATTTGCCCTCTGTCACCTATAAACGTGTCTAAACCGTCAGGCAAGTCATCAATAAATTCTTTTAACCCGATCATCTCTAACATATTGAGTATATCGTTATCAGGTAATTTCTCTCCGTAAAAAATCAAATTATCTCTTAAAGTGCCATTAAACAATAGTGATTCTTGTGAAGTTACAACAATAGATTCAGATAACCTAACAGGACTCAATTGCTGTATATTAATACCGTTGATTCGGACTACTCCACTTGATGGCTTTAAAAGCCCGGAAATTAATCTCAGTATTGTAGTTTTGCCAGAGCCACTAGTGCCTTTTATTATTGCGATGGAGCTACTCTTTATTTCAAAACTTAAGTCCTCCAATACTGATATACCATTTACCTCACATGAGACATTTGAAAATTCTATATTGAGTAGACTTTTATGAGGTATCCCAACAGGAGAGCTTTGCTGTGTTGATGATTTATTATGTACATAATTAAATGCTTTCTCTAGGTCCACTTCAGCATTTATAATTTGTCTATACGAAAAACCAATGGCGTTGAGTGGAAGAAAAATTTGCGACATAAAGCCAACTATCATTAAAAATGAACCCAATGTCTCTTGCCCACTTCCTATTAGGTAGCCAACATAAATCAAAACCAAAACCATCGATAGCATTATGACTATAGAAAGGACTATGTTGTGTTTTAGTATTGCAACTCTATTCTGTCTGAAAGTATCAAACAACGCTGCAGCTTCAGACTTATATCCGTCTAAGGCGCCATGCACTCGTCCCCAACCCAACAAACCTTCATGGTTAGATAAGTAATTATTTATTGCTCCATTTATTTCCTTATCTTGGCTGGCAATAGCTCTGATATAAGGCACGCGTTGCTTGGTTTGGGCAATAATTACCGAACCGTAAATTAAAATTATAGCGGCAATTAAAATAGCTATACTTATATCTACTAAAAGCACTAAAGTCACAATTATAAAGACAACATCAAATAAAGTTGGTAACAAACCCGAGAAAATGGATCTAATGAGAGTTCGATGTCCTTGTATGCCTCCATGCATTATACGCATAGTCATACCGATATTTTTCCTAGAGTTTTCCTCATAACCAGCATGAAGGTTTTCTTCTATAAACTTAGCGCGAAATTCTTTTTCGCGAGCCTCGACTAGTTTTCCAGTATAATATTCTCTTAATCCATTCAGCACTGGAGCGAGTCCTCTAACTACACCAAAAGATATGGCAAATAATATCAAATCATATAATTGCTTTTCCTCTCCGCTGGCTAAGATATCAATCATATATTTCATTAAGATAGCAAATGTTAACCCAACAATTGAGGCCAACATGGCTACCATTAGAGGCGCTATCAATTGATGACTGCTCGTCTTTAGTACTTTAAGACAATTACCTAACTTCATCAGTTAATCTCAGTATAAATAGAGAATAAAAGACACCCTAGCCGGGTGTCTTTACAAAGTATCAAGAAGCTCCGCAAGAGGGATTGCTAGGTTGAGTGGACGAATCCGAATTGCATGAAGAGTAGGATCCGCAGTTAGTGCCGCACCAACCGCATTTTATAGGAGCATTTAGGGATATCAGTTTTATTACTTCATTTGCCCCCAGACCCTTAACTTCTTCCATTGTCAATGGCCTCCCAAGGTTACCATTTATATCTTGGAACGCTGGCTTCTGGATTCGATTTAATTCTTGAGGGGAATATCTATTAGCATACTCAATATACCATTTCTTGACAGTATCAAACCCTAAGTACTGATGAACATATTCTAGCTGGCGCTGCATGTGTTCGGCCTTAGCCTGATCTTGGTCGAGCCCTTTCTTGTTCATCTCAATTAATTGATTTTTAAGATTTTCTTTCGAGAAAGGCAAATGATGAAGCATTGCACCAAAATAAGTTTCGCAAAACTCACCATACTCTTCAGTAAAAAGAATAAAAGCGTGCCACATTTTATCAATGATCAACAACGATTCACTTATTTCTAAGTGAAAGCACTCTTCTTTACATTTGCCAGCCAGCCAAAGAAACTTTTTGGTTTCGTCGAAAATATCTTTAGCTTCGAATAAACTAATATCCCACTCATCAAGGAATTTGTGAAGTACATCACTATTTTGGTATGACAGGAGATGTTCAAGAGTTGAAGTGTTTATAATTGGATCGAGTTTGTTTGCAGTATTACTCATAAGGCTTGCCCTAATTTAATATTCGTCATCCTTTTGTCTCCCTATATAGGGAGACCCCGTTATTTACTCGTACCGCAACTACCGAGGTTTTTAGAGGCTAAACCCAAATATTAAATATGTCCAGCGACCGGTACCTGTCAAGTTGCCAGCGAACCAGTTGTTCACGCTAAACGTTTTCTCGAGATAGTAAACAGGACATCCATCACAGTAGTAATAAATAGCTAGTAATAAATAGGACATCCATTGCAGTAACAGTTTCCAAATTTATTAGCTGAAAATCTAATGTTTAACGATTGCAGCGACTTTATGAATTGTACAGCACTTGCGTGGACACCCAACTTAGTAGCTATCAAAAAATATCCATCAATAGTTATAAACAATAGAAAGGTAAGAGCCTAAAATGATCGGAAAGGCTCTATCTCAGGTCTTTTGCGATGGGTGTCTTGTTTATCGGTTTATCGACTGTGACTGACAAGGAAAAACAGTTAATAGGACATATATGGACGCGCGATCACTGTCAAGGCATAGCGGCCCTTCAGATTGGGCGAAAGCCCAACGCCTTTGTTTTATTTTGTCACTGCCATTATCAATCAAAGGAATGATGCAAAGTGTAGTCGTACTGACATATATCCGGCCTTCTGACTGGGGTTCCTTGAGGATAGCCTGGGCCCTGATGAGATCCGCACTTGACTGTCTAAAACACCCACTCGGTTTGAAGCAACCATGTCCTGACCAGACTCGTGTCAAGGCGGATTGACTACTTAATCATCATTGCATCGACGGACCTTGGCAGGTTAATCCATTTCGTGGTGTCACCACTCCAACTCAGTTATTTTTAGCTCGGCTGATAGACCTCCTGCTTCTGCATTAAGGTCCATGACAGTCGCGCCATTTTACTGGCCAATGCAACCGCCGGCTTATGTTTGCCTCGACGATGTTGTTCCAATTAACAGGACACCCACCTTAAGGATCAGCTATCGTAGGTATCCGTTAACTCATTAGTTAACTCCCAGAAACTAAACAGAGTAAGCTATTCGTTAAAGACATTGGGGCCCACAAGCAATGAAGTTTGTACTAGCACCATTATTGATAATTTTGAGCTCTATGTCCTATGCTGGCGACACCTACCTTGGATTCCAGTGGGGTTTATTATCTCGTGGCGGTCTTATCTGGGGCGTTCACTTAGACGATAAGAACAGTGTTGAATTACACCTTACCGGCCTAAGCCACTACGCTAGCTACGGGGTATCACTCAAACATCAATACGATGACCACAATTACTTGATAGCCGGCTACACTGGCGTCAGCTGGTTCAATTTAATAGAAGAAAGCAATTTGTTATTTCATGGTCTCAACCTGGGTATTGGCCACAATTATGGGAGTAAAGAAAGTGGCGAATGGTCTTACCCACTCGAGATTGGAGGGGGTGCTGGTTATGAGCGGAATAAGGATCAATGGGCGCCTATGATGTTCTTCGGCTATGGCCTTATTTATAACTACTAGGCTAATGGAACTCAGCAAAGCACTGCTCAGAAAGCATGAATCGAGATCGACCTTCCCGAATCTATTTTAGCCATGACTTGATGATATGAGCAGCTAAACGGCTATTGTTTAGAAATCCAATCCTAACGACGTATCCATTGTAAACGTAGATAGTCCGATCACATTACAGCTGATTAATCACCAGCCAAAGCACATCGCTCAGCTCCCACCCTGAGCGTTAGCCTCAACCAGGTAAATACCACATGCTGAAAATCACACTCTTTGGCTGTTTAACACTGTTCTCTATGGCTGCCTCGGCTGAGCATCAAATTGCAGAGGATGTCCGATCAGTGGCGCAGCTACTGACAGATCAATACGCCGTTCTCGTTGAACACTCAATCTCGGTTATAAAAGATGACCAAAGCGATGTCATCTTTGCCACCTTTTCAATTGAAGGCTTTCAGGGCGGCAATAATTTTCAGCCATTTATTGTTGCGTTTAAACCCGAATTCAGAACTGAGGATAGCCCTCCTTTTCAACGGATTGGAGCGCCAAAATACCGTATGCTGGGAATTCGCCATTTATGCCCATCCCCGTCTGTGCTCTATCGTCACGACTCATTAGCGATACACAATGGGGAAGTTACCGGTGTGTGTGAAACCGGTGATTCAGAGTCCGAATTCACCGTAGAGGTTGGCCCGTACGACCTCCTAATAGAGCATTAACGAACACTTGTACTAAAACCAACAGAACGCATACCATGCCCAGAGGCAGCCCAGTAACTACCCTAATCGACTACTAGCCCTTCCGACCTTGAGAGACTATATGAACGTCTTAATCGTTATTGATCTTCAAGAAGGCTCTTTTCGTCAGGGTGATAAGTATGACGTCAATGGCGTTATGGTCAGGATCAATCAGCTTTCCGCCTTCATTCGCAAGCAAGGCGGACAAATCATCTTTATTCAGCACGATGGAGAAGAGGAAGATGGCCTGTTACCCGGCTCCGATGGGTGGCAACTCCACTCTCAGCTGACGGTAACCGATGCGGATTTGAAGGTCCGTAAGACGCAAAACGACGGTTTCAACAAAACTGAACTCGACGCCAGGCTTCAGGAGCTGGGAGCTACCAACCTGGTGATCTGTGGCTGGGCTACTGATTTCTGTGTGGATACTACGGTGCGTTCTGCCGTCAGCCGCGGGTTCAACGTCTTTATTCCGTCCGATGGTCATACAGTCTCTAACAGGCCACACCTGAGTGCCGAACAGGTAATCGAACATCACAATTGGGTATGGGCAGGCCTGATTCCGGCCAACAATCCAGTCGTTGTTATGCCAACAAACGAATTGTTAACGCACCCTAATCTTAAATGAATGTTCAAGGCGGTATTAAAAGCCCGCTGTTCAACTTTCCCCAATGATAAACAGTGTTACCCTCCCCGCTTGTGCTGAGTAATCAGAGAGTCGCTTATGCCTTCCAACACCGAGATAACCTCAACACCCAAAAGCCAATACGCCGATAAAAATTACAGATTGACCTTTGGTCGGCATACCGGGCGTTGCCGGTTTATTGCCTTCTTAAGGGTAGAACATGATTAATAGCCAGGCACTCTAGAACGCGTTCAAATGAGTTTTCTAATGGTTTTGGTAAGCCCATGAAATCAGCCTCGACTAGACAACAACACGTATTATTCATGTGTCATCACACTTGGAAACTGGTTCTGTTAACTTTCACACTCCTACTCGGTTGTACCGATTTAAAAGTGGATGCCTGCTTAGACCAGGGTGGGCGGTTTGATTACGAGACTGAAGAGTGTACCTATAGCGACAACAAGGATGGTTAACGCTGTTCAACACAGCGCCCTGTTGCTTAACAGTAACGAAAGAGCCGGCCTGTAGATCATGTCGAAATTTAAAGAGCTCCTGAAACAAGCCAATAACCGAAAGCCCATTCTGGAAAACACTTATGGGAATTTCCCCGTTGAGATAGCTGATCAATGTGGTGAGGGAGAAATTGCCGAGATAATCGCTACGCTCGATAGGCTGCATATAGAAAAACAAGAAATCGCTGATTGGGACGGTGATTCACAAGATGACATTTGGAAAGTACAGCGAGGCTATTACCAGTTACTAGCACGCCTTACACAGACGTACCCTAGGCAAATTGCTCTTGGTCTAAGAAGCCGCTATTCAAGCACACGGTTTTATACTGCACTCGCATTCTCTAAGTCTCCTACGGTTGATGCGATACCAGACCTCGAAGAGTACTTATTGCTTGAAACGTCGCACCGTAACTACATGACAGGCAAGAAAGCACTTAAAGCGTGTACGTCGAAAATTGGCCTTTTTAGAAGACTCTTTGGCAGATAGTCTTAATGGGTACGCTATCGTTGTTAAACGATAAATAGGACACGCACTGCGAGAAACGCTCACAGTAAGTGGCCAATACGCTTCTTTTAAGCTAACGCTTTAACATGATGCTCCAGGTGATCATCGATAAAGCTGGCGATGAAGTAATAGCTGTGGTCGTACCCCGGCTGGCGGCGCAACGTTATCGGGTGTCCTGCTTTGTCACAGGCCGCTTCCAGCGCTTCTGGCTTTAGCTGCTCTGCTAAAAAATTATCCGCTTCGCCCTGATCAACCAGCAACGGCAAGCGTTCGCTGGCGTTGGCAATCAGTAAGCTTGCATCCCATTCTTCCCATTGCGCGCGGTCTTCGCCCAGATAACCGGTGAACGCTTTTTCACCCCAGGGGCAGTTGGTGGGGTTGGCGATGGGCGCAAAGGCGGAGACCGATTGGTAGATGCCCGGGTTCTTCAACGCGCAGATCAAAGCACCGTGACCGCCCATAGAATGGCCGGAGATTGAGCGCTTATCGGTGACCGGAAAGTTGGCTTCGATCAACGCTGGTAATTCTTGCACCACGTAGTCGTACATGCGGTAAGTTTTTGAATACGGCGCTACGGTGGCATTGATGTAAAAACCGGCGGCAGAACCGAAGTCATAGCTGTCGTGTTCGCCCGGGTAATCGGTGCCGCGTGGGCTGGTGTCGGGGCAGGCGATGGCTAAACCCAGTTCGGCTGCTTTGCGGAACGCACCGGCTTTTTGGGTGAAGTTTTCGTCGTTGCAGGTGAGGCCCGAAAGCCAATATAACACCGGTACCTTTTGCTGCTCGGCTTGCGGTGGCAGGTATATGGCAAAGGTCATGTCGCCGTTTACCGATGAGCTTTCGTGACGATAACGTTTTAACCAGCCGCCAAAACTTTTGGTGCTCGATAACAGTTCCATACTTTCTCCTAATTGGGAGCAAAAGCCCGCGGGGCGGGCTTGAATCATCCATTCACTCGAGTTCAGATCGTAAAATTACTGATCGAACAAGACGACCGTACGAATGCTTTCACCCTTGTGCATCAGTTCAAAGGCGTCGTTAATGTTTTCAAGCGACATGGTGTGGGTGACAAACGGATCGATCTCGATTTTTCCGTTCATGTAATCTTCCACATAACCCGGCAACTGGCTGCGGCCTTTCACGCCGCCGAAGGCGGACCCTTTCCACACCCGGCCGGTCACCAACTGGAACGGACGCGTGGAAATTTCCTGGCCGGCACCGGCGACGCCGATGATGATGGATTCACCCCAGCCTTTGTGGCAGCACTCCAGCGCTGAACGCATCACCTGTACATTGCCGATGCATTCGAACGAATAATCAACACCGCCATCAGTCATGTCGACGATGACTTGTTGAATCGGCTCTTCGAAGTTTTTCGGGTTTACGCAATCGGTCGCGCCGAACTGACGGGCCATTTCGAATTTCGATTCGTTGATATCAATGGCAATGATGCGCGACGCGCCTGCCATGCGCGCGCCCTGAATGCACGACAATCCAATGCCACCCAAACCAAACACCGCCACCGTATCACCCTGCTCTACCTTGGCAGTATTCAGCACCGCACCGATACCGGTGGTGATGCCACAACCCAGCAAGCAGACTTTTTCCAGCGGCGCATCGACGTGAATTTTCGCCAGAGAAATTTCCGGCACCACGCTGTATTCGGAGAAGGTTGAGCAGCCCATGTAATGGTAAATGGGTTCACCGTTAATGCTGAAACGGGTGGTGCCGTCTGGCATGACGCCTTTGCCCTGGGTTTCACGAACGGCGCTGCACAGGTTGGTCTTGCCCGACTTACAGAACTTACATTCACCACACTCGGCGGTGTACAGCGGAATGACGTGGTCGCCCACTTTCAGCGAGGTAACGCCCTCGCCCACGGCTTCCACCACACCCGCGCCTTCGTGGCCCAGGATGGCCGGGAAGATGCCTTCCGGGTCGTCACCCGACAGAGTAAAAGCATCGGTATGGCAAACACCGGTGGCGACGATGCGAACCAGCACTTCGCCCGCTTGCGGATCTTGTACGTCGACTTCTTCGATTTTCAGCGGTTGGCCTGGGCCCCACGCTACGGCTGCTTTGCATTTCATAATCGGCTTACCCTGTGATGTTGAATGTAACTGCGATGGCGGCAGTGTAGACGCAGCAGCTGAGTGCGATAACGGTCCGTTCGGCAAATAATTGTTGTCACACGGCAATAATCATTTAGAAACCCTGGCTTTTAGCTATAATCGGCACGTTTAAACGGCTGGCGGTACAGAGGGTTTATGAAGAACTGGGAAGCCATGGAAGCGTTCGTTGAGGTGGTCCAGCAAGGCAGCTTCTCGGCCGCGGCCACAAAACTGGGCGTGTCGGCCTCTCACATCAGCCGACTGATCACTCAGCTTGAAGCAACCTTGGGCAGCACCCTGCTGTTCCGCACCACCCGCCGTATTCGCTTAAGCGAGGCCGGTGAATTGTATTATCAGCACTGCCGCGATTTACCCTCCGCCTTAGGCAGCGCTGAAGAGGTGATTTCCACGTTAAACCAGGCGCCCATTGGTCCCTTTAAAATGACCTGTGCCACCACCTTTGGTGAACGCTACATTGCACCGGTCATGAATGACTTCTTGCTGGCGCACCCCAAAATTGAGCTCGATTTTCACCTCACCAACCGCGCCGTGGATTTAATTGAGGAAGGTTATGACCTCGCTATTCGCATGGGCGCGATGAAAGATTCCAGCCATTTATCGCGGCGCCTCTGTGACCGGGTAGAACATCTGTGCGCCTCCCGCGAATACGTTAACCAACATGGCATGCCGCACACCCTGGCGGAGCTCAACAAACACAACTGCCTGCTGGGCTCGAATAACCATTGGTTGTTTCAGCAAGATGGTCAGCGCAAAGAAGTGCGAGTGACCAGCCGCTGGCGCAGCAATTCCGGCCCGGCCTTGCTCGATGCGGTGCGCAAGGGCTTGGGCATCGCCCAACTGCCTGACTATTATGTGGCCGATGATTTAGCCAGCGGCGAACTGGTGCCGCTGTTGACGCAGTACCAATATCCCTACAGTGGTGTTTGGCTGGTGTATCCCAAAGCGCGGCAGCCGTCACCCAAGCTGCAAAACGTCTGCGATTATTTGATTGAGCACTTCAAAGCGCATCCAAATTTCGCGCAATAGCGCATAGGAGACGCAGGTGTACCATCGGTAGACTAACCCTTTGCCTCGTTTTACGTAGAATCCATACCGGTGCCCTCAGCCTCCAGCTGCCGAGGTTTTAGTGGTTGGCTGATTCTCGGTGCACTGTTCCTATTCGCGACACTGCTGACAGGCCCGACGGTTGAGTGGGCCCTTAAACGCCGTGACACAAAGAGGATGTGATGCAGATACGCCACGCAAAAAAAGACGATGCCCCGGCATTAGCCCGGTTAATAAACCTCGCCGGTGAGGGGATCCCCTATTATCTCTGGTCAATAAACGACGATGCCGGAGGTGACCCTTTTAAGATCGGCGAAGCTCGCGCGGCAAGAGACAGCGGCGGCTTTAGCTACACCCATGCGCGGGTTATGGAACACGACAACGACGTGCTGGGCATGGTGCTGTCGTACTCCTTGGACGACCCTTACAGTGTGGGTGACCTAAATGAGTTGCCCGAGATTGTAAGACCACTGGTACTGCTGGAATCGCAGGCGCCTGGCTCGTGGTACATCAATGCGATTGCAACCGTTGAGTTCTACCGAGGGCAAGGTATCGCCTCTACCTTGTTGGCAGACTCTGAAACGCATGCGGCTGAACAGGGGTTCACTCAGGCAAGCCTTATTGTCGCTTCCGAAAACACCCAAGCCCGTAAATTGTATTTGAAACTGGGGTATCAGCTTCGCAATTCGTTGCCAGTGGTGGAATACCCCGGTTGTATGCACGGCGGTCACTGGGAACTGATGGTGAAAAAGCTGTCAGCCTCGTAACGCTATAATGACGCCGGCAGCCAATCTCTGGCCGTTAAAGGAATGTCATTGCCGTTCAGGCGATTCTTAAACTGTGCAACTGCAAATATGGAGATCAGCATGAGCATCATAGAGAAATCCGATTCTGAAATCTTGTCCCTTGCCCTGCCCATGATTAACGACGTTGTGCAGGCGTCGAATAACAAAGACTGGCCGACTTTTTCCAAATATCAGCGGCTGGATGAAGCTCAAGATCCAGCGAATCAACAGCATGTGGCGCAGCTTTGGCAAAACCAGCCGCTGTTTACTTCTTTAAGCCTCGACCGGGAAATACTGGGTGTGTTACGCAGAGGCGATGTGGCGGAAATTGTCTGGAAACAAACCAGCACACAGGTATCCGGCGATTACCTGGCTCGCTATCTCATTGCAGAAATAGAGGGTGATATAAAAGAAGTCGGGTTCGTCATCAATTGACGCACGCCCATCAGTTTGTAACCACTGACATCCATTGGAGCCGCCATGATTCGCGTCGTTTATCGTTGGAAAGTAACCGAAGAAAACTTTGCCACCTTTCAGGATGTCTGGTCGCGGACCACGAATCACATTCACGACACCGTTCCCGGTGCACTGGGCAGTTTTATGCTGCGCAGCGCTGAGAATAAAACAGACGTGTTAACAATTGCCAAATGGGAATCCATGGAACACTGGAAAGCCTTCTGGGTAGCCGACAATCCGTCGCAAATGACCGGTATGCGGGAAATCGGTGAGCGCATTTCCGTTGAAGCGTTTGATGAAGTCGACGACTTTACGCGGCCGTAACAATGACGAGCGAGTATCGCCTTCGACACGCTGAGCCTAACGACCTGGCAACACTCATTGCCATCGACGACGAAGCAAGCGTGCTCTATACGCAAGCGGGGCTCAAATTAGAATTGGCACACAACCATCCTTTTGTACTCGCCGAAGCGGAGCGCTGGGCCAAGGCTATCACCAACGACTGGGTCACCCTTGCAGTCGATCAAAACGACGCACCTGTCGGGTTTTCGGTGTGCGGTTTAGTCGACAACCAACCTTACCTCGACCAACTCTCCGTCGCCCCAAAACACATGCGGCAAGGCATCGGCACAACGCTGTTAATGAAGGCCATAGAATGGAGCGCGTCCGATCCGCTTTGGCTGACCACCTACGCCAGCATTGACTGGAACCAACCCTTCTATGAACGCTATGGGTTTGTCGCTGTTCCTGAGCCGTTATGCGGACCACAGCTGCGCAACATCCTCCATCAGCAACGGTCAGCACTGCCCGCACCAGAAGACCGGGTGGCGATGGTGCGTTATGGTGGTTGATAGGGACTGAAACCAATGAGGCAATGCCATGCCGAGTTTCCAAAAGATTGATCACATCCACCTCTATGCCGACGATCGCCTCGAATTGGAACATTGGTACCGCGCGGTTCTGGGCTTCGAACGCGTCGCTGAGCTGGAGATCTGGATGCGCGATGGCGGTCCGTTAACGATTCACAATGGCGGTGTGCATCTGGCGTTGTTTGAGCCCGGTAGTCGCATCAGTACAACCATTGCACTGGCGGTTGATCGTGAGAATTACCGTCAGTGGTTAAAAACACTCCGTGAACACGAGGTTTCGTTTAACGAAGTGGATCACGACCTTTCCTGGTCGATTTATTTTAAGGACCCGGTGGGCAATCCCTTTGAGATCACCACGTACGATGTTTAAGCTGCATGGACTCTGTATCGGTCGGATTCATCGTTAATCCTTGGCTTCGAGGCATGACTGCTCACTATGAAGAAATTTCTGCTGTTATTGTTAGTCGTCGCACAGGCGACTTTTGGGTATGAGTTTTACTCCGGCAATAAGACCTATTCTTCCCAGCGAGTTTCTGTGCAACTGTCTGCGGAGTATGGACAACCGTTGCAAATAACAACGGTGATTGTTGCCGCACAGTCGCAAGATCATCCGCTTTATATTGAACAGCAACGCCAACTGCGTTCGCTGGATGCTGAAACTCTACAAGTGATTTTTGTGTCGTCGCTGGTCGATAGACCGCAAACCAGTGGCTATCACACTGACCCAGAAACGGCCGTTTCAATCCTCAACGACGCACCGTTCAGGCTCCTGATCATTTCACCACAAGGGAAAGAATGGGAGAATTCGCAATCCGTATTGACGACAAATGACATTGTTAATGCAATGACAAACTGATGTTCATCTGCCGTAGGAGCGAGTTTTTCTGATGATAAATCCAGTCTGTGAATGGATAAAAAGAACCCTATTGCTGCTAGTGCTTTGTTGTTTCTTGCCCAATACCTTTGCCGCCGGCACCGCGAATTCCAAGGAAGACATGAGCGATGCCCCTTTCTGGTTCTTCGGGACTGCGGCCGCAAGCTGGCTGGTTTATGAAGGGGGTCAGTATCCGCAATACGCTCAGTATTTCTACGGTATTTTAGCGCTGAACATCTCTCAGCGTTTAGATGACCCCAAAACCAGAGCGTTATTCGCAG
Source organism: Saccharospirillum sp. MSK14-1 (assembly GCF_003054965.1). Classification (GTDB taxonomy): domain Bacteria; phylum Pseudomonadota; class Gammaproteobacteria; order Pseudomonadales; family Natronospirillaceae; genus Saccharospirillum. Next base: position 1,417,717 of record NZ_MIES01000033.1, read on the forward strand.
GCACGACAGCGATGACCGCAACGAATATCTATTACGCGCAAAACCCTCCGGAAGATAAAACCATTGCCGGCTGGGCTAACGTCGGTATGTTTTATCTGAGTATCGGGGTATCGGCGGGATTAAACGGTCTGCTGACAGCCAACAACGAGGCAATGGATGTTGGTTTTAGAGCGGACGATGAGCATTACAGACTGTCGCTGAACTATCGGTTTTAACACCACGCTCGATGATTAACCCGGAGTCCAATCACGTCCCTGTAACGTTTCATTTCGACCTGGGTTCACCTGACAGCTCAATTCAGTCGTCTTTCAGCTTATCGGTTCGCGTGTCATCGTCGTGCTTGTGAATCTTATACATCTTCACGTTTTTCTTCTTTTTGCCGCTGCGTTTCTGATCGGAATTCAAACCGGCCAACACCAACAACAAAAAGACAATGCCGCCACCAATGGCGCCCATGGCCACCCAGTTAATGTCCGCACCGAGTGTGTTCTGGTATTGCGAAATGGCTTCAGTCCGATCGGACTGAACCACGGTGTCTAACGTCGGAACAAAGCCGGTCAGCATCTTATTGGCCTCCGCTCAGCGTCGTTTTAATGGAGTTATGAATTTTGCCGCGCATGGGTGAATTGTCACTGTGCGATACACCCAAGTCTTTCAGAATGCCGTCTTCCAGACCGTATATCCATCCATGAATGGTCAATTTCTGGCCTTCGTCCCAGGCTTGCTGGACGATTGTGGTTTCTGACAGGCTTTGCACCTGCGCCATAACATTCACTTCGCACAGACGGGCAATGCGGGTGGCTTCGTCGTCAATGGCATCGAAGTACTTGCCGTAGAGTTTCATGATGTCCTGAATGTGGCGCAGCCAGTTGTCGATTAAACCCAAGCGTTGATTTTTCAATGCGGCAGCCACACCACCACAGCCATAATGGCCGGTCACGATGATGTGTTTCACCTTGAGCACTTCCACCGCGAACTGAATGACCGACAGACAGTTCAGGTCGGTATGCACGACCAGGTTGGCGACGTTGCGATGGACGAAGACTTCACCGGGCATCAGACCCATGATTTCGTTCGCGGGGACGCGGCTGTCCGCACAGCCAATCCACAAAAACTCCGGTTTTTGTTGCTCCGCGAGCTGTCGAAAAAAATCCGGGTCTTCGGCGGTAATCCGTTCAGCCCATTGCCGGTTATTTTTTAACAGGTGCTCAAGACTTCTGTGTGGCATCGCAACGAATCCTCTGTTCTATTAATGGTGTTAAGCGCTGTTGGCGCAGGCTGCCAGGTAACGACGAATCACATAAGGCATGCCGTGTTCGATGCACTCGACGGTCAGTACATGACCGATGGACACTTCAAGAATATTGGGAATGGTTAGAAAATCGTTCAGGTTGTTCAAATCCAGGTCGTGACCGGCGTTCAGCTCCAGACCTAATTCAACCGCGCGCGCCGCGGCTGCACGATAAGTCTCGTGCACCTGTGCCTGGCGGGCGGTGCCGTGCGCACTGGCGTAACCTTCAGTGTAGAGTTCGATGCGCTGGGTGCGTGAGGCGGCTGCCCGTTCAACCTGCTGAATGTCCGGGTCGAGGAAGCAGGCGGTGCGCACGCCAGCAGCTTCAATGCGCGCCAGTATGCCATCGAGAAAGTCGCCTTGGGTGCTGAAGTCCCACCCGTGATCGGAGGTCAGCTGACCGGGCGCATCCGGGACCAGTGTGCATTGATCCGGCCGGATCGCTTCAACCAACTGCAAAAAATCTTCGCTCGGGTAGCCTTCGATGTTGAATTCAACATTCGGGTATTTGGCTAAGCAGTCGGCCAGGTCGTAGGCATCCTGGCGTTTGATATGGCGTTCATCCTGACGCGGATGAATGGTGATGCCCTGTACGCCCAACGCGATGAATTTTTCGGCGAAGTCGACGACATTGGGAAAGTCCCGGCCGCGCGAATTACGCAGCAGGGCAATCTTATTCAGGTTAACGCTCAACTGAGTCATGAAGCACTTCCAACAAGATACGCGGCGATTGTACCAAAACCTCAGCCGGTTGCGCTGTCCAGTATCAGGCTGTTTTCACCCGGCGTGACCACCAGCTCCGGCGCTTCGGATAACAGAATTTGAACGGCAGCAAATAAGGCAAACAGTGCGTCGTTCTCAGCGATCGGATGCCGGTTTAAAAAGGCCACCGGCGCGGGTCGCTGTTCATTTTCATAATCACGCCACAAGGCGGCAAAGGCACTGGCCGTGGCGATATCGAGTTCAAAACACAGGCCACCGGCGCGGCGGAACCAGTCGCGGTGCACCTGAGGTTGAATCAGCAATCGGTCAAACGGCACCTGACGCATGGGCTTAAACCGCTACTGAGTCACTAGGATGCGGTAATCGCCGATCAGTTCCGCGACCAGTTCGCCGTCAGCATCGCGCGCTTCCACTCGCACGGGCGCGCGCCAATGGCCGCTGGGTCGTTGGTCGGGTTCGGCATCAAACCGGGCGGTTACGGTTAAATCGCTGGTCGCCGGTTTGGGGTAGCGCACCTGACAATCACGAATGGCGACGGTATCACCGAGTTCGTGCTGTTCGGCCCAGGTACCGCTGTGATACCAACCGCTGAGCACCAGCGCCGAGTACTGACTGCCGGCAAACAGCGTGCCTTTGTCGTTGCGGTTTCCGGCCAGCGGGATGCGAAATTCCGTCCGGTCGGTTTCGCTGGCAACCAGCTCTATACCCAACGCCGTCAGCGGTTCAATTTGCTCGAGTTTCATTCCGCGGCTCCCAGTTCATCGAACCAGCGCGGGAATTCGACCAGCGATGGCAACACGCTTAATTGACCGTGCCAGCTGGGATCGGTATCGATCAGATCCGGCACATGCAAGACATGACAGCCCGCTGCCAACGCCGATCGCACGCCGTTAGCGGAGTCTTCCACCGCCAGCGCCCTGCCCGGTTCCAGCCCTAATAGTTCACTGCCGCGCAGATAGGGCTCCGGGTGGGGTTTGCCCTGGCTGACCTGATCGCCGCCGAGCACGCGGTCAAACCGGTCCAGCACGCCCAGGCCTGACAATTTCGTTTGTGCGACGTCGGTACGGCTGCTGGTCACCACCATCTGCGGCAAGCCGAGCGAGCGCACATGATCGAGTGCGGCTTCAACGCCGGGCTTTAATTCCAGCTCGGTTTTAGCGAGCTCCAGATAGCCGTAGTGGGTTTGGTCGATCCAGTATTCGGCGAGTTCCTGAGTATCGACAAACTGACCAAACCAATGGATTAAGCCGGTTCGGTTCAGGCCAATGGTTTCCAGATAGCGTTGCGCCGCATCCGGCACCGGGCCGCCATTAGAATTCACTTCGACAAAGGCATCGCGCACCAGGCGTTCGGAGTCGATCAGCACACCGTCCATATCCCACAACACGCCCGCAGGCGCAGACTGAACAGCAACAGACGTCATGACACATTCTCCAGGCAGGTGGCTAGGGTATCGGCAAGCTGGGTGAGAATACGTTCATACAGGTCGGGACCGGGTTCCAGCGTCGACCCCAGCGGATCGATCTGCGACAACACCCCGTTTGGCACGGCCTGCTGTAAAGGCTGCATCCAGCGCGAACTGAATTGCGGTTCGTGCAGCAAGCACACACCACCCACCTCATTGGCACGCTGTGCCAATTGCGCCACGGTGCGCGGGCCGGGCGGGATTTCCGGAGTCACCACCAGAGCGCCTAAAGCGTTTAATTGGAAGGCGCGTTCGAAATACTGAAAGCCGTCGTGGAACACGATAAAGGGGCGTTCACGAACCGGCGCCAAACGCGCATCCAAGTCGGCGTATAACTCTTGCAGGCGCTGCTGTTCGCTTGCGGCGTTGGCTCGATAGCTCTCGGCGTTGGCCGGGTCGAGCTGGGCCAGTTCGTCGGCCAGCGCGCTCACAAAGCGTTCCGCATTGCGCGGATCGAGCCAGAAATGGGGGTCGAGTGCGCCGTGATCATGATCGCCGTGCAGCGCTTCAGCGGCGGTTTCGAACAGGGCTTCCCGCGGTTCGTATTGGCGCATGCCTTGGTCATAATCGTGCCAGTGCCAGTTCACCGCTGTTTCAGGCAAGCGCGCCACCAATCGCGCCAGACCGGTTTCCAGTTCCGGGCCGACCCAGACTAATACATCCGCTTGGGTGAGCGTACGCAGTTGATCCGGTGACAAACCGGACCCATGTGGCGATTGCTGGCGTTCATAGATCAGAGCGGGCTCACTGATGCCCTCGGTCACGGCCGTCGCCAAGCTGTGCAAGGGTGCCAGAGAAACCACCACATTCGGCGCGGCCAGGACAGACAGAGAGCAAAGCGAGATAACAGCACCCAACAACAGATGCCGACAAAAACGGGTCATGCAGACTCCAAGACAAACAGGACGTTAACAGGCTGGATGATATACAGTAACATACCGCACCTCATCGCGGCGCCGTCCCGAGCAAAATAACGGTTGCCACCCTAAATAAGGACGCTTTGTGTCACAACCAAGCTCTCGCCTGATCGAAGGTCGCCAACTGGGCGTCCGGCTCGGCGGCAAAACCATCATCAGCGGTGTCGATATTCGCATCGACGCCGGTCAGATTGTTACCCTGATCGGCCCCAACGGCGCGGGCAAATCAACGCTGATCAAAGCCCTTCTCGGTGTGCATAAAATCACCGATGGCGAATTCTACGCCAAACCCAACCTCAGCGTCGGCTATATGCCGCAACGCGTGCCCATCGATGACAGCTTGCCATTGGCGGTACATCGATTGATGACGCTGACTCATCGCGCCCGCCGCGACGAGGTTCTTGCAGCCCTGGCGTTAACCGAGGTTGCCCACCTGATCGACCGGCCGGTGCAGCAGCTGAGCGGCGGCGAGTTTCAACGCGTTATGCTGGCGCGCGCCTTGCTCAAACAGCCCGATCTGCTGGTGCTGGACGAGCCAGTACAAGGCGTCGATTTCAGCGGCGAAGTGGCGCTGTACAAACTGATTCAACGGCTGCGTGATGAACGCGGCTATGCCGTCTTGATGGTGTCGCACGATCTGCATTTAGTGATGGCGGCAACCGACGAAGTGCTCTGTCTGAACGGTCACCTGTGCTGTTCCGGTACGCCGGAAAGCATCACTCAGGAACCAACGTTTACCTCGCTGTTCGGCCCGCATCAGGCCGATGCCCTGGCGTTTTACAGCCACCATCACGACCATGAACACGACCTCGCCCACCAGGGAGGTCACAGCCATGATTGAGCTGTTATGGCCGGCATTGCTCGCGGGCAGTGGCATTGCGCTGGTAGCCGGCCCGCTGGGTTCGCTGATGGTGTGGCGACGCATGGCGTATTTTGGCGACACCATGGCGCATTCGGGCCTGCTCGGTGTCACTTTGGCGGTGGTGCTGAATCTGAACCTGACCGCAGGCATTGCACTGGTGACCACGGCCTTGGCCTTGTTGCTGTTTACCTTACAGCGCCAGCGCCGTCTGCCCGCCGACACCTTGCTGGGCATTATGTCGCACGGCTCACTCGCCATCGGCATGCTGGTACTGGCGTTTTCGCCCACGGTACGGATGGACTTAAGTGGCCTGCTGTTTGGCGATTTGCTCGCGGTCAATGGCAGCGATGTGGTAGTGGTCTGGGTAATTGTCGCGCTGGCGTTGCCGGTGATCGGTTTTGCCTGGCGGCCGCTGCTGGCCGCCACGGTGAACGAAGACCTGGCCCGCGCCGAAGGCATCGCTACCGACTGGCTGCGTGTGCTTTATTTAGTCTTGATTGCGCTGGTGATCGCCGTGGCGATGAAAATCGTCGGTATTTTGTTGATCACGGCCCTGATGATTATTCCTGCGGCCGCTGCGCGCTGGTTAGCGCGGACACCGGAGCAAATGGCCATTGGCGCGTCTGTGCTGGGGCTTATTGCGGTCTGGTTCGGGCTGGCGGCCAGCTGGTTTGCCAACGCGCCCAGTGGACCGACCATCGTGGTTGCTGCGGTGGTCGCCTTTATGCTGACGCTCGGACTCAGCCGGTTACCCCGCCAAAACTGACGCGCAACCGACGGACACAAAAAAGGCCATCCACTGATGGCCTTTTTTAATGATTCAATAAAGCATCCCAGTTAGATGCCCATCGAGGCCAGCGCTTCCAAAACGCTGCGTGCCACTGAGGCGCTGCGCGGATGGTCAACGCTCAAGTCTTCAATCAACACCTCGACCGATTCACGCAGACTGGGCTCTTCCGGATCCGGCTCGCCTTCGTTGTGCAGGTGATATTCCACTTTCTCTAACATGGCGCGCTGTTGCTCGCTGACTTCGGATTCATCCATGGTCGCGCGCAGGCGCTCCAGTAGACTGCGAAGTTCTTGATCGGCCATCTGCGTCTCCTTATATCCAGGGTCGGTACGAATGACACTTCAGTACTGACTATAGTTGGGATCTACCTTGGAACAACAAGGCTTGACCTTACCATCGTGAGAAGGTTGATAATGCCCTATCACGACAACAGGAGGCTGTGATGCAAATCAAACAAGCATCCAAAGCCAGCGGCCTGCCGCCACGAACCATTCGTTATTACGAAAGCCGCGGGCTGATCCGCTCGCAACGCGCGGCCAATGGCTATCGTCATTACCACAGTGACGACATTGAGCGGCTGCAATTTTTGCAGCGCGCCCGAGCGTTGGGGTTTTCACTCGAAGAATGCGCCGATTTACTGGCCCTGCAACGCGACCCAAACCGGGCCAGTGCCCAGGTGCGTGACATTGCCGAGCAACACCTGGTCGATGTTGACGCCAAGATTGAGCAGCTGCAGCAGATGAAAGCACAACTGTCCGACTGGATCCGTCAATGCCCGGGCGATGCATCCTCCCATTGCAGCATTCTTGAAGGCTTGGCTCAGGGCGAATCACAAAGCGCTTGAGTCATCCATCGGGCGACTCACGGCGTAAGCACCTGACCTTTCAACACCGGTGCAAAGCCAGCTATGCTCGATGCAGTCACTAACCGCTATACGAGGATGCCATGTCCTGGCTCACACTCGCCTGGTTCGTTCCAGCCTGTTTCGCACTGAACATGACCCCAGGTCCCAACAATTTAATGGCGTTAAGCAATGGCAAACGCTATGGCTTCGGCCATGCCTGCCTCGCCGGTCTCGGTCGCCTGGGTGCGTTTTCGGTGATGATCACACTGGCCGCCTCTGGCCTCGCCACCCTGCTCTATGCGTCAGAATTATTTTTTACGGTGCTCAAAGTCGGCGGTGCGCTCTATTTGTTTTGGCTGGCCGTGCAGATGTGGCGCAGTGATGCAAACCTCGACGCTGTGGATTCCGGTCAACCCTTGTCGCTAATGGCCCTGGCTCGTCAGGAGTTTTTGCTCGCGGCGGGCAACCCTAAGGCGATTCTGATCTTTACCGCTTTTCTGCCCCAGTTTGTTGATCCGTCGGCTGCGGTGGGTGTGCAATTTTTTATTTTGGGCAGCTGTTTTCTGCTGCTGGAATGGCTGGCGATTGCGCTGTATGCCAGCGCCGGTCGACTGCTCAATAAAGGGCTGGGCAAACCCCGCTGGCAACGGGCGTTCAACCGTCTGTGCGCCATGTTGCTCGGCAGTGCGGGTCTTGGGTTGTTGCTGTCGAAGCGCCTGCCCGCTTAATTTTTCGTTGTTAAGGAGATGGTTTTGATCGATTGGATGGTTAATTTCTGGAACAGCCACGCGCCACTGATGTTGCGTGTGGGCTATCAGATTATTCTGGTGCTGCTGGTGTTTATTGTGGCGGGTATTTTATCGCGCACACTGAAATCCCAGGTGACCAAAAACTCCAAACGCTTTGCCCGACTGGACCCAATGCTGGTGCCGATTTTTGCGGGCATGGTGGGTTATTCGGTGTACGTCATCGCGGTGGTGATCGTGCTCGATATTTTCGGCGTCAACACCAACTCCATCGTGGCGCTGCTCGGTGCCGCTGGTCTTGCCGTTGGTTTAGCGCTGAAGGATACGCTGAGCAATATTGCCGCGGGCATTATGATGCTGATGCTGCGGCCATTCCGAACGGGCGATTACATCAGCTTTAACAGCACCAGCGGAACGGTGGAAGAAATCACCTTGTTCAACACCATTTTAATCACGCCGGACGGTCAATACGTATCGGCGCCAAACTCCAATGTCTGGGGCGCGACCATTCAGAATTCGACGCGCAACGGCACTCGCCGAATGGACGTGGTGGTCGGTGTGGCTTACGACGACGACCTGAACGCGGGCTTCGCCGCGCTGCGTAAAATCGTCGATGCGGAGCCGCGCTTTCTGCCCGACCCGCCACCGCAAATCATGGTGCAATCGCTGGGCGATTCGTCCGTCAATTTGCAAATTCGTGCCTGGGCAACGGTCGATGACTACTGGCCGTTATGGTGGGATATGCAACGCGTGGTAAAAGATGAAATTGAAGCGGCCGGTTTGACCATTCCGTTCCCGCAGCGCGATGTGCATCACTACAACACCGCGCCGGATCAGCACAAACCGGGCTAAGGTTTACCAGAATCGCAAGCGGCGCAGCAGTAAAAACTCCACCACGGCGATGGTGCTGAGTGCGCCGCACACAAACCAGAAGGCGGTGCTGGATTCTACGCCCGGCATGCCGCCCACGTTAATACCGAACAAACCGGTGAGAAAACTCAGCGGCAAAAACACCCCGGCGGTCACCGACAGCCAATAGGTGTTTCGGTTCATCCGTTCGGCCAAATTCTGCTGCAGTTCGTCGCGAATTAATTGCACTTGCTGCAGCAGCATTTCGATGTTTTCCAGAATGCGCTGTGTGGTATCGCGTTGGTTCGACAGACCCAGCCGATCCTTGTGCGACAACCATGTTTCAGATTCGCCGACGAATTCATTCAACGCGCCCACTTGCGGGCGAATAAAGCGATGCAGACGCAACAAACGGCGGTGCAACTGCGTCAGCTTCGCCAAATGCTCTTGCGGATTCGGGCCTGAGCTTTCGTCTTCAAGCACCACCAATTCGGCCTCTTGCGCATCGAGCACTTCATCGATGCGACTGTTCAACGCGGCGACCAGCGTCATCAGCAGATTGCCCAGGTTTACCGGGCCATCACCGGAAGCCAAACGTTCGCGGACCGACGCGACCGCTCTGAACGAATGCTTGCGCAAGGTGATCAGACCACCGTCATGCCACAAAAACCGCAACGACAGCATGTCGTCCGGCTCGGCGCCTGGGTTGAGGTTGACGCCCCGCAGGTTCAGCAAAAAGCCATCACCCACTATTTCAAATCGTGGCCGAGTGTCTTCGGCCAGCAACGCCTGTTGTATGCCATTTTGAATGCCCAGACTGTCGAGCCAGGGCACCAGATCCGGTGCGTCGCGCTGACAGTGCACCCAGCGACCGTGCAAGTTTGTCGGCAACGTTGTCTCGCGCTGGGCCGGTGTGGTGCTGAAATCCCATTGGTCGATGACAAAGGCGGCGTCAGTCATGGCGTAACTTACCCTCGAATCGTTAACTCAGTGCAGTGCGTCGCCATCCGGCGTATCCCTTTCCAGTTCGTCGAGCAACAGCACATCCATCTGTGTCGCATGATCCAACACCAGACGAGTGGCGCTGAGCACCTGTTCCAGATACTGAATAAAGTAGTCCGCTTCCAGACCATTGGTAGGCAAGGCACCGCTGATAACCAGGCGCGGTACATCGTCGTCATAGAGGCTGAGGCCCACTTTAACCAGCGGGTTATCGAAGTTAATCAGCTGCATGGAGCCATGCAGTGGCAAGACAGCGGACGGTCGAACCGACAGCTCGGTCGATACAATCACCAGACCGCTTTCCAGCAACAGCCGGCTTTCTAAGACGCCAATGTTCTCTTCGGTTTCACTCAGGTGCAGGCCGTCACAGTCCTTACAGAGGTAATAACGGATGTCTTTTTCAGCCAGCCAATCTTCGAGGGTGTCGCGATTAATCGATTTCATAATGTCCAGTTATCGTGCTTTGGGCGGCATTGTACGGCCAGCGCGGGGATTTTTCAGCCAGGCATCGAATCAAGCCGCATCTGGGGGTATCCTTGCGGCTCCGCTCACGGTGTCATTCACGGAGATCTCCATGTTCAGTTCGCTGGCTACCCCTAAAGCCGATCCCATTCTGTCGCTCAGCGCCTTCTTTAAAGAAGACCCTCGCCCACACAAAATCGACCTGGGCATTGGGGTGTATCGCAACAGCGAAGGCGTTACGCCGATCATGAGCGCGGTGCGCAAAGCGATGCTGAGCCAGGCGGAAACCCAGCCAACCAAGGCGTATATTGGCTTGGCGGGGAATGAAACCTTTAACCAGGCGATGACTGATCTGCTGTTATCCGGCACGGCGTCTTACGATCGCGCCAGCGCCATTCAAACGCCCGGGGCCAGCGGTGCGCTTCGCATGCTGGCCGACCTGATTGCCAGCATCAAACCCAACACCACCGTCTGGATCAGCCGTCCCAGCTACGTGAATCACCAACCGGTGATGGAAGCCGCCGGTCTGACGGTGCGTGAATACCCCTTCTTTGATGCGCAAACCAAGCGTGTCGACGAAACCGCCATGTTGGCGCAAATTGCCGAACTCGGTCCGGATGATGTGCTGCTGTTGCACGGTTGTTGCCACAACCCGACCGGCGGCGACATCAGCCTGGAAGCCTGGCGCGAAATTGCCAACCTGGCGTTGCGCAATGGCTTTTTGCCCTTTGTCGACATTGCCTATCAGGGCTTTGGCGATGGTTTGATGGAAGACGCCGCAGGTTTGCGACTGCTGGCCGACTCTGTGCCGCAATTGCTGATCTCCACTTCGTGCTCCAAAAACTTTGGCCTTTACCGTGAACGCACCGGCGCCGCCATCATCATCGCTGACAGCAAAGAAGCCACCACCAAGGCACGCGGTCGGGCGTTGGAATTGGCGCGCGGCACCTATTCCATGCCGCCGGATCACGGTGCGGACATTGTCGCCAACATTCTCGGCAACGAAGCGCTGAAAGCCGAATGGCTGGACGAATTGGCGAGCATGAACCAGCGCATCAACCGCTTGCGCGAACAGCTCACTCTGACCTTCCGCGAACAAAGCGACAGTCAGCGCTTCGATTATTTCAGTGAGCACCGCGGCATGTTTTCAGTCACCGGTCTGGATAACGACCAGATCGCCGCCTTGCGCAACGATCATGGTGTTTATGTGGTGGGCGGCGGCCGGGTGAATGTGGCCGGGATGAAAGAAAGCGATATTCCAGCTGTGGTAAACGCCTTCCTCGCCGTCAACGCTTAAGCGACGGCTTAAATCAGATCGAGCTGGCCTCCGCCCCAGCGCCGGAACACATCGGTGCGCAATGCGGGCGGTTCGATCTGGTTCAACCCCAACTGACGACAGGCGCGTTTAAAGCGCTGACTGAGCAAGTCGGCGTACACACCCTGACCGCGCATGCGTTTACCAAAAGCCCCCTCGTACACCTTACCGCCGCGCATATCGCGGATGCGCGCCATCACATGCTCGGCGCGGTCCGGGTAGTGGCGCTGTAACCAGTCTTCGAACAATTCGGCTATTTCCAGCGGCAGCCGCAGCAGTATCCAGCCCGCTTGCTGGGCACCCGCACCGACAGCCGCCTCGAGCAGCGCTTCCATTTCGGCGTCGTTGATAAATGGAATCATCGGCGCCAGCAATACGCTCGTCGGTACACCCGCAGCGGTGAGCTCGCGCACCACCTTTAAGCGCGTTGCCGGTGACGCCGCGCGCGGTTCCAGACGGCGCTTTAAGTCGTTATCCAGCGTGGTCAGACTGACGCTCACGCTGCACAAACCATCGGCGGCCAGCTCGGCCAGCAGGTCCAGATCGCGCAGGATCAATCCACCTTTGGTGATAATCGTCACCGGGTGGCGATAGTCGCGCATCACTTCCAGCAGTTCGCGCGTGATCCGGCGCTGCTTTTCCAGTGGCTGATAGGCGTCGGTGTTCATGCCCAGTGCAATCGGTTTGCACCGGTAACCGGGTTTATCGAAGGCTTCACGCAAGCGATCGGCGGCGCCGGTTTTAGCGATCAGACGGGTTTCAAAATCGAGCCCGGGCGAAAAATCCCAGTAGGCGTGTGTGGGTCGGGCAAAGCAATAGATGCAGCCGTGCTCGCAGCCGCGATACGGGTTAATGGATTGCTCAAAAGGCACATCCGGCGATTGATTGGTGCTGATGATGGTGCGCACCTTTTCATCGTCAACCTGGGTGGCCAGGCTGTCGGGCACAAGGTCGTCATCCGGGTCCAGCGGCCACTCATCGCTGGCGGTTTCGATGCGTTGCCGGTGAAAACGATTGGCCGGTTGGGCTCCGGTGCCACGGGTTTTGACGCGATGGTCGGCAGACATGGTGTCGCACTCTTGCGGGTCAGTCAGGTGCGAATACTGCCATCAATAACTGTTTATTTGTACAGTATTTTAACGAATACCAGCGCCGATATAAGACAAGCGTGTTGGTGTACAACGCACCACTCGACAGGCATAGTGGCGCCTTCGTGTCCGACCTGAACCAAGTCCTGATGTCCGTCTTCTCCTGGATCTATAAGTGGGGGCTGACCGCCCTGTTGCTGATCGGCCTGCCGTTTCTGTTTATGGAAGGCCCGCTCAGCCGTGACGAAGCGCTCGACCGCGCGCTTTGGGATTTAGGTCATATTCTCTATTTCGCACTGGCCATTGCCGCCTTGCGCTCCCGTCTGGATATGCGCACCTGGCCGCACTGGCTGGCGATCAGTCTGGCGGTCTTTATCATCAGCATCATGCTCGAATACCTGCGTTATGACGTCGGTCATCAGCAAGACTGGAGCGACATTGAGCGCAACCTGATCGGCGCCTGGCTGGGTATCTTCTGGCTCAATCGTGGCACGCCACAAATCTGGACCGGCCGTTTTATTGCCTCGGGCTTGTTCGCTCATCAACTCAGTGTCGTGATTCTGGCCGCGCTGACGCTGTACCGGCTGGATGCGCAGTTGCCGCGACTGGGCAGTTTCGAAAACGATTATGAACTGGGATGGTGGCAAGGACCGGTCAGCCTCAGTGAGGAACGGGCCTGGCAGGGTCGGCGCAGTCTGGCGGTGGAACTGGAGCCGGATGAATACCACAGCGCGCGGATGGTCACTCCGCCGCGTGACTGGTCGGCTTACAACCGACTGTCGATGGCTATCTACAACCCCAAGCTGACGCCACTGACGTTGACGGTGCGCATTGACGATCACAACAGCCTCGACAGCAATGTCGCCTTCGGGCAACGCTTTAACGAGAGTTTTATCGTCGAATTCGGCTGGAATCTGGTGCAGATTCCGTTGCACCCGCCCGAAGATTACAACGGCGAACAACTGATCAATTTAAGCGACATCGCCCGGCTGGAAATCTTCGCGGTCGACATGATTCAGCCGCGCCGCATTCACCTCGATCAACTGCGCCTGGAGTGATCAGCCCGCCCGTTCCAGGCGCTGCTGACACAACGCAATAAAATCACGCGCCAGCGCCGAAGGGTCGCGGTCGCGACGGTGAAACAAACCCACTTGGCGCTCTATGCGCGCAAACTCAAACTCCCGTAACGCCCGGAAATGCCGGATGCGCGGTAACTGCCGCGCCATTTCGGTACTCAGATAGCCCACCGCCAAACCGCGATCGATCAAATCCAGGCGCACATTCAAACTGCTGATTTGCCAGATCATGCGGAAGCGGTCGCGCAGTTTATCCTGATAGGGCCGCTGATCCGGCTCATCCAGTGACGACACCACCAGCGGAATGCGCTCGACATCGGCCAGGGTCATGCGAGGTCGGTGCAGCGGATGCGTCGGGCTGATCATCAGCAGACGTTCTTCTTCATAGAGCGGCCAGCATTCAAAACGATCCATACGCGTCTGAAACGGCCCCAGCCCCAACTCCACCTCACCGCTGAGCACGGCCGAGACGATGGCGCGCGAGGGTTGCTCCACCAGTCGCAGCCGGGCTTCCGGCCAACGACCCGCCAAGGCCGCAATCAGATCGGCCCCGGCAAAGCGGTTGGTGGTGCTGTCGATGCCCACGCTCAGTTGCTGGTCGCGGCCGTGCGCCAGACGTTCCATTTCGGCCAACAGCGCGTGCTCGCGCTGCAACTGATCATCGACGTAGCGATACAGCCGCCGCCCGGCACGAGTCAGGCGAATCGGCCGGTCACGCACCACCAGCGCCTGGTCAAGCTTGGTTTCCAGCTGCTTGATTGCCTGACTGACCGCCGACTGACTCAGGCTGACATCGGCCGCCGCTGCCCGGAAGCCACCAAAACGGGCGACGGCGTGGAAGATGCGCATTTCGCTGCTTTCCAATCTCATGATAAGTCTGACTGATCATCAATTTATTAAGTTTAATTAGATTAACAACGGTCGCGGCCCTTTAATAGCGCCATCCCAAAACCCCCGAACTCCGAATGAGAGGAGGCTGTCATGAGCAGCGAAATCAATGCAGGCCTGGAAGGCGTGATTGTTGGCCAGACCGCACTGTCGAATGTGGAAGGCGAGATAGGCCGCCTGACCTACCGCGGCGAAACCATCGAGCAACTGGTAGAGCGGGATTTTCCAGCCGTGGTGATGTGGCTGATGACCGGCGAATGGATCAGCGCCGACGCCTGTCGCGAACTCGATCTGTGGCTGGCCGGCGAAGCCGAACTCGGTGCCATTGAAACCCGGGTACTGGAACAGCTGTCCCGAGATACGCACCCGATGACCGTGCTGCAGGCGCTGATGCCGCTGCACGATGATCAGCCGCATCACGCTGCCCCGTCCTGGCTTAACAGCGACTTTGTACCTGGCCTGGTACTCGGCGCACGTCTCAATGCGGCGGTTCGCGTCTGGCATAACCTGGGCACTCAGGGCACGGTATTCGCGCTGCCCGACAACCTGGGTTTTCTGGAAAAACTGCTCTATGGCATCAACCGCAGTGCGCCCTCCGCCGAGGCCTTGCAAGCCCTCAACACCACCCAGATTCTGCAACTCGACCACAGCTACAACGCCGGTACCTTTGCCGGTCGCGTGGTTGCCAGCACCCAGGCGCGACTGGCGGCCAGCCTGACGGGCAGCCTCGGCGCTTTGTCCGGCCCGCTGCACGGCGGCGCCGATGAAGCAGCGGTGATGATGGCCAAAGAGATCGGCTCCGCCGGCAAAGCCGACGCCTGGGTGCGCGATGCCATGGACAAGAAGATCAAGATCATGGGCATGGGCCACCGCGAATACAAAGCGTTGGATCCGCGCGCGGCCATCCTGAAGCCGATGGCGCGTCAATTCTGTGCCGGCACCGAATGGGAAGGTTTGATGGAGACACTGGTCGCCGTGGAAGACAGCTGCCAGGCGGTGTTTGCCGATAAGGGCAAAGAAATTTACGCCAATCTGGAATTCTATAAAGGCGCGGTTTATCTGGCGCTGGGCATTCCTGAGCAGTATTTCACCGCCCTGTTTGCAGCCAGCCGAGTGTTCGGCTGGGTATCGCATTATCAGGAATTCAATCAGGACCCGCGTTTGATCCGGCCGCGCGCCGACTACGTCGGTCGTTAAACAACCGGCGCTTTCGGCGCCCGCAAACGCAACAGGCGTGTGGTAATGGCCGTCCCCAACAGGGTGATGGCCATGCCAATCAACACCTGAACGCTGAGCACTTCACCCAGAATCAAATAGCCCCAGGCCAAGGCACTGACCGGTACCAGAAATGTCACCGTCGAGGTCGCCGTCGCACCCGCACTGGCCAGCAGCTGGAAATAAAAGAAGAACGCCAGTGCGGTACTGAACACCGCCAGCGCCAGCACATTGCCCCAGGCCATCAGCGATGGCGGTGTTTCCGGCCACAGCAAAACGCCAGGGATCAGCAGAATTAACGCCGACATCAGCGTGGAACCACTGGCCACTACCTGGGCGGGTAAGTGCGACAACCGCGCTTTGGAGAAGTTACCGGCAATGCCGTAACTGAAGGTCGCCCCCAACGCCGCCAGAATCGACCAGCCATCCCCACCGGTGGAAAAATCCAGCCGATTGGCCGACAACACATAGACCCCGACAAAGGCGATCGCCAAGCCCAGATACTGCTGCTTCTGTACCGGCGTCGCGAATAAGGCCGCGCCGAGCAACGCCGTAAAGAGCGGCGTCGTGGCGTTAATCAGCGACGTAAAACCGGCTTCCAGACTGAGCGTGGCCCAAGCCAGCAAACTGAACGGAAGCACATGGTTGGACAGCGACAACACCGTCAGCCGGCCGACATGCTGCCAAAACAGTTCACGATAACGACGCACCGTAAACAGCGGCAATAACACCAGCGCCGCGACACTCATGCGAATAAAGATCAGCGATACCGCACCAAACTCGGGGGCGGCAATGCGCATAAACAGAAAAGACACGCCCCAGAGCGTGGACAGCAACAACAGCCGACCGGTATCGATGGCAGACATCAGAACTCCTCAGCAACGCCAGCAGGCGTGCGATCAAAGACGGCGTTAACGACCCGAAGCAGGGTCGGTGAGGATGCGCGCTCCCTGGGCATCGAGGGAAATGTAGAAGCAATCGCGACGGTCAGTGTGGCAAGCGGGGCCTTGCTGATCGACCAGCAGCAGCAACGCATCGCCGTCGCAATCGATGCGCAGTTCACGCAACCGTTGACGGTGACCGGAGGATTCACCCTTACGCCAATAGGTCTGACGCGAGCGTGACCAGTAGCAGACCTGACCGGTTTGCAGGGACTCGATGATGCTGTCGCGGTTCATCCAGGCGAGCATCAGCACTTCGCCGCTATCGTGCTGCTGGGCAATGGCCGGTACCAGACCATCGTCGTTGTAACGCAACTGGTCGAGCACCTCGGTCAGCGACAAGGTTGTGCCTGCCGAAGCGGCTTCCCATTCTTTAAACATGAATTGTTCCAAAGCGGTGACTAGAAAACGGTGGACCAGTTTACTGAAAATACCGCCGGATACACTCCGAATTCTGTGCTGCTATTCGAGGTATTTTGGGTGCGCTGCACCGGCAAGGTCACGGCCATTGTCAGTTCGGTGTTATCACCCAGGCTGCGCACCAGGCTGGCGGTATTCAATTGTGAACCGTCGACCACATTGTATTCAGCGCCAACCTGAAACTGATACAGCGCGCCTAACGAACCGACCACTTGCGTTGAGGTATAGTGCTGCGCCAGCGGCAGCACCAGGCCGCTGTGGTAAAAGGCACTGTCTGCCGAGCGGCCGTAATCGTCGCTGTCATCAGCGCCCAAACCGTTGTAGTGATATTCAAATTGCAGATAGATGTCGCGCCAGATCCGATGATCGGCACCGATGGTCATGCGCCAGCCCGCTTCTTGATCATCGCTGAGCCAGGCGGTTTCCTGCCACAAACCAAACAGACCGATGGAACCTTCAGCACCGACACCGTACAGCTGCTGCTCTTGGTTTAAGGTCAGCGCCGTCACTTCCAATGAGGTCGAACCCAGCTGACGGTAACCGCGGGCGAACAATAGTTCGTCGTCGCCAAACACCCAACCCAAATCGACTTCACTGACCGCCCCAGCCGGTATCAGCCAGCGCGCCGCATCAACACCGGGCCGGTAGCGCCGTTCGGTGGCGCGTAACCCAGCCGGTTGCACCACATCGACCGGCGAAAAGCGTTTCGCCAGACCAAAACCAATCGCCTGACGACCGAGCGTAATATCGCCGACCGGGCTGAACCACTGGCCGTAGAGTCGATCCAGATTCTGATAGAGGGCGGCGTCATCGTCTTCGATTAACGCCGCATCGAGATCGGCAACGCGGAAGTCCGCTGTGGTCGGTTCGGTGTCAGTTGCACCGCCCGCGAGAAAAGCGCGTTGTTCCAGACCGTATTGCACGCCGAACTCAAGCGGCGCCTGCGGATACCAGAGGGTGTTAAAACGAGCGTCGAGCGATTGCACGCTGGCATCGTCGCCCGAGTCGTTCTGCCATTGCTGATCAAAACCCGCGCCGACATCCAACCAGACGTCTTTGGCCGCAAGCGCCGACAACGGCAACAAACTGAGCAGGCCAACGGCTAAGCTGCGATCAATCACGCCGCTCCTCCCGTTCCACGACTCCGTCGCGCAAATACACCAAGCGCCGTGCCCGCTCCATAATTTTCGGATCGTGCGTGGAGAACACGAACGTCATGCCGTCGCGCTGGTTCAGTTCAACCATCATATCGAGCAGGTCCATACCGGTTTGGGAA
Source organism: Saccharospirillum sp. MSK14-1 (assembly GCF_003054965.1). Lineage (GTDB taxonomy): Bacteria > Pseudomonadota > Gammaproteobacteria > Pseudomonadales > Natronospirillaceae > Saccharospirillum. The sequence continues at coordinate 1,435,887 of NZ_MIES01000033.1, forward strand.
TCGAGGTTGGCGGTCGGTTCATCGGCGAGAATGATGTCCGGTTGACTGACCATGGCGCGCGCCACCGCCACCCGTTGTTGCTGCCCACCCGACAACTGCGACGGCCGCCGATCTTCACGTCCGGCCAGGCCAACTTGCTGCAACATGGTCGCCACCCGCCGCTGACGTTCGTCGGCTTTGATGCCTTGCAGCAACATGATGTATTCGCAGTTTTCAGCGGCACTCAGTACCGGAATCAGATTGTAAGCCTGGAAAATAAAACCGATATGATCGCGACGAAAATCCGACAGCTGACGACCGCTGTAACTGGAAATCGGCTGACCGGCCAGATGCACTTCACCTTCGCTGGGATGATCGAGCCCGCCGATCAATTGCAGCAGCGTCGATTTACCGGAACCCGATGGCCCGACAATGGCGGTGAACTCGCCCGCTTCGATACGCAGGTCGACAGCATCGAGCGCCTTCACCAGCGTATCGCCGCTGCCGTAATGCCGGCTCAGCCCGACCGTTTCAATCACCGTACTCATGCGGTTTGACTCCCGACTCTAAAGACTTTTATGCAGCGCCCGGGCCGGCACGATGCGCGCCGCGTGCGCCGCCGGATACAGGCAGGCCAGCAGCGTTAACGCCAGCACCCAGATCGGCAAAATGATCAACTGACTGAGGTTCAACTGCGGCCGGATGACTTCGTTCAGCGCCACGCCCGCCACTTCCATGCCGCCGTAATCAATGCCGATCTGCGCCACCAACACAGTGACCAAAACGCCCACCACCAGACCAATGACAATGGCGCCGACGCCGAGCAACAGACCTTCGGCCAGAATCAATCCAAAGAGGACGCGCCGCCGCGTACCGATGGCCAGCAACACGCCGAACTCCCAGACGCGTTCGTAGATCGACATAAACAGACCGTTGATCACGCCTAATGCTGCCAGCACAAACAGAATGACACCGACAATGACCGTTGAGTAACGCGTCATCTGCAACATGCCATCGAGCTGTGGCATCAATTGCGGCCAGCCTTCGGCAATACGATCGGCGTTACTGAGTTGAGCAAAGAGCGGCAAATCGGCTTGGCCGGCCAGCGATGCCTGACGCAGATTTAACGCCAGCTCATGAATCTGCTGGCCAATACCCAGCATCTGCTGGGCGCGTGGCAGCAGAATAAAGGCGGCGTTTTCGTCCAGTTCGCGGGCGTTAAACCGGAAAATGCCCGATACCCGAAACAGCTGTTGCTCAGCGGTTTCATCGATCTGGTTATGCACCGACAGCACAATGCGGTCGCCCAGTTCCGCCTCCAGCAATTGCGCCAGCCGCCAGCCGATCAACAACTGCGTCTCGCTGCCGCCGGCATCGAGGTAGTCCCCCTCGACCACCACATTTGCCAATTTCGACACCCGCGCTTCACGCGACGGATCGATGCCCATCACTTGCACCGCCCGGTTACTGGCCGAGCTTGAGACCATGCCAAATGCCAGTGCGCGGGGCGTGGCGGCTTCGACCCATTCACTCTGGTCAAGTTGATCCAATAACGCCGCCACCTCGCCGAACGTGAATGATTCATCGCGCGCGGCCAGATAATCGCGCTGATGAATTTGCGCATCGCCGCCGTACAGTCGCGTTGCCGAGCGCACCATGGTGTCAGCCATGGCGGAAATGACGCCGTCGGTCAGCACCAACGCGGCCAGACTGAGGCTGATGATCATCGCCGTTAAAAACGTTCGCCGCCGATTGCGCGCCAGGTTGCGCAAAGCCAGATGCCAGGTCATAAGCGTCGCATCGCCTCCACCGGAACCAAACGCGCGGCGCGCCAGGCTGGCCACAGCGCTGCGATCAAGGTCGCTACCACAATCAACAGCGCCGGTTGCGCAAAGACATAGAACGACATCTGCCCGGCGTAGCGAGTGAACAACACACCGGAAAATTCAATCGGTTCAATTTCCAAGCCGACCCAGGTAAACCAGGCGTTGATCGGCAACACCAGAATCAACGCCAACAGACAGGCGAGAATGGCAAGCAACCCGGCTTCGAGCATGATCAGCCGGAACAGCCGACCCGGCGACGTGCCGATGGCTTTGAGCACACCGAATTCGCCCGTGCGCTCCATCACTGACATCAAAATGGTGTTCAGCACACCGACGCAGACCAGGAAAATCAATATCACCATGGTCACCTGACCGCCGGATTTATCGGCCTCCATGGTGCGATAAAAATCGGCCGCCACGACCTGCCAGGAAGTGGCCCCGACATCGGTGTCATCCCAATGCTGACCCGCCCAGCCATCGAGTTGTTCCGCCAGTTGCGGCGCCCGTCGGTAATCACGGCCCAGCACGATCAGACGGTGTACTTTGCCGGGCATGGCGTAGAACTGCTGGGCCGCACGCAGCGGCAGAACCACACGCCGGGATTCGGCGCTGTCGATGGTGCCAACAATGGCGCTGACGCGGTACAGATCATTTGCCAGAGATCCATCGGCGCCTTGCGACACCAACACCAGTTCATCGCCAACCCCCACGCTTAATTGCCGCGCCACTTGCGCACCGATCATGGCGGCAAAATAGCCGTCGGTATCCGGCTGGTCGGTTAGATAAGTGCCGGCTCTGAGCTTGTCGGCCAGAAACGACAAACCGGCTTCGCGTTGCGGATCGATGCCCACCACGTCGACTGGGAAGCTTTTGGTCTCACCATAGGCCAGCGCACTGCTTTCGATGCGTGGCGTCACCGCCACCACATTGGGCTGGGCTTCCAGTTCACTCAAATCAGCATCGTTCAGGCTCAGGCTGTCGTACAGACGCGGCGTTTCAACATAACCTTCAGCGGTAATCTGCACGTGACCGGTGGTATCACGGGTGTAGGTGCTGAGCATCTGATCGTAACTGCCTTCGGTCACCGACAGTTGCAGCGCGGTCAGCAAATAGCCGCCGCCGAGGCTGAGTAACGTCAAAAGGGTGCGGCGACGGCTGCGCAGAATATTTCGCAGCGCCAGTTTGAACATCAGCACGAGCAGCCTCCTCAGCGACGTCGCCGCAGGTTTTGCAGCGTGAAGAAACCGTCGTCGAGACCGACGTTAAACTCAAGTTGCTGATATTCCACCTCGGTGTACTGACCTGCTTTGTTCAGCGGCGTCAGCGTCATCGTGGCGGGCAAGGCGGTGCCGCCAAAATCGGTCACATTGGAGAACGTCATCACGCGCATCTGTTCGCCGTCTTCATCGAAGTAGCGTTGTTCCAGCGGCAGCAAGCTGGCCTTATCGATCAGCAAGGTCATGGCGCCCCAGACGGTTACGGTGTTTTCGAAGGGCGTTAATTGCAGCTCATAGGTGTCGGCGGTTTCGCGCAAAGAGACGTCGTATTCTTCGGACCAGGAGGTGTCGCGCATCAGGTCGTCGTTGGTGAAATCTGAGCCCATCCAGGAGCCCATCATCATCGACGGTGGCACCTTCACCACCTTGTTGATCTTAGGCAGGAAATTCCACATCTCGGTGTCGCGCTGCAGCGTTGCCACACCGCGTTCACGCACCGGTTCGAGCACCTTTACCAACGCATAATCCAGACCCAGCGACCAGCTTTCCAGTTGCATGGCGCGTTGGTAATCCGGCGTCACCACCGTCATGGTCATGATGGCGTGGGCGGAATCCTGCTGGTAGAGCGTGTCCATGCGATCCAGCAACTCGGTGGCACTCGGGGTTTCTACGGCGTGAACCGGCATGACCATCATCACGACCAGCAAACTCAGCATCAACGGCTTCATTCGATCTCCCTGAATAACGCAGCGAGCCGTCAGACTAGCACGACGCCCGAGTCAATTTAATGATCAACGTCAGCCGATTGATTAACCCGCCGACCAAGCACCAAAGCGACTTTAAAACGCCATCGGCAAAAGGCATGATTCGGGCTTCGTTCAGCGGTTGAGGAGCCGCCATGCCGTCCGCCCCCCGTTTTGCTGGCAACCGCTTAAGCGCCACCAATCCCCGTGTCTTGTCGGTGCTGGCCGTCCTGTTCGGACTGTTGCTGCCACTGGCATTAGCGCCTTTTTATCTGTGGCCACTGGCCTGGCTGAGCATCGCCGGTTATTTCTGGGTGGTGCATCAGGCGCGCAGCTCCCGGCAGGCGTTCTGGCTGGGTTTGTGTTTTGGCGCGGGCCTGTTCGGCCTGGGCATTTCCTGGGTCTATGCCTCGATGCGCACCGTCCATACGGGCGTTGCCCTGTCGGTGTTGATGACCACGGCCTTCTGTTTGGGTTTTGCCTTGCTCTCGGCCCTTCAAGCCTGGCTGTATCACCGCTTTCTCGCCGGTCGTCGCGGTGCTCTGACGCTGGGTGCGCCTGCGCTGTGGGTGATGTTCGAGTGGCTGCGCTCCTGGTTGTTTACCGGCATGCCTTGGTTGTTGGCGGGCTATGCGCACACCGGCACCTGGTTCGGGCAACTGTCGTCGCTGGTCAGTGTTTACGGGTTGAGTTTGGCGCTGGCGCTAGCCGCGGCACAGCTCACCCGCCTGGTCGCCGCCGGGCGTGCCGCGCGCTGGGGAATGATCAGCGCAGTCCTAGCAACACTGCTCGGTTTTGGCGCCGGTGCACTCTGGCCGGCCGATCACTGGACCACCGCCTCCGATCGCATTCGTGCCGTCGCGGTTCAGTCCAACATTGCCCAGACCGACAAGTGGCGCTCAGACATGCTGCGTCCGACGCTCGATTTTTACGGTCGTCAGGCCGGTCTGCACGCCGATGTCGATCTGATGCTGTGGCCAGAGGCGGCACTGACCGCACGCCCGGAACGTCTGTCGACCTATTTAAGTCAACTGGATCAGTTGGGTTTAGACCGAAACCAGGGCATCGTCACCGGTATCATCAACAGCGAAGACGGCCGCTTCTTTAACACCCTGCTCGGCTTCGGTACCGCGTCGGGCGAATACCGCAAACAGCACCTGGTGCCCTTCGGCGAATACCTGCCGTTCGACGCCCAACTGCGCGGTCTGATCAACTTTTTCAGCATTCCGATGTCGACCATGTCACCGGCGCAAACCCCACAGCGCACCATGCCCTGGAATTATGCGGGCCAGACCCGTCAGTTGGCGCCGGTCATCTGCTATGAAGCCGCCTATCCGGGCCTGGTACGCCAACTGGCGCGCGATTCCGATTTGCTGATCATGGTCAGCAACGATGCCTGGTTTGGCGATTCACTGGCGCCCCATCAGCATTTGCAGATCACCCGGATGCGCGCCATCGAAAACGGCCGCGACATTGTGCGCGCCACTCAGAACGGCATTTCCGCGCTGATCGACGCCCGGGGTCGCATTGTGCAGCGCAGCGCTCAGTTTGAAATTGCCGCCGTCAAAGGCGATGTTCAGCTGCGCCAGGGCATCACGCCCTATCAACGCTTTGGCGGGCAGGCCTGGTTGTTGTTGCCAGTTCTAATGCTGGTGTTGTGTCGCTGGCCAGCCAAACGCACGGACAGCGTCTGAAACTTTTTGTGCCAGGCCCGAGATAGCGGCCTGGCGCGTTCATTTCCCCGCCCGAAACGTGTAGAATCGCCCGGATTTTATCGGCCGTCGGCGATCTTCGATCGTGACTCCGTAAAAACACCCGAAAAAAGAGGCGTAAGGGAACTCCGAAACGCCCGGCGTCCTCACTGACGCTTTTACGTTGCAAAATCTCGAGCGTGCCATTTCAGTTGAGCCGTGCCCGGCGGTCTGCTTTCGCTTTGGCGATCAGATCTGGCTGCCACCGGCCTGGATATCAGCGCACGCCCATTACAGCGGCCAGCCGCCGAAGAGCGGCGGTCAACCCAAGAATGTGGGAGGGTTAATGAGTTCCATCATTGACGTCAGCGGCGTTTCGAAAGCTTTCGGCGCGCTGCAAGTCATCAACGACTGTTCAATCAGCGTTGAGAAAGGTTCCATCACCGGTTTGATCGGCCCCAACGGCGCTGGTAAATCGACTCTGTTTAATCTCATCGCCGGCACGTTTCCGATCGACAGCGGTCGCATCATGCTCGATGGCGAAGACATCACCAACCTGCCGTCTCAGCAATTGTTCGGCAAAGGCCTGTTGCGGACTTTCCAGATTGCCCAGGAATTCAGTCATCTGAGTGCTCTGGAAAACCTGATGATGGTGCCGCCGGAACAACCGGGCGAGAACATCTTTAATACCTGGTTCCGTCCGGGCCTGGTGGCCGCTCGTGAAGCGGAAGTGCGCCAGAAAGCCATTGAGGTGATCGACTTTATTGGTTTAAGCCACGTGCGTAACGAGCTGGCCGGCAACCTCTCCGGTGGTCAGAAGAAACTGCTGGAACTGGGTCGCACCATGATGGTCGATGCCAAGGTGGTGTTGCTCGATGAAATCGCCGCTGGTGTGAACCGGACTCTGCTCAAAGATCTGGTGCGCAATATCCAGCGTCTGAATGAAGAGATGGGTTACACCTTCCTGGTGATCGAGCACGACATGGACATGATCGCCGAGCTGTGTGATCCGGTCATCGTACTGGCGCAAGGCAGTGTGATGGTTGAAGGCACCATCGAGGAAATTCAGAACAACCCCGCCGTTATCGAAGCCTATTTCGGCAGCGACCCGAGCGAGACCGGAGCATCCAATGGCACTGCTTGAAACCCATGACATCTACGCCGGTTACGGCGGTATGAACATTCTCAATGGCGTCAAGATGAGCATCGAACAGGATGAGATCGGCGTCATTGTCGGCCCCAACGGCGCCGGTAAATCGACCACGCTGAAAGCCATATTCGGCCTGCTCAACATCAGTGAAGGCAGCATTACCCTGCGCGGTGACGACATCACCAACAACGCCCCCGATGCGCTGGTGCGCAAAGGCATGGCGTTCGTGCCGCAGGAACACAATGTGTTCGTCAGCCTGAGCGTGGAAGAGAACCTGGAAATGGGCGCCTTCACGCGCAAAGACGACTACAGCTATATGCTCGAACGCGTCTACTCCTTCTTCCCCGACTTAAAGGACAAACGCCGCCAACCGGCCGGTGAGCTTTCTGGCGGTCAGCGTCAGATGGTGGCCATGGGCCGCGCTCTGATGGTCGAGCCCAGTCTGCTGTTGCTGGACGAACCGACCGCCGGTTTGTCACCGCTCTATATGAACGAAATTTTCGAGCGTGTGATCGCCGTTAACGAAAGCGGCGTCGGTGTGCTGATGGTGGAACAAAACGCCAAACAGGCACTGCGCATTGCGCACAAGGGGTTCGTATTGGCCGCCGGCCAGAACCGTTACACAGACACCGGCGCCAATTTGCTCGCCGATCCGGAAGTGGCAAAAAGCTTCCTGGGTGGTTGAGGTTACAAGGAGTCCGTTTTGAACGAGCTGATTTTCTTTATCAATTTCGTGCTGATTTCCGGAGCCGTGATCGGTTCCATCTACGCCATCGGCGCAATCGGCGTCACGCTGATTTTTGGCATTCTGCGCTTCGCACACTTTGCCCACGCCGACATGATGACCATGGGCACCTTTATCGTGCTGATCCTGACCGCGCTGTTCCCGGCAGTAGGCCCGGCCATTGGGCTGCCCACGGCTTTCGTGATGATGCCGGTCGCGATGGCCGCCACAGCGGTGATCGCCATTGGTCTCGATAAAGCCTTTTACAAACCACTGCGTGACAACAACGTCAAGCCAGTGGTGATGGTGATGGCGTCCGTCGGTGTCACCCTAATGCTGCAAGGCCTGATTCGTTTCTTCGCCGGTACCGGCACTCAGAGCCTGTACATTGACGACCGCAAAAGCATTTTCAGTTTTAACCTGAGCGACGCATCAGAAAGCATCGTGGTCACCGAGCCGCAGATTCTGCTGTTCCTGTTTACGATCTTTGCCGTCGTGGCGCTGCACATCTTCCTCAACCGCACCCGTTTGGGTAAGGCCATGCGCGCCATGTCCGACAACCCCGATCTGGCTCGCGTATCTGGCATCAACACCAACACCGTCGTCGGTGTTACCTGGGTGATTGCCGGTGCGCTGGCGTGTGCGGCCGGTACCTTGCTGTCGCTCGACGTCACTCTGAAACCCGACCTCTCCTTTATGATTTTGCTGCCTATTTTCGCTGCCGCCATCGTCGGTGGTGTGGGTCATCCCTATGGCGCTTTGGTCGGCGGTTTTGTGGTGGGCTTTGCCGAAACGCTGGCGGTGTTCAATTGGGCCATCTTGTTGCGTCCACTGGAAACCGCCTTCGGTTGGGATTTACCCGCCGATCTATCGTTCGTGCCGACTGAATACAAAATCACCATTCCGTTCTTCATTCTGGTCGCGATTCTCGTGTGGCGCCCGACCGGCATCCTGAAAGGGAAGGTCCTGTAATGAATCAATCTGAAAAGAACCTTTATCTGTTTGGTGGCCTGGCTCTGATTCTGGTGCTGGTGTTCGCCTTTATGGGCGCGCCGTTCAGCATTCGTCTGTTAGCTGAAGCCGCCTGCTACGCCATCCTCGCACTGGGCTTGACCATTCAGTGGGGCTACGCGGGATTGTTCAACGCCGGTATCATGGGTTTTGTCGCCCTGGGCGGTTATATGTCGGTGTTGCTCGGCTTCCCGATCAACGACGATTTCTGGGCCACGGATCTGCCCGGTCAACTGGGCGGCGTGCTCTTAAAAGCCGCGCTGGTCGTGGCAGTGGTCGTCGGCCTGACGCAGCTGAAGCGCTTCGGTGCACCGAAAAAACTCGGCGCCTGGCTGGGCATTGTTGTTGGCCTGCTGGGTTACCTGTGGATCAAAGTCTCGCTCGACCCGGTCGCATCGGCCATTGAATCCGAAGCCGGCTTTATTGGCGGTCTGGGTTTGCCGGTCTGGCTGGGCTGGTTGGTCGGCGGCGCTTTGGCGGGTGCGGTGGCTTACTTTATCGGCCATATCTGCCTGGGTTTGCGTTCGGACTATCTGGCCATCGCCACCCTCGGCATTGCCGAAATCATTAAGGCGTTTTTGAAAAACGCCGACTGGCTGACTCGCGGCACCTTAACTGTATCACCCATTCCCTGGCCGGTTCCTGGCCCGGCGGACATTGGTTTTATTGGTGCGCGTGCCGCCTACCTGTCGCTGACGGCCGTCATCATTGCCGCCCTGTTCTTCCTGTTGCACCGGGCTTACAACGCACCCTGGGGTCGGACCATGCGCTCGATTCGCGACAACGAACTGTCGTCATCGGCCATGGGTAAAGACGTCAACGGTCGTCGTCTGGAAGTCTTCATTTTCGGTTCGGTGTTGATGGGCATTGGCGGTGCAGCCTTGATCACCTTCAATGGCATTTTCGATCCCAGCGGGTTCCTGCCGTTGAACCACACCTTTTTGATTTGGGTGATGGTGATTCTGGGTGGTCCGGGTAATAACCTGGGTACGCTCTTTGGCGCTGTCTTCGTATACGTCGTCTGGACCATGTCAGAACCCGTTGCGCTGCTGTTGCTCGATGTGGTGCGCAATCTGGGCGACGCCTGGTTTGGCTGGCAGGCACCGAGCGATCTCGACAGCAGAGCATTGCAAGCCCGCGTCTTTGTCATCGGCCTGATCATTTCCATGGTACTGCGTTACGCACCGAAAGGGTTGATTCCCGAGCAGGTCAAACACCACACCTGATCGGCCATCACCGATAAAAAAAGCCACCTTCGGGTGGCTTTTTTTATGCTGGGTAATTATTCAGCCAGAGGGTCGGAGGGTGATTCCAAAGCCAGTGGCAACGGGTTAATAACCTTCGAACCGCGAGAACATCGCCACCCTATATTGCTGCTGTCGCCGCTGTTTCGTGCCAAGGCCATCGACAACCCCAGATGAAATTACCGCCATAAAAAAAACCGGCGCGATGCCGGCTTTTTCTGTAAAGCAGTTCGCGTTGATCAGTTACCCGCGCGGCCTACTTCTACGAAACGACCATTCTCGACGGTCATTTCAACGATCACACCCGGTACGTCACCGTTGGCATCGAACTCGTGGGAGCCAGTGGCACCTTCGTAGTTGATGTCAGCGCCTTCGGCCAGCAGAGCTTTGGCTTTTTCCCACTCGCCCGGCAGGATCACTTCACCCGGAGCAGTGGCGATGTCGCGCAGTGCAGCAACCAGACCATCGCGGCTGTTGCCGTTTTTCTCGATGGCCAGCGCCAGCATGAAGGCAGCATCATAAGCCTGACCGGCGAAGACTGAGTTCGGATCGAAACCCGCTTCTTCAGCCTGAGCGGCGAACAGGTCAGCACCCGGCAGTTCCGGAGTACCCGGACGAGTCGCGATCATGCCAGCCAGTACGTCAGCACCAACCGCAGTTACCAGAGCGTCACCGACCATGCCGTCAGCACCGACGTAAGTGCTGAATGCACCACTTTCGTAGGCTTGACGCAGGATGGTCTGACCAGAGCCGTCGGCGTAAGCCAGTACGACCAGGTTTTCAGAACCGCTGCCGGTCAGAGAACCGATTTCAGCGCGGTAGTCGGCTTTACCGTCTTCGTGAGCCAGGTTGGCAGTCACTTCACCACCGTTAGCTTCGAAAGCAGAAGCAAAAGCGTCAGCCAGACCTTTACCGTAGTCGTTGTTGACGTAGGTAACGGCGGCATCTTCGATGCCTTTGCTGATCAGCAATTGAGCCAGGACTTCGCCCTGATAGGCATCAGACGGCGGCGTGCGGTATACCAGATCGTTGTCGTCCAGAGTGGTCAGCGCCGGCGAAGTAGAAGCCGGAGAAATCATCACCACATTGGCCGGAACGGCAACTTGGTTCGCCGCAGCGATGGTCGCGCCGGAGCACAGAGCACCAACGATGGCAGTCACACCTTCGGTGTTAACCAGACGGTCAGCGCCGCTGACAGCAACAGAAGAGTCGGCACACGACGTGTCGGCACTCGGAATCAGCAGTGTTTCGCCATCGAGGATACCGCCTTGGGCATTCACCTGAGCCACAGCCAGTTCAGCGCCGGAAAAAATCGGCGGTGTCAGGCTTTCAATCGGACCAGTGAATCCACCCAGAAAGCCAATTTTGACTTCTTGCGGACGTGATTGCTGGACGAAAACGACGGCCAGAACAATCACTACGGCGACCACAATGGCGCCAATGGTAAGTTTTTTATTCATGAGTCTCTCTCGCAAAAGGTTGGTCATTCCCTAGAGGTTACCTAAGGGACGGACCCCGCCATGTTGCGGAGTTTTGTAAAGAAAAACAAGGGGGCTGGCGGCTCTAGCACGGGCTTCGTGCACAGTTTTAACGATGTCTACGAAGCCCGTCGCATTCTCTTTGCAAAACAATGCTTAGGTGCAAAAACGCTAATGCACAAAAACACCCTGCTGCAAAAATTCAATCACCAGAGCGCGCACTTCTCGATCTCTCATAATAAAGGTGTGGCCTGCGTCAACCAGACGGAAGCCATCGGCTTCGTTCAGACGAGCACTGTCGACCGAGACTTTGCCATCGTGTTCACCATCGAACAGAAAATTAAACCAGGGATCACTGGAGCGCGTGCCGGTGATGATGCCGGTACGCGTCTCGATGGGCGCCAGACGATTCACCAGAGCGGTTTTATCGGTTGCCAGTGCGCCAGCGGCCGGCCCCATCAGCCACTGAAACCAGCGTTGATCACCAAACGCATCAACAATCTCACTGCCATGATTAGGCGGGCTGAGCATGACCAGCCGACCGTCACCGGGCAACGCCCGATACTGCAATAAATAACGCGCTAAAATGCCACCCATTGAATGCGTCACCAGATGCACGCGCTGATAGCCCGCCTGCTCCAGTCCATCGAGCGCGTTGGCAGCATAACCCGACAGCTGCGGCAAACTTTGTTGCCGGCTGGGATACGCCTGATTACAGGTGGCGAAACCGGCATCGCGCAGATCACCGGCCAAGGCATTCATTGATCCTTCACCACGTCCCAGCCCGTGCAGCAATAACACGACTTCCTCACCCTCGCCTTCAGGCTCACACAATTCATCCTGCGGCGGCACCCAATAGGCGGCGTCGATGCGCGCTTCACCCGCGTTAATGCGCCAATCCAGATGCGGCCCGGTCGACCGACCGGTGCTGCCCACGGCCCCAATCACATCGCCTTGCACAACCTGTGTGCCAACGCTCACATCGAGGCGCGATAAATGCAAAAAGGTCGACGATAAACCGGCACCGTGATTGAGCATGATGGTGCCGCCGCTGAAATACATATCCGGTTCAGCCAGGGTGATCACGCCATCGGCTGGCGCGCGCACGGGCGTCCCGGTTGGGCGCGCCAGATCAACACCCCAATGCGGTTGGCGCGGCTCACCATTCAAAATGCGCTGACTGCCATAGACGCCGGAGATTCGGCCTCGCACGGGCCAGATAAAGGGTTGTCGCCAGGCATTGCTGTCAATGTATTGTTGCCGCGCCAGAGCCGCGCGTTCGGCATCAGCAAGGATGCGATCGATCACTTCTGGCGGAGGCTCAACTCGATTCGGGTCTAAGCCATCGATGCGTTGAACATTAAAATCACGCCGATCGATCTCGGGCTCGAAATGCTGAATATCACCACTGGCGAGGGTGATGCTTAATTGCTGCGGACCTTCGCTGTCGCGCTCGAAAGGCAACAAGTAATAACCGTCGCCATCGACATCGATTTCAACACCATTAAACACCACTCGACTGAAGGGTTCGGTATGGCCAATAAAATAACCGCCACTCACCCATTGGCCATAACCCGATGGCCATTGCGCCGCCGAAACCACCAGAGAACAACCCCAAATCATGACGCAGCTCAGTAACCGAGCCATACCTTTCACACCTGCGCTCTTATACACTTCGGGCACAACTTCCCCTTATTGTTTTATGTGGTGACCTGCTTGACGTTGAAGACTCCCATCCTGGTGATCAATTCCGGTTCGTCCTCGTTGAAATTTTCGTTATTCAGCGGCGCGTCGGAAACAACAAACGACACTGAATTGCTCAGCGGTTTGGCTGAACGACTGGGCACACCCGAGGCGGTTTTAACATGGCAGGACGCTTCTGGAAAGCAACGCCAATCGCTGGAGGGCGAAGGTCATGAAGCCGCACTTGCCGCGATCGGCAAACGCCTTAACGCCGACTATGGCACGCCTGCGGCCATCGGTCATCGGGTGGTTCATGGGGGTGAAGCCTTCAGTCAATCGGTGGTGATTGATGACGCCGTTATCGACGGCATCGACGCCTGCGCAAGCCTGGCGCCGCTGCATAATCCACCGGCATTGCTCGGCATTAAGGCTTTACAATCGCTTTACCCCGAGGTGCCCCAGGTGGCGGTGTTCGATACCGCCTTTCACCAGACATTGGCACCAGCGGCGTTTCTCTATGCAGTGCCTAAAGACTGGTACACCGAGCTGGGTGTGCGCCGTTATGGCTTTCATGGCACCAGCCATCGTTATGTCGCCGGTCAGGCGGTGGCGCAATTGCAATTGGACCCGAATGATCACGGCGTCATCAGCGCGCATCTGGGCAACGGTTGCAGCGCCACCGCCGTCCGTAATGGTCGCGCCGTCGACACCACCATGGGGCTGACGCCACTGGAAGGCCTGGTGATGGGCACGCGTTCAGGCGATGTCGACCCGGGTTTGCACGCCTATCTGGCTGACCGGCTCGAGTTATCGCTCGACGACATTAACGAAGCACTGAATCGTCAATCTGGTTTACTGGGATTGTCCGGTCTGTCCAACGACATGCGCACCCTGATTGAAGCGGCTGACACCGGCAACAACGATGCGCGCCTGGCCATCGATGTGTTCTGTTTCCGCTTGGCACGAAAAATCGGCGGTCTGGCGATGAGCCTGTCGCGGCTGGATGCGTTGGTCTTCACCGGCGGCATTGGCGAAAACGCAGCGGTTATTCGCAGTCAGGTGCTCGGTCATCTGAGTCTGCTGGGGTTCGATTGCGATGAAGCCGCCAACCTAAAACCGGGCGAGCATGCGCGCATCACCCGACCTGATTCAACCGCAGCACTGGTGATCCCGACTCGCGAAGAATGGATGATCGCCCAAGACACGCGCCGCCTGACGGAGGTTCTCTGACCTATGCAACACAGCTTTTTTGTCACCGCTACCGGCACCGGCACGGGGTTAACGTCGGTTTGTCTGGGCCTGGTTCGCGCGCTTGAGCAGCGCGGCGTTAAGGTTGCTTTTTGCAAACCCATCGCCCAAACACAAGCGCGCGAAGACGGTCCGGAACGATCGACGCACCTGGTCAAAGCCACGCTGGGTTTGGAGCCGGCGCAACCCTTAACGCTGGGTTATGCGCAACAGCAACTGGCGGAAGATCGCACCGATGCGTTGATGGAAGAAGTGATCCACGTTTACCAGCAATCAGCGGGCGATGCCGATGTCGTCATTGTTGAAGGTCTGGTGCCGGTTGCAGATGAAAGTTACATCGGCAAACTCAATGTGAACCTGGCGCGAGCGCTGGATGCCGACGTTATTCTGGTGGGCGCGCGCAACGACGACGACTGGTCAACCCTGGCTGAACGCATTCGCATGACCGCCAGCTTGTTTGGCGGGACACGCAACGATCGGGTGCTCGGCTGCATTCTCAACAAAGTGGGCGCCCCCAGCGAAGAAAGCCAGCAGGTATTGGCCGGTGAAGACCCGCCGGAACCGGCAAGCGCGGCCGATGTTCGCGTCACTGCCCGGTCGTTGAATGTGTTCAACGATCAATTCCTTTGCCTGGGCACCATCTTGTGGGACCCGTTGTTGGTCGCGCCACGGGCGTTGGACATTCAACGCCACCTGCAAGCGGACTTACTCTACGAAGGCCAACTGGCCGAGCGCCGCGTGCAGACCATCACCGTTTGCGCGCGCACCATGCGCAACATGCTGCACACCCTGCGCGCGGGAACCTTAGTGGTCACCCCCGGAGACCGCGAAGACATTCTGCTGGCCAGTTGCATGGCGGCACTGAACGGCGTGCCGCTATCCGGATTGGTCTTTACCGGTGGCATCCAACCGGATCCGGCCGTATTGGAATTGTGCCAGGCCGCATTTAAAACCGGCTTACCGGTGATGCAGGTACCGACCAATACCTTCACCACCGCTCAACAATTAAATGCGTTAAACACCGAAGTGCCGACCGATGATATTGAACGGATGGAAGCGGTGATGAATGCCGTCGCCGGCGATCTGGAAAGCGACTGGTTGCTGGAACGCACTCGCCTGGATATGGAAAAACGCTTGTCGCCACCGGCGTTTCGACACCGATTGGTGCAACAGGCACGCGCGGCCAATAAACGCATTGTGCTGCCAGAGGGAGAAGAACCCCGCACGGTTCAGGCCGCCGTGCAATGTCACCGCAAAGGTATGGCTCGCTGTGTGTTGCTCGGTCGCCCAGAGGAAGTGCAACGCGTCGCTGCCAGTCAGAATCTGACCTTGCCGGACGATCTGGAAATCATCGATCCGGAAGCCGTGCGCGAACACTACATCGCGCCGATGGTCGAGCTGCGTAAACACAAAGGCTTGAGTGAACCAATGGCCGAAGCACAGCTGGAAGACACCGTGGTGCTGGCGACCATGATGCTGGCACAAGATGAAGTCGATGGTCTGGTCTCGGGTGCCGTGCATACTACCGCCAACACCATTCGTCCAGCGTTGCAGTTGATCAAAACCAAGCCGGATGCGGCGCTGGTGTCGTCGGTGTTCTTTATGTTGCTGCCCGATCAGGCCGTGGTTTATGGCGACTGTGCCGTTAACCCCGACCCCAACGCCAGTGAACTGGCCGACATTGCCATTCAGTCCGGCGATTCGGCGCGTGCGTTCGGCATTGAACCGCGCATCGCCATGATCAGTTACTCCACCGGCGAATCCGGCGCAGGCAGCGATGTCGAGAAAGTGCGTGAGGCCACAAAACTCGCGCAGCAAAAACGCCCGGACCTGCTGATCGACGGCCCGTTGCAATACGATGCCGCGAGCACTCCGAGCGTTGCCAAAGGCAAGGCGCCGAACAGCAAGGTGGCGGGTCGTGCTAACGTCTTCGTGTTCCCCGACCTGAACACCGGCAACACCACCTACAAGGCGGTGCAACGCAGTGCCAATGTGGTCAGCATCGGTCCGATGTTGCAGGGTTTGCGCAAACCGGTGAACGATTTATCGCGCGGTGCCGGTGTTGAAGACATTATCTACACCATTGCGCTAACCGCGGTTCAGGCGGCGCAAAACCCGGAGTAACGGCTAACTTCTTAAGTACTTGCTGAAACGGCAGCTATAGTCAAAAGACACAAAACCGTTTTCAGCGAGGGAAGCAGCGTGAAATCGCTCAGCATTCGAGCGCGTTTGATGGGCAGTGTCGCCTTCAGCGTACTCATTCTGGTCGCCATCAATGGCGTGATTAATTATCTGCAAGCGCGCAACAACTTAAGCGAGGCGGTGGAAGACCGGATTCAACGCTCCGGCTCAGCCACCAGTCGGTTTGTTGCGCATTGGCTGACTGCCAAGCAGGCGGTACTCGACGGCTCGGCCGACGCGCTGAATGCGGGTCGCGGTGTACTGCCCGTGGTGGCTCAGGGTGCCAGTGCCGGGGATTTTCTGTATATGTATCTGGGCACCAGCGGCGGGCGCATGCTGATTCAGCCGGAAACCGCCCTGCCCGACGACTACGATCCGCGCACCCGCCCCTGGTATCAGCAAGCCCAGCAGCAAAATGACCTGATTCTGACCCCGCCTTACGTTGATGCCTCCAGCGGCGATCTGGTGATGAGTTTTGCCCGTCCGGCGAACGGTGGCGTGTTAGCCGCCGATGTTGCCCTCACCGCCATTGTCGATGAGGTGCTGGGTGTGCAGCTGTGGGACAGCGGTTACGCAGCGGTCATCGATGGCAATGACAGCTTTATTGTCCATCCCGACGAAGAGCGCTTGAGCACAGCAGTAAGTGACCTGCTGGGCGACTTTACACTGAGTCACCAACCCAGCTCCGTCACCATCAATGGTGAAGCCTGGTTGGCCGCCAGCTTTGCCATTGCCGGCACCGACTGGGAAATTGCACTGCTCGCGCCGCACAGCGAAGCCTATGCCGAACTGGCAAACCTAGCCCTGAGCAACGGTCTGATCTCAGCACTGACCATCCTTATCGTGACCTTGGTGTGCGGCGTGGTGATTTCGGCCTTGCTGAAGCCGTTGATCGAAGTGAACGCCGCCATGTCGGACATCGCCCAGGGCGAAGCTGACCTGACCCGACGTCTGAAGGTGGTTCGCGACGACGAAGTTGGTCGACTCAGCCAGTCGTTCAATCGATTTATTGAATCCATCCACGAGTTGGTAGCCACCAGCCTCGATTCAGCTCACCAGTTAGCCAGCATGTCGGAATCGGCGCGCGACCGAGCCAAGGCCAACAACGACGCCATTCAGTTGCAGCAATCGGAAATCAGTCAGGTTGCTGCAGCCATTAACCAGATGTCATCGACCGCCGCCGAAGTCGCAAGCAATGCCAGCGACACCGCCGAGGCTGCCAAAAACGCCAACGAAGAAGGCAAAAAAGGCTCTTCCGGAGCCAGCGAAAACCGCCAGCGGATGAGCCGCCTCAGTGACCAGATTGATAACGCCACCACCGTTATCGGCAAACTAGACGACCAGGCGCAACAGATCAACGCCATTCTGGCGACCATTCAAGGCATTGCTGAACAAACCAACTTGCTGGCACTGAATGCGGCCATCGAAGCCGCTCGTGCCGGCGATCAGGGGCGTGGCTTTGCCGTGGTGGCCGATGAAGTGCGCGCCTTATCGCAACGTACACACGACGCCACGGGTGAAATTCAGTCGATGATTGAAGCGCTGCAAAATCAGACGCGCGACGCCGTCTCGCTGATGAACACCAGCAAAGAACTCACCGCAGCAACGGCAGAAAGCGCTCAGTCGGTAACGGCAAGTCTGGACATCGTGGCCGAGTCGATCACCGATATTTCGCAGCGCGCTTACACCATTGCCGAAGCGTCGCGTGAGCAAAACAGCGCCACCGATGAGATCAGTCGCATTGCCACCGCCATTCAAGACGCTTCCGACCGTCTGGCCGAAAACGTTCAGCAAGCCACGCTGGGGTCCGACAAACTGCATCAGGTCAGTGACAATATTCGTCAACATCTGTCGCGCTTTCGAACCTGAAGCACTGACCTCCATCGTTCTCGGCTTCCCTGTCGTAGCGTCAACCGTTACTCTACGCGCATCTTTGACTGCGACACGGGAAGCCAAGATGAAAGGCGCCTTTCTCGACCGCGGTACCTTCCCTGATGAGCTGGTATTACAAGTGCCAGCGGCCATCACCGATTGGACCGAATACCCTCTCACCCAGCCCGATCAACGCCTTGAACGCCTGACCGACTGCCAACTGGCGGTGGTCAATAAAGTCGTGCTCGATGCGCCTTTGCTGGCGCAATTGCCCAAGCTCGAATGCATTGCGGTGACCGCCACTGGCACCAACAATGTTGACCTCGACTACTGCCGCGACACCGGCATTACCGTGATTAACGCCGTTGGTTATGCCGCTGAAGCGGTCGGCGAACATGCGCTGATGTTGATGCTGGCGCTGGCGCGAAACCTCAAAGAATACCTGGCCGATGCCGATCAACGCGGTTGGTCCGACAGCCCGTTTTTCTGCAACCGGGTGGCTCCCATTCACAACCTCTCCGGCCGGACGCTGACCATCATCGGCCGGGGTGCTTTGGGTGATGCACTGGCCAACCGCGCTCAAGCGCTGGGCATGGACATTTGTTATGCCGAACGCGCCGATGCCGAAACCACCCGTCCTGGTTATACCGACTTCCAGACCGCACTCGGCCGAGCCGATGTGCTCAGCCTTCATTGCCCGCTCACCCCGGCGACGGCCGAACTGATGAACACCCAAACGCTGGCCATGGTGAAACCAGGATGCGTGCTGATTAATACCGGCCGAGGCGGTTTGATTAACGAATCGGATGTACTGGATGCATTGCGTACCGGTCAACTGGGCGGCGCGGGTCTGGATGTCGCGGCCAACGAACCACCGCAGCCATCGGACACCATCTGGCGACTGGCTGAGCATCCGCGTGTCATTGTCACCCCACACGTTGGCTGGGCATCGGCTGAAGCCATGTCGATCTTGTTGCGCCAGATCGAGACCAAGCTGGACAGCTGGATAGACGGGCGCCGTTGAATGGAGTTGTGACTTGTGGCCAAGAATAGCCGCCAAAAATATGGCATTATTCGTGCTTTAAAGACTAATAATCGATCGTGACACCGTTGTTGTTAAACCCTTGTTGTTAAACCATCGTTACTCACTTGAAGTGTTTATACATCGTTAAAGATCCCGGAACGGTGACATTTGCCGGTACCGTTCCGATTGGCCATCACCCTGTACGGCCAGTTATCAGCCATCACCCGGGAAGAGGGATGCCGGATGAACGTCATCGATATGTTGAAAGAAAAAACCGAACGCCTGACGCGCAATCAGGCGGAATTTCGTGACCTAATTGCACCGCAGTGGCGCGAGTATTGGAGCGAGCTGTGGCAAAGCGCGCGTAATTACCAATGGGTTAACTGGATTTTGGACAGTGACCATCGGTCGCTGGACGAAACCGAAACCCAGCCCAGTTGCGACAGCCCGGAAGCGGAAATGATGCGCCAGCAATTAATGGCGCAGATGGACAGCGTTGTCTACGTCGGTGAATGGATGACCGTCGAACAGGAACGCATCAATCAATTCGCTGAGGTCACCGAAGATCGTCAGTGGATTCATACCGACCCGGAACGCGCCGCTGAAGAGTCGCCTTTTAAAGCGGCCATTGCCCATGGCTTTTTAACCTTGTCGTTGATTCCGCGGCTGACGAATGCGGTCGACCCGGAAAACCCGCCGTACAAAGGCGCCAAGATGGTCGTCAATATGGGACTCAATCAGGTGCGCTTTCCGTTTCCATTGAAAGCCGGCAGCCGGGTTCGTGGCAGTAAGAAAATCGTCGGCGTGAAAATCGTCCGTCGGGGTCTGGAAGTGACCGAAGAGATCACCGTCGAAATCGAAAACATGCGCCGCCCGGCCTGTGTTGCCCAGACCGTTATTCGACTGGTCTATTAACGTTTATAAATGCCCCAGGCTGACCCGTTCGCGGTCAGCCAAATCATGCAGCGTTTTGATCTGGTGATATCCCGCCTGTTTAAGCAATTCACGCACCTTCTCGCCCTGTTGCCAGCCGTGTTCCAGAAACAGCCAGCCGCCGGGTTTTAACACCCGACGACCTTCACCAACGATGCGCCGAATATCCGCCAGCCCATGTTCATCGGCGACCAATGCTGAGCGCGGTTCGAAGCGCACATCGCCCTGCGCCAGGTGCGGATCTTGAGCATCGATGTAAGGCGGATTGCTGACCAACACATCCAGACTGGCATCGGCCAGCGGCATGCACCAATGGCCTTCGAGCACCTTAACCCGCAAACCCAATCGTTCGGCATTGAGCTGCGCCAGTTCAACCGCTTCGGCAATGCGATCAATCGCTACGATGTGCCAGTTCGGCCGTTCACTGGCCAGCGCCAAAGCGATGGCACCGGTGCCGGTGCCCAGGTCAGCCAGGTTCAGCGGTGCAGCGCTAAAGCGATCCAGCACCGCGGCCACCAGCGTTTCGGTATCCGGACGGGGCAGCAGCGTTGAAGCGTTGACCGCCAGCGGCAATGACCAGAACTCTTTCTCACCCAGAATATGCGCGACCGGCTCTCCGGCCAGACGACGATCGAGTAAGGCTTCAAAGGTGGCTAACGGTCCGGGCTCGACGGTTTTATCGGGCCAGGTGAATAACCAGGTGCGGGTTTGGCCCAATGCACGCGCCAGCAACAGATCGGCATCGAGCGCATCCACACCGCGTTCGAGTGCGGATTGCCGAACCGCTTTCACGGTCGTCACGAGGCCATCTCCGCCAGCAGACGAGCCTGATCTTCCTGCAACAAGGGCACGATGACCGGATCGAGATCGCCGGTCATGACTTCATCGAGCTTGTACAAAGTCAGGTTGATGCGGTGATCGGTCACGCGACCCTGTGGAAAGTTGTAGGTACGAATGCGTTCGGAGCGGTCACCGCTGCCGACCAATGAACGTCGGGTATCGGCTTGTTCCTGAGCGGCAGCACTTTGCTGGGCATCTTGCAAACGCGCCGCCAGCAACGACATCGCCCGGGCGCGGTTTTTGTGCTGCGAGCGCTCATCCTGACACTCCACCACGATGCCCGTCGGCAAATGGGTAATCCGAATCGCCGAGTCGGTTTTGTTAACGTGCTGACCACCGGCGCCAGAGGCGCGGAAGGTATCGACGCGCAACTGATTTTTATCGATTTCCACTTCGGCCAGTTCATCGGCCTCGGGCATCACCGCGACCGTGCAGGCCGAGGTATGAATGCGCCCCTGGCTTTCGGTCGCCGGTACACGCTGTACGCGATGCGCGCCAGATTCAAATTTCAGCCGCGAATAAACGCGCTCGCCGCTGATGCGAGTAATCACTTCTTTGTAGCCGCCGTGCTCGCCTTCGCTGGCCGAAAGAATTTCCAGACGCCAGCCCAGCTGTTCGGCGTAACGGGCATACATCCGATACAGATCACCGGCAAACAACGCTGCTTCATCACCGCCGGTTCCGGCACGAATTTCCAGAAAGACGTTCTTGCCGTCGTTTGGATCTTTGGGCAGCAGCAACACTTCGAGTTGCTCACTGAGTTCCGCCAAGCGGGCTTCGGCTGAACGGACTTCATCTTTGCCCAGTTCGCGCATGTCCGGGTCGCTGTCGTTGAGCATTAAGCGGGCATCGTCGAGATCGCTTTCGCTGCCTTGGTAATCTTCAAAACAGCTCACGACTTCTTCCAGTTCAGCGTACTCCTGAGAGTAAGCACGGAAGCGATTCTGATCGCCAATCACATCGGGTTCGGCCATTAAGCGGGCCAGTTCCTGATACCGTTCGGTCAAATCGGCCAGCTTGTGGCGGATGGAATCTTTCATGCGTTCGCATTCCAACTGTGGTTGCGGCAAACCGCGGTTTACAACGGCTTGGATAAAAAGATGAGTGCGGCTTAAGTCGCTAGGAATCTTCGAGATCGAACAAACGCGTTGCCCAGTCTCGCGCATCAGCTTCGCCGTCGCCGTGTGCTTTGCGCAGGGCGACGGTCGGCGCGTGCAGCAGTTTATTGGTCAGGCCGCGCGCCAATTGCTCCAGCACCTGTTCCGGGTCACTGCCCTGAGCCAGCGCCCGGCGGGCTTTTTCCAGCTCGCTGCTTTTCATGGCTTCGCTTTTATTGCGCAGCTGACGAATCACATCGGCCGCCTGGCGTTCCATCAGCGATTGATTAAAAGCATCGGTCGAGCGACCAATAATCTGCAACGCTTCTTTGGCCGCTTCACGACGACTGCGCACATTGGCTTCAATCACCGACTTTAGATCATCGACGGTGTAGAGGTAGACATCGCCCATGTCGCCCACCTCAGCTTCGATATCTCGCGGCACGGCAATATCGACCATAAATACCGGGCGATGGCGGCGTTTTTTTAACGCACGTTCAACCATGCCTTTGCCGATGATGGGCAACTGACTGGCGGTGGAACTGATGACGATATCGGCGTTGGGTAATTCATCGGGAATGTCCGACAGCAATACAGCGCGCGCGCCAAATTGTTCAGCCAGTTCCTGCGCCCGGGTCAGTGTCCGGTTGGCAACGACCAAATCGGTGACGCCTTTATCGCGCAGATGACGCGCCACCAGATCAATGGTTTCACCGGCGCCGACCAGCAACGCGCGGCATTTGCTCAACTGATCGAAAATCCGGGTGCTGAGGCTGACCGCGGCAAAGGCAACGCTGACAGCATTCTCGCCAATGGCCGTCTGGGTGCGCACCGATTTAGCAACGCGAAAGCTGTGTTGGAACAAATGATTGAGTTGCTGGCCGACCGAATCGTATTCCTGCGCCACAGCAAACGCCGACTTCAGTTGGCCAAGAATTTGGGGTTCGCCCAACACCATGGAATCGAGTCCGGCGGCAACACGCCCGAGATGCTCGATGGCTGGGCGGTCGACATGAATATAGAGCGCATCGCGCAATTGATTGATATCGACGTTGTGGTAGTCCGCCAGCCACTGCACCACCGCTTCAACGCTGCGTTCGTCCGCCGCGCAATAGATTTCGCTGCGGTTGCAGGTCGACAGAATGACGGTTTCTTCGATACCCGGTAACGACAACACCGACGCCAATGATTCCGACATGGTTTCGGGCGCAAAGCTGACCTTCTCCCGAATATCAATCGGGGCGGTCTGGTGATTGATGCCGATGGCCAGTAATGACATCTCGGGCGGGATCCACTCGCTATCGCTGGAAGGCGCGTAGTCTACCGATTTTACCGGTTCGAGGCGACAGCTCAGAGCCAGGAAACACCGATAGAGCGGCCTTTACACGGCTTTACTCAGTGCGAAAGCCTGCCTGTTTCGGCTGATGCAGGCGTCCCGACCTTCGTTACAAGCTTCGTTGCCCGGCGGCATAACCGCCTGAATGGGACAGTCCTATCACCATCTGGCACAATGACGCGCGCAGTCATGCCGTTTTTACTGATCAGGACAACCGTCATCGCATGAAGTCAGCTCACACCGAACACCGTTCCCGTTTTATTCACGTTTTGCCGTCACTCGCCCTGGCCAGTCTGGTGCTCAGTGGTTGTGCCACCGGCATGACGGCTTCAACTGAAACGCCGCAGAGCAGTCAGACGGCTGTCATCGAGCCGGAATCCGCCGAGCCTGCCATTCCGGCGACGCCGCTCGACGGCCAGAGTTTCTATCAGTTATTGCTGGCAGAAATTGCCACCAACCGGGGCGAATTCGGTACCGCAACCGAACTGTACAGCCACCTGGATAACCGCACCGACGATCCACAGGTCGCGCGTCGCGCGTCCGCGCTCAGTCAGTTGATCAACGACTACAGCCGAATGCAGACGCACGCCCAGCACTGGGTGGAACTGGAGCCAGAGGTGCCGGAAGCCTGGCAGGGACTGGCGGTTTCCAGCCTCGCCAACGGCGATTTCGTAACCGGTGAGCGAGCGCTGGATGCCTGGTTGAAGCTGGATGCGCAAGCCCCCGTAGAAACCGCCCTGATCGGCACGGGCCAATTAACGCCTCAGCGCCAAATTGAGTTAGCCGCTGTTTATCAGCGTTTGCAAAGCCAATACCCCCGATCCGCTGCCTTGCCCTATGGCAGCGCCAGTCTGCTGGCCGATGCCGGTGAATTTGAAGCGGCTTTCGCCCAGGTACAGCGCTCACGTCAGCTGTCCGACACGCCAGGAGCGGGCCTGCTGGCGTATCGCCTTCATCTGGAACGCAATGAGGTGGAGCAAGCACACCAGCTTATCGCCAACCTCGCCGAACGCTTTCCTGAAAACAGCCAGATCGCCAGCGCTTATGCCAGCTTTGCCTACAGCCAGGGCATGGCCGATAAAACCGAGGTTTTGGAGTCGCTCTTTAACCGCTTCCCCAACGAACCTTTGATCGTACGCACCTTCGCTCGTGAATCCTTCGAAGCCGGTGACTACGATACCGCCGAAGCCTTGTTCAAACGTCTTACACAAAGCGCCCATGCCGATGAAGCGCACTATTATCTGGGCCGAATCAACGTTGAATACGCTCGTCCAGACCAGGCCGCCAATCATTTTCTGGAGGTGCAGGAACCGCCCTTTGTCATTTCAGCACTGGCCGAACTGACCGAACTGTGGGCAGCAGACAACCTGGCTGAATTGCAGGATTTGCTGGCCCAGGCGCGCACTGAATTCCCGCAGCAAAACGCCCTTATCTGGCGGCTTGAGGCAGGTGCCATGCGCAGTCGTGGCGAACCGGAACGCGCCATTGCCGTGCTGAGCGATGGCCTGGAACAAAACCCACGTGATACGGCCCTGCTCTACGATCAGGCGCTGATCGCCACCGGTACTGGCGATTATGAACTGGCTGATCGCAACCTGAGTACCGTCCTGGACGTCGATCCCAATAACGCCTCAGCCTTGAACGCGCTGGGGTACAGCTGGGCCGATCGCAACCTGAACCTGGCGCAAGCCAAAGACTACATCGATCGCGCCTTGGCACTCGAACCCGAAGACCCGGCGATCATGGATTCCAAAGGCTGGGTGGAATACCGACTCGGTAATCTGGTGTTAGCCGAGGAATGGTTGCGCAAAGCGCTGGCGGAATTCGATAACGATGAAGTCGCCGCTCATCTGGCCGAAGTGCTCTGGGTACAAGGCGAGCGCGATGAAGCACTGCGTTGGTTGCGCCATGCGTTCGAGTTAAACGCCACCAGTCCTACCGCCGAGGG
The DNA here is from genome assembly GCF_003054965.1 of Saccharospirillum sp. MSK14-1. Lineage (GTDB taxonomy): Bacteria > Pseudomonadota > Gammaproteobacteria > Pseudomonadales > Natronospirillaceae > Saccharospirillum. The sequence continues at coordinate 1,461,112 of NZ_MIES01000033.1, forward strand.
CATGGTTGAACGCTTCGGAGTGGAACTGTGAAACAGCTGCTGATTCTGGCGACGGCCCTGTTCGTTCTCGCTGGCTGCGCCAACCGCGATTCGCAACCCGATTTCGCCGACCTGACCGAAACCTGGGCCTTCAGCGGCAAGATGGCGGTCCGCAATGCGACCGAAGCCAGCAGCTTTAATGTGGACTGGGTACAATCGCAAGCGGACTTTGAAATTGAACTGAGCGGTCCGCTGGGTCAGGGGCGGGTTGAAGTCGCAGGCCGCCCCGGTCGCGTGACTCTGCGCCAAGGCGATGATGTCTGGCGTGCCCGCAGCCTCACCGAACTGGGCCAGCGTCTGGCCGACATGAATCTGCCACTCGATCATCTGCAATACTGGGTGCGTGGCCGAGCCTCCCCCCGCGACATTGGCACCCTCACCCTCGATAACCAGGGTCGATTGACCCGGTTGCAGCAGTCTGGCTGGACGGTCAGCTTTCCTGCTTATTATGGCGAAGGCGCCGATGCACTGCCCCGCCGTATCGACTTCGAACGCGATGATTCCAGCGGCCGGCTGGTGATCCGTAACTGGCTCGCCGACGCCAGTTAATGACCTTTCTGATCGAGCCGGTCTAAACCACCGACCGGCCACCTCACCCAACAACTGTCTGCACAAAAACCATCACAGCTGCGGACAGTTGTGCCCTACCTTCTCATCACCCCACTGAACCCACTGGAAAGATAACGGTATAACCATCGAATCAAACCCAACCGGCGCTGTTTTACCTTCTCGCTCAGTGACGCAAGAAACAACCCGACCCCACGCCTCATAGGATCCCGCCACTGCGGACAGAAACGCCCCCCTCCATTTAGGAATAACATGGCCAAAATGTGGAGTAGCTTCGATATAGCGAACTCCCACAACGGTACTATGGTGTATCTAGCAAGACCAAGGATGCAGTAACAAGGGAAGCTCAAAATGCTATTTGAACACCAGCGCGATTCGGTGGTTGGGTTGTGCTTGCAATTGTCCCGGCAAGGCTATTTTTCCGTCTCGGGTGGGAACCTGATGATGCGTCTGGATGACGACGTCGTTGCGGTCACACCTGCGGTTGCTGACTATCAACTTTTAACCGCTGCCGATATCGGCTTACTTCGCCTGAGCGATTTATCGTCCATCGAAACGTCTCTAAGCCCATCAGCTGACGCCAAACTGCACGCTCAGGTGCTGCGTCGTCGGCCAGAATTACAGTGCAGCATTCTCACTCATCAACCCTTTGCCAGTGCCTGCGCTTTACTGGGCGATGCCCTTGAAGTGCCTGCCGCCCAACACGCGGTTCTCGGCAAGCAGGTCAAGGTGGTCAGTTACGCTCTGATGGGAACCCACTGGCTGGCCAAGCGGCTCGAGCGAGCTGTCGGCTCCGATGCCAATGCTTGGCTCATCCGCCATCGCGGCGTGTTCTGCGCTGGCGTCGACAGTGCGGCTGCGGTGACCGTCATCGAGCAACTAGAACGATTGGCGGCCAATCATTTGCAAGAACGCATCTCATTGAGACTGAATTCAGAGCCGCCCACGGAAGTGGCTAAATTGACCGCCCTGCTTAAGGATTTGCACGAGGAAGTGGCCGATGACCGACCTGATCGAAACTCAGCGTAAGCTCTGGCAATCCAGCCGCAGCCAACTGATGCGCCAGCAACTGCTGCAAACACCGAGCGCCTGGCTGGCTATGCGCGTGCCCGGTGCAGACGGTTTCTGGTTTGGCAAAGCCACCGCAGAACGGCCGCAATGGATGGTCGGCGCCGGTAACGGGGAGTCGGCCTTGGCAGACCATTTATTTCGCAGCCGAACAGATGTGTGTGCCATCGCCGCGGGCTGTGGACGCTTCGGACATCATCTGTTCAGTTTGGAGGGGCAGATGCCGGGTGTTTTTGACGAACAGGTTCGTCACCTGGGAAAAATGCCATGGATCGGCCCAAACGACGTCCAACATCTCGATACCGGAGGCAACGTTCACTGGCTGGCGGGTCAGCCGCTGTTGCTGGGGACGACGGCGAACCGACTGGTACTGAATGCGGAATTATTTGAACAATGCGCCAAGGCCTACGTGTTGGCATCTGCCACCGGCCAGACCATTCAACCCCTGCCCTGGCTGGCGCGTTTTATAGCCAACCGACGGCTGCACAACGATCAGCGCGCCGCCGCCTTCCAGGTGATGAACGGCCAGCTGCCAAAGGAAAGTTACCGCTATTGAGTGCCGGGCTGGGCGCTGTCTTCGCCAGGAAGCGTCGCAGCCAGCGGTGCTTGGCCCTGCTTCATCCGCACCGCATTGGCATATTGACGTAACAGATAAGGCTTCAGGGTGTCGCGAGCACTGCCAACACGGCGCGCCAGCTGCTCAACTTCAGCATTGGCTGGCTCCGGGGAATCGCCCGCCAGGGTGGTATAAGCCCATTCGTTGGTTTCAAACACGCGGTACAGGTGGTGTACCTGTTCATCAATCGCTTCGGCCACCGCTTCGTCAGAGGCGTAGTCACCGTCCAACACATTGCCAAAGGTCAACTGGACCCGGCCTTTCCAACCGGTCATGCCTCGGGCAATGGACTGGATGTCTTCGTGAGCGCGCTTGCGATAACCGCCTTTTTGCTGCTGAGCGTACAGCTCGCGGGCCTTGGCCAGATCGAGCGGGTCGAGTTCGTAACTGATGCACACCGGCACGATGTTCAGTTCCCGGATGTAATCACCGAACTCACGATCGTCCGGTTTGCTCAGGCTGAACATATTGATGACGGCTGGGTTGGTTCGGTCGTAGCCATCTTTAGCACGACCTTCGCGCTGAGCGATCCAGACATTGGCGTTATCGACCGTGATGCAATGATGGATATAGCGCGACAATGTTTGTGCCGCCCGCCACTTGGCTTTGACGCCCTTAACGGCGCGCCGCACGATAAAACTCTTATTCAGCCGCATCAGATGCGACGCGAAGGGCTTGCTCAGCAGGTTATCGCCAATGGCAATGCGCACGGTCTGAAAACCCGCGTGATACAGCGCCCAGTTAACCATGGCCGGATCCATCACAATGTCGCGGTGATTGGAGACAAACAAATAGGCGGTGTTCGGATCGAGTTTATCGAGACCGCGAACCTCTAAGTCGGAAACCGACTTATCGAGAATACGCTTCACAAACCGCCGTAACCGCGGTTGAAAGTCATCGACCCGGCGAACCCCGCGAAACTGCCATTTCAACGCCAGCTTAACCAAAGGCCGGATCAACCAGGGCGCCTTGCGATTGAGCCCTGGTGCGATCCAGGAAGCAATGGCGCTGTGTAATTCAACGTCATTCACAGTGGCCTTGAGCATGGCCGGTAATTCGTCGTCGTGATACGGGCGAATGTCGTCAAATTCAGTGGTCATAACAGCCATTTCGCAGGGAATGAGTGCCGGCTACTCTACCCTATCTTTTTAGCAAAATCAGTCACTTGGCCCGGTCGAGGGCTCACACAGCCGCAACTGCTGAGCGTCGCAATCGATCGCGATAGTCGCCCCCACCGGCAACACCCACATCGGATCGGTATGCCCAAAGTCCAGGTGAGTCACCAAGGGCATCGCCAGTCCGGCCTCGTCACGCACACCCCGCAATAGCGCCCTATCATAATCGGCAAACTGTTCTGGCCGACAACCGCCAGGACGGCCCAGCAGAATACCGTTTAGACGACGCAATACGCCCATGGCATCCAGAGACCGAATGAACCGCAACAGACGATCCGGAGGCGGAGCCTCTTCCGAGGTTTCCATAAAGAGCACCGCGTCCTGCCATTGATCGAGCGTCGGCCACAGCGGTGTACCCGGCAGTTCATTGAGCGAGTCCATACAGCCGCCCAGCAAATGACCTCGCACCTCGCCACGGCCTTGCAACCACTGCCATTGGGTCGGCTGTTCGCGCGGCCGGGTAGGACTGCCGGCAATGGGAATGTCCCAGTCCACCACATCGGTCGACCAGACACCTTCGTTTTCAGGCAGTGTCCATTGTGGTTGCGGTTCAAATAAAGTGGCGCGCACGCTGTCGACCATAAAGGGCAGCAGACCGCCACGCTCGCCAAAACCGGCCATGATGGACGGACCATAATAAGAGCGCACTCCGGCGCGCAAACACGCCAGATGCGTGATGGTACTGTCGGAATACCCCAGAAAGACTTTGGGATTGGCACGCAGGACATCGAAATCCAGAAACGGCAGCAGGCGGATGGAATCATCGCCTCCAATGGTCGAGACCACACCGGCGATGTTGGGATCCGCAAAGGCCTGCATTAAATCATCCGCGCGGGCCGATGGGTTTTGTGCCAGCCAGTTCGCAGCGCGCAATGCATTGGGCATCGCCACCAATTCAACCCCGAACTCGGCTTCCAGCTGACGCTTACCCAATGCATATTGCTGTGGAAAAACACCCGGACCGCCCCAGGACAAACTGACCGCCGCCAGGCGATCACCCGCGCGTAAGGCACGGGGAATGTGTAATTGCACGATGACTGCCTTTTGATCGAGTACACCACTATCTCAACACTCCGTCCCAGCGATGCCAAGGCCTTGTCAGCACCGACGCCAAGCGCCAGACTTGAAAAGTCCGTGCTGACGACCACCTAAGGCTTTAATCGGCCTGTAACTTGAGACTGCCCAAGCCATGAGCGCCCGCGATGACATCTTGCAACTGCTTAAACGCAGCGACGCCCTGACGGCAGCCGACGTCGGCGCAGCGACGGGCCTGACCAGCATGGGCGCCCGCGGGCATCTGGAACGTATGGAGCGCGATGGCCTGGTGCACTGGCAGGAAACCCCCGGCGGTCGCGGTCGTCCGCGTCGACTTTGGCGCTTGACCCGTGACGGCCATGATCGCTTTGGTGATCGTCACGACCGCCTCACGGTCGAACTGATCAGTCAGGTTCGTCACCTGTTCGGCGAAGACGGCTTGGAGCGTTTAATCAGCGAACGCGAAAACAACCAACGTCAGCGCTATCGCAATGCACTAAACGATGTCGGCAACAACGCCGAAGCCAAACTGGATGCGCTCGCCAACGAACGGTCGCGCGAAGGTTATATGGCGGAAGTCATCGCCACCGACGGTGGCTGGGAATTGATCGAGCATCACTGCCCTATCTGCAGCGCCGCACAAGACTGCCAAAATTTTTGTCGTTCTGAGTTATCGGTGTTTCGGGACAGCCTGGGTCCAGACTTTCAGGTTGAACGCGCGGAACATTTGCTCAGTGACGGCCAACGTTGCCGCTACGCCATTCGTCGACGGGAAAAACCATGACCACCTATCGTTTCTTCGCTTACTTAAGTCGACTGCGTTGGATCAAACGCTGGGGACTCAAACGCAACGTGATCGAAGAAAACGTCATGGAACATTCCTGGCAAGTGGCAACCATCGCTCACGCTCTGGCGGTGATCCGCAACGAACAGTTTCAGGGCCAGTGCTCACCGGAAAGTGTCGCAACGGCGGCGCTCTATCACGATGTCGGTGAAATCATTACCGGCGATTTGCCGTCGCCGATTAAATACCACTCCAGCACCATCACCTCTGCCTACAAAGCGATTGAAGACGAAGCCGAACAGGAAATGCTGGCGCAGTTACCCGACTGGATGCGCAAAGCCTATACGCCTTATTTGCGGCATCAATCCATGGACCCGGAAGTCGCCGAACTGGTGAAGGCGGCCGATTTAATCAGCGCTTATTTGAAGTGTCAGTCAGAATTGAACGCCAACAACCAGGAGTTTTCCCGAGCGGCGCTCGATATTGAACGCAAAATTCGCAAGCTGGAGCATCCGGAAGCGGATTATTTTATGACCCACTTTGTCGAATCCTACCAACTGACGCTGGATGAATTACTGATTCAACACGAGAAAAACAACGGTCGTCGCTGAGCCGAATCAGCCCAAGCCAACCCCTTTGAGTACCACATGCGTCACCGTTTCCACGGCGGTGTTGTAGTCCGCTTCATCCAATTCTTCTGAATCCAGCGCCCACTGCACCTGGGTGGCAAAGTCAGCGTAGTGCTGGGTTGCGCCCCAGATTAAAAACATCAGATGCAGCGGGTCGACCGGGTCCATCTTGCCCGCATCAATCCACGCCTGCATCACCTTGGCACGGCCTCGTGCCCAGATGTGCAGATCGTCTGCCAGATATTTTTTCAGATGCGGAGCGCCCTGAATCACTTCGATGGCGAAAATTTTCGACGCCAACGGATGACTGCGTGAGTAACGAATCTTGGCGCGGATGTAGGCTCCGATGGCCTCAGCCGGGTCGTCATCCACAGTGGCATCGTTAAACGACTGATTCCACATGCCCAGAATGTCCGACAGCACCGCGCCATAAAGCCCGGCCTTGTTCTGGAAGTAGTACAGAATGTTGGATTTGGGCAACCCCGCCCGCTCGGCAATGGCATTCAATGAAGCGCCACGAAAGCCGTGCTGGGAAAATTCCATTTCCGCTGCTTTCAGAATGACCGCTTCATTTTGCTGCCGAATGCGTCCGGCTTTTTCCTTGGTCTGAAATTCTTCCTTCAGCCGTTTTTGGGCCTGATCGACCATGGTGGCGTCCTACACTGCAAAGGGATGATTTAAAGCACCTGCGTCCATTTCGTGCACAGGCGCCTTAACTTACTGATTCCGCGTTGTTTTTAGCTTATGGATGTTGTCTGACCATTGCAATAACGACGCACACCCGACACCCAGGTTGCCTGGGTTAAACGCTCGTCACCCAGAATGACCAGAGCAAACAATTGCTCATCAAGCGCTTCGACACCCTCAAGGCGCGTCGACAAATTGTGGCTGGCCGCCGGATTCAACACCACCAGATCCGCCTGTTTGCCGATGTCCAGCGTGCCGATGTCATCGCCCAGATGCAGCGCCTCGGCGTTACCCTGGGTGATCTGGTGCAACAACCAACCGGCCGATAACTTCTGGCCGCGAAGCTGCGCCACTTTATAGGCCTCAGCCGCTGACACTAATTGCGACAACGAGGTGCCACCGCCCACATCTGTCGCCAGACTCAGCGCCACGCCTTCGGCCTGCGCACGTTGGAAATCAAATAAGCCACTGCCGAGGAAGGTATTGGAAGTCGGGCAAACCGCCAGACGCGCACCATTACGCGCCAGCGACTGCCATTCGCGATCGGTCAAATGCAGACCGTGCGCCAGGACAGCGTGGTCGTTCAGCAAGCCATAACGTTCATAGACGTCGACGTAGTCTTTGGCATCGGGAAACAGCGACTGCACCCAAGCCACTTCATCCGGGTTTTCCGACACGTGCGTCTGGCTGTAAAGGCCGTCCGCGAGCGTCATCAAGGCGCCAGCGCCTTCCAGCTGTGCTTCGGTCGAGGTCGGTGCAAACCGCGGTGTGACCGCATAGCGCAAACGGTCGCGACCGTGCCAGCGTTCGATCAAACGCGCACTGGCGTCAAACCCGCTTTGGGCGGTATCGCGCAGAAAATCGGGGCAATGACGATCCATCAACACCTTGCCAGCAATCATTGCCATGCCGCGGCTTTGGGCAGCTTCGAACAGCGCATCGGTGGCGTCTTCATGCACAGTACCAAACACCATGGCCGTGGTGGTGCCGTGCGCGAGCAAACTGTCGAGGAAGGCACTGCTGGCCTGGCGTGCCACGGCGGGATCTTCGAATCGCCGTTCAGCAGGAAAGGTGTAGCGCTCCAGCCAATCCAGTAACTGTTCACCCCAACTCGCCATTACCGGCATCTGAGCGGCATGAACGTGGCTGTCGATAAAACCGGGCAGTAACCAGGCATTGCCATAATCGTAGATGCTGTCGAAGGCGTTGCGTGGCCAGGGCAAGTCGGCACGATCGCCGTGCCAATGAATGCGGCCATCGGCTAATACCAGCGCAGCCTGAGGCTGATGGCGGAACTCAGTCGGAGTTGGAAAGTCGAGCGTTTGAGCCAGCAGCAATGTCGCGCCGGCGGGAAGGGCGGTCTCGGTCATGACGGCCTGAGGGGTAGTTGATACGGGCCAAGGATAGCAAAGCTGACCATGCGGTCAACTCTTCATCCATTGCCCGAACCACGACACCCGTTATTCAGGGCAACCACAGCTCAAAGCTGGCGCCGCCCTGGTCATCATTCGACAGCTTGATGGTACCGTGTTGCTTACCGTTACGGTGCAAGCTGGCAATCTGATAACAGAAGAACAATCCCAGGCCGGTGCTGCCGGTCTGAAAGTTGACGTCACCCTGCTCGTCTTCGGTGCCCATAAAATTGAGCATCTTCTCCGGGTAGCCTTCACCGTTATCGATCACCCGAATCGACAAACCACCGTCGCGTTCCGCTACCTGTACGTCCACGCGGTCTTTGGTGTAACGGATGCAGTTGGTCAGAATATTCGCCAGCACACTTTCGATCAGCGCCGGATCCATGTACCAAACGCAATCGCGGTCCTCCATCTCGATGTTCAGCTCGATGCCCAGCGCCGCGAGGCTTTCGGTGTAACGGGAACTGGCATCCTGCACCACCTCTTCCACCGGCACATCGTCGAAGCTCGGATGAAAGGTGTTGTGGTGCATGCGGTACAAACCCAGCATGTGCACCAGGTCGTTATTAATACGACCGGTTTCCAGACGAATACGATTCAAATACGCCGCGCCTTCCGGGCTCGCCTGTTCAACCTCAGCCATCACGTCGCGGATCTGGTCATCTATCAGACTCAGAGCATTTTTCACATCATGAACGGTCGACGCCATGATGGTGTTCATGTCGAGTTCCAGCTTATTCATCGACTGCCTCGTCATTGAGCGATGACTGCGCCATCGGTCAGATCGTTGAGTTTGGAGCGAATGGTCAGGTAGCGATCGTACTGATAGTGATCGCGTGGCAGGTAGCTTAGTCGCTTGACCAACTCCACGCACTGATCGAGTCGCTGCTTGGTCGGCGAACCGGTGCCCACTTCCAACAGGCTCGACTGCACCAGGTTAAGAATAATGCCCGGGTGACGCGGCGACAGCTCCAGGGCTTCCTCGAACTGACCCACTGCCTCGGTATAGCGCTTCTTCTTGTAGTGCTCGATACCCTGAATGTTCATGTGATGCGCTTTTTCGCGCGACTCGGCCGTGGTTGTCGGCTCGGTCTGAACCTGATTCAAACGCTCCAGGAAAGCCTTGGACGAACGGTGGTAATCACGCAGCTTGTCGATCAGCTCGTCCGCCAGTTCGTTCTCGCCTTTTTCGTAGATGATTTCCGCAATATCGACGGCGCTGTCCTGAGACAGCTCTTCCATCTTGCGAGACGCCTTTTGCGCCAACTCTTTAATAAAGCCATCGGCGCGGGCCCGCGTATCCTGCGGATCGTTCAGGAAGGAACGATAAGCGCGCGATACCAGATCGGCATCGGTATCGTCGGGGAAATTCTTCATTAACTTCTTTAGGTACGTCATCGCATCAAGACGTAACCGGCGACGCTGCGCTTCGTTGGTTTCCAGCGCCATCCGCGTCCGGGTGGCCCTCAAGGCATCTTTATAGACATCCGGTGCGTCGTGCATGGTGCCTTCGCACAGATTGACCACCTCTTTATATGCGCGGGTGGCCGTGGCCAGATCCCCATTACCGGTCGCTACCTTGGCCAGACTGCGCTGACGCGGAATGCTCAACGGCGAGCGCTCCAATGCCTGCTCCAGTGTATGCTGAACGTGCTCGGGTTGCTTCAGCATGTTCTGCACCTGAGCCAGCAAATCGTAGGCGTCGATCAGATTGGGTTCTTTGTTGATCAGGTTGCGCAGGCCTTTTTCCGCCTTTGGCAATTCCTTACGGGCTACCTGAATGCGGTGAACTTCCAGGCGCGCCCAGGGGTATTCGCGTTCTTTGAGCACAATGCCGAGGAATTTGGTGGCGTCTTCCAACCGATCCAGCTTCAGCAACGCCTGATGGTATTTGCGCTGTGCCCAGGAGCGATACCGGCTCTTGCTCTTGATCAGATCGCGGCACATCTTGGCCACTTCGGCCCAATTGCCTTTATCCAAAGCGGCATTGACCGGCCGCAGTTCTTCTTGCCGGTCCATCCAACGCACCAGACGCTGTTTGAGCGTATCCATGGCAAAGGGCTTGGCCAGGTAATCGTCCGGTTGGAATTCCAGGGTGCCCATCACCCGGTCACGCGAGGTTTCGGCGGTGATCATGACGAAGATGGTTTCATGCGACAGCCAGCCGCGCTTACGCCACTCTTCCAGCAGCTGAGACCCGTTTTTACCCTTTTCCAGGTTGTAGTCGCACATCACGATATCGAGCTTCTGCTCCCGAACAATGCGGGTGGCCTCATTACCGTGTGCTGCTTCAAAAACATTTCGAAGCCCAATGGAAGTAATCATGCTTTTGATCGACTTACGCACGTTGGCAAAGTCGTCGACCAACAAGACGTGCTTATTGAGCGAATCTGATAAGTCCAAACCCATTAGGGCTCCTTTATTACTGCACCAGCGTGGCCGGCATACCAATTAATAGGCCGCACTGTTAAACTGATCACAAAGTGGACAATTCACGGTCAGATAAAGCTCTAACCGCGTGGTTGACCGCACCAAATAAGGTTACTTTGCGAACTGATAGGCAAACTGCACCTAAGCATAGCAACCAACGCACAACTTAAGTAGTTCCCAGCCCGATTATTGCAGTTATCGTCCATTTGACGCTGCAATTGAGGACGGGATCATTTGCCACGGACGAAGTATCAATGGATTTTTCTTCTCGCTCCCGCCGCTGGACTGGCTTCTTCTCTGCATTCGCACTCGCTTCCGCGCTTTCGTTTCCGTTGTCGGTGACGGCCGAATCGTCGACTAACAACGGCCCGGTCGTATCACTCGATCAAGATGTTAACGGCCCCGTGCTCGAAGAATTTATCAGCATGATTCGTGCCGACCAGTGGGAGCCCGCCCGAATCATGGCGCCAGAACTGCTGGAGCGTTTTGAAGGTACACCGCGCTTCGATTTCTACTACGCCCAGTTACTGCTGCACGATGGCGAAACCCGCGAAGCCATATTCGCCCTGGAACGCGTGCTGATTCTGCAGCCCGAACAACACCGCGCCCGGCTCGATCTGGCCCGGGCTTACTATGCCAACAACAACCTGGTGCGCAGTCGTACCGAGTTTAATCGGGTGCTGGCCACCAACCCGCCGCCGCAAGTGCAAGCCAATATTCAGGCGTTTCTCGATCGCATTACGGCCATCGAACGCGCCCGCGACCGTCAGTTCAATCTGTTTGCTGGTTTTGAAGCCGGTTACGACACCAACATCAATGGCGGTGGCAACGTCGACGGCCAGCTCGACCCTAACCTTCTGGGGCTGACGGATCTGAGCGAGGAATCATTGGCCGTCGACAGCGTCTATACCCAATATCGATTCGGCGCCCGCTTAGTACAACCGACCAGCCTGAAGACCGGCCATGTGTTCGGCCTGCTGGGCCAAAGTACCCGCTACCCGAGCGACAACGAAGCGTTCAACCAAACGCGCCTTACCGGCCAATACCGCATCCAGCAGGCTTTGCCGCGCAAATCGCGGGCTCAGGCCTCGGCCAACCTCAGTCAAACCCTGGTCGGTGGTGAGGCCTATCAGTTTTCTGCCGCTTTAAGTGGTCAGGCAACGACGCCGTTGGGTAGCCAATGGGAAGGCGGTCTGGCCGCTCAGTTGAACATGGGCTTTGCACAAAGTGACAGCGCCGCCGATAGCAGCACCGACGCCGTCGGTATTTTGCTGACCTCCGCCTCAAACAATCGCCGTCACCGCTTCGATTCTCAGTTCGTGCGTTTTCGCCGGGGCGGCAACAGCGACGGCCATTTGGAATGGAACGGCTTCAGTAATCGCTACAGCCTCGGCTGGCAATGGCCGCGTAACCTGACCAGCGATTTCGCCTTCCGCCACGACATTCGCACCTATCAAGACGACGACCTGCTGTTTTTAGAGAACAGCAGCAGCAACCAGACCAAAATCCGCAAAGACCAACTGATCACCGCCGATCTGGGTCTGAGCTGGCAAGCCAAGCCCTGGTTACAGACCCGGACGGGCGGACGCCTGGAATGGCTGATATCCAACATTAACGCCTATGATCGTGATCGGCTGGTGATCAACCAGTCGGTAACGCTGACGTTCTAGGAGTCGCAGTAATGAACGTATTGTCTTCCTTCCACCGCATCGCGCTGGTGCTGGCGCTGTTAATGCCAGCCCCACTGTGGGCTGCGGCGGGCAAGGTGGTGATTGCCACCGGCGATGTATTTGCCGTCAACGCCCAGGACCAACGCCGTCTGCTGCAACGCCGCTCCGATGTGTTTGAAGGCGACATCCTGATTACCGGCGCTGACAGCGCCCTGCAATTGCGCTTTGAAGACAACGCCATCCTCGCCCTGCGTGCCAACTCGCAACTGCGCATCAGCGAATACCACGGTGCCATCGGCGGCCAAGGCGAACGGGTGTTGATGGACTTATTGGCGGGCGGCTTTCGCACCATCAGCGGTAGCTTTGGTAAATCCGACCGCGATGCGTACCAGGTGCGCACGCCCACGGCCAGCATCGGCATTCGTGGCACGCACTATGAAGCAGTATTTCAATCGGAAACGCTGACCGTGGGTGTGTATGAAGGCGGCATCTCGGTCACCAACGAATTCGGCACCCTCGATCTCGGTCTGGACAGCGACTTCCTCTACGCTCAGGTGCAAACCGGCAACCTGCCCCAAGGCTTGCTGAACCCACCGGCCAATCTGAACGTGCCGAGCACACCGCAGTCTGATGCTGGTGGCGAGAACGACGAAGCCAGCGATGACGACAACGAGTCCGATTCTGGCAACGCACCGGACAACGATATTTCCGACCTCAACAACGACGACAGCCAGGCACCGAGCAACGATCCGGACAACACCACCCTGCCCATTCCCGACGCCGATGAAATCAGCGACGACGATTTCGACTTCAGCGCCGTGGAAGATGGCATTGAAGATCAGGTCGATCTGCAAGACCCGGACAGCGTCGTTGAATTATCGAGCAGTGAAATAAACGCCCTGAAAAGCGACGGCAAGGTAACCGGCATCATGGTATTTGCGCCCACCAACGGTGGTATCGACCCAACACCGAACGCCGTGCCCATGGTGGTTCACAGCGGCCAAACCGGCGGTACCAATATCGGCAGTTTCTTTGTCGCCTACGACACCCAGACCGGTCAGGAACTCGACGATAACTTTTACCTGCCCAACCTGGTCATACGCACCGACGGCCTTGCGGGAACAGCCGGCGTCGATAGCGGTAACGGCAGCGATTTATCAGCGCAGGTACATTGGGAACACTGGAATGAAGACGGCGACGACACCTATGACATTGAAGCCGGTGACACCTCTGACTTTAATGCCGGCGTTACCAGCGAATCGTTCTTTTTTATCCAGGCAGAACCCACCACCGCAAAGCTTTCCGGCACCAGTTCCTTTGAGCTTTGCTCAGGGTGCTACGCGGTGAATGGTATGGGCGATCTGACCAATAGCACGGTGAGTGGCAGCATGGACGTTAACTTCAATGATTTAAGTGCCGACGGCAGTCTGAATTTTCTGGGTACGAATGACGGCGACTGGAATCTAAACTTCAACGGCAACATCAATGGCGCCGCCTTACAGGCTTCGCTCTATAACAGCGATGTAGAAGGCACATCGTTAAATGGCAGCGTCACGGGGATCTTCACCGGAGGCAGCAACAATTTGCAGTTCGCCGGTGGTTTTAGTGCTACCAGCGATTCAACGCAAGAAGCCTACGGCGTATTTGTAATGGATGAAACCGATCCATCGCCACCCGAAAACTAAGACCGTTTTTTTTCAAGGAAGAACCACGATCAGGGCAGTACTTATCCACTTACGGATTTAGCAGGACGCACCATGAAAACACGCACATTCAGCACACCCCTTCTACTGGTTTTACTGACCGTTCTGGTGCCGCTCAACAGTTGGGCCGCCGCGGGCAAAGTGGTTATTGCAGCCGGCGACGTGTTTGCCGTTGATGCACAAGATCAGCGCCGCGCGTTACAGCGCCGTTCCGATATTTTTGAAGGCGATACCCTGGTGACCGGCGCCGATGGCCGACTGCAACTGCGCTTTGAAGACAATGCCATTCTCGCCCTGCGCGCCGATTCGCAATTGCGCATCAGCGAATACCACGGCGCCACCGACACCCAGAGCGAACGCGTACTGATGGACCTGCTCGGCGGCGGCTTCCGCACCATCAGCGGCAGCTTTGGCAAGTCCGAACGCGACGCTTATCAGGTGCGCACGCCGAATGCCAGCATCGGTATTCGCGGCACGCATTACGAAGCAGTCTTCCAATCGGAAACGTTAACCGTGGGTGTGTACGAAGGCGGCATCGTCCTGACTAACGATCAGGGTTCCTTAAACCTCGGTCTCGACAGCGACTTCGTCTTCGCTCAGGTACAGGCCGGTAACTTGCCGCAAGGCCTGCTGAACCCGCCAGCCAATCTGAACGTGCCAAACACCCCAGAAACCGGCTCGGATGAAGACGGCGACGAAGACGACAGCAACGATGAAGACGGTGGCACCGACGCCGATAACGGCGACGGCGATCTCACCAACGACAGCGCCGAAGGCCCCACCGACGACCCGGATACCGGCGTCATCACCAGCGCCGATACCAACAATGATTTCGACACCGGCGACTTTAATCTATCCGACTTGGAAGACGCCTTTATCGAGCTGCAAGAAAAGAGTGTGGTGTTGACGGACGCTGAGCGAGCTGTGTTAAACAGCGGTGACATCACTACGGGAATCGTCGTATTTGCACCATCCGATACCGGCAGCAATGGACAACCAATTTCGGAGAATGGTCCTATTTTAGTGACCACTGGTACGATATTTAACGAACAACAACCTCCATCTTCGTTTTATATTGCATACGATGGTCAAGATCTAAGCAACAACCTCTACGACCCACCCAATTTCATTCTCCGACCTGACGAAAATAGTTTTCTTGAAAACCAAGGCGACACTTTTTTTAACTGGCAAGAGTGGAGTTCTGATGGGGGTGTAGTAGGAGTTGTCGATGCAGGCAATAATACAGGCTTTAATTCCGGTGGAGTTGACCAACCGTTTTTTTATATCGAAGTCGAACCTACAACGGCTGCTTTGAGTGGCGAGGGTGTCATGACCTTCTCTAATTCACTTTCCAATATGCAGACAAACCTCAATTTAGATTCGTCGTTTGCAAACTTAACCGTAGATCTTGGCACTTTAGCTGCCGATGGGAATATATACTTGAGTACATCAGATGAGCTCAGCTTTTCAGAGTGGGATATTGGTTTCTCTGGGCAAGTAACTGGTAGTACTCTTAACGCTGACGTAACAAGCCCTAGCCAGCTCACTCACTACGACAACAGTGATGAAAGTATTATCGATCAACTTAAACTCGACGGTAACGTGAGTGGTGTATTCACTGGCCAATCTGGAGAGATGCAATTCGTTGGCGGCTTTACTGCGGAGACAACAAGCGAATCCAATGATGAAGAAGTATATGGAGTTTTCACTCTCGAAGAATTCAACGGGCAAGAACCAAATTTCTAAATAATTGTTGAAGATACATTTAAAAAATGCCGGCTATCTAGCCGGCATTTTTTTCTAACCCTACAACCAAACCATCAATCAACCCAAACCCAGGGCACTTCCAACCCAAGCTCTACACCGTCGGCCACCGGGAAATCCCGACCCGCGATGCGCTTGCCCTGGGTTGATCCGATATACGTCGCCCAATTACCCACCTCACTCTTGCCAACCAGACTGAGTGTCACACTCAGCGACCAATAGGCCGAAGGATTGACATCGAACTCCTGATAGCTGTTTTCAACCGCAGGCCAATTGTAGTGAGCCGCAATGCCAAACCACACCGGGCCAGCATACAAAGGGCGGTCGTAACCCGCCCCGACGTATAGGTTATTTACCTCAAACGACGCCAGGTAGAAGTCGTCAGAGGCGGGGTCACTGTCATAGTGAAAGTCGACATCAAAGGACGAAACTTCCCAACCGATAAAGCCTTTCCACAAACCGGATTTGTAGGTGAGGTCAACGCCGCCCACCAAGAAAGTACTTTGCAAGTCGTCAAAAACCGGCTGCAATTCCGGCCGGCCATTGTATATCAGCTGCTCATACACCTGGTCAGCATTGGCGTCGTTGAAATCCTGATAACGCAGATAAAAACGGTTGGAAAAACCCGATTCGGCCTGAACCACAGAGGCACAGCCGACCAACACCAACGCACTCACCCCAACGACCCGACAACGCATACCCACAGCCACAACCCAAAAGCGCCAACCACCAGCCGCCATCATAGGCCATAGCAACTTTAAACACCGAACGGAGAATCAACCTTTTACCCTACCCCTTCAATCGGCTTGCATTCCCGTAGCATTTGCCTGCCCTGCAAACACAAAAAAGCCCATGCTTTTTCAAACATGGGCCTTTTCGATCCTATGGATTACTCAAATTTAATGCTCTGGTACAAATCCCCAGTGGCAAATACATTGCCATCTAATTCAGCGCTAACCCCAATAGTCAGCTGCCCATCAGCATCAAAAAAACCCAGCCCGGTAATAGCTACTTCAGTACCGTCATAGGACGCTGCGCCTTCAACGCTGTAAATATTGGCACTCTCTTTTGAATACTGACCTTCGGCACCATCGCCATTCGCATGTTCCGCCGTAAAGGTCAGATCGGAATTAACCTGCAGCGTTGTGCCGGTTCCATTGACTGACTCCCAACTCCCATACAACTCTGGATCATCAATATCGACATCCAGTTCTTTCAGGCGCTCCAGCTTCACATCAACACTGATACTGGTTGGTTCTACTACGAACGTCGCACTGCCTACCAGATGATCGTCATCTTCTATTACTAAGTTAAACGACACTTCATTGCAGGAGAAACCCAGCGGCTCATCTCCGTCTTCATTGCAAACTACACCAGAACCGCTAACACCTTTGCCATCCAGCTTTAATGAATCAGCATCCCGGCCGACCAGAGTGTTTTCACCGTCCGTTCCCATAAAACGCCCTTCTGGATCAACAACGATGGTCTGCAATGGCTCAAACTCATCGCCGGTGTCGATCGATACCTGCCAGTGCCCACTGACATCAAAAGACAGCAACGGCTTACCACCGTCTTCCGAATTACATCCCGCCAAAAACATTAACGTTGTAATAATGCACAACCACTTATTCATCATGATTCAACACTCCCTGTGTCATTGATTGGGTACGTCCATTGCGGACACCCATCTCTAGGAAGGCTGTCGAACACTGTCCAGAAAAGCAGGCTGAGGTTAGCGGGATTTTACTCAGCAGTGTGAATCAATTAGCACCCCTCAAACCCACTGGCGATGGATTGTTTGTTTTTTGACCGGAAACGAACCCAGGGACCCAGAACCGCTCTGAATCCGGCGCCCACCCGTGCTTTTCCGATTCAAACGAATTCAGCCAATCTTCAAACCTGGCTTCAAACGATAGAAAGCCGCACCGGAATGGGCGACTGACCCACGCTCCTTTTTGCCTTAACCCCCTATAATCTTGACTCACTTTTTCCCCCACGGCATGGAATCACCCCACCCTTTCAGCTATCGTGCGTGCCACTATTCCTCTTACTTGACGACAGAGAACCCGACTTTTATGACAGATCGCCCCAATTCATTCGACAAAGCGGACCTTATCGAGTGCGGCTATGGGCGCATGTTCGGCCCGGGCAACGCTCAATTGCCCGTCGACAACATGCTGATGATGGATCGCATCCGTTTGATCACCGATACCGGTGGCGAGAACGGCAAAGGCGAAATCATTGCTGAACTGGATATCAATCCGGACCTCTGGTTCTTCCAGTGCCACTTCCCAGGTGACCCGGTCATGCCTGGCTGCCTGGGCCTCGACGCCATGTGGCAGCTGGTTGGTTTCTTCCTGGGCTGGCGCGGCAACGAAGGCCGCGGCCGGGCACTGGGCGTCGGCGAGCTGGCGTTCAAAGGCCAGATCGAGCCCGATGCCAAGCTCGTGACCTACAAACTGAACATTAAGCGCGTGATGGAATCGCGCCTGGTCATGGGCATTGCCGATGGTGTGGTCGAGTGCGATGGCAAACCCATCTACTTCGCCAAAGACTTGAAAGTCGGTCTGTTCAAACCTGAACAGATGGGAGGCTAATCGATGAAACGCGTTGTAGTGACTGGCCTGGGCATTGTTTCCTGCCTGGGCAACGATGCCACCACCGTTGCCGCCAATCTGCGTGCCGGTCGTTCTGGCATTCGCTTTAACCAGACCTATGCCGACATGGGCATGCGCAGCCACGTTTCCGGTACGCCGGAGATTGATCTGTCGGAACACATCGACCGCAAATCGATCCGTTTTATGGGCGATGCGGCCGGCTTTGCTTACGTCTCCATGCAGCAAGCCATTGCCGATGCGGGTTTGACCGAAGATCAGGTCTCGAACATCCGCACCGGCATCGTTGCCGGTTCCGGTGGCGCCGATTCCGGCAGCCAGACCGAAGCAGCCGACATTCTGCGCGAAAAAGGCCTCAAGCGTGTTGGCCCCTATCGTGTTACCCAGACCATGGGTTCTACCGTGTCTGCCTGCCTGGCAACGCCGTTTCAGATCAAAGGCGTGAACTACTCCATTTCCTCAGCCTGCTCCACCAGCGCGCATTGCATTGGCAACGCCATGGAGCTGATCCAGCTTGGTAAGCAAGACGTGATGTTTGCCGGCGGTGCCGAAGCTGAGCACTGGACCATGAGCAGCCTGTTCGACGCCATGGGCGCTCTGTCGACTCAGTACAACGAGACACCAGAGCGCGCCAGCCGTGCTTACGACGCCGACCGTGATGGCTTTGTCATCGCCGGTGGCGGCGGCATGCTGGTTCTGGAAGAGTTGGAACACGCCAAAGCACGCGGCGCGAAAATCTACGCGGAAATCGTCGGTTACGGCGCCACCAGCGACGGCTACAACATGGTAGCGCCGAGCGGTGAAGGCGCGGTGCGGTGCATGCAAATGGCGATGCAAAACGTTGAAGGCAGCATCGATTACATCAACGCCCACGGCACCTCCACACCGGCCGGTGATGTGACTGAACTGAAAGCGGTCAGCACAGTGTTCGGTGAACAAATGCCGCCGGTTGCTTCCACCAAGTCGCTGTCTGGCCACAGCCTGGGCGCCGCGGGCGTACAGGAAGCCATTTACAGCCTGTTGATGATGGAAGGCGACTTCATTGCCGCCAGCGCCAACGTCGACAACCTCGACCCGGAAGCCGGCGACGCCAATGTGGTGACCGAGCTGCGCGAAGGCGTGAAGCTGAACCGCATCATGTCGAACAGCTTCGGCTTCGGCGGCACCAACGCCACCTTGGTGATGCAGCGTTACGAAGGCTGATGCTTCGAAAAAAGACGTGAGCGAACAACGCTCAACGCCATAAAAAAAAGGGCCCATCCGGGCCCTTTTTTGTGTCTGCACAACCTTCAGTGGAAACGGCTTAGGCCACCGCTTCAGATTCTGCTTTTTCTGCTGCACCGTCGGTCACCGGCGCCGATTCACGAATCAGATAGTCAAAAGCACCCAGCGCAGCCGTCGCACCGGCGCCCATGGAAATGACGATCTGTTTGTACGGCACGGTCGTGGCATCACCGGCGGCATAAACGCCTGGCACAGAGGTCGCACCGCGACTGTCGATCACCATCTCGCCCATGCGGTTCAGCTCAACATCGCTGTCTTGCAACCATTCGGTGTTGGGCACCAGACCGATCTGCACAAAGACACCGGCCAGTTCAATCGACTTGGCTTCGCCGGTCGCACGATCGGTGTAATTCAAAGCGGTGACCGCCTTGCCGTTACCGGCAATTTCGGTGGTCTGAGCGTTGGTCAGAATATCGACATTGGGCAGCGACTTGGCTTTGCGTTGCAGCACTTCGTCGGCACGCAGGGTGTCGGCAAATTCCAGCACGGTGACGTGCTCAACAATACCGGCCAGGTCGATGGCTGCTTCGATGCCGGAGTTACCGCCACCGATCACCGCAACGCGCTTGCCTTTGTAGAAAGGACCATCGCAGTGCGGGCAATAGGCCACGCCCTTGTTGGTGTATTCGGCTTCGCCGGGCACACCGATTTTCCGCCAGCGCGCACCGGGGGCCAGAATAACCGAGCGTGAACTCAAGGCCGCACCACTTTCCAGGCCCAGCTTAACCACGCCATCGCGTGTTAATTCAGCCGCGCGTTGACCAATAATCAGATCAACGCCGTATTCTTTAACGTGCTGTTCCAGATTGGCCGACAGTTTCGGGCCTTCGGTATAAGGCACAGAGATAAAGTTTTCGATGCCCACGGTGTCCATGACCTGACCACCAAACCGCTCGGCCACCAAGCCAGTACGAATGCCTTTACGCGCCGCATAAATAGCAGCGGCGGCACCGGCCGGTCCACCACCGACAACGAGCACATCGTATTGTTCGCGCTGGTTCAGGGCTTCCACCTGCTGTTCGGCAGCGCCGGTATCAACGCGCGCAACAATATCTTCCAGTGACATCCGGCCTTGGCCAAAGTGTTCACCGTTCAGGTAAACCGACGGCACGGCCATGATTTCTTTGGCTTCGACTTCGTCCTGGAACACACCACCGTCGATCATTTCGTGGGTAATGTTCGGGTTCAGTTTCGCCATCAGGTTCAGTGCCTGAACCACGTCCGGGCAGTTCTGGCACGACAGCGAAATATAGGTTTCAAAGTGCAGCGGACCGGGAATCGCTTTGATCTGATCCTGCAGGGTCTGGTCGGCTTTTGATGGGTGACCACCGGCCTGCAGTAACGCCAGCACCAGGGACGTAAATTCGTGGCCCATTGGCACGCCGGCAAAGCTGACGCGCGGTGTTTCACCGACCGGTGCAATCGACATGCTTGGGGTACGCGAACCTTGGTATGAACCCTGGCTGATTTTGTCACTCAGTTCGATGATTTCGTTCGCCAGTTCGCTCAGTTCACGACCTTTGGCGGAATCATCACTGGACACACTGACCTCGATGGGCGTGACAATATTTTGCAAATAGGTGTCCAGTTGCTGTTTAAGATTGGCATCCAACATCGGTTTGTCCTTCGTGTGTCCAAACCAGTCTCGCTTGAAGGCATCAAGCCAGACTGCGGAATTTATAAAAAAGCCCTCCCGCAGGAGGGCCCGTTTCTGTCGTTTAATCCGCTCTCAGATTGTGTCGACTTAGATTTTGCCGACCAGGTCCAGTGACGGAGACAGAGTTTCTTCACCTTCTTTCCACTTCGCCGGGCAGACTTCGCCTGGGTGCGCAGCGATGTACTGAGCCGCTTTGACTTTGCGCAGCAGTTCGCTGGCGTCACGGCCAATGCCACCGTCGGTGATTTCAACGATCTTGATACGACCTTCCGGATCGATCACGAAGGTACCGCGATCAGCCAGGCCGTCTTCTTCGATCATCACACCGAAGTTGCGAGTGATGGTGCCGGTCGGGTCGCCCAACATCGGGTACTGAATTTTGCCGATGGTGTCAGACGTTTCGTGCCAGGCTTTGTGAGTGAAGTGGGTGTCAGTAGAAACCGAGTAGATTTCAACGCCCATTTTCTTGAACTCTTCGTAGTTGTCAGCCAGGTCACCCAGTTCGGTCGGGCAAACAAAGGTGAAGTCAGCCGGATAGAAGAAGAAGATGGCCCATTTGCCTTTGATGTCGTCACTGCTGACGTCAACAAATTCACCGTTGTGGAAAGCAGTCGCTTTAAACGGCTTCAATTCGGAATCGATATAGCGAGACATAAAGTGCTCCTTTAATCGTTTAAGGTCATGTGTGAATAAGCTAGGGCGGAACGCTACCGCCTTCGACACCACTTATAGTAAGGAGCACCCTGGCTGGATTAAACGAATGCTTACCAATGACTTCGATAGCTGATAGCAATCGACCTTAATTTTATAATTAAACTATTAAATCGATTATTCCCATCTATGAACACCGATCCAAAACGCGCCAAAGTCGAACATAGGCCGCGCCAAGGCGGTGCCAGGCCTCGTCCGCGCACCATGCTGAAACAGAACGCGACGGGCGGGCCGCGTCTAAACACGAACTTTACACTCCCTCCACTTTGGCTCCATCCTGCCGCCAGAGTCGCTTTAGTATCATGGCCGGGTTTTGACGATTCCTAACCGTGATAAGGATCCACTATGACTCTCAATCTGAAACGCTTCCTGGCCGCGACGGCCATCAGCTTTGGCCTGGCAGCGACGGCTTATGCCGAAAGCTGTGATGAAACGGCGCTGTACGCCAACATGGAAACCATGGCCGACAACATGCGCCCTCTGGTCAGCGCCATTCGCAGCAACAACATTGAAGAAGCGCAATCTCGCCTGGCAACGCTGCGCACCGCCGCTGTCGATGCCTCCGATGAAACTCCCTATTCCCTGGCTGACGGCGGCGACAGCGCCGACATCGAAGCCTTCCAGAACGCCATGACCGACATGGTGGCTCGTTTAGACGAAGCCTCTGCCGCTCTGGAAGCGGGTGACACCGGCGCCGCTGCCAGCCATTTGCAAGCCATTGGCGATATGCGCAAAGACGGTCACCGTCAATTCAAAGATCGCAGCTGCCGCTAACGGGACACCGTGATGAAGACGGAAACCAAAGTCTGGGATTTACCGGTTCGGCTGGTGCATTGGGGTCTGGTGATCTGCCTGATCGCGCTGTTTGTCAGCGTTAACGTGGGCAATATGCAGGTGCACTTTTACGCTGGCTATGCGCTGTCGGCTTTGCTGGTGTTCCGGCTGATCTGGGCGTTGGTGGGTACAACCTACGCGCGCTTCTCCAGCTGGAATCTGTCCCCCAAAGCCGTTATCCGGCATCTGGGTGAACTGGCGCGCGGCCGTGCTGACGCCGCCGAGCTGGGCCACAACCCGGCCGGTGCAGCCATGGTGGTTTTACTGCTGGTGGTGTTAACCATTCAGGTCGTCAGCGGTCTGTTCTACAGCGACGATGTGTTCTGGTATGGCCCGTTCAATCTGAACGCGCCTGACTGGGTGATCGACCTGGCGGCCTGGTTTCACCCTCGCCTGCCCGCGCTGATTTTAGCGCTGGTGGCGACCCACATCCTGGCGGTGTTGTACCACCGACTGCGCTTTAAAGAACCCTTGGTCGAAGCCATGGTCCATGGCCGCAAGCCCGCCATGACTGGCGCCAGCGAGCGCAGTAACATCAACCGCTACTGGTTGCTGTTCAGTTTGATTGCTGCCCTGCTGTGGTTGGGATGGTTGTTCACCTGGCCGATCTGAGCGTTGGAATTCTGGGGCGCATCGAGCCTCAGAGTTCCGTGATCGCAAAATGATGGCTGTTAATCACAAAGCCATGACGGAAGTAAAAGCGATGGGCGGCGAAACGCTGCACGCCACTGTCGAGATGCAATTGTTCACAGCCCTGTTCACGGGCGTAATCCGATAACCACTCAATCATCAATGCACCGGCACCGGTAGAACGCTGCTGTTCGTCGGTCACCAGATCATCCACATACAGATGTTTGCCCCAGGCCAGCTTGCGCTGAATGACAAAGCCAGCGACGCACAACACCGCCTCGTTATCATCCACCACCATTGCCAGGTGGTAGCCTTCTTGTTCCATTTGCTGACGCGCCTGCCGCACCAATGCTTCGGGTTCAAAATGCGGACGTAACTGGCACATCACCGGCGCCAGTTTCTGCAAGTCGCTGTCGTTTTGTGCCAATACCACGCGCATGGGTTACCTCTGCTCAACAGTGCAAGACGATTAGGGTTCGAATTTAAAATGACGGCTGCGACTCTGAATGCCTTCAATCGACCCACCCTTTCCAAAACGGGTATCCAGTTGGCCGCTCTGATGACTTTGCAAGGTGGCGGTCACATCACAGACATCGAAAAAGTATGGCTGATTAAAAGCAGACATGAGGCCGTCTAAATCCAGGTACTGGTGTCCATCATCGCTGATGTTGGTAACCGAGCTTCGAAACGATTTCTGATTCGCATAGTTACTGCATTCCATGCTTACCTTCAGGCGCAACTGACCTCCGTGAGTGACTTCCCACTCCAGATCGACCCCCTCATCCTCAATCAGTACGTCGCTTGCGGGATGCGTAATGTCGAACGGTTCCGGCAGATAGGTCCAGGAGTGCGTCGATGAATCGACAGTGCGTTCGAAATCGACCGTGTAACGCCGGTTAACGCTGTCACCATTCAAGCTGGTGCCGTAGCTTAAAAAACCGGTGTGCCGTTTCGACAATTGACGGATCTGTTCGCCATTGCTCGCCATCAAGCGATCATCGCCCTGCAATTCAATTCGTGCCGAATTTAACGTGTCGCCCGCGGCCAACGCAGCAACGACCTCAGTGGTGCCATTGCCACGCGCAATCACATCGATGTAGGCCGACATTCCCGACGTCAGTACACTTTCGGAATCTGCCACCGTACAGGCAGTAACAGCCAACACCGTTGAGATTAACGTCACTCGCTTACGATTGAATACCGCCATGACCGACCATCCTTTTCGAGTTTCCCT
Organism: Saccharospirillum sp. MSK14-1; assembly: GCF_003054965.1. Taxonomy (GTDB): domain Bacteria; phylum Pseudomonadota; class Gammaproteobacteria; order Pseudomonadales; family Natronospirillaceae; genus Saccharospirillum. Next base: position 1,485,659 of record NZ_MIES01000033.1, read on the forward strand.
GACTGGTTTAGCGCGCCTAGTGTGGCACCGCCCGTGAAAACAGATTCAATACCAATACCCCGCTCAGGATCAGCGCCATTCCCAACAGCGCCGGCCAGTCCAGTTTCTGATCGAACAGCCACCAGGACACCAGGGTAATCAATACAATGCCGCCACCGGCCCAGATCGCATAAGCGATGCCAACCGGTATCACTTTCAGCGTTTGCGCCAATAAATAAAACGCCAGACCGTAGCTGATAACAACGATGACTGACGGCCACAACCGACTGAAATTCTCGCTGGCTTTAAGCGCTGTCGTGCCCACCACTTCGGCAGTAATTGCAACCGCCAGAATCAACCATGCTTTCATGACAACGCCCTCTTAACTTCGATCAACGACAGCGCAGTCTACTCAACTTCTTTGGCAGCAACCATGACGTTGGCATCCAGACGAGCCAGGCGCTGTTCAGCCAGGGGCACGATCTCGCGTTCAACCAGACGATGCAGCTGACCGCGATAACCACTGCGCCCGGCCGGGGTATTGGGGTTGGAGGTAATGGCAATGGTCAGCGCCAGTTGCGGCAGCACGTAAACCATTTGCCCACCGTAACCCCAGCCGTAATAGCCATCGTAGCCGTCAAAATCGCGCAGAAACCAGCCATAACCGTAGCCATCTCCGGTGTAACGCGAACGCGTGTAGCGTTGCCAGCTGGCGTCGATCCATTGCGACGGCAATACCTGGGTACCATCAGCCGCCTGACCACCCCGACGATAGAGTTCGCCAAACGCCAGCAACGACGCCGGTGTCATGCTCACCTGATTACCGCCCAGCGGAATGCCTTGCGGGTCGCGTAACCAGCTCACCACTCGGATCCCCGCAGGCGCCAGCCATTCATTGGCCAGCTCATCCGTCGGCTGGCCCGTTTCACGCGCGAGGATGGCGGACAATAAATGCGTACTGCCGGTGGAATACTGCATGCGACCACCCGGCTGCGCTTCAAATGGCCGCGCCAGAGCATTTTGTACCCAGTTGCCACTGCTCACCCAGTTGCCGTAATTGCGGCCCGAGGTCCGTTCCAGCCCAGCCTGCATCGACAGCAAATGACCAATGGTAATTTGCTGCAAGCGCGGGTCGGGGTTTGCGGGGAGTTGATCCTGGAGCAATGGCGCGATGGCTTGGTCGGTGCCCTCAAGCACGCCGCGCTCAATGGCGATGCCTACCAAAGCGGACATCAATGATTTAGACGCCGATTTAATGTTCGCCGGTTGATCCAACCGGGCGCCATTAAAGCTCTCGGCCAGGATCACCTCGCCAGACTGGGCAATTTGCAGGGTATAAAGATTATTAAAACGAGCAGCAGAGGTTTGAATGGATTCGGTGGGAGATTCAGCCAGAACCGTCGACCCAACTAACGCTAAAGACACATAACCGATAACAAGACGTCGCAACATGGCAGCCTACTCCGCACCAACAGCAAAGCCGTCAGGTTAGCAGAGCCGGCTGCCCGCGGGCGGCCCTAGAATGTCAAGGTCATGAAAACCGAATGCGGGTCCGGCTGGTAGTCGCCAAACGGATCGGTGTATTCAAAGCCAACGGCTTCGTACATTTTGCGCGCTGGTGCAAAGGCGTCCATCGAACCGGTTTCCAGGCTGATGCGCGTCATGCCATTCGAGCGCGCCTGCTCCAAGGCGTGCTGCAACAACGCCCGCGCAACACCCTGGCGTAAAAACTGGGGGTCGGTGCGCATCGACTTTAACTCACCGTGCGTTTCATCCAGCGCTTTGAGCGCCGCACAACCCAGCAACTGATCATCCCGCCAAGCGGTCCAGAATTGAATGTCCGGCTGCTGCAAAGCACTCAGGTCAAGCGCATGCACGCTTTCTGGCGGAGAGTGCTCCGCCATGCCCGCCAGATGCGCAGCCAATAACTCAACAACAGCCGGGTGTTCCAGGCCGCCATCACGAAGGGTGATATCAGACATCGTTGTCTTCCGAAAAGTCGTCGATAAAACCCGGGCCAGGCCGGCCCGGGCAGGCCATATCAGGTCAACAGACCTTTTTTATAGAGGTTTTCGTAGCAGAAGTTGGTGGCTTCAACAAAGCCTTCAACCGACCCGCAATCAAAGCGTTTGCCTTTCAGGCGATAGGCCATCACAACGCCATCCTGCGCTTGGGTCATCAAGGCATCGGTCAACTGAACTTCGTCGTTTTTACCCGGTGGGGTGTTGCGCAGAATCTCAAAAATATCCGGCGTCAAAATGTAACGGCCAATCACTGCCAGATTAGACGGCGCGTCTTCCTTATTGGGTTTTTCCACCATGCTCTTAACGCGATAGAGACCGTCTTTCATTTCTTCGCCGTCAATCACACCGTACTTATGAATTTCATCTTCCGGCACTTCCATGACCGCGACAATGCTGCAACGGAATTGATTGAAGACTTTAACCATCTGCGCCAGGACGTTTTCCGTGGTTTCTTCCGGCTCCGGTACGCACAAATCATCGGCCAGAATAACGCCGAACGGTTCGTTACCGATCAGAGTTTCACCACACAGGATCGCATGGCCCAAGCCCTTCATTTCTTTTTGGCGCGTGAAGGAGAAGATGCCTTCGTCCATCACATGGCGAATCGATTTGAGAAATTCTTCCTTGTTGGAACCGTTGATTTGGTGCTCCAACTCATAGGAAATATCAAAATGGTCCGCGATGGCACGCTTGCCACGGCCGGTCACAAAGCCGATCTCGTTCAGCCCGGCCTCGATCGCTTCCTCAACCCCATATTGCACCAGCGGCTTGTTAACGACGGGCAGCATTTCCTTGGGCAGCGCTTTGGTGGCTGGTAAAAAACGCGTACCGTAGCCGCCGACGGGGAACATACATTTGCGAATCATTTCCTATCCTCTATTTCCGCTTGTCTTCAGTTCTAAGCAATTACCTGACCATTCGCAATTTTGGCGCGTTGTTTGCGATACAACCTCAGTGTACGGGTCAGACTGGCCGCGGCGCACCGAATTGGCGCGCCAAGGCGGGTTTCGGGTTGGGACTGTCCTTACACAACCTCAATTGCACTAACATGGGGCATGGCACCAGGATGGTGCGACGCATCCACCGTCATCATCATACATCAGGTTAGGGAGACTAACATGACAGAAGCCGAGGCCCGTCTGACGGCTTTTCGAGAATCCGCCGAACAACGTCTGACATTGCTCTATGGTGCCGAGCGTGCCCCGGCGGTGACCGATCAGTTGATGGGTTTATTGAATCGTTACCAGAGCGCCATTTACCACCACACCCGCAGCTCGGATTGGGATGAAACCGATAATCTGTTGATCACCTACGGCGATGCCATCCGCAATCGTGACGAACCCGGTCTGCTGCAACTGGAACGCTTTCTGGAAGCGTTTTACCCCAGCCTGATCAGCAACATTCATCTGCTGCCTTTCTATCCTTACAGCTCTGACGACGGCTTTTCAGTCATCGACTTTAAACAGGTGCGGGACACCGTGGGCCAGTGGGACCACATCGATGCCCTGGCGCGTCGTTTTGGCATCATGTTCGATCTGGTGTTGAACCATTGCTCACGCGAAAACCTCTGGTTTATCGAATACATTCAGAACCAAGAACCGGGCTGTAACTATTTTATCGATCTTGATCCCAATACCGATGTTTCAATGGTGACGCGCCCACGCTCCTCACCCTTGGCAGCGCCCATTAATACCCATCGTGGCACACGACATGTGTGGGCCACTTTCAGCGAAGATCAGATCGATCTGAATTATGAAAACCCCGATGTGCTGCTGGCCATGATGGACATCTTTTTGTTCTATCTGTCCAAAGGCGCCCGCCTGGTTCGGCTCGATGCCGTCGCGTTTTTATGGAAACAACTGGGCACTTCCTGCATCCATTTGCCGGAAACTCATGAGATCGTCAAATTGATGCGCGACATCGTCGATGCGATCGCACCCTGGGTCATTCTGGTGACTGAAACCAATGTCCCGCACGAAGAAAACCTGTCCTATTTCGGCGATTGCGATGAAGCCTCCATGGTCTATCAGTTCGCATTGCCACCGCTGGTGCTCTACACCCTGAACCGGGGCAATGCTGACCTACTCACCAACTGGGCGATGACCTTGGCACCGCCACCCCCGCATTGCACCTATTTGAATTTTACCGCCAGTCACGACGGCATTGGCTTGCGTGCGCTGGAAGGTATTTTGCCCGCCTACGAAATTCAAAGCCTGCTCGATTGCATGCACCAGTTCGGTGGCTACGTCAGCATGAAGGCCAACCCAAACGGCAAAGACAGCCCTTACGAAATCAACATCAGTTATTTTGATGCGCTCAAAGGCACGCGCACCGGTGCGGATCAATGGCAGGTGGAACGGTTTCTGTGTTCACAAACGCTGATGATGAGCCTGCAAGGCATTCCCGGTTTTTATTTGCAAAGCCTGATCGGTACTCCCAACGATTTGGCGGGTGTTGAACGCACCGGCCGGCTGCGCTCAATCAACCGGAAAACCTGGCAATGGAATGATCTGAATGAGGTGATGACCGACGAACGTCATCCGTCTTACATCGTCAGTCAGGAACTGGCGCGACGCATTCAGTTGCGCGGCGAACAGGCAGCGTTTCATCCGGAAGCGCGTCAGCGCGTGGTTGATCTCGACTCGGCGTTTTTTATTTTGCGCCGCGACGCCGAAGACAGTCGTGTATACGGTATTTTTAACGTCACCGCTGTGCCGCGCACGCTGAATTTAACCCGCTTACTGCCCTCGCACGAAGCCTGGACTTATTACGACCTGATTGGCGAACAGCAAATGGCGTCCAATGACGAGTTGGCACTGGCACCTTATCAGGTGGTGTGGCTGGTACCGGTTAAAGAAGACTGAACGAAACTAGGACGGGTTCGCCAACATCTGGCGAACCCGTCCTATTCAACTCATCGCCACCGCAGCCGGTTCAGCGACCGTCTGCGCATTAAAACGATGCCAGTGGGTGGGTGTGGCAAATAAACGCTTACCGCGTTGTACGTCCAATCGTTCAAAGTCGGCGTGGCTGATCGTCGCCAGCCAGGGCTCCACCAGCCAATCGGCTTCAAGCTCCAGTCGTACTTCGGCACCGACCGGCACAATGGCGGTCACGGTAACGGGTAAGTGGGTATGGGCACTGGGTTCGCCCGCGAGTGAAATTTCGTGTGGCCGCAACAAAAGCTCCTGACCGCCATCGGCCAGATCGCCTACGTCCAAATGCGCGTCGCCGCATGTTAAAACGCCATCGCGCACATCGCCTTCCAGACGATTCACATCGCCCAAAAATTCAAACACAAAACGGTTGGCCGGCTGACGATACAATTCATCCGGCGTGGCAATCTGTTCGATACGACCGTTGCTCATCACCACCACCCGATCGGATAACTCCAACGCTTCTTCTTGGTCGTGGGTGACAAAGACACTGGTGAAATTCAGCTCGTCATGCAGGTGACGCAACCAGCGACGCAGTTCCTGGCGCACCTTGGCATCGAGCGCGCCAAAGGGTTCATCCAATAACAGCACATCCGGTTTTAACGCCAGCGCCCGTGCCAGTGCAACACGCTGTTGTTGACCGCCGGATAATTGCGCCGGGAAGCGTTCGGCAAACTCATTGAGCCGAACCATCTCCAGCAATTGCGTGACGCGTGAACGAATATCCGCGTTCGAAGGTCGTTCACGTCGCGGCATGGCTCTTAACCCGAAAGCGACATTTTCAAACACCGTCATATGCCGGAATAAAGCATAGTGCTGAAACACAAAACCGATGCGACGATCACGCACGTGCAGTTGCGTCACGTCGCGCTCACCAAAATGAATGCGGCCACCGTCGGCCTGTTCCAATCCGGCCATGATGCGCAGCAAGGTGGTCTTGCCCGAACCGGACGGACCGAGCAAACCGATCAACTCGCCGTCGGCAATGTTCAGGTCAATCGGCGCCAGCGCCTGAGTGCGACCAAAGGTTTTGGCAACCTGTTCAATGCGGATGCTCATGCGTTTTTCTCCCGGCGCTCCGCGCGCCTGTCCAGCATGGCCTTCGCGGCCAGCGTCATCAGTGCCATCAGCGCCAACAAGGACGCGCTGGTGAACGCACCAACGGTGTTGTAATCCTGATACAGCTGCTCAACCTGCAGCGGTAAGGTGTTGGTCTCGCCTCGAATTGCACCGGCCACCACCGAGACCGCGCCAAATTCACCCACCGCACGAGCGTTGGTTAAAATCACCCCGTAGAGCAGTGCGCCGCGAATGTTCGGTAACGTCACCCGACGGAAAACGGTCCAACCCGAAGCGCCTAACGTGACCGCGGCTTCTTCCTCACGCGATCCCTGTGCCTGCATTAACGGAATCAATTCGCGCGCCACAAACGGACAGGTAACAAAGAGCGTCACCAAAACGATGCCCGGCCAAGCGAACATAATTTGCAGGTCGTTGGCATCCAGCCAACCCCCCAACCAGCCGTTGCGACCATAGAGCAACAGATACACCAGACCTGCAACCACCGGCGAAACCGCAAACGGAATGTCGATTAAGGTTTGCAGTAAACGCCGACCGGGAAATTCAAAACGCGTCACCAGCCAGGCCAGAAATATGCCAAACACCAAATTAATCGGCACCGTTAATGCCGATACAAAAAGCGTTAAGCCGATGGCCGCCAAGGTGTACTGGTCGCTTAAATTGTCCCAGTAAATATCCACACCCCGTGCGAAGGCCTGAGCAAAAATCGCTACCAGTGGCAGTACTAAAAACAACCCGGTTAACGACAACGCCGAGCCGATTAATAGTCGGCGCACGATCGGTGCATCACCAATGCGAATCATCAGCCACGCCCTCCGTGCAGTCGTTTAATAAAGCGGCCTTGCCAAAGGTTAATCACCAACAACAACAGTAACGAAGTGGCCAACACAATGGACGCCACGGCTGACGCACCGGCGTAGTCGTATTCCTGCAGGCGCACAAAAATCATCAAGGAGGTGATTTCGGTTTCATAGGGTTTGCCACCGGCGATAAAAATCACCGCGCCAAATTCACCGAGCGAACGCACAAAGGCGAGCCCCGTTCCGGTCACCAGCGCTGGCCATAAATGCGGCAAAATAACACGACGAAAAGCGTGACCGTCTTTAGCGCCCAGACTGACTGCGGCTTCATCAATTTCCGCCGGCAAATCTTCCAGCACCGGCTGCACGGTACGCACCACAAACGGAATACTGGTGAAGGCCATGGCTAAGGCAATGCCGACCCAGGTGTAGGCAATGGAAATACCGGTCGGTTCCAGCAAAGACCCAATCCAGCCGTTGCTGGAATAAAGCGTCGCCAGGGTAATGCCCGCCACCGCAGTGGGCAGTGCAAAAGGCAGATCCATCAACGCATCGACCAGACGTTTACCGGGGAAGTCGTATCGCACCAACACCCAGGCCATCAGCAAGCCGAAGGCGGCATTAAACAGGCAGGCCACAGCAGCCGCACCAAGGGTGACGCTGTAACTGGCCACAATGCGCGGGTCGGTAATTAAAAACCAATATTGCGACCAGCTTAACTGCGACAACTGCCCGACCAGACTGGTCAGCGGCAGCAGCAGAACCAGCGAAATAAACGTCAGGGAGACGCCCAGAGAAAGACCAAAACCGGGCAGAACCCGGTGTTGGCGTTGCAATGAAAAACGGGCCGTGGTCATCGACGTTGCAACTGATCCAGTTTGGCACCGCTGCTGAAGTGCGTTTCCATCGCCTGTGGCCAACTGCCGAAAATGTCTTCCACGCGCAGCAGTTCGGCTTGCGGGAAACGATCGCTGAATTCGGCGGCAACGTTCTGGTCATTGACCCGGTAGTTGAAACCGGCCAACAGACGCTGGGCTTCCACGGTGTAGAGGTAATCGAGGTAACCACGCGCCAGGTCGAGGTTGCCGTTACGCTCGGCGTAATCTTCCACCACGGCAACCGGGAACTCCGCCAGGATGCTGACCGGCGGTACGACGACTTCGTAGTCATCAACGCCGTATTCGTTACGGATGTTGTTCACTTCCGATTCAAAGGTGATCAACACATCGCCAATGCCGCGTTCCACAAAGGTGGTGGTGGCGCCACGACCGCCGGTATCGAACACTTCCACGTTACCGAGGAAGGTTTTCATAAAGTCTTCGATCTGGGCTTCATCACCATCGAAGGTGCGATCGGCATAGCCCCAGGCCGCAAGATAGGTGTAGCGACCGTTGCCGGAGGTTTTCGGGTTCGGGAACACCAACTCAACGCCATCGGCCGCCAGATCGTCCCAGCCTTCGATGTTTTTCGGATTGCCCTTGCGCACCAAAAACGCCGTGGTCGAATAATAGGGCGAGGCGTTATTGGGGTACTGCGCCTGCCAGTCGTCAGCGACCAGGCCGGCTTCGGCCAGAACGTTCACGTCAGTCACCTGATTGAAGGTTACGACATCCGCACGCAGACCCTGCATGATGGAACGCGCCTGAGTCGACGAACCACCGTGCGACTGTTTCACGCTGACGGTTTCGCCCTGCTCGGCTTCCCACCAATCAATAAATTTCGGGTTAACGGCGGCAAACAACTCACGCGCAATGTCGTACGAGGTATTGAGGATTTCACGGGAATCTTCGGCCTGAGCCGGCGCTGCGGCCAGTGTCAAACTCACAGCCAAAGCCGAAACGGAAGCGATTAACCGGACCATCTGAACTCCTTAAATACAGGCGGTTATTAAGATGGCGGTGAGAGTAAATAAACGATAATGGAATGACAATCGGATATATTAGAACATTTAGTTCTATCTTAGAATTCGTTCGCCCTAAGGGTTTCAGGGGCCTGGCCCTGGCATCTGAAGATCACATAAAACCTCCTGCCCGACAACGTTCTTGGCATGGGATGCCGGGAGGGTGAACATTGCCGTCGTGGGCAGAAGGTCGAAACGATCACAGCAGAATAAACACCACACTCAAGGCGGTGAGCCCACCCAGCACGCCATTAAACCAGCGGCGTTTACGTTCATCTTGCAAGGCACGACGCAGTTGGGTGCCCAATAAGGCCCACAAGCTGCAGCTTGGATAGCTGACCAACGCAAACATACCGGCCACGGCCAAAGCACTGGGCCAGTAGTCGTCACCGGTCAAACTGAAGGCGGCAATCCCCGTCACCCCCATGGCCCAGGCTTTGGGATTGATCATTTGAAACAACGCCGCCTGCCACCAGCGCATGGGCTGCGCTTTGCCGTCGGCTTTGCCCAGACCCCCGGCGGTGGCAATGTTCCACCCAAGCCACAGTAAATACAGTGACCCGGCGATTTTCAGTGCCCAGTGCAACTGCGGAATAGCCAGTAAAACAGCCCCAATGCCAGCGGCGACCATCAGGTTTAACGCCAGGAATCCAATGAAGATACCGGTGATGTGCGGCAGTGTCCGCCAGTAACCAAAATTCACACCCGAAGCCGTCAACATCAGATTATTCGGGCCGGGCGTCACAGTGACACTGGCGGCATACAACAGAATGGGTGCTAAAAAACTGAGCGTCAGGACGTCCATTCAACAAAGCCTCGCAAATAGGTTTTAGCCCGGCCGCGCAAACGCACGCGGTCGCCTTTTAATTCACACTCAAGCCGGCCTTGACGCTTGGAAATCTGCTCGGCGACCAGGGTGGTTTTATTCAGTTTTTCACCCCAGTAAGGCGCCAGCAAACAATGGGCGGAACCGGTCACCGGATCTTCGATAACGCCATCTTTGGGCCCACAAAATACCCGCGACACAAAATCGACATCGGGACGCTGGCTTGCGGCAGTCAAGATGACGGCGTTGTCGACGGCATCAATGTCAGCAAAATGATGCTCAAATTCAGCGACCTGTTGTTCGCTGTTAAGAACCGCCATTAAAAAACCGTCTTCGATGACATCAACCGTTGGCAACGCTAATCGCTGCTCAACCTGCGCTGGCAGCTGGCTGGGATTGGGCGAATAAGCCGGGAAATCCAACTCCAGTTGATCGCCCACGCGACGCACTTCCAACAGACCACTGCGACTGTGCAAATGCAGCACTTCAGCGCTGTAGCCCAGTTCATTCCACAGCACGTGTGCAGTGGCTAAGGTGGCGTGACCACACAAATCGACTTCCTGACCAGGCATAAACCAGCGGATGTTCCAGTCGTCACCGTGCGGCCACACAAAGGCCGTCTCCGAGAGGTTGTTTTCAATCGCCAACTGTTGCATCACCGCGTCATCCAGCGGCGCATTCAGTACCATCACCGCGGCCGGATTGCCTTGAAATACCGCCTCGGCGAAGGCGTCAACCTGGTACATCGGAAAAGCCATCTCACTGTTCTCCTTTAGCGTGGCGTGAGCGTCGCGGGGGTCAGTCCACCAGTGCGACATTGATGCGTTTATTTTGTTTGCCTTTGCTTTTAATCGATGGAATGCGCACCTGACCGATTTCGCGAATATTGCGCACATGGGTGCCGCCACAGGGCTGGTAGTCGAGACCCGCGACCCGAACCATCCGCAATTCACCGGCGCCGCGTGGTGGTTGAACGCTCATGGTGCGCACCAGTTCCGGCTGCTCATCGAGAATCGATTCGGGCAGCCATTCGGTGGTTATTTCAGCACCGCTGGCAATCAGCGCATTCAGTTGCGCTTCCAGTTCCAGCTTGTCGACCGGCGTGGTCAGATCGAATTCGGCGCGGCTTTGGTCCGCACCCACGTTACCGCCGGTCACCGGGTCTTTGATCAGATGACACAGCAAATGCAGACAGGTATGCATGCGCATGTGGCGATGGCGGCGATCCCAGTCCAGTTCCAGCTCAATGGTTTCACCCGGCGTCAGCGTCACCGCTTCAGCCAGGTGATGTTCGATGCACGAGCGGTCATCGCTGTAGCAGGTGTCCACCACCTCATAGCGTTGTCCGGCTGCTGTGATCCAACCCCTGTCTCCGGGTTGGCCACCACCGCGCGGATAAAACAGAGTGCTGTCTAACACCAATCGCTGACCCTCACAGGCCACGACCTGAGCCGACATCCGGGTTTGATAGGCATCCAATTGAAACGGCTGTCGCATATTGTCTCCTTTTGTAGGGGTACAATTCTGGCGGATGGGTTTCTGGTCCCTACAAAGCGGCTATCGCGCTGGACTGCAGATGATTCAACACATCGATCCGCAAAACGGAACCATTGAAGCCTTGGCAAATAGGAACAATTGCAGTCTAATGCGCAGACATTTGGCTGCAAGCAAATCTTTGTAACCATGACAATTTTCAATATCGATCAATGTACCGGTCCTAAGTACAAAGCGTTGGCCAGTCGCATCGAACAGGCCCTGCAGGATGGCGATCTGAAACCCGGCGATCGCTTACCGACTCATCGGCAACTGGCGGAAGAGCTGGGCGTTACCGTGGGTACCGTCACCCGGGCTTACGCCGAAGCCGAACGGCGCCGACTGGTTGAAGCGCGCGTCGGCAGCGGCACCTATGTCCGTGGTGCGACAGTGCCGACCACCGATTTTCAGGTGACCGATTCCACCGTCGATACCGGCATCGACCTGGGCTTTTCCAAGGCGCTGGAGCTTGATCAGGCGGAACAATTGCAGTCGAGTCTGGTCAGCTTGCAAGACTCTCCCATCCTGCCGCACTTGCTGCGCTATCAATCCGAATTCGGTTTGCCGCATCAACGTGAAGTCGGCCGGCAATGGCTGAAACAAACCGGACTGGGCGATTTCAGTGCTGATGATTTGCTGGTCACACTGGGCGGCCAGCACGGCTTTTTTGTTGCCCTGCTCGGCCTGACGCAAGCCGGTGATGGCGTTGCCTGTGAGGGCCTTACTTACCCGGGCCTGGTGGCGTCGGCGAACCAGCAGGGGTTGCGGTTGATGCCATTGCCGTTCGACTTTGAAGGCATGCTGCCACAAGCGCTGGAAGCGCAATGCTTACGCCAGCCGCCGCGCGTGCTTTATCTGATGACGCGACAACACAACCCGACCGGTGGCGCCATGTCTGCGCAACGCATTGATGAACTGGCCATGCTTTGCCGCCAGTATCAAATCATGGTGATTGAGGACGATGTTCAGGGGTGTCTGGGTGACCCCGAGGCGCCCTCCTTTTCTGCCCGGCATCCAGAACTGACCATCACCATCGCCAGCCTGTCGAAAGCCTTGTGCGGCGGTTTGCACGTTGGTTTTATGCGCGGCCCGGAACGCTGGATTCCCGCATTAAGCGCCGCCTTTCGTGCCACTTGCTGGATGGCGGTGCCATTGACGACAGAAGTCGCCTGCCAGTGGCTGACCTCCGGCTACGCCGACCGCCTGATCGCGACGCAAAAAGCCGAGCTGCAATGGCGTCACCAGGCCATTCAATCACGCTTCAATGCCGCCGGGCTCGACGCCCATTGCGGTGGTTTTAACGTCTGGCTGGAACTGCCGCCGCCCTGGCGCGCCGTTAACCTCGTCGAGCGCGCCGCCGAGCACCGCATCCGCATCAAAGCCGCTGAAGTGTTTGCTGCTGGCCAGTTTGCAGCACCCCAGGCAATTCGCCTGTGCATCGGCGGTCAATTGCAGCGCGACACCTTGCTCAACGCCATCGACACCTTGATTCAACTGATTAACAGCCCCGAATGCGGTCGTGACTCGCTCAACCACATTTGACGATTTTCACCCCAAGTACCAGCCATCAACATCAGGACAGCACATGGACAACAGCACAAAAACCGGCGCTATCTACGCCCTGCTCGCATACACCATCTGGGCCATTGCGCCTATGTATCTGAAGATTCTCCGTGACGTGCCCGCGGTGGAAATTCTGGCCCACCGCATTATCTGGTCGTTCCTGATTACGCTGGTCATCATTGTTCTATTGCGCCGTCGCGAGGCCTTGCTCACCGTTTTGCGAAATCGCAAAGCGCTCTGGGCGCTGCTGGCGTCAACGACGCTGATTGGCTTTAACTGGGGTCTCTTTATCTGGGCGGTGAACGCCAACTTTATGCTCAGCGCCAGCCTCGGTTATTACATCAACCCACTGATGAGCATTTTGCTGGGCATGATCTTCTTTGGCGAACGGCTCGATAAAGTGCGCACACTCGCGGCCGCTTTGTGCGTGTCCGCCGTGGTGTTTGAAGTGATTCAGTTTGGTCAGTTGCCGTGGATTGCACTGGCGCTGGCGGGCAGTTTTGCGGTCTATGGTCTGGTGCGCAAAAAACTGGGCGTCGACAGCCTGACCGGGATGGCACTGGAAACGGGTCTGCTGCTGCCCATCGGACTGCTGTACTTATTCATCGTTCAGACGCCGACCAGCAACCCCTTAAACAACAGCCTGTGGCTGAACCTGCTGCTGATCGGTGCCGGCCCGGTATCGATGACGCCGCTGATGCTGTTCGCCGCCGCCGCCAACCGCATCAGTCTGACGGCGCTGGGTTTCTTCCAATACATCGCCCCGAGCGGCATGTTTTTATCCGCCGTCTTTATTTACGGCGAACCGTTAAGCCCGGCCAAGCTGGTTACCTTCGGGTTGATCTGGCTGGCTTTACTGATTATTTCCATCGATTCCCTGCGTCAGATGCGCCGTTCTCGCCGCCAGCGTAAACACGAAGCCGAATTGCTGGTCACAGAACCGAGTTGATCAGCTGATCCAGCGTTGCCACCAGTCGAGTACAAACAGCAACGACAGCAATACAAACACAACGCCAGCGGTGCGATCGATCCAATGACGGCGACGCAAAAACCGCTGGCGCAGTGCCGGCCGCGCTAACACCAGACCGACCGCTGCAAACCAGGCACTGGTTATCACAAACACATACAACACCAGGGCCATCTGCATCCAGCTGTTCAACCCACTGACCAATTGCACCAGGATGGCCGAGAAAAACAGCAAGGCTTTGGGGTTAAGCACATTGGTTAAAAAGCCACGCCAGAAATCGCCCTGACCGGTGGTTGCGGCGAGTTGCGGATCGGTCTCACCGGCCGGCATGGCCGTCAATCCGCCCCAGCCGAGATACAGCAGATAAGCGATGCCCAGCCAGGGCAGCGTCATGGCTAGCCAGGTTGAGGATTGCACCAGCGCACTGATACCCAACACCGCAATCAGGGTATGCAGGGTCACGCCGCAACCGATACCCAGTGCGTTCAAGGTACTGGCCCGACGCCCCCGCGTTAAGGCCGATTTAACCACCAGCGCAAAGTCCGGACCGGGGCTGATGACAGCGGCGGTATACACCAGTACAAAAGGCCACCAACTGGGCATGCCAAGCTCCTGTAAAAATCCAGCAGGCACCCTAACCAGCCAAAGGCGTCAAGGGAAGGTCGCGCTGTGACAAATTAATGGCCTAGCCTTGTTAACCGTGCAACCGAACCAGACTCTAGACTGCAGCACAAATAAAAAGCGTGGAGACCGCTATGCACATCGACACTTTTTTCGATCACCTCTGGCAAGACTACATCCGCATGACGCCTCAGGCCGAAACCATCGCCCAGGCGCTGCGTGATCGTGGTGAAACCATCCAGAATGATCATGTTGCCTTCCGGACGTTTAATCGCGGCCCTATCTCGCTGGAAAAACTGGAACCTTTTATTCTCGATCTGGGTTATCAGCGTTACGAGCCATACCACTTTGCCGAGAAAAAACTCGATGCTTACGGTTACATTCCACCCAACCCGGAACAGCCGCGCATCTTTCTCAGTGAATTGCGCGTGGAAGAATTGTCGGCCGAAGCGCAGCGTTTAATCGACGGCCTGATCGAGCAGATTGACCCGAGCGATGTCAACGACGCCTCTATTTTCTGGCGTGGGCCTCTGTGGGCGGTGCCGACGTGGGCCGACTACCAGCAACTGGCCAGCGAGAGCGAATACGCCGCCTGGCTGAGTGTGATCGGCCTGCGTTGCAACCACTTCACCATCGACGTTAACGCCCTGCGCGACATCGACAGCATTGACTCGATTAACACCTTGGTGGAAGACCTGGGCTTTTCCATCAATGCCAGCGGTGGTCGTGTTAAAGGCTCACCCGACGTATTACTGGAGCAAGGGTCCACCAAAGCCAGCATTCAACCGTTTGAGTTTGCCGGTGGCGAAACACACGACGTGACCACCTGCTATTACGAATTCGCTAAACGCTATCTGAATGACGAAGGCCAGCTGTATCAGGGATTTGTCGCGGCCAGCGCCGACAAAATTTTTGAATCAACCGATATGCGCAGCTAAGGCTGCGCGCTCGACGCTATACGGTAGACGCTCGCTAGCGGAGAGGGTGCGGCGCTTTTTCAGCGTTCTGCGTCTTCCGTCAAGCGTCTCCCCGCGCCAAAGGAGCCCTCATGTGCTTGATGGTATTGAACTGGCGGCCTGAGGCCGATGTGCCTTTGCTGTTGGTCGCTAATCGCGATGAATTTCGCGAACGCCCAACGGAACCCATGCACTGGTGGCCTGCGACCACCGAACAGCCCGCCGTCCTGGCCGGTCGCGATCAACAAGCCGGCGGCACCTGGTTGGCCATGGGTGAAGGAGGCGATGTTGCACTGCTGACCAACATTCGCCCTGGCTACATCGGCCGCCGCGCCGAACGCAGCCGCGGGGAACTGCCACTGCGGTTTCTCCGTCACCTCGCCGCTGGCGGCAGCGTGGAAACTTTTCACACCGAGATCCAAGCAGAGATAACGGTATATGGCGGCTTCAACCTGCTTATCGGCAACGCCCAGCGGTTGTTCTGGTTCAGTTCCGATCATCCACAAGGTCAGTGGTTGCAGCCAGGCATTCATGCTTTGAGTAATGATGCGTTGGATACGCCCTGGCCGAAAACCCTGCTCGCCCGTCAGCAAATGGCAACGGATACGACGGTGTTAGAAACCGACTTTGCTCGGGCTTCGGTTCTGACGGACCGCTCACCGGTTGCCGATGCACAGCTGCCATCCACCGGCGTACCCACCGATATTGAGCGTCAGCTCTCAGCTCAAACCATCACCGGGGATCGTTACGGCACGCGCTGCCGGACTTGGATAAGAGTCCACGCCAACGGCGGTTTTGACATTGAGGAAGGGCAGTTGAATGAAGAGGGTGAGGTCACCGACCGACGTCAGTTTACTCAGCGGCCATCGGCTCATTCAGAAAAAACGCCGGTTTTCCCAGCTCGGTAGATTGGCTCGCACGGTTTGCAGTCGCTCGATGTCCGTGTCGACCACCAAGCCCGCATCGCCTTCGCCCAGTTGCGTCACCTCTCCCCAAGGGTCGACCATCAACGAATGGCCCCAGGTGTGACGCTTGGCGTCGTGTTGCCCACCTTGATTGGCCGCCACCAGATAGCAGCCGTTTTCCACGGCCCGCGCGCGGCACAATAATTCCCAATGCGCCTGACCGGTTTTAAAGGTAAAGGCCGACGGTGCCAGCAGTGTCTGCGCGCCTGCCTCACGCAAGCGACGGTACAACTCGGGAAAGCGCAGGTCGTAGCAAACACTCAACCCCCAAGTTCCCCAGGGTGTATCGACGGTTGTCGCCTTCGGCTCGCCGGGTTGGTAATAATCGGACTCACGATAACGCCCCTGGGCGTCGCCAACGGTGGCGTCGAACAAATGAATTTTGTCGTAATAAGCGCGGAGTTCGCCATTGCCATCAAGCACATGCAGACGCGCCCGTGGCAGAGGTTCTTCGGCGATGCGAACCGGGACCGTGCCCGCCACAATCCAAATACCGTAGCGTTGTGCCAAGGCGCGTAATGGCTCGCCAACCGGTCCGGTAAAATCGCCTTCGGCCTCGGCAATATCGGCATTTTTAGCGGTACCGAAACGAGCGAACATTTCTGGCAACTGCACCGCATGGCAGCCCTGGTCGGCCGCTTCGCGCATGTGCCGTTCTACCGCCTGCACATTCGCCGAGGTATCCTGAGTACTGATCAACTGCGCCAAATACCATTTCATGCCAACCTCCGTTCTCTGCCAGATCAGACGTGCTTGGGTGGCTTATTATTCATCCGTCTGCGGTAAGGCACCTGCCGGTACCTGACTGCCATCGGACACCCGGTAAAACCGCAATTCAGGCTCATCCAGCGATCCCGTTACGTGCACCCGGGCGGAGCTCAGACGCTCCAATTCGTTGTTGAACACCCGCTCCGTCACGTAAATGGCCGCCGCGGCCTGAGGTGTGACGCCAGCCAGCAAAGCCACCAATGGGAAGGTGCTCGACAAGGGTACGGTCATGACCATGTCGACATCAATCTGATCGCGTAACAGGTCGGCGTCACCGGTGAAACTGAACTTGGTGGCCGGCCCATCAATGATCAGCTGTTCACCAACACGGGCAAAACCGCGATCAAACAGCAGTTCACCTCGAATCACGTCGTAGGTAATGCCGTCGTTGATCAGGTCGGAGAAATCAAACGCCAACCGGCGCAAGACCCGGGTGAAATTCAACAACCCGACCAACTTCACCCCTTCATATTCGTCCAGTTCGAGAATGGCCCCATCGGTCAACTCCAGACCAATGCGTCCTTCCAAGCGACTGTAATCGAAAAAGGCAGGCGAACCCTGCCAGCCCAGATTCAGTTCGAAATTCCCGCCATTACTGGCCAACACCGGGGCATAGCCCCAACTGTTCAGCAGTGTCTGGATATCGCCAATGCTAACCTGACCAGTCAATTCGGTACGGTGACGATCATTCAAATAACGCCAGACCAAACCGCCGTTCAATTCCGCCCCCGGTATTTCAGCGCGGATGTTGCGGAAATGAACATCGTCATCGCCGGGGACCACTTCAACGCGCCAACTGCCCAGATCGCGCTCCCCGACTGACAGCTGAGCCACTTGCACGTTCATCAGCGGAATGTCTTCCGGGCGGGCGGCTTGCAGCGGATCAACCGGGAAATCCGGCTCTTCGGGAACGTTGCTGGGCTCATCACCGGCGTCACTCTCGTCATCACGCGACGGCAGGGCCAGGAAGTCGAGGTCCATGAATAACGGATCTTGCGGGTTAAAGGGTTGCGAAATACGGCCGCCCACTTCAACCGCACTCAGCGTTATTAACCAGCCTTCCTCACCCCGCTGAATTTGAATGCTCGGATCCGTCCATTGCTGCCCCAGATAGGTCCAGCGCCGACCGTTCAAGTTCACTTCACGCAGCCACTCCCAGCTGGCCCCGGTGGTATCGTCGGTGCTGAGGCGGTCCGACGACGTATCAAAGCGTTCAGCCTGCGCCTGCAACGCTTGCTGCCAAGCCGCTGGATCGGCCTCGTCCACCTGCGCATCGATGAACAACCCACGCTCACCCGGACGCATCCGTAATGGCTGATTGATGGCCACGGTGCCGCGTTCAAAAGCATTTTGAGCGTTCAGTTCAAGTTCGGCTGCCAAGGCGTCACGGTAATCCAGATTCACCCGCCACCCAGGTTGCGCTGAACCGCGATGCAGCCGAACCGTTAATGGCGCAGTTTCACTGGCGGTTTTACCCAAGGGCTCGGGCAAGGCCAGCGGCACACCGATCAGGTCGGACTGGATGTCGATATCGATGTCTCGGCCAAACCGCATTCGGGCGCGAGCGGCCGTACGCTCAGGTCGCGCCGACAGCCAGGGATCGTTCAGCCAGCGCCCCCAATCCGCCAACGGTGCGTTACCAGCAACAGTCAGTTCAATGGCATCGGCTTGATCCTGCTGAATGGTACGCAAGCTTGCCCGGTAGGGTGTGCTGAACACCTGACCATTCAGGCGGTTGGAGTACAGCCCCTGTTCACTGTTGTAGTTCAGTTCGCCACTGAGTTGTTTGATCTCCAGTTGTTGCTCCGGCAACGTCAACTGCCCGTTATTCAGCTGGCCTTGGACATTGCCTTGCAGTGGCTCACCGTTCAGTGGAATCGACAACTTAACCTGGGCCTGAGTGTCACCACTGGCGCGCCAGTCGACTAAATTGCCACCGCTCAGGTCTGACAAAGGGCCTTTTTGAAACAAATCCAGCGTGGCCGCTGCCGGACCGCCAACATCCAGTTCCAACGCCAGTCGTTGCTCACGATAGGGGAAACCCAACTGCCCTTCATTGAGAGACAACCCGGCCATACGACCGGACTGGGCGTCCACATCAAGCCGGTCGAGCCCGACCATCAGGCGACCTTCGCCTTCATTCAGCAACGGCCAGTCTGGAGCGATCCGAACCTGAGCGGCGTTGAAATCGGCGTCGAGACTCAGGCCGGTCTGCACCAGACGCCCCTGTCGATTTGAGGTCGTCAGGGCAAAGGTTAGATCGGTGAAGTCGCCGGCCAGAATTTCACCGGCAATCCAATCCCGGGCGTTTTCCGGTATTTGGTGATCCGGGCGCAGTCGCTGTACCCAGCTCAACGGCGCCTGTGGCACTTCGATGGCCAGCTGATAGCCCAGCTCGCGCTCGCGGTTACCCAGCGGAATGTTCAGCTTCCAGCGCGCCGCCATGGGCAAATCTGACACGCCAGCCTGTTGCTGTTCAGCGTCTGCAGCCAGCCAGGCTTGATGCCGTGATGCCAATTGCACCCCCAGTCCAGGCCACCAGCTGACATTCAGTTCGCCCGCTAGGCGGTCAAAAACAAAGGGATCGTCGTAGATGTTGGGTAAATTAAAATCGAGCTGGCGATCGTCGTAACGCAATAACGCACGGTGATGAGCAACCTGCAACTGGCCATTCAGACCCTGCAAGCCGGGCGCACCGGACGCCGGTTGCATGCCAGCACCCGCGACCTCGGCGTACAATTGCACGCTGCCTGGATCGGCACGATCGACACTCAGCCAACCTTGGCGTAATTCGCCATAAGGCAAGGCTTGTCGCCAGAAACCACCACCGTTATGAAGCCCCATCCAGGCGCTCAGGGGCTGTGTCGGCAATCGATCCCACTGCGCCTGCCATTGGCCATCGCGCTGTTGCAAACGCGCCTGGACCGGCACATTCGCGTGATCCAGCGGTTGGTCGTCCAGCGACCATTGCTGTTCCAGCTGGTTCACCCATAGATCAAAACCGTTATCGGCACGGCTGAGATACAGTTCGGTTTGGGCATTGTTCAAACTCAAGTGCGCCTGACTGCCTTGCAGCTGCATCTGATCGGTCTGCAGTCTCATGGTCAAATCCTGCCAGCGATCCTGGCGCAGACTCAGCCAGTACTCCCCCGCCACATCCAGTTCAGCCAGCCAGGGGAAGCGGCTTTTCAGCCAGGGTGCGAAATCGAAAGCGCCGTGCCGCGCATACAGATCCACCTGATAGTCACCGTCGCTGCGGACGCTTTCTGCCTGCAACTCCAATGGAACATCCAAGGTGTCTCGTACCAGATGGGCATCGGCACGCAACCAGTTGCTTTCACCGGAACCGGTCAGACGACCTTCACTGAGGACCAGGGTGGTTTGAGGCAAATCCTGAGGTTGAATGGTCAGCGTCAGATCGGTGAAGCTGACTTGACGCTGCTGGCGAATCAGGCTGGCCAGCCGTTCCACCGACACCCGGCTCGATTCGCCGCTCTGGTTAGAGCCGCTGTCGGCACTCGGGTTGCTCAATCCCAACATACGCCAGCCATTGGGGCGCTGCTCTAAATGTGCGCTGAAACCCGACAGTTCAAAGCGACCAAAGACCGGAGAAAGCGTGACCAGCGATTGTACGATCGCCGGTTCCAACAACAGCCGATCGACTTCAATCTGATCACCGATCACCACGTCTTGCGCGATCAATACCGGATTAAAACGCTGCCACTGACCTTCCAGTGCACCAATGCGCACGTCAACGCCCAGCTTCTGCGACAGGATGGCAGAGAGCTGTTCGTCGTAATGTTCAATTTCCGGAAAGAACTGGCGACCCAACGCCAAATAGGCAGCCACCAGCAATACCCAAAAGGCAAAAACCTTAAGCAAGGCGGACAGCAGCGCCCGGCCAAAACGAATCGGAATCATCGGGCGCGTTTCAGTCCTGTGGTGATCGGCGCCTTACTGCAAAATGACATCGAACTGTTCCTGGGTATACATGGGCTCTACCTGAAAGCGAATCGGCTTGCCGATAAATTCTTCAAGGTCGGCAACGTTCGACGATTCTTCGTCCAACAAACGATCAACCACTTCTTGTGAGGCCAGCACCAAATACTGATCATTATTGTAGGCGCGTTCTTCACGCAAAATTTCCCGGAACACTTCGTAGCACACCGTTTGGGCGGTTTTCTGACGACCTCGACCACTACAGACCTGACAGGTTTCCGTCAGCATATGCTCGAGACTTTCACGGGTGCGCTTGCGGGTCATTTCAACCAACCCCAACTCTGATACACCGGTGACTTTGCTTTTGGCGTGATCGCGCTCCAGATTTTTCTCCAACATGCGCAACACCTGACGCTGATGCTCGGTGTCTTCCATGTCGATAAAATCGATGATGATAATGCCGCCCAAATTGCGCAAACGAAGCTGACGCACAATGGCGGTGACCGCTTCCAGATTGGTTTTAAAAATGGTTTCTTCAAGATTGCGATGGCCGACAAAAGCGCCAGTGTTTACATCGACCGTGGTCATGGCTTCGGTCTGATCGATGATTAAATAGCCACCGGATTTCAGTTCTACTTTGCGCCCCAACGCTCGG
The DNA here is from genome assembly GCF_003054965.1 of Saccharospirillum sp. MSK14-1. GTDB lineage: Bacteria > Pseudomonadota > Gammaproteobacteria > Pseudomonadales > Natronospirillaceae > Saccharospirillum. The sequence continues at coordinate 1,507,171 of NZ_MIES01000033.1, forward strand.
GCGATTTCGTCTTCAACCGAGAACATTTCAAAGATGGGACGTTCACCCGGATAATATTCAAACACCGGCTCGACTTCCGGCGTATATTTGCGCACAAAGTCGATCACCTTGGTAAAGGTTTCGCGCGAGTCGATGCGTATTTTTTCCACATCAGCGCGCACCAGATCGCGGGCCACTTTTAAATACAGCGGCAAGTCTTCGTAGATAATGGCCGGGCCCGGTGTGGTCGCAATGCGCTCATTCAACACCCGGAAAACCCGTTTGAGATAATTCAGATCGGATTGAATTTCTGCTTCACCGATGCCTTCTGCCGCCGTGCGCAGAATATAACCACCCTGCTCAATTTCCTCGGCCTCTTTGGCTTTGGCCACCGCCGTGCGCAAACGCTCACGCTCGTCTTCACCTTCAATGCGTTGTGACACACCAATATGATGACTGTCCGGCATATAAACCAGATAGCGCGAAGGAACTGACAATTGAGTGGTTAGGCGGGCGCCTTTGGTACCAATGGGGTCTTTAATCACCTGAACCGTGATCGATTCGCCTTCGCGCACCAAGGATTGAATGGATTTCTGACCGTCGCCATCACCGCGACTGGCATCGATATCGGAGGCGTGAATAAAAGCCGCGCGTTCCAGGTTGATATCAACAAACGCCGCCTGCATGCCGGGCAGCACCCGCACGACTTTGCCGCGATAGATGTTACCGACAATGCCCCGGGTCTGTTCGCGTTCAATCATGACTTCCTGAACGGCACCGTTTTCGACCACGGCCACCCGGGTTTCCATGGGGGTCACATTGACCAGAACTTCCGAATTCATGTGTGTGTCCTTTGGTTGCGTCGGCGTCGAGCCGTGGCCGTCACAACCGCGCTCAGACCCGTTCCAGCGCTCCAGACCAAACCTGCAAACCGCGCTTGGTCAACAATTGGGCCGTCTCGCGCAGCGGCAGACCGACAATGGCAGAATAGCTGCCTTCAATACGTTTGATAAAAACTGCGCCGAGCCCCTGAACTGAATACCCTCCGGCCTTGTCCTGGGGTTCACCGCTGTCCCAATAAGCGCGTATCGCCTGAGGTTCAAGCTCGGCAAAGACCACACGTGACTCCACCACTTTCAGATCAACCGAATCGTGTGAGGCCACGGCCACCGACGTAAATACCCGATGCGAACGACCCGACAGACGCTCCATCATATCGGCAAAATCATCATAGTCGCGCGGCTTACCGAGAATATCCTGATCGGCCACAACGGTGGTATCAGAACCCAGCGTCAACACCTGCGACTCACCACGGCCCGCCAAAACATCAAGGCCGGCACGCGCTTTGGCTTCGCCCAAACGCGCAACATACTCTTCAGCACTTTCTAATGCCGTTGTACTTTCATCGACCTCAATGGGCAAAACTTCAAACTCAACACCCAAATCGGCCAGCAATTGTTTGCGTCTTGGTGACTGCGACGCCAAATAAAGTTTCATACAGGATTCTCGCCAGTGCGTGAATGCTATTGCACGCGAAATTGCACCTGAACCGAACGCAGCAAAATATAAATCCAGGGCCAAAAAACGGCGCTGATGACCGCCGGCAACAAATGCATACCGGCATCAAAACCAGCGTTAAAGAAACTCTTAAACCATTGCACCAGAATCTGACTGAGAGCGATGATCATAAAAACCACCACCGCCTGCTGCAGCAACGGGTACATGCGTAAACGAAGGTGCAGTACCAACACCACGTAGGCCAGCGCCGAATACGCCAGTGCGAAGGTGCCTAAATAAGTCCCCATCACCACGTCCTGCAGTATTCCGACACAAAAGCCGATGAATACGCCGACGCGCTCGGGTACAGCCAGCACCCAGAAAATCAGAAACAGGCCGACCCAGTCTGGCCGACCCAGAGCAATCACATGCGGCAGTGGCACAGCGGCCAGCAAATACGCTACGAAGAAAGAAACCGCAATAACCCAGAGCGCCCGAGGCTGGTTAGCACGTTGTCTCATCGGTTGACCTCCTCGCCATCTTTAAACACCAGCAGAAGGTTCCGGCTACGCGCTAACGCCGCCAGCGGACGCGCACGAATCTGAGCAAACGCTTCACCGGGGTTGTGTTCCACCGCCTGAACTTCAGCAACCGGATAACCTTCCGGGAACCGACTGGCCAAACCGGAGGTCATCAGCAAATCACCCACCTGGATGTCTGCCGTTTCCGGTACGAATTCCAGTTCCAGACTGGTCAGATCGCCAGTGCCGACCAAAATAGAACGCATGCCATTGCGATTCACCTGCACCGGCACGGCGTGGTTGGCATCGGCCACCAGTAACACCCGCGATGACAACGAATCCACCTGAATCACCTGCCCAAACAGACCGGTCGCATCAAGCACTGCCTGGCCCATATACACACCATCCTGGGCGCCACGGTTAATGATCACCTGGTGAGTAAAGGGGTCGGGGTCGATGCTGATCATCTCAGCGGTCAGATAAGACGCTTCAAAACGTTCGGTTGCGCCCAGCAGTGAACGCAGACGCTGGTTTTCCGCCTGCAACACGGCCAGTTGCTGCACTTTTTGTTGCAGGATCAACACCTGACTGCGCAGTGACTGGTTGTCGTCGAGCAGTTCGTCACGCTCGGCAAAGGTCTGACTCGACCATTGCACCATATCGGTCGGCAAACGAATCAGTTGCTGGACGGGAGAAACCAGATAGGAAAGACCTTGGCGGACGTAATCGAGCTGAGTAAAACGAGCGTCGAGCGTCATTAAGGTGATGGCAAAAACAACGGCCACCAGCAGGCGATAACCATGCTGGGGGCCGGCAGTGAAGAGCGCGCTGATGACAGCCTCCTACAAACGATCAGTCAGAGGTGAAATCGAAGATGCGCTCATCCATTAGCTCCAGTGCCCGGCCACCGCCACGGGCGACACAGGTCAGCGGGTCGTCGGAAATCAATACCGGCAAGCCCGTTTCTTCGCTGAGCAATTTATCCAGATCGCGCAGCATGGCACCACCACCGGTCAAGACCAGACCGCGTTCGGCGATATCCGACGCCAATTCCGGCGGTGTTTGTTCCAGCGCACCTTTCACCGCTGAAACAATAGCAGACAGACTTTCCTGCAGGGCTTCGAGTACCTCATTGGAATTGAGGGTAAAGCTGCGCGGAATACCTTCAGCCAGGTTACGACCGCGAACGTCGATTTCGCGAATTTCAGTACCCGGGTAGGCACAACCGATCTCAATCTTGATGCGCTCGGCCGTGGAATCACCGATCAGCGAGCCGTAGTTGCGACGGATGTAAGCGATGATGGCTTCATCAAAACGGTCACCACCGACGCGAACGGATTCGGCGTACACCACACCGTTCAAGGAAATAACGGCGATCTCAGTGGTACCACCACCGATGTCCACGACCATGGAGCCACGAGCTTCTTCAACCGGCAGGCCGGCACCGATGGCTGCGGCCATTGGCTCTTCGATCAGGAAAACTTCACGCGCACCCGCACCGTAAGCGGATTCACGAATCGCCTTACGTTCCACCTGAGTGGATTTACACGGCACACAGATCAACACGCGCGGGCTGGGTGCAAACCAGGAATTCTCATGCACTTTGGAAATAAAGTGCTGCAGCATTTTTTCGGTGACGTGGAAGTCGGCAATAACGCCGTCTTTCAAAGGACGAATCGCCTGGATGCTACCTGGCGTACGGCCCAGCATGCGCTTGGCTTCTTCGCCCACAGCGGCAACCGTTTTCTGGTTGCCGGTCATGCGCACGGCTACAACAGAAGGTTCATTAAGGACAATATCGCGATCGCGTACGTAGATGAGGGTGTTCGCCGTTCCCAAGTCGATCGACAGATCGCTCGAAAACATTCCCCGAATCTTTTTAAACATGATTTGACAATTCCAGTTCCGATGGCTGCGGTGGGGGTCAAAATGACTGTTCCGGCATGCCGAATCAGCGCTAATTAAAAAGCACTATCAACCCCACTAAACAGCCTCGCAATGTATCAATGGCGGGGATGTTGGGCAAGCTGTAAATATGATAACTTACGCGCTTTCAAATATTTAGCGTGCCTTTTGTGCACGCAGCGTCACTTCGACGACATTCCAACCCAGCCAGTCGATGTCATCCTAAGGAGACACCCATGAGCCTTGATCGTAACGAGGTTGAAATCGTGGCCCACCTGGCCCGCCTGAAAGTCAGCGACGATCAAATGCCAGCCACTCTGGCGAGCCTGAACAGCATCCTGACATTGGTGGATCGCATGCAGGAAGTCGACACCTCCGGCGTCGAACCCCTGGCCAATCCCCTCGATGCCACCGCCCGCGTCCGTGCCGATGAAATTACCGAAAGCAACCAGCGCGATGCCTATCAGGGCGTAGCGCCAAGCACCACCGACGGCCTCTATCTGGTCCCGAAAGTTATAGAGTGAGCCCTACATTGACCATGGAACACAAAACTCTGAAACAACTGTCGGACGGCCTCGCCGCCGGTGAATTCAGCAGCGTTGAATTGACACGCCATTTCCTGGATCGCATCGCCGCCGACACCGATACCAACGCTTACATCACCGTCACCGAAGAATCGGCTTTGGCCAGTGCTGCCGCCGCTGATGAAGCTCGCGCCAAAGGTGAAGCCGGTGCATTGTCCGGTGTGCCGATCGCACACAAAGACATCTTTTGTACCGAAGGCGTGCGCACTTCGTGCGGCTCTAAAATGCTCGACAACTTTATTGCGCCTTACGAATCCACCGTCACCGAGCGCTTCAAAACGGCTGGCACGGTGACCCTCGGCAAGGCCAACCTGGATGAATTCGCCATGGGTTCGTCCACCGAAAGTTCGTTCTACGGCCCGACTCGCAATCCCTGGAATCGCGACACGGTTCCCGGTGGTTCCTCCGGCGGTTCCGCCGCAGCGGTTGCGGCGGGTCTGGCCGCCGCCGCAACCGGCACCGACACCGGCGGTTCCATTCGTCAGCCTGCTGCTTTTTGCAACCTGACCGGTTTAAAGCCCACTTACGGCCGTGTTTCGCGCTGGGGCATGATCGCCTTTGGTTCGTCACTGGACTGTGGCGGCCCCTTGACTCGCACCGCTGAAGACGCCGCCATGATGCTCAACGTCATGGCCGGTTTCGATGCCAAAGACACCACCAGCATGGATGTACCGGTCGAGGACTACTGCGCCAATCTGGACAAACCGCTCAACGGTCTGCGCGTCGGCCTGCCCAAAGAATACTTTGGTGATGGCCTGAACGACGGCATTCGCGCGGCGGTTATGGCCGCGGTCAAAGAGTTAGAAAGCCAGGGTGCGGTGGTTCAGGAAATTTCCCTGCCGCGCACCGAACTGTCGATTCCGGCCTACTACATCATCGCCCCGGCGGAAGCCTCGACCAACCTGTCGCGTTATGACGGTGTGCGTTATGGCCATCGCTGTGACGACCCGGTTGATCTGGAAGACATGTACAAGCGCACCCGCAGTGAAGGCTTTGGCGATGAAGTTCAGCGCCGCATCCTGGTCGGCACCTATGCGCTGTCAGCTGGCTATTACGATGCCTATTACCGTAAGGCTCAGCAGCTGCGCCGCCTGATCAAAGACGACTACCAGCGCGCCTTCGAGGATGTCGATGTCATCCTCGGCCCGACCACGCCGTCTCCGGCCTGGAATCTGGGCGAGAAATCCGGTGACCCCGTGTCGATGTACCTGGAGGACATCTACACCCTCTCGGTCAACCTCGCTGGCTTACCCGGTCTGGCCCTGCCCTGCGGTCAGGTCGACGGCCTGCCGGTGGGTCTGCAACTGATTGGCAACTATTTTGACGAAAGCCGTTTGTTGAACATCGGTCATCGCTTCCAGCAAGCAACCGACTGGCACACCAAAACACCGGCTTAAGGCTGAAACCTGATTCAGGCGAGCCCTCGGTGGCTCACCTACGAACTTCCAGAGGACCCAAAGATGGAATGGGAAATCGTCATCGGACTGGAGATCCACGTACAGCTCTCCACCCAGTCCAAGATTTTTTCCGGCTCAGCCACCCGCTTCGGTGCTGAGCCTAACAGCCAGGCCAGTCTGGTCGACCTGGCCATGCCCGGCACTCTGCCGGTGTTCAACGAAGGCGCGCTGCGTAAAGCGGTTGCCTTTGGTCTGGCCATTGATGCCGACATCGGCAAGCGCTCTGTCTTCGATCGCAAAAACTACTTCTATCCCGATTCGCCCAAAGGCTACCAGATCACGCAGATGGACCACCCCATCGTCGGCAAAGGCGAAGTGGACATCGTGCTCGACGACGGCAGCCACCGCACCATTGGCGTTACCCGCGCGCATCTGGAAGAAGACGCGGGTAAATCGCTGCACGAAGATTTCGAAGGCATGTCCGGTATCGATTTAAACCGTGCCGGCACACCGCTGCTGGAAATTGTTTCCGAACCGGAACTGCGCAACGCCAAAGAAGCCGTGGCGTATCTGCGCAAGATTCACTCCATCGTGACCTACATCGGCATCAGCGACGGCAATATGGCCGAAGGTTCGATGCGTTGCGACGCCAACGTCTCGGTCCGCCCCAAAGGCACCACCGAGCTGGGCACGCGTACCGAAATCAAAAACGTCAACTCCTTCCGCTTTGTGGAAAAAGCCATCAACGTCGAAGTGCAGCGGCACATCGATGTGATCGAAGACGGCGGTAACATCGTTCAGGAAACGCGCCTTTACGACGCCGACAAAAATGAAACCCGGTCGATGCGCTCCAAAGAGTTCGCCAACGACTACCGCTATTTCCCCGAGCCGGACCTGCTGCCGGTGGAAATCGATGACGCCTACGTTCAGGCCGTAGCCGACCAATTACCGGAACTGCCGGACGCCAAGATCGCGCGCTTCCAGAACGACTACGGTCTGTCTGACTACGACGCCACCGTGCTCGCCGCCAGCCGTGCCATGGCTGACTATTTTGAAGCGGTCGTGAAAATCTGTGGCGACGCCAAACTGGCCGCCAACTGGTGTCAGGGTGAACTGGCCGCTCTGCTCAACCGCGACGAAGTCGATGTCGCCGACAGCCCAGTCAGCGCCGAACATCTGGGTCAGCTGATTCAGCGCATTCAAGACAACACCGTGTCCAATAAGCTGGCCAAGCAGGTGTTTGAAGGCATCGCCGCCGGTGAAGGCAGCGCGGATGAAGTCATCGAAAAACGCGGCCTGAAACAGGTCACCGATACCGGCGCGATCGAAGCCATGATCGACGAAGTCATCGCCGCCAACCCCGAACAGGTTGAACAATACCGCTCCGGCAAAGACAAAGTCTTTGGCTTCTTCGTCGGCCAGGTGATGAAAGCGTCTAAAGGCCAGGCTAACCCGGGTCAGGTGAATCAGTTGCTTAAAGATAAGCTGGCCGGATAGGCCAGCTGCTTGACGCATGACGGGAGACGCCGGTTAGGCGTTTAGCGCCTGCCGTTATGCGTCTCTCGCGCTCAAGCCCTATAGACACCCTCGCCCCCTTCGCTTAGCCTTGATCGCTCGACTCTTGCTGTATCGCGGACCTAGCCCAACATGAAACTCTCCCTGATTGCCCGCGTTGTAGCCGGGTTTGCCGCCCTGCTGTTAATCTTTTCCGCCATCACTCTTTACTCGATCAGCGTCGAAAACAAACTGTCGGAACAAATGGAACTGGCCTCCAGCCATTTGGGCAGTCTGCTGGACGATACCAATCGATTGCGCAGCCTATTGCAGGAAAGTAACCGGGCCGTCACTTCCCACGCCAATGCCGAAGAAGACGACCGTCGGGCGTTGCTGCGAACGCAATATCAGACCGTTCGCGACACCTACCAGACCCTGGCCAGCGACCTGGATGGACGACTGCAAAGCTACCCCAACCTGCATGAACAGCTGTCGAATCAAGCGGGGATGGCACATACCCTCTTCACTCAGGCCGAGCGTCATCTTGATTTGCACGCCGACCGCATCGAAGCTCGTCAGCGCGCGCTCACTGAAGCCCAATTGTTCAATAATGACTGGGCATTTTTCAGCGGCGATCTGGGTTCGTTATCCAGCCAGGCCGAAGCCTTGGGGCAATCCGGCCTGCAATGGGACCTGCAAACCGTGATGCAACAGGCCGAGTCGGCGCAATCCATGTTGCAACGCTCGCTGGCCATTTCTCGGGTAGATCGCATCAACAGCACCGAAGCCGAATTGGATATTATCCTGCAGCAACTGGACGCCAAACTGGCGTCGATGCGTGAAGACAACGCCGCCTATGTTGAAGTGATTGCGCCTTATATCGAGGTACTCCATGAGGCAACCGAAGGGCACAGCGGTCTGTTCCAAAGCCACAAACACTACGTGCGCTTTTCCAGCCAGGGCAACTTACTGATGCAGGAAATGGATGCCAACATGACCGCCAGCCTGGGCATTCTCGATGGCATCATTAACGGCATTCGTGAACTGACTCAGCAAGCCGGGCTTGAGGCAGAAAACACCGCCACTAACGCTCAACGTCTGACGCTGTTGATGTTGTTCTTCGCGTTGGGTTTATCAGTGCTCGTTGGCGCATCCGTGGTCCGTTCAATGCGCGCGCCACTCAAACGCACCCTCCATACACTGGAGCGGTTATCCGAGGGCGATTTAACAGATCGCGTGGCGCATTTATCCAGCGATGAAATTGGCCGCATTGGCGCGGGCGTCAATGCATTAGCCGACCGACTGAGCGAAGTCATCCGCGAGATCCGCACGTCATCCGACACCATTTCTTCACTGGCAACCGCCGCGTCCGGGACCAGCGACCAAACGCGTCAGAGCGTCGAACAGCAGCAACAGCAGACCGGTTCGGTGGCGACCGCCATCACTGAAATGGAAGCCGCTGTTGGCGAAGTGGCTGGTAATGCTGAACGCACCCGCAGCGAAGTGGCCGAGGTCACACAAGCGGCCGAAGACAGCATGGCGAGCATGGAAACCAACATTCGTTACAGCCAGGATCTGGATCGCGCCCAGCAGGAAGCCGAAGCCGTCGTAACCAGCCTGAGCGAAGAAAGCCAGCAGATTGAATCGGTGCTCGACGTGATTCAGGAGATCGCTGAACAGACGAATTTGTTAGCGCTGAATGCAGCCATCGAAGCGGCCCGTGCGGGCGAACAAGGGCGTGGTTTTGCGGTCGTGGCCGAAGAAGTGCGCAACCTGGCCAACCGCTCAGAACAATCCGCTGGCGACATTCGTGACATGATCGACCGACTGCGTCAACGCGCCCAGAACGCAGTGCAGATTATGTCCAACAACCGCGAATTGTCGCGCAATTCGGCCGAACAATCGCGACGCACCGGCGAATCGCTGGCCGCCATGGTACAGCGTCTGGCGGACATCAACGACATGAGCCAATCCATCGCCACTGCCTCCGAGCAGCAAAGCGCGGTTGCCCGGGAAGTCACTCAAAACGTGGTGCACATTTCCGACATGGCGGACGACTTGGCCAAGACCGCTGGCGAAGCCGCCACCAACAGCGAAAAACTAACGCGACTGGCATCCGACCAGCGTCAGTTGATCGGCCAGTTCCGCCTAGGGAACCTCTGAGCCACCCATACAGAGAGCTGATTCATGGGAATGGAAAGGCCGAGATAACACCGCGGGCGCAGGCCTTGCGCCCGTTTGCGCTGATAAGGACTAACCGAATAGAAAGCGCCAGCCCGCCGCAGTAACAATACCCGCCGCAATGGCCGGCATGGTACGCCGCGTCGCCAGCATGACCGCCGCGGTTGCCAGTAACGCCAAGCGCGCCGCGCTATCGCCTTCCACGGCCACCGGCACCAGAATGGCGATCAGCACCGAACCGGACATGGCGTTAATAAAGCTTTCCACGCGCCGGCTGATGGGGATAAACGACATAATCCAGACGCCACCAAAGCGCGTTACCAGGGTCACCATGGCCATCAGGCCGATCAGTATCAAACCGCCGTAACCGCCAAACGCATCGATACCGATCATCGCTCGCCCTCCAGCCAGAACACACCGACCAGACCGCCAGCGAGCGCGCCGATCACCACATGGGTGTTGGCGGGCAACCATAAATAGGCGGACAAAGCGGCCAAACCGCCCACCAGCCAGGCGGTAATCATGCGCGCGTTTTTACGCCCGCCCAGTGCCATGGCCAACATAAAGCAGCCCATCACCATATCCAGACCAAAAACTTCCGGCTCCGCAATGGCGCTGCCACCGGCCATACCCAACAAGGTGCCGGTCATCCAGGTGCACCAGAGAGCAATCCCACCGCCCAGGAGCAAACCCAGGTTACGGCTGTGACCACCCTGAAAATCGTTCAGCGTCATCGCCCAGTTGGCGTCTGACAGCACCAGAATGGACGCATAGCGCTTGCCGATCGGCAGTTTGCGCAGCCAGGGATAAAGACTGGCGCCCATCAGCAGATGACGGGCGTTAATGGCAAACGTCGTCACCAGCAAGGTGAACACTGGCACCTGCCCTTCCCACAAATCCAGCGCCGCAAACTGAGCGGTGCCCGCAAAGACCGTCATGCTCATTAAGACCGTTTCAGCCGGTGACAATCCGGTTTGCACCGCCGCCAGACCAAAGGCCAAGCCAAAAGCCACCACAAACAACGACAGCGGTAACAGCCGCCAGAACCCGGCCCAGGTGCCTCTTACGGTGAGTTCGGGGGTAACAATGGCGGTCATGACAGGCTCCAGGGGTACAACGAAGGCAGGGATTTAAACAGAGCCGAGATAGGAAACCAAGGACAGCCAAAGGGATTGGCTTAAAAAGAAAAAAAAGAAGCCCGCGAGAAAGGGGGAAAACGCGGGCCTGGGGAATGGCGGCGCACCGCCTGATTGCTACTTACCCACTAACTTACGAGCAAAACGCACCACTGGATGTAGAAAAATGTTATCCAGAAAAACCTGCTGTGACATCTGGCGCAAACTGTCGGCATAGGTCGGGTACGGATGAATGACCCCCTGCAGTTTGCCGAAATTCAGCCCCAGTGTTTTTAGCACCTGCACCTCGGCGATCAACTCACCCGCACGCTCGGCCAATATGTGAGCGCCCAGCACTTTGCCGCGTGAACTGATAATCAACTTAATGCGACCCCCATCGCCGGCTTTGGTCTTGGCGCGGTCGAGTTTTTCGGCCATGTCGTAATGATAAACACGGATGCTGTCGCCATAATGTTCGCGCGCTTCGGCTTCGGTTAAACCGGCGCGGGCAAATTCCGGATCGGTGAAAATCGCCCAGCTGACGTGGTCGTAATTGACCGAACGACGCAGCGGCAAAATGGCGTTCATAGCCGCAATTTTGCCCTGATAATTGGCCATATGACTCAGCAAGTACGGCCCGGCCACATCACCACAGGCGTAGATGTTTTTCGCGGTGGTACGCAGTTGCTTATTCAGCACCAGACCACGATCAACCTGTACACCAGCGTTTTCCAGACCCAGATTCTCAACATTGGCTTTACGACCCAGCGCCACCAGTATCCGCTCGGCGCTGAATTCCAACGTTTGACCCTCGCGTTCGGCTACCAAGGTCGTGCCTGCGTCCGACGCTGTCACTTCCACCGCCTTGGTACCGACTTCAAAGCGAACGCCTTCGCCCTGCAAACGCTCACGCAGCGCAGCGGCAAATTCAGGTTCTTCACGCGGCAACACTTCCGGCGCCATCTCCACAATGGTGACTGTCACACCCAGGCGATTCATCGCCTGCGCCAGCTCCATGCTGATCACACCGCCACCGAGTACCAGCACCGACTGGGGCAACTCCGTTTGCTGAAAGACGCTTTCATTGGTCAGGTAATCGACGCTGTCGAGGCCATCAATAGGCGGCACCATCGGCCGGCTGCCAGTCGCCAGAATGAACTTACGGCCTTCAATCTGCTGACCATCAACCTCAATATGATGGGCATCGATAAACCGCGCCGTGCCATTCAGATAATCCGCCCCGGCCTTTTCCAGCACCTCAGGCGTTTCATCCAGATACACCCGTTCGCTGACGCCGCGAACCCTCTCCAGCACCGCCGCGCCATCGACCGGTACGTCGGCAAACTGGCGGGCAGTATGAATGGCTTTGGCCTGGTTGATGAGCGCCTTCGAAGGCACACAACCGGACCAGGTGCACTCACCGCCGGGACGATCTTTTTCCACCACCAGCACGCGCTTACCAAACCCGAGGGCGGTAAAGGCGGCGGTTAAACCGGCGGCGCCGGTGCCGATGACAATCAAATCGTAAGCTTTCATAGCGGATCAGACCTCGGCCTGGGTATAGAGTTCCGTCAGTTTTTCATAACGCTGGCGATTGAGACCCATATCGGAATAACCGGCGCGGCTGGCGGAACGGAAATGCACTTGCTGGGCTTCGCTGTCCAGATAGAACTCAACATCATCGTGGAAATGCATCTTGGCGGTGGTGAACACCACATAGACGTAGTCGTCTTCAACGGTGATGACTTCGGCGCCACCATAGGCTTTTACCGCGTCCAAAATGGCTGCCCGGGTTGTGGTCTGGTCAGCTTTGAACGGCCACGGGCGTACACGACGCTCTTCATCATCCGCTTGAGTAGAAACGGCATTGGGCTTCTTGCTCAGGGCTTTCAATTTGCCATTGTCATGGCCCAGTTCCGGCACTTTATTGTTCTGCACAATGATGGTCAGGATATTCAGCGCGACCAGCGCCAGCAGAACCAACAACACAATCAGTACGATTTTCATAGTCTTTCTCCTTTTTGCTTGCCAGCAAGTATCTTGTGCGCAAACTTTATGCCGATTCACTTGACCCGTCAATACCTTGTGCGCAAAATACTTGCACACTTCAACGAACCACGACCATGAGCACCCGCCCGGAACAAACCCTCAGTAACCAGATCTGCCATTCCCTGTATTCGGCCACTAACGCCATGGTGCGCGCCTACCGGCCGTTACTCGAGCCGTTGGATCTGACCTATCCACAGTATCTGGTGATGTTGGCGCTTTGGGAAGCGGACGGCATTGCCGTCAAAGAACTGGTGCGGCAGACGCGATTTGACTCGGGCAGTCTGACGCCGATTCTGAAACGCTTGGAACAGAAAGGTTTGATTGAACGCAAACGGTCGCAAAGCGATGAACGTCAAAGAGTGATTCAGTTGACCCAGGCAGGACGCAACAAGCAGCGAGAGGCGCAAAGCGTGCCGGAACTGTTCTATTGCCGTACCGGTATGACGGCCGAACAGGCGATGACCATCAAAGAATTGACCGAAACGCTGTATCAGCATCTGGCCATGCTGGAACCGGTGGAGAGTTAGAAGAGCAGCGACACCAGACGAGGACACTCGCCTGGTGTCGCCTTTCGATCAGGCCGCGCGCTGACCGAGCAGACTGCGATACAGTTGGGTATCACCGACGACTTTCACATCGCCGGAATCTTCCACCAACACCGCACAGCCAGTGCGATAACGCACTTCCATAATGTCACGGAAACGGCATTGACCACTGACGCGAGTCGGCACCGCCGCCAGCGATTCAATGGCATCGCCTTCCTGCCAGCTTTGCACATCAACCGCATCACTGCCGCGGTAAACTTTGTTATCGCTCGGATCGAACCAGCAACCCTGGCGCTCATCGATGCAATAACGGCCGTTTTCCTGCCGATGTTCCGCCAGAGCCTGGGCCACATCCCGACCGCGCAGCACGTGCAAAGGATTAGTGTGAGCGACAAAATCCTCGACGTAATCATCCGCCGGATTAAGCACAATCTCCTGCGGTTTGCCCTGCTGCACAATCACACCGTCTTTCATGATGGCAATGTTGTTGCCCAGCTTCAGCGCCTCGTCCAGATCGTGGCTGACGAAGATGATGGTCTTCTGCAGCTTCTCCTGCAGCACCAGCAGTTCATCCTGCAATTGCTGACGGATCAGCGGATCGAGCGCTGAGAACGGTTCGTCCATCAACAGAATGTCCGATTCCGTGGCCAAGGCGCGCGCCAGACCGACACGTTGCTGCATACCACCGGACAAAGCGCTGGGCTTGTGATCGCGCCAGCCGGTCAGACCCACCAGCTCCAGCTGCTCGTCGACACGACGCTTGATCTCGTCTTTCGACAGGTTTTGCACATCCAGCGCAAAGGCAACGTTTTCCGCCACCGTCAGCCACGGCATCAGCGCAAAACGCTGGAACACCATGGCAATGCGCTTCATGCAAAATTCGCGTTGAGTGGTGTCATCGGCGTTGGTGAAGTCCACTTGCTGACCGTCTTCCTGGTCAATCAACACCTGACCCCGGGTCACGGTATTCAGACCATTCACACAGCGCAGCAGGCTCGACTTGCCCGAACCGGACAAACCCATCAGCACACAGATTTCGCCTTTCTCAACGCGCAGGTTGACGTTGTGCACACCTAACACCAGACCGGTTTCAGCCTGCAAACGCGTGCGGTCATAACCGTCGTCAATCAATGGCAGGCCGCGTTCCGGTCGCTTACCGAAAATCAGATCGACGTTCTTAAACTCAATCATGCGCCCGCTCCTTCACGTTGTTTAAACAGACGGTCGAGCAAGATCGCCACCAGGACGATCGCCAGACCGGCTTCAAAACCGCGTGCGATATCAACGGTGTTCAATGCCCGCACGACTGGCTTACCCAGCCCATCGGCACCGACCAAAGCAGCAATCACCACCATGGACAGCGACAACATAATGCACTGGGTAATGCCTGCTGCGATGCTCGACGCAGCCGCTGGCAATTCAATGCGCCACAACAATTGGCGATTGGAACAACCAAAGGATTTGCCCGCTTCAACCAATTCGGTCGGCACTTGAGAAATGCCCAGGCACGTCAGGCGAATCGGTGCGGCGATGGAGAAAATAATGGTCGCGACCAACCCGGGCACCACACCCAAACCAAAGAGCGTCAGGGTCGGGATCAGATACACAAAGGTGGGCACTGTCTGCATCAAATCGAGGATCGGTCGCAAAATGGTGTAGAGCCAGCTGCGGTGCGCAGCGGCAATGCCAATCGGTACGCCGATCAACACACAAATAAAGGTTGCCCAGACCACCATCACCAGTGTCTGCAGCGTGTCTTCCCAGTAGCCGAGGTTCCACACCAGCAAGAACGACAGGATCGCAAACACCGTCAGGCCAACATTGCGGCGCAACCAGTAAATCAAGGCCGCACTGATCAGAATAAAGGCCCAGGGCGGGAACCAGAGTAATGCATCGGTAACGCCTTCGATCATCCATTCCAGAGCAATCGACACGCCATCGAAAAACCAGGCACCGGAATCAACCAGCCAATCGAAAAACGCTTCGATGATGGGTCCCAGCGGAATCTTGTAGTTATCCATAAGTCAGTGTCTCATTGTGAGGCCCGCACACGGGCGGGCCTCGTCTGGTGAGAGATCAGAGTGCAGACTTAACAGCGTCCAGCGCGGGTTCACCGTCAAGGGTGGTCACACCTTCCAACCAGGTGTCGAGCACGTCCGGGTTGTTGCTCAACCATTGCTCAGCCGCCGCTTCCGGTTGCATGCCTTCATCCAGAATCAGCGCCATCACTTCGTTTTCGGCCGCCAGCGTGAACGTCAGGTTGTTCAGCAGCGTGCCGACGTTGGCGCACTCATCAACGTAACCCGCACGGGTGTTGGTGTAGATGGTGGCACCGCCGAAATCCGGGCCGAAGTAGTCGTCGCCACCGGACAGGTAGGCCAGATCAAAGTTGGCGTTCATCGGATGCGGCTCCCAACCCAGGAAGACAATCCACTCATCGCGGTTCACCGCACGGCCAACCTGAGCCAGCATGCCCGCTTCACTGGACGCCACCAGTTCGAAGTCTTCCAGGTCGAAGGCATTGGTATCGATCATGTCCTGGATCAGACGATTGCCGTCGTTACCCGGCTCGATGCCATAGATGCGTTCTTCGAATTCATCAGCATGAGTGGCGATATCGGCGAAGCTGGTGACACCGGCATCGGCAACATACTGGGGCACTGCCAGGGTGTATTTGGCGCCTTCGAGGTTCACACCAACAATGTCGACGGTACCGGCTTCACGGTAAGCGGCGATGTCGCCTTCCATGGTTGGCATCCAGTTGCCCAGGAAGATGTCGATTTCGCCGTTGGCCAGTGAACGGTAAGTCACCGGTACTGACAACAGCTCGCTTTCGGTTTCATAACCCATGCGTTCCAGCACGGCGGATGTCAGAGCGGTGGTGGCGGTAATGTCGGTCCAGCCAACGTCGGCAAAACGTACGGTTTCACATTGTTCGGCGGCGTGAGCCAAAGTGGCAGCACTGCCGGCGACCAGAGCGGCCGCCATCATCGATTGCACTTTCATGGTCTCGTCCTCTTCGGGGTTACTGTCGTTTAAGGCAGGCTCTGCGGCCCGCTATTTGCCGGGAATCGGCAATCTTTAATCCGGCCGCCACCAGGCGACCGGTCTTGCTTACACTGTGTCGATTAACGTTGCTCGGTCTGCCAGTTCGGGTGCTCCCAAACCGGCGCAGTCGAACGCGGCAGCATTTCACGGCCGCGAATATGGTCGGCGCATTTTTCCGCCAGCATGATGGTCGGCGCATTGAGGTTGCCGCTGACCAGTGATGGCATGATGGAGGCATCCACCACGCGCAGATTCTTCACGCCATAGACACGCGCTTCGCTGTCGACCACGGCCATCGGATCGTCGGCCGCGCCCATCTTGCAGGTGCAGGATGGGTGATAAGCGCTGTCGGCGTTCTGGCGCACCCAGGCATCGATTTCTTCATCGGTCTGGACGTTCGGACCCGGCTCCAGTTCTTCACCACGAAATTCTTTGAAGGCATCCTGCGCCATGATTTCGCGGGTCAGCTTGACGCTCTGACGCATCTCCCAAACATCGCGTTCGGTCGACAGCAAATTGGGCTGAATGATCGGATGCTCGTTCGGATCAGCCGAGCGCAGTTTCAGATAACCACGACTGGTCTGACGCATCGGTCCAACGTGGCACTGATAGGCATGCAACTGCGGCGGCGTACGACCGTGGTCGATCACCTGCGACGGCAAAAAGTGATATTGAATATCCGGGTGACGCACACCGGCCTCACTGCGAATAAAACCACCGGCTTCCAAATGAGTGGTGCGGCAGGCGCCCTTATCGTGATTCAAAAACCAGGTGATGCCCGCGAAAGTCATGTGCGGCTGGGTCTGGTATTTGTACAGCGTGATTGGCTGGGAACATTTTTGCTGCACGTAGAGTTCCAGGTGATCTTGCAGGTTCTGGCCCACACCCGGACGATGTGCAACAACATCGATGCCCATTTCTTTGAGGTGCGTTTCATCACCAATACCCGAGAGCATCAGCAACTGCGGCGAGTTGATCGCGCCACCGCTGGCAATGACTTCTTTATTGGCTTTAACTCGAACCGTTTTGCCACGCTGAATGTATTCAACGCCAACGGCGGTATCGCCATCGAACAAAATGCGTTGCACCATGGCGCCGGTTTCGGCCGTCAGATTCGGGCGATCCAGCACCGGGCGCAGAAAAGCCTGTGCGGTATTCCAGCGCTTGCCTTTCTTGATGGTCATGTCCATCACGCCAACGCCTTCCTGCTGGTAACCGTTCATGTCTTCGGTGAACGGATAACCGGCTTGCTGTCCGGCTTCGATAAAGGCATCGAACAATGGGTTCGGATAATCGCCGGTATGAACGTTCAGCGGACCATCACCACCGCGATAATCATCAGCGCCTTTTTCGCGCGTTTCTGCCTTGCGGAAATACGGCAGCACATCGGCGTACGACCAGCCAGTAGCCCCCTCTTCCTGCCAACGGTCGTAATCGAAGGCATGGCCACGGATATAAACCATGGCGTTCAACGATGAACCACCACCCCAGACTTTACCGCGCGGCCAATACAGTTTGCGGCCGTCCATGTGTTCTTGCGGTTCGGTGTGGTAGTACCAGTTGTATTTGTCGTCCATCAGGTTGTACATCAACGCCGCTGGCATATGAATTTTCCAGGTGTCGTCCTTACGGCCGGCTTCCAGAACCAGCACCTGACGATCGCTGTCTTCGGACAGTCGATTGGCCAGCACGCAACCGGCCGAGCCGGTGCCGATGATGATGTAGTCGTATTCGGTATCGAAGCGGTACGCCATGCTCTTGCTCACTTCTGACAGTTAATTGAATGTGGTTTAAACAGCCGACTCAAAAAGGCGGCCTCAAAATGGAGCGTCGATCTTGCCCATGCCAACGTAAACGGCTTTGGTTTGGGTGTACTGCGCCAGCGTTTCGATGCCGTTTTCGCGGCCAACACCCGACTGTTTGTAACCACCGACTGGCATTTCTGCCGGTGAATCGCCCCAGGCATTGATCCAGCAAATACCCGCTTGCAACTGAGCAATAACGCGATGCGCTGTCTGAATATCCTGAGTGAACACGCCCGCTGCCAGGCCGTAATGGGTATCGTTGGCGCGTTCGATCACTTCGGCTTCATCGCTGAAGCGCAGAATCGACATCACCGGACCAAAAATTTCCTCGCGCACTTGCGGCATTTCATCGGTGCAATCGGCGAAGACCGTCGGCTGTACGAAGAAACCACCTTCACAACCTTCCGGCTGCACCGGCTGACCACCGGTGACCAATCGCGCACCACTGGCTTTACCCGCTTCAATAAAACCCACCACTTTGCGTTGGTGCTCGCGCGAGATCAGTGCGCCAATGTTGGTGTCCGGATGCATCGGATCGCCGATAACGACATTGCGTTCGGTACGATCTTTAACGCGTTCCACGAAGGTGTCGTAAATGCTGTCGTGCACAAACACCCGTGTGCCGTTGGTGCATACCTCGCCCTGGGTATAGAAGTTGGCGAGCAGAGCGCCGCCAACGGCATTGTCCAAATCGGCGTCGGAGAAAACGATCAGCGGCGACTTACCGCCCAACTCCATGGTGACGTCTTTGAGTGTGCCCGCCGATGCGGCCATCACTTTCTTACCGGTGCCGACTTCGCCGGTGAATGACACCTTGGCAATGTCCGGATGACCGGTTAACGCTTGGCCGACGCGAGCATCGCCCTGCACCACATTGAACACACCCGCAGGCATGCCCGCTTCGATAAAAATTTCCGCCAGCTTGGCCGCACCCATCGGCGTTTCCTCCGACGGTTTAAACACCTGCGCATTACCACACGCCAATGCCGGGCCTGCTTTCCAGCAAGCAATCTGCAATGGATAATTCCACGCGCCGATGCCGGCACAAACGCCCAGCGGTTCGCGACGGGTGTAATAAAAATCCTGACCCAACGACTGCTGCACGCCTTCGATGGCCGGAGCCAGACCCGCGTAATACTCGATCACGTCAGCGCCGGTCACGACGTCAACCACGCTCGCTTCCTGCCAGGGTTTGCCAGTGTCGAGCACTTCGACTTTGGCCAAGTCGTCATTGCGCTCGCGCAGTAAGGCCACCGCCTTGTGCAGAATGCGCGCGCGTTCGACCGCGCTCATCGCCGACCAGGTAGCAAATCCTTCCTGGGCGCTGCGTACCGCTTTATTCACCGTCTCAGCGTTGGCCATTTCCACTTCATAAATGGCGTCGCCGGTGGCCGGGTTCAGCACCTCAAAGGTCTCGCCGTCACCCGGCGCCAGGTATTCGCCGTGGATGAAAGAGGTCAGTCTCGGCAAGCTCATCAAGCAGTCTCCGTATTATTCGAGTGTTGTTTAGCGACAGAGATCAACAGCTCAGTCTGGTGTCGACACAGCGCAATACAGCGATCGGCCTGAATGCCGTCCGGAGATAAAGCGCCGCGCAACCAGAGGCCATCGATCAAGGCCGCCAGGGTTCCAGCCGCCTGATTCGGCGCTGGATGATTCAGTTGTTTAAAGCTGTAACGCAGATTCGAATGCAGCCGTTTTTCGTTGATGCGCTGCAATCGAGCAAAGGTCGGTTCGTGCATCGCGCTGGACCAAAATGCCAACCAGGTTTTGGCCGACAGCGGATCGGTCTGCGTTTTGGAAAAGTTGGTCTCAATAATGGCGTCGATGCGTTGCTCCGCCGTCGGATTCGCGGGCAATCGACCGATCAGATCCAGCTTCAATTGCTGCAACAGCTCGCGCATTGTCGCTTCCAACAGACCCAGCTTATTGCCGAAATAGTGCGCAATGATGCCCGCCGACACGCCCGCTCGCTTGGCAATGCTCTGTACGGTCGTCGCCGCAAACCCGGATTCACCGATGCAAGCACGGGTGGCATCAATCAATTGCTGGCGGCGAATAGGCTCCATTCCGACTTTGGGCATTGGCAATCCTTTTGGATTGGGGAGACGCTGAACGCACGCTTCGCTGACGGGAGACGCTGGCTACAGCCACTAACAAGCGTCTTGCGTCTTCCGTTCAGCGCCTCCCGTTTTTATTAATTGATCATTCAATAAAAAACACCCTAAAGCATTGAACCCTAAACTTCAACTTCCAGAAGCGACACCCGCTTATGACTGAAAGCGACGACATGGCGCCCTTTCAGGGCGGAAGATGCCCTGTTTCGGATCAAAATAAACTGTAGTGCACTAAGTAGATGCGACGCTGGATGCATCTGCACAAATGTTCCAGACAGCCGACAGCCCCGATGCTTCACTGTTACACTTCTGCCTAACGCCAATGCTGCCCAACCGCCATGACCGCCGAAAATCGTCACTGGATTGATCTCAAACGAGACGCCGACAGCGGCATCGAATCGTTGCGTGCGCATTTTCGCGGCCATGCCTACGACCCGCATTTTCACGACGACTACTGCATCGGCTACACCGAGCAAGGCGTGCAGCAGTTCAATTGCCGCCGCCAGGTGCAGCGCTCGACACCGGGAAACGCCTTTTTGCTGGAACCGGGGGAAGTGCACGACGGCGAAGCGCCGCAACAGGAAGGCTTTACCTATCGCATTCTCTATTTGCCCAAAGACTGGGTACACACTCAGCTGAACGGACTGTTCGATACGCTGCCGGATCAATTCGAGTGGCACGTTGACGCCACCCTGTCGAATGACCGCCGCCTGATCGGCAGCATCGCCTCGGCCTTTCTGGCCTTACACCAGGGCGAATCACGGATGGTGCGCGACGCCTGCACCGACCAGATGCTGACCCAGGCCACGGCGCACCTGCAATGGCGCAAACGCAGTGAAGATCCACGCCAGCCTCAACTGGCCGAGCGCGCCCGCGCCTACCTGCACGATCACATTCATCAGGACGTCGGTCTTACCGACCTTGCCCAAACGCTGAATACCGACCGCTTTCGTCTCAGCCGCGCCTTCAAAACCGCTTACGGACTCGCGCCTCACGCCTATCTGATTCAGTTGCGGCTGACCCAGGCACGACGTCTGTTAGCGCTGGGCCAGACACCGGCGCAGGTTGCCGCCGACTTGTGCTTTGCCGATCAAAGCCATCTGGGTCGTTGGTTTCGTCGGGCCTATCAACTGACACCAGCCGATTACCGGCGCCGCTGCACGGACCTTCCAGACTGACGCCCCGGGCGCCATCACACTGACGACTCCTTCTCGAAATGGTTGTTGGAGTCTGTTATGCCCTTTGCCCTCTTCGCTTTCTTCGCTGTGATCACCCCCGGCCCGACCAACCTGCTGGCGCTGACTCAAGGCCAGCACGCTGGCTGGCGCAGTGTCTGGCCTTTTGCGCTGGCGTCGGCACTGGCGGCGTCGAGCATTGTGATGCTGGTGGTACTGGGGTTGGCCAATTGGCTGCTGGACACCGACTGGATTCGGCTGTCGCTCGCCTGGGCGGGAACACTCTGGTTGACCTGGCTGGCCATTTCCCTGGCGCGGGCGCCGGTTAATCTGGAAGCCGATCCCGACGCTAAACTGATCAGCTGGCCGACCGGGCTGGCATTGCAAGTGGTGAACACCAAAACCTGGTTGATGGCGGTCACCATCAGCAGCCTCTTTGCCGATCCGGCACAGCCGGTACTGCCTCAGGCGTTGCACCTGGCGGGCACTTTTTTCTCGTTGGTGATACCGGCCATCTTTTGTTGGGCCTGGCTCGGGGAAAGCGCCAATCGCTGGTTGCACAGTGTCAGCCAACATCGCTGGATGAATCGATTGCTGGCGCTGGCGTTATTGGTGACGGTCTGGTCGGCGTTAGTGGCTGGGCAAATCGGCTAGCGTTTTGCGGGAGACGCTTGACGGGAGACGCTGAACGCAAGTTACCGGTCGCGTTCAGTGGTTCCGTAGCTGGCGTCTCCCGTCTCCCATCATGCGTCTCCCGTAGAAAGCGCCATCAACATACTCAGATGCGACAACGGCCAGCCCGATTGCTCGGCCAAGTCGTTAAACACCTCCTGCACCAATCGCAGATCGCGCTTAGCCGTGGGTTTGCGCGCGACGATGCCCGCATTGGTCAGCACTCGCACCACGTCACCGGACAGCACAAAGGTGTCTTTGCCGGCCATGCGCAATAAGCGAGATGCCCCATCACCGCCCAGATGCACGCCCTCTTTGGAGAGCACTTGCCACAGTCCAACGATGTCGTCTTCCGGCCAGTCGGCGATAAAACGGCCAAAGCCGCCGTGCGACTTTGAACGCTGCTGCACCATCAAAGCGTTCACCGGGATGGTTTTCATCTTGCCCCAATGGCGAATCAGGCGTTCGTCCTGCATTAATTGTTCAAAGCGATCGTCATCGATCAACTGGCAGGCGCGCGGGTCAAAGCCCCAGAAGGCTTCTTCGAAAGCGGGCCAGCGCGCGTCAATCACCGAGTGCTTCATGCCCGCACGAAATACTCGGCGGCTGATCAGACTGAGCCAGTCGGCGTCGGAGCGATGGATCAACGCATCGCGGCTGGCAACCAACGGCAGACGATCGGCAATGTCATCCTGGTGATGGTGCGCCAGTGCGTCGCGTTGCAGGTTAGCAAACGACAGCGTCACTCTGGCTTTGCCTCATCCAGATTCAGCGACGCTGAATTGATGCAATAGCGCATGCCCGTGGGTTCCGGGCCGTCTGGAAACACATGACCTAGGTGCGCATCGCAACTGGCACACAACACTTCAATGCGATGCATGCCGTGGGAAAAATCGTCGCGTTCAACAATGGCATTGCGATCCAACGACTGATAGAAGCTCGGCCAACCACAACCGGCATCAAATTTAGTGCTGGCATTAAACAGCTCACTGCCGCAGCAAATACAGCGATAGATGCCCGGCTTATCGGTGTCCCAATACGCACCGGTAAACGGACGTTCAGTGCCGGCTTGCCGAGTGACGTGGTATTGCTCCTCGGTCAACTGTTCACGCCACTGAGCATCAGTTTTGACGATTTTATCGGACATAGGGACCTCCCATAGGAAATAACGATGCGCGGGTTTATACTGATTTGCGCAACAGACTGCCCTGGACAATGGCGTCTTTCGCCCGCCCTTCAAGGTCTGCGTCACTCACGACGACCCGCAAAGCGCCCTTTTCGAAAGCGCCCTTTTTAAAAAGAGCCCTCTCCGTTCGCTGTAAACTGCTTGGGAGTTTCATGAAAACGCTGCACAAATCGCACAAGCTGGCCAACGTGTTTTATGACATTCGCGGCCCGGTGCTCGACGAAGCTCGTCGACTGGAAGATGAAGGTCACCGCATTCTCAAACTGAATATCGGCAACCCCAAACCCTTCGGTTTCGATGCGCCGGATGAAATCATCACTGACGTCATTCGCAACCTGCCGCAAGGTGAAGGTTACAGCGATTCCAAAGGGCTGTATTCGGCACGCAAAGCGGTGATGCAGTATTACCAGCAGCGCGATGTGAAAGGCGTGGAAATCGATGACATTTATCTGGGCAACGGCGTCAGCGAACTGATCCAGCTGGCGTGCATGGGGCTGATCAACAACGGAGATGAAATCCTGGTACCGGCGCCGGATTACCCACTGTGGACCGGCGCCATTACGCTCTCCGGTGGTACCGCCGCGCACTATATCTGCGATGAGCAATCGGACTGGTTCCCAGACCCGGCCGACATCCGTGCCAAGATCACCGAAAACACCAAAGCCATCGTGCTGATCAACCCGAATAACCCGACCGGTGCGGTTTACTCCAAAGCACTGCTGCTCGAGGTGATTGAGATCGCCCGCGAACACGGCCTGGTGATACTGGCCGATGAAATCTACGACAAGATTCTTTACGACGATGCCCTCCATCATTGCCTGGCGGCGCTGTCGGACGATGTACTGACCATCACGTTCAATGGTCTGTCGAAAGCCTACCGCCTGGCCGGTTTTCGTTCCGGCTGGATGATGGTCAGCGGACCGAAATATCAAGCCACCGACTTTATCGAAGGCTTGAACATGCTCGCCAATATGCGCCTGTGCGCCAACGTACCCGCCCAGCATGCGATTCAGACCGCGCTCGGCGGTTACCAAAGCATCAATGATCTGATCATTCCCGGTGGCCGCATGCGCGACCAACGCGACCTGTGCTGGGAGATGATCGATGCCATCCCGGGTTTGTCGTGCGTCAAACCCAAGGGCGCGCTCTATATGTTCGTCAAAGTCGACAAACAGAAATTCAATTTGAGCGACGACGAACGACTGGTGCTGGACCTATTGCGTCAGGAAAAAATCCTCTTGGTCCACGGGCGCGGTTTTAACTGGCCGGACATTGATCATTTCCGCATCGTCTTCCTGCCACCGCGTGAGACTCTGCAGGATGCCATGGAACGGATGGGGCGTTTCTTCGGTCACTACCGTCAGGCTTAACGCCCGGCCAGTAGCTGGCGGCTGAGGAAATCGCCCAAGGCCGCCAGCGACGCATCCGCTTCCGGCAACCGACCGGCGTAGCTCTGCCAGACATGCCACAGCTGCGGCCAGACCTCTAAGTGAGCGGTCACCCCCGCCTGTTCCGCGCGACGCACCAGTGCGACCGAATCGTCCAGCAAGGTTTCGTAGTCGCCGACATGAATCTGCATCGGCGGCAAGCCACGAAAATCGGCAAATAAAGGGGATATTTCAACGTGATCCAGAGCGTAATCCGCAGCATAGCGCTCGGCTGCCAACGCCAGCCCCTCGGGTGTGGGAAAGAACGGATCAACCTGCGCCCGGCTTTGATGACTGTCGCCGCTGAGCGTTAAATCGGTCCAGGGTGATAACAGTGCCAGCGCCACGGTGGGCAACTGCTGATCGCGCAACCGCAACGCCGTCGCCAAGGCCAATCCACCACCGGCAGAGTCGCCCGCCAGGGCCACCGGTCCGTCTTTTTGCAACGCCTGATAACTCGCTAACGCATCCTCCAATCCAGCCGGAAACGGATGCTCCGGTGCCAGACGATAGTCCGGCAACCACAGACGATGACCGGTGGCCTGAGCCAGATGCGCCGCCAGGTTCAAATGCGTCATCGACGACCCTGTCTGGTAAGCCCCGCCATGCAGAAACAACACCGTGCCAAACGAACGCACCTTGGCGGGCAACAACCAACGCCCTGGCACACCCGCCAGAGTTTCAACCTTAACGCTCATATCCGGCGGTAGACGCAACGTCATCTGAGCAAAGTCTTCCTGGGCGGCACGTTCTTGCGCCAGGGTTTGGCGTTCGGCGCGCAACCGATCCATCTGGCGCTGCAATAACTGATAATAACGCTCGGCTTTGGGACTGATCATAAACATCGTTTGAATCGCGAAAAACGGCCCCACTATAGCCACCTTTTGACATCGCTGGGAGCGATTTGCTCCACCGTAGGCGGACTGGACAAGCCCGCCCGCTTGACCGATGGTACTGCTTGCCCCTCCCGCCCCTGCGCCATTAAGCCATTAAACGAGGCCGCCTGTGACTGACGTCTTACTGATTGCATTTCTGTTTTTGATTGCGGGTGTCTTCGCCGTGCCCATTGCTGCTCGACTGGGTTTGGGCTCAGTACTCGGCTACCTGCTGGCCGGCGTGCTGATCAGCCCATTGCTGACCATCCTGGGCGTCGACCTGGTCGCGGTTCAGCACTTCGCCGAATTCGGCGTGGTCATGATGCTGTTTCTGGTTGGGCTGGAACTCAACCCGCAACAACTGTGGGCGATGCGGCGCAAGCTGATCGGCCTGGGCGGTTCACAGGTGGGGGTAACCACCGCAGCGGTGATGGGCATTGCCATGCTGCTCGGCCAGCCGTGGCAAATTGCCCTGGCCATTGGCTTGGTACTGTCGCTGTCATCGACGGCCATCGTGTTGCAGACCCTCAATGAAAAAGGCTTGATGCAAAGCGACGGCGGCAAAGCCAGCTTTGCGGTGTTGCTGTTCCAAGACATTGCCGTTATCCCCATGCTGGCCTTAATTCCGCTGCTGGCACTGGGCGACATTCACAGCAGCAGTGATAGTCATGGCGCAGGTCTTAGCTTGGTTGACGGCCTCGTCGGTTGGCAAACCGCGTTGGTCACCATCGCCGCTGTGGCGTTCGTACTGATCATCGGAACCTATCTTGCCCGACCGCTGCTGCGCTTTGTGGCCAGCGCCCAACTGCGAGAACTGTTCACCGGCGCAGCACTGTTGTTGGTGATTGGCATTGCCTTACTGATGAGCCTGGTCGGTTTGTCACCGGCACTGGGGACCTTCCTGGCGGGTTTGGTATTGGGTAACAGCGAATATCGACACGAGCTCGAAGCCGACATCCAGCCCTTTAAAGCCTTATTGCTCGGTCTGTTCTTTATGACGGTCGGCGCGGGCATTAACTTTGTATTGCTGTTCGACGAATTCGCCGTCTTACTGGGTTTAACGCTGGGGCTGATTGTCCTGAAAGCGGTTATTTTAGGAACACTGGCCTACGTTTTTCGCATTCGAGGTTCCGATAAATCACTCACCGCCATCGCGCTTGCACAGGCCGGTGAATTTGGGTTTGTGTTGTTGTCATTCAGCGTCAGCAACGCCGTTCTGCCCAGTGCCATTGCCGATCGCCTGATGCTCGTCATTGGCCTTTCAATGATTTTGACACCCTTGCTGTTTTTGGCTTTCGAGCATTGGATCGTACCCCGTCACGCGCGGCCGGAAGGACGAATGGATGAAAAAATTGAACAGGGAGATGTGCTGATTCTGGGGCATGGCAGAGTCGGAGGTATCGTCAATCGCATGATGCGCGCCAGTGGATTTAACACCACGGTTATCGACTACAGCTCAACCCAGTTGGAAATGTTGCGCACCTTCGGTCTGCGGGTTTTCTTCGGCGACGCCACCCGACCGGATTTACTGGAAGCGGCGGGCATTGAAAACACCAAAGTGGTGGTGGTCGCCATCGACGGCAAAGATGAAATCACCAAGCTCGTTCACTACATACATAAAACCTACCCAACTGTTCATATCACCGCTCGCGCCTATGATCGCTTTCATGTTTACGATCTCTGGTACGCCGGTTGCCGTGACGTCATCCGCGAAACCTACGACAGCTCGATCCGTCTGGGACGATCGGCGATTGAAGCCATGGGTCTGTCGCGTGAGCGCGCACAATTTATTGCCGACGAGTTCGAGAAGGTGGATCGACGCTCCATGGTGGAAGTATCAGAGCTGTGGGATCCCAATATTCCAACGCTGGAAAACCAGCCGTACATCGAAAAAGTGCGTGAAATGACGCGCGATTGGGAAGAGATGTTACAAGGCCGGCTGTACCCCAGTGAACTGGACGAAGAAGACAATAAAACCAGCCGTTAACTTAACAGCGTAGGCGGTTCTGCAACCGCCTACGCGCTACTCAACTAAGTCATTTTATGTTCAACATGACGAGCAAACCGATCGAGAATGGCCTGCCAACCCTGGCGCTGCAATTCGGCCGTATTCTGATCTTCGCTATCAAAGGACTCAGTCACCACAACACCCGATTCTGTCGTCTCAAACTCAATGACGACTTCACGATCATCATCCATGCGATAAGCCAGTAGAATCGGCACCTCTACCTGAGTAAAAGTACCCTCGAAATCGAAGCCGCCACTGCCATCGCGTGCTTCCATCCGATAATTGAAACGACCGCCCACTTGCAAATCAATCTGACTGCGCGGGTTATGCCAATCATCCGAAGCGGCATTCCATTGGTTGATATCGTCCGGTGTGGTCCAGGCCTGCCAAACGGCATCTAAGGGCGCTTGAACCGTTGTGCTAATGGTTATTCTCATCTCAACTCCCGATCAGGTTACTTCAACTAAAGCATTTCTTTTTTTTGGGTATTGCTTTAGTCGAATGAGTCACCGATTAATCGACAACATCGTGAATTAATTATCACGGACGCCAGTACAACCCATTCTGGAAGCGGACCTGAACACCCTGGAACGCGATATTCAGAGCGCATACTTATCACGGAGATAACGGTATAATCATTCTCGTTCGGCCGCCAGGGTTAACCATTCCTTGCCGTAATCAATGGTCAAACGATTGCCCTGAGTTCACCTACGTCAACCTTACTCGGTAGCGGTGATACAGCAACGCCAACACAGCGCAAATAACGGCCGGTACCGATAAAGCAACAAAATGCAGCCAGGAAAATAACCAGGCCCCCAAACTGCCACCTCCAATAAAACCGACGATGATCAGTAAAAACAAAATCAGTTTGCGCTTATCAAAGGATTCCCCACGCAACCAACCGCCAATCAACAGTCCCAGGTCGGTGAACAAACCAGTCAGGTGGGTGGTTCGAATGACAGCGCCGCTGTAGGTCGTCACTAAAGCGTTCTGCATACCGCAGGCGGCTGAGGCAAAGTACTGGCCGTAGACCGAATTATTTTCCAATAACAGCAAAGCAACCGTCAGCAACACCGCTTCCAACAACAAAAGCGTTTCGTAGTGTCGGCCAAGCTTCAATGCACTGTCACGCAGCAATAGACCCGAGACCACAGCGCCCAACAGGAAACTGATCAGTACGGCCAACAACTGCGCACTGTGGGCCATACTGACTTGCGACAGACTGGTTCCAAGCAGCGTGGCCGTACCCGATAAATGAGAAATGGCCTGATGCTCGACGCCAAGCAGACCTATCGCATTAATGCACCCAGCCACCAATGCCAGGGTGAATGCCCCATACTCAACCCAAGGTGGTAACCGAGATAACATGTATCCTCCTATCGAGACAGCGATCTGTTTATCCGATAGCCCCTTCGATTAAGGCCCGACGATTTAATGCGCCTCAACCCAATCGACAAAATCTTCAAAAATCTCCGACCAATGATCACGCAAGTCTCCATCGATGACTTCTTGGTATGAATGATCACAACCCAGGCATACCTGGAAGTTCAAATTATCTTTTCCGGCCGTGATGAATTGCACCGGCAACAGGTAAGCGGTTTCGATCGGCGTGCTGTCATCCTCACTGGCGAACTGGGCATAAATAGGAATATCCAGTGCCAGTAAATCGTCAATGGGAGCATGACGATACGACGCCCAACGACGGTTGGTGTAACCCCACTCATCTACCTCAGTGGATTGCGGATCATCAACCACGGAGCGATACCATTCCAGCAAACCCATTATATTCTGATGTGCCTGAGTGTCGCTTTGCTGGCCATTCAATGCCGCCAAACGCTCAAAAAGCGCAAACTCATAAAAATTGTTGAGTACGTTACCTGACCAAAAACCCAGATGGGTTATTCGACTGTCCACTCGCGCCAGGCTTGCCCCAACTTGCGCACCCTCAGAATGGCCGTACACCACAATATCGCCACCTTCAGACAAACGACGACGTTTTAGGTGAGTAATAACGGCACGGATATCGCTAATCCGGCGCTGGCGATAGTTTGCATCGTGGTAGGCTTGAGGTACCTCAAAATGTTGCCACTGCC
The DNA here is from genome assembly GCF_003054965.1 of Saccharospirillum sp. MSK14-1. Classification (GTDB taxonomy): domain Bacteria; phylum Pseudomonadota; class Gammaproteobacteria; order Pseudomonadales; family Natronospirillaceae; genus Saccharospirillum. Next base: position 1,536,844 of record NZ_MIES01000033.1, read on the forward strand.
GAATACCACTCAGCGCCGGCTTGGCCACCACGACATAGGCGTAATCATCCGACAAATGCGCAGCGTCATCGGGAAAGGCTGTAAAAAAATTCGGGCCTGAATCCGTTAATTCATAGAAGAACAAGGGGAATGGATCTGTTCCTTGAATGAACAGCACCAGGTTCCTGGGACGATCAGTACGAGCGCTGTAGTAATAGGTCAATTCATGATCATCGACGGTTAAAGTCGTTTCGCTAAAGCCAAACTGCGCTAACGCCTGCTCCAGCAAGAGCGTTTCATTAACATCCGCATTTGCGCCGCCAACGATCGCCGTAAAACACATCGCCGTCATCCAACGCCTAACCTGTTTCATGACCATGCCGGCTACGCGATAACGACGCACAGCAACGCCACGCAAGCGGGCAATGCCTGTACCCAAAGAATCTTACGGCTGGCGGTTGCGGCGCCATAAATACCGGCCACAATCACACAGCCGAGGAAAAAGAGCTTGATCGCCAAACCCGCCTCACCGAGCAATACACCCCAAACCAAACCCGCCGCCAGAAAACCGTTGTACAAACCCTGATTGCCTGCCATCACCTTGGTTGCCGCCGCTTGCTCTGGCGTCAATCCAAAGGCTTTCATACCGGCCGGTTTGTCCCACAAGAACATTTCCAGAACCAAAAAATAGGCGTGTAAGGCCGCTACCAACAACACCAAACCATTGGCAATCCACATCATAATCAACGCTCCTGTTAAGGCGGCCCACGATAGCTCGCCATAAGTTGTTTATAGAGACTTTCCGTGAAAGCAACAAGCATCACAGCGATGACAGCATTGCTTTCAAACCAGACCTGACAGCCTCGCCACAAGTGTTTATATTGGTCGGCTTTTGCAATTTAAGGAAAGGATGCCATGCCTGCCCACCTAGAATTAATGTCAACCTACCTGCCCATCGCGATTGTCGCGGTACTTGGGTTGTACTATTTACTGAGAAACCGTTCGCCGGCGCTAGCGATCCTGGTGATGGTAGCCGCCATTGGTGTCACTACCGTCTACATCATGATCAGTTCTGGCCAATTCCAACGATTGCTCAATCCCGATTCCATTCTACCGGTCAGCACACGCTTGATCATGCTCGGGACACTGGTCCTGGCGTTGACGGGTCTTGCCTATGTGGTGAAGTATTTTTACGGTTCACTGCAAGCAGAGCGGACACTGAAACAGGCGGACAGCGAGACCTTCGGAACCCTGGTTGCGATGAACTATTCCCGCATCAGCGTAAACCGGATGCGATTGGTCGATGCGCAAATCGACTACCTGGGTCGCACCCAATGGTTTCGTGGTCTTCCGGCATCGTTTGGACTGAACGCCATGATTGGTGACCGAGTCATTGTCCGCTACCACAGTGCCCAACCAGACAAGGCCGCTGTGGATTTAGATCGCCCCATCATGCGCGGTTAATGATTATTCGTCAGATCCCGGCTGGATAAAACTGAACCCGCCGGGATAGTCGTGATAGCCATCAAAGTCAGCCTTACTCAATGCCACACCGTGCTGACGTGCAATCGCATACACCATGCTGAGATGGAAAAAGAAATTCGGCAGTCCGTAGTGTTGAATAAAGTGGGGCTCGGATAATTCGAGGTCGGCAAAACCCGCTCGCTCGTTAATTCGCCGGGCGTCACTCAGTTCTGTCACAGCTGGCTGACGCCGCAAGTAGTCACGTCGTTGACTCACTTCCTGCAACAACGCCGATTTACTGAGTTCCTGCTGATCAAACTGGGGGACGGGCTGGCGAATGAGCGGACAGTAGAGTCGCAAACTGTAGTTTGAAGCGATGCGGGCTTGTTCGGCCAATGAAAACATGTCCGGTGCCAGCGATGCCTGGAAACACTCTTCCGGAATTTTCTCCAATAACTGGATCAATTGCTGCAGGTAACGCAGCAACAGCGGTTGTAATTCAATCATCCGTGTTTCACTTGATGATTAATGCCGCCGGTTGGTGTTTGCATGATCGGCTTAACCCCAATAATCACGAACACAACGACCATCCTGCGGCAAAGGTTCAAAGCGGTCCAGCCCATCAAAATGTTTGATCGGAATGTCTGCCACCGCCTCGGGTTCCGCCAGACGCAGATTGACGGCAATGCGACGACGGCCATCGGGCTGTGCTTCTATCGAGCGCCAATAAGCAATACAGCCACAGTGCGGACAGAAGTGAAAACCAATGCCTGCATCACCATGAACGTAGGTCCGCGCTGGACCGGTGACGGTTATCGCTTCGCCTTCATAGTCGTATCCCCATAACACACCATAACGGCGGCACAGCGTGCAATTACAGGCCGTTGCCGTTGAGAATTTTTTAGAGCTGTGCCAGTGCACCGCTGCGCAATGACAAGTGCCGTCCATCAGAACCAGATATCCGCAACGCGGTGATTATTTGAGGGCTGTTGTTCACCATCACCGACGCCATTAAAGCGTTTGACCGGCAGGTCTGCCACGGCCTCGGGCTCTGCCGTTCGCAAATTCACTGCAATTCGACGTCGGCCATCCGCTTCCGGATGCAACGCTCGCCAGCCCAGAACACAACCGCAGTGGGTACAAAAATGAAAGCCAATACCATCACGACCCGGGCGAACGTATTCTTGTGTTGGCCCGTCCAAGGTAATGCCTTCGCCTTCAAAGTCATATGCCCATAAAGCGCCATAACGTCGGCAAATGGTACAGTTGCACGCGGTTGCAAACTCGACGGGTTTCTTAAATTGCCATTGCACGGCGCCACAGTGGCAGCTTCCATCAATCATTGTTGCGTTCCTCTTCAGCGTTCACTCAGTGCCAAACGCACACCCAAAGTAACCAGTAGAGCCCCCAGACCACGATCCAACCAAAGGCCAATCGCCGGTTGCGACTTAATGCGCGAGACCAAACCCGCACCCAGCCATATCAACGGTGGCTCGATCACGGCGGCTACCAAAACAATCAAGATGCCATGCAAGGCCAACTGAGCACTGACCGGCCCGGCACCTGGCACGACAAACTGCGGCAAGAAAGCAAGGAAAAAAACCGCCACTTTGGGATTCAACAAAGACACCAAGACGCCCTCCCGATACAGATTCCAAGGCTTTAATCCGGACTCAGCGACCGTCGATTCATAACTGCCACCACGGCTCAGCAATGCCTGAATTCCCAACCAAACCAGGTAGGCTGCACCGATCCATTTAATCACCGTGAAGACCGTTGCCGAGGTGGCCAAAACAGCCGTCAGACCGAGCGCCGCCATCAGTACATGACCACCCGCACCCGTCCAAATACCCAACATGGCGGCAACACCGCCTTTGCGACCATAGCGCGCTGTCTGGCCAAGAATAAACGCCATATCAGGGCCTGGGGACAAATTCAGTAAGGTCGCGGCGGTAAAAAAAGTGAGCCAGTGTGCGATGGAGTAATCAAACATAAGCGTTCCCTATTTTTGGTTTTTATTTGGGTTCCAACAGCCACAGTGTTTCTTCCGCCGGCGTCTTACCCTTCAACCCACCGGGAATGTCGAAACGTGCCAGCGGCGATAACTGATAGGCATCACCATAATAACGCTGCACTTCATGATCACTCACTGAAAACGGCGGTCCCGCCAGTGCATTTTGATCGTAATGATAGCTGACCAGCAACTGTGGCACCCCAGCCGCCAAGCGATGCATCTGACGGGCATAGGCCGGTCGCATGTGTTCGGGCAACGCAACCAGGGCCGCGCGATCATAGACGGCATCGACCTCGCCCAACAACGCAGGCGTCAGCTCCAGTACGTCGCCCACCCAGACATCCACAGCGGGTGCCTGATAATGCTTCAGCGGACCGTATTCATGCACCGTCGGCTCTACACCCAACTCGGCAAACAATTGCACCACAGCAGTTTCAACCAGCTCAGCACCGACAACGCTGTATCCTTGTGTCAGCAACCAGCCAATGTCTCTGGTTTTGCCACACAGCGGGACAAATACCCGCCGCCCGGCAGACAACTGCAAACGACTGAAATAATGCACCAGCAAAGGGTTCGCTTCATCCAGATGAAAGGCAATGCGATTGCTCTGCCAGCGGTCATGCCAAAACGAAGCCTCCATCTATACCGGCTCCAATGTTTGGTGAGGTTCTGGCGGAAAATTCACTTGAATTGCATCGCCAATACGCACAGTACCGCCGGTTTCCACCACCGCCATCACACCGGCTTTGCGAATCAGCTTGCCATCGGCATCGCGATCGAGCACCGCAGCCGTGAGACCTTTTTGATAGTTGTCTAGCTGGGCACAAGGATTTCGCAACCCGGTTATGCGTAAGGTCACATCATCTCCCAATTGCAACTGGGTATCGGTGGGTAATGCAAGCAGGTCAATGCCAGACGTCAGAACGTTTTCGCCCAGTGTCGCTGGGTGAACATCAAAGCCGTCGCTTTGTAACTGCGCCAGCAGTTCGGCGCCGATCAAATGCACCTGACGCAAATTGGGTTGATCCGGATTCGCTTTCACCCGTGAACGATGCTGAACTTTTTTGCCACGATGAGCGTCGCCCTCGATCCCTTCGCCGGCAATAAAGGTCAATTCCGATACCACCGTTTTGGAAAAACGATGTAGATCATCTTTGCTGAGCGATTCGACTTTCATCATCCTTTCCTTAATAGGGCTCAACCAAACAACAATTTAACAAACGCAGACTCCCAACACTGAACAAGCAGTAATTAGCGCCAACCCTATTTAGCGCCCTAGTCATGAGCAACGCAAGTGACCGCAGACACCCTGGCCAACGTTAGTCACCGTCGTCTTGCCCTGGCTCACTCACCAAACGGTGAGCCAAGGCATCAAACACCACTCGCACGCGCGGATTGGTGCGCAATTCTCGATGACTGACCAACCACAATGGCAACTGCAAGGGCGCTCCCAAATGCTCATAGGCACGCTGCAAGCCGGGTATGGCATCGCCGATGCGCTTGGGCAGGAAACACAGGCCCAGATGCTGCTTGACCAATTCTAATTGCAACAATTGCGACAAGGTTGTGAGCCGCATATTGTCCGCGCCAATCGCCCACCCCTGTGGCGCCAGGTAATCGATCATTTGATGATCCGGTTCAAAGCCAATGATCTGTACATCCTGAACATCTTGGCGACGTTCAGGACGCCTCAAAGTCGACAAATAGTCGGGCGTACCATAGAGCCATACCGCCTCTTCGTAGAGCTTGCGCGCAATTAAATCCGGCTCCGTCGGCCGGAATGAACGCAACGCCACGTCCGCCTCACGCCGTTTTAAATCGGCGACGGTGTGTGACACCTGGACGTTCAGTTCGATACCCGGCCAGCGCCGGCGAATATCGCCGATGACCGGTGGCAACAAGTACACCGCTTCGATCTCACTGACCGCTATGGTGACCCGACCTTCCAACTGCGTTTTGTGTCCTGTCGCGGAAATCGACAAACGACTGGCAGCCTCAGCCATCAGCTTCACATGTTGTTGCAACTGCCGACCGGCATCCGTCAAAGCCAGCCCCTGCCCCAACCGCTCGAACAGCGTGACACCCAGCTCCTCTTCCAGCGCTGCTACCTGGCGTCCTAATGTCGGCTGCGCCACACCTAGCGCCCGAGCGCCCGCAGAAAAGGACCCCTCTTCTGCAGTCACCAAAAACGCCCGAGCGCGATTCCAATCAAAATTAATCGCAGACCAATCCACACGCTGCTCCTTATCCCGCCTCGATATATGCATTTTTGCATAGGCGGCAGGCCATTTTCGGCAATGTAACGCTCCCAAACGCCGACGTAAACTGCATTCAACTTAACCGACACAGGAACTCAGCTATGAAAGCTAAAAAAATCTGCATTGTTGGCGCCTCCGGAAAACTGGGCCAGTACATGATCGAACACGCCTTGGCAGCCGGTTATCAGGTCTCTACCGTTTGCCGGGAACAGAGCCTACCCAAGATCGCACGTTTTGTGGGTCGCATTGAAATGCACGCGGCGCCAACTGACGACGCCGACACCATTCGACAGGCCAGCCAAGGCTGCCAGGCGGTACTGACTGTCTTGGTGCCCTGGGGAATGCAACGCTACGCCTCCGGAACGGCACAGGCGGTATTGAACGAAGCGCCGGAAGACGCCCGATTGATCTTTTCATGTGGCTGGCACATCAGCTTGGACGGACAGGATCGCTATGACTGGAAGCTCAAGGCGATCGTCGCCGTGGCAGGGCGCATTGCACGCTGGTTACGCGTCGTGGATATCGACGATCAGGTTCGCGCCACCCAACAGATATTCAACAGCGACCGACGCTGGACCGTGGTACGCGGCAGTGATTTAGAAGAAGGCGACAGCGAAGGGCTGCCCGTTTGGTCCAAACACGTTGGTGATCCCATTCTGGCGAGCAACCGGACCCGTCGCACCGACTTCGCCCTCTTTATGGTTCATGCCATCAACGACGCCACCCTGATCCAACAAGCTCCGGCCATTTGCAGCAGCAAAAGCGAATCAGCTCTGCGCTATTCCCCACAACACTGAATAGGAAACCCATCCATGAACCCAGATCAACAAAAACTGGCCCGCATCGCCGCAGCACTCTATCTGCTACTCATCCCATTGGGCGTTTTCGGCATTCTGTACATGCCCGAATTTATATGGGTGGAGGGTGACAATGCAGCGACCTTAGCCAACATCACAGCCAACACCACAGCGATACGCCTGAGTATCTTAACGGCCTTTGCCATCCAGATTACGCAACTGTTTCTGGTGGTCGCGTTGTTCTATTTATTGCGTCCGTTCGGAAAAACGGCCGCCTGGTTTATGGTGCTGTTTACGCTGGCAACCATGCCGATTGCCATGCTCAACGAGCTCTGCCGCGTGGCCGGGTTGATGTTGCTCAACAGCGAAACGCTCAGCGCAGTCTTCAACCCCGAACAACTGCAGGCCGCCGCGTTATTCGCCTTTGAGCTTCACGCTGATGGCATCATGATCGCCCATGTTTTCTGGGGACTCTGGCTGATGCCGATGGGCTGGTTGGTCGCACGATCCAGCTTTCTGCCATCCATGGTTGGCTGGCTGCTGATCATTGGGGGTATCGGCTATGCGCTCGACACCATCACCTGGTTTTGGCTGGGTACCGATCGCTACATGATTGCGCACTACACCTTTATTGGTGAAGTCTTGCTGCCACTGGCACTGTTGTATCGCAGCGTGAAACCCGCATCAATGCCTAACGCGGCCGAACCAACCACCAACTGAGCAGTACCAAACTGCCAAATACACTGTAGACCAGAACGAATACCCAATCGGGTGCGCTGTAATACAACAACGTCTGCAACCAGTGCTGAATAAAAGACCCACTGTAGGTTTCTAAACCAGCACTGGCTCGCAATTTCATTTCCAGAATCGTTAGTGGACAAACCACACCAAGCCAGGATTGCAGCACCACGATGGCAATCGCCGCTAAGTGCGCAATGCGAAGCCAACGATGATAAACCCAGCGCCAATGCAGAAAATAACCCAGATAGATCAACACCAAGCCAAAGACAACAAACACCACAAAAAAGACGTGCAACATCAGCACGCCATTCGCCAGCCAGATCAACAGGAGGTTCACCATCAACTGACCATCATCGGCTGATAATTGTTCTGGGCAGCAATTCTCTGTATCCAGGCTTGAATGGCGGGGTAACTTTCCAAATCGAACCCACCTTCAGGAGCCACATGCGTGTACGCGTACAGACTGATATCGGCCGTACTTATCTGACCGCCAACCAGAAAAGGCGTTTGCTTCAGCTGGGTTTCCATCACCGCTAATGCCTTGTGACCACCGGCTTGTTTCGCATCGTATTCAGCCTGACGCTCTTTCGGCAATCCCAGGTATTTAGCAATAAAACGGGCAACGGCGATGTAAGGCTCGTGGCTGTACTGCTCGAAGAACTGCCACTGCTGAACCTTAGCCAGCGTGAACGGATCAGTGGGTAAAAAATCCGTTCCGGCAGCCAGATAGTTGATAATCGCATTGGACTCCCAAAGGCAACGACCGTCATCCAACTCGAGTAATGGAATCTTGCCATTGGGATTTTTAGCAAGAAAATCCGCGGCCTCTGTTTCATGATTCAGAATATTGACGTCGAACCACTGAACCGGCTTGTTTATCAGATGGCATAACAATTCAACTTTGTAGCAATTACCAGACTGATGATCACCGTAGAGTTTCATATTGTGATTGCCTTCAATTCTGGGAAGCGATAGATAAAGCGAAGCACACGCTCTGCATCTGAAAGGTAATCAGTGAAAGAAGAGGATTGATCGTAGTAACGCTTTTTAATATCGACTCGATAACCCTCATCAGCCACCGTCACTTTGATGTCAAAGTGCAATGGTGCTTCAGAATCTTGATAATTAAGCACCACTTCAGAGTCACTCGACAGACGCTGTTCCAGCGCTTCTAACTGGCCGTCGAACCGATGGTTATTCCAGGCGGGGTGATAAAAGTCGCCATAGCGATATAAAACGTATAGTGAGGGTACGGTCAATAATCCATAAAAGACCGTAACGATAATGCCAGCCCCAAAAAAGGGCATTACCGTCGAATATAATAGATGCACGAACACCAATATGATCGGTACATGAGCAACCAATCCCACCCAAAATAAAAACCGCCACAGCTCAGGCCCCATGATGGGCTTATTGTATACATGACCAAAAAGGGCAAAGAGAATCCACAAGCTCCCAACGCCCCCCGCCGAGGATGCGGCCAAAGAATAGTCTTCCCTGACTCCTAAACCAGTATTCGCGGTGGTTACAGCAATGATCAACACCGCATATAGCCACCATAAAAAGGGTTTTACCATTTCGACTGACCGCTGCAATTCAGAAAAACCAGAGACATAAAAGGCACTTTTCTTTAGCGCTTAGCTGAGCCTTTAATCGGTTCATTTCTCAGAATCAAGATGAAACCAACCAAAGAGCGATAGAAGTACCAGAGCAAGGCACCCAACAATATTGCTGCTGCCGACAGAAGAACATAGTCTTCGAAATCTTCAGTATCTATACCCAAACCCGTATCGAGCCAATAGGTTAAGGTAACTGCCAAAAAGAAATACGCAATGCTTCCCACCATCCAGATGGCAGTAAACATAAACACTCGCAACTGTTTACTAATATGACTTCCCGCTAACTCGCTACTGACCTGATTCCGTGAAACCAACGCGATGACCAAACCGATGATAGGGCCGGCAATGGCTGTAATAGAGACAAAGAGGCAACAGATATACATAATGATCACTCGTGTCTTTTCATGCGACTGAACTGGACTGAGTGGTAAGGGGTTCTGACCAAAATTAATCATTTCTACATCCTCTATTTATGAGAAGTCAGCCGCTCGGGCTAGCGTATTGTGCTGTAAAAATCTGGCGAGCTGATGAATGTTCGCCAATTCGCTGCTAAACGCTTCTGTTTTACCCGCTACCTCTTTCTCGATCCGGATCAAGTACCCGCTGTCCGACTTGGAAATACGCAGAGTTGTTTTCAGTTGGCCGTCAGGTTCGTTGGATATCATGACCGTTTCAATGTCGTCTGCGGAGCCCAGCTTTCGCTTCAGTACGGCCACAAAATTCTCCTGACTCTCCACACCCCAGATGGGATTGTTGATCGATCCATATCGAAACAATGCATAAAGCAACGGCACTATCAGGACGACATTGAACAGCATCTCAGCCGACCGCTGAGCCACATTAATGGGATACACAGCCAGCAACAAGACACTCAGAACAACAGAAATAACCCGGAACCAAAACAGGAAAATCCACAGGGTTCTTTTAAAAATTGGCTTTTCATAGACATAGCCATATACGCCAACCAAACACAGCAGGTTCAACGCAACATTTAACAACACCCCCAGCGTCAACTGACCGATGGTTAACGCCTGAAAAAGACCAAAGGTGATAAAGACGATAAGCAGGGTTGAATAAAACCACCACAACGCCAACTTCATAACGGCGCATCCTCACCCAATTTTGATGAGCGCTCTTCCAATAAAGCCCGTAAGTGATCGACTTGTGTTTCTAAGCGAACCACCTTCGAAAAGGCAATCAGTCCAAAAATAAATCCCAGCATGCCAATGGGCATGAGAGTCAGTGCAACAATATCCATTTCAACCTCCCGGTTTTTAGGTGTTAACAGGCGACCTTGCCTCGCCTATCAACTTAATCAGTTAACCCCAACCCATCCAGTATCCGTTCCAGATGTTTTTCCACCCGAGCAGCCCGGGTTTTTGATTGTTTGGCATTGGAAAAATACATCAAATAGGCACGCTGACGACCCGGCGTCAACGATTCAAACGCTGTCTTCAGTGCGGGCAATTCTTCAAGACGCTGCTGGAATTCTGCGGGCACAGAAAACGCCTTGCTTTTCTTGAATTCAACCTTCAACCCCGCCTTTTCAACTCGAATCGCATCCTCTATGCAGGCACGAACAGCAACGGCCTGCTGCTGGATCTCTTCGACATTGTTAAAACAGCTGCGCTTCGCAGATTGAGTGTGTTCGCCCGGCCACTGCAATAGGCCAGTGGGATCTTCAATCAAGGCGCCTTTAGTGAACAGCAAGGCGCAGAAGTGTTTAAAACCCTGAATGATCAGAACGTTATTGTCGTTTAAGGTGTAACAGGGTTTGCCCCATTTATACGCCTCGGTCAGGCCTGTCTGCAGCACAATATGGCGCAGCGCCCGGTATTCATCGGACCAACGCTTGGCATTCTCGATAAAGGCATCAACTTGGGCGTTCATAAGCAAATGATGATATAAGGTATCACGTCGATATCCGGACTATGTCACAGCATTCCCTTTAACTGAAGGTATTGCAGCAACATGATGGTTTTGCCATCACGTATCTCTCCGCTTTCAATCATTGCCAACGCATCGGTAAAGGGTAATTCCAGCACCTCGATATTCTCTTGCTCATGCGCCAGACCACCACCTTCCGATACTTTCATTGATTCGCAGTATTGAGCAACGAAAAAATAAACCAGCTCGGTCACTGATCCCGGTGACATATATGCCTCAAAGATCTTCTGTATCTGATCAACTCGATAACCGGTCTCTTCTTCGGCTTCGCGCCGGATGCAGTCTTCAGCATTATCCTGATCCAGCAGGCCGGCACAGGCTTCAATGAGAAACCCCTCTTCATTGCCGTTAATGTAGGTCGGGAGACGAAACTGCCGAGTCAAAATGACCGTCTGCTTAATCGGGCTATACAGCAGTACAGTGGCACCGTTTCCTCGATCGTAGGCTTCGCGTTCCTGAGTTTCCCACTGCCCATCGTTGCGTTGGTAATCAAAACGGTACTTATGCAGTCGGTACCAGTTATCTGACAACAGGGTACTCTCGATATTTCTAATCCTTCGGTTCATCAAGCTGTCTCCTTTTACCGCGATTTAAAACTCGATATGTGTGAACCTCAGGCGTTCTGATTGTCGCGATGCACGGTTCTCATCAGTAAAAACAAAGGCAGACCAAAAGACACCCCCACCGTGCAAGTGCCTAACGTCGGCAGCCAAAGATTCCGCACTCCTTGCCGCCGGCCGTCGGTCCAGATAAAGACCAGCAGAACAATGGCTGCAATTAACACATCCAGCCACGCAAAAGCGCCAATCCGGCTGGAGAAGGCTTCCGTTAATAACCTGGGAATGTCCAAACTGTTGTCCAGTAACCAGGGTAAAAAGGCACCATAGGGCAAGACCAATCCCAAGACAGCTAGTACGCCATAGAGCATTTTCATGAAACTCGCCTTAATCAGAATGCAGTCACAATAGCTGAGTCAACGGGCGCGTTAGCTCAGCAAGGATTAGGCGCAGCATACTACTGAAATTCGATGGGGTGTTATCGCAGTTAAGGCGGGAGAGCAGCACAGGGTGCAGGGCTACAGCAACGCAAAAGGCCCTGGCCGACGCTATTAGTGCGTCACCAAGGTGGCGCGCATTATAGCTCGAACAGGGCCTTAAAGCTGGCTATCTGCCAGGCGAGAACGCCTGATAGCCGAGTTAATTGCTCATTACAGCTTGCCACCAAAAACAGGCATGACACTGGCGTCGCCATAATGCTCGATGGTTTTCATATTCTTCAAGGTGTTCATATCGTCTTCAGAAATGGTGAAATCCAAATCGGCATTGCTTTTCATGTGGTCCGGGTTCGCTGTTTTCGGCAACGGCAGCAGCCCCAGTTGCAGGTCGTACTGAATGCTCAGTTGAGGTACCGAAACGCCGTACTTCTCGGCCATGGCAATGATGTCTTCGTTCTTGAACAACTCGCCGTGACCCACCGGAGAATAGGCTTCAACCAACATACCTTTGCTGGTGGAGTATTCGATCATCGCAGTGGGCGTGTTGCTGATGTGCGCCAGAATCTGGTGAACCATCGGTTTAACGGTGCACCCTCCGAGGATGTTTTCGATGTCTTCTTCTTCGAAGTTAGACAAGCCAATCGCACGGATTTTACCGGCTTTATAAGCGTCCTCTAATGCACGCCAGGCTTCACGGTTGCCGGCATCAAAAGAACGCTTGTCTTCGCGGTACTGCATCCAGGGTTGCGGGCTGTGGATGATCATCAGATCAACATAATCCAAGCCCATGACACGCAATGATTCGTCGATGGCATCAACGGCTTCCTGGTAGGACTTCATTTCTGCTGCCAGTTTAGTCGTGACAAAGATCTCTTTACGATCCACGCCACTGGCTTTGATTCCCGCGCCAACGCCGCGCTCGTTTTGATAAGCCTGAGCGGTATCGATATGGCGATAGCCCAGTTCGATGGCCGCCTTAACGGCTTCAACAGAGGCGTCATCGTCAATCATCCAGGTGCCAAGGCCCAGCTTGGGGATTTCAACGCCGTTAGACAGTGTGTAGGTCTGTTCGTGAATCATGGTAAACCTCCTGATATCACTGGAATGTGATTGTGGTATTACCCGAAAGGCACTTAGACAGCGCTTTTAAAAGCGAAAGTGTCGTTCGGCTCGATGACCATTATCGTTGCTTTTCAGGAGAATACTCTGGGCAGAAATCGGCATTTTCTGCCTAATCCTACAAATTCTAAGATTTCAGCCTGTTTCACAAACCGGTGGCTCGGTTCGAACGCCTACAGCAGGGAGATGATGTCGTCCGCAGTTAATATCGACGCATATTCCTGGTTCAGATTGGCCAGCGCCATGTTATGAACCACCTCGGCGGCGTGTTCATTGCCAGCATAATCGACTTTATTGAAGGTATAGGTCGCATCTGAAACAACCACCGTTCGATAACCCAAATTACCGGCCATGCGTGCGGTGGCTTCCACTGAGTTATTGGTGATAACACCGACGATAACGACCTCAGTAATGCCTTGTTTGCGCAATTGGGTATCTAAGTCAGTTCGAATAAAAGCGCTGTTGGTGTCCTTTTCAAGGATCCATTCTGCAGCAAGCGGTGCGGCGAAGGCTTTAAAATCATTGCCGTCAGTGCCCGGCAAATACGGTGACCCGGGATCGGTCGACATATGCTTCACATGCAACACTGGCAAGCGCTGTTCTCTCCAAATATTCAGCAGCTTGGAGATTTGCTCTTCCGCTTGTGGATTGTTTCTGACACCCCAGCGAGGATCATCGATGGCGTATTGCAAATCGATCAGCATCAGCAAGGGATTGGACGAGGAAAAGACCACTGCACTCTCCATAGGTTATGGTGTTAAAAGTACTGTACTTGCCCAGCTTCCACCACATGGCCAGACTGCACAATTTGAGTCATAACCAGAATGTCGCTCAACGATTGATCGAAATAAACCGCCAAAGCCTGCGCCAAACCAACTTGCAGTTGATCAACCAGGGCAGTCGACCAGACTGATGGCAAACAAAGCGTCGCTATAATCGGATAACTTTTACCACATTGTTGTTGGGCCGTGATGATATTCACCGTCATCTCATCGGCACCGACTCCAGATTGCGCCGACCACAGTTCCGTAAGATCACCGGCACCCTTTGGGCACAGTGGCGACACAGTGCAGTTCGCTATAGGCACAGGTGCCTCCATTTTTTAACCTTACTCATCGTCTTTATCTCGAAAATCGGACAGAACAAAAGGCGTACTGGCACGTAGATTTAAGTCAGCCTCGCCGAGGGATTCAAACACCTCATCCAGCTCTACCTGCCAGTCCCCCTCTTTCCGACGGTGAACGAGCGCATGAAAACCCTGGTTCTTTCGGGCAAGAACCCCCCTGTATTCGACCGGTCCAGAGGTTGTCATCGACTTCACGGAAGCCACTTGCTTTTGTGCACCGAGATCGTCGGTAATATCCGTGTGCAGTTGCTTTCGTTTTTTTAATTGATCACTCACAGCGAGCATCGTACCGATCGCAATCACAATCAATAGAACGACAACCCAGCCTGGTATATTACGTCGCCCATGATCTTCGGCGAGAAACAATAATACTTGTTGAGAAATTTCGTACATAATGACGGCTCGTTGAAATTTTAAATGCTATGTCGCAGGAAAAAGAAAGTGTCCGTTTTTGTCATAGCGTTAGCGGTAAGCCAGAACAACAGATGGCACCAAAACTTAATTTTTTGTGAAACCCGTTGCGTTATTCCGATTCGCTGATAGCAACCGGAAAGCTTTATATGTTTTAGTGACTCTTACGATCAAATTTACATCCTAGGTTTTATGGATCGTTTAATAAATGACGTTCAACACACAACAGAGTCAATAAGGGAGGCACCATGGATATTATTCGACTGATTCTCTCAATCCTGCTACCACCCGTCGGTGTATTCTTGCAAGTCGGTATCGGTCCGCAATTCTGGATCAACATCCTGCTCACCATCTTGGGGTATTTCCCAGGTGTTATCCATGCGGTTTGGATTATTGCCAGCCGGTAATCGCCTGCTCAGTTTTTTTTAACTGAAGTAGCACTGGGTACCCACCACAGCAAGAGTTTATTTAAGGTGGGTGCCCGGATCAGAATACAACAAAGGCTAATTTATTACCGTCTGGATCGCGCACATAGGCTGCGTAGAAACCATCACCATATTGTGGTCGATATCCCGGCTCTCCCTCAGAGCTTCCACCTTGTTCCATAGCAGCTTTATAGGCTCGATCAACCACAGCAATATCGAGACACCGAAAAGCAGTCATGGTTCCATTTCCAACATTGGCTTGCTCACCATCAAAGGGATATCCAACAAAGAAGCGGGGATAGTCTTTATCCACTAGCTTGCCATAGGACACCGACAATTCATCGTTCCAACAAAGCTCCATGTCCATGGCCGCAAATACTGGGTCATAAAAGTTCCGGGCTTTTGTCAGATCTTTAGTACCAACCATGGTGTATGCGAGCATACTGATTTCCCTCTTAGCTGAGCTGTACGGTAGTGACAACAGACCGATTATTCGCTGTTTTCTGTGGTCATGTAATTAGCAGAATTTCATACCATAAGGCCGAAGACTGATGCCACTCTACAATATGATCAAACTCATAATACCTGTCAGTGGTCTCTATCCGTATGGATTGATTGAGTTCTTTTTTAAGCCAGAACTTTTTAGGCACCAACCACGAAATAAAGCTGGGTTTTGGTACTTCAAACAAAGCGACATAACCAAAATCACAATGCCGGTTTACCAGCCCATTGCTAATCGGGGTAACAACCCAAAGCCTGTTTTCCATATCCCGCGTACACCGATCATCCACAAAGCGGGACTCGAAAACATACTCACCAACCAACTCCAATTCTGTTTCTTCATCGGCCAGTTCAGCAGCGACGGAAACAACATTCTGGCCGTTAAATTCAATGCTGAAAAACAAGTAATTGCCATTAGCCACCGAGAGACGCTCGATATCCGATGAGCTTGCTATTACGCCATGTTCAACAGTAATAACGGAATCATCGACCCGAAAGTCTGAGTGCCAGCTGTAGTTACCGTTAAAAGCGTATCCGGCTTTCCAGTTGGGAAAATATTCGGGGTAATCATCGACTTCCAGGCCGTACTTATAGGTCGTCGTACAGCCTGCCAATAACAACGCTGGTAACAATCCTGCAGCGATGAGCAAATTTAGAGACTGACGCTTCAGCGTTAGCAAGGTGCGACTCCTGCAATAAAAGGCCAACTTAATTCATCCGGTAAATGTCACGGCCGAAACAATGTTACACGGTAAGGCGGTCTTGTCGACGGGAGCGGCCGTTATATTTTGGCTGTGGTCGCAGGCTCTTAAAACTCAAAACCCAGCTGACGCAACCAGGCTTCCGCCTCAACGGGTACATGGCTGAGTTGTGCCGCGGCGAGTTCGCGACGCTTGGGATAGGCTTTACGTAAGGCATCAAAATCGGTGGGCTGAACAGCGCCTTCTTTGACGCTTTGATGCATTGCGACGGTGTCGCGGGCGGGGTCGTGTAAGGCTTGAATCAGTTCGCTGCCGAGCTGTTCTGGGTTGGCAGTATTGAAGAACTGAGCATCCAGTTTTGGTGCCTCGGGATAATCGGGGCCTTGGGGCAGAGGCTTACCCGCCCAATGATGCAAGGCTTCGGCGAGCATGCGGGTGCCGGTCCATTTGCCTTCCTGGCTGTAACCGGCCACGTGCGGACTGGCGTGTTCAACAGCATTCAGTAAGCGCTCGCTAACTCTGGGCTCATCTGGCCAAACATCCAGAACGACGTTGATTCGATCGTCATCAAGAGCCTGCTGCAGTGGGGCCTCTTGAATCACGGGACCCCGCCCGGCGTTAATAAGCCAGGTGCCGGGTTTTAACTGCGCCAGCTCTTCGGCGCCAATCATGCCGTGAGTCGCGTGTTGTCCATCGCGAACCAGTGGTGCATGCAGACAGACGATGTCGGCGGCCATTAGCACGGTGTTTAGGTCGGTAAAGCCGTTGCTGCCTTCGCGTTCGGCCCGTGGAGGATCACTGACCAGAGTCCGCACGCCCAAGGCGTTCAGCCGCTTGGCGAGTAAGCCGCCGACATTGCCGGCGCCGACGATGCCGATGGTTTGCTGCCACCAGCCGAGATCATGATCGAGATGCAAACGTGCGAAGACAGAGAGTACCCAGTCAACGACAGATTGCGCGTTGCATCCTGGGGCGTGGTGAAAGGTAATGCCCTGCTCAGCCAACCAATCCGTATCAACGTGGTCGGTGCCAATGGTGGCACTGCCCACAAAACGAACGGGTGTGCCTTCCAGCAGTTCGGCGTTAACTTGGGTAACGGAGCGGACCAAGAGAACGTCCGTTTCCATTAAGTCAGCTTTGGTGAGCGTACGGCCCGGCCGGCGCGTTAACGATACCGCGAGCCCGGAGAACCAGGGCTCGACATGTGGCATGTTTTCATCCGCGAGAATGCGCAGGCCAGCGGCCATGACTCAGACGTTGCCTGGCTGGCGTTCAGTTGGGGCTTCGTTGCCCGGGCCATAAGAGGCGGCTTCGTCTTCATCGACATTTGACTGAGAGACGACATCATTCTGCTCAGCCTGCTCGGCCTCAGCGGTTGCTGCCGCATCGTCAGAGGCTTGCAGGTCTTGCAGCCAATGCTCTGGAGGCTGCTCCAGATCGATCTTGCGTTTGATGTAGTCTTCAATCGCAGGAATCTGGAAGGAGTCGTCTTCACAGGCGAAGCTGATCGACTGGCCTTTGGCGCCGGCACGGCCGGTGCGGCCAATGCGGTGTACGTAATCTTCCGGGTCTTCCGGCAGAGTGTAGTTGACCACGTGAGAAACACCGTCAACGTGAATACCGCGACCGGCTACATCAGTGGCAACCAGGACCTGAACCTTGCCTTCTTTGAAGTTATCGAGCGTTTTCACTCGCTTGGCCTGGGGTACTTCACCCGACAATACCTGATTCTGAATGCCATCTTTGCGCAGGCGATCACTCAGGTCACGTACGATGTCGCGGCGGTTAGCAAACACCATCACTTTGTCTGCACCGGGCTGTTTCAAAGCGTGACGCAACAGGTTGTACTTGTCTTCAGCGGTCACCAGATACACATGCTGCTCAACTTGCTCTGCAGTCTTCACCTTAGGTTCTACTTCGACGCGAACCGCATCTTTGGTCCAGCGCTCCGCCAGATTCAGGATGTCGTAAGAGAAGGTGGCGCTGAACATCAACGTCTGGCGCTCTTCGTTACGCGGTGTTGCGCGGACGATGGATTTGATGTCTGGAATAAAGCCCATGTCGAGCATGCGGTCGGCTTCATCAATCACCAGGGTTTCCACCTGATCCAGGAAGACTTCCTTACGGTTCATAAAGTCGAGCAAACGACCTGGGGTAGCAACCAGAATGTCCAGACGGCTTTCCTGCAACTGCTTACGCTGTTTATCCATATCCATGCCCCCCACCAGAGCGGCCACTTTCAGGCGGCTGTGCTTGGTCAGCAGTTTGGCATCTTCAGCGATTTGCAGCGCCAATTCACGTGTCGGCGCCAGAATCAGCGCTCGGGGTTCGCCCGCGAACTGATCGGGGAGGCGATGCTCCATCAGGTCGGTGATGACGGTAATCAGGAAAGCAGCGGTTTTGCCGGTACCGGTCTGGGCTTTACCGATGCAGTCGTGGCCAGCCAGCGTATACGGCAATGTCATGCCCTGAATCGGGCTGCAGTATTCGTAATTCAGCTCGTGGATTGCGCGCATCAAGGCGATGGGCAGGAAGAGGTCGTGGAATCGGACTTTGCCAGGAGCTTCAGGAACTTTGAATTGCGAGATATGCCAACGGGGTTTACGGGGTTTACGAGATTGATTGGTCACAGAGTCACACTTAATTGCTTGCGCCTGCCAGCGATTCAACGGCTGGGGCGTCGATTACTTGATAGCCATCCCGACCGGACCAATGCCGGCAATATGGGGGCCTGCCATTGTTCGAACCCGGTGCTCTGAGGCCGCCAGGGTACGAACCGTTACTGCTTTGCTCCAAGGAGCGACGAAAGAACTCGATCGCCAACCAGGGCGTTCGATCAACCCGAACCGAGTCGCGAACCTGATTTCAGCACGCGCCAATTGCCGGGGGCGGCGATTGTAGCGCATTTTTCGGCCAGTCTCGAATTTCTCAAACGGTCCGTTTGAAATACGCCAAAACCATCGCTTTGATGACTGACCTTGCTGCTTGGCGAGGCTGCCGCTAGTCTTACCTTTCGGATTGGACACAGCGTACCATCCGATAGGGAGCACCTGGCGGGACCGCCAGGTTCACTTAGGGAGCCGGAGGTTCCCGCCAAGGAGACTGCAATTGTGAAGTACTGGTTCATCCCGATCTGGATGATTCTGGTGATTGCATCGGTCCGGGCGGCAGAGCCTATATTGGAACTGCAGCCTGATATCGATCGAGTCAATATGGCTGATTACAGCCACACCTGGATCGATCCGGCGGCGGATACCGATTGGCAGCAAGCCTATCAACATTATCAGGCCGGAGAATTCCAGCCTCCCAGCGGCCAGCCGCCTAACATCGGCTACAGCGCGAGCAGTCTATGGGTGGCCATGCCGATTGTGGCGAACAACCGAGGCTCGGCGCCACAGCGTTTTCATGCCATGGTGTCCTTCGATTACCCCACCATCGATTGGATTGACGCCTGGCTGATCAAGAACGACGCTCCCATCCAACGCTTCTACGACGGCGACCGCGAGCCGCATCCCAGCCAGAATGAAGCGACCTTCCGTCCACACCTGGCCATGTCTTTTAATTACAACGATGGGCAGTACGTCCTGCTGGCGCGGTTACGCAGCCAAGGTTCCGTTCAGGCACCCATCACCCTGTGGGACGAAAACGAGTTCTATCGCCAACTGCCAACCCAAAACTTTATCTGGGGAACCTTCTACGGCGCCATTCTCTTTGTGTTGGTGTTCAACCTCTTCTTGTGGATCAGTACCCGGCGCGCCATCTATCCGCCTTACTTGTTGTTCGTCTTTGGCATGTCCATTTGCGTGGCCTTGCTCAATGGTCACAGCCGGTTATTGCTCGGCCAGACCATCTCCGTGCATCTGGTCAATTGGGCTCCGGAATTCGGCATTATTGGCTTTATCGGTCTGATTCTGTTTACCCAGGGTGTGCTGCGCACCCGCCAGCTGGGTTTGATGCACCGGCTGTTAAACGTCACTTTAATCATCAATTTAATACCGATCCTGCTCAGCCCCTGGTTAAGTTATCGCTGGATCAGCGTTTTTGTGTTGGTCGATTTAATCTGGTTACTGGGCTTGAGTCTGACCACCGGTGCCGTAGCACTGCGTCGCCAGCGACGCATTGCGCTGTTTTACCTGACCTCCTGGCTGCCATTCCTGGCTGCTGCCATGCTGTTTATGGCCCGCAACGCGGGTTGGGTTCCGGTCGATCCGATCACCCAATACGCTCTACCTGCAGGGCTGGTGATGGCCGTTGCATTGCTGTCACTGGTGATTGCCGACAGTTTAAAACAAGCCGAGTCGTCGGCGCGCGATGCACTGGATCGTGAACGGCGCGCGCTGCGGGCCTTGGCTCGTAATCAGGAAGAGACCACGCGTCAGGCGTTACGTGACCCAACCACGGGTTTGCCAAACAAGGCCCAGGTCGCGCAATTTATTGACGGGCTCGACTCGGATGAGCCGCTGCGGCTGGTCATCTTCCGCCCCGACAATCTGCGTGAATTGCTCAATACGCTCGGTGAATCCAACGTCGACCAATTGACTCGCAGCGCGGCACAGCGCATTGAGTCACTGCCCTTGCATCACTTCGGCGCTCGCGTTTTGAACCCGGGCGAACCCCATCCGCGCCGTATCGCTCAGGTGGAAGGTCGCAATTTCCTGATGATTTTAGAGAACGGTCCGGACGGACGAACGCTCGCCGACCTGGCGTCTGCTGCGGAAGCGGCGCTGAATGAAGCCATCGCGTTACCCGGTCTGGATATCGCGGTTCAATGCCGACTGGGTTCATCGCGATTGCCCGAAGACGGCCGCACATTGGGTACGTTGATCCGTAAAGCGCAGGTCGCCGTGGATCAGGCCATCGCGCAAAACCGTCTCTTTTTGGAATACCGCGCCGATACCGATCCGTACCAACCGGAACGCCTGCGCCTGGCGTATCGTTTAAAACAGGCCATTGCCCGTGATGAATTGATGTTGCATTTCCAGCCTCAGCGGCGCTTAAGCAATAACGAAGTGTATGGCGTTGAAGCCCTGGTACGGTGGCCACAAGCCGATGGGCAGTTCATCCCTCCCGGCGATTTCATTCCCATCGCCGAACGCACCGGCCTGATGCCCGCATTAACCGATTGGGTCATTCAAGCGGCCTGTCGGGCGGCGGCTCAATTGCAAGCAGCGGGTTGGCCGTTGTGTGTTTCCATCAACCTCTGTGCGGGCGACCTGACCCGGCCTAACCTGCCCGCTCGCCTGATCAGTACGCTGGCCGATCATCAGTTAGACCCGAGCGCCTTAACGGTGGAAATTACCGAATCGATGCTGATAGATGATTGGACGCCCACGGTTGCCAATCTGGATCAGTTACGCCGTGCAGGCATTCAGGTTTCGTTGGATGATTTTGGTACGGGCTATTCATCGCTGTCTTACTTACACGCCTTGCCCATCGATTGCCTGAAAGTCGACCAGCACTTTGTGCAGCAATTGCAGACCAGCGCCTCGGCTGAGGTTTTGGTGCGCTCTATTGTGCAACTGGCAAAGGCATTGGGATTGGATATCGTTGCCGAAGGCGTGGAAAACGAAGCAACGGTCCAGCATCTGGATCGGCTGGGTTGCGGCGCTATTCAGGGATACTGGCTGGCTCGGCCGATGCCATTGGACGCCTTACAAACCTGGTTAAGCGAATCGACCGGCCCGGTGATTAATTCGGCCGCCGGTCACGACAGCCATTGATCCCTCACGCGGGCAACGCCGCAAAATCGTCAGCGGTCGGCCAGCGTTGCCCAAAACCGTGTGACAGCTGTTGCACCACTTGGTGAGCGCGGTCGGGCAAGCCATCGTGCAGATAACCTAGGGCTTGACGCTGTACCGCTTCACGGAAAGGACGACTGTCGGAGTCCTCGCCGCCCAGATTATCCCGGCTGGTGCGAAACCGCCGCCCACACGCCTGTGCGAACCACCACTCTAATGCCTGGGGTTTGACTTCAACCTGTTCAAAAGCCGCTTGCTGCTGGGCATTGCGTCCATCCGGACAATACCAATAGCCATAATCGTCCAACAGCCGCCGCTCCGGCCCGGCCACGCACCAGTGCGCCAACTCATGCAACGCCGAATTGAAGTAGCCATGAGCAAAGACAATGCAGTGCAGCGACCGCTCTTCAGCAGCCGGCACATAAATGGGTTCATCAACGCCTGCCACCAGTTGCGTCTGCCACTGGCGAGTCAGCCAGGGATTCAGGCAAGCCAACAGGCGGTCGACGTCGGGTTCCCAATGTTCTGCAGCAAGTCGTTTCATGGCGGCGGCAGTCTACCGTCTGGGTTAGCGCTGGCAAGTAGGCGGTTGGATGTCATTGCCAATGCACCAAAAAAAGGCACAATAGCCTCCCTTTTTTATTGGACCTGCGGAGGTCGCCTTGGATCAGGATCACCAACCCTCGCCCGATACTCGGGCTGGCCTGATCAGCACCACGCTGACGGAATGGAAAACCCTGTCGATTCTCGGCGGCCCGATTCTGATCGCCCAATTGGCGTTAATGGCCAATGGCGTCATCGATACGGTAATGGCCGGCCACGCCAGCGCCGAAGATTTGTCCGGCGTTGGCATTGGCGCCAGTCTGTGGACGCCGCTGTTTCTGTTCTTCGCCGGTGCCTTAAGCGCCCTTCAGCCGATTATTTCCGGTCATCGAGGCAGTGCAACGATCGATCGTATAATGCCGATCACCTGGCAGGGCCTGTACGTAGCGATGGTCGCCAGCGTCATCATGGTGTTTGTGCTTGGCCGGGTTCAGCCGTTTTTGGAATGGCGTCAACTCGAACCGGTGACCTCCGGTATCACACTGGGTTATCTACAAGCCTTTGTCTGGGGCGTACCCGCCATGCTCGCGCTGGTCGCCTTACGCGGACTGACCGACGGCCTGGGGCACACCAAAGTCTTTATGGTGTTCTCGCTCATCAGCGCGGCCGTCAACCTGCCGCTGAACTACATTTTTATTTACGGCAAGCTGGGATTGCCTGCCTTTGGCGGTGTGGGTTGTGGCTGGGCGACGGCGATTTCCAACTGGCTCGCGTTGATCGCTTTGCTGCTCTATCTGCAGCGCAGCAAAACCTATCGCGCCTTTCATTTAATTCAGGACTGGGCCGCGCCTAATCTGGCCGACTTAAAATATTTGCTGACGCTGGGCATTCCGATTGGTTTTACCATCTTTGTCGAAGTCAGCATGTTTGCCGTCATTGCGTTGTTCTTGGTGCCACTCGGCCCTGTCGTCGTGGCGGGACACCAAATCGCTCTGAACGTCATTTCGCTGATCTTTATGGTGCCATTGAGCATGGGTATGGCACTGACGCTGCGGATCAGCTTTTTAATCGGCGCTCGTCAAATTGAAACGGCACACCTGGTTGCCCGCTCAACACTGATTTTGGCGCTGGCAATCGCTCTGCTGTACGCGGCGGGTCTATACGCAACCGCACCCTGGATCGCCACACTCTATACTGGTGAGGCGGATGTTCAGGCTGTCACCACACGGCTGCTGGCGTTTGCGGCCCTCTTCCAGATTGCCGATGTGCTGCAGGTAACCTGCATCAGCGCGTTACGTGGCTATCGAGACACCCGCTTGCCGATGTACATCATGGTGTTGTCGTTCTGGGGTTTCTGTCTGCCCCTAGGCTATGTGCTGACGTTCACCGACGTATTACTGCCCGCCATGGGCGCGGCCGGTTTTTGGATTGGCTTAACGGTGGGGTTGAGCTCTGCGGGCGTACTGTTGCTGACACGACTGTTCTGGTTCAGTCGGGCTCAGACTCAGTCTGCTTTCTTGCGCACCCAATAGCGAAAATCATCACCGGCAATTTGCTGGTCGACCAATTGATGGCCCAGAAATTCACAAAACTGCGGGATATCACGCTGAGTGGCTGGATCGGTGGCTTCGATTAAAACGGTTTCACCGGCCGCCATCGCGCGGATCTGCTTGTGCAGCATCATGACAGGCTCCGGGCAACGCAGTCCGCGCGTATCGAGTTCATGATCACTGTGATGGTCACTCATGCTGTGGCCTCCAACGCCAGATAAAGGGTGATTTCTTCGCGGTCGAAATACAGCTGACGCGCCTGCAATTGATAGCGTCGACCACTCAGGCGCTGTTCTATACGCGCGCGGATATCGCTCCAGCTGGCCCAGCGCTGTTTCATCGGCAGTTTCAGATTGAAGATGGCTTGTCGCGCCCAGCCGTTTTCTAACCAGTCGAGCATGCGTTCAGCCACCCGAGATGGCTGTTCCACCATATCACACACCAGCCAATCGACCGGGTACTCCGGCTGCCAGCGAAAACCATCGGCACGATGATGCGTCACCTGGCCAGTGGCCATCAGGTCATCATTCATCGGGCCATTGTCGATGGCATCGACGTGCAACCCCCGACGCACCAACTGCCAGGTCCAGCCGCCTGGCGCCGCGCCCAGGTCGACCGCCGTGTGATCGTTACCCACCTGCTCACGCCAGTCAGTGCCCAGAAACACCTGAAACGCCTCTTCGAGTTTGAGGGTCGACCGGCTCGGTGCGGTACTGGGAAATTTCAGACGCGCAACGCCCATAGACCAGGCCGGACGCATCGCTGGTCGATCAATACCCAGCCAGACACGGCCTGAATCGGGAAAGAATGCATGCAAGGCGGGACGCGCAGCCTTGTCTTTAGGCAATAACACATTCTCGCTGCGCAACGCCTGACGCAATGGATGCACGAACTTACCCGCAAAACGCGCCGTCGCGCGGTAAGCATCACCTTCGGCTGTATCGCAAAACAACTGGCCCAAAGTGGCGGATTCGCGACCCAAGGTTGAGTGCAACGCATCAATGATGGGCGTGATGCGATCGGCCGCCGGCAAGGCGTCGATCGTGGTCAACACGGGCCAGACTTCACGAGCGAAAACCAAGGGGGAGAGCTCAGCATAGAGTGCGTCAGCCGTGGCGCACTCAAAGCGGATAAATCCAGAATCGGCCTCCAGACGCGCCCAGCCAGTGTGGCCGAGTTCGGCCGCCACCGCGGTAATTTCCGCCAAGCATTCTTTTTCGAAGCCCGGACGACACAGCAGTAATAAGGCTTGGCTGACCATCAGATCAACGCCTGGGCAAAAGCACGCGCCCGCTTTTCGGACCAAAGCGGCTGGTTCAGGCGCCAGCGGATAAAGCCGCAATGCCCCCCGCGTGGCGGCGTTTCGAACAGCAACTGAGCCGAAGCATCGGACGGCCGGATGTAACAACCGTCCGCCAGGAAGGGATCATTCAGAGCGTTGACGACCAGCGTCGGCCGTTGCAGGCGGCTGAGCACCGCTCGCGATGAACAACGCTGCCAGTAATCCTGAGCATCGTGAAAACCATGCAACGGAGCTGTGTAGCGGTTATCGAAATCTTCAAAGGTACGCATTTGATCGTAGCCATCGAGGCTGACCAACTGGGGAAAATGTTCCGCCTTGTCAGCAACCTTAACGCGCAAATCTTTCAGAAACCGGCGCATATAAATGGTTTGCGCTGGCTTGGCCAATTGCTCCGCACAGGCGGCCAGATCAAGCGGGACACTGAACCCCACACCACCGATGACTTCCGGTTCCAGATCGGGTTCTGCCAGGGTCAATACCGTCTGGTTACCGCCCATGCTGAAACCCACCAGGAAGATACGCTGAAAGCCGCGTTCAATTCCCAGCCGGATAACCGCACGCAAATCCTCTATGGCTCCGCTGTGATAGAACCGCGGCAGCCGGTTGAGTTCGCCGCCGCAGCTGCGGAAATTCCAGGCGTAGACATGCCAGCCAGCATCGTGAAAATGACGCGCCATGCCTTGCATATAAGCCCGGTGACTGTTGCCTTCCAGGCCATGACTGAGAATGACCAGAGGGGCCTCATCTTGCTTTGCGGGCAACTCATCGATCAACAGGAAATCGCCGTCATCCAGCTCCAGCCGCTGGCGCTGATACGGCACGCTGACGCGGCGCATCACAGAAGGGACAATGGATTGCAGATGGCCATTGGACAAACCCAGACCAGCCACATAAGAAGAATATTCGAGATCGTCGTGCGTCACAGCCTTAAAACCTCTGCCAAAGCGCTCGGGACTCTTAATCGCAACCGGAATAAGCAGTCCGGCGACCCAATGTCGATTGAGTCAAGAGTCCCGGGCGGCGTGAGGCCGGGCATTCTACGCAAAGCGAGGCAGGCGCGCCACTCAACTGCCGAGTGCGCGCATCAATCCGTAGCCGATCAGCATTAAGGACGCCAGCACAAAGCCGGTATAGCGTATTTGCTGGCACCGGCGGCAAGGTTTCTTAGCCATCAGGCAGACTTACGAGCCGGCGGCATATAGCGGCTGCTGAGGTTGTCAAAAAAGCTTTCACGCAACTGTGATATCTCCTTTTTAACTTCATCGATGACGTGCATTTCGTCACCACTGAATTGCTGTTTCTCAGCATGGACCTGACGGCGGAGGTTAACAATCTTAGAGCCGTAAATGCGCAGCGTGCGTTCCAGCTTCTTTTCACCCAAGAGCAACAAGGTGCTTTCGGCTTCCGTCAGCTCACGGAAAACGTCCACCAACTCCTGACCGACCCGAGCCATCTCTTCGCGGCGGGTACGCGGCCATTGCTGACCATAGCGAGTGAACTCGGTGGCCAGACCTAGGTACTGCTGATAGACGTGATGAACCCGCCCTACATTGGCTGCTACCCGTTCCAGCAGTTCACGGCGCTTGCGCACATCCTCGACAATTTTCTGGTCCAGAGTGCGATGGCGACGCAAGTAGAGCCAAAATATCAGCGCACTGATCAGCACACCGCCGGCAATTTTGACACCGGTATCGATCATTTCCAGCGTAATCATGGTTTCCTCGTTATTTTTTTGACGCTTTGCAGCCCAACACCCTCCTTCAGCAGTTTTCGTGCCCATTTTTAGTAGGGACGCTCGTTTTCTTCGGAGCGCCTGACTATGACGGTGGTCAGTCGCTCTTTTGCACGATCCAATGACAAATCACATAGCCAAAAACTCTAAAAAAAACAAAGGCCTAACGCTTGACACTAAAGAAGCATCCTCTAGAATACGCGCCGTTGTTCGTTGTTCCTCGATAGCTCAGTTGGTAGAGCAGTAGACTGTTAATCTATTGGTCGCAGGTTCGAGTCCTGCTCGAGGAGCCACAACGCTATCTTCCTCGATAGCTCAGTTGGTAGAGCAGTAGACTGTTAATCTATTGGTCGCAGGTTCGAGTCCTGCTCGAGGAGCCAGATTTTCGACGGTCGAATGATGCTTCATTCGATCAGCGATAAAAAAAGGGCGACCCAATGGGTCGCCCTTTTTTTATGGATGCGGTATCAGGCCATTATCGGCCGATACAGCAGTCCGGCGAACCGGGCTGGCACATCAATACTCACTCAGCGCTAACGACGTTGAGCAATTCGACTTCGAAGATCAGCGTGGAACCGGCTGGGATAGCACGGCTCGGGCTACGATCGCCATAAGCCAGTTCGGCCGGGATGTAGAATTTGTACTTATCGCCTTCGGTCATCAACTGCACGCCTTCGGTCCAACCGGCAATAACATTACCCAGCGGGAACTCAACCGGCTCGCCACGCTCAACCGAGCTGTCAAAAACGGTGCCGTCCATCAAAGTGCCGTGATAGTGAACTTCCACGGTATCTTCAGCCGTCGGAGACACGCCACTGTCGGTTTCAGACAGCACTTCGTACTGCAAACCAGAGTCGGTCACGGTTACACCGTCTTTCTCTGCATTTTCAGCCAGGAATTCAGCACCTTCGGCTTTTGTTGCTTCCACTTCGGCTTGCTGCTCTGCCTGCATCTCAGCCATAGCGGCCTGTTGCTTCTGCTGCAGCGCCTGAACAGCCGTGTTGATCTGCTCTTCCGTCAACTCACTTTCTTCGCCTTCCATTGCGTCCTGAACGCCCGCGACCAGCGCATCAACGTCCAGTTCCAGACCCTGGGTCTGCTGCAGCAGATTGCTGGCAAAACCGAAGCCAATGCCATAGGAAGCGGCGGCTTCGTCAGTGTCCAGGTCTGCGGCCAGAACGGAGCCAGTGAGTGTCGCAACAGCAACACCGGCTACCAGATGTTTGCGTACATCGGTCAGTTGCATCTTAGTTTCCTTCTTCTGGAGTCGACTGCTGCGCTTGCAGCTGTTGTTGCAAGGCTTCAATCGCGGCATTAATTTGCGCGTTGCTCAATTCGCTTTCTTCACCTGCCATGGCGGCTCGCAAACCGGCTTCGAGCGCTTCGGCATCCAGCTCAACACCCTGTGTTTGCTGAACCAGGCCGTTGGCAAAGCCATAACCAATTCCATAGGAGGCCATCGCCTCATCGGTGTCTAAGTCTTCTGCCAGAACGGGCGCGGTCAATGCTACAGCGATGACACCCGCGAAAAGAGGATTCTTCAGGCTTGTCAGTGACATAAAAACATCCTGTCCGGGGAAGACCGTCGGCTAATGATTAGGCCTGCTGCTGATCTTCCAGTATTGAGGAGGGTGTAAAAGCCCTCGCGTTCAGCTTTCGTTTAGCAATAAAAAAGGCGCCGCCAACGAAAAGCGCGCGCCAGTGTAACCTGATGAAAGCCGTCAACTCCACCGCGTTTACCGCGAATTGACTCCCATTTGCGAACGTTCTGTCGCATCAGATTTGTTTTGTGCCCGGTTACGACGCACCTGCCCAATCAGGTTTTCAAGCCACAGCGGCAGACTGATGACCAAGTCATAAACGGCCAACAATAAGGTCAGAAGCTGACTGACAAAACTGGCGATCAACCGCGTCAGCAAAGACACCAAGCGTAAACACGCCACTAAAACATCGCCCAACAATACGCGACCATTCTCCACCCAACGCTCCAGCGGCACGATGGCAAACATGAGCAAGAAGGTCAGTACCGGCCCTAACAACATGCGCGCCAACAAGGGTACGCCCTGGTCAATTTGAGGCGCTTCATAAACCACGACCGGGTACGCAATTAACCGATGGTAAAGCTCCGGTACCGATTGCATGCGTTCATGCAGAAAGATCAGACCGGACTGACTGACGGCTAACATCACCAACACCGACACGACCGACCACAACAACCAACGTCGGCGCCGATCATCTAAAAAACTGAAGGTGGCGAATATGCGGGTGATCTGCAACGACTCGAGCAACAAAGTCCCCAGTAAAGCAATCACCAAAACCACAGCCCAGGCCGATAAATCGGCTAACCCAACAGATGCCAACAGAGGCTCATCCAAAGCGGTGCTTTCAAACGCTGGACGGATCAGGCGGACATTCAACCAGCCAACCACACCCCAGGCGGACAGCAACAGGCTGGCGAGTACAAACTGACCCATGACAGAGATTCGCTGCAGTTTTTCGATGCGATCCGAATGACTGCGTAATGAGCGATACTGTCGATAATGCTGATCGATGTGCGCGGCCTGATTCAGCAGACCTCGCATACCACGCCCCACGTCTTCAACTTCATGATTCAGCTTGCGCCAATGCGGCATCATCGAGTGCAGCAGGCGATGGCGCTGCTGCATGCCACGGCGAAAATCTTCCAATGACTGCTCGTGCTGACGATGCAATTTGGACTCAAGATCGGTCAGCACCTTGGCCACGACCGGGTTACCGGCCTGAATTTCCCGCAAATGCACCACTTTATCGATGGCGTCGAGCCAATCAGGCGCGGGGGGTGGGGTCTCAGCGGTCCGATAGTAATCGTCTTCCAACTGGGCAATATGACGACTGATGGCCTGCTGTAAATCGGGGAACCGCGCCAGGTCACGCTCAACCAGACGTTTGACCTGATGAAAATGGCGCTCCAGACGACGTTCTTCCCGGCTGCGGCCAAGCTCCAGCAAGACTTCCCGGTTACGTAATCGAATCTGCTCAGCCAAGACCGCCAGGGACCGGCCATAAAGACGTAACACCGAGGTAATCAGGCGGGAAATGCGCTGCACCAGTCGATGTACAGGCTGACGCGCTGCGTACAGCAGCACCAAAGCCAGCACGAATATCACCAGCGCCGACCACAACGGCGCGTCGGGTATGATCATCCAGTTCACAAGGGACCTCTTCGGGAACAGCCTAAGCCCGATTCCGGCCGGGGCCGGGCCTGGTTCACAGTGTAGCTGAAAAGGGCCCTCCGGTGCGATGCACAAACTCAAGTTAAGCGCCAACAGACCGATCTATAAGACAACCGTTGTTGAGGTTAAACATGGTCTCGTTGATCCCGCTGCTCCGCCCGGCCGCCCTGGCCTGCCTTGCTGCCGCTTTGTGCGCCTGCAGCCAGGATGAGAGTGGCAGCGGTTCCGGGGATGGTGCACGCCTCTATCACCTAGCGGGCACGGTAGCGATTGGTCGTCCAGGCCAATGGGCCAATGTCTGCATTGGCTCAGATTGCACTCGGGCCAATAATGCCGGTAATTACCGTCTCAGCCTGCCGCTCACCCAATCGGAACTGGTTCGTGCGGCGGTGCCGGAGGAAAACGGGAACTTCATCGAATTAACCAGTTTGTATCGGCATTCAGCCAATGTCAGCAATGTCATCGTCAATATGAACCCGACGACGACGGCGCTGCTCGAAGCCTGGTCGCAGTTCAGCATGGGTCAGACCCTGGATAACTGCATCAACAGCCAACCGGGGTGTGCCCGATCGTTGATCAGCAGTTTTACGCCTGGAGTGGAGCAACAAGCGACCGAACAATTGGGTGAATGGCTCGATACTGTCTGGAGCCCACCGCGCAGCCCGTTCAACGCCCCCTACCAGGCAGATCCGGCCTTGGACTGGTTAGACGATCTACACGATCACCTGCATTTCACAACCACCGCGGCTGAGCTTGAAGTCACCGATAACCATGGAGACCTCGTCGACAGCCTGCCTTACGTCAACCTGTTCACCAGCAGCGACGCACCCACCGCAAATTCATCCAACATCACTGACGCCATGGCCCTTCCCGTCCCGTCGCCCAGTGGTGGCAATCTGATCGTCATTGATATGGATGTCAGTCCCGGCGCCACCTTCAATGCGCCTCGGACCATAAGGTTGGATGCGTCCGATTCGTACTCCACCGCCACGCTACCGGGCAACACTCTGACGTTTGTGCAGGAGCTGGTCGACCCTGATGGCAATGTACGGCGGTTCAGCAGCAGCAATCTGACCACCGCCGTTACCCGCCCCGGCCCGCACAACTGGGTGGTCACCATCACCGACGATGCGAACAACCGAAATACATTGGGCTTGGTGTTACAGGTGGGCAGCAATAATCCTCTCGCCAACCCGACGTTTGGCGCTGCTGGCAGCTGTCCTACCGACCCGCTTAAGATGAACATCAATTCGGTCAACTTTTGCGAAGAATCACTCGATGGCAGCAGTATTTATGGGACCTGCGTCCCGGTCACCTCGGGTCCCAGCCAGTCCATTCATTCTCCGGCACGTTGCTCCACAACCACGCAAAACGGAGGCTCATTGTTAGGCGTTTGCACGGAATTACCGATCGAATTACGGGTGTTTTATTACGTCAATCCATTGAGTGTCAGCGGTGAATCATTCGCCGCACAACGCAGCCGCCTCGCCCAGGATTGCTCATCAGCGGGTATGAGCTGGAGCAATCAACCCTGAAACCGATCGCCCTGTGCAATGGCATCAATCACATCCGACGCCAGCACAACCCTGCGCCGTTGAGCCAATTGTTTCCCCATATAGGCGTGCCACCAAGCGCCGGTTTGCGCAGCCTGCCAAGGTGACTCACCTTGCGCCATTAAGGCGGCGATGAATCCAGCCAGAGTATCCCCCATCCCAGGCGTCGCCATGGCAACCGATCCGGGATGTACAAAGCGCAGTTGATCATTCCAGGCAACCAGCGTGCCCGCGCCTTTGAGCACCACCACCGCCTGATAGCGTTCCGCCAAGGCCAAAGCAGCCTTACAGCGATCCGCCTGAATGTCAGCGCTCGTGCACCCCAGCAAACGAGCCGCCTCGCCGGGGTGTGGTGTTAGAACCCAGTTGGGCAGCGACCAAGAATCAAGGTGCTGTGCTAACCAAGTCAGGCCATCGGCATCGAGCACACCACCGAAGTCATGCCCAAGGTAGTGTCGATACAGTGCATCCGCTTCACCATCGAACCCCAAACCTGGCCCCAGCACGATCTGCCCCTCAGCAGGCTCATTCATCGGCGCGGTCATTAACTCCGGTTGAGCGGCCAGTACACTGCTGACACAGTTTTCGTCACAGTGCCAAATCACACGGCCAGCACCAGCCGCCAGCGCTGCTCGAGAAGCCAATAAACCCGCACCGCCAAAACCCGGTGCGCCGGCCACAACGCTGACCTGACCAAAGGCACCTTTATGCGCGTCGGCCGACCGATCTGGCCAGGGTGGTGGTTCATCGAGCAAATACCCCAAAACCGCCTCGGAACTCGAAACCCCCAGTCGTTCTAGGGTCACATGGCCACTGAGCCCCGGCCCCTGATGCGTCAGCAGTCCGGCTTTATGAGCAATAAAGGTGAGCGTGCGTTGGGCTGCCAGCGTTGTCTGATCGGCCTGCCCCGTGGCTGCCTCCAACCCAGAAGGCAAATCAACGGCCAGAACCGGGCTCTGCAACGCGCGCAACCGTTCAAACAGGCGCGGCCAAGGGTCTCTCAACGCCCCATGATGGCCAGTTCCCAAGGCTGCATCGATGATTAAATCCCAGTTCGATTCAACATCATCCACCAGCGAACCGCTGGCTTGACGAAAGACGTTCAGTGCCCGGCCTGCATCCGTATCCGCGTCGGGCAGGCCGGCGGGGGCAATCACAGCCACATCCAGCCCAGCAGCGATTAATTCACTGGCAGCAATGTAACCATCACCGCCATTATTACCTCGGCCGCAAACGACCAGAATGCGACGTGCCAGTGGCCAATGACGACGCGCATGACGCGCCACCGATTGCCCTGCCTTTTGCATCAATGGCCAGGTTTCCCCACCCTGATGGTCGGCCCAGCTTTGCTCTGCGGCTTTCACCGCCGCAACCGTCAGTACCGCTTGCATTGCGCAACCCTTCAAATCAGTCGACAAAGCCTAGCGCAGCTCAACCCCAGGATGCCACGACAGATGAGACACGCCAGCATTTCGGGCACACTATTGATTCGTCAAACACAGAGTAATTCATGAAACGCGCCCGCGCTCCCGAACAAAAAGCCGCCCGCCGCCAAGCCTTGTTAGCCGCCGCCGCGCGCTGTTTTGTCGACAACCACTATCAAATCCCATCCGCCGCCGAAGTCGCACAAGCAGCGAAGGTCGCCAAAGGCACGGTTTATCTTTACTTCAACACCAAAGAAGCGATTTTTCTGGGTTTGTTGGGTGAGCACTTGGTTCAATTATTAGCGACCATTGAGCAACCCAGCTCAACAACACCCATCGCCAAACACCTCACCGACAGCGTTCTGGCCTACATAGATGCAGAGCCTAGCTTTATGCCGTTATCGGCTCAGTTACAGGCCACTTTGCAGCAGAATCTGGATCAGACAACGCTGGTTGAATTTAAACGACAACTGGCACAAAGCCTATCCAACAGCGGCCACCAACTGGATAATCACCTGAACCTGCCGGCCGGTACGAGCAGCCGCAAGCTGCTGCACGCCTACGCGGCCATGCTCGGTTTGTGGCAATTGCTGCAATGGCCGCCTGCTTTAGCCGACCAGGCCGATCATCCGGATTTTGCAGTGCTCAGACGCCAATTCGGGGAAGAACTTTTGTGGAGTTTCGAGCGTATCTGGTCAACAAGCCATTCATAAAAAAAGCCGCCGCAGCTCAGCTGGGGCGGCAAAATAACCTTGAAGGGAACTCTTGATCAAGCAATCCGGCGTTTCAGCCAGAACTCCCTCAATTGACGACGCCCAATCGCCTTTGGATGCAGCAGACACAAAAAAGCCTCCCGAAGGAGGCTTTTCCATCAACGCTAACCGTTGATTAGAACTGGACGGTCGCGCCCAGGAAGAAACCAGAGTAGCTGATTTCTGATGCAAAATCAGCTGTATCGGCACCGGCAGTATTATCACTAATGGTTACGCCATAGTTGCGGTAACCACCTTCAACACCCAGTTTACCCAAAGCGTTGGTCGGAAGAGGTGCAAACCACGTAGCTTTCAGGTTCCAGTCAGTAACATTAGTATCAAGTGGCAAGGTTTTGATCTCGCCACTGAGTGTCAAATCAGTTGAGGGGATGGGGGGTGCGAATGAACCCGCCAAATACAACATCGGAACTATCACTGGGCCGTCACTGAAGCTAGCTTCCAATTTTTGACCGCTAGTCTGACCTTCCGCTTTAAAACCTCCCATGAAGGTTCGGAAGTTCAAACCAAAATCAATTGATGACATTGGCAACGGTACACCGTAGGTCAATGATACATCCAGATAACTCATATCGAGCTCAGACTCGACATCTTCAGCGTAAGACTGGCTTTCCCCACCGTAACTGATCGTATCAGTAATGGTATTAGAGCCGTTGCTGACCAGGCTTTCATACTTTAACCCAATATCTGGCAATACTGGCAGGCCAATTTTAGCAGCAGCATAGAGGCCAGCATCCACTTCGTGATCCAAACCAGCCGGGCTATTTGCGCTGTCGCTCGTCAGGTCCATCGAATTGTTAGCCAAGGTGCCTTCGTCAAGACCGTTAAAGCTGTACCCAACACTACCAGTCAGATCGATCAGCGGCGCCGACCAGGCCATGGGTGCTGCCAGCGTGACGGCAGCGGTCGCAATCCAAATTTTCACAGTTCTTCCCCTTTTACTACGGCTTTAGGAACTCAGACGATAAGTGTAGTTTCTGTCAGCTGAATTGCACACCAATACGGCGCCCAACCTCTTCATAGCTTTCAATAACGTGACCCAGGTCCTGCCGGAAGCGATCTTTATCCATTTTTTCCAGGCTTTGGGCATCCCACAGGCGGCAACCATCGGGTGAAAACTCATCGCCCAAGACAATATCGCCATTAAATCGACCAAACTCCAGCTTGTAATCAACCAGCAGTAAGTTGCCGTCGGCGAAGAGTTTTTTCAGCACGTTATTAACGGCCATGGTCAACGCTTTCATTCGGGTGACTTCTGCGGCGGTGGCCCAGCCAAAGGTTTCGATGTGCGACTCATTGATCATCGGATCATGACGGGCATCGTCTTTTAGGAAGAATTCGAACACCGGCGGATCGAGAACCTCACCTTCAGTGATTCCCAGGCGACGGCAGAGGCTGCCCGCGGCACGGTTACGCACCACACATTCCACAGGAATCATCTGCATATTGCGCACTAAGGATTCGGTCGGCGACAACGCTTTGACAAAATGGGTGTCAATTCCGGCCTGCTGCAGAGCCTGCATGATAAAGGCGTTGAACTCGTTATTAACCTGACCTTTGCGTTCCAGTTGCTCCACTTTCTCACCATCAAAAGCCGAGGTGTCATTGCGGAACTCCAGTACCAGGAGGTCAGGGTCTTCAGTGGTATGGACAGTTTTTGCCTTGCCTGCGTACAGCACGCCCGTCTTGTTCATGGGTTCAGCCTCGTGGTTAGACGGTTTCCAAATCAATCCAGTCGCAACCTTCGTCCTGACTGAGTGTCTGAACAACGGCGGCGGCGCCATCCAACACCGGATCGAGCGCAGCACGAGCCAGGTCGGGATGATTATTTTGTTCACTGATGTGCGAGATCATCAGGTGTTTCAAGGTATTCAAATCCAGACTGGCGAGTAAGTCAGCCGCCTGTTGATTGCTTAAATGACCCCAGTCGCCACCCACTCGCCGCTTCAGGCTGGGCGGATACGGGCCTTCAGCGAGCATACGCGGATCGTGGTTGCATTCGAGTAATAGCGCCTGGCAATGACGGTATCGGTCACGCACCAGGGGCGTTACGCTGCCCAGGTCGGTCAATAACCCAAGACGATAGTCGCCCGCCTGAAAGACAAACTGACTCGGCTCACGCGCGTCGTGCGGTACCGTCACTGGCTCGATGTCGATATCACCCAAACGAAAGGACTGATGGACATTGATCGGCTGATAGGTTGCTACCGCTGTTTTAAAAGATCGGGACGTGCCGGGCGTCGTGTAGAGTGGGAGCCGGTAACGATTGGCCAGCATTGGCGCCCCTTTCAGGTGATCGCCATGCTCGTGCGTAACCAATATCGCGGTCAACGACTGTGGGTCGACACCCCGACGTTTCAATCTTGATTCAACATCGCGCAGGCCAAACCCACAGTCGACTAAAATCCGGGTATCCCCTGACTCAATCAGGGTGGCATTACCCTTGCTGCCGCTGCCCAAAGAGGTGAAACGCATTTCAGCCTCCCTGACGCATTTGTTCCCGTATTTGTGCCATCAGCCGCTGATTTTCATCCTGCGGCAAAACAGTGCCATCTTCGAACTCGGCAGAAATCGTGGTCTCACCAATCCGGGGGACCAGGATCAGATGAACCGGTTGAGCCTCATCGTCAAAAAAGCGACCAACCCGCGCAAAGAAACCCTCGGCAGCGGCAACATCGGAATCTCTCAGCTGCAGACGATATTCGGAACGGTTGCGGTCAGAGACTGGCCAGCCAAGCCGAGTGACACTGCTATCCAGTAACTCCCAGGTCAGGCTTGCACCGCGATTAACGGCCAGACTGACGTTACCAAAGCTGTCGGTGGTTTCAGTCACGGTCAGCGGCGTATTCAAATCATTGATCGGCCCGGCCTCAGCCAATATGACTGGCGGCCGTGCCAAGATGCGCTCAGCGTTCGTAACGGTCCGCTCAGATTCCGCCGGGACAGGAAACCAATCTCCCTGACGGGGTTGAGCGGACGGTTGATAGGTGACATTGACCGTGCGGCTGCCGCAACCGGCTACCACCAAGACAGTCAGACAGAGCGATATGTATTTATACACCTTAGACAACACCCGCTTCCATCAGTGCCTGACGAACCGTGTCGTGATGACCTTGGGACAGCCAGGTAAGTGGCAGACGAATGCCATCGGGGATCAGACCCATCGTATGCAAAGCCCACTTAGCCGGAATCGGGTTCGACTCGACAAACAGCTTGGTGTGCAACGGCATCAGCAAATCATTCAGGCGCGTCGCCAGCTCACGGTCACCGGCAATGGCGGCCGCACACAAACTGGACATCGCCTTAGGTGAAACATTGGCCGTCACTGAAATATCACCGTGACCACCCAACAACATAAGTTCCATGGCGGTCGCGTCATCACCGCTATAAATAGCGAAGTCTTTCGGTGCGTTCTCAACCAGAAAACGGGCTCGTTCCAGGTTACCGGTCGCTTCTTTGATGCCGATGATATTAGGCACTTCGGCCAGACGCAGTGCCGTTTCGGGCTGCATATCACAGG
This sequence comes from Saccharospirillum sp. MSK14-1, assembly GCF_003054965.1. GTDB lineage: Bacteria > Pseudomonadota > Gammaproteobacteria > Pseudomonadales > Natronospirillaceae > Saccharospirillum. The sequence goes on from NZ_MIES01000033.1 coordinate 1,574,285, forward strand.
CAGTACGGCCTGGTACGTTGTATAGAATCTGTGGCACATCGACGTTTTCAGCGATGGTGCGGTAGTGCTGATACAAGCCTTCTTGCGTCGGCTTGTTGTAATAGGGGGTCACCAGCAAACAGGCGTCGGCACCGGCCATTTTCGCAGCCTGAGTAAGATGCATGGCTTCTCGCGTCGAATTACCACCGGTTCCCGCAATCACAGGGATACGACCCGCGCATTTATCGACGGTGAAGCGGATCACTTCCTCGTGTTCCTTCATGTCCAGCGTAGAGGCTTCGCCGGTTGTACCAACGGCGCCAATAGCCGCTGTACCATTATCGATATGGAACTCGATCAGCTGCTCCAGATGTTCCCAGGACACAGAACCGTCTGTGTTCATGGGTGTCACCAAGGCCACAATACTGCCAGTGATCATGAATGTTGCGTCTCCCCGCTGTTTCCGGAATCGGATGGGTGGTTCGAAACGATTGAATCGTCGACTAAAGGACGCCCGACAAGCGAGCCTGATTACCGGCGCAATGGTACTGGGCGCCTTGCTTTGACACAAGGCTGAGCCACTGGCGTTTGCTCAAATATCGACCATACTGAGAGATTCAACTCTGGAGGGATTCAGGGAGGCTACTGCCATGATGCTTGAAGTGGGCCAGATCGTGCCCGATTTTGTCGTTCCCGCGACAAACAATAAGAACGTCCATTTGCGCGCCTTACGCGGTTATAAGGTGTTGCTCTACTTCTACCCTAAAAACCACACCCCAGCCTGTACCATCGAGACCCAAAATTTTGGCGCTAATTATCAGCGTTTTCGCAGCCAAGGTATTTTGGTTTTCGGTGTCAGTCGCGATGACCTAAGCAGCCAGGAGCAATTCAAACGCGACCAAAGTCTGCCTTTCGAACTGATTTCCGATAGCAACGAAGCACTGTGCCGAATGTTCGGTGTTCTTCGTGAAAAGGAAATGTTCGGTCGGAAGATTCACAGTCTGGTTCGATCGACGTTTTTGATTGACGAAGATGGTCAGTTAATACGAGCGTGGCGCGATGTCGACGCCCGCGAACACGTTCATCGACTACTGGATGAACTGAACGCGGGATACAATTCGCGCCGAACCGGTTAGCCGTCAGTAGAAGAGCCGGACTCCGGCTCGGGGCTGGTGGGGTGTTGTGGCCAGGCATTAAAAATGGCCTTAACGAAGGTCGCCAGCGGTATGGCGAAAAAGACACCCCAGAAGCCCCACAACCCACCAAAGACCAGCACTGCAATAATGATCGATACCGGGTTCAAATTAACGGCTTCTGAAAACAGCAGCGGTACCAACACATTACCGTCGAGCATCTGAATGATCAGATACGCCAACATGACGTAATAAAGCTCGTTCGTGAAACCCCATTGAAACGCGCCGATTAAGAAGACCGGTATTGTCACCACAGTGGCACCGATGTACGGAATAAGAACGGACAAACCGACCAGTGTTGCCAACAGCGCTGAATACTGGAGCCCGAACAATTCAAAAGTGACAAAAGAAACCAGGCCCACTATAAGAATTTCAATCGCCTTGCCGCGCAAGTAATTCGCAATCTGCTGGTTCATTTCCAGCGCAATTTGCGTCATCAGACCACGACGGGCTGGCAGCAACCGTGACTTAACACTGTTCCACAGCTTCGTCCGGTCTTTAAGCATGAAAAACACCATCAACGGAACGACGATCAAATAAATCAGTACGCCGACAACGTTAGGTAACGTGTTCAACGAGATCGTCAGCATACGTGGCAGCCAACTGGATAACTGCTGACCAATGCCGCGCAAATCCAAACCACGCAACCACTGCTGAGCCAGGTCACTGGAAATCAATTCCGGATAGCGTGCCGGCAACCCTTGAATTTGGTCCTGGAAAAGCCGAAGCATGGCGGGAAGCTCGGTGACCAAACTGGTTACCTGACGCACCAGCGACGGCACAATGATCAGCGTTGCTACAAACAAAACGCCAAAAAACAATAAACAAACCAGAATGACCGACAGCAGGTGCGGAACGCGTAAATCGTTCAGCCGATCGACAATGGGCGACAACAGATACGCCAGAATAACCGCCGTAAAAACCGGCGCCAAAGCCTGGCCCAGTGCGTAGACAAGCAGCCCAAAAAGCACTAAGAAAATGAAGAGGATGACGGCTTCTTCATCGGAGAAATAACGCTGGAAAAATCCTTGTATAACCCGATACAGCTTCAAGTCAGTCAACTCCCCGTTCAATGCAATAATGAAATTCGCCGTCTGCGGCCTCTTGCCGATCCAGCAAACGATGGTTACTTTGGCTTAAATAAGCAGGAATATCGCGCCAGGACCCTGCATCGGTCGCCCAGACTTCCAGTACCTCACCCGGCAGAAGCTTTAACAACTGCTGCTTGGTGCGCAGCAGTGGCAACGGACAACGCAAACCTCGCACATCCAGACAGTGTGTCGCTTTGGTTTTACAACTCAATTACACCCTCCTGGTGTCAGCGGCAGTCCGCCCCCTTATGATAGGCGCAACCACCCAACTCAATGGAGTCATTGTGCGATTTTGCAAAGGCCACTTACGACGTCGTTGCTCAGCCTTAGTCACCGCGCTGGCACTGGTCTTCACAAGCACCGGCCCCAGCCAACTCAATGCCGAAGGCTTTGGTGACCAATCACTGGGTTGGACACGTGACCAAGAAGCGGCGGTCGCCGGTTATCTGCAGCGCAGATTACAGCGACAGGGTCAGGTCATCAATGATGTCTGGGTTGAGTATTGGCTGAATGAGCGCGCTGAACGGTTAAGGCAAGCATCCAATATTCCTCTGCACAAAGTCTCTACTTTAACGATTGACGAACGCAGCTTTAATGCTTTTGCCCTGCCCGGTAATGTGATGGGCTTTAACCTGGGGCTGTGGCGTACGGCTGAAACCGAAGCCGAGTTTATATCGGTGATGGGCCATGAACTTGCACACCTTCGACTGCGTCATTTCAGCCGACTGCAAAATGCTAATCGTCAACAAAGCTGGCTGGCTATCAGCGGCGCGTTGCTTGGAATCGCCTTGATGAGCAGTAACTCAGAACTAGGGGCAGCCACCTTCACTGGCGCACAAGCCAGCGCCATCCAGCAAAGCCTGGCCTTCAGTCGCAGTATGGAAACGGAAGCGGATGACTTATCCAGCAAAACCCTGGCTGAAATTGGTTATAACGCCCAAGCCGGTGCACAGGTATTTCGGCGCATGCAGAATCAAATTACCTACCAGTCATCGGCCTCTGATTACTGGCAGTCGCATCCGCTGCCCACATCCCGTGTTGCGCGACTGGAGTCGATGGATAATGGGACGATGGAAAACTCACCCGATCATCAATACGACGTGCTGCGTTGGCATATAGCGCACACTCAGCTACCGAATGATGATTTCGCACATTGGCCGAACCGCTATCAGTCCCTGCTTTCATCGCAGCCGGACAGTTCTGCGCTGCCTGATGAATTGATCGATCAAGCAAGCCCTGATTTGATATTGGGTTGGATACTGCATCAAGAAGATCAGTTTGAGCGCGCGCAAATCCGGGAACAACTGGCAACACTGACCCAGCTATTCCCAGACTTTGATCCAGGCTGGTACTGGCTGGCTCATAACACAGCGCAGCAGCAAGGTCATGGCGCTTGCCGCGAAGCACGCACCTACCTCGATAAGATCGATGCAACTTACATCGATGTTTTAGCGCTCTCACAGCAACTGGCTGCACGATGCCAGCCGGAACGCGAAACTGAAGCCAGAGCACTTTGGTTGTGGCACAACGGGGAAGAAGGGGCTGCGTTTAATCTGTTACGTCAGGCCATCGAACAACCCGCTAACACCAGTCAGCTGGCACGTCTGCGCCAACGGTTGACGGACTTTGAACGCCAGCGGAACCTGCTGCCCAGTTGAAAGCGCGGTGATTAAGCCGCGCGCTGGGACGAGAAGTTCAACATCCGATCCAAAGGAAGCCGCGCTCGCTCAATTAAGTCGGCATCCACCTGAATCTCTTCGGTCGGATTTAGTAGCACGGACTTGATCCGCTCCAGATCGTTCATTGCCATCCAAGGACAGTGCGCACAGGAACGGCAATTACCACCCTGCCCGGCTGTCGGAGCCTCAATAAAGGTTTTATTCGGCGAGCGTTGCTGCATCTTGTAAAAGATGCCTCTATCAGTGGCGACAATAAACTGTTGGTTGGGCAGTTGCTCTGATGCATTCAACAGTTGAGTAGTTGACCCCACCACATCCGCTAACTCGACAACCGCCTCTGGCGATTCCGGGTGCACCAGAATCGCCGCTTCGGGATACAAGGCTTTCAAGTCTGTCAGGCCTTTCGCCCGAAATTCTTCATGGACAATACAGGAACCGTTCCACAACAACATGTCAGCACCGGTTTCGCGCTGGATATACCGCCCCAGATGTTGATCTGGCGCCCACAGAATTTTTTTACCCTGGCGGTCAAGATGATCCACGACATCCAACGCAATACTGGAAGTCACCACCCAATCAGCTCGCGCTTTGACCGCAGCAGAGGTATTCGCGTAGACCACAACCGTGCGATCTGGATGCTGATCACAGAAAGCTGCAAATTCGTCCGGCGGGCAACCCAGATCGAGTGAGCAGGTGGCCTCCAGTGTTGGCATCAACACGCGCTTATCCGGACTTAAGATCTTGGTGGTTTCGCCCATAAAACGAACGCCTGCAACAAGCACCGTTTGAGCGTCCACATCGCGACCGAAACGCGCCATTTCCAGAGAGTCACCAATAAAACCGCCTGACGCTTCTGCCAAAGCCTGCACCAATGGATCGGTATAGTAATGGGCCACCAAAACGGCTTTTTGAGCGCGCATCAACTCGATAATTTCTTCGTTCAATGCACTGACTTCCGCACTGCTAAGACTGGTCATGCGCTCAGCAATGGGAACATCAAAATTAATGGTCAGATCGGACAACACAGCAGAATCGGTCATGGTTACTCAACGGCCTCTTTACAGCCTGTCATTGTACTCCGAAACATAGCGGAGCCCTATGGCCCTCATGATGGGGACGGTTAGCAGATGGCACAATAGGGGATTGCATAGGCATAAAAAAAGGAGAGCTAAACTCTCCTTTTTTGGAATATGGTGGGTCGTGCAGGATTCGAACCTGCGACCAATTGGTTAAAAGCCAACTGCTCTACCAACTGAGCTAACGACCCTTGGTAGCTGGCCTGATCATCCTTCAACCTGAGTCGTTTTGCTCGCTACTCCGCCTCAGGACCGTGAACAGAGTAAAGGTGGTGGGTCGTGCAGGATTCGAACCTGCGACCAATTGGTTAAAAGCCAACTGCTCTACCAACTGAGCTAACGACCCAAAGGAGGCGCATATAATATGTATTTTTATCCCGGACGCAACCCCGGGCTTGTCTTTTTTTGATGCCAAGCCTTTGATCTAAAAGGGCTTTGCCAACACAGTCCTGAAGCCTTCAGGCCTGATATCGCGTCGGGTCCGGCAAACCTGCCTCTGCAAAGCCTTTTTGGCGCAGTCGACAAGAGTCGCACTGACCGCATGCCTCACCGGATTCGTTGGCCTGATAACAACTAATCGTCAAACCATAGTCCACACCTAGACGACTACCCAGCGCCACGGTTTGAGCCTTACTCAGATTGATGAGCGGCGTGTGGATGGTAATCATTCGACCTTCAACGCCCATCCGAGTCGCCAGATTGGCAAGGCGCTCATATGCTTCGATGTACTCAGGGCGGCAGTCTGGGTAGCCAGAGTAGTCGACAGCGCTAACACCGATAAAGAGGTTTTGTGCTTCCAATACCTCAGCCCACCCCAGTGCGATGGACAGAAAAACCGTGTTTCGGGCTGGAACATAGGTCACCGGGATGCCGTCTGTTTCCTCCGTGGGAACCTCAAGGCTATGGTCGGTCAAGGCCGATCCACCCAAACTTGCCAGATCAATGGGAATGACTTTGTGTTCTACCACATCCATTGCTTGAGCGATGCGCTTAGCGGCATCCAATTCGGCATCGTGCCGCTGTCCATAATCGAAGCTGAGCGCATAAAGCTCGTACCCGTCCGCTTTGGCCTGAGCCAATACTGTCGTCGAATCGAGGCCTCCGGACAGAAGAACCACGGCTTTTTTGGTCATGGGTGTATCTCGTGAGTGATCATGAAATGGCAGCCGGCAGGCTGCCATTGCTTAATTAGAATTGAGTCTCGCCTGCGCCAGCTGTGCACTCTGGCTATCGGGATAGTCCACAATCACACGCTGAAACAGTTGACGTGCCTGATCAGAATTACCGCCCTGCTGAGCAATAATACCTAACTTATAGAGCGAGTCAGGGACCTTGGCATTCGTTGGAAACTGATCAATAACGGTTTGAAACGCCGTCCGGGCTTCATCAACGTTACGACTGGCCAACTGCACTTCTCCAAGCCAATACCAGGCATTGGGAGTCAAAGAATGATCGGGATGGGCATCAGCAAACGCTTGCAAGGCGGCAATGGCTTCTGGAAACTCACGCGCCCTGATGTGATCTCGGGCCGCATTGTATTCTGCCAGAATATCTTCATCACTGACCGCTTCGAAGTCGATCGATTCGGCGGGCGCCGTCTCGACAGACGAAGAACCATTGCCCGGATTCTGCTGCAGCGCCAGTATGCGCTGGTCCAGGTCAATGTAACGTTCACGCTGCTCTTCGCGCATCACATCAAGCTGATAGGTGAGCTCTTCAATCAGGCCGCGTTGCTCAGCCACCTGCTGTTGCAAGTCTTGAACCTGAAACATCAGGTTTTCAACAAAGGCTGCCGAAGGGCCGTTGGGGTTTGTGCGCGCTGAACTATCTGGACCGCCCAAGGTACCCAAACTTGATGAAGCACCGTCGGGTTGAGATTCGACAATCGCAGGTTCAGCAGAAAGCGATCCTACAAAAACAAAAGTGCTGCCCAAAAGGGCAGCACTATAGATAAGAGCTTGTTTATTCAGCATGGCCGATTAGTAAACAATCTCTACACGACGGTTTTCAGCGTAGTCAGCTTCGGTGCTACCCAGAGCAACCGGACGCTCTTCGCCATAGCTAACGGTGTCGATCTGGCTGGCAGCGGCACCTTTCAGCATCAGGTAGTCAGCAACGGCTTGCGCGCGACGCTCACCCAGTGCCAAGTTGTATTCACGAGTACCACGCTCATCAGCATGACCTTCCAGGACAATGCTCATGTTCGGGTTAGCAACCAGGTTCATAGCATGCGCGTTCAGCACAGTGCGGAACTCGGTGCGGATTTCAGACTTGTCGAAGTCGAAGTAAACGATGGTCTGATCCAGCAGAGCTTGGAACTCGCTGGTGACGCTTTGTTCGCCTTCAGTGGTGTCAGTATCGAGAGTCAGCTCTTCGTCTGTTGTGCCAGTACCCGTTGTGCTGGTGGCTTCGCCGGAAGAACCTGTATCTTCTGTCGTGGCGCAGCCAGCCAGGAATACAGCAAAAGTAATAGCAGCAGCTTGAATCAGTTTGGATTTAGCCATTTTCCTTTATCCCATCGGTTATATGTCGTTTTATTGGTTATTTACAGACCAATTTGCCCTTAATGGCATATTGCCCTGCAAATGACCCTAGTTCAAGTAGGGAGACCAGGCCGGTTCAATTACGTCTCCGTATATCGACGGCATCTGGCTTGTGACCTGCCCATCCAGGGACACCCAGGCCAAAACCCCCTCACCCCCTCTCTTAGTCGCATAAACCAGCATCGTGCCGTTAGGCGCAATACTGGGAGACTCATCCAGGTTGGTTTCTGTCAGCACTCTTACGTTACGTGATGCCAGATCCATTGCTGCAACGTGGAACCTGCCTTCTGTTTGGTGAATAAAGACTAGGTATTGCCCGTCGCTGCTGAATTGGGCTTTCAGGTTTTGACTGCCTTCAAAGGTTAAGCGCTCTATACGCTTAGTGGCAAGGTCCATTTGATAAATTTGTGGTCTACCTCCTCTTTCCGAGGTATAGATCAAAGACTGAGAGTCCGGAGAAAAACTCGGCTCAGTATCTATATAACTATTCCTCGTTAATCGGGTACTTCGTCCACTGGAAAAATCGTACAGATATAATTCTGGATTTCCCTCCGTACTGGATACATAAGCCAAATATCGACCATCAGGTGAAAATGCTGGCGAGCTGGTATAACCGCGCCGGCCGGACAAGGTATCCGACTGACCCGATGCCAGTTCCTGAACAAACACCTTCCAACGATCGCCCACTTTATTGGCAAATGCGATGCGCCGGCCATCACCAGACCAAGATGGAGAAATAATAGGTTCATCGGACTGGTAAACAGTACGGGCGCGTTGACCGTCCGCATCGGCCACTTGCAGCCGGTATTCGAAATTACCCACACTGGTTGGCTGGCGAGTTACAAAAGCAATCTTGGTAGAGAAGATACCTTTAATACCGGTAATACGTTCATGAATAAGATCGGATATTGAGTGGCCCAAGTCCCTTAACTGAGAAACTGCCACTGTCTGACTGCCACCCACCATCCGTCGACCTTGCACTATATCAAACAAGGAAAAGCTCACTCGGATTCGCCCACCAGCAACAGGCTCCATTCGACCGATGACCAGGTATTCCTGCTCCAGCAATCGCCAGTCGCGATAAAACACACCTTCCTGAGAGGTCGGTTGACTGAGCATCTCCCTGGCAGGCAACAGATCAAAACGGCCTGTTCGCCCCAAATTCGCTCGAATAATGCCATCAACTTGCTCGGGTAATGCTTCAGATCCCCCCCAGAAAAACGGCACAACGGATACTTTGGTACGGGCGTCGTAACCACGGGTCACGACGATTTCTAAATCTTCTGCCTGAACCAGTATTGCGGCCAAGGCAGACATCCATGCAACAGCCAGAATGGCCAGACGTCGTTGAACTCTCACTGCATCAGGTCCTCTGGTTTAAAACGAAAACGAAAGGTTCGAAAGTTACGATTAAACACGTTGATATCGTCCGGTACTTGATAGCGACGCACGCGCTGAACCGCTCTGATCGCCGATTGATCCAGCGCAGCGATGCCGCTGCTGGAAACAATTTCAGCTGAGAGCAATTCACCGGTTGGCAATAAGGACACCTGGACAACGGTTTCCCGCCCAGTCAGATCCATTATTTGCAATTCCATGGGCCGCGACCAAGCTCGTGTAATCTGCTGATAAATGCGATCAGTATAGGTCGACGTTACCTCTGCATCGCGCTCGCGTTGCGCCTGCGCAGCCGCCAGCTCTTCCTGCTGACGCTCCAACTGAGAGTCTTCGCTGTCCAAACCGGCCAATAAATCGCTGAACGCGTCTTCACTGTTCACCGGCGGCGCGGGATTCTGGGGCGCTGCCGTTTCCGCCGGTGGCGTTGGCTCTGGCTCCGGTTGCGCTTTAGGTTGCTGAGGCGCGGGCTCTGGCGTTGGTTGTGGTTGTGGCGCTGGCTCAGGTTCGGGCTGAGGCTCCGGTTTGGGTGCCGGAGGCGACGGCTCTGGCTGCGGCTGTGGTCGCGGTTCTGGCTTGGGTTGTGGCGCTGGCTCCGGCGCTGGTTGCGCTGTTGGCGGTTGCTCACGGACCGGTTGCGGCTGCGGTTCCAGCATCAAATTAGCGGTCAAGGTCGGTGGCAACTCAAACCGATCCGGTGAAGGGTGAGTCACGCTGAAGCCAACCAAAAACAACGCCGCCAGCAACACATGCAAACCAACAGCTTGCACGGCCGGCAACGCCAAATGGCGACGACTGAAGCGCCACTCACTCTTCATTCGGCGCCTCGGTAATCAGGCCCACCGATTCAATACCTGCGGTCTGTAGATTCGACATAACTTGCATTACTCGACCATACGAGATGCTCGTGTCACCCCGGATGTAGACCTGCAACGTCGGTTGCTGGCCCAGCACCCGGGCAACGTACTGACCCACACCACTCGGCTCAACGGGCTCAGGTTCCTCTTCACCACGTTCGACAAAAACCTGACCTTGAGCATCCACCGCAACAATCAAATATTCCTGATTCTCATCGCGCTCCAACGGCCCAGATTCAACTTGCGGCACATCAACTTCAACGCCCTGCATCATCATCGGTGCGGTCACCATAAAGATGATCAATAAGACCAACATGACGTCGATATAAGGCACCACGTTGATCTCGGACATCGGCTTTCGCCGCTTACGAACCAGGCTCATTCAGCGACTTCCTGTTTGCGACCCTGCCCCGCCAGCAAATGCGCCTGACGATGCAGGATGGCCGCAAACTCTTCAGCAAAGGTTTCATAATTGGCAACCAATTTATCTGAGCGAGCAGAGAACCGGTTGTAGGCAATCACCGCCGGAATGGCTGCGAACAAGCCCATGGCGGTTGCAATCAAGGCTTCAGAAATACCCGGTGCGACGGTCGACAAGGTTACCTGCGTGACCGACGCCAAACCGCGGAAGGAATTCATGATGCCCCAGACGGTACCAAACAAACCCACATACGGACTGGTTGAACCGACGGTCGCCAAAAACGGCAGATGCTGATCAAGCTTTTCCATCTCTTTGCTGACGGCCACACGCATCGCACGCTGACAACCAGCCATGATGGCATCGGCGTCAGTGACCTGCTGCTGGCGCAAACGACTGAATTCTTTAAACCCGGCTCGGAAAATATGTTCACCGCCGTTGTCGGCATCCGGGTTAGCGTTGATCTGGCGATACAACTGAGACAGGTCCATGCCGGACCAGAAACGTTCTTCAAAACTGGCAAATCGATGATAGGCGGTCGTCAGCACCTTACGGCGCTCGAAGATAAACACCCAGGTTGCAACCGAGGCTACTAACAACGTCAGCATGACAAACTGCACTAACAGTGTCGCTTCGCTGACCAATTCCCATATTGATAATTGACTGCCCACTACCGTCATCCTCAGAGACTTTCAGCGGGCCAGACTAAAGAAGTTTTTTGGCAAATACTAGACAGCGCGATTTCGCCAATCACGGTTTTCAATCCCTTTGCACAGGGCCGTGATCGACGTTGAAGTGTTTATTTGGGCTGGGGCAGATCGAAGTGCTGATAGGCTAAATCAGTGACCATTCGACCACGAGGCGTCCGGGTCAAAAAGCCCTGCTGAATCAAATAAGGCTCGACCACATCTTCAAGGGTGTCGCGCTCTTCACTCAAGGCTGCGGCTAAACTCTCGACTCCGACCGGGCCTCCGCCGAACTTCTCAATTAACGTCATCAGCATCCGACGGTCGAGGTGATCGAAACCCGCCTTATCAACGTTGAGCAAGTTCAGCGCGCCATCGGCGATGGTCTGATTCACACTGCCTTCGTGTTTCACTTCGGCATAGTCGCGCACACGTCGCAGCAAACGATTGGCAATACGGGGCGTGCCGCGCGAGCGATGCGCCACTTCGCCAGCGCCATCGCGATCTATCTCCACACCTAACTTATTGGCAGAGCGCAGCACGATCTCGGTCAGCTCAGCGACCGAATAAAACTCCAGTCGCTCGACGATGCCGAAACGATCACGCAAAGGAGAGGTCAGCAAACCCGCTCGTGTAGTGGCCCCCACTAATGTGAACGGCGGCAAATCGAGTTTGATGGAACGTGCCGCCGGCCCTTCGCCGATCATGATGTCGAGCTGATAATCTTCCATCGCCGGGTACAGTACTTCCTCTACCTGCGGCGACAGGCGATGAATCTCATCAATAAAAAGAACGTCACCGGATTCCAGATTGGTCAGCATCGCAGCCAGATCACCGGCCTTTTCCAACACCGGGCCCGAGGTGGTCTTAATATTAACGCCCATCTCATTGGCGATAATATTGGCCAGCGTTGTTTTACCCAGGCCGGGCGGCCCGAATACCAAAGTATGATCAAGGGGCTCTTCGCGCTTGCGGGCGGCGCTGATGAAGATTTCCATCTTCTCACGCACCACCGCCTGACCGATGTACTCAGCCAATGACAGCGGCCGGATCGCGCGGTCAAACTGTTCTTCGCGAATGTCTTGTGGCTCAGGCGCGATAAAGCGGTCGGTTTCGATCATCGGTCAGTCGGTTCAGCCAGAAAGTGGGTTACATCATCTGCTTGAGCGCAGCGCGGATCAAGGTTTCGGAATCCATACCGGCTTGGGCCACTTGCGCGATCGCACGCGCAGCTTGCTGCGGTTTGTAACCCAGAGCGATCAAAGCGCTTTCAGCATCTTCTTCAGCACTGGCGGGTCGCGGTGTGGCTTCAGGCACCATCGGCATGGCGAGCAATCGCTCGGCACCACCGAGGTCGGCGATGCGATCATGCATCTCCACAATCAGGCGCTCTGCCGTTTTCTTACCCACGCCAGGCACCTTCACCAACATGCTCGGGTCTTTCTGCTGCACCGAGCGCACAAAGTGATCCGGTTCCATGCCACTGAGAATCGCCAGTGCGAGCTTGGGCCCAACACCACTGGTCTTGATCAGTGCGCGGAACAGGCTGCGCTCTTCACGTGTGCCGAAACCGAACAACACATGCGCATCTTCACGAATGGCTAAATGCGTGTGCAGCACCACCGTTTCACCGACAGCAGGCAATTTGAAGGCGGTCGACAACGGTGCCTGAACGTCATATCCCACGCCACCTACATCGACCAGCAGTTCCGGTGCCCGATTTTCCAGCAAAGTACCTTGCAGACGACCAATCATGGCGTGCTTCCTTATCGTGTTATTGGAGATCAGTCGAGCCAGCGACCGCGCCGCGAATGGCGACTGCCAGCAACCCGGACCAAACCGGCGCTGGTGTGAGCGTGGCACAACGCGATGGCCAAGGCATCGGCGGCATCTTCCTGCGGCAACCCGGGCAATTTCAGCATGCGTTGCACCATATGCTGGATCTGGACTTTGTCCGCGCCACCATTACCGACCACGGCCTGCTTAACCTTACGAGCAGCGTATTCACTGACCGCCAGACCGGATTGCGTCGCCGCAAGAATGGCGACGCCACGCGCCTGGCCCAGCTTTAATGCTGAGGCAGCGCTACGACCCATAAAAACTTGTTCAATGGCCGCTTCGGCCGGGGAATACTGTTCGATGACTTCACGCAAAAAGCGGAACAGGTTGTCGAGTCTTTCTGCGAACGTGTCGAAGGATTCCAAGCGAATCACGCCAGAGGTGACGTAATCCTGTCGGCTGCCCACCACATTGATAATGCCAAACCCGGTTTTACGCGAGCCCGGGTCAATTCCCAGTATCAATGTCATGGGCGCACCGCCACCATCACTAGGCTTCCGCTTCCTCAGGAAAGGCTGCGTTGGTGTAGACGTTCTGCACGTCATCCAGGTCTTCGAGCATATCGATCAAGCGCTGTACTTTCTCGGCGGTCTCGACATCCAGCTCGGTCTCAGTAGACGGAATCATGGTGACTTCGCCTTCCACTTCGTAACCGGCCTCAACCAGAGCGTTCTTAACATCGAGAAAGTCTTCCGGACTGGTCCGGATTTCGAAGCTGCCATCGTCGTTACTGATGACATCTTCAGCACCGGCTTCCAGCGCCACTTCCATGATGGCGTCTTCGTCGCCGCTTTCGATAAACAGCTGACCCGCATTGCTGAACAAATACGCAACGGAACCATCGGTACCCAGATTTCCGCCGCATTTGGTGAAGGCATGACGCACTTCCGAGACGGTGCGGTTGCGGTTATCGGACAAACAACGCACATAAATTGCCACGCCGCTGGCGCCGTAACCTTCGTAGGTCATGGCCTCGTAGTCGTCACCATCGGCATTACCCGCACCGCGGGCAATGGCTTTTTCGATGGTGTCTTTTTTCATGTTGGCGGTCAGGGCTTTGTCCATGACCGAGCGCAACGTCGGGTTGTCTTCCGGATTGGGACCGCCGTTTTTCGCAGCAACTACCAGCTCACGGATGATTTTAGTGAAGACCTTGCCACGCTTGGCGTCCTGAGCCGCCTTGCGGTGCTTGATGTTGGCCCACTTACTATGACCTGCCATAGCTTTGTTACCTCGTGCTCTTTCCTTGGGCGGCGCGAATCAGGATTCGGCCACCGGCTTGCGAATGCGAAGGTTCAGATCGCGCAATTGTTCCTGGCTGACGTCGCCCGGGGCTTGTGTCAGCAGGCAAGCAGCCGTCTGAGTTTTCGGGAAGGCGATCACTTCACGGATGGATTCCGCACCGGTCATCAACATAACCAGACGATCCAGACCGAAAGCCAGACCACCGTGCGGCGGCGCACCGTAGCGCAGTGCCGACAGCAGGAAGCCAAACTTCTCTTCCTGTTCCTCTTCGCTGATGCCGAGCACTTCAAAGACCGCATGCTGCATGGCTTCGTCGTGAATACGGATGGAACCGCCACCCAGTTCGACGCCGTTTAGAACCATGTCGTAAGCACGCGACAGAGCGGTTTCCGGGTTAGCTTTCAGCGCTTCCGGACTGCACGACGGTGCCGTAAACGGATGGTGCAGCGCAGCCAAGCGACCTTCACCCGTTTCTTCAAACATCGGGAAGTCGACGACCCATAACGGCGCCCAGTCCTGGGTATACAGATTCATGTCTTCGCCGATCTTGCAGCGCAAGGCACCGAGCGCATCGTTCACGATGGTGGCTTTATCCGCGCCGAAGAAAATCAGGTCACCGTCGTTGGCATCCAGACGCTCAATCAACTGTGCCAGAACGTTTTCAGGCATGAATTTCACGATGGGCGATTGCAGACCGTCCGGCAGGTTGCTCTTGTCGTTGACCTTGATATAAGCCAGACCTTTAGCGCCATAGATGCCGACATACTTGGTGTAATCGTCAATCTGCTTACGAGTCAGCTCACTGCCACCAGGTACTTTCAATGCAGCAACCCGGCCTTTCGGATCTGTCGCCGGGCCCGAGAAGACTTTGAAATCGACCTCGGTCATTAAGTCACTGACGGTGGTCAGCTCCAGCGGAATGCGCAAGTCCGGCTTATCACTGCCGTATTTTTCCATCGCCTCGGCGTAAGGCATGCGCGGGAAGGTACCAAATTCGACGTCCAGCACATCCTTAAACAGGTTGCTGATCATGGTCTCGGTCAGCGACATGATGCCCGCTTCATCGGTGAAGGAGGTTTCGATGTCGATCTGAGTGAATTCCGGCTGACGGTCAGCGCGCAAGTCTTCATCACGGAAACACTTGGCGATCTGATAATAGCGATCGAAACCAGACACCATCAGCAACTGCTTAAACAGCTGCGGCGATTGCGGCAATGCAAAGAATTCGCCCGGGTGAGTCCGGCTGGGCACCAGATAGTCACGCGCACCTTCCGGAGTCGCGCGAGTCAGAATCGGTGTTTCGATATCCAGAAAACCCTGATCTTCCAGATGCCGACGAATGCTGGAGGTAATGCGCGAGCGCAAGACCAGTTTCTGCTGCATTTCCGGACGACGCAGGTCCATAAAACGGTAACGCAGGCGGACGTCTTCGCCGACATCGGAGTATTCGTCCAGCGGGAACGGCGGCGTTTTGGCCGCGTTCAGAACGGTAATTTCCTTGCCCAGCAATTCAATTTCGCCGGTGGCCATATTCGGATTGATGGTGCCTTCAGGACGGGCGCGCACTCGACCAGTCACTTCGATGACGTATTCCGAACGGACCCGGTCGGCAATGTTGAAGCTGTCCGGTGCGTCGGGGTCGAAGACCACCTGGGTGATGCCGGCGCGGTCACGCACATCGAGGAAGATCACGCCGCCGTGGTCGCGGCGACGGTGGACCCAGCCGCTGATGGTCACGGTTTCGTCAATCAGGGAAGCGTTGAGTTCCCCGCAGTAATGGCTTCGCATAGGAGTTCCTGAATCTGGTGCTTAGGGAGTTCGCAAAGGGCCGGCATTATACCTAGGTGTCAGTCGTTTAACTACCGGTGATCTGTGGCAAAACAGCGCAGCCCCAGCATTTAGCCGGTCACAAAGTCGCCCGGCAGGTTGCTCTTATCCAACTCGATGCGTTCCACATCAACACCGGCAACCTGAGCAAAGTGAGATCCTTCGTGCAATGCATCGACCATATCGGACAGTGCCTGCTCACTGCCGCACAGCATCACTTCCACTCGACCATCCGGCAGATTAATCGCATGGCCCGTGATACCCAGCTCACGGGCACGACGACGACAAAAAAGGCGATATCCCACGCCCTGCACTTTGCCATATACCCAGGCCTTCATGCATTGCATCGCAAACCTCTCAGTCCGACTTTGATAGGCCAGCCAGTTTAGCGGTGGTCATAATGCATTCAAAGATATCTCAGCCAGATACTTATTGATAATAATTATCATTATTTTTAATAAAACATGACGGCAGAAATAACCTCCGGAAACGCTGCGTTTTTTCCAACACGCCAATCAATCAGCGAACTATCATTTCCTTTGCTAGGCTCTGTCCCAACGCGGGTAATAATGGCGTGTGCGCCTTGTTATTACCTTGGAAATTGACCTGGGTCATTTGCAAAACCATAAGCGGCTGAGCATACTTGCGCCGCCTTTTGTTTCTAACCCTTTGCCCCTCGGAAGCTGATCCATGAGCCATGCTAGCCCCGTTAATGAGGTGAACGAAACGTACAACTATACCGTTGTTCGACAGTTCTCCATCATGACAGTCGTATGGGGAATTATCGGCATGCTGGTCGGAGTTATTATCGCTGCCCAGTTAGCCTTCCCTGAATTGAATTTCGGTCCTTATTTTCATTTTGGTCGCCTGCGCCCACTGCACACCAATGCGGTTATTTTTGCCTTTGGTGGTTGCGCCTTGTTTGCGACCTCGTATTACGTTGTCCAGCGTACCACTCAGGCTCGTTTAGCCTTTGAAGGTCTTGCCAAATTCACCTTCTGGGGATGGCAGGCGGTTATCGTCGCTGCCGTGATTACCCTGCCACTGGGTATGACCTCCGCCAAAGAATACGCTGAGCTGGAATGGCCCATCGATATTCTGATCGCGATGGTCTGGCTGTCTTATCTTGCGGTCTTCGTCGGGACCATTCATCGACGTCGTACCTCGCATATCTACGTGGGCAACTGGTTCTATTTAGCATTCATCATCACCGTCGCCGTGTTGCACGTCGTCAACAACATTTCCATCCCAGTCAGCTTGTTTAAAGCCTATTCGGTTTATCCGGGCACGATGGATGCGATGGTGCAATGGTGGTACGGCCACAATGCGGTCGGTTTCTTCCTGACCGCGGGCTTCCTCGGCATGATGTATTACTACGTGCCTAAGCAAGCCGAGCGCCCGGTTTATTCTTACCGCCTGTCCATCGTTCACTTCTGGGCGTTGATCGCCATCTACATGTGGGCCGGTGGTCACCATCTGCATTATTCAGCTCTGCCGGACTGGGCTCAGAACCTGGGCATGGTGATGTCGGTTATTCTGCTGGTCCCATCCTGGGGTGGCATGATCAACGGCATGATGACGCTCAGTGGTGCCTGGCACAAACTGCGGACTGACCCAATTCTGCGCTTCCTGGTGGTGTCTCTGTCGTTCTACGGCATGGCCACTTTCGAAGGGCCAATGATGGCCATCAAGATGGTCAACGCCTTGTCACATAACACCGACTGGACCATTGGTCACGTTCACTCCGGCGCTTTGGGCTGGGTGGCGATGATTTCCATCGGTGCGATGTATCACACCATTCCACGCCTCTTTGGTCAGACTCAGATGTACAGCATCTCACTGATCAATGTGCACTTCTGGCTCGCGACCATTGGTACTGTTCTGTACATCGCTGCCATGTGGGTCAACGGCATCATGCAGGGCATGATGTGGCGTGCGGTCAACACCGACGGTTCACTGATGTACAGCTTTATCCAAGGTGTGGATGCCAGCTGGGGAGGCTACGTGGTGCGTTTGATCGGAGGCCTCGTCTTCCTGTCCGGCATGTTGATCATGGCCTACAACGTCTGGCGCACCGTGCGCAATGACCAGGCCACTCAGGCTGAACCCGCACCCCAGGCCGCTTGATAGGTAGGAATTACGATGCAACACGAAAAGGTTGAAAAGAACGTTGGCTTGATGGCCTTTCTGGTCGTCATTGCCATCAGCTTTGGCGGTCTGGTCGAAATCGTGCCGCTCTTCTTTATCAATGACACTACTGAACCGGTCGAAGGCCTTGAGCCCTACACCGCTGTGCAATTAGAAGGCCGCGATATTTATATCCGCGAAGGCTGCCACGTCTGCCATACCCAGATGGTGCGTCCGCTGCGTGCTGAAGTTGAGCGTTATGGCCCGTACTCTCAGGCCGGTGAAATGGTTTACGAGCACCCCTTCCTGTGGGGCTCTAAGCGTACCGGTCCGGACCTGGCTCGCGTCGGCGAACGTTACAGTGATGAGTGGCACAAAGCTCACCTCTATAACCCTCGCTCTGTTGTTCCTGAGTCCAACATGCCGGCGTTCCCCTGGTTGTTTGAGCGCACCCTCGATGGCGAAGATACCGCCACCAAGATGCGCGCCTTGCGTGCTGTCGGTGTGCCTTATACCGATGAACAGATCGCTGGCGCTCAGGAAGCGGTCGCCGGAACCACCGAGATCGATGCACTCGTTGCTTACCTGCAGCACCTCGGTACGGTCGTAACCGGACGTTAGGGGACGATGATGGATATAAATACGCTGCGCGGCCTGGCCACCGTATTCACCATGATTGCCTTCTTTGGCGTGGTGTACTGGGCCTACTCCAGCAAGCGCAAAGCACGTTTTGACGATGCGGCCAATTTGCCGTTCGCCGATCGCGACGAACAGATGGACGCTGCCTCGGACAAGAAGAGGAATGACGATGAGTAGCTTTTGGAGTTTCTACATTATTGCAATCACCACCATCTTTTTGGTGGGCATCGTCGCATTGATTCACTTTACTCGTCGCATGCCGGACCCAGGTGGTGAAGGTGCGCAGACGACGGGACATCAATTCGACGGCATTGAGGAATACAACAACCCTCTGCCTAAATGGTGGCTGAACCTGTTCTGGGCGACCATCATCTTTGCCGTGGGTTACCTCATCGCCATGCCAGTAGGCAATTGGAAAGGTCTGTTGGGCTGGTCATCGGTCGGTCAGCTGACCGAAGACCAGGTTGAACACGAACGTCGTTACGGCGAAATCTATCAGCGTCTGGCGTCCATTCCGGTCGAAGAGCTGAAAGATAACCCTCAAGCGATGCGTGTGGGCGCCCGTCTGTTTGAAGACAACTGCGCACTGTGTCATGGCCAGGCCGCAACCGGCAGTTACGGTTTCCCGAACCTGACCGACGACGATTGGTTGTACGGCGGCTCTGGCGACACCATTAAAACCACGCTGATGGCTGGTCGCAGTGGGCAGATGCCCGCCTGGGGCGATGCGCTCGGCGCTGCTGGTGTACGTGCCGTGACGGAGTACGTTATGCAGCTGTCTGGCCAGGACGACGTCAACACCAGTCTGGCCAGTCAGGGCCAAGCGCTGTTCAACGCCAGCTGCGTTGCCTGCCACAGCCAGGATGGTACCGGTAATCAGGCTCTGGGCGCTCCCAACCTGACCGATAACATCTGGCTTTACCACATCCCAGGTGAAACATTGCGCGCTTCGGTTCAACACACCCTTGAACAAGGTCGTTCCGGACGGATGCCCGCCTGGAGTGGTGTTCTCGGTGAAGAACGCGTGCACATTCTGGCCGGCTACGTCTACAGCCTGAGTCAGGAACAAGCGCAAGATCCGCAGTAATTGCAGACCAACGGGGCGCGTGACCACGCGCCCCGGACTGGCTTGGAAAGGTCGGGCGTGCCTGCTCTTCCCAAACCAATCCTGATCCCCCAAAAAACATGACCGATAAAATAGAGGTCAAAGACGTCACGGACGACGCCGTAACGACCGTCGACCTGTACCAAGATAGGGAAAAGATTTACGTCCGCCGCATCAAAGGCTTTTATCGCAACTTGCGAGTCTACGGCGGCGCTGCCCTGTTTGCGTTGTATTTCGGCACTCTCTGGCTGGATTGGAACGGCCGACAGGCGGTGTTGTTTGACCTGCCCGCTCGTCAGTTCCATATCTTCGGCATCACCTTCTGGCCACAGGACTTTATGCTGCTGTCCTGGGCATTAATCATCTGTGCGTTTGCGCTGTTTTTGGTCACCGTCTATGCCGGTCGGGTCTGGTGTGGCTACACCTGCCCACAGAGCGCCTGGACATGGATCTTCATGTTCATCGAGGAAAAAACCGAGGGCAAACGCAATGCCCGGATCAAACTCGATGATCAACCGATGACCGCGCAGAAATTTGCCCGTAAGACGGCCAAGCATCTGTTGTGGCTAGCCGTCGCTTTGGCAACTGCCATTACCTTTGTTGGCTACTTCGTACCGGTCAAAGACTTGCTGCCGCAATTGGTGAATTTCCACGCCAGCGGCTGGGCCATTTTCTGGATCGCTTTTTTCACACTGGCCACCTATGGCAACGCGGGCTGGTTGCGCGAGCAAGTGTGCATCTATATGTGCCCCTACGCCCGCTTCCAGGCGGTGATGTTCGACCAGGACACCCTGATCGTCAGCTACGATGAAAAGCGCGGCGAACCCCGAGGGGCACGTAAGCGCGGTATCTCGCCTGCCGATGCGGGACTGGGCGATTGCATCGATTGTGAGTTATGCGTTCAGGTCTGCCCCACCGGCATCGATATCCGCGATGGCCTTCAATACGAGTGCATCGGCTGTGCCGCCTGCATCGATGCCTGCGATTCCGTCATGGACAAAATGGGTTACGACCCGGGCCTGATTCGCTACACCACCGAAAACAGTCTGGAAGGCAAACCCAGTCACATCTTGCGGCCCCGCCTGATCGGTTATGCTCTGGCGTTGGCGGTGATGATCGGTTTATTCAGCTGGGTGATTGCCACTCGAGTGCCAATGGATTTATCGATTGAACGCGGCCGAGGCGCATTGCATCGTATAACGCCGATGGGTTTGGTGGAGAACTCTTACCGGATCAATCTGATGAACATGACCGAGCGCGATCAGGGTTATCGCCTCAGTGTTGAAGGACTGGACGGTTTACAACTGCTGGCACCGGATGTCATCCATGTCACGGCTGGCGGCTCAGTAGAATTGCCGGTGCGTCTGTTGATCGAGCCAGGTCAACTCCCCTTGCCCAACAACGAAATTCATTTCACCGCCGTCGCTGTTGATGACCCGGAACAAAGTGTCGAAACAGAAAGTCGCTTCTTTGGCCCGGCTCGATTCTGATAAACGGTTTAGGAGATCATTGACGTGAACACGAGTACCCGCAAACCCTGGTACCGCGAATTCTGGATCTGGTTCATCCTGGCGCCCATCATTGCGGTGGTCAGTTTCTGGGCCTGGTTGATTCCCTTTGCCATCAAAACCAACGATGGCGCGATTCTCGACAATTACTACGAAGACGGTCTGGGTATTATCGAACGTACTACTCAGGCCGAGTGGGCGTTGGAGCACAATCTCAGTGCGCAGCTGCAAACCCTGGATGAACGCGTTCAGCTGCGCCTGGAGGGCAACCTGGATGCCATGCCAGAAGCGCTTCAACTCACCTATGTATTCCCAACCCGGGAAGCCTGGGATGTCAGCGTTCAGTTAACACGTCAGGCCGATGGTCGCTATCTGGGTGTCTTGCCAGAAGCGATCACGGAACGGCGTCAACTGATTCTGGAACCGGCCGATGGCGAAGAGGCAAGCTGGCGCCTGCACGGTGAAGTCACCATGCCCGATCGCAGCATCATCAGGCTAAGCCCGAAACTCTAATGACGCAGGCCTGCTTTCATTGCGGTCTGCCGGCTTTCGATGAGCGCTTCCAGCTCGAGGTAGGCGGCGACGCCAAGACATTTTGCTGCGTTGGCTGTCTCGCCGCCGCTCAGACCATTCTCGACAGCGGTCTGGGCGAATACTACCGTTTTCACGATCCGGACCAGACGCCCGCAGCCCCGCCTGTCAATCAGCGCGACCGCGAACAACTGGCGCTCTACGACCGCGACGACGTTCAAGCCGATTTCGTACGCCCACTCGATTCCGGCCAATGCGAAGCCACCTTGATGATCGACGGTGTCAGCTGCGCTGCTTGCAGTTGGCTGATTGAAAAGCGACTGCATCAGCAAGATGGCGTTATTGAAGCTCGCTTTAATCAAACCACCCATCGTCTGTTGTTGCGTTGGCAACGTGACGAAGCGGCCCTTTCCAACCTCTTTATTGCCCTGCATTCACTCGGGTATCGCGCTCAGCCCTACCAGGCCGACGCGGAAGAAGCATTACGTCAACGCACCGGCCGCCGCTATTTGCTGCGTCTGGGGGTTGCTGGCATTGGCATGATGCAAGCGATGATGAATGCCGTCGCGCTCTACAGTGGCAGCATCGAAGCCACCTACGTGCACTGGCTGCGCTGGACCTCGCTGTTTATAACGCTGCCGGTCGTGTCCATTGGTGCTGGCCCGTTTTTCACAGCGGCCTGGCGATCCATCCGTGCGCGCAGCCTGAGCATGGATGTCTCAGTATCGCTGGCCATCGGTGGTGCCTTTGGTGCCAGCGTCTGGGCCACCCTGAGCCGCCAGGGTGAGGTCTATTTCGAATCCGTCTCCATGTTCACCTTTTTTCTGGTGTTGGGTCGGTTTTTGGAATTCCGCGCTCGCACCTCCGTTCATGCCTCCAGCAACGCCTTAGCGCGACAACTGCCGCCGACCTGCCGGGTACGCGACGGTGAAGATTTTGTGCAGACCGCGGTGCGCGATCTGGCGCACGGTGATCGCATTCAAGTGCGGGCGGGCGAACTCTGCCCCGTCGATGGTCGAGTCGTAGACGGCGAGAGCGAATTCGATGAGGCACGTTTAACCGGTGAAGTTGCCCCTCAAGCCAAATCCAGCGGCGATTCCGTACTGGCAGGTACCACCAACCTCAGTCAGGCCGTGGAAATTGAAGTAACACGACTGGGCGCTGACAGCTCCGCCTCGGCATTGAGCCAACTGCTGGAACAAGCCGCGAGCGAAAAGCCGCGCTTAGCCGAACTGGCCGATCGCGGCGCCCGACATTTTGTCTGGACCACCTTAGTCATCACCACCTTTATTGGTCTGGTCTGGCTGTGGATTGATCCCGATCGAGCTTTCTGGATTGTCATCAGTGTTCTGGTCGTCACCTGCCCTTGCGCACTCAGCCTGGCAACGCCGACGGTGCTGGCACAGGCAACTCAGAGCCTGGCGGCCGAAGGCCTGATTGTGACCCGCGGTCACACCCTGGAACGCCTGGCCGATATCACCGACCTGGCTTTCGACAAAACCGGCACCCTGACCGAAGGTCGCTTCCGACTGATTCACACCGAGGTGCTGCCGACCACTCAATTCGATGCCACCGAATTGATCGCCCTCGCCGCGGCACTCGAAGCCGACAGCGATCATCCGCTTGCCCGTGCCTTCCGCGATGCCGCGATGGGCACACCCTTACCGGCGTTGAGCAAACGCATCCTGCATCCGTCACAAGGCGTGTCTGGCTGCGATAACGATGGCGAATACCGCCTGGGTAATGCCGCTTTCGCACTGACCGAACGTCACGATGACATCGAACGCCCTGGTTTATTGTGGCTCAGCTACAACGGCACAGCGCTGGCGCAATTCCAGCTGGCCGATGAACTGCGCGCTACGGCCGCGCCCGCTCTGCAACAACTCACAGAACTGGGTCTGCGCTGCCACGTCCTCACTGGCGACCCCAATCCAACGCCGGACATCCGTTTAGCGGCGCTGTCGCTGAATGGCGATTACCACGCAGGACTCAGCCCTGCAGATAAACTGAACTGGTTGAACCAGCAACAGAAACATGGCTTACAACTGGCCATGGTGGGCGATGGTATTAACGATGCGCCGGTCTTGGCAGGCGCTCCGGTTTCAATTGCACTGGCGTCAGGAACCGACCTTGCCAAACAATCGTCAGACGCGCTCTTACTCAACGATCAACTCACTGTCTTGGCCTCAGCCGTCAGAGCCGCGCGTAAAACCCGGCGCATCATTCGCCAGAATTTGCTGTGGGCTCTGGTGTACAATGGCGTCGCCTTACCGCTGGCAGCGTTTGGCTGGGTCACCCCCTGGCAAGCGGCCATCGGCATGTCGGCCAGTTCTTTGCTGGTCGTACTCAATGCATTGCGACTGAGACGACTGAGTTAACCCCATGGATATTCTGCTGTTGCTGTTACCCATCACCGGTTTGCTGCTGCTGATCGGTGGTGGCCTGTTCTGGTGGACGGTTCGCTCCGGGCAATACGACGACCTCGACAGCCCCGCGCAACGCATCCTCTTCGACGATGACGACGACATGATTCCCGACGATCACAAGCCGCCTCGTGACCGCTGACCTCATCTCCGCCGCCCTGATTGGATTAATTTCCGCCGGCCACTGCCTGGGCATGTGCGGCGGCATTACCGTGGCGCTGGGGCTGCACAGCCAGGGCCAAGGCACCTTGCTGTTTTACAACCTCGGGCGCATTGCCACCTATGCGCTGCTCGGTTTATTGATCGGAGCCGGTCTGCATTGGCTGCCGCCTTCGGTTACCCCTGTTTTACGGTTAATCGCCGCCTTACTGCTGGTGCTGATTGCGCTTTACTACCTGAACATCAAACCCTGGATTACTCAGCTGGAAAAACTGGCCCTGCCTCTCTGGCGCGGCTTACAGCCTTTGGCTCGGCGCTGGTTGCCATTGCGTCATCCGCTGCAAGCCTTTCCGGTCGGAATGATCTGGGGGCTGCTGCCTTGCGGGTTGGTTTATACCGCCCTTGGCTACGCCGCGACCCAAGCGAATGCCATCGGCAGCGCCGCATTGATGCTGGCTTTTGGTCTGGGTACATTGCCCGCTATGCTCGCCACGGGCGCCTTCAGTCAGCAGTTGAATGGGTGGTTGCGACGCCCGGTTACACGAACGGTTATCGGAGCCGTCTTACTGTGTTTCGCAGGCTGGCTCATCTTTAATGCCACGCACATGCTCGGGGGGATGTAATCGATGCAGGCCATTTTCGGATATGGCAGTTTGATTTGTGCCGACAGCCGACGGCGCACCGGTATCGGCGGACCTGCACTGGCGGTTGAAATTGAGGGTATTGAACGCCGCTGGTCGGTCCCAGTACCGGACTACGGCGCAACTGCCGTCGGTGCGCATCTGAACCCGGACAGTTGCTGCAATGGTGTTATATTTATCGTCGACGATGACAATCTGGCGCGCTTTGACAAGCGTGAACAAGGCTACGACCGGCATCGTGTCGACTGGTCCAATGTTCGTTCGCTCGCGCAACAAACGTTGCCAACCGAGGTCCCCCTGTGGGCCTACGTCGGCTATTCCAGTGAAACACCGCAGCCCCATCGCCCGATCATGCAAACCTATGTGGATGTCATCCTCAACGGCTGCCTGGGCTATGGCGATGATTTTGCTCGTCGCTTTCTGCACTCCACCGGCCCCTGGCAGCATCTGAGCGACGATCGTCTCGCGCCGCAATACCCTCGTGCCATGAACGACGACTCTCTGCCACCGCGTATTGACGCCTTGCTGCACGAAGAATTGCCCGAGTTGTTTCAGCAGCGCACACGCTACAGCCTTCCAAGCTCCGGCCGTTAACCCAGTCATAGATAGACAGTTCAGGTCGAGTTCAGTCCTGATTTTGCAGGCTGACCACGAACCTCAGGAGGTGTCCGCTATGACTCCCTATTGTCTGGATCTACGAAGCGCCGTGATCGAGCCTGCCTTGCACCAGGCTCAACTGAGCGACCCGGGTTTACCCGCCTGGCTTGAAGCGGTAGCCAGCGCACAGTGCCAACACAGCCGCCTTTATCGCTTCGGCCCCTTTGGAATGACGGCCTGGCAGCATAAACGCGTCTGGGATGAGTACATTGCGCAATGGCCAGAACTGGCCTGTCAGGTTCGCGGGCTGGCCAGCCAACGCCGTTTCCTCACCGATCCACACCAAGAGCTGTGCCTGAACTGGGGCTACGCCACCGCTTTGGCGGCACTGAATGCTCGCTTCCACGCGGGTGGTTCCGTCGATCAACTGAGCACCGACCAAGCCATCGAATTGTGGCGCCAGGCCTGCCATCGTGGTCGGCGTGTCGATGACTCGCTGTTTCGGCGCACTTACGCGTCCGATCTATCGACCCGAGCGGCCTGATTGGGCCGCAAAACTTGTTCCGCAGCGCCTGAGGTGGTAGAACACGCGCCCGACCCCGAGCCACCCGATTGCCCATGACTGCCGTGACCATCGCTGAGAAAAAATCGCGCACCGAATTCAACAAGCTGCAAAAACGCCTGCGCCGGGAAACCGGCCGCGCCATCGCCGACTTCAACATGATCGAAGACGGCGACACCATTATGGTTTGCCTGTCCGGTGGTAAAGATTCCTACACCCTGCTGGACATCCTGATCAGCCTGCAGCGCAGCGCCCCAGTCGACTTCAAGCTGGTGGCGGTCAACCTGGATCAAAAACAACCCGGTTTCCCAGAGCACATTCTGCCGCAATACCTGAAAAACCTGGGCGTGCCTTATCACATCCTCGAACGCGACACCTACAGCGTGGTCCAGGAAATGGTGCCGGAGGGGAAAACCACCTGTGGTATCTGTTCGCGCCTGCGTCGCAGCACGCTCTACGCCTTTGCCGACCAGATTGGCGCCACCAAAGTGGCCCTGGGTCATCATCGCGATGACATTCTCGAAACGCTGTTTTTGAACATGTTTCATGGCGGCAAACTCAAAGCCATGCCACCGAAACTGCTGTCCGACAGTGGTACCAATGTTCTGATCCGGCCACTGGCTTACTGCCGCGAAGACGATATTGAGCAATACGCCATCGAACGCGAGTTCCCCATCATTCCCTGCAACCTGTGCGGCTCACAGGACAACCTGCAGCGCCAATCGATCAAAGCCATGTTGCGCGACTGGGAAAAACAGCATCCAGGGCGTGTGGAGAACATTTTCCGGTCCATCCAGAACATCGCACCGTCCCAATTGGCAGACCGTGAACAGTTCGATTTTCTGTCTTTGCGGGCGACCGGTATCCCGCTGGCGCCGGTTAATGAGGGCAGCGAGTACAGCCCAATGGCACAAACCCGTGTGAATACCTGGGATCCGTCAACCGACGATTGAGTCTCAACCCTGTACAGCACGGCGGTTTCGGCTAAGATGGCGAACAACCGATTGCCGGCGTTCTACCTTGGTTGGAGGAAGCCGGAGATCAAACCCTTGGACGGGAGATAAGCGATGTCGCTGACCACTCACTGCAGCAATTGCAGTCTGCATCCGTTGTGCCTGCCTTTGTCACTGAAAACCAGTGAAATGGACAAGCTGGATGCGATCATTCGTCGTGGCCGGCCGATCAAAAAAGGGGAATTGCTGTTCGCGCAGGGAGAACCTTTCGACTCGGTCTTTGCCGTACGTACTGGCACCGTTAAAACCTATACCCTGACCCAGGAAGGCGATGAACAAATCACCGGCTTCCACCTGGCCAGTGAGCTGGTGGGTCTGGATGCTTACGACTCGCCGGTTTATCCCGCTTCGGCACGCGCCTTGGAAACCACCAATGTCTGCGAAATTCCGGTGGACCGCCTTGATGCGCTTTCCGGTCAACTGCCGGAATTGCGACGCCAATTGCTGCGTCTGATGGGCCGCGAACTGCGTGAAGACCAGCAGATGATGTTGCTGCTGAGCAAGAAAAGCGCGGAAGAGCGCATTGCCTCCTTCCTGCTGAATCTGGCCGCTCGCTTCCGGCGCCGTGGCTATTCCGGCACTCAGTTTCGTCTGACCATGGCCCGCAGCGACATCGCCAACTACCTGGGCATGGCCGTCGAAACCGTCAGTCGCGTGTTCACTCGCTTTCAGCGCCAGGGCATCCTGGCCGACAGCAGCAGCGCCCGCGATATCGAAATCGTCGACCTGACAGCGCTGACACAAATGGCTTCTCTGGCCGATTGCGAGCGCCTCGAACTGGGCATCAGCGCCTGAATTGATATGGATCAACTGGCCGCCAGCGCGGCCTTGATCCATATCAATTGACCTCGCCCAAGCTCCCCTAGACTGAGCACATCCTCCAGTCCAAGGGGACTCCAACCATGTATGTAGACACTGTAGTGATTGCTGGCTTACTGACTGTCGGTCTGATGTTCGCCTTTTTCGGCGGCATTGCCTGGGTGGTCCGTAAAGATTTACGCACTCATCCGGAGAATGGTCCGTCGGAAGACGCCCAGGAACGCCGGTAAGCTTCAATCATGTAACCAGCGATGGAAAAACCCGGTGGGAACTGCGGTAAGTGGTCGACGTGGAACCACTGAGCGTCGGCGATTTCGCCCGGTTCTGGTGTGATTTCACCGCCCGCATAATCGGCCCAGAAACCGAGCATCAGTTGGTGTGGAAACGGCCAAGTCTGACTGCCTTGATAGCGCAGATGGGTCACTTCCACGCCGACTTCCTCGCGTATTTCACGATGCACGGCCTGTTCCAACGATTCACCGGTCTCAACAAAACCGGCCAACGTGCTGTACCAGCCCGAACTGCGGTGACGCACGCCCTGGGCTAACAGCACTTCGGGCCCGCGCGTAATTAACACGATGACGCAGGGGCTAACACGTGGGTAAAAGCGCAACTGGCACGGTTCGCAGACCATGGCCGATTCACCCGGCAAGCGCATCGTCGGCTGGCCGCACTGGCCGCAAAACCGATGCTGCCGGCGCCAATCCAGCAAGCCACGTGCACGTGCTGCCAACATAAAGGCGGTTTCACTGCGCAGACCAATGTCTCTTAAGCCCAGCCGAGGCCAGTCACCGGCATGGTCCAGTTGCGCGGTGTAATAAGGATGCCCATCCAGCAACCCCACAAATTCTTCATGAATGAGCTGCGCTGAGGGCCAGTCACTGCGTCGTTGCACCCAGTTCTCGTCCGGGCTGACCAATTCACCGCCTTGCCACAACAACAACCGGTCGTCGGCACTGGGTGCGGGTGCCGAGCCAGGTAGTTCAATCCGATGCTGGCCCAATTCATACAACACAATCGCACTCCTTATTCTGTTTCCAGCGGCAAGACTAACCGAACGACACCGTCTTCGTCGGGTTCAATACTAAAACCATAGTGTCGTCCCAAACCCAGCATAGGCTGGTTCTCAACCAAGACGTCAGCCACAATCTTAGTAACGCCCTGATCACGGCCATATTCCAGCGTTTTACGCATCAGTTGACCCGCCAAGCCCGTGCCCTGAAATGCCGGCAATACCATGATGGCGAACTCCAGTTCGTTGGTGTTCACATCCGTCCAAAGCCGCATCTCTCCGACAATGGCCCCTTCGGATAACGCCACAAAGACCATTTCTCGCCGATAGTCGATCTGACACAGAGTCGCCAGCTCTCGATGTTCAAAGTGCAATCGGCTGCCAAAAAAGCGCAGCCGCAGTGCTTCTCGATCAAAACCCGCGTAGAAGGTTTTCAACAGTGGTTCGTCTTCACCGCGAATGGGACGAATCAATACCGAGCGCTCGTCTTTCAGCCGCAGACGCTCCACCAACTCACTCGGATACGGATTCAGCGCTGGCCGCTGCGCCGGACCACGACACGCGGCAACGCCCAGCACCAACAACTCTTCACCCGGTTGCAGCAAGATATTCACTTCCAACCCTGCCAGTTCAGGCAGGTCAATCACCATCTGCGACAAGGTTTTCAGCGCACGCGTCAGACGCGCCAAATCTTTTTCCAGATGATCGGAGCGTTCCGCCAGCACTTGATAACCATGCGACCGCAAAATCATTTGTCGGGCCAGACTGGCATTCAACGGCGGCAAGGCGACCTGGCGATCGGCCAGCATATCGGCACGTGACCCACCCTCACCAAAGAGAATCAACGGGCCGTAAGCTTCATCACGCGTCATACCTAGGCTGAACTGCAGATGGTCGATTTTGCGGCGCATCGGCTGAACGCCCCAACCGAGTGTTCGGCTGTTGGGGAACCGTTCGGCTTTTTCTGCTTCCAGTTCCGCGCGAGCGTCGCGCAGTTCTTCGGCCGAGTTCAGTTCAATACGCACACCACGCCAGCGTTCGGCGGGCGTTTCGTTATAGGCAAAGGGGTAGCAATAGGCTTCATGAACCAGACGCAATGACGCCGGAAAATAGCGGCTGGTTAAGCGTTCCAAAACGCGTTCAAAATCGACGCCAAAGGTGGAATCCACCATCTGAAAACCGTAAAGCCGCATCAGCATCCGGGCTTCGGCCCAGGTGAAATAGCGACGCTTGTTGTCTTCTGCTTGACGGAACAGCTGTAATGCTTGGTCCCGATCGGGTTGGAAACCAAGCGCCATTGAGGTCGGTGTTTCCCGCAACCGTTCCTGCGCCATTTCGTGCTTGGCCAGGGTGAAAAACGCCTCAACCGCATCGTTGGGGGAATCGAAATTCAACAGGCCTGCGGCATCAAAAGCCGCTCGGGCGGGGCCAATGCTAACGCCGCCCAAAAAGCAGGTCAGTACCAAGCGGCGGCTGCGTTTCACCCAGGGCAACAGCTTATTGGCCACTTCGGTGGGATCCGACCGTCGGTTTGGACCATGAACCACCAGAATGCCGCCAATGGCGCCCTCCTTCTCCAGCTCAGTGAGTACTCGCACATAGTCATCACCGCTGGCGTTGGCGGGCAAAATGGCCGGGTTATAGCCGGTTTCGTCGGCGTACCATAGATCGGTGAGTCGTTCGCTGACGTTATCGACCGGCGCTAAGTGCCCACCCAACACCTGAAGTTGTTGTCGTGCCAGCATCGCCGGACCCAGACCGTTACTTACGATGGCGAGATTAGGCCGATGCAACGGCCGCGCCCGCGACAACACTTCCAGGCCACTGAACAGACCATCGACACTGTCGACCTGAAGCACCCCGGCGCGCGCAAAAAATTCATCATCGACCGCGCGACGGTCAATCAGACCCGGCGGCAGCTTGTCCTGCACCTGAGTGCGAATCGCCAACACCTTTTTTGAGCGCGCCGCCGCCCGCATGGCAATCAGCAAACGGTTGGCATCGCGAATCTGCTCCAGGTGGATCAGAATGGCGCGCACACGACGGTCAGTGGACAGGTGATCAACGATGTCAGAGATGCGCAAATCCGCACTCGAACCGGCGGTAAGAAAGTGTGAGAAACCAATGCCGCGCGCCCCGGCCCAATCCAGCAAAGCCGACCCAAGCGCCGCCGAATGCCCCACATAGGCTGATCGC
Source organism: Saccharospirillum sp. MSK14-1 (assembly GCF_003054965.1). Classification (GTDB taxonomy): domain Bacteria; phylum Pseudomonadota; class Gammaproteobacteria; order Pseudomonadales; family Natronospirillaceae; genus Saccharospirillum. The sequence continues at coordinate 1,605,445 of NZ_MIES01000033.1, forward strand.
CCCGGCTGCGCATCAATGTGGGCAAAGCTCGCATTGAGGTGGGCATCCGGCACCAACACACCCAAACAATGGGGGCCAAGCACGCGAATATTCAGTTCCCGAGCAAGCTCTTCAATGCGACGGTTGCGACGCTTTTGCTCCACCGCCAAACGGCGCGACAGGCCACCGGTCAGGATGATGGCTGCCTTAATACCTTTGCGGCCAAGCTGCGGCAACACGCGTAAAATGGTTTCCGGCGGCAGGCAGATCAACGCCAGATCGACCGGATCGGGAATCTGCCGGACATAGCGGTAACAGGGGAAGCCAAAGACGCTGTCGTAACCTTTGAGGTTTACGCCATAGATACGGCCTTCGAAGCCCGCGTCTTTTAAATTGGTGGTGACCACAGCGCCCATACTGCCGGGTCGTTCTGATGCGCCCAAAACAGCAACGCTTTTGGGCTGGAAAAAGGCACTGAGGTCGGGCACGGTACCACCAAAGTCGGGATGAATCGCGACAAGACTAGCCTTATACTGCCCATCCTTTCAATGGACCAGCCGCATGATTCGAACAGCGCTCATCCATCATCCGGTGTGTCAGTTGCACGACATGGGCGACGGCCATCCGGAATCGCCGCAGCGCCTGGAAGCGATTCTTGGCCGACTGGACGATACCGGCCTGATCCATCAGCTCGACGTACGTGAGGCTCGCCTCGATGGCCCTGAAACCGTGCGCCGCGTGCACAGCGATATCTACATTGAACAGCTCGAACGAATCAGCCCCCAACACGGATTAATCCTGGCCGACCCCGACACGCTGATGGGGCCTTACACCTGGGAAGCCGCCTATCGCGCTGTGGGTGCCGGCACCGGCGCTGTTGATGCCATCATGGCTGGCGAATACCAACGCGCCTTCTGCGCCATTCGCCCGCCGGGCCACCACGCCGAACCCGACGTCACCATGGGCTTTTGTTTCTTTAACAACATCGCCGTAGCCGCCGCCCACGCGATTGCCGAACACGGCTTGAAACGCGTAGCCGTTATCGACTTCGATGTACACCAATGCAACGGCACCATTGAAGCCTTTGAAAGCCGGCCGGAAATTCTGGTCTGCTCCAGCTTCCAGCACCCGTTTTATCCGAACTCTCACTGGGCCAGCGAACACCCGCACATCGTACTTTCCCCGCAAATCACTTTCGCCACTGCGGACGATTTAAAAGCCGATTGGGAAACACGCTGGAAACCGGCGCTGCTGGATCACCAGCCGGAAATGATCTTTATCTCCGCCGGTTTCGACGCCCACACACTCGACCCCATGGGCCAACTGAACTGGCAGACCGACGACTACGACTGGATCACCCGCCGTATCGTCGAAGTAGCCGAAGAAGTGTGTGACGGTCGTATCGTGTCAATGCTCGAAGGTGGTTATCACCTGAAGGCACTGGCCGACAGTGCTGAGGCGCATATCCGGGCGTTGATGGGGCATCAGAAAGTTGACTGATCGTCCGCTTCCAAATCCCGATACGGCACTTCGCGGCCCGGCTCTTCCAGGCTGATGCGGCCTAAAACACCACCACGCAATTCCTTCAACACAATCTCACTGACTCGATGCCAATCGACATGGCCGCCCGGCGCACAAGCGCGTTGACGGGCAATCGCGGCCATGCAATCCATAGCGCTGTCGGGCAGTTCATTGAGCTTGTAGCGTTCCTGGAGACGCTCCGGGTAGCGTTGCATCAGGTAATCGACAGCAAACAAAGCAATGTCTTCGTATTCGACCGCGGTGTCGCGAATCGCGCCAGAGGCGGCCAGACGATAGCCACCGACTTCACTGTCGGGCGATGGCCACATCACGCCGGGTGTATCCATTAAGGTGAAGTCATCGGCGATTTGGATGCGTTGCTGGCGACGCGTAACCGCCGGTTCATCACCCACCTTGGCAATGCGGCGCCCAGCCAGGCCGTTTAATAACGTCGATTTGCCCACGTTGGGAATGCCCATGACCAAGGCTCTAACCGGCTTACCAACACCGCCTCGGTAAGGCGCCAGTTTGCGGCACAAATCGGGAACGCGTTTGATCTGGCGACGATCGGTAATTTCCAACGGCAGCACGGAGATATTGTGCTCTTCGCTGAAATGCCGACGCCAGGCTTCGGTGATGTCCGGGTCAGCCAGGTCGACTTTCGACAGCAGACGCACGACCGGTTTGTCACCGCGCACCTGACCGAGAATGGGGTTCATGCTGGATTGTGGCAGGCGGGCGTCGAGGATTTCGATAACGACATCGATCTTCGGCATCAGCTCGCCGATCTGACGCCGCGCCTTGGCCATATGGCCGGGAAACCAATTGATCTTGGCCATGGAAGTCTCTGGCTATTGAAAGCCGCGCAGTGTAACACAGCCAGCGGGTTAGACCGGCTTTCGCCTTACAACTCGGCTGCGACTTCCGCGCCCTGGCGAATGGCGCGCTTGGCATCCAGTTCGCCGGCTTTAAACGCACCACCGATACGATGCGACGTTTTACCCATCGCTTCGAGCGCATCGAACAGATCGAGACGGGATTCCTGACCGGCGCAGATGACAATTTGGTCGACCGGCAACGTCTGAGCCTCGCCTTCAACCCGGATGTGCAGGCCATCGTCATCGATGTGTTGATAGTCAACGCCAGAGAGGAATTCAACGCCCTTGTGTTTCAAGGTGGCGCGATGGACCCAACCCGTCGTTTTACCCAAATTTTTACCCAACTTGGATGACTTACGCTGCAACAGCCAAACCTGGCGAGGGCTGGGTTCGGGCTGCGGTGCAACCAAACCACCTCGACCGGTCACGTTGAAATCGACACCCCATTCACGAGCAAACGCATCGATATCCAGACTCGGGCTTACCTCTCCGTGCACCAGCACTTCGCCGACATCAAAACCAATGCCGCCTGCGCCAATCACAGCGACGTTCTGACCCGGTTTAACTTTGCCGGACACCAAATCGACATATGACACCACGGACGGATGATCAATGCCATCGATGGCCGGTGTGCGCGGCACAATTCCCGTAGCGACAATCACCTCATCGAATTGCGCCAATTCTTCAGCGCTGACGGTGCGCCCCAGTGTCTGCACTACGCCCAAGCGCTCCAGATGAACTCGGAAATATCGCAACGTCTCACTGAACTCTTCTTTACCGGGAATGCGTCGGGCCAGATTGAACTGACCACCGATAACCTCGTGTTCGTCAAACAACGTCACGTGGTGCCCGCGCTGAGCCGCCACCACGGCCGCTGATAACCCACCTGGGCCGGCACCGACCACCGCAACACGCTTGGCCTGTTTAGCGGGCAAATAGTTCAACTCGGTTTCCCGACCGGCACGCGGGTTAACCAGGCAGGAAGCCGGCTTCAACTCGAACACATGATCAAGGCAAGCCTGGTTACAAGCGATGCAAGTATTGATGGCATCCGCATCATCCGCTTCAGCCTTGTTCACGAAGTCGGCATCGGCCAGGAACGGCCGCGCCATCGACACCATATCCGCCTGGCCACTGGCGACAATGCGTTCAGCCACCTCCGGCGTATTAATGCGGTTACAGGCCACCACAGGAATTCCGACTTCTTTACGAATGCGTTCGGTCACCGCAACAAAGGCAGCCCGCGGAACCGACGTGACGATGGTCGGCACCCTCGCCTCATGCCAGCCAATGCCAGTATTGAGCAGATGCGCGCCAGCGGCTTCTATGCGGTGAGCCTGATCGACGATCTCATCCCAGGTGTTGCCATCCGCGACCAGATCAATCATCGACAACCGGTAGACGACCAGAAAATCATCACCGCATTCCGCGCGAATGCCCCGCACTATGTGTTCAGCCAGGCTGATGCGACCTTCGTTTTCGCCGCCCCAGCGATCATCGCGATGATTGGTCCGAGGCGCCGTGAACTGGTTAATCAGATACCCCTCTGACCCCATCACTTCGACGCCATCGTACCCAGCCTGCTTGGCCAACCGGGCGCAACGAATAAAGTCGTCAATGGTGCGTTCCACCCCCGCATCGTCCAACTCTTTCGGTTGAAAGGGATTAATCGGCGCTTGCAAGGCAGAGGCCGACACATTGTGTGGCACATACGCATAGCGACCCGTATGCAGAATCTGCATACAAATACGGCCACCTGCTTCGTGTACTGCATCAGTAATCAGCCGGTGAGAGTTGGCTTCATCATCGTTGGTCAGCTTGGCGCCACCGGGATAGGTCACACCTTCGTCGTTGGGCGAAATGCCGCCGGTGACGATTAACGCCACACCACCACGAGCACGCTCGGCATAGAACGCCGCCATGCGCTCAAAACCGCCTTTGGCTTCTTCCAGGCCGGTATGCATCGAGCCCATCAAAAAACGATTTTTCAGGACAAAGGGGCCGACATCGAGAGGTTGGAACAGAGCAGGATAAGCACTGGACATGGCGATTCTTTCACCCGTTTCAAACAGTTGTTTTAATTGCGCGAATGGCACCACAGGGGGTCATTAGAGTCAAGCAAGAACTGGTCGCTGCTAGAAACAGTAACCCCATCGACGCCATACGACAGGCTAGCAAAAACGAGAGGAATGGATAGCAAACAGAAAAGCGAATCGTCCTAGCTGAACAGCCGGACAAAGTTACAAGCAGGGAAAAAATGAGAAAAGACGGAATGAACGGATGATGGTTGGTCGTTACTCCGCTGGACTGTCATACCAGCTTACGACCTAACCCTTAGCAATAAGACGAAAAATGGCGGAACGGACGAGAGTCGACTGGGCTGGCATTCCAGCTCGCGACCCAGCCCATAACGCTGAATTTTAAGCCTTCCGGCTGGATACTTGCGAGCGGCTCAGGCGCCTCAAAAGCGTCTTTGCTGCCTCGAAAGTGCTGCGCATTTTAGCGATTTTCTCAATGGAGTCAAACGTTTAGCGTAACTTTTTAGAGATTGGCCGGACCCGCTTAGCGTACCAGCCAAAGCACCATGCCTTCCCAATAGGTGATCAGCAGAACCACGGCCATCAGCACCAACATCATCGGTAGCGTTGCCAGATATAGTTCAGTGATTGAGCGCTTGAAACGATAGCTGGCGATGAACAGATTCATGCCGACCGGCGGCGTGAAATAGCCAATCTGCATATTCGCGACGAAAATAATACCCAGATGGACCGGATCGATACCGTATTGCTGCGCAACCGGCAAAATCAGCGGGACAATAATGATCAACGCCGCAAAGATATCCAGCACAGCACCGAGCACGAGCAGCGCCACGTTCAGAAAGAGCAAGAACGCCCAACGACTGTCGATATGCGTACTGACCCAGGAAAACACATGATCGGGTATCCGCAGGTCAATCATCAGGTTGGTAAACGCCAGCGCCACACCCAAAATTAGCAGGATGCCACCGACCACTTTCATGGCTTCGGTTGCAATGCTGCCCAGGCGCCGAACCGGCACTTCGCGATAGACCAAGACTTCAATGACCAATACATAAAGCGCTGTAATGGCGGCAATATCGGACACCACCAACCAGCCACTGAACAGACCACCGATCACAATCACCGGGATGCCCAGTTCCCACTTGGCTTCCCAAAGAGCGGCGCCCAACTCGCGCGCATTGAATGGCACCAGCGGCACCGATTGATGACGTTGCTGCCACAACCCCAGCCCCCACAGTGCCAAAATCATCAGCAACGCCGGAATCAGGCCCGCCAAAAAGAGGTCTTGAATGGCGACACCACTGATGTCCATTTGCTGTGCGACGATGCCATAAAGAATCAACGGAATCGCTGGCGGCAACAACAGGCCCAGACTGCCGGAGGTCGTCACCAGACCCAGTGAAAAGCGTTCACTGTAACCGGCACGAGTGAGTGCTGGGACCAACAATGCCCCCAAGGCGACGATGGTGACACCCGAGCCACCAGTGAGCATGGTAAAAAAGGCACACGCCAGCAGCGCTATCAAAATGCTGCCGCCGGGCAACCAGCCCAGTGCCGCATTGGATACCCGAACCAACCGATCAGCAGTACGACTTTCACTGAGCAAATAGCCAGCAAAGGCAAACAGGGGCAATGCCATTAACAGCGTGTTTTCAGTCAGCCGGTACAGCTCGATCGGTAACACCATCAAGTCGATATCCGCGGCCCAGAACCCCCAGGCTGCGGCAGCCAGGATGACCACAAATAAGGGCGCGCCCAGCACCGCAAAAGCCGCAATCACGGCCGACATCAAACTAGACATGACTCACCTCCGGGCGGCCCGCGAGTACCTGACCGGCAAAACGCAACGCCATCAGACCAAAGGCAACAGGCATAATCAGCTCAAAAGGCCAAGCCGGAAGCTCGGCAAAGGTGGTGGTATCAAAACGGTATTCATCGATGACAAAGCGCGTCGATTGCCAGGCCATGATGCCGGTCAGAACTGCCGCAAAGCTGGCGGCTAAGCGTTCAACCACCACTGACCAAACACCACTGACATAATGGCGTAAGGCGTCGATGGCTATGTGTTCGCCTTTGCGTGTAGCCACCATTGCGCCCAGCAATGCCAGCCACAATACCAGCAACCGATTCGCCGGATCGATCCAGAACCAAGACGTACCAACCAGATTACGCAGACCGATTTGCAGCACCGCCAAACCGATCATAATAAAGAGCGTCATCGCCAATAAGACGGTTTCAACCCAAGCCAGACCAGAATCCAGACGCCGAAACCACTTCATGATTCGCTGCGCACCTGCATCAATAAGGCTTCTACCCGATCAAAAATCTGCTGCGAAAACTGACCTTCTTCGATCAAACGCTGAGTGGCGCGAGTCGACTCACGCTCCAATGCCTGACGATCTTCCGCTTGCGGATGCAGCACCTCAATTCCTAACTGCTGCAAGGCTTCCAGTGCTCGGCGATTGTCCTCGCGTGTCTGGCTGTCGATGACCTGACTGGCCGTCGCGAATTCATCATCGATAACCGCAAGGTCGGCATCAGAGACGCCACGGAGCGCACGTTCATGCAGTGCTAACACACCGTAGGTGTACATAAAGGGCGCGTCGGTCAGATAGTCCAGTCGGCTGTACCATTGCAAGGTAATGGCGCCGACCGGCGGGGCGACAATGGCATCGATCGCACCGGTCTGCAATCCGGTCAGAACGTCGCCAATATTGAGCACGATGGGATTAATATCGAACGCCCGAGCCACCTGTTCCGACAGCGGATCATTGGCCGGTAACCACAGTTTTTGCTGTTCAAGATCGCCCAGCGTCAGAATAGGGTTCTGACTCATACCATAAGCAAAACCGGCTTCAATCAGACCAAACGTCTTCCAGCCATTGTCCGATAGCCCGGCCGTGATAATGGGGTCCACCTCATCGCGGACCACATCCACTTCTTGATAGTTTCGAAACAGCAAAGGCGCATTCAGTACCTGTGCATCGCGATAAGCGTTCGCCAAAGCGCCACTTTGCACCAGGGCTCCGTGCAACTGACCGATACGAATCTTACGTTGTACCGCCTGGTCGTCACCCATCACACCACCAGGATAAAACCGCACCGAGACCCGGCCTTCGGTACGGCTTTCGATCGCCTGCCCGGCTCGACGCAGTTCATTCAAAACCGCATTACCGTCGGGGTATTGAGTGGAAATTTTTAAGGTCGTGGCGCTGGCCAGAGTGGTCAGCGACACTAAAGCAAGCGCAATGAGGTTACGCACTGGGGCTGTTGTCATTGATTCAATCCTTTAAAAATAGTCGTCAGCACTGGCCAGCAAACGAGCGGCCTCCTGCTGCGCATAAATGTTCTGCAGCGTCAGTCCTTCAACATAGGGATCACTGCTTAATGCTTCCTGAAGCAAACGGTCGTGCAGCTCCCGATCAAACAACAATCGCGCATACTGCGAAGCGTAGTAAACCTGAATAATGAGGTTGTCGCCGTCGGCCGCTGTCAGAGCACGCTCGAAATAATCCTGAGCGACGTCGGGCTTGCCCCCCAGACTCGGCGGCAAAATGGAATTCATCACGCCCAGATAAAGCAGCACGGTGCCCTTTTCATAACCTGGCTCAATGCTCACCGCCTGCTCCAGAACAGACTGTGCCTGCCCCAATTCAGCGACGGCCAACCAGTCGTCACTGTGCGCCTGGATATAGCCAGCCCAGGTGGTGCCCAATGTGTAGAGATACGGCAAATCGTCTTCGCCGTCCCATTGCGACAATACAGACGCCAGTTCATCGGGCGGTACATCGCGCAGCTCGCAGGCATCTTTGTCATAAGTACAGAAGGCATCGAACGCATAATTCAGCGCTTTGGCGGTCATGTTCTGGCGACGTTCAACCGCTTCCACGTCAACAAACACGCCGGCGTAAGCGCCGTTCAAGGTCGCCGCCGTCCGCTTCATTTCTTCACTTTTAGGGTAGGTTTCCACCAGAGCGTCAATCATCAGCAAATAGCTGGGCAAACCGTCTTCGACGGTTTGTAAATCATCGCTGTCGAGAATGGCACCCGACAAATTGTCAGGCAGTTGCATGGCCGCACAACCGCTGAGCAGGGCGACCATAGATGAAACAACCAGAAGGCGAAGGCGAGACATGCGGTTCCTCATCAAAAGGTGGGCGCGGCAGTATAACCGAACCCGGTTGAATATCCGTGACAGAGCAGACAGGGATTCAGTCCAGCGCTTTGACCAACTCACGGTCGCGCTTGATGGGGTAAGGCGGATACTCTTGCCAAAACTGTGGCAACGAAAAGTCAGCCAGAACCCGGGCGTTATACCCTTCTTTACGCGCCTTTTGGGCGTCGTACCCCTGATAGCCCAACAGCTGTAAACAGGACGGACACACAGAAAGTACCGGATTCAGCGGGTATGCACTGGTGGCAATGGTCACTTCATCACCCGCTTGCAACGACTCGCAGTGTGACAGGTGATAGCAGCCCTGACCAACCAGCACCACCCGAGTGTTTTTATAGCACAGCGTATGATCGAGCAAACGGCCCACCTGATGGCTGGGCAACGTCAGACCCTGGCGATCCAACTGCGAACGCTCTTCACCGGTCACATGGATGGCCGGATCGAACAGTTCAAAGTAACCTAACTTGTCGGTGCCCATGGCTGCACGCAACTGGTTAAACGGCTCGAACTGCAGAAAGTCTTCCAACTCCATTACAGCTGGCTCTCAAGAATGGATGCAATGCGACTTTCAGCGTCCGTCCGCACTCGAAATTCGACGCGCCGGGAACGATCGGAGTCTTCATTGCCATTGGCATTCAGTACCGGTTTTGAAGACGACAGTCCATTAGCGGTCATATGTTCTTTCAGCCAGTCACGCTCCGTTTCGACAGCGTTCAAATTCAACACATAGTCGAGCGCTGAACGAGTGCGCGCCTGGCTCAAGCCCATATTCAAAATGTAGGCATCGTCTTCACTTTGACCGGCCCAACCGCTGGAGGTATGACCTTCAATACGCACTTCGGCAATATCATGGCGATATTTTTCCGACGTAATGATGCGCAAATAGCGCGGGAAGAATTCGCTTAAAATGCCTTCAAATTCCGGCCGTAAGTTACTTTCGCCCTGAGCAAAAGTCAGCTCTTCACGGTTAAAGCGAATGCTCAAATCCGGATCGATTTCCGCCCCCCAGCGATCCAGATCCGGTGCAAACTCATTAACCAGATCCTGGTACAGCTGGGTTCGTAAGCGGTCATACAAAATCGCCACATCGCGTACTTTGTTGCGTTCTATTTCTGCGTTGACCATAAACACAATGGCGACCAGCAGAAAAACCATCATCAAGCCGGCCATCAAGTCACTGACCGAAACCCAATGTTCTTCCTGTTCGATGTGTTCTTGATTGCTGTTCATTTGGACGCTTCCGCGGCCTTAATCAGATCGTGCAGTCGATCGGTCAGCGGCGTGTAGTCGTTAACGAACTTCTCCGACAAGGCGGTCAATTGGTAACCGAAGGATTTCAATGCCTTGTTCAACTCGGCTTCCATCGCCTCGTCCAGTTTTTTGATCTGAACGTCATTACGTTCGAGCAATTCATTCAACTGCTGGCCCAGACGGGTCTGAGCGGCGGCGGTGCCGTTGACCAACGCTTCGTTCACTTTTTCGCTGGTATCGCGAATGCCACCGGCGGCGTCTTCGAGCAATTGCCGCATCTGTGCGCCCTGCCCTTCTACCACGTCTCGCAGCGTATCGGTTAATTGCAAAATGCGATTTTCCAATTGCGGTAGCCCTTGATGGGCATCGGCCACCAATGACGAGAAGGTCGACAGATAGTCGCGCAGGTTTTCGCTTTGGGTGCGCAGTGCCGAGAGCAACGTTTCCATATCTTCGGCGACGCTGGTGAAAGACTGCGTCTGTTTGATCAGTCGCTCGAACGCTTCGGCACCGGCACGCGCGCTTTCAGCGCTGATCTTATTGCTCTCGACCAGTTCGTTGATTTGCTCACGGTTCTGCTGTTGCCATTCGGCCATTCGACCGACGGCTTCGTTCAGGCGGCGGAAGTTTTCGCCATACTGTTCTTCAATGCGAGTGTTAAATTCACGCATCACATGGCCAATGGCTTCTTGCAGCGCCGTTTTGTTGGCTTCGGTCATGTCCGCCTGGTAGTTACGGATGACATCCACCATTTCCTGCTGGCGGGCCAGTTGTGCCTGATGCTGGTCTTTAAGCATCACCGTTAGCGCTTCATCATCCTCACCACTGAGATGGTTAGAAATGCGCTCCAGATGCCAGGCCAGATCGTCCATGGTCGCCGTCTGCTTGGCTTCGCGATGTGCCCGAACTCTCATGCTGGAAATGGCGTAACGGAACTTTATCGTCAACGCACCGGCCAGACCGGCAATGGACGTCCAAAACGCAGTTTTTAAACCGTTCAGCAAATCGGGAACGCTGGCTTGAATATCGGTGGTATCAAAACCTGCCAGCCCCAACGCCACCCCGATAAAGGTACCGAAGATGCCGATAGAGGTCAGAATACTGGGGGTGTAGTTAGCGGTATGCGCTGAATAAACGGGACCGTGGAAATACAGCAACAAGCCCAGAATCGCCACCATAAAGAACCAGGTCAGGGCCGAAAAAGACGCCAGAATTTCCATGAACCATCCTTAAAGGGGAAAAATCAAAACGGCAGTATGCCATGGCCGGGCGAACGACCAAATAGCCGCCCAGAACGAAAAACGCCGCCCGATGGCGGCGTTTACAGTCAAGCCAGCGAATTCAGCCCAGATAGGCCAGCAACACGCCCGCTGCCACAGCAGAACCAATCACACCAGCCACATTCGGCCCCATGGCGTGCATCAGCAGGAAGTTTTGGTTGTTGGCTTCCAACCCGACCTTGTTGGAAACCCGGGCGGCCATCGGTACCGCAGAAACACCGGCCGACCCGATCAAGGGGTTGATCGGTGTTTTACTGAAGATGTTCATCAGCTTGGCCATCAACAGACCGGTCATCGTACCTACGCAGAAAGCGCCCAGCCCCAGCAGCAGAATGCCTAATGTTTCAACGTTCAAGAAGGCTTCAGCGCTGAGTTTTGAGCCGACCGCCAGACCGAGAAAAATGGTGACGGTGTTCATTAACGCATTCTGAGCGGTATCACTTAAACGATCGACAACGCCGCTTTCACGCATCAGGTTACCGAAACAGAACATGCCCAGCAGCGGTGTGGCCGACGGCAGAAACAGCGCCACCAGAACCAGCACCAGCAACGGGAAGATGATCTTCTCACGCTTGGAGACCACTCGCAGCTGCGTCATGGTAATGGCGCGTTCTTTCTTGGTAGTCAGCAAACGCATGATCGGCGGCTGAATCAACGGCACCAACGCCATGTAGCTGTATGCTGCAACAGCAATGGCACCGAGCAGTTCTGGCGCCAAGCGACTGGCAATAAAGATGGAAGTCGGCCCGTCCGCACCACCGATAATGCCAATGGCGGCGGCATCGGTCAGCGAGAAATCCATCCAGCCCATCGAACTCATCCAGACGGCACCGATGATGGTGCCAAAAATGCCGAACTGAGCCGCAGCGCCCAGGAACAGCGTTTTCGGGTTGGCCAGCATGGGGCCAAAATCGGTCATCGCACCGACACCCATAAAGATCAGCAATGGGAAGACACCGCTTTCGATACCGATGTGGTAGACGTAATACAGCAGCCCGCCGGCAGCGACCAAATGGCCCTGGGCATCGTAAACCGGCGCGGCATACATGCCCGCTTCCGGAATATTGACCAGAATGGCGCCAAAGCCTATGGGCAATAACAGCAGCGGTTCAAAGCCTTTTCGGATGGCCAGAAAGATCAGCACCAGGCCAACCACAATCATCGACAACGGGCCGATGGTGAGGTTGGCGAAGCCCGACTGACTCAACAACAGATTCAGTTTATCCATGCCATCCTCACAGCGTCAGCAGGGTGTCGCCGACGGACACTGAGTCGCCCGCCTTAACCGAAACCGCACTGACGGTGCCCGCCTGTGGCGCACTGACTTCGGTTTCCATTTTCATCGCTTCGAGGATCATCACGACTTCACCCTCTTCCACGCTGTCGCCCGGCTGCACCAGCACTTTGAAGATGTTACCCGCCAGAGGCGCTGGAATATCCAGGCCGCTGGCTGCGGGCGCTGCGGCCGATGCCGTCACTTCGCCCCCTTCACTGATGCGCGTTTTATAAGCTTTACCGTTGATACTGACGCTGACATCGCCACTGGCATCCACCTCAGCAACATAGGATTTGCCATTCACTTCGACGGTGTACGTACCGCTGTCACCGCCCGCCTTTGCTGCGCTGGCACTGGCTTGCGTTGGTGCCGGTTCAAAGGCATCCGGATTGCCACGGTTTTCCAGGAATTTCAGGCCAATCTGAGGGAACAGGGCATAGGTCAGCACATCATCGACGGCCGCGTCTGCCAGCTGAAAGCCTTTCTCTTTAGCGATGTCCGCCAACTCTTCACTGAGCCGGTCCATCTCGGCTTCAATCAGATCCGCAGGACGGCAGGTAATGGCTTGAGCACCATCGAGCACCTTACCTTGCAGATCACTGTTAAACGGAGCCGGCGCCGAACCATACTCACCTTTGAGAATGGCCTGAGTTTCTTTGGAGATCGACTTGTAGCGTTCTCCGGTGAGCACGTTAAGCACCGCTTGCGTACCAACGATCTGAGACGTCGGTGTCACCAAGGGGATGTACCCGAGGTCTTCGCGAACGCGTGGAATTTCCTCAAGCACCTGATCGAATTTGTCGCCGGCGCCCTGCTCTTTCAGCTGGCTTTCCATATTGGTCAGCATGCCACCCGGCACCTGAGCCACCAGGATGCGCGAATCCACACCGCGCAGCTGGCCTTCAAAATCGGCGTATTTTTTACGCACGGTGCGGAAATAGGCGGCGATTTCTTCCAACTTATGCAGATCAAAGCCAGGATCACGGTCAGTGCCCTGCAACATGGCAACGATTGATTCGGTCGGCGAATGGCCGTAAGTCATCGACATGGATGAAATGGCGGTGTCGACCCGGTCAATGCCCGCCTCAATGGCTTTCATGATGGTCATCGACGACAAACCCGCCGTTGCGTGGCAATGCAGCGCAATCGGAATATCGAGCGTTGCTTTCAAACGGCTGACCAATTCGTAGGCATCGTATGGCGTCAAGATGCCGGCCATGTCTTTGATCGCCAGCGAATCGGCGCCCATCTCGGCAACCTGCTGAGCCAGCTCAACCCAGGCGTCGGTGTTGTGCACGGGACTGGTGGTGTAAGAGATCGTGCCTTGAGCGTGGGCGCCATTTTTCTTAACCGCCGCCATGGCCCGCTGCAGGTTGCGTGGGTCGTTCATGGCGTCAAATACACGGAAGACATCCACACCGTTAGTGACCGCACGCTCCACAAAGCGATCAACCACATCATCGGCGTAGTGGCGGTAACCCAGTAAATTCTGGCCGCGCAGCAACATTTGCTGACGGGTATTGGGCATCGCCTTCTTCAATTCACGAATGCGCTCCCAAGGGTCTTCACCCAGGTAGCGAATACAGGCGTCAAAGGTGGCGCCGCCCCAGGATTCGACCGACCAATAGCCAATTTGATCGAGCTTTTCACAGATCGGCAGCATGTCGTCGAGACGCAGGCGGGTCGCGAACAGCGACTGATGAGCGTCGCGCAATACGACGTCAGTCAGTTGAATTGGATTTTTATGAGTCGTCATGGTGCTCGCCCTTAGGGTGGAATTCGTAATGCTGTGTCAGATTCAGCGTCCGTGGACCGCCTTAACCGCAGCAGCAACTGCTGCGACTTCTGACAGATCATCGCGGCCACTACGGCCAGCGCGTTTGGATTCAGGTTCAGGGTTTCCCGGCGCCAGCATGATCAGTCGTGACATCACAAAGGTGCCAATCACCAGGACGGTGAGGAAGACGAAGACGGTGCCCATGCCTAGCAGCATCAGCTCAAGTCCGTTCATCATCAAATTAGACATAGCACAGGTCCTTGCTCTACCGGCAGACGCACTCGGTCCGACCGATTCGAGATGGCCGGGACCCTGGACGGCCGGGCTGTTGGGTTTTCAGACGGGCACTTAAACGGCCTGTCATTGTACTTATTTGTTATCCGCGACCAGCCGGCGGACACTCCCAAGCGCGCTAAAGGTTACCCTAAGAATAAGAACACAAGCAACCAACGCCGGTTCGGCAACTTTCACAACAATTCATTGCAAGATCTTGAATTGACAGCGCTTTTTCTCTTGATCCAGCCCTGTGTTTGACTAGACTTTCGGCGCATTGAAAACCACCGATTCCGACGCCTATGCGCTTGATACTTGCTCCCATGGAAGGCCTGGCCGACCACTTTCTACGCCGCCTCATCACCGCCCAAGGCGGCTTCGACTGGGTGGTGTCGGAATTTGTTCGTGTGGTGGACCGTCCGCTGCCGGACAGCGTTTTCCATCGCGTTTGCCCGGAACTGTTGAATCAGGGCACAACCGTCAGCGGCACCCCGGTCCGAGTACAGCTGCTAGGCAATCACTTGGATGCCATGGCCGCCAATGCTCAAAAGGCCATCGAACTCGGCTCCCACGGTGTGGACCTTAACTTTGGCTGCCCCAGTAAAACGGTGAACCGCAGTCAAGGTGGCGCCATTTTGCTGCGTGAGCCGGAGACTCTCTTTCGAGTGGTTCGCTCAGTCCGCCAGGCTTTGCCGGCAGAGGTGGTCGTATCTGCCAAAATGCGACTGGGCTATGACGACGCCAGTCTGATGATTGAAAACGCTCAAGCCATTGAAAGCGCCGGCGCGACCGAATTGACGGTACACGCCCGCACCAAAGCCCAGGGTTATGCACCGCCGGCGCACTGGGACCAACTGGCGGACCTGGCGGAACACATCCGCTTGCCGCTGATCGCCAACGGCGATATCTGGACACCCGACGATTACCGACGCTGCACTAGCATCGTGGGTACTGAGGATGTGATGTTGGGACGAGGTGCCATTCGCAACCCGGATCTGGCCTTTCGAATTCGGCAATCCAGCACCGCTGACACAACAAGCTGGCATCAACTGGCTCCGTTGATCGGTGAATTTTGGCAAGAAGTACGTCTCTCCATGCCGGAGCGTTACTGCGCTGGCCGCCTTAAGCAATGGCTGAATCACTTACGACAGGTCCATCCCGAAGCCGAGCAACTGTGGCAACGGGTCAGAGGTGAAGCGGACATCCAACGTCTGGACAATGACTTACGCAGCGCGGCCAAACTGGCAGCTTAACGAGACGAGAAAACAGGAAACTAACGGGGAAAGGAAATGGCGCGCCCGGCACGATTCGAACGTGCGACCGCCTGGTTCGTAGCCAGGTACTCTATCCAGCTGAGCTACGGGCGCGAAGTGCTTCGTCTTTAGGCTCTTTTGAAGCGAGAGCGTTATCAACCCAACCTGAGTGGTCCAGTTGACCTTGAAAATGGCGCGCCCGGCACGATTCGAACGTGCGACCGCCTGGTTCGTAGCCAGGTACTCTATCCAGCTGAGCTACGGGCGCTTAACGCGATGACCGGTCAACGACCGATCATCGATTTTGCTGCGACAGTGTTCTTGAAATCAAGAAGCACTGAAAGAGCAAATGGCGGAGAGAGAGGGATTCGAACCCTCGATGAGATTTCTCCCATACGCCCTTAGCAGGGGCGCGCCTTCAGCCACTCGGCCATCTCTCCGAACAACGGCGCGCATCTTACCACGTTATTTCCAAAATGAAAGGAAAAAACTCAATAAAATTAAGCGATTAGCTCAACTTATCCGGTAAGCGGCGGCAGCTAGAGATCCGAGGCTTAAACCTCTTCGTCACCTTCCGGCTGACCCATTTCGCGCTGAATGCGCTGATAGATTTCTTCGCGGTGCACTGCAACATCTTTGGGGGCATTCACACCAATACGAACTTGATTCCCTTTGACGCCAAGCACGGTGACAGTGACTTCGTCACCCACCATCAGGGTTTCACCCACACGGCGAGTCAAAATAAGCATCGAATATCTCCTAAGTTATCTGGAACTTCTCATTATCCAGCTCTCGTCAGGTTCGCCATCTGCCATTAGTCGCATTGACCAATGCCCGAAACGTCCCCGCGAAAAGACCACTTACACCTAACAATGGCCGACTCAATTTCAGTCGAACCACAATGCCGATCGGGGCAGCGAACGGCACTGTTTCTTAATCCTTAATGCTGAGAAACCTTAGCGGCTTTCTGCAGGCTCATCCAGTTCGAATGCTGAATGGAGGGCACGCACTGCCAATTCAAGGTATTTTTCAGCAATCACAACCGACACCTTAATCTCTGAGGTGGAGATCATCTGGATGTTGATGTTCTCGGCTGCGAGTGTATCGAACATTTTCGATGCCACGCCGGCGTGTGAGCGCATGCCCACGCCAACGATTGAGACTTTGCCAATCGCTGAATCGCCGCGCACTTCGCGTGCCCCCAGATCATTGGCAACTTCGCTCAGCACCTGCTGAACGCGCTCGTAATCGTTGCGATGTACGGTGAAGGTGAAGTCGGTGGTGTTATCGGCGGCCACGTTCTGGACAATCATATCGACTTCGATATTCGCCGCGCTCACCGGTCCCAGAATACGACTGGCAACGCCCGGGATATCGGGAACACCCAGAACGGTCAGCTTGGCTTCGTCCCGATTGAAGGCAATGCCTGAAATGACGGGCTGTTCCATCTTGCTCTCTTCCTCCAGCGTAATCAGAGTACCGGGGCCGTCTTCAAAGCTGGACAGCACGCGCAGCGGCACATTGTATTTGCCTGCAAATTCGACCGAACGGATCTGCAGCACCTTCGACCCGAGACTGGCCATTTCCAGCATTTCTTCAAAGGTGATTTGCTCCAGACGACGGGCACTGTCAACCACACGTGGATCGGTGGTATAGACGCCATCAACATCTGTATAGATTCGGCATTCATCGGCTTTCAGGGCCGCCGCCAACGCAACCGCGGTGGTATCGGAACCACCCCGGCCCAGCGTGGTGGTATTACCCAGCTCATCAACACCCTGAAAGCCAGCAACCACCAACACACGGCCGGCTTTGAGGTCTTTCTGCATGGCATCGACGTCGATGTGCCGAATGCGAGCTTTGGTATGAGCGCTGTCGGTCAGAATGCGTACCTGATCGCCCGTATAGGAACGCGCCGCGCAACCGCGCTTATGCAGCGCCATGGTCAACAAAGCGATGGTGACTTGCTCGCCCGTCGACAACAGCACATCCATCTCACGAGGATTGGGTTGCTCGGTGACCCCTTTCGCCAGGTCGACCAGACGATTGGTTTCACCACTCATCGCAGAGACGACCACAATGATGTCGTCACCGGCATCGCGAGCGGCTTTTACTTTATCGGCGACGTGTTCGATGCGCTCGACCGAACCGACTGATGTGCCGCCGTACTTATGAACGTATAACGCCATCCGTTTCGTTCCCGACTGCAGGATGCTGTTTCAGGCTGAGCAACTTGCTCAGCCCAGTTGTTGTTCGACCCAGGCTGGCACTGACGCCAGCGCATCGGCCAGTTTTTCCGGCTCGCTGCCGCCAGCCATGGCCATATCCGGTTTACCGCCGCCCTTACCGCCAACCTGGCTGGCGACCTGGTTCACCAGGTCACCGGCTTTCAGGCGACCGATACTGTCTTTCGTCACACCGGCGGCTAACTGCACTTTTCCGTCATTGACCGCCGCCAAGACGATGGCCGCTGTCTGCAGTTTGTCTTTCAACTGATCGAGCGTGGTCCGCAAAGTTTTTGCATCGGCGCCATCGAGTACCGCCGCCAACACCTTGATACCACCAATCTCTACCGCACTGGCGGCCAAGTCCGTTCCGGCACTGGAAGCAAGCTTGGTTTTCAGTTGTTCAACCGTACGTTCCAGTTCACGCACACGCTGCTGCGCCTGCGATGCTCGATCAACCACCTGGTCGGCACCGGTCTTAAAGACAGCCGATACCTGATCCAGGCGATCTTCTTGCAGATGAACGTCTGCCAGAGCATAAGGGCCGGCAACGGCTTCAATGCGACGCACACCGGAAGCGATACCGGTTTCTGAGACCAGGCGCACCAGACCAATATCACCGGTCCGACGAACGTGCGTACCTCCGCAAAGCTCGATGGAGTAGTTGTCGACACCCATGGTCAACACCCGGACTTCGTCATCGTATTTCTCACCAAACAACGCCATGGCACCTTTCGCCTTGGCTTGCTCGATGGGCATCAATTCTGTGCTCACCTCGGTGTTGGCAAACACCTGCTCGTTGACGCGCTGTTCGATCAGACGCAATTCCTTGGCTGTAACAGCCTCCAGGTGAGAGAAGTCAAAACGCAGTTTGTCGTAAGTCACTAACGAGCCACGCTGCTGAACGTGATCGCCCAGGACTTCGCGCAAGGCCGCATGCAGCAAGTGCGTCGCACTGTGATGACGCATGGTGTTTTCACGTTCAGCGCGCGCCACAGTCGCCTGTAAGGTGTCGCCCAATGTCACCGAACCGGATTGCACCCGAACTTGATGAAGATGATGGCCTTGCAGCTTGGTGCAATCGTCAACCACGATCTCAACGCCCGCTGCGCTCAATTGACCATGGTCGCCAATCTGGCCACCCGACTCTGCGTAAAATGGGGTGCGATCCAGAATAATGACGCCATCATCGCCAGCGTTCAGCTGGTCCACGGACTCACCGGTTTGCAGCAATTTAATGACCCGGCCTTCACCCACCAGACTGTCGTAACCGAGGAAGTCGGTGCTGCCAGGCAATTGCAGATCCAGGTCTTTGTCCATCCGGAATTTACTGGCCGAACGTGCGCGCTGTCGCTGCGCCTCCATCTGCTCTTCGAAACCGGCCATGTCGATTTCAAGATCGCGTTCACGCGCGACGTCGGCGGTCAAATCAGCCGGGAAGCCGTAGGTATCGTACAGACGAAACACCAGTTCACCGGGCAGCGTTTTGCCGCTGAGCTCAGCAATGCCCGTCTCGAGTACCTGCATGCCATTATCGAGCGTGCGGGCAAACTGCTCTTCCTCCAGCAAAATCACTTTCTGCAAATGCTCTTTCATGCTGAGCAACTGCGGATAGGCTTCACCCATCTCCTGGCCCAGTGCATCAATCAATTGATGGAAGAAGGGCTGGTTCTGGCCCAACTTATAACCATGACGAATGGCGCGACGCATAATACGGCGCAGCACATAGCCACGGCCTTCATTCGACGGCACCACGCCGTCGATAATCAAAAACGCTGTTGAACGGATATGGTCAGCAATCACCCGAAGGGAACGGTTTTCAACGTCATCACAACCGGTGACGTCCATCACTGCGCGAATCAGGTTCTGAAACAGATCGATTTCGTAGTTGGAATGCACGTGCTGCAGTACCGCCGCCAGGCGCTCTAAGCCCATGCCGGTGTCGATGGATGGGCGCGGCAACGGCGTGCGAGTACCATCGGCTGCCTGATCAAACTGCATGAACACCAGGTTCCAGATTTCGATGTAACGATCGAGATCATCATCCGGGCTGCCCGGAGGACCGCCCGGCACTTCCGGGCCGTGGTCATAGAAAATTTCTGAGGACGGACCGCAAGGTCCGGTATCGCCCATGGACCAGAAGTTATCTTTCTCGCCCAGTCGCGACAGGCGATCGGCCGGCACGCCGATTTCGTTGATCCAGATATCCGCCGCTTCGTCGTCATCGTGATAGACCGTCACCCACAAGCGTTCTTTGGGCAGACCCAGCTCCTGAGTCAGGAATGTCCACGCAAAACGGATGGCATCATGCTTAAAGTAATCGCCAAAACTGAAGTTACCCAGCATTTCGAAGAAGGTGTGGTGGCGAGCGGTATAGCCGACATTTTCCAGGTCGTTATGCTTACCGCCAGCGCGCACGCAGCGCTGAGACGTGACAGCACGGCTGTAGGAACGCTTGTCCTGGCCCAAGAATACGTCTTTAAAGGGCACCATACCGGCGTTGGTGAACAACAAGGTCGGATCATTGCCCGGTACCAGAGAACCACTCTCTACTTCGGCATGGCCCTGGCTGACAAAATAATCGAGGAAGCGTCGGCGTATTTCAGAAGTCTTCATTGTCTAACTTGCGTCCTTTACCGCACCGGTCGCGTGCCCTGCTTGTTGGACCGCACCTTGGAAAAGAGTGACAAAACGACTGGCTGTCTTGCAAAAATGCAGTCGTTTCAAAGGGCGCTAATGTTACACAGAAGGTTCTGAGGACACCAGTAGACTAGGGGTTTTGAGGCGATAAAAGGGGTTAATCGACGAACTCAAAATCGTCACTGGAGGGCGTTTCACGCAATTGAGACAGAACGTTTCGTACGCATTCGCCATCGAAGCCGCGATAAGCCAGGAATCGTGCCAGGCGCGCTTGAACCTTAGGTTGAGACGGATCGTCACGGCCTAACTTACGAGTGGCCACATCCAACGCCAATTTGTACCAGTCAACATCGGATTCCGCCAATTGGGATTCCATGGCTTCAGCGATGCCCTTCTGTCGCGCTTCGTGACGAATGCGAATGGGGCCACGATTGCGCTCCAGCTGACTGCGAAAGAAGGCTTCAGCAAAGCGCTGATCGTCCTGCAGCCCTTGTTCCATCAGGCGATCCAGAGCCTCAGTTATGGCTTCTGGCTGGTCCGGAAAGCGCTGTTCAAGCTTGCGCGCCAATTCGACACGACTGTGTTCGCGACGAGCCAAAAGATTTAACGCGGAATTCCAGGGAGTATCAGCCATAGCAACCAGCGCGCGGGCGGCAGCGATTACCGCCCGCGTGCACTATCGAGTCACGCTTCGATTTGAGGTTTGTCAGCGCCTTCCGGCTTATCAGCCGCTTCAGCGTCATCCGGTGCTTTGTTGGTCACCAGGTAGGCTTCACGAATCTTGGCTTCGATGGCCTGCGCCACTTCTGGATTATCTTCCAGATACTTAGCGGCATTGGCCTTACCCTGACCGATCTTATCGCCTTGGTAGCTGTACCAGGCACCCGACTTTTCAACTAGTCCCAGCTTAACGCCCAGGTCGATGACCTCACCCATATGGTAAATACCCTTACCATAGTGAATCTGGAATTCAGCCTGTTTGAACGGTGGCGCCACCTTGTTCTTGACCACCTTGACACGGGTTTCAGAACCCACAACCTCGTCACCTTCTTTGATGGTGCCGGTGCGGCGAATATCGAGGCGAACAGACGAATAGAATTTCAGCGCATTACCACCGGTGGTGGTTTCCGGGCTGCCGAACATCACACCGATCTTCATACGAATCTGGTTAATAAAGATCACCAGACAGTTTGCGGACTTAATATTACCGGTGATCTTACGCAGCGCCTGGGACATCAAACGGGCCTGCAACCCCACGTGCATATCGCCCATTTCACCTTCAATTTCAGCCTTAGGTACCAAGGCTGCTACTGAGTCGATCACGATGACGTCAACCGCATTGGAGCGAACCAGCATGTCGGCAATTTCGAGCGCCTGCTCACCGGTATCGGGCTGAGACACCAGCAGGTCGTCGACGTTAACACCCAGCTTGTTGGCGTAGGATGGATCCAGTGCATGCTCAGCGTCGACAAACGCACAGGTGCCACCCGCCTTCTGAGCTTCCGCCACAACTTGCAGCGTCAAGGTGGTTTTGCCTGAGGCTTCCGGGCCGTAAATTTCCACAACCCGGCCTTTTGGCAAACCGCCAATGCCCAATGCGATATCCAGCCCCAGGGAGCCAGTGGAGATCGACGGCACCGATACGTGCTTCTGGTCGCCCATACGCATCACTGAACCTTTGCCGAACTGACGTTCGATCTGGCTTAACGCGGCGGATAACGCTTTCTCTTTATTGGTGTCCATGGTGTTCCCCCTGAGGCTGTCGACGGGTGTCAGACTCGCCAACACCTTTTACTGTATGAATGAACAGTATTCTGGCACAGGTCGCCCCGCACCGACAAGTTCAATTTTCGTTAGCTAACCGTTCCAACAAACCCGATAAGGCGGCGCGGACCGTTTGCTCACGAACCGCAGCGCGATCTCCATCAAACTGAAAGCATTCTGCGTGGGTTTGCTGGGCCAATGCCCAGCCGATCCAAACCATTCCGACCGGTTTTTCCACACTGCCGCCACCCGGTCCGGCAACACCGGTCACCGCGACAGCGTAGTCAACGCCCGCCTGACGCTGACCCGCTTCAGCCATGGCGCGCACGACTCGTTCGCTGACAGCGCCATCCTGTTCAATGGCCTGAGCAGGCACACCCAACGCCTGTTTAAGTTCGTTGGAGTAAGTCACCCAACCGCCTTCAAACCAATCCGAACTGCCGGCTTGATCCGTGACCCCTGCAGCGATCAGACCACCGGTGCAGCTCTCCACGGTCGCCAGCCGTCCGCCAACCGACAGCAGGTGTTGCGCAATTCGAACAATGATCTGTTCGTCGTGGGTCATACGTTTCATCCCGACACCGATTCGAATACCATGAGCGGCTCTTTTCAGACCAACCAAGAATCCCAAGCCGCATGTCGCAAACCGCCAGTAAAAATCAACACACCCCTATGATGCAACAGTACCTGAAGATCAAAGGTCAGCATCCGGACGATCTGGTGTTTTATCGCATGGGCGATTTTTACGAGCTGTTCTACGGCGATGCCAAAGAGGCCGCACGACTGCTCGATATCACCCTGACGCAACGCGGCCAAAGCGCCGGCGAGCCCATTCCCATGGCCGGCATTCCGTACCACTCGGCCGAAGGCTATATCGGCCGGCTGGTTCGCCAAGGCCATACGGTTGCCATCGCCGAACAAATTGGCGATCCCGCTGCGGCCAAAGGTCCGGTTGAACGTAAAGTGGTGCGCATCCTGACACCCGGCACCTTAAGCGATGAAGCGTTTTTGAACGATCGCCAGGAAAGCCTGTTGGTTGCGTTAATCGAACGTGATAAGGGTTTCGGTCTGGCCGCTCTGGATATGGCCTCTGGCCGGTTTACGGTGCAATTGCTCAGTAGTCAGGAAGCGCTCATAGCCGAACTGGAACGCCTGCGTCCGAGCGAATTACTGTTACCCGAAGACGACCCTGCACCTGAATTGTCGACCCGCACGGCCATGCGCCATCAACCCGTCTGGTTGTTTGATCTCGATTCCGCCCGCGAACGCCTGACCACTCAGTTAGGCACGCGAGATCTCAGCGGTTTCGGCGTTGAGGATATGCCGCTGGCATTGCGTGCGGCGGGCTGCCTGCTGACCTACGCCAGCGACATGCAAAAAAGCACGCTGCCACACATTCGCGCGATCCTGCCCGAACGTCACGACGACTCTGTCATTCTCGATGCCGCCTCGCGCCGCAATCTGGAAATCGACCTCAACGTGCGCGGCGAAGAAGACAACACCCTCTTTCAATTGATGGACCACTGCGCCACTGCCATGGGCAGCCGTCAATTACGGCGCTGGCTGGGAAGGCCGTTGCGCAACCGCGACGAACTGCGCCAACGCCAGCACGCGATAGCAACCTTACTCGACGACTTTGCGTTTGAAAGCATCGCGGCCTTACTCAAACCCATCGGTGACATCGAACGCGTGCTGTCGCGCGTCGCTCTGGGTTCGGCGCGACCACGCGACCTGGTGCGTCTGCGCGAAGCCATGACGCAATTGCCGTTGCTGCAAACCGATCTGGCTGCGCTCGATTCCCCGCGCCTGAAACAGCTCGCTGAAGCGCTGCACGAGCAACCGCATTGGCAAGATGTACTCGGTCGCGCGCTCATCGACAACCCACCGGTGGTGATTCGCGATGGCGGCGTCATCGCGCCGGGATTCGACGACGAACTGGACGAACTGCGGGGCATCGACTCCAACGCCAGCGACTTTCTGCTGCAACTGGAAAAACAGGAACGCGAGCGCACTGGCCTGCCAACGCTCAAGGTCGGCTACAACCGGGTGCACGGTTATTACATCGAAATCAGCAAAGCCCAGGCGCGCGAAGCCCCAACCGATTACATCCGTCGTCAAACACTGAAAAACGCCGAACGTTTTATCACGCCCGAACTCAAGCAATACGAAGACAAGGCACTGAGCGCCAAAAGCCGGGCTTTGGCGCGGGAAAAATTTCTCTATGAGGCGTTGGTCCAGGAACTGGCTGACGATCTGGCCAACCTGCAAAGCATGGCTCACGCGCTGGCCGAACTCGACACCCTGGTGTGTCTGGCCAACTGTGCGGACCGCTTTAATTGGAACGCGCCCGAGCTGACCGATGCGGCTGAACTGCACATCAGTGAAGGTCGTCACCCGGTCGTCGAAGCCGTCACCGACAGCCCCTTTGTGCCCAATGATCTGACACTCGACAGCGACGTTAGCACGCTGGTGATTACCGGTCCGAATATGGGCGGTAAAAGTACTTTTATGCGTCAGGCTGCGGTGATTGCCCTGCTCGGCCATATAGGCAGCTTCGTTCCCGCCTCTGCCGCTCGCATTGGCAATATTGACCGCATCTTCACGCGCATGGGGTCTTCGGACGACATCGCTGGTGGCCGCTCAACCTTTATGGTGGAAATGACCGAAACCGCCAACATTCTGCACAACGCCACCCCGAACAGCCTGGTCATCATGGACGAAGTGGGGCGCGGTACCTCAACCTTCGATGGTCTGTCACTGGCCTGGGCAGCCGCCTCAGAACTGGCCAGCCGCCAGCGGGCACTAACGCTCTTTGCTACCCACTATTTTGAAATGACAGCCCTGCCTGATCACTACGAAAACGCGCGCAATCTGCACCTGGATGCAACCGAGCACGACGACCGCCTGGTATTTTTGCACCGCGTTCAACCCGGTCCAGCCAGCCAGAGTTTCGGTATTCAGGTGGCCCGTTTGGCGGGTGTGCCCGGCGGCGTTATTGATGCGGCTCGCAGCAAGTTATCGGAACTTGAAGGTGGCCCAAGCGTCTCATCAGTGTCCAACGGCGCACCCACGATGACACCGCCGAAGGCTGCCGTTCAGGACACACCGTTGCAAAACGATTTATTCGCAAGTGCGCCGCATCCGTTACTCGAAGCGCTGGAACAACTCGATCTGAATGGCATGACACCGCTGGAAGCCCTGAACTGGCTGCACGAGCAACAACACACACTGAAAGACAAAAACCGACGCGTCAAATAAGAACGATACTCAATACTTAGAGTAAATTGAGTTTTTATTCCTCCAGGCGATAAAAAACTGGCCTTTTCGTCTTAGTGGCGGCTTGAGAGGGCTTGGGGGTATCACTAGAATACGCACACCTTACGAATTCGATTGGGGAGAGTCGTTGCATGGCCTTTGTTGTCATCGAGAACTGCATTAAGTGCAAATACACCGATTGCGTGGAAGTGTGCCCGGTGGATTGCTTTTACGAAGGCCCGAACTTCCTGGTCATCCATCCGGACGAATGCATTGACTGTGCACTGTGCGAACCTGAGTGCCCGGCCGAAGCCATCGTTTCTGAAGACGAAGTCCCCGCCAACCAGATTGAGTTTATTGAGCTGAACGCCGAGCTGTCGGAAGTCTGGCCGAACATCAATGAACGCCGGGATCCGTTGCCGGGCGCTGCCGAAGCCGACGGTCAACCGGGCAAGCTGGCAGCATTGGAACGTTAATCGCCTTTTAAAAGCCCAAAAAAAAGAGCGCTCAAAGCGCTCTTTTTTTGTCGGATTGCTGGCCGCAAGCGCCGGATTCAGGCTCCGAATAAGGCCGTGGCTGACAACCCTTGTTTTTCCATGATGTCTCGCAGGCGACGCAGAGCTTCAACCTGAATCTGACGAACGCGTTCACGCGTCAGACCAATTTCGCGACCCACCTCTTCCAGCGTACTGGTTTCGTAGCCGCGCAGACCAAAGCGTCGAGCCACCACTTCACGCTGCTTCTCGGACAGTTCGTCCAACCAGCCGTCGATGCTGGAACTCATGTTCTCTTCCTGCAACGTCTCGGACGGATCGGCCGACTTTTCATCAGCGATGGTATCCAGCAGGCTTTTTTCTGAACTCAGACCAATCGGTGTATCCACCGACGTAACCCGTTCATTCAGCGCCAGCATACGCTTCACATCTTCCACCGGACGCTCAAGCAGCTCGGCAATGTCTTCGGCCGTTGGCTCGTGATCCAGCTTTTGCGTCAGCTCACGCGCTGCTCGCAGATAAACATTCAACTCTTTCACCACATGAATCGGCAGACGGATGGTCCGTGTCTGATTCATGATGGCGCGCTCAATGGTCTGACGAATCCACCAAGTTGCGTAGGTGGAAAAACGGAAACCGCGTTCCGGATCGAACTTTTCAACCGCCCGGATCAAACCCAGGTTGCCTTCTTCGATCAGGTCAAGCAGCGTCAGGCCGCGATTCAAGTACCGTCGTGCAATTTTGACCACCAAACGCAAGTTGCTTTCAATCATGCGTTTGCGTCCTGCCGGCTCGCCTTTGCGAGCCAAGCGTGCGAAATAGACCTCTTCCTCCGGACTTAACAACGGAGAAAAGCCGATTTCATTCAGGTACATCTGCGTAGCGTCCAGCGAGCGCTGCAATCCAGCATTGCTGCTTAGCGCGTCACGGAATTCCGATTCCTCAGCATCGCTGTCGACGTCCTCGTCGAGTTGCCGGGCATCAGGGTCTTCTTTTAGAGAAGCCAGGTTTTCATCAAAGCTCGAAGAATCGAGCATATCCTGGTACTGCTTGAACTGGTCTTCCGCCACAGCGGAATCGTGTTCCCTGAGTGCTGCCATAGTCATTCACCTGTGCGTCGTATGTCGGTTCTATCGACCGACCTAGGCCAGACTTAAACCGGCTACCTCCGTGGTAAATACTGCTCGGGGTTCACCGGTTTGCCTTCCCGCCTTATTTCGAAGTGCAGGCCAGGTTGATCGTCCTGCCTGCCCATCCGGGCAATCTCCTGCCCTCTGCGCACCTGATCTTGTTCAGAGACCAGCAATTCCTGGTTGAAGGCGTAAGCGCTCAACAAGGCGTTACTGTGTTCGAGAATGATCAGGTTGCCATAGCCGGGTAGTCCATTGCCTGCGTAGACAACTGACCCCTCGGCGGCGGCTTTGACAGAATCTCCAAACTGCCCCCTGATATCAACGCCTTTTCGATCGGATACATTAGCATTAAATGTTCGCACTATAGTGCCGTCGTGTGGCCAGACCCATTGAATATTGGGCGCTGCAGCGGATGCGGACGTGGATGCATTGACGCCGGAATTTTGACTGTTAACGTTTGTAACCGAAGAAGAGGCCCCAGCACTGCGACCCGAACTTCGGCTCGAATTGGTACTAGAACTGGCACCAACAGAGCCTCCGGACTCCTTCAATTCGAGCATTTGACCGGCAAAAATGGTGTAGTTGGAATCGATATTATTAGCCCGTGCAAGCTTGCGGTAATCGAGCCCGTAGCGGAATGCGATGGAGAAAAGTGTGTCGCCGGAGCGCACCCGATAACGATCGGGCCGATCAATGCTGGCGCTGGCAGAATTGGTATTGTTACGGCTTGTGAACGGCGAAGAATCGCCGTCAAGAGAACGGTAGGCCGGGTTGTTCAGACAGGCACTTAGCACCAGTCCAAAACAGGCAACTGTCATGATTTTTGACGCCTTTCGACAGTTTCCACTCAAGTCATTAATCTCCGCTTCTATCTCCGGTCGAGGCCAACCCAACACTGTTCATAACACCGTATTATTCTCAAAGCCAGCATACAAAACGTTTATTAGGAAAATTTAATCTAAGAACCTTTAGGGACTTATGGAATTTTGTGAGCCCAATCGGCTTTGAAAATTGACAAATTCAGATCCGGGTTTTCCGTGTAAGCACGAAAACGGCGGCGACACCCAGCAATGCCACGATCAAACAGCCGCTCAGCCAGGCCGGATTACCGGTCAATAACGAATAGCTCTGCGGACGCAGCCATTCGCCATTGGCCTGCCAGGGCCAGACTTTGATCAACGCACCCAACACAAAACCGAGCATAAAACCCAGCACCCGGTCGTGCCATCGCGCCAACAAAGCATTCAATAGACGGCTGAACGCCAATAATCCAACCAGGCAGCCCAGCGCAACCCAGGCAATCGTCATCACATCAACATCGCTGACCGCTTGCACCACCGCCGGATAAATCCCCAGCAACAACAAAATGAAACTGCCGGAAACGCCCGGCAGCAGCATGGCCGATATGGCCAGAGCGCCGCCAACCACCAACCAAAAGGGCGTGGGGGCCAATTGCAACGAGGTCGACAGCGCAATGCCCGCGGCAATTATGGTTCCCAGCGCCATCAGCAGCGCATCAATGGGTTGCCAGCGGTGACGGCGCATCAAGACCACCAGCGATGCCACGATCAGGCCCGCAAAAAACGCCCACACTAATTGCGGTGCCTGAGCCAACAGAAAATGCATCAAACTGAGGGTACTGAACAAGCTGAGCAGAATGCCCAACCCCAAGCTGAGCAGGAAAGCGCCGTCGATGCGCTGCCAGGCACCGGCCCAATCGCCACTCCACGCCTGACGAGCGGTATCCAGACGCAACGCCGCCAGAGCAGCAATCAGTCGTTCGTAAATACCCGTAATCAGCGCCATGGTGCCACCGGAAACCCCAGGCACCGCATCGGCAATCCCCATCACCGCGCCTTTCGCGAACCACTGCAACTGCTGTTTCATAGATCTCTCTGTACACCGTTTAACATCGGTACGAAACGCACCGGTTCGATCTGATGAGTATGGATGTCATCGCCTTCGCGCTCGATCACGGTCAGGTACTGAACATCGCTCCCCAGTGGCAGAATCAACCGCCCACCATCCGGAACCAGCTGGTTGATCAATTCCGGTGGCGGCGCTTCGGGTGCTGCCGTACCAATGATGACGTCGAATGGGCCTTCATCCGGCCAACCTAAAAAGCCGTCATCCAGCTTCAATCGCGCGTTGTGGATCTTCAGTTCGCGTAAGCGTTGTCGAGCCTTTTGTTGCAGCGGCGCAATGCGCTCTACCGAAAACACTTCATCGACCACCTGGCACAGCACCGCCGTCTGGAATCCCGACCCGGTGCCAATCTCCAGCACTCGCTCGTGGTGACGCGCTGATAACACCAGCTCAGTCATGCGTGCCACTATATAAGGTTGCGATAACGTTTGAGCGTAACCAATTGGCACGGCGGTATCTTCGTAGGCTTTGTGACCCAGCGCTTCGTCCACAAAGATGTGGCGTGGCACCTGGTTAAAACACTCCAACACCTTGGGATCCCGAATGCCTTTTTCGAACAGCCGCTCGATTAAACGCCGCCGGGTCCGCTCCGACGTCATGCCAATGCCTCTTAGGTTCATGAACAGCGCACTCCTGC
Source organism: Saccharospirillum sp. MSK14-1 (assembly GCF_003054965.1). Classification (GTDB taxonomy): domain Bacteria; phylum Pseudomonadota; class Gammaproteobacteria; order Pseudomonadales; family Natronospirillaceae; genus Saccharospirillum. Next base: position 1,635,220 of record NZ_MIES01000033.1, read on the forward strand.
GCCAAGGGTCTGCCTAGTCACGTTCATCGTCTTCGTTCCAAGTCGCCACTTCGCGCAATGCTGTGGTGGCGTAACTGCCCGCTGGTAGGAAAAAGGTAAAGATGGGATCGCCGTCCTGCCAAGTCAGGACGCCACGTTCGGCGTAAACACGCAATTTGCGCAAGCCGCGTTCAATACCGCGCTTGGTCAGGCCGTCAAGCCAGAAAGATTCATCAGCCAGAGCTTGGGTTTCGCGGTCATCCAATGGCCCCAGTGAGTCTTTAATCCGACCCGGCATACTGGCCGTGGGCGACAGTTGGCCCTGCTGTACCCGATCAAGGTCATGCTCTTGCGCCTGCAGGCATACAAAACCGCCCTGACCTTCGCGAAATTGCAAATAGTCACCGGGCAACCACTGGTTCCAGTTACCGGCTTCGACACGCCGTGCCAGCAGTTCATTAAATAAGTAAGAGCGCACCGCCGACAGATGAATGCCCCGGTGCTCACGCCGGGGTGGCTTACCACCGGCAAACCAGTCGCGGGCGCGCTCCAGATTGGCGCCGCCATCACCAAAGCGTTGCGGACCGAAATAATTCGGAAAGCCATGCTCAACCAATCGTTGCCAGCGCTCAGCGACGGCGTCGGCATCACCGCTGAAATCGCGCAGGCGAATGCGAAACTCATTACCGACCAACTGGCCCGTTTTCAGTTTTCGGTGATGGCGCTGGCGCTCGATGATACGCACGCCATCTATCAGCAAGGGTTGGCTGGGATCGGCCTGTCCTGGCAAATGCAGTGAAAACGTCTGGGTCGTGACCGCATGGCGATCTTTTAAGCCCGCGTAACTGACGGCACGCGGTGGCAAATCGGCCCAACGCGCCAGTTGACGGGCCAGCCAGGCTGTATTTTGTCCGGTTTTTTCGATGGTCAGCCAAAGGTGCTCGCCGTCACCCGACGGTGTTTCAGGCAGCACTTCGGTCACTTGAAAATCCGCCGGCTCGGCCTTCAAACGGCCCTGCCCGAGAGGTTCACCCCAGGCGCGCGGCCACAGTGGCAACGTCATGAAGCTGGCTCCAGCAAACAGATCGCTTCAGCGGCGACACCTTCTTTGCGACCGACAAATCCGAGTTTCTCGGTGGTGGTTGCCTTAACGTTAATGCGCTCCAAATCGACATTGAGCACCTGAGCAATGCTGGCACGGATGGCACTTTTATAGTCACCCACGCGCGGTGTCTGGGCGATCAGGGTGACGTCGAGATTCACCAACCGCCAGCCACGCTGCCGGACGGTGTTATCGACGTCTTTGAGCAATGCTCGGCTGTCCGCACCCGCCCAGGCCGGGTCGGTGTCGGGAAAATGCTCACCGATATCGCCCAGCCCGGCTGCTCCGAGCAACGCATCGCAGACGGCGTGCAACAACACATCACCGTCTGAGTGCGCCAGCAACGCATGCGGCGCCGGCACATCCACGCCGCCCAAACGAATAGTGGTGGCTTCGGATTGCTCATCAAACCGATGGACATCCACACCCTGTCCGACTCTCATGCCAAACGCCCTTGTTGTCGTAAATAGAATTCGACCAACGCCAAATCATCAGCGCGGGTCAATTTGATGTTGTCCGCCGCCCCTTCAACCAAATCAACCGGAACACCGATGCGTTCCAGTGCAGAGGCTTCGTCGGTAATGGAGTCACCTGCGGCCAGCGCTTCTGTTAAGGCCTCGCGCAGAGCGATGACCGGAAAACATTGCGGCGTCATTGCCGCCCAGAGTTGGCGTCGGTCCAGACTGCTCACCCGACCGTCATGTTGACGCTTAATGGTGTCGGTCAATGGCCGCGCCAAAATCGCGCCATTGCCAGTGCTCTGGCAATGGTGCCATAGCCGGTCGATGTCGGCGGTGCGTACGCAGGGTCGGGCGATATCGTGCACCATCACCCAGTCATCCGCACCGGTGTCCAATGCGTTCAGCCCCGCCAATACAGAATCAGCGCGTTCCGCGCCACCCGTCACCGGCTGCAATGAAGCATGCTGCTGAACCATATCCAGACCAACGGCATCGTCTTCACGTAATACGATCAGGCGCTGGCCATCGATGGCCACGTGCTGCCACAGATCCAGTGTCCATTCAGCGACGGTTTTGCCTGCAAGTTGGCAGTACTGTTTAGGCGTTGAGTGGCCGAACCGCTGACCAATACCCGCGGCTGGTAACAACAGATGGAGCGTCATAGGCGAGGCGTCACCGATCAGCCTCTTCGGCAGGAATGACATAGAACAGTTCACCGGGTTTGAGCAAACCCAGGTTGTTGCGCGCTAGTTCTTCGACGGCGTCGAGCCCGGATTTGAGGTCATCTACCCGAGCTTCGAGCACATCATTACGGCTTTGCTGGCGATCAATCTCAGCCTGTCGGGTGGCAATCTCGGTATCAAGCCGATGCACTTCCGGCCAGGAGTTCTCTCCCAACCAGAGGCGGTATTGCAATACCACCAACAAGAACAACAATCCCAGTTGCAGCCAACGCATGGCGATCAATCCACTGTCTAAAAACTGCGGCTATTCTGACCGAAAACGCCCTTGGGTGCCACGCCGGGGCGCGGTGATCTATCTGGACCCAAATAACAGCGGGGGCACCTGGCCCCCGCTGTTTGGTTTTCTTAACCGGCGTTTCAGCCCTGGCCTTTGATTTCCTTCAGGCCGTTGTAGACCGCCTTATCGCCCAGTGCTTCTTCGATGCGCAGCAACTGGTTGTACTTGGCAACACGGTCGGAGCGGCACAGCGAACCCGTCTTGATCTGACCGGCAGCCGTGCCCACTGCCAGATCGGCGATGGTGGCGTCTTCGGTTTCACCGGAACGGTGGGAAATCACCGCGGTGTAACCAGCGTCTTTCGCCATCTTGATCGCAGCCAGCGTTTCGGTCAGCGAACCGATCTGGTTGAATTTGATCAAAATGGAGTTGGCGATGCCTTTGTCGATGCCTTCTTTCAGGATCTTGGTATTGGTCACAAACAGATCATCACCCACCAGCTGGATTTTGTTGCCCAGCTTCTGAGTCATGTAGGCAAAACCGTCCCAGTCGCTTTCATCCAGACCGTCTTCGATGGAGACAATCGGGTATTGCTCGGTCAGTTCAGCCAGATAGTCGGTAAAACCGTTGGAGTCGAAGACTTTGCCTTCGCCTTTCAGGTTGTATTGACCGTTGTCGTGGAATTCGGACGCCGCGCAGTCCATCGCCAACGTGATGTCACTGCCCAGCTTGTAGCCAGCCGCAGCCACCGCTTCTTCGATCGCCGCCAACGCGGCCGCGTTGCTTTCCAGGTTTGGCGCAAAGCCACCTTCGTCGCCAACAGCGGTGTTCAGACCTTTCGCACCCAGTACTTTTTTCAGGGCGTGGAAAATTTCCGCACCGATGCGCAGCGCTTCTTTGAACGATTTGGCGCCGACCGGCTGGATCATAAATTCCTGAATATCGACGTTGTTATCCGCGTGCTCACCACCGTTGAGGATGTTCATCATCGGCACTGGCAGGCTGTACTGACCAGCGGTGCCGTTCAGGTCGGCAATGTGCTCATACAGCGCAACGCCCTTGTCAGCAGCCGCAGCTTTGGCGGCGGCCAATGAGACGGCCAGAATGGCGTTGGCGCCAAAATTGGATTTGTTCTCAGTGCCGTCCAGATCGATCATGGTTTTATCCAGACCGGACTGATCCAGCGCATCGAATCCCAGCAGGGCATCGCGGATCGGACCATTCACGGCGGCAACGGCTTTCATCACGCCCTTGCCCAGATAGCGGCTTTTATCGCCATCGCGCAGTTCCAGCGCTTCGCGCGAACCGGTGGACGCACCAGACGGCGCGCAGGCGCGACCCATCTGGCCGGATTCCAGAATAACGTCGGCTTCGACGGTGGGGTTACCACGGGAATCGAGCACTTCCCGTCCTTTGATATCAACGATCTTAGCCATCTGTGACTCTCCTGAGCGTAACAGAGCCGCAGCGCGACTCGGTTCCAAGAAGGGGCGCTATGCACCCTGGAAATGTAATTTTGTTACAAAATGCGACGGCCGGATTATAGGCGGTTGGCCGTCGAATGCTACCCCTGCTCAGCCGCGACGGGCCCGAACAGCGCCAATAAAGCCACTGAACAAACCGTGGCCATCACGCGGTGTAGAGGTGAATTCCGGGTGGAACTGGCAAGCCACGTACCAAGGGTGATCGGGGATTTCGACGATCTCAACCAACGCCCCGTCTACCGAACGTCCGGCGATGCGTAAGCCGGCTTTTTGTAAGTCTTCTACATAATGGTTGTTCACTTCATAGCGATGACGGTGACGCTCAATGATGCGGTCTTTGCCATAGCACTGATGAGAAATGGAGTCGTCGCTCAACTGACATTCCTGACCACCCAGACGCATGGTGCCACCCAGATCAGAGGTTTCACCGCGCTCGACTTTTTTGCCGTCAGCTTCAATCCATTCGGTGACCAGACCGACCACCGGATGACGCGATTGACGATCAAACTCGGTCGAATGCGCGCCTTCAAACCCGGCCACATTACGGGCGTACTCAATCACCGCTACCTGCATCCCCAGGCAAATGCCCAGGTACGGAATCTGGTTTTCACGCGCATAACGCGCCGCGGCAATCTTGCCTTCCACACCGCGATAGCCAAACCCACCGGGCACCAGAATGCCCTGCACATCAGCCAGCACATCGGTGCCGTTTTTCTCGATGTCTTCGGAATCGATGTAACGAATTTTGACCTTGGTGCGCGAGCGGATGCCGGCGTGATCGATGGCTTCGATCAGCGATTTGTAGGCATCGAGCAGTTCCATGTACTTGCCGACCATGGCGATGGTGACTTCACCGTCCGGGTTCAGTTTGCGATCGGAGACATCTTCCCAATCGCTCAAATCCGGCTCATCGCATTCGAGCGCGAATTTTTCCACGACGATGTTGTCGAGACCCGATTTATGCAACAGGCCCGGAATGCGATAGATGGAATCGGCATCCGGTAAGGAGATCACCGCGCGCTCTTCGACGTTGGTGAACAATGCAATCTTGCGCAGTTCGGCCTTACCAACCGGCTGCTCGGAACGGCACACCAGAATATCGGGCTGCAAACCGATGGTGCGCAGTTCTTTCACAGAATGCTGGGTCGGTTTGGTTTTCACTTCACCGGCGGTCGCAATGTAAGGCACCAGCGTCAGGTGCATCGACAACGCACGACGACTGCCCAACTCAACTTTGAGCTGACGCACAGCTTCCAGGAATGGCAAGGATTCAATATCACCCACGGTGCCGCCCACTTCGACCAGCGCCACGTCGGCATCACCAGCGCCCTCAATCACTCGGCGCTTGATTTCGTCGGTAATGTGCGGAATGACCTGAACGGTGCCACCGAGATAGTCGCCACGACGTTCTTTGCGCAGCACATCCTGATAGATACGACCGGTGGTGAAGTTATTGCGGCGGGTCATGGTGGTGCGCACAAAGCGCTCGTAATGCCCCAGATCCAGATCGGTTTCAGCGCCGTCTTCGGTGACAAAGACTTCGCCGTGCTGGAAGGGACTCATGGTGCCGGGGTCGACGTTGATATAGGGATCGAGCTTAAGCAGCGTCACCTTCAGCCCTCGGGCCTCCAGGATGGCAGCCAGAGAAGCCGATGCAATGCCCTTACCTAAGGAGGACACCACACCGCCGGTGACAAAGATATAACGCGTCATAGAAGTGATCCCATCTGAAAACAGCCCAATGCCAGGCCCACACTCACCCCAACGCAAACAAACGCCAGCCGACCAAACGTGGGTCTTTCAGGCGTTACATCGAAGGTTTGAATGGGCAACTCAAGATGGGAGGCCAGACTAACAAAAAGGCCCAGAGTGCTCAATTAGAAAGTGACGGTTGCCAGTGGATTTGCCAACCCGGCTCACCCTCTTCGGCAACAAAACCCTGTTCGATGGCCAAACCGGCCAGCGCCACCAGCTGATCGCCGGCATACAACAACGGCAAACGATCGCGCAGCCAGGGCGCCAGGCGATATTCTTGCAACAAGCGTTTTAGGTCACGGCGCTGTTGCCGTCCGGCGGGCCAAAACGATTCGCCACCCTGGCGCAGCACCCAGCGCAAAGAGGACGCATTCAGGCACAGGCGATTGGGTCCCTGCGTCGATTGTGTAACGATCAGTCGACCCACACCCGGCCAATGAGATTCACCTTCGGCAAAGCCTGGTGCCGGCTCAGGCTCAATGGGATCCGGAACCCAATACAACGCCGTCTTAAAACGACGCACCGAACCTCCGCCAAAATCGACTTGCGGCTGAGCATCAACTCGCGCCCGTACCACTTCATCCAGCACGCGCTGCAGGACGGTTGCCGAGGGTAACGGTACCGACTGTCGCATCAGCCAGCGGTGCAATAACGCCAGCACGTCAGCATCGGTCCAATCGTCGAGAGCGACCGCTTTAAAAGCGCCATCGGCCGCCAGGCGATGTTCCAGTTCAGCATCGAGATCGCGCTGCTGTTGCGCGGCGGCCTGTTGCAGGTGGTTGATCGACCGGTTCACCGTTTGCCGGTACCCCGGCCAGCGCTCGGCCAATAACGGCAACACCTGTTGCCGCAAATAGTTGCGGTCGAAGTGAACGTCGTCGTTACTGGGATCGTCAATCCAGCGCAGTTGATGTTGGTGCGCGTAGTCAGCCAATTGTGAACGCGGCCGGGCGAGCCAGGGACGCACCAACCGATAACCGGCTTGGTCGCGCTGCGCCGCCATGGCACTTAACCCTGCCAGTCCACTGCCGCGCAGCAAGCGCAGAAAAAAAGTTTCCAATTGGTCATCCAGATGATGCGCCAGCCACAGCGTGCCCCCCCCAGCTAACACCCGATCGAACTGACGGTAGCGTTCATTGCGCGCCGCCGCCTCCAGGCCGTGGCCGGCGTTAACAACATCGGCTCGGGCAGTGGTCAGGGCCACCCCCAGCTGAGCACATTGATCGGCGCACTGTTCTGCCCAAAGGTCAGCCTGATCGCTGAGGCCATGATGAACATGAATCGCCCGAACGCTGTCTGCGCCTAAGCGAGCGCAGAGCGCATGCAACAAAACGGTCGAATCGAGCCCACCGCTGTAGGCAACCCAATGCGGCGCAGTCGCGGTCGGCAAATAGTGGTCAAGATCGGAATAAAGAACGGATGCGGACATGTCTCAGCGCGCGGCACCCAGCGGCCAGTAATAACGCAGTTTTTCGCGGTCACCCCGACGCCACAATTCAGACCAGCGCGGCACTCGGACGCGCTCCACTAACCGCGCCCCCAACCGCTCACAGGTGCGAATAGACGCCTGATTATCCGGATTGCAGGTAATCCACAATGCGGTCATATCGTGATCCAGCGCCACCGGCACCAGCATGCGACAGGCTTCAGCGGCATAACCATGACCGCGATGAGGAGCGTCAATGCCATAGCCAATATGACCGGCATAGGTAATCAACGCCGGGCTTTGGCCAATACGCAGGTCAATCTGCCCCACCAGGGTGCCATCGAGCAGCACGATATCGAACAAATAAGCCGGCGCACGCTCCAACGCCCGGTCACCTTCCAGGTACCGGTTCAGCAACAACGCCAACTCATCGCCCACAATGGGATCGTAGTGGCGAAATGGAAACGCTTGGGCAGCGGTCATAAGACTCCCAAAACAAAAATGCCCCGTGCCGGTATCAACCTGGCACAGGGCATTAGCATAGCGTCAAAAGACCGCTGAATTCGAGGTTTTACTGCTCGATGGCACCAAAACTCATCAGCCGCTGATAGCGTGACTCCAGCAACTGATCCATGGGACGGCCGGTCAGATCATCCAATTGGCTGAGCAGCTGGTTTTTCAGCGACTCCGCCATGACCGATGGGTCGCGATGCGCACCACCGAGCGGTTCTTTAATAACCGTGTCAACCAGACCCAATTCGTTCAGACGCGGCGCGGTGATCCCCATGGCTTCGGCAGCATCGGAAGCGCGTTCTGCGGTTTTCCACAGAATGGAGGCACAACCTTCCGGCGAAATCACCGAATAGGTGCTGTATTGCAGCATGTTCAGGTGATCGCAAACGCCGATCGCCAGAGCACCGCCAGAGCCACCTTCACCAATGACGGTGGCAATGACCGGCGTACGCAACGACGACATTTTCAGCAGATTGTAGGCAATCGCCTCACTCTGACCGCGCTCTTCAGCGCCGATGCCGGGGTAGGCCCCCGGCGTATCGATGAAGGTCAGAACCGGCATGCCAAAACGCTCGGCCATCTGCATCAGACGCAGCGCCTTGCGATAGCCTTCCGGTTTCGGCATACCAAAGTTGCGGCGTACCTTCTCTTTAACATCGCGGCCTTTTTGATGGCCAATAACCATCACCGGACGATTCTCCAAGCGTGCCACACCACCAACGATGGCGGCGTCATCGGCGTAGTGCCGGTCACCGTGTAACTCTTCGAAGTCGGTGAAAACCGCGTTCAGGTAATCGAGGGTATAAGGACGCTTGGGATGGCGCGCCAACTGAGAAACCTGCCAGGAGCTCAGGTTCGAGAAAATCTGCTCGGTCAGCTTGACCGACTGGGCATTGAGCTTATCAATTTCCGCAGAGATGTTGAGGTCGTTGCGGTTACCCACCAAACGCAGCTCTTCGATTTTCGCGATGAGGTCCGCTATGGGTTGCTCAAATTCCAAATAATCTGGATTCATACCGGTTCCTTATGAGCCGATGCCGAAATAATCATCGCGGCCCAGACTAAAAGGCCGCCTTTCATTGAGCAATAGCATCAATACTTATTGAGCTTTGAACAAATGGAAACAATGGCGGCGCTTTGCACCACCGCTGGACGCTTAACGGGGGACGCCTGACGCTGTGTTGGATTTTTTGCGTCCTGCGTTTCCCGTCCAGCGTCTTCCGTCACTAATCCTGATACCTGAACTGATAGGCATCGTTACTGAATGTCTGGCGCAGCTGGTGCAAGGTTTCATCTTCCAGCGGAATCCGATGCGTCTCGCCCAGTCGTACCTGACCGGAGGCGGCGCCGGATTGGTAATTGACCCAGACCGGTGTGCCTTGCCCTTCGCCCAGGTCCGCGCGCACCAGATTTTTCAATCGCGCCAGGAAGTCCGCTGTTTGCGCTTCGGTCACGGTAAATTCGATGCCGCGAATCAGTTCCTGCCGTGCCTGAGACAGGCTGTACAGCTTCTGCGCCCGTACTCTCGCCCGTTCAGCGTAGTCGTCCCAGCCAACTTCCGCCTCCACGATAATGACTTCGTCGGCCTGCAGCAGATCACGATAGCGCTGGTAATCCTCGCCAAAGAGCGTCATCTCAACGCGGCCGGTCCGGTCATCCAGAGTCACGATGGCCATGGTATCGCCGCGCTGGGTCTGGCGGGTGCGGACACCGAGCACCAGTCCGGCCAGTGTCTTGGTGCTCTTACGCATACGGCGTAATTCGTCCGGCGATACATTCAACTCGCCCAGACGCATGGACGCAATGCGATCCACCTCGGCTTCGTATTCATCAATGGGATGGCCGGTCAGATACAGACCCAGCGTATCTTTCTCGCCCGCCAGACGCTGCTTGATGGAATGCTGCAATACACCCTGGTAGGGCTCATAAGGATCGCCCTTCACTTCCGCCTGGATTTCGCCAAACATATCCACCATGCCGGCCGCTTCGTTGTTGGCGGCTTGCTCGGCGGTACGAACCGCGTCTTCCATGGCTTCAAGCATGATGGCGCGATGCGGCGCTAAATTGTCCAGAGCGCCGGCTTTAATCAGCGCTTCGATACACCGTTTGTTCACCTTACGGCTGTCAACGCGTTGGCAAAAATCGAACAAGTCGGTAAACGGACCGTCCGCACGCGCGGCCACAATGGCCTCAACCGGACCTTCGCCCACACCCTTGATGGCCCCCAGACCATAAATAATCTGATCGTCATCGTTCACGGTGAACATATAAGCACCGGCGTTGACGTCCGGCGGCAGCACATCAATGCCCATCTGACGGCAATCTTCGATAAAGATCACCACCTTGTCGGTGTTGTCCAATTCCGAGGACATCGTGGCGGCCATAAAGGCGGCGGGATAGTGCGCTTTCAGCCACAGCGTTTGGTACGACACCAGCGCATAGGCCGCCGAGTGCGATTTGTTAAAACCGTAACCGGCGAATTTTTCCACCAGATCGAAAATCTTAGTGGCCAGATCGGCATCGACACCTTTGTCGGCCGCCCCCTTGGCAAAAATCTCACGCTGTTTGGCCATCTCTTCGGGCTTTTTCTTACCCATGGCCCGACGCAGCAAATCAGCGCCACCGAGCGTGTAACCGGCCAACACCTGAGCAATCTGCATCACCTGTTCCTGATAGAGGATGATGCCGTAGGTCGGTGCCAGAATGTCTTTCAGCCACTGGTGCTGGTATTGCGGGTCCGGGTAAGACACTTCCTCGCGACCGTGTTTCCGGTTGATGAAGTTATCCACCATGCCCGATTGCAGCGGGCCGGGACGGAACAACGCCACCAAAGCGATCATGTCGTCCAGACAGTCAGGCTGCAGTCGACGGATCAGGTCTTTCATACCGCGCGATTCGAGCTGGAACACCGCCGTGGTTTTGGCCTGTTTGAGCAAATCGAACGACGGTTCATCAGCCAGTGGAATGGTGTTGATGTCGATCGGCTCTTTGCCTTCGGCCTGCAAACGCGGATTGATGATCTTCAGCGCCCAGTCGATGATGGTGAGCGTGCGCAAGCCCAGAAAGTCGAACTTCACCAGGCCGGCTTCTTCAACATCGTTTTTATCGTACTGGGTCACCAGGCCAGTGCCGTCCGGCTCGCACAGCAGCGGCGAGAAATCGGTCAGCTTGGTCGGTGCAATCACCACCCCGCCGGCGTGCTTACCGGTTTGACGGGTAATCCCTTCGAGCTTAAGCGCCATCTCCCAGATTTCTCCGGCCTCTTCGTCATCGGCGATGAACTCTTTCAGTTCGCCGACTTCATCGAGCGCTTTTTGCAGCGTCATGCCCGGATCACCAGGAATCATCTTAGAAATGCGGTCGGCCAGGCCGTAAGCCTTACCCTGAACACGAGCCACATCACGCACCACTGCCTTCGCGGCCATGGTTCCGAAGGTAACGATCTGCGACACAGCCTGACGTCCGTAGCGATCGGCCACGTACTGAATCACCCGGTCGCGTTTTTCCATGCAGAAGTCGACGTCAAAGTCAGGCATGGAGACCCGTTCCGGGTTCAGGAAGCGTTCGAACAGCAGGTCGTATTCAATCGGATCCAGATCGGTGATATCGAGTGAATAGGCCACCAACGAACCCGCACCCGAACCCCGGCCCGGGCCGACAGGAATATCGTGTTCTTTGGCCCAGCGGATAAAATCCATCACGATCAGGAAGTAGCCTGGAAATCCCATCTGGATGATGATGTCCAGTTCGAATTCCAGCCGGTCTGTGTATTCCTTCTTGCGCGCTTCGCGGTCGTCGGTGCCTTCGGGCAGAATCGTTTTCAGACGGTTTTCCAGACCATCGAAGCTGAGCTGACGGAAGTAGTCGTCCATCGTCATGCCTTCGGGGATCGGGTATTCCGGCAGGAAATATTCACCCAGCTTGACTGTGGTCGAGCAGCGCTCGGCAATGCGCACCGAGTTCTCGATGGCCTCGGGAATGTCTTTGAACAGCTCGGTCATCTCGGCCGCGCTTTTCAGGTATTGCTGATCGGAATAGCGACGCAACCGTTTCGGGTCGTCCAGCACCACACCATCGTTAATGCTGACGCGCGCTTCGTGAGCGTCGAAGTCGTCCTGAGTCAGGAACATCACATCGTTGGTCGCCACCACTGGAATGCCCAGTTCCCGTGCCACCAGCAGGCTGCCCTGCACCAGCGTTTCATCCTGATCACGGTGGGTGCGTTGCAATTCCATGTAATAACGATCGCCAAACGCCTGCTGCCAGCGACCGGCCAATTCACGGGCGTAATCCGCCTTACCGCGGCTGAGCGCATCGCCCACATCGCCGTGGCGGGCGCCACTGAGCAAGACCAGACCGGCGTTTTTCTCGATCAGCCAATCGACCGTGACCTGCGCTTTATCATGCCGCTGATTTTGCTGGTAACCGGCGGAGATCAGCTCGGTCAGATTGCGATAACCGTCCGGGTTTACCGACAACACCGTCATCAGAAACGGCGCTTGTTCATCCGCCGGGTTTTCGATCCATAAATCCGCACCCAGAATCGGTTTCACACCCGACCCCAGCGCCGCGCCATAAAACTTCACCAGGCCAAAAAAGTTGCTGATGTCGGTCATGGCGACCGCGCCCATACCGGCACTCGCGGTCGCTTTGACCAACTCTTTGGGGCGGATCAGACCGTCGATCAGCGAATAGTCGGTGTGTACTCGAAGGTGAACAAATTGCGGAGCCACGTTGCTCTCCAATCGTTAAAAGGTGTCAATAAAGCGGTGTTCAGATAGTGCGGTCGCGGGCCAAAGCCCGCTGCACCGGCGCATAACTGCGACGGTGATGATCGGTGACGCCGTGTTCGGCCAATGCCGCCAAATGTTCAGCGGTCGGATAGCCTTTATGGCGCGCAAATCCATACTGCGGAAAGCGTTGATCCAGTTCAACCAGTTCCTGATCGCGTTGCACCTTAGCCAGAATAGAGGCCGCACTAATGGCTTCAACCTTGCCGTCACCGCCGACAACGGCTTCGGCCGGGCACGGCAAACCGGTGGGCAGACGGTTGCCATCAATCTGGCAAAATTCCGGCACCACGGACAAGCCTGCCACCGCGCGGCGCATGGCCAGCAAACTGGCCTGAAGAATATTCAACTCGTCGATTTCCGCCACGCTGGCCCGGGCCACACACCAGGCCAGCGCCTGAGATTTGATCTGCTCTGCCAGGGCTTCGCGACGTTTGGCGGTGAGTTTTTTGGAATCAGCCAGACCGGCGATGGGTTGTTGTGGGTCAAGAATGACGGCGGCGGCGACGACATCGCCTGCCAGTGGTCCGCGCCCGACTTCATCAACACCCGCAACGCGCTGGATGCCTGCGTCGAAATCGAAACCGCCCTGGGTCATTGTGGCGCAGCACCGGCCACCGCCAGAACCGCTTCAGCCGCCCGTTCATCGGCGTTGCGCGCTAACTGGCGATGCAAAAAGGTGGCCCGTTGTTCGAATTGGTCACGGTATTCGGCACTGTCGAGAATATGAATCAAATCCTCACACAACCGTTCTACGGTGGCGTCATACTGCAACCGCTCCGGTACCCAATCGGCCTGCGCCAGCACATTGGGCAACGACGCCCAGCGACTGGTCGCCAGCGCCTGAACAATACGATGAGTGAGCGCATTCAACCGATAAGCCACAACCATGGGTCGTTTCAGTAACATGGCTTCCAGCGCTGCCGTGCCCGATGCCAGCAAGACGCCATCGGCTGCCGCCATAACGGTATCGGATTGACCGTCAATCAGATCAATGTGCAATCCATTGCCGTGACGCAAAACCGCCGCTTCAATCTGTTCGCGGCGATGCTCGTTGGCCGCAGGGATCAGCACCCGAACCGGCCCGGTGCGATGCTGCAATTGCGTGGCCGCCTGCAAAAACAACGGCGCCAGACGACTGACTTCTGAACCGCGACTGCCCGGCAAGACCGCCAGACAACGCTCGCCATCCGGAATTTCCAGAATGCGCCGAGCGGCTTTTTGATCAGGCTCCAGCGGCAGACTGTCCGCCAGCGTATGGCCGACGAAGGTTACCGGTACATCGTGTTCCCGGTAAAAGTCGGCCTCGAAAGGGAACAACGTCAGAATATGGTCGACCGACTCACGAATCTTTTTCACCCGACCTGAACGCCAGGCCCAAACCGACGGCGACACATAGTGGACGGTGCGAATACCGGCTTCGCGCAGTTGCCGCTCCAGAGCCAGATTAAAATCGGGGGCATCGATACCGACAAAGACGTCCGGTTTCCAGTGCAGGCACCAGTCGCGATAGCGCGCGCGAATACGGAAAAGCTCACGCAATCGACCCAGCACTTCCGCCAAGCCCATAACCGACAGACGCTCCATGGGCACACGGCTGTCCAGACCTTCGGCCATCATGCGTGGGCCGCCGATACCGGCAAATTCGATATTGGGGTGTTGGCGGCGCAAGGCCTTCATCAGACCGGCGCCAAGAATATCGCCACTGGCCTCACCGGCCAGCAGCGCGACACGCAGCTTGGTCGGCTTTTTTACAGTGGCCATCAACGCAATATGCCTCGGGTCGCCGTCGCTATGCTGTCGATAAAAGGTTGGATTTCCGGATGCTCGGCCGCTTGAGGTTCCAACACCACCAGGGCGTCTTGCACCGTACGGCCTTCGCGGTACACCGTTTTGTAGGCGCGGCGCAAAGCGCTGATCGCCTGGGCGCTGAATCCGCGCCGGCGCAGGCCTTCGAGATTCATTCCATGCGGCGCAGCGGGGTTACCCTGCACCATCAGGTAAGCGGGAACGTCTTTCACCAAGGTTGTGCCAGCGCCCAAAAAGGCATGTGCGCCAATATGACAAAACTGATGAATGCCACAGTTGCCACCCAGGATGGCGTGATCACCCACGTGCACATGGCCCGCCAACTGAGTGCCGTTGGCAATGATGACGTGGTCACCCATCACCACATCATGCGCGACATGGCTGTAGGCCATTAACAGACAGTTGCTGCCGACCCGGGTTTCGCCCTGATCCTGAACGGTGCCACGGTGCAGCGTTACCCCTTCGCGAATGGTGTTGTTATCACCCACGATCAGCTTGGTCGGTTCACCGTTGTATTTCAGATCCTGGCAAGCTTCACCGACACTGGCGAATTGAAAAATTCGGTTGCCACGACCAATCACTGTCGGGCCTTGAACCACCACGTGCGGACCAATCCAAGTGTCGGCACCGATTTCCACATCCGCGCCAATGATGGAATAAGGGCCAACTTCAACGCCCTCACCCAGACGCGCCGATGGATCAACAATGGCGGTAGGATGAATCACGAGCTTTGCTTCCGTTCAGCGCAGACGATATCGGCGGTAGCGGCCAATTGACCGTCCACTTCGGCCCGGCACTCAAAGCGGAAGATGCCTCGGCGCTCTGACACCAGCTTGGAATGCAATTCCAGGCGATCACCAGGTACCACCTGACGCTTGAATTTGACGTTATCCAACCCGGCGAACAAATAGAGGTAGCCATCGGCCGGGCGATTGCCGCTGGTGGCAAAACCAAGAATCGCCGATAACTGGGCCAGCGCTTCACAAATCATCACGCCCGGAAAAATGGCCTGACCTGGAAAGTGCCCGTTGAACACCTCTTCATTACCCGAGACATTCTTGTAGCCTTGAGCGCTTTCACCCGCGACCAGATCGGTCACCCGATCGACCAGCAAAAAGGGGTAGCGATGCGGCAGGTACGTTTTAATGGCCTCATGATCCAGGGGTAACGACAGCGTCATTCGGAGTCCTCTTCATCAGCGGCCGATGCCGCCTGTTGTTCCAATTTTTTTAAGCGTTGTTCCAGTTTATCCAGCTTCTGTAAGCGCACCACTGTCCGTCGCCATTCGGTATTGGGTTGCAATGGCCAACCCGACGAATAGACACCCGGTTCAGCCGGCGCCTTGGTCACCATCGACTGACCGGTAAAGTGCGTACCGGGCAGTACTTTAATATGGCCATTAACGCCCGTCTGACCGCCAATCGTACAACCGGCGCCCACTTCGGTACTGCCAGCAACACCCGATTGACTGACCATAGCGACGCCCTGACCGAGGTGCACGTTATGACCCAGCTGCACCAGATTGTCGATGATCACATCATCGTCAATCACGGTGTCGTCAATGGCACCACGATCCACCGTACAGTTAGAACCGATATCCACCCGATTACCGATGGTCACGCCGCCCAGCTGGGCGATGCGTTCCCAGCCGGGTGCTGCGGGGGCAAAACCGAAACCGTCGCCTCCGAGTACCGTACCCGAATGAATGCGGCAATCTTCGCCCAAGGTCACGCCGTAATGTACGGTCACATTCGGCATTAAGCGCGTGCGCTGACCGATCAAGACGCCCGCGCCAACATAACAACCCGCACCAATCACGACCCCGTCGGCCAAGTGACAACCCGCCTCGATGACGGCCTGAGCGCCAATGCTAACCTGGTCTCCGATCACAACGCCCTCTGCGACGACAGCACTGGGGTGTACACCGGCATAGGGCTGCGGTTCACGGGAAAATTCACGGGACGCGCGCGCATAGGCTCGATAAGGATCATCCACCACCAACAAGGCGGCATCGGCCGGTGCAGAACTGACGGCCGACTCATTGAGCAATATCGCGCTGGCTGCGCAGTCGGCTAACTGACGACGGTACTTAGCCGACGACAAAAAGGTCAGTTCACCCTTAACGGCCTTGTCGAGCGAAGCGGGCTTAGTCAGCGGCTGATCCCATTGATCCGCCGCACCCTGCAGCTGCGCGCCCAGCAGTTGCGCCAAGGTCCGCGCTGTTAGCATCAGTTCGCGCCGCCCTGTTCAGCGACCAGACTGTCAAACTCGTTCAATACCGCTTCGGTAATATCCAGCGAGTTGCGATGATAAATGACCGCACCCTTGTCCAGAATCAGGTCGTACTGTTCGCCCACTACGTTTTCAACAGACTGCGCCAGAATAGGCTGGTACTGACGAATAAAGGCACTGCGACGCTCGGTCTGAACCTGTTGCAGCTGACGTACCAGCTGTTCACGCTCACGCAGTCGGCTTTGCAAATCCGATTGCAACCGCGACCGTTCCTGCTCCGTCATAACATCGGCATCGGTACGCGCCTGACTTTGCAACTGGCGAATGGATTGCTCCAGCGTTTGCACCTGCTGTTCTTCTTCCGCAAATTCCTGCTTCAGTGCCGCACTGGCCTGTTGCGCCACCTGGCTGTTGAACAACACATATTCCTGATCCAGCAGGGCGATTTCAGCGGCCAGTGCCGGTCCGGCGAACAGCGATACAGAACACAGTGCCGCCAGGACAACCCGGCGTACGCTAACATACGGCGCTTTGATTCGATTCAAGTTCACAGCGACTCCCGTTTTTCTTTGCGATGAATGGTTTTCGTCTCAAACCCGGTCAGTATGACAGACCAATGGTAAAGGCAAAGCTCTTCTCCTGGTCCCCATCCTGGGCGTTCAGCGGCCAGGCGTAGCTCAGGCTCAATGGCGCCAGCGGCGTAATCCAGGTGACATCGATACCCGCGGCATAGCGCATTTCACGGATGTCGACGCCTTCATCACAACCGCTGTTACCCGCGCGGCAGTTATCGGTAAAGACATTACCGCCATCGATAAACAACGAGGTCCGGAACGTAGACTGGTCTTCCACCAATGGCATCGGTACCAACAGCTCCGCACCATACTCAACTTTGATGTTGCCACCAATCGGATCGGCGTCGTCATCCACGGTTTGTGGCGTACCCAGCGGGCCCAGCGAGTTCGGCTGATAACCGCGGATGGACCGCACACCGCCGGAATAAAAGTTCTTATAGAAGGGTAGCTGGCTGGATTCGCCATAACCACCGCCATAACCCAGATCGGTGTGCAGACGAATGCTGTACTGATCGTTAATAGGGAAATACTGCTCCGCACCGGCAGTCAGACGGTAATAAGTCAGATCACCCAAGGGCGTGGCCACTTCAGTAGCCACCGTCATCTGCCGGCCGCGCGTGGCTTTGAAAGTACCGTTCAGGCTGTTGTACACCCAGGAAACACGGGCATCCACAATGTCGTAGGTGCCTGGATTATTGTCTTTAAAATCCGTCAGTTCCTGAGGTGCTGAGTCACTGACGAAGAGCTCGTCCTGGCTGTAACCCAGGGCGTAATTAACACGCTGATTCTCTGCGATCGGATAACCCAGGGTCAGACGGCCACCGAAGGTGTTCGTGGCGTAAGTATCAAAGGTAGTACTGCTGAAATCGGTTCGACGATAGAACAAGTCGATACCGCGACTGACGCCATTGATGGTGAAGTACGGATCGTTGAACGACAGGTTATAACTCTGCTGGCTCTCATTCACCGTCACTGACGCTGAGAAGTCATAACCCTTACCCTGGAAGTTCTTCTGATCCACCCGCGCCTCGGCAAAGATACCGCTGGCATCGGAGAAACCAATGGAACCGGTAATCTGCGAATTGGTGGTCTCTTCAACCTCTACAACCAGATCCACCAGATCATCACGACCGGAAACCCGTCGGGTGTTGATGTTCACCGAACTGAAGTAACCCAGTCGCTCCAACCGCGCGCGCGATTGGCGAATATTGCGGTTAATCACCAGCCCCCGCTCCAACTGACGCAATTCCCGACGAATTACTTCATCGTTGGTCGCGGTGTTGCCGCGAATTTCAATGCGGTTCACATAGACCGGCTGGCCCGGGTTCACTTGCAGCGTCACCGACACCGTTAATGTATCGGCATCGGGTTCTAATTGCGGACGCACGTCAGCAAACGCATAACCGCGCTCACCCAGCTCATTGGTGATGTTGGAACTGATATTGGCAATGGTTAAACGTGAATAGGTGTCGCCCGGTTCGGCGGTTACCAAAGCGTTCAATTCGTCGTCCAGGCCCACCAGATCGCCCGTCAGCTCAACATTCGACAGCGTATAGGGCTCGCCTTCGTGAACGTTATACACCAGCGTAATGGCGGATTTGTTGTCCGCAATGGACACCTGAGTGGATTCCAGCCGGAAATCGAGATAACCGCGATCCAGGTAATAATTTTCCAGACGCGATTCATCGCCGGTCAGCTGAGCCTGACCAAAGCGATTACGACGGGCAATAAATTGAAACGGATAACGCGTGGAACTGGTTTCGCGCATTTGCAAGGCATCGAGCAGTTCGGCGTCGGTGAAAATACGGTTACCGGTGATCTCAATGTGATCGACTTTCGCCACCGGACCTTCGCTGATATCCAGTTCAATGTCGACCCGGTTCAGCGACAAGGGCGTGACCACCAAATCAACACTGGCGTTATAGCGGCCTTGAAGGCTGTACTGACGCTCCAGTTCCAGCTCGATGCCTTCCAACAGCGACTGACTGTAGATCTCGCCTTCATCCAGACCGACATTTTCCATAACGCGTTCAAGTGAATCGGTCGGGATCGATTTGTTGCCAGAAAATTCCACACGGTGAATGGCCGGACGCTCGGTCACATCGAAAATGAGTTCATCGCCTTCACGCGAGACGCGGGCGTCATTGAAATAACCGGTATCGTTAATTGCTCGCAGCCAGTCGGCTGCATTATCCGTATCAACGCGATCCCCTTCCTGGATGGGTAACGCCTGCAGCACCGAGCCCAAAGAAACTCGTTGCAGTCCGTTAACGGTGATAGCAGACAACTCAAAAGGGGCGGCCAACGCGCCGACACTCAGCAGCATGGTCATCAGTGCTGCACCGGCGGATTTCATAACAACTCTCAAACGATTACCCCTACTACCCATCACATTCAGCCCAGACGGCCGAGATCATTAACAAACGCCAGCATCATCAGCCCCAGCACCAGCAACAAACCCAGCTGCGACCCAATCATCTGCACGCGCTCGGACAACGGCCGACCGCGTAACCACTCAATGCTGTATAAAAGAATGTGGCCGCCATCGAGTATCGGAATGGGCAATAAATTCACCACGCCCAAGCTGATGCTGATAAAAGCCAGAAAACGCACAAAACTTTCCAGGCCACCCTGAACCGAATCGCCCGCCATTTGTGCCATGGAAATCGGCCCGCCAATTTGCTGAACCGAGACCAAGCCGCTGAGCATTTTACCCAACATTTCAAAACTCAGGTGCACCATTTCCCAGGTGTCCTGCAAGCCCAACCAAATGCCGGTCCAGGGCGCCACACGAAACGTCAATAAACGATCTTCGGGCCACTCAACCGGAGCGGCGGCTGTGCCAATAAATCCCTGCGTCTGACCATCCAACTGGCGCTCATTCGGCGTCAGTGTCAGTTGCATCGGCTGGCCGTCGCGGATCAGCTCGACATTCAAATCGAGCCCGCCATTGGGCTGGATCACAGCCACCCAGTCCAGCCAATTTTCAATGGCTTGACCATCCACGGCGACGATGCGATCACCGCTTTGCAAGCCGGCTGCCGCACCAGCGCCGTCGGCAAAAACCTCACCGATAACTGCCGGCGTTGACGGCCGATCCGGGTACAGCCCCAGGTTCGCTAACGGATTCGGTTCAGATTCCGACGCCAGCCAGCGTTCAACCGGAATGGAGCGTGTTGCCAGGGAGCCATTGGCTTGCTCAACCTGAAACTCCAGCGCACCGCTGTCGCCAACCCGACGCGCTAACGCCAGGCTGATACCGCGCCACGAATCGACATCCTGGCCGTCAATGGCGGTGATGCGATCCGCTTCAGAAAACCCCGCCACAGCTGCCGGTGAGTTAGGCGCAGGCGCTTCGACATAGGACGCCAGTTCACGCACACCCAGGCTGTACAACAAGGCAAAAGCGACAATGGCAAACAAAAAATTCGCCGCTGGCCCGGCGCTGGCCACGGCAATGCGTTGCAGCGGCGTCTTGGTATTGAATGCTTGGTCACGCTCAGCCGGGTCGACCGGAGCCTCACGCTCATCGAGCATTTTTACGTAGCCGCCCAGCGGTATCCAGGCGATGGCAAATTCAGTGCCGTGGCGATCGTACCAGCGCAGCAACGGCCGACCAAAGCCAATGGAAAAACGCAGCACCTTAATGCCATTGCGCCGTGCTACCCAGAAATGACCGTATTCGTGCACCGTCACCAAAATGCCCAGTGCAATCAGAATACCCACCACAGAGTTCAACACGCTCATGCGCTCATCTCCTTGATCACCGTGGTCGCTACTTGTCGCGCCCGATGATCCACCTCCAGCAATTGTTCAACCGAACTCACGGCCATGGTGCCCAGCCGGTCCATGGTTTGCTCATTAATGCGGGCCAGATCGGTAAAACCCAGCCGCTCATCCAGAAAGGCGGCAACGCTGACTTCATTGGCGGCATTGAGCACCGTTGGCAAGGTGCCACCCGCCGCAATGGCCTCTTCGGCCAGACGCAGGCACGGAAAGCGCTGGCGGTCGGGCTGATCAAACGTCAGTTTTAACGTGGGATCGAATGCCAGCGGCGCACTGCCACTGGTAATGCGTTCGGGATAACCCAGTCCATAAGCGATGGGCGTGCGCATATCGGGCGTGCCCAACTGCGCAATCACCGAACCGTCCAGATACCGCACCATCGAATGGATGATGCTTTCCGGGTGGACCACCACCTCAACGTCAGCGGGCGTGAGGCCAAACAGCCAGCAGGCCTCGATCAGCTCCAGTCCTTTGTTCATCAGCGAGGCGGAGTCGACCGAAATTTTCGCACCCATGGACCAATTCGGATGTGCCACAGCCTGTGCCGGCGTGACCCGAGCCAACTGCGCGGCGGGCGTATGCAGGAAGGGACCACCGGAGGCGGTCAATAACACCGACGCGACGCCCTGACGGCGATGCTCCGCTGGTAAACATTGGAAAATGGCGTTGTGTTCACTGTCGATGGGCAGCAATTGCGCGCCGGATTCAGCCACAGCGCGCATTAATAAATCACCGGCAACCACCAGGCTTTCTTTGTTCGCCAGCAGTAAGCGTTTACCCGCGCGGGCAGCGGCCAAAGACGACGTCAGACCTGCAGAGCCGACAATGGCAGCCATCACCACATCCACGTCCGGCGATGCAGCCACCTCAGCCAGAGCCGCCTCGCCCACCAGAATGTCGGTGGTCACCGGGCCCAGCAAATCCTGCAATTGGTGGCGGGCCTCATCGTCAGGCACCACCACCCAACGCGGTTGAAACGCCCGAGTCTGTTGCGCCAGACGTTCAATATTGCGGTGACCACTGATGGCGACCAACTCAAAGCGATCCGGGTGGCGCTCAATCACATCCAGCGTATTAACGCCCACCGAACCGGTGGCGCCTAATACACAGACACGTTGCGGGCGCGCCGGACTCATACCGAAATCACCACCAATAACAGGCAAAACAACGGCGTTGCCGCACACAGGCTGTCGATGCGATCGAGAATACCGCCGTGACCGGGCAACAATTGGGAGGAATCTTTAATACCGCGATAGCGTTTGAGCAAACTTTCCAGCAGATCGCCCAGCACTGAAATGGCCACCAGCACCGCACTGACCAGTACCAACGCCAACCACTGCAGGGATATCAACGGAGGCAAAAAGATCACCGCCACGACCACCGACACCAGAATCGACGTTGCCATACCACCATAAACACCGGCCCAGGTCTTACCGGGGCTGACGTTTGGCGCCAACTTACGGTTTCCGAAAGCCCGGCCGGCAAAGTACGCACCGATGTCCGCGCCCCAGACCAACAGCATCAGCCAGGTCAACACCAGCGCATCGTCTTCACGACCTTTCAGAACATTCAGGCCCAGCCAGAACGGTACCAGCACAGGCACGCCCATCAACAGGCGCACCCAACGACGACGGATCACCGTCTGGCTGCCGGGGTAAGTCAGTACCAGCAGTAAAGCCAATAACCACCAGAGCAAGGCAACGATCATCAGCGTTTGCCAACTGATCTGTGCGCTAAGCCGCCACCAATCGATACCGAGCAATATAGCTGCACCGGCAATACCAACGGTCAGGCGAGTGATGGTCCGACTGTAGCCGGCGAGGTTGGCCCATTCCCAGGCCGCCAAAACGACGATGAGTCCAATAAACAACGAAAAATAGTCAGCCGGCAGCAAATAAATGCCAGCCAGCATCAGCGGGGCCAGTACCAGGGAGGTAATCAGGCGTTGTATAAACATAATCAGGAACTCAGCGTCTGCTCCAGTTGCTCATCGGTTCGACCAAAACGTCGTACTCGATTGGCATAGCTGGCAAAAGCCCGCTGCAGTGATTCCTGGTTGAAGTCCGGCCAGAACTCAGGTGTGAAATAGAATTCCGTGTAGGCAAACTGCCACAACAAGAAATTGGAAATGCGTTGCTCACCGGCGGTGCGTATGCACAAATCCGGCGGCGGCAAATCACCCAGAGCCACGCGCGCTTGCAAGCTTGCTTCGGTCACATCCGCCGGCGTTAACCGACCGGCTGCGACGTCATCAGCTAAGCTACGGGCGGCCTGGGTAATGTCCCAGTGCCCGCCATAGTTCGCCGCGACCGCCAGCGTCATGCCGGTGTTGTCGGCCGTCAGCTGTTCAGCAGCAACAATCGCTTTCTGGATGGCTGCGCTAAACCGGCTGGTATCGCCGATGATACGCAAGCGCAGATTATTCTTGTGCAGCTTTTTCACTTCCCGGTTCAGCGCCATCAGGAACAAATCCATCAGGGCGTTGACTTCTTCCGTCGGCCGTCGCCAGTTTTCCGAACTGAAGGCGTAGAGCGTTAGCACTTCCACTCCGGCCCGCGCCGAGGCTTCCACCACGGTACGCACGGACTTGGCGCCTGCCTTATGACCCGAAATCCCACCCATCAATCGCTTTTTTGCCCAACGATTATTGCCATCCATGATTATGGCCAGATGGCGAGGAATGCTCTGCTCTCCCTGATCTTGGGCAGTGGTCATAGGCGATCCATTGTTCGGTTAGTGTTCGACGCCGTCCCGGCGCAACGAACTCCTGGCGTTTTGGCACACTGGTCATACAACCAGCGTCACTCAGGGACTGAAAAAACTAAAGGCAACATGGCTTTGCCATGCTGCCTCCCCTCTCTTGCTTGAGTCAGGTCTTAGACCGTCATCAACTCTTGCTCTTTTTCTTCTAAATGCTTTTCGACGGTAGCGATGGCTTTGTCGGTCAGCTTCTGAATATCGTCTTCACCGTTGCGACCTTCATCTTCCGACAGCTCTTTTTCCTTCACCAGATCTTTGATCGTGGCGTTGGCATCGCGACGGCCATTGCGGATGGACACACGGGCTTTTTCGGCCTCGGCGCGCGCCACCTTGATCATGTCTTTGCGCGTTTCTTCGGTCAGCGCCGGCATAACGACACGAATTTTGTCACCGGAGGTGGCCGGGTTCAGCCCCAGATCCGCCTTCATGATGGCCTTTTCGATTTCCGGCACCATGTTCTTTTCCCAGGGCACAATGGCCAGGGTGCGACCGTCTTCGACGGTGATATTGGCCACCTGTTGCAGGGGTGTGTCGACACCATAATAGCTGACGCTTAACGCGTCGAAGATGGACGGGTTGGCCCGGCCGGTACGGATGCGGTTAAAGCCTTCGTCTAGCGCGACCAGAGCTTTTTTGTTGTGCGCTTCCGTTTCCTTCTTAATGTCTTCGATCATGCAGTAATGTCCTCTGCCATGAGCGTACCCTCACTGCCGCCAACCATCAGCGACACCAAGGCTCCTGGCTTGTTCATGTTGAATACCCGAACCGGCATATTATGATCCCGCACCAGACAGACAGCCGTCAAATCCATCACGCCTAACTGCTTCTCCAGTGCCTCGTCATAGCTCAGGCGGTCGTATTTTACCGCATCCGGAACGGTTCGGGGATCAGCACTGTAAACGCCATCCACATTGGTGGCTTTCAGTACCAGATCAGCTTCGACCTCGATGCCACGCAAGCAGGCAGCGGAGTCGGTGGTGAAAAAGGGGTTACCGGTACCGGCGGAGAAAATGACCACATCGCCCTGAGTCAGGTAACGAATCGCGCTGCGACGATCATAGTGCTCGACAATGCCCGACATGGGAATGGCCGACATGACCCGGCTGCGGATATTGGAACGTTCGAGCGCATCGCGCATCGCCAGTGCATTCATCACGGTCGCCAGCATGCCCATATGATCGCCGGTAACGCGATCGAGGCCCGCCTCGTGCAATGCTTTGCCTCGAAACAGATTGCCGCCACCGATCACCAGACCCACCTGCACACCAATACCCACCAACTGACCAATCTCCAGCGCCATGCGATCCAGCACTTTCGGGTCGATACCAAAACCCTGCTCGCCCGAGAGGGCTTCGCCACTGAGTTTGAGCAAGATGCGTTTATAACGAGGGTGGGAATCTTTGGTCGGCATGGCAACTCGTCCTTTGGGAAAATGAATGAGCTCGCTTTGAGCAGCTCAGGCTTGGCCAGTGCAGTATAGCGATCGAACTGCGCGAAGGCAGTGACCTCGTCGAGGTCTGCACCAGCCAAAAAAAAGGGCAGTCAAGCTGCCCTTTTCTTACTTAGCTGCCCTTGGCAGCGGCGGCGACTTCAGCGGCGAAGTCAACTTCCTCTTTCTCGATGCCCTCGCCCACTTCCAAGCGAGTGAAACCGGTCAGAGTAGCGCCAGCGTTCTTAACCAGGTTACCCACTTTGGTGTCCGGGTCTTTAACGAACGGCTGTTCCAGCAAAGAGATTTCAGCAACGAACTTCTTCAGACGACCGCCAACCATCTTCTCGATGATCTCAGCCGGCTTGCCAGAGTTCTCAGCCTGAGCCGCAACCACTTCTTTCTCGCGGTCGAGCACGTCCTGAGGAACGTCGTCGGCAGAAACGTATTGCGGGTTGATCGCAGCCACGTGCATGGCAACGTCACGACCCAACTCTTCGTTGCCACCTTCCATTTCAACAGCAACGCCGATACGGCCGCCGTGAACGTAGGTTGCAACGGTTTTGCCAGCACCGCCGATCAGGAAAGCACGACGCACGTCGATTTTCTCACCGATCTTCTGAACCAGCGCTTCACGCTCAGCTTCCAGACCCGCCGCCATCAGCGCAGCGATATCGGTCTGCTTGTCAGCCATCGCCTGATCAGCAACTTTGTTGGCGAAGTTCAGGAAGTTTTCGTCACGAGCGACGAAGTCAGTTTCGCAGTTCACTTCCAGCAGCAGCGCTTCGCTGTTGTCGGCAGACTGGCGAGTGATGATGACGCCTTCAGCTGCAGTACGACCGGCTTTCTTGGCCGCTTTCAGACCAGAAGCCTTACGCAGGTTGTCGATGGCCGCTTCGATGTTGCCGTCGGCTTCAACCAGGGCCTTCTTACATTCCATCATGCCCAGGCCAGTGCGCTCACGCAGTTCCTTTACCAGGGCCGCAGTAATAGTAGCCATGTTCATTTCCTCGAGGTTCGGTTCAATTCGATAATGACACCGGTCGGTGACCACCCGGTGACCGAGCTAACAAAAAGGGGCCGTGGCCCCTTTGTTGTGCGGCCGGTGCCTGTGCTGCTTACTCGGCAGCCGGTTCGTCAGCGGCTTCTTCAGCCACTTCAACAAACTCATCTGCTTCGGTTGCGTTTGCAGCACGCGCTTCCAGAATCGCGTCAGCAACAGAGCTGGCGTAGATTTCGATGGCGCGGATAGCGTCGTCGTTACCCGGAATGACGATATCAACACCGTCCGGGTTGGAGTTGGTATCGACAACGCCGATGACCGGAATACCCAGCTTGTTCGCTTCCTGGATAGCAATGCGCTCATGGTCAACGTCGATCACGAACAGAGCGTCCGGCAGGCCGCCCATGTCTTTGATACCACCGATGGTTTTTTCCAGCTTCTCGATCTCACGCTCACGCATCAGACGTTCTTTCTTGGTCAGCTGTTCAAAGGTGCCATCACCACGCTGAGTTTCCAGTTCACGCAGACGCTTGATGGAAACACGGATGGTTTTGTAGTTGGTCAGCATGCCGCCGAGCCAGCGGTGAACCACATAGGGGCTACCGGCACGGGTTGCTTGCTCACGCACGATGTTGCTGGCAGAGCGCTTGGTACCCACGAACAGAATCTTGTTCTTACCACCAGCCATTTGGCCGATGCGGGCCAGAGCGGAATTCAACGCAGGAACGGTGTGCTCCAGGTTGATGATGTGGATCTTATTGCGGGCGCCAAAGATGTATTTGCCCATCTTCGGGTTCCAGTAACGGGTCTGGTGACCGAAGTGTACGCCTGCTTTAAGCAGGTCACGCATAGAAACAGTAGCCATATTGTCCTCACTGTTCGGGTTAAGCCTCCACACGCCCCATGATCCAACCTCGGCCCGTTTGGGCAAAGGCACCCGGAATCATGTGCCGGCGCATGTGAGAGTTAGGATTCACCAGCGGTTGTCCACTGGCAGTATACTCAGGCCAACCACCAGGCAGCCCAGAGCGGCGCGCTTTATACCACAGCGAACCATCAAACTCAACGCCAAGCGGCGCAACGAGCGCCCTGCAACCGCCTGGCTTTATGTCACAAGGCTGCAACCTGTCTACAAAATCGGTAAACTAGCGCGCTACGAATCACCTTCTGTTTGAGACTCTCATGGCTGTAACCATTAAGACCGCTGACGAAATTGAAAAGATGCGCGTTGCTGGCCGCCTGGCGGCCGACGTACTGGAGATGATCGGCGAGCATGTCAAACCCGGCGTCAGCACCGGTGAGCTCGACCGTCTGTGCCACAACTACATTGTTGATGTGCAACAAGCGATACCGGCACCGTTGAACTACGGCAACCCTCCGTTCCCCAAATCGGTCTGCACCTCGGTTAACCACGTCATCTGTCACGGCATCCCCAGCGACGACAAGATTCTCAAGAAGGGCGATATCGTCAATATCGACGTCACCGTCATTAAAGATGGCTATCACGGCGATACCAGTAAAATGTATTTCGTCGGCGAAGCCCCGGCGCACCTGGAGCGTCTGGTCCGGGTCACTCAGGAATGCCTCTATAAAGGCATCGAGCTGGTTAAACCCGGCACGCGCCTGGGCGACATCGGTCACGTCATCCAGCAACACGCCGAAAGCAACTATTACTCAGTGGTGCGCGAATATTGCGGCCACGGCATTGGCGCGGTGTTCCACGAAGACCCGCAAGTGCTGCACTACGGCAAGCCAGGCACCGGCCTGGAGTTGAAAGAAGGCATGACGTTCACCATCGAACCCATGATCAATGCCGGCAAGCCGCAGTCCAAAGTGCTTGGCGACCAATGGACCGTTGTCACCAAAGACCGCAAAGCCTCGGCGCAGTGGGAACACACCCTGCTGGTCACCGCCACCGGCGTCGAGGTACTCACCAAGCGCACTGAAGAAAGCTTCTAAGATCCGGTTCCGGCCGCCCGGCCGGGCCTCGTCTACCGGCCGTAGCCGGTTTTCCTGTGGGACGAATGATGACGCTGAGCGAATACGCTGACACCGATCTGGTCGATATCGACGGCTTGCGCCAAGCGCTGGCCGAGCGTCCGCCCATTCCTGTTTTGCGTCAGGCGCTGGATGACCTGCAACAACGCCTCGACAAGCGCTTCGATCACGGCGAGCCCATCCGCAGCCTGGTGTTCGGCCGTGCCTGGGCGATGGATCAGATTCTGCACACCGCCTGGCAGCAGTTTGAGTGGCACCAGAGCGATAACCTGGCACTGATCGCGGTCGGCGGCTATGGCCGCGGTGAACTGCTGCCCAAGTCCGATATTGACTTGCTGCTGTTGTTTACCGACGAGGCCAGCATCGACGCCAATGTCGAATCGATTCAGTCGTTCCTCACCCTGATGTGGGACCTCAAGCTCGACATCGGCCACTCGGTGCGCACCATCGACGCCTGCCGCGAAGAAGCCGAAAACGACGTCACCGTCACCACCAACCTGATGGAAAGCCGAACGCTGGCGGGCAACACCGGCCTGCGATTAAAAGTCAGCGCGTTAATCAGCCCGGCACACATCTGGCCGAGTGATGCCTTCTATAAAGCTAAGATTAACGAGCAGACTCATCGCCACCAGAAGTACCACGAAACCGAATACAACCTTGAGCCGAACGTCAAAGCCGGTCCCGGAGGTCTGCGTGATATTCAGACCGTTGCCTGGGTGGCCAAACGCTATTTCGGCGATACCGATCTGAGCGAGCTGGTCGAGCGCGGTTTTCTCACTGACGCCGAATATCAGGGCTTGCTCGAGGGTCAGGATTACCTGTGGCGCATCCGCTATGCGCTGCACCGATTCAGCGGCCGCGAAGAAGACCGTCTGCTGTTCGATTTGCAGGAAAAAGTCGCCGAACAATTCGGTTACCGCGACCGAGATGGCCAACTCGCCGTCGAACATTTAATGCAGGATTACTTCCGTCAGGTGTTCCGACTGCGTGCGCTGAACATCATGCTGTTACAGCATTTCGATGAAACCATTCTCGGCGCCGAAGACGACGATCAGGTCATTCCCATCAACACCCGTTTTCAGGTCAGCGGTGGCTACATCGAAACCATCGACGAAACGGTCTTTATCCGCACGCCTTCAGCATTGATGGAAGTCTTTGTGCTGTGCGCTCAGCGCCCGGAAATTAAAGGCATTCGCGCGGCGACCTTGCGGCAGATTTTCGCCAACCGTCATCGCATCGACGGCAAGTTCCGCCAGGATTTGCGCAACATCACCTTCTTTATGGAACTGATGCGCAGCCCGGCGGGTGTCTCGACCAACCTGATGCGCATGAACCAGTACGGCGTGCTCGGTCTCTATCTGCCGGAGTTCGGCCGCATCGTCGGACAGATGCAATACGATCTGTTTCACGTCTACACCGTTGATGCCCACTCGCTGCTCACCATTCGCAACCTGCGCCGTTTCCGCCACGCCAACAACACCGTTCAGTTCCCCATCGCCACCAAAATCATTCACCAGTTACCCAAGGTGGAACTGGCGTATGTGGCGGCGCTGTATCACGACATCGGCAAAGGCCGTGGCAGCGATCACTCCATTGAAGGCGCCGAAGAAGTGCAACGTTTTGCGCGTCGTCATCGCTTAACGGGCTGGGAATCCGATCTGGTCGTGTGGCTGGTGCGCAATCATTTATTGATGTCGATGACCGCGCAACGCCAGGACATATCCGACCCCGAAGTGATCAACCACTTTGCTCAGCAAGTCAGCGATCTGCACCGCTTAAATTATTTGTACGTGCTGACCGTCGCCGACATCTACGCCACCAACCCCAACCTGTGGAATTCGTGGCGCGCCTCCTTGTTGAAAAAACTCTACAACGAAACCTTGCGAGCGCTGCGGCGCGGTTTGGAAAATCCGGTTAATAAAGAAGAGCGCATCGAAGAAGTGAAAAACGGTGCGCTGGCGTTGCTGCGTGACGATGGTTATTCCGAAACCGAAATTCTCGAACTCTGGGACAATCCGGGCGACGATTATTTCCTGCGCGAATCGGCCGAAAATATTGCCTGGCATACGCGCGCCATTGCCAACCACGGCCTGAATGTACCGCTGGTATTGATTCGTGAAACCGACGCCGAAGGCTACGCCGGTGCGACCCAGGTCTTCATCTATGCGCCGGACCGTCCACACCTCTTTGCCGACATCGCCGCCTGCCTCGATCAGTTGGAACTCGACATTCAGGACGCACGCATCATGACGTCCTCGTCGTCCGACTTCAGTCTCGACACCTTTATCGTACTCGACGAAGACGGTCACAGTATTGGCGACAACCCCGAACGGCTGCGTGACATTCAACGCCGCCTGCTGCTCGCCATTCAAGACCCGGAAGAAACCGCCACACCCAATCGTCGACTGTCGCGCCGGCTTAAGCATTTCGCCATGCCGCCGCAGATCACCGTCAGTAACGACCCCTCAAACCAGCGCACCGTGGTCGAAGTCATCACCTCCGACCGCCCTGGTCTGTTGGCCGATATTGGTCGTGCCTTCAAACGGCTCGATCTGCGCATGCAAAGCGCGCGTATTTCCACGCTGGGCGAGCGCGTCGAAGACGTCTTTTTTGTGGTGGATCGTGACGACGAACCCTTGCACGAACCGCGTCTGGTCGAGAATCTGCAAAGCACCCTGGAAGCCATCATCGTGGAAGGACAAAGCGAATGAACAGCCGGATGGCGCGTCTGCATCCCTACCCCTTTGAAAAACTCAAAGCGCTGACCGCCGACATTCAACCGGCGAATCTCCCTGCCGTGTTGTGGGGCATCGGCGAACCCAAGCACGCCGCGCCTTCGTTTCTGGCCGAACAGCTGCACGCCAGTCTGGATGGGTTTTCGATGTATCCGGCCACTGCCGGGTTGCCGCAATTGCGCCAGGCCATCGCCGACTGGTGTCAACGTCGCTATGGGTTAAAAGAGGCCGAACTGAGCGCCGATGAAAACGTGCTGCCCGTCACCGGTACACGCGAAGCGCTGTTCTCGGTGGTACAGGCGTTATTCGATGCCGACTCATCGAAAAACGACGTCTGGATGCCCAATCCGTTCTACCAAATCTACGAAGGCGCCGCCTTCCTCGCCGGGGGTGAACCACGCTATTTGCCGTGCACCTTTGATACCGGTTACCAACCCGATTTCAATGCGCTCAGCGATGCCGACTGGGACAACTGCCAGCTGCTGTTTATCTGCAACCCGGGCAACCCATCGGGCCGTTTAATCGAGCTCGATCAGCTGCGCGCGCTGGTCAAAAAAGCTCGCGAGCACGATGTCATTCTGGTCAGTGATGAGTGTTACTCGGAACTCTATCGCGATGAAAACAATCCGCCGCCGGGCCTGTTGCAAGCGGCCAGCCTGGAGGGCGGTTTCGATCACTGCCTGGTGTTTCACAGCCTGAGCAAACGCTCCAACTTGCCCGGTTTGCGTTCCGGTTTTGTGGCCGGCGATGCCGACTTACTGGCGACTTTTTTGCGCTATCGCACCTATCACGGCTGCGCCATGCCATTGCCGACGCAGCACGTGTCAATCGCCGCCTGGAACGACGAACGCCACGTCGCCGAAAACCGTCGACTGTACAACCAAAAATATCAGGCCGTGCAGCAGATTCTCGGTGACAAAATGCCGGTGGACATCCCCGACGCCAGCTTTTACCTTTGGCCCAACCTGGAAACTGACGACGAGCAAATCGCGCGTTTGTGGCTGGAAAAAGCCAACATTCACGTACTGCCCGGTCAATATTTGTCGCGCCAGGTCGACGGCATCAACCCTGGTTACGGTCACGTGCGCATTGCGCTGGTCGCCGAGCTGGATGCCTGCATCGAAGCGGCCGAGCGGTTGCGACCTCTACTCTGAGCAAGACCTTGAATAACCACGACTTCCAACCCGACAACAGCCTTATGGGGCGGACGCCATGATCCGAATCTACGGAATACGCAACTGCGACACCATTAAAAAAACCCTCGCCTGGTTTAACGATCAGGGCGCGGATTACGAGTTCATCGACTACAAAAAAACACCGCCGACCGAAGACCTGCTGCGCGCCTGGTTTCCACACGTCGGCTGGGAAAGTCTGATCAACAAACGTGGCACCACCTGGCGCAACATCGACGATGCGCGCAAAACCGGTTTAACGCCGGAAAAAGCCATCGAGCTGATGATCGAAAACCCATCGCTCATCAAACGACCGGTGGTGGAACAACGCGGCCTGGCGGCAGTGGGTTACAACGAACAGGCTTTTAAAGATTTGCTGTCGCTGGATTAACCCAGCGTCGCTCCCGAACTGACTAAAGATACTGAGGAAAACCGGATGAGTTATTTCGCTCTGGCCGTCGGCACGGCCACCCGCAACAAGGATGGCAAAATCATCGAGGCCTGGTTTCCAGAGCCGATTCTGAACCCAGCAGACGCTCTGGTTTCAGCGCTGACCGAAGTGGTCAAACTGAACGGTGGCAACGAAGTCTTCGTGCTCGAAAGCGCCCAGATGAACGAATTGGCCAGCCGCTTTGAAAGCGCTGGCAACAGCGTCAGCGCCCAGTTCTGCCGCGCCGCTGAATCCAGCCATCAAACGCTGGTGCTGACGGTTCTGGAAAGCGACGCCGCACCCAGCTCTGTGGCTGAGGGTTACCTCAAACTGCAACTGATTTCGCACCGCCTGGTGAAACCGCACGGCTGTTCACTGGAAGGCCTGTTCGGCTTGCTGCACAACATCGCCTGGACCAGCGAAGGTCCGATCGATCTGCCGGAATTGACTGAACGTCAAATGGAAGCGCGTCTGGCTGGTCGAGTGCTGGAAGTAAACTGCGTCGATAAATTTCCCAAGCTGGCCGACTACGTCGTGCCGTCCGGCGTGCGGGTGGCCGATACCGCTCGCGTTCGCCTCGGCGCGCACCTGGGCGAAGGCACCACCGTCATGCACGAAGGCTTTGTTAACTTCAACGCCGGCACCCTGGGTACGTCCATGGTCGAAGGCCGTATTTCAGCCGGCGTCGTTGTCGGTGAAGGCTCCGACGTTGGTGGTGGCGCGTCCATCATGGGCACGCTGTCCGGCGGTGGCAAAGTGGTTGTCTCCATGGGCCAGAACTCCCTGCTCGGCGCCAACTCCGGTTGTGGCATTCCGCTGGGCGACCGCTGCACCGTCGAAGCCGGCCTATACATCACCGCGGGCACCAAGGTCACCCTGCTCGACAGCAATAAGCAACCGGTCGAAACCGTCAAAGCCCGCGACCTGGCTGGCAAGCCAGACCTGCTGTTCTGGCGCAACGCTGAAACCGGCCGTGTGGAATGTTTAACCAATAAATCCCAGGTTGAATTGAACAGCGAGTTGCATAAGAACTAGGCGCGCGGAGCGCGCCCGCTTAACGGGAGACGCTAAAACATAAACCGGCCCGTCGCTGACATTTAGCATGTCCCGAGTGCGCAGCACCCAGGCGTTAAGCAAAAAGGGAGGCCCCGTAAGGTGCCTCCCTTTTTCGTATCCTGCGTCTCCCGTCTCCCGGCGCGCTTCAGCGCGCCTAAGCGTCTCCCGCAATTAACAGCCTCACTTCTGCGGCCGTTAATTGCTCAACAATTGCCAACGGCGGCGGCACATCGGTCACAAACACATCGGCCTGCGTAATGTGCCCAAGGCGCACCATGGCGCGGCGGCCGAATTTGGAGTGGTCGGCGGCGAGCAAGACTTGCCGGCTTTGTTCCATGATGGTCTGGGCGACACGCACTTCACGGTAATCGTAGTCGAGCAGAGCACCGTCTTCTTCAATGCCGCTGATGCCGATAATGCCGTAGTCGAGTTTGAACTGACGGATAAAATCGAGCGTCGCCTCACCCACAATGCCACCATCGCGCGCGCGCACTTCGCCGCTGGCAACGATCACCCGAAAATCTTCCTTCGGGCTGAGAATCGCCGCCACGTGAAGGTTGTTGGTGATCACCTGCAAGCCGCGGTGCTGCAACAGCGCCTGGGCAATGGTTTCGGTGGTGGTGCCGATGTTAATAAACAGACTGGCGTGGTCGGGAATTTGCTGGGCAACCAACTGCGCAATGCCTTCTTTGGCGCCGTGATTGAGAATTTGCCGATCCTGATACGACAAATTTTCGGTCGAATTTACCGGGCTGGCACCGCCGTGAAACCGGGCGATCAAACCGGCATCGGCCAGTAAGGTTAAATCACGACGGATGGTTTGCGGCGTTACATCAAAAGCGGCCACCAGATCATCGATGGTGGCGTGACCACCTTCCTCGATGCGCTGAACAATGGCCGCCTGACGCGGATTAAACGACCGATCAATTGCCCGGCTGGCCATGGTTATTGGCTGCCACCCAAGGCGGTAACGCGCGCATCCAGAGCCTGCAACTGTTCACTCAACGCCACCAGACGGCGGTTGGTTTCCAGTCGGCCGTTGTCGATGGAATCGAGGCTGCGATCCAGATTATCAACCTGATCAGCCAGCTCACCAATGTCCATCATCTGGTTTTCCTGCGCCAGTGTCAGCGACACCATGCGCTCATCAATTGCCTGCGCATCAAAGCCGTTCAACTGGCCTTCCACAGCGGTTACCGCCCGGTCCAGATCGGCGGCCAGCGCTGCCAGTTCATCCAGCTGTCCATCCACCGTGCTCAGCGTTTCGCTCTGACTGTCGAGGCGTGATGTCACGTTACCCAACGACCCTTGCATATCGGCCACGGCCGCCTGGTTGGCTTCAATCCACTCGCGGTTACGTTCGTTCGAAACCGCCCACAACTTGCGGATTTCCGACATCTGAAACTCATCGGCTTCCGACAGACTGTTAAAGCGCGCATTGATCGCAGTTTCGTTCATCGCCACCGATTCATCGGTCTGCGTCAGCGCCTGCTCCAGCGTTACCAACCGGTCATCCGCCAATTGCAGACGTTCATCGTATTCGGCCAGCGTCTGGCGCTGGCTGAGCACCAACAGCAACAGACCCAGCACCAGAACCAGCGCCGTGATTAACAGTCCCCACACCAGCGTACCGGCACCACTACTGCCACCACTGTCCGTTGGTGACGTCGCTTTTGGTTTCGGGCTCGGGCTGGGTTTCGGTGCGGCTTTCTTAGCCGGTGTCGGCTCGGCAGGACGACGATTACGAATGTCGTCACGGTCCGGCATCATGGGGGGAAAATCCTGTCCCGGCTTGGAATCGGCCATGGTTTTCACTACCTGTTCGAATGGGAATGCGTCCGGCCATTATAGAGAGCGGCCTTGCTGTAACAAGAGCCACAACAGCAGTTGTAAACAGCGCTGTGATCCGTGCAACCACACACACAACTGGCGCGGTTACGAACCCTGCCTTGTCGAGCGTGTCCATCTGCGACCTGGGCCCCTTGAAACACCGATGAAACGGCCTGATTATGCTTTACTGAGTCAACGATGGGAGGCTCCGTGACCCTCCCGGCCATTTTTATTACTAAACCGACAGAGGGAGAGCAACCATGGCTTTTGAACTGCCAGCATTGCCATACGCAAAAGACGCCCTGGAACCGCACATTTCCCAGGAAACCCTGGAATACCACCACGGCAAACACCACAACACCTACGTCACCAAGCTGAACGGCATGGTGCCGGGCACCGAATTCGAAGGAAAAAGCCTCGAAGACATCATCAAGTCAGCTTCTGGCGGCATGTTTAACAACGCCGCTCAAATCTGGAACCACACCTTCTACTGGCACTGCCTGAGCCCGAACGGCGGTGGCGCTCCAACGGGCGCGGTTGCGGATGCCATCAACGGCAAATGGGGTTCCTTCGACGCCTTCCAGAAAGAATTCGACGAAAAAGCCGCCGGCAACTTCGGTTCAGGCTGGACCTGGCTGGTGAAAAACTCCGACGGCTCTGTTGAAATCGTCAACACCGACGACGCCGGCACCCCGATCACCAGCGGCCAGACGCCGTTGCTGACCGTTGACGTTTGGGAGCACGCCTACTACATCGACTACCGTAACTCTCGCCCGGATTACCTGGCGGCTTTCTGGAAGCTGGTGAACTGGGAATTTGCGAATGAAAACTTCGCCAAATAACTGCTAGACGCTGAACGGGAGACGGGAGACGCTGATCAGCGAAAACCCGACACTCGCCGACGAAGCACTAAGAAAGGGAGGCACCGATCGGTGCCTCCCTTTTTTTGTACCCAGCGTTCAGCATCTCCCGTCAAGCGTTTCCCGGCGCGCCCAAAGCGCACTCACGCCGTCACCCACAAGCACACCGCATCCTCTTCACTGGTGCTGACCAGCGCATGCCCCATGGTGCAGTCGTAATAGGCGCTGTCGCCTTCGAACAGTTCCACCGGTTCGTAGAATTCGGTGTAGAACAGAATCGAGCCACTGAGCACGTATAAAAATTCTTCGCCGTCGTGGCGCACCCAGTCGGGAAAATCTTCGAACGAACGCACGTGCACGCGGGTACGAAACGGCACCATCTTTTTCTGCGTCAGTTCCGTGGCCAGCAGTTCGTGTTCGTAGGTCGGCGTCGGGTGGGGTTTGCCTTCACCGGCGCGGGTGATGTCACGGCGGCCGCTGGCGCGACTGTCGGTGCTCGGTTGGGCAAACAGTTGCGGAATGTCGATGCCCAGGCCATGCACCAGTTTGTTCACGGCGGTAAAGGTAGGCGATATCTGTTCGTTCTCAATTTTCGACAGCGTGGACCGCGCCAGGCCCGTCCGTTGGCTGGCTTCTTCGAGCGTCAGGTTCTGGCTTAAACGAATGGCGCGCACGCGCTGACCCAGCTCCAGCGGTTCGAGCGTGGCTTCGTGACCGTCCTTGCGGCTGATTTCCGGCGACGGTTTGGATTGATCGTGCAGGAAGTGCGGGTCCATGGCGGCGTGTTTCCTATCAGAGACATTACAGATGACACCTGCCAGCAAGCGTCATGCCGGACGAGTATTGCACAGCCACCGGCCACGGGAAACGCCCGGCGACCAAAAGTTGACCATCAGGTCCGCTTGTTTCCTATAGGAAATTTTTTATTGTTTTAGGGGAAAACCGTTGCTAGGCTGCGCGCCATTCCTGCCTACCTTTTTCAGTGGAGATGTACATGTCTACTTCACCCGAAACCTTGCGTTATACCGCCAGCCACGAATGGGTCCGCGACCTGGGCGATGGCGTGGTGGCTGTCGGCATCAGCGATCACGCTCAGACCCAACTGGGTGATGTGGTGTTTATCGAACTGCCCGAGCTGGGCCGTCAGGTGTCCGCCGGTGAAGCCGTGGCCGTGGTGGAATCGGTGAAAGCCGCATCCGACATTTACAGCCCGCTGGCCGGTACGGTACTGGCCTGCAACGAAGCGCTGACCGAGGCGCCAGAGCAGCTGAACGAAGACCCGTACGACACCGGCTGGTTATTCCACCTGCGTCTGGACGACCCCAGCGTCATCAACGACCTGCTTTCAGCCGACCAATACAACGCCCAGCTCTGATACCACCTGATCTCGCCGGAGACTCGCCATGACCACTTCGCTGCACCAAAAGCCGCTCACCGCTTTGGCGGACGCCGGTTTCGCGCCACGACATCTGGGCCCGAACGCCGACGACCAAACCGCCATGCTGGCCACGCTGGGCCTGAACAGCCGCGCCGACCTGATCGGTCAGACCGTGCCCGAAAGCCTGCGCATGGACGGCGCGCTGGCACTTGATAGCGGCCGCAACGAAAGCGAGGCATTGGCCGAGCTGGCGCAGATTGCCAGCCAGAACAAAGTGC
The DNA here is from genome assembly GCF_003054965.1 of Saccharospirillum sp. MSK14-1. Lineage (GTDB taxonomy): Bacteria > Pseudomonadota > Gammaproteobacteria > Pseudomonadales > Natronospirillaceae > Saccharospirillum. The sequence goes on from NZ_MIES01000033.1 coordinate 1,673,021, forward strand.
TCACCAGCCACATCGGCCAGGGGTATTACGGCACTCACATTCCGGCGGCCATTGCCCGCAACGTGCTGGAAAACCCAGCCTGGTATACCGCCTACACGCCCTACCAGCCGGAAATCAGCCAGGGCCGCCTGGAAGCGCTGCTGAACTTCCAGCAGGTGGTGATGGATTTAACCGGCCTGGATCTGGCCAACGCTTCCTTGCTTGACGAAGCCACCGCCGCCGCCGAAGCCATGACGCTGTGCCAGCGCGTGAACCGCAAAAACAAGAGCAACCAGTTCTTTGTCGATGCCGACACCCACCCGCAAACCCTGGCCGTGCTGCGCACCCGGGCGCACTACCTGAACATCGAGCTGATCATCGCGCCCGCTGAAACGGTCGCGCAGCATTCACCCTTCGGTGCACTGCTTAGCTACCCCGGTTCCAGCGGTGCCATCGGTGATGTGCAAGCCCACCTTGAAGCGGCCAAAAACGCCGGTGCCGTCACCGCAGTGGCCACCGATCTGCTGGCGCTGATGCTGCTGCGTTCGCCCGGCGAACTGGGTGCCGACATCGCGTTCGGCAGCGCCCAGCGCTTTGGCGTGCCGCTCGGTTACGGCGGCCCGCACGCGGCCTTTTTTGCGGTGCGCGACGCGCACAAACGGCAGGTACCGGGGCGCATCATCGGTGTTTCCGTCGATGCCAAAGGCGGCCAGGCATTGCGCATGGCGATGCAAACGCGCGAGCAACACATCCGCCGCGAAAAGGCGACCTCGAACATCTGTACCGCCCAGGCGTTGCTGGCGAATCTGGCGTCTTTCTACGCGGTGTATCACGGCCCGAACGGCCTGCGCACCATCGCCGAACGGGTGCATCGTTTCACCGCCATTCTGGCCGAAGGCTTGCGCCGTAACGGCGTTGACGTGGCCGAACATTTCTTCGATACGCTGACCTTCAACGTCGACGCCAGCGTGCACGAGCGCGCCGTATCCGCCGGTTGCAACCTGCGCCGTTTCAGCGATGGCCGCGTCGGCGTGAGTCTCGACGAAACCACCGCCGCCGCCGATGTTGAGCGTCTGTTTAAGGTCCTGGTCGGCGACAACCACGGTTTGGATCTGGCCGAACTGGACGCTGCCGTATTAGCCAGCGACACACCTGCGCTGCCTTCCGAGCTGCGCCGCACCGACGACGTACTAAGCCACCCGGTGTTCAACCGCTACCACAGCGAAACCGAGCTGCTGCGATATATCAAACGGCTGGAAAACCGCGACTATTCGCTGGTGCACGGCATGATCCCGCTCGGCTCCTGCACCATGAAACTGAACGCCGCCGCCGAAATGCAGCCGGTCAGCTGGCCGCAGTTCGCCAATGTGCACCCGTTCGCCCCGGCCGATCAGGCCAGCGGTTACCAAAGGCTGGTCAGCGATCTGGAAACCCAGTTGCTGGCCATCACCGGCTACGATGCGCTGTCGATGCAGCCCAACTCCGGCGCTCAGGGTGAATACGCCGGCCTGCTGGCGATTCGTCGTTACCATCAGGCCAATGGCGATGATCAGCGCACGCTGTGTTTGATTCCCGCTTCAGCGCACGGCACCAACCCGGCGTCCGCCGCACTGATGGGGCTGGATGTGGTGATCGTGGCGTGCGACGACAACGGCAACGTCGACCTCGACGATCTGGCGGTTAAAGCTGAACAGGCCGGGGAAAAACTCGCCGCGTGCATGATCACCTACCCGTCCACCCACGGCGTGTTCGAAGAAGGCCTGAAACAACTGTGCGACACCGTTCACCGCTTCGGCGGTCAGGTGTACCTCGACGGCGCTAACCTCAACGCTCAGGTCGGTTTGATGCAGCCCGGCAAGGTCGGCGCCGATGTGTCGCACCTGAACCTGCACAAAACCTTCGCCATTCCGCACGGTGGCGGTGGCCCGGGCATGGGCCCGATTGGTGTGAAAGCGCATCTGGCGCCTTACCTGCCCGGTCACGGAGAGGATTCCGACGGCGCCGTTTCCGCGGCTGCTTTTGGCTCGGCCGGCATTCTGCCGATCACCTGGATGTACAACCGCATGCTGGGCCGCGATGGTCTGCAAGCCAGTACCGAAGTCGCCATTCTCGGTGCCAACTACCTGGCCGAAGCCTTGAAAGACGATTTCGACGTGCTCTATCGCGGCAGCAACGGCCGCGTCGCGCACGAATGCATTCTGGATTTGCGCCCGCTCAAAGCCGCCACCGGCATCAGCGAGGAAGACGTCGCCAAGCGCTTAATGGACTACGGTTTCCACGCGCCCACCATGTCGTTCCCGGTACCGGGCACGCTGATGGTCGAGCCGACCGAATCGGAATCGAAAGCGGAGCTGGATCGGTTTATCGACGCCATGCGTGGCATTCGTGCGGAAATTGCCAAAGTCGAAAGCGGAGAATGGGCCGCCGACAACAGCCCGCTGCGCCATGCGCCGCATTCACAGGCCGATCTGGTTGGAGAATGGAACCGGCCTTACCCGCGCGAGCTGGGTGTGTTCCCGAGCGAGGCGGTGAAATCAGCCAAGTTCTGGCCGGCGGTGAACCGGGTCGATAACGTCCACGGCGACCGCAATCTGATGTGTTCCTGCCCGCCGATTGAGGCGTATCAGTAAGCAATAAATCCACTGCCAGAGTACCTGGCAGTGGAACCTTTTCAGGTGACCGTCGATGGCCAGGAATGCTCCGACTCATCGGGCCATCGCCGAGCGTCCAGGGATGGATTTACAGCGTGTCGCCTAAAAAGGCGCCGCTGTCAGGTGCGGACCATTAACCTCACCATTCAAACCACCCGAGTCGCCACAGCCCCCGGCAAGCCCTTATAAACCGCCTGTGCCACCAAGCCAGTAATCACCACCTTCACCAGATCACCGGGAATATAAACCATCATAATCTGCGTTGAGCGCAGCAAACCGTTGTCGGTGATCAGCATAAAACCCAGAATACCGAAAACGTAGAGCACCAGAATGCCGCCGACAAAAGCGCCGATGCCAGCCGCTACCGCCAGGTTCAGACGTTGCAGTTGCTGCGTCACCCAGCCGGTCGCCAGCGCAGCAAACGCCCAGCCAATGGCAAAGCCCGCGGTCGGGCCGACGAACACCGCCAAACCACCACGACCCCCGGCCAGCAGCGGGGCACCGAGTGCCACCACAAAGAGCAACAACACCACGGCCAGAAAACCGCGCAACGGGCCGAGCATCACCCCGGCGAGCATGACACCCAGTGACTGGGCGGTGATGGGAATGCCGGATAAAAACGGCACTGGCGGAATCAGACCGAGGGCGGCAATCAGTGCGGCGTAGAGCGCGATTTGCACCAGGCCCTGTTCCTTTAACGCGTGCTCTTTCATGAGGGTTCTCCGTTTAGTGTGTTGAATCGTTCGGAATGCCGCCGCGCGCAGCCAGCGCCTCGGCGACGTGATCGGATAGTCGAATGGCGTTGATCAGCAGCGGCACCGCCAAGCGCCATTGGCGACGACCACCGCCGCGCGCGCGCCAGGCTTCGAGCAGGCTGGCGGTCAGCGCCATCAGCACCGGTACAAAGCGCACCAGCAGCGCCACCGCAAAGGCAATGCGATGCGGTGCGACACCGACCCAGCGCAACGGTCGCAACAGCGGCATCACCGCGGCCATCATGGCGTCCATCGAGGTCGTCAGCGTGACCAGATTGGCCAGCAGCACCATGACCAGAATACGTTGCAGCATCACGAGCCCGGCGGCCCAGCCTTGCGTCCAGGTCTGAAACACCAGAATCAGCAGCAGAAACGGCAACACCGGTTTCACCAGCGTGAGCCGCTGCAAGCCGCCCGGCCCCAAAGTGGCGTAGCCGGCGATGGTAAGCAGCAACACCGGCAGCAACCACAGCGGCTGGTCCACCGGGTAAAGCGCTATACTGATCGCCATCAAAGCCGCCAGCTTCACGCCCGCCGGCAGCCGATGCAGCGGGCTGCGCCCGGCCATATAGAGACTGATCACAGCGTCACCCCGGCCAAACTGGCCTGACGATAGGCGTCCAGAATGCGCGCCGGTTCGCCGTCTCCCCGCACCTGGCCATTGTCGAGCCAGATCAGTCGGTCAAAACCATCCAGGCAGTCCAGCTCGTGGCTGATCATCAGCAATTGCTGCGGCAACTGGTGCAGCCAGTTCAGCACGTGCAAGCGGGTTGGGTAATCGAGCGCGGAAAAGGGTTCGTCGAGGACAATGAGTTTCGGCTGCATCACCAGCACTGCAAAGATGCACACCAACTGCTTTTGCCCTTCCGAGAGCGAATGCACCGGACGCTGTGCCCAGTCGGCGCGGCCTTGCGTCTCAAGAAACGCCAGCGCTTCGGCCTGCGCGGCTTTGCGGCTGCGACCCAGATTGCGCAAACCAAAAGCCACTTCTTCGAGCACGGTGGGGAAAATAATCTGGTGGTCCGGGTTCTGAAAAATAAACCCCACCTGCCCCGCTATCGCTTCGGGCCCGTCCGCCGGATTTCGGCCATTCACCCGCACCTCGCCGGACGTCGGTTTGAGCAGACCATTTAACAGCCGCACCAGCGACGACTTACCGGAACCGTTATTGCCGATCAAACCGACGCGGGCCTGGTTCACCTCCAACGTCACCTCATTGAGCACTCGTTGGCCGGTTCGTTCTAACACCACGCGTTCCAAACTAAAGCCGAACGACGCAGCAGGGTCGGTTAACAGGGTCATGACAGCTCCAAAAATTCAGGCGAAGCAGTCTATTTAATCGGTAAATTCCCTGCCGAAAAAACTTTACTGATGGTTATTTTTTAACCTTATATCAGGTCACCCAGCCTCGTGAGCAGCTTTAAAAAGACCCACTATACTGACGACTTCTGCCAAGGGAGGCGGACATGTACCGACGCTGGATTGCGATACTTTTGCTCAGTGTGACGCTGATTAGCCAAGCCGAAGAACGCGGCCTGGACCTGGCCATCAATCCGGAAGTGGCCGCCATTTACCCACTTCAACAGCAGCGAGTGAGGCAGGCACTGGCAGAACTCGGTTATCGGCCCAACTGGGTCGACGCCCCTTTCGCGCGTCGTATTCAGTTACTGCAAAGCGGCGTGGTCGACGGCTTATTTCTGATCCTTCCGGCTTATCTGGCGGGCCGAGACTTTGCCGTCCGGGTAGAGGAACCGCTGGTCAGCGAAGAACACTATGCCTACGCCATCGATGAAGCCACCTGCGAGCGCTACCGTCAGCAGCAGCGGCTGCAATTGGGTGGCATTAAAGGCGTTATCTACTTTGAGCAAATAGCGGCTCGTCACCAACTGACGCTATTTTATGCACCCAGTATCCGCACATTAATCCAGATGCTGCAGGCGGGTCGGCTCGACATCACCTTCGCCAATCCGGTCCAGGCGGCCGGCTTGGTGCCGGCCCTGGGTGTTGAATTGGTCCGTTGCAGTGACCAGTCGTTACTGACGGCGCAATACTTTTTGTTTCTGCACCAACGCCACCAGGCATTGGCAGTGCCGCTGGCCGAAGCACTGCGACGGCATCAATAAACTCTGGTTGCGCTTCCATCCGTCATCGATTTCAGTAGGCTGCTTCTTTTTTACATCATAATAAGAGCCTGCCATGTTCGAACTCACGCCCTTCTTTATCACACTGCTCCTCGCCACCGGCTTGGCCGCTGGCATCATCAATGTACTGGCTGGAGGCGGGTCTAACCTGACCATTCCGGCACTGATGGTGATGGGCCTGCCGGCCGACATGGCCAACGCCACCAACCGCGTTGGTGTGATGCTGCAAAGCCTGGTCGGGCTGCGCGGATTCAATAACAGCGACCGGCTGGAGCGGACGGACATGGTACCGATTCTGGTGCCGACCCTGCTCGGTGGTGCGGTGGGCGCGGCCGTAGCGTCCTTTTTGCCCAACACACTGCTGAAACCCTTACTGCTGGGCACGATGATTACACTCTCGGTGGTGATGATCGTTAAACCCAACACCATCTTTCCCGGCCCGGATGAGCAGCCCAAGCGCATTCGCGATACGCCCTGGGCGGCGCTGGGTTTGTTCTTTACCGGCGTCTATGGCGGCTTCGTACAGGCCGGTGTCGGCTTCTTGCTGATCGCCGCCTTGGCCGGTGGCCTGCGTTACGATCTGGTGCGCGCCAACGCCTTAAAACTGTTGTGCGCCGGTGCGTTCACGGCGGTATCACTGGTGATCTTTATCGCCCACGGCCTGGTCGCCTGGGTACCGGGTTTGATTCTCGGCATTGGCACCATGGCCGGTGCGCAAATCGGCGTGCGTCTGGCGCTGAATGTGAGCCAGACGGCCTTGAAATGGTTTTTGCTGTGCATGACGCTGGCCGCCAGTGCGGCGGCGATCTGGCTTTAAGCGTCGGCGTCCAATCGATCCATCAGTTCAGCCAGGCGCTGGCGTTGCGGCATTAGTTTGCGGCGCCAGGCGCGCTGGTTAAGCCACCAAACCCAGGCACCGAATACCAGCACCGCCAACGCATAAACGAGCGACCATCCCCACTGTCCGCTGAACCCCGCAAACACCAAAATCGCCCCTCCGAGCAACGGCAACAAATACCACCAGAGCACTTTGCGCAGCAGCAGGATTTGCCGATCCAGCTGTGTCAGTTCGGCTTGCAACTGTTCGCGTAACGAGGCATCGGGCGGCGTTCTCGCCAAACGGCGCGCGCCCAGCAACAGGCCAAACGTCAACGCACAACCAACCAAGGTGAAGCCTGCGCCAACACGAGCCAGCCCATTGTCTGCTACGACCAGAATCACGCCAAACCCCAGTACTACCAAGGCCGTTGCCAGCAACTCTCGCAGATCGCGCCAAAACAGTTGACGCTGGCGACGCACACCTTCTTGCTGCACCTGCTGTAAATTCACGTCCAGATCGGACGGTTGGTCTTGCCATAGCGGGGCGATGTTTTCGAGGTTCATTGCCCACCCTCCTCAAGCATCTGGCTCAATCGCTGTTTTAATCGGTTTAACTTGACGCCGACGGCATTCGTAGTCAGCCCAATCACATCGGCCATCTCGGCGTAGGAATACTGTTCCAGGTACAGCAGCACTAATGCCCGGTCGACCTCGTTGAAGGTTTTCAACGCCCTATTTACTGCTTCCAGCAACTGCTGCTGTTCGCTGGCGACGTCCGGACCCGGTTCGGCACTGGCCTGTTCGTGGTCTTGATAATCGGCGGTACTAACCGGCCGATAACGCCACTGACTGATGGCGGTGTTCAGCGCCACCCGATACAGCCAGGTCGACGCCTGCGCACGACCGGCAAAACCCGGCCAGGCACGCCACAGTTGCAGCAGCATTTCCTGATGCAGATCGGCGGCCGCGTCGGGACTGTCGCTGTAGGCGCGACTCAGCCGATACAGCCGACCGCGATTGTGGTGCACCAGAGCATCGAAATCAGACAAGTGACGGTCTCCGTTTAACAACTAAGGTATGAGTCGTCCGTCGCTTAACTTTATTACAACCACTGGCCGAAAACGTTGCCCGGCCTTTAGAATCGGGTCTGGTTTTTCGCCCGGTCCCGCCATGCTTGAACTCACCGATGTGCACAAACACTTCCAACAGGCTGACGGCGCGGTGCGCGTGCTTGACGGTCTCAGTACCAGTCTGGCGCCTGGCCGTTCGGCGGCGCTGCTGGGCGAAAGCGGCAGTGGCAAAAGCACGTTGCTGCATTTGATTGCCGGTCTGGACAGCGCCGACAGCGGCCGCATCGTGCTCGATGGCACCGACACCAGCGCCTTCAAAGACGCCGACTGGGCCGCCTGGCGGCGCGACAAACTGAGTCTGATTTTCCAGAACTACCATCTGGTCCCCACGCTCACCGTAGCCGACAATCTCGCCTTGCAGGCGCGGCTGGCGGGACGTTTTGATGGCGATTTTTACGATCATCTGGTGGCGCGTCTGGGCCTGTCTGACTTACTGAAACGGCTGCCGCATCAACTCTCTGGCGGCCAGCAGCAGCGTGTCGCTATCGGGCGTGCCCTGCTGCATCGCCCGGCTCTGGTACTGGCGGACGAACCAACCGGCAACCTCGACGAGCGCAGCAGCGCTGCGGTGATGGCGCTGCTCACCGAACTGGTTCGCGAAGCCGGGGCCAGTCTGTTGATGGTGACCCACAGCCCGGCTATGGCGGCGCATCTCGATGAACGCTGGCAATTGACCAACGGCCGCCTTGAGACCGCTGCATGAGGCGATTGCTGTCGGTTCTGACACGGGTATTGCTGACGCTGCTCAGCCATTACCGCCGCCATATAGCGCAAACGCTGTTTTTGGCGATCGGCTTGGTGACGGGCGTCGGGCTGTGGTCGGCGGTGCAGATCATCAACGACCACGCCCGCGCCAGCTACAGCGAGGCCGACCAACTGCTCGGCGCTCAGGCCAGCCACTGGGTGCGTGCCCGCGATGGCGCAGGCATCGATCCGGCCGATTACATCGCGCTGCGCCGTGACGGTTTCACGCAACTCTATCCCATACTGGAAACCCGGCTGGCGGTAAACGACGAACCGCTGTGGCTGATCGCCACCGACTTACTGGCGCTGCCGCGTTCTGAATCGCCGCTTGGCGCCAGCGGTGGCGACTGGCCGAGCCTGGTGCAACCGCCCTATCAAACCTGGTACCCGCCCGATTTAGCGGCCGATTTCGGCATCGGCCCCGGCGATACTCTGATGCTGGACGATGGCCGCCAACTGCCACCGGCAGCGCTGCAACAACAGCCGCAACAAGGCCGCCGTCTCTTTATGGACATCGGTGCAGCACTGGCCGTGTTACAACGCGATCACTTCAGCTATCTGGGCGTGGGTGAACTCAGTAGCGCAGAAACCGACCGCCTGCGCCGTGCGTTACCCAATCATCTGCAATTGGTCGACAACCGCCAGCGGCTCGATCTAACCCAGCTCACTGCCAGCTTGCATTCGCACCTCACCGCCATGAGTTTGCTGGCCTTCGCCGTCGGTCTCTTTATCGTCTTTAACGCCGTGCGCTTTGCCCTGCATCTGCGTCGCCCAACCCTCCATACACTGCGAGAACTGGGCGCCTCGAGCCGGATGCTCAGCGTTGCGGTTCTGCTTGAAGCGCTGGTGTGGAGTGCACTCGGCACGCTCGGCGGTCTGGCCGCTGGCCGCGCGTTGGCGACGCTGTTGCTGCCGCCGGTCGCGTCCAGTCTGCAAAGCTTGTATGGCGCCGTGGTAGGCACCGATATTCAGCTGGGCTGGGCGCGCATTCTTCTGGCCTGGGGCATCACGCTGGTCGGTTTGTTACTGGCGCTGGCCTGGCCGCTGTGGCGCGAAGCGCAGCAGAACATCCGCCAGGCGCGTTCAGCCAGCGACGACTGGGCGGCCGACCGCCAAGCCCGGCGCTGGCTGGCGCTGTTTGGTCTGCTACTGGCTGTCGCCGCGCTGATGCTGCACAGCCGCATGAGCACCGTGACGCAGGGTTTTGTGGTACTCGGACTCTCGCTGTTTGCAGCCGCTTTTGTGCTACCAGTCTGGCTGGCCAGCGCGCTGCGACTGGTTGAGCGGTGCCTGCCGGAGCCGGCCTGGAAACTGCGTTGGGCGCTGCGCGACGCCTGGGCCCAATTGCCGCAGGTGCGCGTTGCGATGATGGCGTTACTGCTGGCGCTGACAGCCAACCTGGGGGTGGAAACACTGGTCGGCTCGTTCCGCTCAGCACTGACCATCTGGCTCGATCAACGACTGGCGGCCGATCTGTACATTCAGGACGACAGCCTGCGACTGGCGGCGTTCACCGATCACGGCGCTGCGCCCTGGCTGGTCGCCAGTCATCAACGCAACGGCGTACAGATTCGCTGGAGCGGTCGGCCGACGCTGATACGCGGCTTAAACACCAACGCCCCTGACAGCCGCGCACTGCCCCTGGCCGACGCCAACGAACATCTGCAAGACTGGTTCGACGGCGACAACGACTGGGTGCTGGCCAACGAACAGGTGCACCACCTGGCGGGTGTTGAATTGGGCGACCGGGTACAGGTCGACACCGCTCAAGGCCCACAAGCGTTCCGCATCGCCGGTTTCTTCCACGATTACGGCAGCCCCTATTTTCAGTTGTATCTGCCCTACGCCACGGTCGAACGGCTGTGGCCGAATGCGTCACCCGAAGGCTTGGCGCTGTGGCTGAGCGACGCCCCTGATGCCGAACAACAAGCCGAAAGCGCCCTGCTCGCCGCCGGCGCGCAACCGGGCGATTGGCTCAACCAAAACACCATCAAGCGCGTGTCACTGCGTATTTTTGATCGCACCTTTGCCATCACCACCGCCATGAACGGTCTGACGCTCAGTGTGGCGGGCATTGCGTTGCTGGCGGCGTTGCTGGCGCTGCATCAACAGCGACTGTCGCATTACGCTCATTGGCGCGCGTTGGGGGTGCGCTACCGCGAATGGCTGCTCATCGTCGCCCTGCCGCTGGCGCTGCTGGTCGCCTTGACCGGGCTGGCGGCGCTGCCACTGGGCGCCTTGCTATCGTCACTGCTGGTACATGACCTGAATGTGCACGCCTTCGGCTGGACCATGCCGTTGCAATGGCAATGGCCACCGGCCCTGCGACTGGCAGCCCTCACCGCCGCGGTGCTCGGACTCACCTTGCTGATCAGCCTGTGGCAGGTGCGGCGGCGGTTGCCGCTGGCGTTAAAACAACTGGGAGAAGACGACGCATGAGATACGCCCGTCTGTTGATCATCGCGCTCATCAGCCACGCCGTTGCCGATGATTACCAACTGCTGCGCGCCGACCCCAGTGGTTACCCCCGTGCGGTGCCGAACCCGGCCATCGAGTTCCCGACTGACCATTTACCGCACCCGGATTTCCGCATCGAATGGTGGTACTTAACCGCCAACCTGACCGATGCCGATGGCGAGTCGTGGGGCTTGCAATGGACACTGTTTCGCCAAGCGATGACGCCCAACGCCGACCCCGGCGGCTGGGCCAGCAAGCAGGTGTGGATGGCGCACGCGGCGCTGTCGACGCCTACGGGTCATCGCTACGCTGAACGCTTTGCACGCGGCGGCATCGGTCAGGCGGGCGTGGCGTTAAACGACACGGGCGACTTCAACGCCTGGCTGGATGACTGGCAATGGACGGGCACCGCAGGCTCGCTGTTTCCTGGCACCTTGGATCTGGCGTTCGACGCCATCAACCTGGACATCACGCTGAATTCAACCACGCCCTGGGTGCTGCAAGGCGAAGCCGGCTATCACCAAAAATCCGATCTCGGCCAGGCCAGTCATTATTACAGCCAGCCGCACATTCAGATCGATGGCGAACTGACCGTCGACGGCGAAACCTTCACTGTGAGTGGTCCCGGCTGGCTAGACCGCGAATGGAGTTCGCAACCACTGGCGCCGAATCAGCCCGGCTGGGACTGGTTTTCGCTGCACCTCAACGATGGCAGCGCACTGATGGTGTACCAGCTGCGCAACGACAATGGCGAACCCTGGATCAACGGCACCTGGGTTGATGCCGACGGTCGGTCGCAGTCACTCGAGCGCGGTGCCATCGAATTAACCGCCGAGTCGTTCACAACGCTCACCCTGCCAACGGGCGAGCAAAAAACACTGCCTCTGGATTGGACGCTGCGCCTGCCAGATCGCAATCACAGCTGGCGCATTACCGCGTTACGACCCGACAGCTGGCTGTCCACGTTGTTTCCGTATTGGGAAGGCCCGGTGGTGGCACAGTCGCAAAACCCTGCCACGCCCGGCGGGATGGGCTATCTGGAACTGACCGGTTATTGAGTGGCTAAAAATTCCAGCGTATCGGCAAAGGCCGGTGCGCGATCACGCAAGCGCACGGAAAAACTCGCCACCGTATCAATGTGATTCACACCGTCATAACGGTGCGCCGTCACCGGCACATCGTCGGCCAGCAAACGCGCCGTTAACTGATCGATACTGCGCGCGCCCACTACCTCATCGTCATTACCGTAGATCAATAACGCCGGTGGATCATCGGCGCTGGCAAAGGTGACCGGCTGACTGTCGGGAATGCCATCGGCGGCGCCGAAAATGTTGATGTACAGCTCGTCCGTCAATGGCAAAAAATCGTACGGGCCCGACAAACCGACCCAGCTTTGCAAGCGTTGCCGATCAAACCCCGCGGTCTGCGCGTAGCGTTCATCCATCGCCAATAAGGCGGCAATATGAGCGCCGGCCGAATGGCCGATCAATACCATGGACTGATCGTCCTCGAGCCGATTTTCCAGCCACGCCAGCGCGGCAGCCCCGTCTTCAACAAAGGCCGGAAAGGTGACTTCCGGGTACAACCGATAATCCGGAATCGCCACGGCATAACCCGCCTCAGCGAGCGCCTGGGCAACAAAACGGTAGGCTTCTTTGTCACCGCTGTTCCAGCCGCCGCCATAAAAAAACACCAGCATGGGCGCGTCGGCGCGGGCATCAATGGGGTGATAGAGGTCGAGCCGCTGGCGTGGCAACGGCCCGTAGGCGAGATCTTTTTCACGCTCGTATCCGCTGTGCGGCGTGATCAGATTCAGTGCTGGCAAACCGCAGCCAGAAAGCACCAAGGTGGCGACGAACAAGCTTATCAATGAAAGACGCATGGCGAACCGCAACAAGAATGAAGGGACTTGATACGGTCGCCTGCGTAAAACGGTTCAGATCACCAGCTGATCCATAAATTGATGCACCGGCGTTTGCTTCAGTCGCTCAGCATCGGTGCACAGTTCAAAAATCTGCTGCACGCGAGCCGCCGGAAAACGCGTCGCCAGATTGGCGCGGAATTTTTGCTCCAGTAATGGAATGCCCTGCTCACGACGACGGCGATGGCCGATGGGGTATTCCACGGCCACCTGCTCCGTTGACGTGCCATCGGTGAAGAACACCTGAATGGCGTTGGCGATGGAACGCTTATCGGCTTCGTGGTATTCGGCGCTGTAACGTTTGTCTTCAACGATGTCCATCTTGTCACGCAGCCGATCGATTTCCGGATGCGCCGCGTGAAATTCGTCTTCGTAATGCTCAGCCACCAGGTTGCCAAACAACAACGGCACCGCCGCCATGTATTGCAAACAATGGTCGCGGTCGGCCGCGTTTGCCAGTGGGCCGACTTTGGAAATAATGCGAATCGCTGATTCGTGGGTGGTTATCACAATGCGGTCGATATCATCAATCCGATCTTTCACCTGTGGGTGCAATGTCACCGCTGCTTCAGCGGCCGTCTGCGCATGAAATTCCGCGGGGAAACTGATTTTAAACAACACGTTTTCCATGACGTAACTGCCGTAGTCGCGCTGGAATTTAAACGAACGATCGGCTTCGGGTTTTACCTGCTGATCTTTATTGGTTTTGCTGAACAGTACGTCGTAAAAACCCCATTGCGGTGCTGACAACGCGCCAGGAATCCCCATCTCGCCACGCAGCGCGATATCGACCAAACGCACCGCGCGACTGGTGGCATCACCGGCCGCCCAGCTCTTACGCGAACCGGCGTTCGGTGCATGACGATAAGTGCGCAAAGCCTGACCATCGACCCAGGCGTGCGACAGTGCGCTGAGCAATTGTTCACGGTCAGCGCCCATCAGTTTGGCAACCACCGCGGTGGACGCGACCTTCACCAATAAAACGTGATCAAGCCCGACCCGGTTAAAGGAATTTTCCAACGCCAGCACGCCCTGAATTTCGTGCGCTTTGATCATGGCTTCGAGCACAGCATCCATGGTCAGCGGCGCTTCACCGCGGGCGACCTTTTGCTGCGACAGATGATCGGCCACCGCCAAAATGCCACCGAGATTATCGGACGGATGGCCCCACTCAGCCGCCAGCCAGGTGTCGTTGTAATCAAGCCAGCGCACAATGGCACCGATGTCCCAGGCCGCTTTTACCGGGTCGAGCCGCAACTGCGTTCCGGGCACGCGCGCGCCATGCGGCACTACCGTCCCTTCCACAATCGGCCCCAGATGTTTGGTGCACTCAGGAAAACGCAACGCCAGCAGACCGCAGCCGAGCGTATCCATTAAACAATTGCGGGCGGTGTCCCAGGCTTCGAAGCTGGTGATGTCCGTATCGAGCACGTAGTCGGCGATGGCTTGAAGTACGTTGTCGTAGTCGGGACGGTTGTTTGTATCAACGTTGGCACTCATGGGTGGTCGGTCCTGTAATGGTGGGTTGGGTTACCGGGAGACGCTGGACGGGAAACGGGAGACGCTAAAAACCACCGGGCTCGCCTTTAGCTATCTTGCGTCTCCCCTCAAGCGTTCAGCGTCGTTCAAGCGGCGTAAATTCCCGAATGTCCGGCCCGACGTAGTCGGCGCTGGGTCGAATGATGCGATTGTTCGAGCGCTGCTCTTTAATGTGTGCCGTCCAACCGCTGGTTCGCGCCATCACGAAAATCGGCGTGAACAGCGGTGTCGGAATACCCAGGCTGTGGTAGGCGGGGGCGTGGAAAAAATCGGCGTTGGGAAAGAGTTCTTTTTCGCGCCACATGACCGATTCGCAGCGTTCGGCGATGTCATAAAGACGGCTGTCACCATCGGCATCGGCGAGTTTTTTCGCCCACTTTTTAATGACGGCATTGCGCGGATCGCTGGTGCGATAAACGGCGTGACCGAAGCCCATAATTTTGTCTTTGCGTGCCAGCATGGCGAGCAATTGTTGCTCGGCGTCGTCCGGGTTTTTAAAGCCGTCGATCATCGCCATGGCCGCTTCGTTGGCACCGCCGTGCAGCGGCCCACGCAAGGTACCAATGGCACCGGTGACCGCGCTGTAAATATCGGTAAGAGTACTGGCCGCAACTCGGGCCGCGAAGGTGGACGCATTGAATTCATGTTCGGCGTATAAAATCAGCGATGCGTGCATCACTTTTATGTGATTCAGCGGCGGCGCTTTTTGATGCAGCAGCGTTAAAAAATGTTCGGCAATACTTTCGGCGCCGCTGTCGGTATCGATGCGTTTGCCGCTGTGACTGTAATGAAACCAGTAGCAAATAATGCCCGGAAACGCCGCCAGCATTCGTTCAATCGCCGCATCCTGCTCGTCAAAACTCAACTCGGGTTCCAGCACGCCGAGCATGGAACACCCGGTGCGCATCACATCCATTGGATGCGCTGAGGCCGGTATGCGCTCCAGGGTGTCGAGTAACGCTTGCGGCAATTCACGTTTGGTGGCCAGGCGATCCAGATAATCGTCGAGTTCGGTTCGGCTGGGCAGTTCGCCATGTTGCAAAAGGTAAGCGACTTCTTCGAAATCGGCGCCGTCGGCAAGCGCCTGAATGTCGTAACCCAGATAGGTTAAACCACTGCCTTCCTGACCCACGGTACACAATTGGGTTTCACCGGCGACTTGGCCTCGCAAGCCAGCGCCACCCAGTTTTTTGTCCACCATCTTGGCCTCCTGTTTTTGGTTTTTATTCTTGATAGGTGTTTATTCATTCTGTGGTTTGGGCCAGGCCTGCCGGAAACTCTGATGCGGGGACGACGTAAATACATCCCTGTAGTCTTGGCTTCGGCATCCCTGCCTCAGACACCCCACATCAGAGTTTCCGACATTCCTGACCACGTGCCGGTAGTGGTTCCGTTAACGTGCATTGACCATCAGAACAGCGCTATTTCCCACTGAACAACGCATCCAACTTCGCTTCGTACTCGTGATAACCGAGCACGTCGTACAAATCTTCGCGGGTTTGCATGCGCTCAACGACCGCTTTCTGATCGCCGTTTTCTGCAATGCTTTCATACACCGCCAACGCCGCCTGACTCATCGCCCGGAACGCGCTTAATGGATAGAGCACTATGGCCACGCCAACGTCGGCCAACTCGCTTTGGTTAAACAAAGGCGTCTTACCGAATTCGGTGATGTTGGCGAGCACCGGCACATCGAGTGCCTCGGTGAAGGCGCGGTAATCGTCGAGCGTATGCACGGCCTCGGCGAAGATGCCATCGGCACCGGCTTCCACGCAGGCGCGGGCACGATCGAGTGCGGCCTGCAAACCTTCCTGGGCAAAGGCATCGGTGCGCGCCATGACAAAAAAGCCGTCGTCTTGGCGCGCATCGACGCAGGCTTTCACGCGGTCGACCATTTCAGCGCTGGAGACAATCTCTTTATTCGGCCGATGCCCGCAGCGTTTTTGCGGCACCTGATCTTCAATATGAATCGCCGCCACGCCCGCGCGTTCCATTTCATGAATGCAACGGGCGATGGAAAAAGCACCGCCGAAACCGGTGTCGACATCGACCAGTAACGGCAGGTCGCAGGCGGCGGTAATACGGCGTGCGTCTTCGGTCACATCGTTCAGGGTGGTCACGCCCAGATCGGGCAAGCCGAAGGAGGCATTGGCAACACCACCGCCCGACAGATAAATGGCCTGATGACCGGCGCGCTTTGCCAGCATGGCACTGTACGCGTTGACGGCACCGACAATCGGCAGCGGTTGATGGGTGGCCAAAGCCTGGCGAAAACGGTTTCCGGCGCTCATTCGGGAGCCTCCTCGGTCAATTGCTCAAGTACCGCTCGGGCCGAGCGGATGTGGCGTTTCATCAGCAGCGCGGCGAGTTCACCGTCGCGCTGGCGCAAAGCCTCATAAATACGTTGATGTTCCTCCAGCGCCTGGCGCGGCCGCCGGCGTTGGTTGGCCGACTGGTACCGGAACATGCGCACGCGTTGATACAACTCATCGCACAGCAGACTGATCAGCCAACGGTTGCCGCTGGCCTGAATGATTTTGAAATGGAAGTCCAGATCGCCGTCTTGCTGAATGTAGAACTGGCCATCGCGATCGTCCAGATAGCGTTCGTGGCGCTTCAATACCGCGCCCAGTTCGTCCAGATCGGCATCGCTCATGCGCGTCACCGCCAGTTCGCAGGCAAGCGCTTCGAGGTTTTCGCGAATCTGATACAGCTCGATTAATTCAGCCCGGTCGAAACCCACGACTTGCGCGCCAACGTGCGGCACCTTGCGCACCAAGCGGCGGCTCTCCAGCCGACCCAGCGCTTCACGCAGCGGACCGCGGCTGATGCCCAGGTCGCGCGCCAGATCGGATTCGCGCAATCGGCTCAATGGCGCAATCTGACCTTGGATGATGGCATCGAGCAGCTGCTGGTAGATGCGGTCGGTCTGGGTTCTGGCTTCCATAGATTGTCTACAATTTTTTAAGTTTGGCGATTAAACGGCATTACTATGGCTAAAACAAGGCTATTTTGTAGACAATTAGTCGAATCCCAGTCGCTGGCAACCGATAGAACGCCCGTTGTAACCAGGGCGGGCATCGCGGTAGCATCCCAACACACCCACGCCAACCGCGCCGGATCGAGACTGCCATGAGCACCATCGACATTCGCTTACTGCAAACGCCCCAGGATCACATTCCCGGCGACACCGAGCGCACCTTGTATGACAATCTGGCGGAACAGGGTTTGGTGTTGCGCAAAGCATGCGACAACGGCGCTTGTGGTATTTGCCGTTGCCGGCTGATGTCGGGCGCGGTGGATTATCGCGGCCGTCATCCGTACGGGCTTAACGGCGGCCAGCAGGCCGATGGCTGGATACTGCCGTGCATTGCTTTTCCCAAGGCCGATTTGAAACTCAACCACATGCGTCTGGAAAGCTGATGAGCACCTTTTATTTCGATCTGTACTACGCCGGTGACATTCTCGACGGCTACAACGAAGACGACGTCCGCAATGCCATGGCCGCGCTGTTTAAAACCGATGCCGACCGCATTGCCAGCTATTTCGCAGGTCGCGCTGAGGTGATCAAACTGAAGGTGGCGGAAATCACGGTGGCCCGCTATCAGGCGGCCATGAAAGCCATTGGCGCTGAATTAATTGTCGTCCCCGCCGGTAATGAGCCGCCCGTGGTGGATGCCCCGGCCAGCCACGAACCGGTTGCCGTCGATACCTCTTCGCTCAGCCTGGCGCAGGCAGGTGCGGAACTGACCGAACAACAGCCCGCCGCAGCTGTTGAGATCGATGTCTCCTTATTGTCACTGGCGGACGATGCAGCACCATTGCAACCAAGCCGGAAGGAGGACGACCCTCGACCGCCGGACACCCGTCATTTGTCACTGGCGGGAGACGCTGGACGGAAGACGGGAGACGCTGACTAACCGGCGTCCAGCGTCTCCCATTAATCGTCGTCCGGTTTCCCATTAAAGGTCCCTCACCCCCAATAGCCTCAATCAACTGGCCTTTCCGCACTCAAGCGCCTAGCATTGCCGCCTAACTTTGCAAAGGCCGCGCATGTCGTCTCCGTCTTCATCCAAGCCCCGCTCTCATCAATCTGCATTCAGTGAACCGGTTTTCCGCCCTTACTTTTTGGCAGCCTGCTTTGCCACCCTAGGCACCTGGATTGTGCGTTTTATGATCGGCTGGAGTGCCTGGCACCTCACCGAGTCAGCGTTCTGGGTGGGCACTGTGAGTGCGTTATTACTGGTACCAACCTTTGTGTTCTCGCCGTTATTTGGCGTGATTTCCGACCGCATCGATACTCGAAATGGCATTGTCACCACCGCAATCTGCAACAGCCTGATTGCCATCGCCATCACCACCTTGTTTGCGCTCAACCAATTGAGCATTACACCGCTGCTGGTGTTTGCACTGGCCTTCGGCAGCGTGACCGCCGCCCACCAGCCCATGCGCTTGGCGTTAATGCCTCGCATTTTGCCGCGTCATCTGCTGCCCAGCGGCATCGGCTATTCCGCCATCGTGTTCAATACTTCGCGCATTATCGGCCCGGCATTGGCGGCGGCATTGCTGACCGTCAGCAGTCCGTTCTGGGTGTTTTCGCTGGCTACCCTGTTGTTTATGACCACCGCCGTCTTGCTGCTGCGCTTACCGCACGCACCGGCCGCCGAACGCACACAACCGGCGTCGCTGTTGACCGACCTGCGCGCTGGTTTCGGTTTTATCGCTGCCACACCGCTGATCCGACTGATTCTGGCGATGACGCTGGTCAACGGCTTGCTCGGCCGATCGGTCACCGAATTGCTACCGGCGATTTCCGGTCATCTGGCCGGTGGCACGCCCAGCGCGCTGGCAACGTTAACCGCCAGTGCCGGCGCGGGTTCCATTCTCGGTGGCTGGGTAACCTCGCGCCAAAGCGGTAATCCCGATCGCATCAGTTCGCTGGTGTATCTGGCCTTGTGTTGCAGTGCGCTGGTGTTGTTGCCGGTCATTGCTTTGCACGGCCTCGGCGCCATGGTGCCGGTGATTTTGCTGTCGAGTTTGTTTATGACCGTCATCGGTACCGGCAGTCAGGCGCTGGTGCAACTGACGGTCGACGATGCTTACCGGGGCCGCGTGCTGAGTATCTGGTCGATGGTCAGTCTAGGCGCGCCGTCGATCGGTGCGTTCTGCATGGGCGCGGTCGCTGAGCGATTGGGTTTTGGCTGGACGCTGCTGGTGTTTTCACTCGCCGCGCTGGCATTGACCGCCTTGCTGTGGCGTCGTCGGGGTTGGTTTACGATCGTGCAGCCGAACTCTGTGTCATCGCATTAATGCGCGCGATCACTGTTCAATGACTATCCTTCTGGTATCTGTTTAAAAGAGGAACGCCGCTTTTGCATCTCGGCAATACTCCTGAAGAAATTGAGCTGCGCAGACAACTCCTGCTGATGCGTTTTTTTGTCATCACCGGCAACCTGGTGATGGTGCCTTTTTTCATTGTGTCGGTGATCAACCTGCGCTGGACAGCGGCCATCATTCTGGCGGCGATGATCGCGATTACCGTGACGCTGGTGGTCAGAGCACACCTCAGCCATCGCACCCTCTTGGTCAGCCGCCTGTTATCCATGTCGCTTTGGGTGTTCACCACCTATCTGATGATCAGCGGCGGTTATGCCGGCACCGGAATTTATTTTGCGTTCAGTTTATTGGTGCTGATGATCATGCTCGCTGGTCTGCGCGTGGGTGCGGTACTCGGCCTGGGTTATTTAGCGGCGATGATTATCGTCCAGGCCATTCAGCCTGACTTCGCTTACCAATATCCGATTTCCAGTCAGGTGCGGTTGCAACTGGCCACGGCTTTTCTGGTGTTGCTGCTACTGATTGCCGAGTGGATTCATTTGCAATCCTACGTGGCCATCAAATTAACGGTGGAAAAACATGAGCGTAATTCGTTGACCGATCCGCT
The DNA here is from genome assembly GCF_003054965.1 of Saccharospirillum sp. MSK14-1. Taxonomy (GTDB): domain Bacteria; phylum Pseudomonadota; class Gammaproteobacteria; order Pseudomonadales; family Natronospirillaceae; genus Saccharospirillum. Next base: position 1,693,101 of record NZ_MIES01000033.1, read on the forward strand.
CACCGCACTGGTAAATCGTGCCGGTTTAGAAAGCAGCCTGGAGCGTTGGACCGACCCTCAGCAACCGGCGGCGGTTGCGTTGATCGACATCGATCACTTCAAACAGATTAACGATCAGTACGGCCACGCCACAGGTGATAAAGCCTTGGCAACGGTTGCGAAAGTATTGCGCAACAATCTCAAAAAAAGCGACATTGTGTGTCGCTGGGGTGGCGAAGAATTCGTCGTGGTTTTTGAACAGCTGACGTTGGCGCAGGCAACGGATGTGGTCGATCAATTACGCGAACTGCTGGCCGACCGGACGTTCAGTCTCGACGGCCATCAGTTGCAGTTACAGTTCAGTGCGGGCGTGGCTGAGTTCACCGGCATGCACGGGTTTTCAGGCGCGTTGCGTCAGGCTGACAGCCGCGTTTATATCGCCAAACGCGCCGGTCGAAATCGCGTCGTCAGCAGCGACGAATGAGGCTTACATCGACGCTTCCAGTTTCTGCCGCGGGTTAAAATCGCCCTGCAACTGACCAAGTTCACGGTACAGTTGTTCGGCGGCGGCGGAATGTTTTTCAGGCACCGCAAGCTCCAGTTTCACCACCAAATCACCGCTAGGATTTTTACCTAATCCACGACCTTTCAGACGCAATTTTTTACCGGAGGTCGCGCCTTTGGGAACGGTTAATCGCACCGCGCCTTGCAAGGTCGGCACCATCACTTTGGCGCCCAATGCGGCTTCCCAGGGGGTGATCGGCAACGTCAATTGCAGGTCGCGGCTATCGACGCTAAAACGTGCATCGTCGGCCAGCTCCACTTCCAGATACAGGTCGCCCGCCGCTCCGTTACCGGCGCCTGGTCCGCCCTGACCGGCGAGGCGAATGCGCTGGCCCGGCAACACACCCGCAGGCACGCGGACTTTCAAGGTACGAGTGCGCGACTGCCCCGGTTGCCAACTGCTGTCGGGCAGACGCAGACGAATTTCACGTTCAACACCATTGACCGCGTCTTCCAGACTGAGCGTAATGCGATGGGTCACGTCCTGACCGGGCTGGTCGAACGCCGCCTGCCAGCTTTGCCGACCACTACGGGCACCGCCCATGCCGCCCATACCACCGCCAAAGACCGACTCGAAAAAATCACCAAACTGGCGATTAAAATCGGCATCGCTGAAACGGCTGGACTGGCCACGACCACCACCGGCGCGTAACTGACGCAGTTGGTCGTATTCGGCGCGCCGCTTGGCATCACTAAGCACTTCGTAAGCTTCGCCTATTTCTTTAAACCGCGCTTCGGCATCGGCGGCGCTGCTGACGTCGGGATGGTATTGCCGCGCCAGTTTGCGATACGCCTTTTTGATCTCGGCGGCATCGGCACTGTCCGACACCCCGAGCACGCGATAATAATCTTTGAACTCCATCTCGGGTCTCCGTTGAGAGCTCTAATCTGCGATCATAATGTGACCAAACCAGCCGGAAACAAGGGGTCCGCAGCCCCGCTTGCGCCGTTAGCCAGCAGCCAGGTTTTCCAGCGTTAAGGCGGTGCGAATGAGCCGTTCGTCATCGCCGGGCAAAGCCGTCAGTTGCACGGACGTAGGCAGGCCGTCGCTGTCACTGCCGGTCGGCAGAGCAATGGCCGGACAGGTCAGTAAACTGGCCGCCATGGTGAGTCGTAAGGCTTCCAGATTGACCTTGGAATAGAGCGCATCGTCGGTTTCCAGCGGTGCCAGTTCCGGCGCTACCTTGGCGACGGTCGGGGAAATCAGCAAAGCTCCGTCGAGCTGCTCGGCCAACTCTGACTGCAGCTGAGCGCGGGCGCGATACAGCCGGATCACTCGGTCGGGTGTGGCGTCTTTGATGGTCAGCAAGCGGTCGCGCACCCGCGGGTCAAAGTCGCTGGCGGGTCGGCTATCGATCAGGTCTTTGTATTCAGCGTAGGCTTCCATGCCGCCCAGCCAGCCATGCTTGGCAATGGCCGCCAGCGCGTCCTGAATGGCGGCAACCGGGCGGCGAATCACGCCAATACCCGCCGCTTCAAAACGCTCCGCAGCAGCCAGCAAATTGGCGCGCACCGGTTCGCTGATAAACGGATCGGCCAGCGCGTCGGTATCGAGAATCACGCGAATATCGCTGGCTGCGATGGCGGTGCGATGCACCACCTTGCCCAGGCGCATGGCGTCGTCCACGGCCATCACATCGGTCAGGGTACGTGCCAAGACACCGAGCGTATCCATCGATCGCGACAGCGGATGCACACCCCCCATGACGGGACGATCCATGGATGGCCGGTACGACACCAGCCCATTAAAGGCCGCTGGAATGCGCAAGGAACCGGCGGTATCAGAACCGATGGCGGCACTGACAATGCCTTGAGCAACGGCCATTGCCGAACCGCTGCTGGAGCCACCGGGCACCCGGGCCGGGCCGCTGCGATCGAGCGTTGGCGTTCCGTAATGGGGGTTCAGGCCCAGGCCCGAATAAGCCAGTTCCGTCATGTTCACCTTGCCCACCGACACCAAGCCCGCCTGAGTGGCCAGACGCACGGCGTCGGCATCCTGATCGGCTGGGGCGTCATAAAGGCGGCTGCCCGCGGTAGTGATGGTACCGCGCATGTCCACCAGATCTTTCCAGGCGATGGGCACACCATCGATGGGGCTGAGCCGCTGACCGGCCTGTTGCCGCGCCTTCGCCTGCTGGGCTTCAAAGCGCGCGCGCTCGTCCAGAATGCTGATAAACACCGAGCTGGATTCGGCGGCCTTGGTCAGTGCGGTTTCGGTCAGTTCAACCGGGTCTAACCGGCCGCTGGCAATGCCTTCGGCCTGTTGCCAAAGGGTGATGTCGGAATGGCTCATGCTGTCCTCGTTTTGACTCTTTTTAGACCGCCCGATGTTGCAGCGCTTCCCCCTGCATCAGGCGACGAATATTGGCGACACTGGCGTTGAGAATACCGGTTACTGACCGGTCGGTCAGCCCACCCAGGTGCGGTGATGCCACCAGATTGAGCTGGAAGATGGGATCATCCGGGTCTGGCGGTTCCTGCCAGAATACATCCAAACCCGCACCGGCCAGTTGACCCGATTGCAAGGCCGTAAACAACGCATCGCGCTCAACCAGACCGCCGCGACCGACGTTAATCAAATAACTGCCCGTTGGCATCTGTGCCAGCCGCTCGGCGTTCATCAAGCCGTGACTGGCGCTGTCATCCGGCAACGCCAGAATGACGATATCCGACTCGGCCAGCAGGCGCGGTAAATCCTCCGTGCCGCCCAGCCATTCCAGCCCGAACGTGTTGGCCAGGGCGTCATCCGAGGTGCGTTTGATTGCACTCAAGGTCACCCCGAACGGCGCCAACCGGCGCGCAATGGCCTGACCAATGGCACCAAAGCCCACCAGACCCACGCGCTGTCCCATCAGGCTGATGCCGGTTGGCTGCCCCATTAAGCCAGCCGCCAGCGTGGTGGCGTGTTCGGGTGCGCGGCGCAACAACGCCAGAATCAGGTAGATGGCCAGTTCGGATACCGAGTCGGCATTGCCGGAGTCGGCCGTCGGGACGTTGGCGACGGCAACGGATGCTCGCTGGGCGGCGTCCAGATCGACGCCTTCCAGACCCGCGCCCATCTGCTGAATCAACTGCAACCGATCGGCGCCTGCAATAAGATCAGCGTCGAGTTGGCTCATGGTGGGAATGACCACCTCAAATCCGGCCAGACTGGTCGGGTTAAAACCGGTGGCGACAAACTCAACCTCCGGCAAGGCAGCGCGAAAGCGCGCCAGAATTCCACCCCAGGCCGTTTCCGGCGCGGCAAACATAACCCGCATTGGTGTCGGACTCCTTAATCAATGAACGGGCTGATCAGCCCGTGAATGAGTACAGCAAGATACAGGCCTAGTTTGGTGTCGGCTCAGCAACGCCACCGACCAGTTGCAACACCGCGGCTTCGGCGGCATCGAAGTAGTCGCTGCAGGTCAGTGTTTTCGCGCCCAGCACCGCGCCTTGCAGCAATGCCAATATCTGCTTGGCGCGTTGTGCTGGCTGTGGGTCGGCCTGCTGCTGCAGCACGCTCTCCAACCAGTCGAGGTTCAACTGATAGAACGACGTGACACAGTGGTTCACTTCCTCCGGCAGGCTGTCTTTTTCCGCTGCCAGCATCATGCAGATGGTCAGGCGGTTGTTGCCTGCGCGCAGCTCGCTGCCGTAAATGTCCACAAACCGCTGCAACTGCGCCTGAGCCGGCTGACCACTGCGGGCAATCTGCTCAAGCGCCCGCGCAAAACGCGCCTGATACCGACTGGCAACCGCCACACCCAGGTGTGTTTTGGTGGGAAAGTGGTAATGCACGCTGGCGCTTTTGATGCCGATGTCATCGGCCAGGGTGCGAAAACTCAACCCGGAATAACCGTGCGTGCGAATGATTTCCTCGGCCCGCTCCAGCAGACGTTCGGCAGTGCTGTTCATCGCTCTCAACCATTAACTGACCTAGCGGTTGGTAGTCTATTGACGCGCCTCAGTGCTGTCACTATAGTTATTCTACCTATCACTAGATAGATAACAGAGGGCAATGACCATGACACGGACAACACAGGCGCAATTGGTGGTTTTAGGCGGCGGTCCCGGTGGCTACTCCGCTGCGTTTCGGGCTGCCGATCTGGGTATGAACGTGACCTTGATTGAACGCTATGCGCGTCTTGGCGGTGTGTGTCTGAATGTCGGCTGCATTCCCTCCAAGGCGCTGCTGCACATCGCTGGCGTGATTGAAGAAAACGAACATCTGAGCGAACTCGGTTTCAGCGCCCAGCAGCCCGAGCTGAAAGCTGTCCAACAGTACCGCGACCAGACCGTCGAGCGAATGACCACCAACCTCAGCGCCATGGCCAAAGAGCGCGGCGTCACCGTGATTCAGGCCAACGCCGTGTTTGAAGACAGCCAGCACCTGCGGCTGACACAGGCCGATGGCGATGAGTCTTTGTTGGGCTTCGAACAGTTGATTCTCGCCACCGGTTCGCGCGTGGTTGAGCTGCCCTTCCTGCCCAACGACGAGCGCATCTGGGATTCCACCGATGCCTTGCAACTGTCGACCATACCGCCGCGTTTGCTGGTGATCGGCGGCGGCATCATCGGCCTGGAAATGGCGACCGTCTATCGCGCACTGGGCAGCACGGTGTCCATTGTCGAAGCCGCCAATCAACTGATACCGGCTGCCGATGCCGACCTGGTTCGGCTGTATCAGCGTGATAACAATGATCGCTTTGATATACGCCTGAACACCCGACTCGACAGCGTCACCGCCGGCCAGTCTGCGCTGAATGTCACCTTGATGGACGCTCAGGACAACGCCGAAAACGCCGACTTTGATGCCATTTTGGTCGCCGTCGGTCGCCGCCCCAATGGCGATTTACTGCAGGCCGAAAAAGCCGGGGTGAACGTCGACGATCGCGGCTTTATCGGTGTTGATGAACAACTGCGCACCAACGTCAGCCACATCTTCGCCATCGGCGATCTGGTCGGTCAGCCAATGCTGGCGCACAAAGCGAGCCATCAAGGTCATGTCGCCGCGGAAGTGGCTGCGGGTGAATCCGCGCGGTTCACACCGATGGCGATCCCCTCGATTGCCTACACCCACCCGGAAGTCGCCTGGACGGGTCTGACTGAAAAAGACGCCAAAGCTCAAGGTCTGAACATCCGCACCGCCGCCTTCCCCTGGAGCGCCAGCGGCCGTGCCCTCGCGTCCGGCCAGAATACCGGTCGCACCAAGCTGATTTTCGATGCCGACACCGACCGTCTGTTAGGCGCGGGCCTGGTTGGCGCCCACGCCGGTGAATTGCTCGGCGAACTGACCCTGGCGCTGGAATTCGGCGCCAGCACCGAAGATCTGGCGCTCACCATCCACGGCCATCCGACGCTGCACGAAACCGTCGGTCTGGCGGCTGAAATGGCCAGCGGCACCATCACCGACCTGCCGAATCCCAGGGCAAAAAAACCAGCGCCCGCTTGAGGTTGCAACGCTTAAAAGCATCACCATCTGATAGCACAATCTCAAACCAACGGAGGTGATGCATGACGACCCTAGTGATCGGCGCACACGGTCAAATTGGCCAACGATTGATTAAACACCTGGCGGCAAGCGGCGATACTCCCAGAGCCATGATTCGCAGCCAGGAGCAGGCGCAGACCATCAAAGCGCTCGGAGGTGAGCCAGTTATTGCCGATCTGGAAGGCGATTTTTCAGCGGCACTGACCGGTTGCGACAAGGTGGTTTTCACCGCCGGTTCCGGCGGCCATACCGGTGCTGACAAAACGGTACTGATCGACTTGTGGGGCGCCATCAAAGCCGTGGATGCCGCCAAAGCCAGCGGCGTGAAACAGTTTGTGATGGTCAGTTCGCGCGGTGCTGAAAACCCGGATGCTGCCCCGGCGCGCATCAAACACTACACCGTCTGCAAGCATCTGGCAGACGAACACCTAATCCACAGTGGGCTGACGTACAGCATTCTAAGACCGGGCCGGTTAACCGATGAAGACGCCACCGATCAGGTCCGAACCGACTGGCCCGACTCGCAAGAAGAGCAATGGGTGACGCGCGCGGATGTGGCCGCCGCCATCGCCCACTGCCTAAGCAGCAATGCCACTCACCAACGGATATACCCCTTGTTTCACGGCGAGCAGCGCGTTGCCGAAGCCTTGGCTTAATGGCGCGCCGGCCGCAAGCGATCCACTCGCAACCGTTGGCGGCCGTCGAACAACCGGTGGCTGGCCAGCAACACCGCCACCAGCGTGCCAAAGCCCGAGCCGAGGGTAATGCCAAACATAATCAGAATCTGATATTTCACCGCCAGTGATGGCGGACTGCCTGCGAGTATCTGTCCGGTCATCATGCCCGGCAAACTGACCACACCGGCCGCTGCCATGGCATTGATCACCGGAATAAAGCCGGAGCGGACAGCCGATCGGCGCACATCGCTCAACGCCTGCTGAGCACGTTGCCCCAGCATTAACCGCGCTTCGATTACAGCGCGTTGTCGCCAGGCGGCTTCGGTCAAGCGGTCGAGCGACAACGTCACCGACGTCATGGTGTTGCCCAGAAACATGCCCAACAACGGGATTGCGTATTGCGGTCGATACCACGGTTCAGGACCAATTATCACCGCCAGCATCAACACCGTGACACTGAACGCCGAGACAAACATCGACACTGTCCCGATGCCAATTCCCCAGGCCCCGGACAAAGGTCGCTGCTGGCGTGCCTGCACTTCACGACCGGCAATAAGCAACATGGCCAGCGCCAGTAACGCCACCCACAGCAAGGCACCCATGGTAAACAGCGCCTCCAAAACCAGACCGATCAACGTCAGCTGCACCACGGTTCGCAGCGCAGCGATCAACAACGAACGACTGACACCCAGATGCGTTAGCCACAACGTGACCGCTAAAGCGATCAGCAAGGCGGCGGCGATGCTTAATTGCCAGACGCTTAACTCAATGACATTCATGCGCTCACCGACGCGGGACCAAGCGACAGACACTGATCCGCTACCCGCCGCAATTGACGATCATCGTGCGACACCCAGATGGCCATTTTGTGGTGTGAGCGGATCGCAGCCAGCAGCCAGGTTTCCACCATCGCTCGACTGCGCTCATCGAGATTCGCGGTCGGCTCGTCCAGCAACACGACGCGAGGTTGGTAAGCCATCGCCCGCAACAGCGACAGTCGTTGTTTTTCGCCAGTAGACAATCGGTCAATGGTCCAGTCGCTGGGATCGCGGTCAAAACCCAATGCTTGCCAATCGACGACTCTGCGCTCAGGAAAATGCTCGGCCACCGAATCGGACCACCACTGGCTTTCCGCAGGCACCAGCATCACCTGACGGCGCCAGTCGTGCGCAGGAAAGGCTGTTTGAGGGGTGTTGTCGAGGCAAATCTCACCGCCATGCGGATCCAGATCGGCCAGCGCTCGTAGCAAACGGGTTTTACCGGAACCTGAAGGGCCAGACAGCCCGAGAACCTGCCCCGGAGCCACCGTCAATTCGAGGGGGGCGAGACGAGGCAGACTCAGTTGAATCAGTTGCAGCATGGGACAGCGCCTAAGGGACTGAGCATGACGATGGGTGTTTTCGCAGAGCGGGTCAAGCCTCGCCAGCGCGCCACCTGACAAACCCCGTCCTACCAAAACTGTGAACTGCGTCTAGGGTATTAAGGAACCTCTGTTTCGAGCCCGAATGTGGTCAGCCAACACCCGCCCTATGTTCAGACGCCGCTGCACCATCTGCGGTCGTCCGTGTTGATGATGGGTATTTTGAGCCTGGTATGGGCTCTCATACCCACCCGCGCTGAGGACGTTGAAGTCGAAGTAGGCCTGGTCACCCACCATTGGATTTCCGACGATCTTAATGACGAGAACCGGCTGGTGGGGGCCGGTTACAAAAACTGGGAACTCTCCACCTTCGTCAACTCCTTTGGCGATCGTTCCTACAGCGCCGGTTATCGCTGGCATTTATCGCGCAGCTTCAGTGTGAGTTCGGGCGTAATCCACGGCTATGGTGAAAACGCGGATTGGTTTCCCGTCACGCTGGACGACGAAGTGATTTATCTGATCGTTAACGCCGAGCCTCCGGTTGACGGGCCCCTGGGGCTGCGTTTGAGATTGATGGGAGAAGCAACGGTGGTGTCGTTGGTGCTGCGGCCACGGAATAAGATTCAGCGATTGGGGCGGGATGAGTTTGAGGAAGGGGATGGGTTAAAACGTGAGGGGGACAGTCCGGACCGTTTGAACAGAGAGAATTAAAAAAGCCCCCGGCCTTTTGGGTGATGAAAGAAGATAGTGATTATGACATTTCCGGTCGGGATGCGCTCCCTGCGGTCGCGTTCTCCGCTGCGCTCCGAATCGAACCGGAGGGTTCGTCCACACCGCCCGAACCGCAGAATTAAAAAAGCCCCCGGCCTTTTGGTGCGATGAAGTAAGACAGTGGTTATGGCATTTCCGGTCGGGATGGACTGGGGTGCATTCGCACCCCACCCTTCGGGCGCCTGCGGCGGTCCTGGATGCTGCGCATCCAGTCGAACCAGAGGGTTCGTCCACACCGCCCGAACCGGGAGAATTAAAAAAGCCCCCGGCCTTTTGGGCCGGGGGCTTTTTTAATTCTGGCGGTGAGGGAGGGATTCGAACCCTCGATACGTTTCCGTATACACACTTTCCAGGCGTGCGCCTTCGACCACTCGGCCACCTCACCATAAATCGCTGTCACCGCGTGCGGCGCAACGGCGGCGAACTCTAGCGGATCGAGGTTATCAATGCAAGTTTTTTAAGGAAAACAAGCGCTTAGCCGTCAATTCCTTATTGGCGTGCCAGTCGTCGGTTGTCGGCTTCGAAGCCAGGGTCGTTGCTGCGATAGGGGTTAATGTCGAGGCCACCGCGACGAACGTACCGGGCGTAAACGGTCAGTTGCTCCGTACCACAGTGGCGCTGCAAGTCCTGAAAGATGCGCTCGACGCACTGTTCGTGAAATTCGTTGTGCTGACGAAAGGAGATCAGGTATTTGAGCAAGGCGGCCCGGTCGAGCTTGGGGCCTCGGTAGTCGATGACCACACTGCCCCAGTCCGGTTGGCCGGTGACCAGGCAGTTCGATTTTAACAGATGGCTGTTGAGCACTTCGTGCACTGGTTCGCCCGGTACGGTGGCCAGCAAACCCGGATCGGTCTGGTACTGGTCGGTTTCGATGTCCAGGTCGTCGATGTTTTCACCCGGCAGGCCAAAAACGTCGGCGCTGTGCCCCATTTGCCCCAGCGGCACCAAGGTGACCCGTACGTCGGCACCGGCGGCTTTGCTGAGATCGGCGGTCATGGTTTCAGCCACTTCGCGCACGCTGGCGAAATGGCTTTGGTTGAAGGAGTTCAGGTAGAGTTTGAACGATTTCGATTCGATCAACCGCGGCGATTGCGCCGGAATAAAAAACTCACCCAGCGCGACCACTGGCTTGCCTTTGGGGTTCAGCCAGGACAACTCGTACGCGTTCCAGATATCAACGCCGGCAAACGGCAGTTCATCTCCATCGATGCCAATTTCATCGCGTTTGCCCTGCCGTTCTATGGGAAACAACAGCGTTGGATCGTATTCGGCGATGTAGGCGCTGGTTTTACCCAGCGGGCTGTGTTCAGGGGTCGACATGCTGACCTCGGTTCCAGTTGGATTAGCTGCGCAGACCACGGCCGGTGTTGAGCAGGTACAGCGCCCAACCCATCAGTGCCGCCAGAAAGACGAACAGCATGCCATAGGCCGACAAAACTGGAATATCACTGACGCCGATGATGCCGTACCGGAAGGTGTTCACCATATAGAGAATCGGGTTGAGCTTGCTGACCCATTGCCAGACTTCCGGCAACATGCTGACCGAATAGAAAACGCCGCCCAGATAGGTCAAGGGCGTCAGAATAAAGGTCGGCACGATGGTCACATCATCGAACTTGGTGGCAAAAATGGCGTTGATTAAACCGGCCGTCGCAAACACCACCGCGGTCAAGAGGATAACGCTGAGCATCACAAAGAGGTTGTGCACTTCCAGGTGAGTGAACCAGAGACTGAGCAGCATGACGATGATGCCGCAGGCCAACCCCCGCGCCACACCACCGAACACAAAGCCAAGCATGATGACCCAGTTGGGAACCGGCGAGACCAGCAATTCCTCAATCGATTTCTGGAATTTATTGGAGAAAAAGCTCGAGCTGACGTTGCCATAACTGTTGGTAATCACCGACATCATGATCAGCCCAGGCACGATGTATTGCATGTAATCGACGCCATCCATCGAACCAATGCGGTCGCCGATCAGGTTCCCGAAAATGATGAAGTACAGCACCATGGTGATGGCCGGCGGCAATAACGTCTGTACCCAGATGCGGGTAAAACGACGAATTTCTTTGGACAGGATGGTGTAGAAAGCAACCCAGTATGGATGATTCATGCCGCGCCCTCCTGTTTAGGCTGCTTGGACGTCAGGTCAACGAACAGCTCTTCCAGCCGGTTGGTTTTGGGACGAATGCTGGTGACTACCAAGCCGTGCTGCTGGAATTGGGCAAAGACGTCGTTGAGGTTGTCGTCATGAGCAATATCAAATTCCAAACTGCCATCGTCAGTCAGTCGGCAATTGAAGCCGTTCAAGTCGGGCACTTCCGTCAATGATTGGTTGATATCCGCCACGAAGGTAGAACGCTGTTTACCTTGCAGTAACTGACGCGTCGGTGCCTGAGCAATGATCTCGCCGCTGTCGATGATGGCGATGTTGCGGCACAGACTTTCGGCTTCTTCCAGATAATGCGTGGTCAGGATAATGGTCGTACCCTGGGCGTTCAGCTCGCGCAGGAATTGCCACATGGAGCGCCGGATTTCGATGTCCACGCCCGCGGTTGGCTCATCAAGAATCAGCATTTGTGGTTCGTGCACCAACGCCCGAGCGATCATCAAGCGGCGTTTCATACCCCCCGACAGCATGCGTGCCGGTACGTCGCGCTTTTCCCATAAATCCAGCTGTTTGAGGTATTTTTCCGCGCGTTCGGTTGCCAGCTTCGGCTTAATGCCGTAATACCCGGCCTGCTGAATCAGGATGTCATCGACCTTCTCAAAGGAGTTGAAGTTGAACTCCTGGGGGACCACACCCAGACTGCGTTTAACCGCTTCGCGCTGGGTGTCCAGGTCATGCCCACAAACGCGAACCTGGCCGGAACCTTTGTTAACCAGCGAGGAGACAATACCAAGGGTGGTGGATTTGCCGGCGCCATTGGGGCCAAGCAGTGCGAAAAAATCGCCTTGGTCGACACGCAGATCGATGCCTTTGAGGGCTTCGAACCCGTTGTCGTAGACCTTACGCAGTTGCTGAATATCAAGAGCTAACGTCATGGAACTCCCGTACGTTGGCGGGCCGGCTTGGGTCAATGTCGTGATCACGGACACAACAACAGAGCCAGCGGGAAAAACGAGGCGTATAAGTGGTTGCTAAAGTCATAAATTCAATGGAGTCCGACCATGAAAATCCTGATCACCGGCGCCAGCGGATTTATCGGTTCCGCATTGGCCAAACGCATGCTCGACCGCGGCCACCTGGTCGATGGTTGGCAACACCGCACGCCCTTACCAGCAGGCGTGAACCCCATCCGCCATCTTGATGATCTCACCCAACACTATGACGTCATGGTCAACCTCGCTGGCGCCAGCATTGCCGGCGGACTGTGGACCGAATCGCGCCGCCAGGTTCTGCGCGATTCGCGCATTGCCTTTACCCGTCAACTGCTCGACCGTTTAGGCCACCACGGCTTCAGCGTCGGCCATCTCATCAGCGGTTCGGCCATCGGCTACTACGGCACCGGCGCTGCGGTGGTCACCGAAAACAGCGAGCCCGGCGACGATTTCAGCGCCCAGCTCACGCGTGATTGGGAAGCCGCGGCACAGGCAGCAGAAGCAAAGGTTGAACGATTAACCTGGGTGCGAACCGGCCTGGTTCTCGGTCGCGATGGTGGCCTGTTACCCATGCTGGCACGGCCGGCCTACTTTGGCCTCGCCACCCGTTTGGGTAACGGTGAGCAGGGACAAAGCTGGATTCATCGGGACGACTGGCTAGCGGCGGTCGACTTGATTCTTGAGCATGGCGTGACCGGCGCGGTGAACCTGACGGCCCCGTCACCGGTCAGTCAGGATACGTTTAACCGCCAACTGAGCCAGACATTGCACCGCCCTTACTGGATGCGCTTCCCCAGCGGACCGCTGCGCTGGATGCTCGGCGACCTTTCAACCTTGGTGCTGGACGGTCAGTATGTTGCGCCGCAGCGATTGCTCGATCAGGGATTTGAGTTTCAATATCCCACGCTCGGAGATGCCCTGACTCAGTTGTATTCCTAACCGTGCTGATTGTCGCCGCCGTCTGTGTCTGCTACAAACGCTAGTCCGTCATCCAAGGAGAGCCTCATGGCCAGCAAATGGGCAGAACGTTTTTTTCAAATGGCCGAATTGGTCGGCTCCTGGAGCAAGGATCCCTCAACCCAGGTTGGCGCAGTCATTACCGAACGTAATCGCGTGGTCTCGCTGGGCTTTAATGGTTATCCGCACGGCGTTTCTGACCGTGCCAATACCGAAGACCGGGAAATGAAATACGCCAAAACGATTCACGCCGAAGAGAACGCCATCCTCTTTGCTAAGCGTGATCTGGCCGATTGCGAAATCTGGGTGACACACTTCCCCTGCCCCAACTGCGCCGCCAAAATCATTCAGACAGGCATCAGCGTGGTGCATTGCCCGATGCAGAGCGACGATTATTTATCGCGCTGGGGCGACAAGGTGAAAATCAGCGAATCGATGTTTGCCGAAGCCGACGTCCGGGTGCACTGGGCCAAGCCCTGAGCACCCGGACAGCCGGGTTGATTAGACTTTGAACTGCTGCACAGCCTGGTCCAGATCGTGCGCCACGCTCTGTAACTGATGCGTCTGATCAGCCGCCTGCTGAGCACCTTCAGCCGTGCCTTCTGAGACTTCCCGAATCGCGACAATGTTCTGATTGATCTCTTCGGTGGTCGCGCTTTGTTGCTCCGACGCGGTGGCGATCAGCATGTTCAGTTCGTTCAGGTGCGACATCGCGGTCATAAAGTTGCTGAAGCGCTCCTGCGCTGACCGCGCTTGTTCGGCCACATCCTGGGTTGCGGACTGACTGGATTCGATCACCGCCACCGCTGAGGCTGACTGCTCCAGCATCCACTCAATTTTCACGCGAATTTCTTCGGTCGATGCCTGTGTTCGCCCGGCCAGCGTGCGTACTTCATCGGCCACCACGGCAAAGCCCCGGCCTTGTTCACCGGCGCGCGCGGCTTCGATGGCGGCGTTTAACGCCAGCAGATTGGTTTGCTCGGCAATGCCGCGAATCGTCGCCAGAATGTCTTCGATGCTGGTGACGCCTTCATCGAGCTGGCGGATCACCTCTGCGGCACTGGCCATTTTTTCTTCCAGTGTGCCGACCGCGGTCATCGTCGCTTTCACCGTTGTGTCGATGACCCGGGCATCCTGCTCACTGTCGCGCATTTCCCGGCTGGCCACTTCGGCGTTACTGGCCACTTCTCGAATCGACGACGTCATTTCGTTAATGGCGGTCACCACCATATCCAGCTCGGTGCGCTGGCGTTCCACACTGGCGCGAGTCTGATCGGAGATCGCTGTGGTGTCGTGCGCGACCCGACTGAGCGTTTCATTGTGCGTCTGGATGCGGCCAATCATGCCACTCAGCGTCGCCACCAACTGCTCAGTTGCCTGACTGATATCGCCCAGCTCATCGCGACTGTGACGACCAAATTGCGCGGTAAAATCGCCTTCGCCAACCTGCGTCATGTAATGGCGCAACCGTTTCAGTGGCTGACGAATCGACCGCACCACCAACACCGAAACCAAAATACAAAAGACCACCGCAACAGCGGCAACCGCCATCAACGCCAAACGTGACTCCACCACCTGGCCTTGCGCACGGCGCCCAATGGAGTTCGCTGCCGCATCAACCCGGGCCGCAATGCGACTGAGCAACGCCACCTCGGTACTTAAACCGTCCTGAGTCTGGATCACGCCGGCACGCAGCGCTGCCTTGATCTGCAAAAAGTCATTCTGCAACGGCGCCAAGCCTTCGTTGGCCGTCACCTTTTCAACCAGCTGGCCAACCAGCGGGCCGAGTTCACGCTGAAATTCGCCCATTAAGGGCTCCTGCCGTGCCCGCGCCATCAATTGAAAACCCAGGCGCCCGTAATCTTCCATAAAGTCACGAAAGTTATCCTGAGCATTGCGGAAATCGGTCAGCGTGTTCACCAGCGCCAACTCCCGAGCCCAGGCCGAACCGTGGGTGACCAGATTGCGAATGTCATACAGCAACTCCCGATTATCCGGGTCTTCGATGTCATTCAGATAATTGGGGAAAACGGCATCCAGGTCGCTGATGATGGTCTGTAGGTCTTGGCGGATGGTGGCTATCTGCTGCTGAGCGACCAGCGACTGGCCATAAATGCGCATATTTTCGCGCGTCGCGCCGAATAAATCCTGGCTGCGACCAACAATAATTTTCAGATCACGGCGACTGGCTTCCAGCGTTCCCAGCTGATCCAGCTGATCGGCCAAGGCCGTTGCCCGACGCTCAAAAGCGACGGTGGCCGCATCAAAGTCACTTTCCAGTCGGTCGAGCAAGGCGGGATCGACCGTGTTGTAATGCTCAATGGCCAGGCGACTGACTTCGAGCAGTTCAATTTGCAGATCACCAACGGTTTTCTGTGCCGGTGCAGCACCCGATACCACGCGGCCAACACCGCTGTTAATGCGTTCCAGACCCAAAGCGCCAAGCATCACCACGGCAATAATGGCCAAACTCAAAATGGCAAACGCCAGGTTCAGCCTGGAAGCCACATTCAGTCTCAGCCTGGGTTTGCTCAACGCCCACTTCATAGTTACGTCCTTTGTTGTAATCGAAGAGCCTGGTCAGCCCAGACCCTTCTTTTAATAACGGCGTTCGCCCGGTTTTCTAAAGCCGGTCAATCCGGTTCGCTGACCTGCCGCACACCCTTCACAGCGCGCTGCCAACCATCATACAGGCGATCGCGATCCTGTTTTGACATCTGAGCATCAAACCGCTGTTCGCACTGCCAATAACCGGAGATATCGTCCAGTGAAGTGTAGAGGCCAGAGGCTAAACCAGCCAGGAAGGCGGCCCCCAGGGCCGTGGTTTCGGTCACGCTGGGCCGATCGACCCGGGTACCCAGTACGTCGGCGAGAAACTGCATGGTCCAGTCATTGACGGCCATACCGCCATCGACCCGCAACGCTTCCAATTCTTTGGCACCGTCAGCGCGCATGGCATCGACCAGATCGCGGGTCTGATAGGCCACACTTTGCAGACCGGCGGTCACCACTTCAGCAATGCCGGAATCGCGCGTCAGACCAACGATGGCACCGCGGGCGTCCGGATCCCAATACGGCGCGCCCAGCCCCGTAAACGCCGGCACCAGGTAGACCCCTTGGTCCGGCCCCACCTTTTTGGCAAGTTCGGTCGAGTCGGACGCTTTTTCGATCAATTTGAGGCCGTCGCGCAACCACTGCATGGTGGCACCGGCCATAAAAATGGAGCCCTCCAGGGCATAGGTGACTTCGCCGTTGAGTCGATAGCTGACCGTGGTTAACAGCTTATGGTGTGATTGCAACGGCTTTTTGCCGGTGTTCATCACCATAAAACACCCGGTTCCGTAGGTGCTTTTCACCATGCCCGGGGCAAAACAGGCCTGGCCAAATAAGGCGGCATGCTGGTCGCCGGCAATGCCGCGAACCGGTATGGAGCCACCGAGCAACTCGGCGTCGGTGTCACCAAACTCATCGGCGCAGTCTTTCACCGTCGGCATCATTGACTCTGGCACATCCAGCATATCGAGCAGGGCACTGTCCCAACGCTGGGTGTGGATATTGAACATCAGGGTGCGCGATGCATTGGTCGCATCGGTCGCGTGTTCCCGGCCGCCCGTCAGACGCCACAACAAAAAGCTGTCGACCGTGCCAAAGGCCAGTTCACCGCGTTCGGCGCGTTCGCGGGCGCCGTCTACATTGTCCAGAATCCAGCGCACCTTGGTGCCGGAGAAATACGGATCGAGCAGCAGGCCGGTTTTCTCAGCAACCCAGGCAGCGTGGCCGTCGTCTCTGAGCTGGTGGCAGAAATCTGCGGTGCGTCTGTCTTGCCAGACAATGGCGTTATAGATCGGTTCGCCGGTTTCTCTATCCCAAACCACCGTGGTTTCACGCTGGTTGGTAATACCGATCGCCCGGATATCGGAAGCCGTCATACCTGCTTTATCCAAGACGTCACGACAGACGCTGAGGGTCGACTGCCAGATATCTTCTGGGTCGTGCTCCACCCACCCATTGCGTGGGAATATCTGTCGAAACTCCTGTTGCGCACTGTGCAGCGATTGACCATCGCGGTTAAACAATATGGCGCGGGTGCTGGTCGTGCCCTGATCGATAGCGAGCAAGGTGTCTGACATGATGACTCCTTCAATTTTTATTGTAGGCAAAATGATCGGCACCGGATGCAATAGCCCGGCTACGATCTGGCTGGCGCCAGTGTACTCTTTCGCACATCAATCGACAGCGCCAACCTCGATCTGTGACCTCCAATCTGAAAACGATTTCACTCCTAAGCGCCCGGAAAATAAGGGCTGAGAATCCCATATTATATAATCGTATAAGCCAAGTACGGCAGAATTGAAAAAATTCTTGAAAACGTTTCCAAGCCTCACCATACTCGCTCATCAAAGGGTCACCCAATGTGCCCGACTATAAAAACAACACGATAAGAGGTAGTGCGACGTGCACGAAATCAGCGGCACTGATCGTTGGCATCGCCTAATTCCCTGGCTGTTTCTGTTGCCGGCGATGCTGTTCTTTACGGTCTACGTGATCTCCCCGATCCTGCAAAGCATCTGGATCAGCTTCTTCGACTGGGACGGTTTCGGTGACAAAGTCTTTATCGGCCTGGGTAACTACGTAGAACTGGGCGAAGACCCTCTGTTCTGGACCTCATTGAAGAACAACATTCTCTGGTTGGTGTTCTACATGCTGGCGGTTCCACTTGGGCTGGGCGTCGCACTGTTTTTAAACCAACAGGTATTGGGCATTCGCGCCGTCAAATCGTTGTTCTTTTTCCCATTCGTGATTTCTCAGGTGATCGTCGGCGTCGTCTTCGCTTGGTTCTACGATCCCAGCTACGGCTTACTGCAAAAAGCGCTGGGATTATTCGGTATGGGCCCACTGCCGATTCTGGCCGATGAAACCCTGGTGACATACGGCATCATCGCGGCGGGTTTATGGCCGCAAATTGCCTACACCATGATTTTGTATCTCACCGGTTTGAACAACCTCAATCCGGAACAGATTGAAGCGGCCCGAATGGATGGCGCCCACGGTTGGAAGATGCTGCGTCACGTCATTCTTCCCCAACTGAGACCGGCGACTTTCCTGGCCATTGTGGTCACCGTCATCGGCGCTCTGCGCTCCTTCGATCTGGTCGCTACCATGACCGGCGGCGGTCCTTATGGCAGTTCGTCCGTTCTGGCGTTCTTTATGTACGAGCAAGCCATCTTCAATTACCGCATGGGTTACGGCGCTGCCATCGCAACTGTGCTGTTCGCCATCATGCTGATATACATTTCTTTCTTCCTGTGGCGCATGCTGCGGGCTGAGCGAGGTTAAGATGTTTCCGACTCCTATCCAAAAAACCTCGCCGCTGACGCAAATCAGCTATCGAATCGCGCTGCCGCTGTCCATTGTGCTGTGGTTGCTCCCCATGTTTGCGGTGATGATGACCTCGGTGCGTTCTATTGGTGACATCAATGCCGGTAACTACTGGGGCTGGCCCAAAGACTGGATGCTGGTGGAAAACTACAGCGCTGTTTTTGGCAACACCAATATGGGACGTTACCTGCTGAACAGCGTGTTGATCACTGTACCGGTGATGGTCGCCTCGGTAGCCCTGGCAACGCTGGCCGGGTTTTCGTTGGCCAAGTATCGATTCCGCGGTCGCATTGCCATCTTCGCGACCTTTATCGGTGGCAACTTTGTGCCCTTCCAGATTCTGATGATTCCGGTGCGCGATCTCACCATCGACCTGGGTTTGTACGACAGCATTTGGGCGCTGATCCTTTTCCACACCGCCTTCCAGACCGGTTTCTGCACCCTTTTTATGCGCAACTTCATCGTTGACCTACCGGATGAGTTGTTCGAATCCTGCCGGCTGGATGGTGCCAGCGAATGGCACATCTTCCGCAAAATCGTGCTGCCGTTGGTCCGCCCCGCACTGGCCGCGTTGGCGGTGCTGATATTCACCTTCGTATGGAACGATTATTTCTGGGCGCTGGTGCTGGTTCAAAGCGACGAAGTTCGACCCGTTACCGCTGGCATCAGTGCCCTACGCGGTCAATGGCTGGCGTCCTGGCAACTGATTTCCGCCGGCTCCATCGTCGCGGCCCTGCCACCGGTGATTCTGTTTTTCACCATGCAGCGACACTTCATTGCGGGCCTGACGCTGGGCGCTACCAAGGGCTGAATGATGACTCTTTATACACTGCACAGCCGCAACGCCAGCGTTGTGATCGAACAACCACAGAACGGAGCACCCATTTTGCGGTACTGGGGTGCGCCGCTGTCGACAACACCGGACCAACAACTATGGCAACGCGCTCTGGCTCAGGCTGGCCTGGATGAACACAGTGCGCTCAGTGTGGTGCCAACGCTGGCCGACGGTACCTTTATGGAACCGGCACTGCGGTGTCATGTTGAGGGTCGCCACTGGGCACCTCAGTGGCACTGCCAATGCCTTTCCGCTGACGATCAACAGCTGACGTTTCAACTCCAAGCCGTTAACTTCCAGGTTCAGATTGATTGGCAGCTGCAGCTCGATACTGACACCGACGTCCTGAGCATTGATGTCCGCCTAACCAACCTGGGACCAGAACCTTTATCTCTGGAGCAATGGCTGACGACGCTGCCCTTGCCACTGTCCATGACGGAGGTGATGAGTTTCAGTGGCCGCTGGGTGCACGAATTCCAACCTCAGCGCGACCGGTTGCCGTTAGGATCTCTGGAATACACCAACCTGCGCGGACGTACCTCGCACGACCACTTCCCCGGTTTGCTGGTCAGCGACCGCGAATTCAGCCCCGATGACGGCGAGGTGTATGGGTTTCACCTTGGCTGGAGTGGTAATCACCGTCAGCGCCTGGAACGCAGCCAACTCGGTCACAGCCAATATCAGGCCGGAGCGCATCTTCTGCCTGGTGAAGTCAGCCTGTCTGCCGGTGAGCAATTTGATGCACCGACACTCTACGCCTGTCGATCCAAAGCGGGCTACAACGGCATCGCCGAACGCTTTCAACGCTTCGTGCGTGCGCACATTCTGCAACTGCCAGGTGATGCAGTTCGCCCCGTGCACATCAACACCTGGGAAGCGCTTTATTTCGACCACAATCAACACGGGTTAGACCAATTGGCCGAAGCAGGCGCTCGCGTTGGCGCGGAACGTTATGTACTGGATGATGGCTGGTTTCTCGGTCGTCGAGACGACAGCGCTGGCCTCGGCGACTGGGTCGTCGATCCAGATATTTACCCGGAACAATTACACCCGTTAGCGGCGACTTTAAAACAACACGGCTTGGAATTTGGGCTCTGGGTAGAGCCGGAAATGGTTAATCCGCGCTCACGGCTGTACGAACAACACCCCGACTGGGTGCTCGCCATCGATGGTCAACATCAACCACTGGCGCGCAACCAAAGAGTGCTCGATTTAACCCGCACCGAAGTACGGGATTATCTGTTCGACCATCTCAATGCCTTGCTGTCGGATTACCCCATTCGCTATCTGAAATGGGATATGAATCGTGACCATGTCCAGGCCGCTGACGCTGACGGTCGCGCGGCGGGTTTTCGCCAGACTCAAGGACTTTATACGCTGCTTAAGCGTCTGCGCACGCAACACCCGACCGTAGAAATCGAGTCCTGCGCCTCCGGTGGTGCCCGCATGGATTTTGGCATTCTGCACTACACCCAGCGCTTCTGGTTAAGTGACTGCAACGACGCTCATGAACGTCAGATCATGCAGCAATGGGCTGCCTTATTTTTCCCAGCCGAAGTGCTTGGTAGTCACATTGGGCCGCCAGAAAGCCATACCACCAGTCGTGTTCATCAAGACGATGTGCGTATCGGCACCGCCTTTTTTGGACACCTGGGTATCGAGTGGGATATCCGCAAGCTGGATGACACTGCGTTTGCTCGAATGGAGCGCGGTATTGCACTGCACAAAGCATGGCGTCCGCTGTTGCATCAGGGTCTGCGTCACACACTGAATAGCGGTGACGATGCTCAAATTGCATTTTCCGTCAGTCATAAAAACCGCCAATTGGTCAGCGTTTTTCAACAACGCATGCCGACTCTGGCGGTCGGCGAAAATTTGAAATTAAAACGCTTAGTGACTGGCCAAATCTATCGATTGCAGTGCCTGTTTGAACCACAAAAAACGGGTCACCTGATGAAACAAAAACCAGCCTGGATGGACGCTCAGCAAGCTCATTTTACTGGCGCCGAACTGATGCAGGTTGGCTTACCGCTGCCGGTCTTAGATCCAGATACGTTACTGGTTTTGGCACTGGAACCCATGGACCCGTAAATCGTCTCGCCCGGTGTTGTTGTAGCCAAAAAGGCATTTATAACAACACCCCGAAAACAGGGACTACCGTCCCGCCTGTCGTCTCACAACAAAAAAGAAGGACGAAGCCATGAAACTGAAACACCTAGTCACCGCCAGCGCACTGAGCGCCTTGTTGCTGAGCCAAGCTCAGGCAGGCACTCTGGTTATTAACTCGAACCAGTCCGACCCCGCTCCGCGCGAAACCTGGACAAACATCATCAACGACTTCGAAGCCGCCAACCCGGATATCGACGTTCAACTGAACGAGTATGATCATGAAGGTTATAAAAGCGCAATTCGTAACTGGCTGGTGACATCACCACCGGACGTTGTGTTCTGGTTCGCCGGCAACCGCATGAAGTTTTTTGTCGACCGTGGTTTGTTTGAGCCGGTTTCCGATGTCTGGGAAGACAACGGCATGAATGAAACCTTCCGCTCCACACGTGCTTCAATGACTGTTGAGGGTGAGCAGTACGGTGTACCTGCCACCTACTACCAGTGGGGCATCTATTACAACGCGGATATGTTCGATGAACTTGGCCTGAGTGAACCGCAAACCTGGGAAGAATTCATTGAGGTTTGTGAAACTCTCAAAGAAAACGGCTACACCCCGATCACCATCGGTACCAAGTTCCTGTGGACCGCGGCAGGCTGGTTTGACTACCTCAACCTGCGTACCAATGGTCTGGATTTCCACATCGACCTGATGGATGGAAAAATCCCTTACACCGACGATCGCGTACGCGATACCTTTGCCAACTGGCGCCAGCTGGTTGATGGTGATTACTTCCTGGAAAACCACGCATCCTACAGCTGGCAGGAAGCTCAGGCTCCGCTGCTCAATGGCGATGCCGGCATGTACCTGATGGGCAACTTCTTAACGCCAAGCTTCCCGGAAGGTTCCAACTACGGCTTCTTCCAGTTCCCGCAAATTAATCCGGAAGTGGGCATGTTTGAAGATGCACCGACCGATACGATTCACATTCCGTCGCGCGCTAAAAACAAAGCAGACGCCAAGCGCTTCCTGGCTTATGTTGCCCAACCGGAAGTACAGACTCGACTGAACCTGGGTCTGAACCAATTGCCACCTAACTCTGAAGCTGAAGCCGGTGACAATCACTTCCTGCAAGAAGGCTTGCAGATGTTGTCTGAAGCAGACGGTACTGCGCAGTTCTATGACCGCGATACCGACCCGGCCATGGCCTCAGAAGGCATGAAGGGCTTCCAGGAATTCATGGTCGTTCCAGATCGACTGGACGACATCTTGAACAACCTGGAACGTGTCCGTCAGCGCGTGTTCCGTTAAGTTAAATCTGTTTCGCTAAACCTGTTTGGGCGGCCTAGCGCCGCCCTGTTTTTTTAGGAGGTTGCAATGCCTAGCTTCACTGAAATTCTGGCCCGGCGTGACTGGGAAAACCCGGCCCAGGTTGGTTTGAATAAACTGCCCGGCCACAGCCCGCTGTTCAGTTTCAGTGATCAGGCATCGGCCTTAACCGAAACCACGTCCTGGCGTAATCGCAGCTTGAATGGCGACTGGGCATTTCGCTTATACGCTCAACCCGAGCAAGTGCCTGCCGAACTGTTTGAAAGCGACTTCGATTTATCCGACTTTGAACCGATAAAAGTACCTGCGAACTGGCAATGCCAGGGTTACGACCAACCTATCTATACCAATGTTCAGTATCCCTTCGAACCGAACCCTCCCAGGGTGCCTGAGGCAAACCCGACCGGCTGTTATTTCACCGATATACAACTGAATGCAGAGCAGCTTATTGGCCAAACCCGTATCCGTTTTGACGGTGTTAACTCGGCCTTTCATCTATGGTGCAACGGTCAATGGATTGGCTACAGCCAGGACAGCCGTCTACCGGCAGAATTTGATCTAAGTGACATGCTCACGACGGGCCAGAATCGCATTGCCCTCATGGTCTTGCGCTGGTCGGATGGAAGTTATTTGGAAGATCAGGACATGTGGTGGCTGAGCGGTATTTTCCGCGATGTGTCACTCCTGCATAAACCACTTCAGTCCATTGAAGACGTTTCAATTCAAACCGAGTTAGACGCCTGTTATCGCGATGCATCAATCTACCTGACCACACAAATTTCCGATCCGTCGTTGGCGGTTGCTGCTCAGTTATTTGATGGCGATAAAGCCATTACTGATGTCATTGTTCAGCGTGCTGGCGAGGTTGAAGTCGACGAGCGCGGCGGTTTTCGCAACCGCGTTCAACATCGTATTGCAGTCACCGATCCAAAAAAATGGACGGCCGAAACACCGAATCTATATCGTTTGGTTGTCAGCTTAGTTAATGATCAAAACCAACCATTGGATATCGAAGCCTACGATGTTGGGTTTCGCCAAGTTGAAATCCACAATGGCCTATTAACAATCAATGGCCAGCCATTGTTAATCCGTGGTGTGAATCGTCACGAACACCACCCGGAGAACGGCCACACTGTCAGCTTTGCGGATATGGAAGAAGATATTCGCTTAATGAAGCAATACAACTTCAACGCAGTACGAACCGCCCACTACCCCAACCATCCGGACTTTTATCGGCTCTGTGATCGCTATGGTCTTTATGTGGTCGATGAAGCCAATATTGAAACCCACGGTCTGAATCCTTCCAGCCAGGTCTCCGATGATCCAGCATGGTTGAATGCGTATTTGGAAAGAGTCACGCGCCTGGTATTTCGCGACCGCAATCACCCCAGTGTGATTATCTGGTCACTGGGTAATGAGTCGGGCCTAGGCGCGAATCATCACGCCGCTTATCAGTGGATTAAACAAACCGATCCAACGCGACCAGTGCAATACGAAGGTGGTGGCGCAGACAGCGCGGCTACGGACATCATCTGTCCAATGTATGCTCGCCTTGATAACGACCTAAGGCTTCCGGTCTCAGTCCCCAAATGGTCCATCAAAAAATGGATTGGATTACCCAATGAAAATCGGCCATTGATTCTGTGCGAGTACGCTCATGCCATGGGTAACAGCCTGGGCAACTTTGCCGATTATTGGCAAGCCTTTCGTCAATATCCTCGCCTGCAAGGGGGGTTTATCTGGGATTGGGTAGACCAGGGTTTGAACCACACTACGAGTGATGGCCGGACTTACTGGGCCTATGGTGGTGATTTTGGTGACCAACCCAACGACCGCCAGTTTTGTATTAATGGTTTGATTTTTCCAGATCGCACACCGCACCCAACCTTGCTTGAAGCGAAGCGCTGCCAGCAGTTTTTTCAGTTTGAATTACTCACGACAACACCATTAAGCATTGCCGTTAGCAGTGAGTTTTTATTTCGTAACAGCGACAACGAACGTCTCCACTGGAACCTGACGGAAGACGGCAAGGTTATTTATGGTGATGAACAACGGCTCGAATTAAGCGCTCAGAACCGACAAACCATTACCTTGATGGATAACGTGCCGACACCAAAAGCCGGCTGCAAATATCATTTGAATGTCTGGGTAACTCAGCCTGAAGCGACGGCCTGGTCGGATGCGAACCATGAAAGCGCTCGTGACCAATTCACCTTACCGGCAAGCCTTGAACTGCTACAGCTGAAGACTGCCTCCGACAAAATTTCCGCACAGCTGATCGAAAAAACCTCAGGCTGGTTAATGCAAGCAGCGCAAACCTGCATTGAAATTGATGCCAACAACGGGCTACTGATCAGCTGGAAGATCAATGACCAGGAGATATTGATCGAGCCGCCCATCGACAACTTCTGGCGCGCACCATTGGACAATGATATTGGCGTCAGCGAGGCTGACCGTATAGATCCCAATGCCTGGGCCAGCCGATGGCAAGCCGCCGGTCTAGACCGACTGCAACGTCGCTGTAGCTCAGTTAGCACTTACCAACAACAGCAGACAGCCGTTATCGTCGTGAAAAACCGCTGGTCTGTGGATAATATCGATTGCGCAGCAACAACCTGGACCTGGCAATTGAATGGCGAGGGTGAATTGACGCTCGACGTAGACGCTGAGTTAGCGGTTGGTTTACCGCCAGTTGCACGTATCGGATTGATCATGCGCTTGGCACAACGCCCCGACAGAGTTCAATGGCTGGGACGGGGTCCGCATGAAAACTATCCTGACCGGGAATTGGCGGCCTATTGGGGGTTACACCAACTGGCTGTTGAGGAACTGCACACCCCTTATATTTTTCCCAGTGATAACGGCTTGCGCTGCGATACTCAGCATTTGGACTTGGGTATTTTACGCGTTCAAGGCGACTTCCATTTTGCGCTAAGCCCTTATCGCCAAGCGCAAGTCGCCCAGGCACGACATCAGTACGAACTGATTGATGAGGCTGGTCTGGAGTTACGCCTGGATGCACATCATATGGGAGTAGGTGGTGACGACTCCTGGAGCCCGAGTGTGCATGATGAGTATTTATTAAAGGAAAAACGCTATCGATACCGGATGAGTTTTTCTGGGAGTGATTGAGTCTTTTTGAGGGTTTAAGAAGAATATGACCGGGCTGGAATGCCCGGTTTTTATTTTTTGCGGCGGCTAAATTGTTTTCTCCGAGCCATAAAAAACCCCGAACCATCTCTGACCGGGGGTTCGCAATAAAAGCTTGACGATGACCCGGGCGGCGTTCCGCTAGGCGGCATCCCGCTGGGCGGCACTCCGCTTCTCGTAGAGGAGGTCATCGTGGTGCCTGTGTTGCAGACAATAAAAAACCCCGAACCATCTCTGGTCCGGGGTGGTATTAAAAGCTTGACGATGACCTACTCTCACATGGGGAAGCCCCACACTACCATCGGCGAGGCTGCGTTTCACGACTGAGTTCGGCAAGGAGTCAGGTGGTTCCACAGCTCTATGGTCGTCAAGCAAACTGGTTGGTGGTTGTCGTTTTTACGAAGCTCACTTTCCGTGGCTTCTTCAACAACGCACCCAATTCGCTCTGATTGACGTGTCTTCTCGTTGTCTTCCAGCTAGCTTTCTTTCCCTCTAGCCGTCGTTTGTCCGATTGTCCAAGTGTTCGTAGCTTCTTATCTTTGCTCACTCAAGCCGCCAACACCCCTTGGGCGTTATATGGCCAAGCCGCACGGGCAATTAGTACTGGTCAGCTCAACGCCTCACAGCGCTTACACATCCAGCCTATCAACCAGGTCGTCTTCCTGGGCCCTTTAGGAGACTCGAAGTCTCAGGGAAAACTCATCTTGAAGGGGGCTTCCCGC
>NZ_MIES01000034.1 GCF_003054965.1 Saccharospirillum sp. MSK14-1
CTTAGATGCTTTCAGCGGTTATCCCGTCCGAACGTAGCTACCGGGCAATGCGATTGGCATCACAACCCGTACACCAGGGGTTCGTCCACTCCGGTCCTCTCGTACTAGGAGCAGCTCTTCTCAGTTTTCCAACGTCCACGGCAGATAGGGACCGAACTGTCTCACGACGTTCTAAACCCAGCTCGCGTACCACTTTAAATGGCGAACAGCCATACCCTTGGGACCGGCTTCAGCCCCAGGATGTGATGAGCCGACATCGAGGTGCCAAACACCGCCGTCGATGTGAACTCTTGGGCGGTATCAGCCTGTTATCCCCGGAGTACCTTTTATCCGTTGAGCGATGGCCCTTCCATACAGAACCACCGGATCACTATGACCTGCTTTCGCACCTGCTCGACCTGTCCGTCTCGCAGTCAAGCACCCTTGTGCCATTACACTAACCGCATGATTTCCGACCATGCTTAGGGTACCTTCGTGCTCCTCCGTTACTCTTTGGGAGGAGACCGCCCCAGTCAAACTACCCACCACACACGGTCCTCGCCCTGGATCACAGGGCTGAGTTAGAACCTCAAACTTGCCAGGCTGGTATTTCAAGGTCGGCTCCACCACCACTGGCGTGATGGTTTCTAAGCCTCCCAGCTATCCTACACAAACAAGTTCAAAGTCCAGTGTGAAGCTGTAGTAAAGGTTCACGGGGTCTTTCCGTCTAGCCGCGGATACACTGCATCTTAACAGCGATTTCAATTTCACTGAGTCTCGGGTGGAGACAGCGCCCCCATCGTTACGCCATTCGTGCAGGTCGGAACTTACCCGACAAGGAATTTCGCTACCTTAGGACCGTTATAGTTACGGCCGCCGTTTACCGGGGCTTCGATCAAGAGCTTCGCCTAAGCTAACCCCATCAATTAACCTTCCGGCACCGGGCAGGCGTCACACCCTATACGTCCACTTTCGTGTTTGCAGAGTGCTGTGTTTTTAATAAACAGTCGCAGGGGCCTGGTATCTTCGGCTGGCTTCCGCTCCAGTCGCAGGACCTTCACGTACACACCAGCGTGCCTTCTCCCGAAGTTACGGCACCATTTTGCCTAGTTCCTTCACCCGAGTTCTCTCAAGCGCCTGGGTATTCTCTACCGGACCACCTGTGTCGGTTTCGGGTACGGTTCGGTTGTACCTGAAGCTTAGAGGCTTTTCCTGGAAGCAGGGCATCAGTGACTTCGCGTTCCGTAGAACGACCGTCATCGTGTCTCAGGATTGTGGAACCGGATTTGCCTAATCCCACTCCCTACACACTTGAACCAGGACAACCAACGCCCGGATCACCTAGCCTTCTCCGTCCCCCCATCGCAGTACAACCAAGTACGGGAATATTAACCCGTTTCCCATCGACTACGCTTTTCAGCCTCGCCTTAGGGGCCGACTCACCCTGCCCCGATTAACGTTGGACAGGAACCCTTGGTCTTTCGGCGTGCGAGTTTTTCACTCGCATTGTCGTTACTCATGTCAGCATTCGCACTTCTGATACCTCCAGCATGCTTCTCAACACACCTTCAACGGCTTACAGAACGCTCCTCTACCACTTGTGCAAGCACAAGTCCGTAGCTTCGGTACCATGTTTGAGCCCCGTTATATCTTCCGCGCAGGCCGACTCGACTAGTGAGCTATTACGCTTTCTTTAAAGGATGGCTGCTTCTAAGCCAACCTCCTAGCTGTCTAAGCCTTCCCACATCGTTTCCCACTTAACATGGATTTTGGGACCTTAGCTGACGGTCTGGGTTGTTTCCCTTTCCACGACGGACGTTAGCACCCGCCGTGTGTCTCCCGGATAGTACTCTACGGTATTCGGAGTTTGCATGGGGTTGGTAAGTCGGGATGACCCCCGAGCCCAAACAGTGCTCTACCCCCGTAGGTATAAGTCCGAGGCGCTACCTAAATAGCTTTCGAGGAGAACCAGCTATCTCCCGGCTTGATTAGCCTTTCACTCCGATCCACAGGTCATCCCCTAATTTTTCAACATTAGTGGGTTCGGTCCTCCAGTTGATGTTACTCAACCTTCAACCTGCCCATGGATAGATCGCCGGGTTTCGGGTCTACATCACGCGACTGGACGCCCAGTTAAGACTCGCTCTCGCTACGGCTCCCCTATACGGTTAACCTCGCCACGTAATGTAAGTCGCTGACCCATTATACAAAAGGTACGCCATCACCCCGAAGGGCTCTGACTGCTTGTACGTACAGGGTTTCAGGGTCTATTTCACTCCCCTCTCCGGGGTTCTTTTCGCCTTTCCCTCACGGTACTGGTTCACTATCGGTCAACTGGGAGTATTTAGCCTTGGAGGATGGTCCCCCCGTCTTCAGTCAAGATATCACGTGTCCCGACCTACTCGATTTCACACCGTTGAGCTTTCGTGTACGGGGCTATCACCCACTATGGCGGTCCTTTCCAGAACCTTCCACTAACTGGCCCGGTGCTTAAGGGCTGGTCCCCGTTCGCTCGCCGCTACTAAGGGAATCTCGGTTGATTTCTCTTCCTCGGGGTACTTAGATGTTTCAGTTCCCCCGGTTCGCCTCTTGCACCTATGGATTCA
>NZ_MIES01000035.1 GCF_003054965.1 Saccharospirillum sp. MSK14-1
TCAGAAGGGAAAACACCGGAAGATTTAGCAAGGATTATTAGTGACTCACTCAAATCAGTTATAAAAAATCCCGATGTTACAGTAACAGTAATTAATCCATTAAGTGTTGCCTATCAATTTAGAGTCAGGGCTATGGGGCAAGTGAATCAGCCTATATCGGTTGCGTTTGTTGAAGGTATGACTGTTATGGATTTAGTTCTCGCAGCTGGAGGTGTTGGACCATTTGGTGCACCTAACCGTGCAGTACTAAACAGACAGACGGACGAAGGTTATAAGGAATTTCGTGTTCGAATAAACGATATCCTGGAAAAAGGAGATATTAAAACGAACTATCTGTTACAGCCGTCAGATATTTTAACAATTCCTGAGAAGCGAATTTGGCGAGGAGAATTTTAATGGATCCAACCAATATTCGAGAGTTCTTAATAGCTATTAAAATAGAACTGATCCGTTATCGATATCTTATAATTGTATCGTTCATTGTGATTTCAGCGGGAGTGTTAGCTGCGGGCTTTACGCTTCCAAAGACATACAGCTCCAGAGTCGTGTTATATGCCGATGTTACTAATATTATTGGCTCGTTACTGGAAGGTACGGCAGAAATTACCAACATTGACCGGGCTAAAGAGGCAAGAGACATTATTTTTACCGACCGAATCCTTAGGTCGGTTGCCCGAAAAGCTGAATTTGAAGATGCAGACGCTGCAGTTGGTTCGTTGCGATCAAAAATGAAAATCAGTGCAAATGGCGATTATGTCGATATCTCCTATACATCGGCCAATCGTGATCGTTCGTTTAATGTCATCGATGCCGTAACGCAATCTTTCCTTGCGGAAACCGCTCGCAAGAAACGAGAAGAATCTCAGAGTGCATTTGAGTTTATTGATGCGCAAGTAAATAGCTATAAAAGTCAGTTAGAGGACGCCGAACAAAAACTCAAAGAATTTTCAGCGTTAAATATAGACATTACCGAGCAAAGTGTTGCAAACCGTGTAATTAATTATAAAAACGCCATACAAATTCTTGAGCTGGAAATAGAAGACACTCAAGCACGTTTGGCTAGTTTTGAAGAACAACTTCAACGTGAATCTGAATTTTTGCAAATAGAAACAGAGCGCCAGGAAACGTTTGAAGAGCGTCAGCTTGAAGCTTTTGAACGACAACTCGCTGAATTGAGATTGAGTTATTTGGATACGCATCCGGATATTATCAGCCTTCAAGATCAAATTAAAATTCTTCAGGTGAAAGTTGATGAGATAGTGGCTGCGGCGGCTGAGAAGAAAACATTCATGCAGATTGAGAATCCTTCATTTACCAACTTAAAAGAAGTTATCAATAATGAACGTGCGGATTTAACCGCTAAAGAAAATCGTCGTTCTAATACCAGCCGATTACTTCAAGCCGAACTTGCGAATGCAGAAACGGTTGCCGAAAAGCAAGCGACCTACCAGGAGCTTACTCGTGATTATGCGGTTACCAAAGGCGTTTATGAGGATATGCTGAAGCGTCGAGAAAGTGCCCGCTTATCGATGACTTTAGATATTGAAGGTCAGGGTGTTTCCTACAAAATACATGAGCCGGCGTCATACCCACTTCATTCAAACGGTTTGCAGCTAAAACACTATGCACTCATCGGCCCAGTTTTTGGGGTGGCGATTCCTTTCGGTCTTGTCGCCTTATTGGTGTTGATGGACTCACGAATACGATCTGCAACTTTTATGTCAGACAACTTACCGTCACATATAAATCTTATTACTTCTATACCTATGTACGATGGTGCTATTGCAGAATTCACCAGTAAAAGAGGTCTTTTATTATTAGGTATTTTGTTTTCAGCTTATATGGTGTTGTACGTAACTATAAGCTCTGGAACTTTAGCGCTTTCTGCGTTTGGGATTTCCTTGTAGTCAGAAATATTAGGAGAAATAGCGTGGATCAAAGTAAGCTGTTCAGAGCGTTTGAAAAAAATAAGACAGAAAGAGACCGAACGGCTCAATATCAGAAGTCGGTTAAATCTGATAACAAACAGAAAGCAATCAAGTCAGCAGAAAATGAACCGGTTATAGCAGATCTTGTTCCTGCAGATACTTTAATGGAGCGTACCGCGCTGTTAAAAGAAAATGCGCAACCCAGCCCCAATGACGAATCAAGATATGAAAAAAAATAAGCTCGTATATTCTGGCATGAAGAACCGTGCGGTACTGAATGCGTATCGGGAACTCAGAATTAAACTTGTTGATCAGAGTGATTCAGAAAACATTACGGTAATGATCAGCTCTGTAGACGCAGCGGATAACTCGATAGTTACTGCTATGAATCTTGCAATATCTTTTTCTCTCGATGTCAGTACCTCGGCACTTTTAGTTGACTGCAATCCCTACGGTACAGAACTTCAAACATTAG
>NZ_MIES01000036.1 GCF_003054965.1 Saccharospirillum sp. MSK14-1
GTTTTACTTCGCCGTTGGTGCCACAACACCGAGCAGTGACGATGAGCTGAAAATAGCTGAGCTGGCCGATCAACTTAACAAACTGGTGTCAATTACCCATAGTCAGCAAGCGACTTTGGAGGTTATAGTGACCGGATCAACCGATGCATCAGGAAGTGCAGAATTGAATATGAAGTTAGCTCAGGAAAGAGCGACCAATCTCGTCAGCCAATTGATCGATATTGGTGTTCCCGGTTATCTATTTACCTTTACCACCGGCACAACGGAACTACCGGAAAACTATACTCTTGGTATGGAACGAAAAGTAACTTTCAGAACCATCGTTCGTACAAGCTCAAATAAGGTCACCCAATGATTCAAAAGAAAATCTGTCTGTTGGGTGGTTTTTCTGTCGGCAAGACAAGCTTAATCAAACGCTACGTGAGCAGTATTTTTGATGATAAATACCTCACCACCGTTGGCGTAAAGATCGACAAAAAACAGGTCGCCGTCGACGACAAAACAGTGAACCTGATGATCTGGGATTTAGCCGGTGAAGATGACTTCTGCAAACTGAAGGCCTCTTATTTGCGCGGCGCTTCAGGCTATATTTTAGTCATTGACCCGACCCGACCCAATACCCTCGAAACAGCGCTAAAGATGCATGATAAATCGGTCTCGGTACTGGGTGATGTTCCGGTCATAGTCGCGCTAAACAAATATGATTTATACGATGACTGGTTGTTGACTGATCAGCATTTCGAGCAATTGAATCAGCTCAACTTACCGCTGCTGAACACCAGTGCTAAAAATGGTGACGCCGTCGAAACGTTATTCACTCAACTGTCGAAAAATATGCTCGGGTAACAAGCTAGATGACGATGACGAATCCCCTCGGGCAAATATTCAAGAAATTAAACCTCATTGCTTACGAACATACGTCGAGCCCGCAACTTCAATTGCTGTCTGATGTGCCTGTTCATCTTATCGATATTTTATCGTTATCGACGAATGACCCGGATTCAACTTTTCCTGCGTCACCCTATCTGGAAAATTTTTTCGAATG
>NZ_MIES01000037.1 GCF_003054965.1 Saccharospirillum sp. MSK14-1
CAGTCATTAAAGACTTTGCATTTTGAGCGATGAAGTCAGCATCAAACTCAATAAGCGGTTGGCCTTGAACTACATGGTCACCGATTTTTACCATCGGTTTAAAACCTTCGCCCTTCAGTAAAACAGTATCGATACCAATGTGCATTAACACTTCGAGACCGTTTTCTGCACGAACTGTCAGAGCATGACCCGAAGCCGGTAGTTGAATTACTTCGCCGTTAAAAGGTGCGCGCAGAATATTTTCAACAGGGTCAATAGAAATGCCATCGCCAACCATTTTTTCAGCAAAGACTGGATCGGGAACGAGTTCTAACGGAATAACAGCACCGGCTATTGGTGCATGTATCAATATGGGCTCGATGGCCTCACTGACAATTTGTTGCGTCGACATAACGCGCTCCTAGTTCTGAATTGCGGCCATTGTAATTCGACTGAACGGTCATAAATTTTGATATAAATCAGTAACATACAGAGGCTTACACTTAGTAGCGACTCTGTTGCGTTCTGTTGCAGAGGTGTTACAACTTGATACACTAACGGTTGTTTAATGACCTGTTTTGCCATTGACACCAGACTATGAATTGAAATATGTAAAAACAAAAAAACGCACATTTATTAGTCAATACTTATTGAGTTCGTTACAAACTTTCTTGCATTAAATCGATTGACTCTGACGTTACGTTAGGCATTAAGCTGTTTAACACTGTGTTAAACAGAGAAATAAAATATTTAAAAAATATTTTTATTAAACTTTTTATTACCCGAACTTCGTTTGGTTAAATTGCGATCAGGGGTCGAACTTTTCATGAAAGAATATTCAATCGGAGAGGTGGCAAAGCTTTTCCAAATCAGTATTCGTACGCTGCATCATTACGATGCAATTGGCTTACTTATTCCGACAATAAGAGCGGAATCGGGTTATCGGTTTTACACCGAGCAAAATTTAGACAGCTTAAAGAACATTCTTATTTACCGGGCCTTAGGTATTTCCTTACAGCGTATAAAAGTCTTATTAGCGCAGCAGCCGGAAACACAAATAGACATGTTGAGAGAGCAGAAAAGACTGGTTGATGAACATATTGAACGTTTAAAAAAAATTCAGCAGCAATTGGAACAAACCTTGTCTAAAGGAGATTTAATGATGAAGAAAAATGAGTTTTCAATAATTGAAGGTTTCGACCCTGACAAGTATGAACAGGAAGTTGTTGCCAGTTGGGGGGACACTGATGCCTATAAAGAGTCGTCTCGACGTACAAAGTCATACAGCAAAAGTGATTGGCAGCGGTGTCATCAGCAGCGTGATGATTTGAACGGTGAAATGGTTCAGCTGTTACGTAACGGAGAATCAGCTGTTGGTGAACAAGCTATCAACGTGGCTGAAAAAATGCGCCAACATATCTGTACCTGGTACTATCAGTGTTCACCTGCTATGCACGCTCAGCTGGCTGAGATGTATGTAGCCGATGACCGTTTTACTGATGCTTATGAAAGCTTGAATCCGGGGCTGGCTGCGTTTGTCAGTCAGGCAATTAAGAATAATCTTAACCGCGTGAATTAGGGCAAAGGCAAGCAAAGCTCTTAAACCCTAACTATCGTGTCATCTTTTTCACGAAGACAACGACAAATAACGCTAAGGTAAAGCTGCCGGTAAAGGC
>NZ_MIES01000038.1 GCF_003054965.1 Saccharospirillum sp. MSK14-1
TGGCTGATCATCGTGGTTTCGGTGGAGCGGTTGGTCATGTCGGCAGCGACGCGCTGACGGAACTTCAGTTGGTTAAAGTCGGTCTCATTGGCGCGGTAGGTCGATTCGGTCCAGGAACCGGAATCGGCGTAGTCGTAAAACATGCGCGGCACGCGGCGGCGGGCGAGTTGTTGGTAGTCGTGAATATCGCAGGGCTTGGCCATCGGATGTCTCGTCGTAAAAACAGTCGACGAACTCTAGTGGTGTGGCTAGCTGCCTGTCCATAGGCCTTTGTGCCTACCTTGCCTGTCTATTGATGATCGTCAATGATGGCGGCCCTATTACTGCGAATTCGATGTTGCCATGTCACTGTATCGCTTTATTGTTTTACTGCCGTTGTTGTTCGCCCAACCGCTTTGGGCCGCGACGGTGACCGCCGCTGTCGCCGCCAACTTCACCCGACCGATGCAGGCATTGGCCGATCGGTTTGAAGCCGAAACCGGTCATCAGTTGCGGCTTTCCTTCGGCTCATCCGGCCAGCTGTTTGCGCAGATTCAAAACGGCGCGCCCTTCGATGTGTTTCTCTCCGCCGATCAGGCCAAACCCGAGGCGTTGATCGACGCGGGCGATGCGCTCGCCGATTCACGGTTCACCTATGCCGTTGGTGCACTGGCGTTATGGTCGGCAACGCCAAATCGTATCCAAGACGGCGAAGCGCTGTTGCGCCGTGGCGATTTTAATCGTCTGGCCATCGCCAATCCGCGACTGGCCCCATATGGCGCTGCGGCGATGGATGTCTTGGGTCGATTGGGTTTGAACGAGCCGTTAGCCGATCACATCGTTCAGGGCCAGAACATCGCTCAGACGCATCAGTTTGTCGCCACCGGCAATGCCGATCTGGGTTTGGTGGCGCTGTCGCAGATCATCGAGGCTGGTCAAATCGCGAGCGGTTCCGCCTGGATCATTCCATCTGACTATTACCACCCTATCCGCCAGGATGCCGTCTTGCTCAGTCGAGCCCAAGACAATACCGCCGCCTTGGCGTTGCTGGCATTTCTGCGCAGCGACACCAGCCAGGCGCTGATTGAAACCTACGGCTATCACATTGAGGTGCCACAGTGACGCTCAGCCCGGCCGACTGGAACGCCCTCTGGCTGACGCTACGTCTGGCCAGCGTCTCAACCCTGGTGCTGCTGGTTTTAGGCACACCGCTGGCCTGGTGGCTGGCGCGCACGCGCCATTGGTTGAAAGGCCCGGTCGCAGCGCTGGTCGCCTTGCCGCTGGTATTGCCACCGTCGGTGCTGGGCTTTTATTTGTTGATTTCGCTCGGCCCGAACGGCCCCATTGGTCAGCTGACACAAGGTTTGGGCATCGGGTTACTGCCCTTCACTTTTGCCGGTCTGGTGGTTGGCTCGGTGCTCTATTCGCTGCCCTTTGTGGTGCAACCGATTCAGAACGCTTTTCAGGCCGTCGGCGATCGGCCACTGGACGCTGCCGCCACCTTGCGCGCCGGCCCCTGGGATCGCTTCTGGACAGTCGCGGTACCCCTGGCCAAACCCGGTTTTATCAGCGCCACCGTGCTCGGTTTTGCGCACACCGTTGGCGAGTTCGGCGTGGTGTTGATGATCGGCGGTAACATTCCGGATGAAACCCGTGTCGCCTCAGTACAGATTTACGACCACGTTGAAGCCCTGGCATACGATCAGGCGCATGCGTTGGCGGCGGTGCTGGTGGTGTTTTCCTTCGCTGCGCTGGCGACTCTCTATACGCTGCAGCGCCGCAACACGCACCTGAACTGGGGGCGCTCATGAGCGACGCCTTGCAACTGCGTTTTCAGCATCGTTATCCAGGTTTTGAACTGGACGTAGACCTGAGCCTGCCCGGCAAAGGTATCACCGCCATTTTTGGCCCGTCCGGCTGTGGTAAGACCACGTTGTTGCAGTGCATCGCGGGTTTGGAGCGCGCCCAGCTTGGCCAATTAACCGTCGCCGATCAGCGCTGGCAGGACGACAACCAGTTCCTGCCCACCCATCGCCGTCCACTCGGCTATGTGTTTCAGGAATCGAGTTTGTTCGAGCATCTGAACGTCGCCGGCAACCTCGACTACGCCGCCAAGCGCGCCGACGCTGGCAAGGCTGCATTATCGCGTTCCGCGATCATCGAATTACTGGGTTTGGATACCTTGCTGCGCCGCCGGACCTTTGAGCTGTCTGGCGGTGAACGCCAGCGGGTTGCTATCGCGCGCGCCTTGCTGGTCAATCCCAGCCTGTTGCTCATGGACGAACCTTTGGCCTCGCTCGACAACCCGCGACGCGCGGAGATTCTGCCCTATCTGGAAACCCTGCACGACGAGTTGGCTTGCCCGATTCTCTACGTCAGCCACGCCGCTGACGAAGTCGCCCGTTTGGCTGATCATCTGGTGGTCATGGACGCTGGCCGGGTTCATAGCAGTGGCCCGCTGACCGAGTTGCTCAGCCGCGCCGACGATCCACTTCGCCTCGGTGATCAAAGCGGCGTGGTGGTGGAAACCCGCCTCGCTGAACGTTCCGACGACTGGGGTTTGATGCGTCTGGAAAACGGCGCGCTCAGTCTCTGGGTCGGCGACAACGGCAAAGCGCTGGATGATCGGATTCGAGTCCGCATACTGGCGCGCGATGTCAGCCTCAGCCTCAGCGAAGCCACCGACTCGAGCATTCTTAACCGCCTGCCGGCGCGCATCATTCAACTCGCCGACAGCGGCAACGCCAGCGTGACCGTGCAACTGGACATCGGCCATCAGACCTTACTGGCCCGCCTGACCCGCCGTTCCGTTGCCGAACTCAGCCTGCAACCCGGCCAGACGGTCTGGGCACAAATTAAGTCGACCGCCCTGCTGCGCTGACCGCGTGTTTCTTTGCAGACATCGGTTGCGCATAAAATCTTATTATAATACATTTAATTTCAATCGAGCCTGACGGCCCGGTGCAGCGCCCATCCCAACAACAAATACAGCAGGGGATGCGCCGTTCCCGGATTTGATCTGTGGTACCGATCAAACCGCGCTGCAAAGCACACAATCCCGAAAAAAGCGCCATCGCTCGGTCCGCCGACGAGGCCAACCAACAACAATATTGCTGGCGGCAGTGGTTCACAGCGCTGTAACGCCTAGGGAGAACAACTCATGACTGTCTTTAAGACCGCAGCCCGGCTGTGCGCTCTGTCGCTCGCCACTACCCTGACCGCAACCCTGGCCACTCAGGCCGCCGCTGAAACCGTCGGCATCGCCATGCCCACCAAGTCGTCCGCGCGTTGGATTTCCGACGGCGAAAGCATGGTGCGCCAGTTCGAAGAAGCCGGTTACGACACCGACCTGCAATACGCCGAAGACGATATTCCGACGCAACTGTCGCAAATTGAAAACATGATCGTTAAAGGCGTTGATGTTTTGGTCATCGCGTCCATCGATGGCACAACGTTGTCGTCCGCCCTGCAACAAGCGTCCGACCTGGGTATCGAAGTAATCGCTTACGATCGCCTGATTCGCGGCTCGGAAAATGTCGACTACTACGCCACCTTCGACAACTTCCAGGTCGGTGTACTGCAAGCACAATACATCGTCGATGCGCTGGAACTGGCTGACGGAGATGGCCCGTACAACATCGAACTGTTCGGCGGTTCGCCCGATGACAACAACGCTTACTTCTTTTACAACGGCGCCATGTCGGTGCTGCAACCTTACATCGACAACGGTCAGTTAGTGGTCCGCTCCGGCCAGACCGGCATGGATACTGTGTCCACCCTGCGCTGGGACGGTTCGGTCGCTCAGGCGCGTATGGATAACCTGCTGTCGGCTTACTATTCCGATGCGCGCGTCGATGCGGTGCTGTCGCCTTACGATGGTTTGTCCATCGGCATTATTTCCTCACTGAAGGGCGTCGGTTATGGCAGCGGCGATCTGCCGATGCCGGTGATCACCGGTCAGGACGCCGAAGTGCCGTCGGTGAAATCCATCCTCGCCGGCGAGCAAACCATGACGGTCTTTAAAGACACCCGCGAACTGGCACGCGTCACCGTCGGTATGGTCGATGCGCTGTTCCGTGGTACCGAACCGGAAATCAACGACACCTCTACCTACGACAACGGCGTCAAAGTCGTGCCGTCCTATTTGCTGGTACCCATCAGTGTCGATGAAGACAACTGGGAAGACGTACTGGTCGACAGCGGTTACTACAGCGAAGACGAGATTCGCTAAGGCCCTTCGCCGACTGGTTCTGCCGGTCGGCCTTTTTTATTGAGCGAGGGTGCGCAGTGAACACCATTTTAGAAATGCGCGGCATCACCAAAACGTTCCCGGGTGTCAAAGCGCTCGACAACGTCAACCTGGCGATCCGCGACGGCGAAATTCACGCTCTGGTGGGCGAGAACGGCGCTGGCAAATCAACGTTAATGAAAGTCCTCAGCGGCGTGCATCCGCACGGCAGCTACGACGGCGATATTCTGTTCGACGGTGAAATACGATCGTTCAAATCCATCGCCGACAGCGAACGCCT
The DNA here is from genome assembly GCF_003054965.1 of Saccharospirillum sp. MSK14-1. GTDB lineage: Bacteria > Pseudomonadota > Gammaproteobacteria > Pseudomonadales > Natronospirillaceae > Saccharospirillum. The sequence continues at coordinate 4,509 of NZ_MIES01000038.1, forward strand.
GGGCATCATCATCATTCATCAGGAACTGGCGCTGGTGCCATTATTGTCGATTGCCGAGAACATTTATCTGGGCAACGAACAGGCGCAGAAAGGCGTGATCGACTGGCCCCGCAGTTACGCCCAGACCGAAAAACTGCTTGCCAAGGTGGGGCTCAGTGAAGCACCGGGCACGCCGGTCGGCGAACTGGGTGTCGGCAAACAACAGTTGGTGGAAATCGCCAAGGCGTTGTCGAAAAACGTGCGCCTGCTGATCCTGGACGAACCCACCGCCAGTCTCAACGAAGCCGAAAGCGCAGCCTTACTGGAACTGCTGAAAGAGTTCCGCGCCCAGGGCATTACCTCGATTCTGATTTCGCACAAACTGAACGAAGTGAAACAGGTAGCCGACACCGTCACCGTGTTGCGCGATGGCGCCACCGTCAGCCGACTCGATTGTTCCACTGAAACCATCAGCGAAGACCGCATCGTCGCCGACATGGTTGGGCGTTCATTGTCAGATCGTTTTCCACCGCGCACACCCAACATCGGCGACATTGTTTTTAAAGTGCGCGACTGGAATGTGTTCCACCCACAGCAATCCGATCGTCAGATTATTCGCAACGTCAGCCTCGATGTGCGCGCCGGTGAAATCGTCGGCATTGCCGGCTTAATGGGCTCCGGTCGCACTGAACTGGCGATGAGTATTTTTGGTCGTTCCTACGGCCAGAAAATCAGCGGCGAGGTCACCCTGCACGACCAACCCATGGACGTGTCCAGCGTGCAGCGAGCCGTCGGTTCCGGCCTGGCTTACGCCACCGAAGACCGCAAAACCTACGGCCTGGTATTGGACGACACCATCAGCCGCAATGTGTCGATGGCCAACCTCGGCGCAGTCAGCCGGGCGGCCATTATGGACGACCACTATGAAGACAGCGTCGCCGAAGGTTACCGCCACAAGATCAACATCAAGACGCCGCACGTCCAACAAAAGGCCGTGAATTTATCCGGCGGTAATCAGCAGAAAGTGGTGCTGTCGAAATGGCTGTTTACCGACCCTGAAGTGCTCATCCTTGATGAACCGACGCGAGGCATCGACGTGGGCGCCAAGTACGAAATTTACAGCCTGATCAACGAACTGGCGGCACAGCACAAAGCCATCATCGTCATCTCTTCAGAAATGCCCGAACTGCTCGGCATCAGCGATCGCATCTACGTGATGAACGAAGGCGAGCTGATCGGCGAGCTGCCACGCGAGCAGGCATCGCAAGAAACCATTATGACGATGATCATTCAATCCGGGAGACACTGAAGATGTCGACACAAGCATCCGTGGACCAACCCAAAGCGACGCAACCGTCGCTCGGTGGTTTCTTTAAATCGCATCTGCGCGAGTACGGCATTCTGATCGCCCTGGTGGTGATCATGGCGCTGTTCCAGTTTTTAACCGACGGCATATTGTTGAAGCCGTTAAACCTGACCAATCTGTTTTTGCAGAACTCCTACATCATCATCATGGCGCTGGGTATGTTGATGGTGATCGTCTGCGGGCATATCGATCTGTCGGTCGGGTCGGTGCTCGGTTTTATCGGCGCATTGGCGGCGGTGATGATGGTGCAGTGGGGCTGGCCGGCGCCGGTGACCTTTGTCGCCTGTCTCGTCGTCGGCACGCTGATCGGCATGGCCCAGGGTTACTGGATTGCCTATTACCGCATCCCGGCCTTCATCGTCACACTCGCTGGCATGCTGGTGTTTAAAGGCCTGACGCTGTGGTTACTCGGTGGTCAATCGGTGGGTCCGTTTCCGGAAACGTTCCAGAAACTGAGCACCGGTTTCCTGCCCAATCTTTTGCCGGGCGAAGGCTTCCATCTGACCTCCATGTTGCTTGGCATCGCGGTCGCCGCGCTGCTGCTCTACTTCAACATTCGAGCCCGCGCCAAGCAGGCACAGTACGGCGCCGCGCGTGAGCCATTGCAATTTTTCTGGCTGCGTAATGGGTTAATTGCCGCGGCGGTGATCTACATCACCTATCTGCTGTCGACCTATAAAGGCCCGCCCAATGTGCTGATCCTGATGGCATTGCTGATTTCCATCTACACCTTCGTCACTCAGCGCACCACCTTCGGCCGCCGCATCTACGCCATCGGTGGTAACGAAAAAGCCGCCATGCTGTCGGGCATCAACACCAAACGTTTGACCTTCTTAACCTTCGCCAACATGGGCATGTTGGCGGCGCTGGCTGGCATGGTGTTCGCGGCTCGTCTGAACATGGCGACTCCCAAAGCGGGGCTCGCGTTCGAGCTGGATGTCATCGCCGCCGTCTTTATTGGCGGCGCCTCCATGCGCGGCGGCTCCGGCAAAATCATCGGTGCGGTGATCGGTGCGTTAATCATGGGCGTGATGAACAACGGCATGTCCATTCTCGGCGTCGGCATTGACTGGCAACAGGTGATTAAAGGCCTGGTGCTGCTCGCCGCGGTGATCTTCGACGTTTACAACAAGAACAAGAGCGGCTGAGCGGCCTTCCTTTTCAGCACAGCAAGCCGGGCGACCGGCTTGACAGTTGCTCTGATCGTTTCGACTATTTGTATTATTTTATTATTTATAGGGTAACGCCATGACGTCTAGTAACGGCAAGGGTAACGGCAATGGCAGCAAACCGAATTCGAGCACGCAGTTGCGCTCGCAACAATGGTTCGGTACGCGCGACAAAAACGGTTTTATGTATCGCTCCTGGATGAAAAATCAGGGCATTCCCGATCATCATTTCGACGGCCGGCCGATCATTGGCATCTGCAACACCTGGTCGGAATTAACACCGTGCAACGCTCACTTTCGGCAAATCGCCGAACGGGTAAAAAACGGCATTCGCGAAGCCGGCGGTGTGCCGGTGGAATTCCCGGTGTTTTCCAACGGCGAATCCAACCTGCGCCCCACCGCCATGCTGACACGCAACCTGGCGTCCATGGATGTCGAAGAAGCCATTCGCGGCAACCCCATCGACGGCGTGGTGCTGCTCACCGGTTGCGACAAAACCACGCCTGCCCTGCTGATGGGCGCCGCCAGTTGCGATGTGCCCTCCATTGTCGTCACCGGCGGGCCGATGCTGAACGGCCAGCACCATGGCGAGCCGGTCGGTTCCGGCACCTTGGTGTGGCGGCTGCACGAAGACTACAAAGCCGGCAAGATCGGCCTGCAGGATTTTCTCGCTGCCGAAGGCGGCATGTCGCGCTCAGCCGGCACCTGCAACACCATGGGCACGGCCTCGACCATGGCCTGCATGGCCGAGTCACTCGGTGTCAGCCTGCCGCACAACGCGGCCATTCCGGCGGTCGACTCACGCCGTTATGTGCTGGCGCATCTGTCCGGCATGCGCGCGGTGGAAATGGTGCACGAAGATCTGAAACTCTCGAAAGTGCTGACCCGCGATGCGTTCTTGAACGCTATCCGCACCAACGCCGCCATCGGTGGGTCCACCAATGCGGTGATCCACCTCAAGGCCATTGCCGGCCGCGTCGGGGTCGAGCTGGAACTGGACGACTGGAATCAGGGCCGCGAAGTACCCACCTTGGTGAACCTGCAGCCATCCGGCCAATACCTGATGGAAGAGTTTTATTACGCCGGTGGTTTGCCGGCGGTGTTGCGTCGTTTGAATGAAGCCAAACTGATCAAAGGCGATTGCCTGACCGTCAATGGCCAGTCTCTGGCTGACAACGTTAAAGACGCGCCGTGCTACAACGACGAGGTGATTCGCCCACTCGACAATCCGTTAATCGCCAGCGGCGGCATCTGCATTTTGCGCGGCAATCTGGCACCACGCGGCGCAGTGCTGAAACCCTCGGCGGCGAGTCCGGAGCTGATGAACCACCGCGGCCGCGCCGTGGTGTTCGAAAACTTCGACGACTACAAAGCCCGCATTAACGACCCGGATCTCGACATCGACGCCAGCTGCGTCATGGTGCTGAAAAACTGCGGTCCCAAGGGCTACCCGGGCATGGCCGAAGTGGGCAACATGGGGCTGCCGCCGAAGCTGCTCAAAGCAGGCGTGACCGACATGGTGCGCATTTCCGATGCGCGCATGAGCGGCACAGCGTTTGGCACGGTGGTACTGCACGTTGCGCCCGAGGCGATGGAACTCGGCCCGCTGGCCGCGGTGCGCAATGGCGACATCATCCATCTGGATGCCGATGGCGGTGTGTTAAACCTCGACATCAGCGATGACGAACTCGAACAGCGCCTACAAGAACTGCGTGCCGACCATATCATCGCCCGCGACGGCGGCTACCTGGAACTCTATCGCGATCGGGTGCTGCAGGCCGACGAAGGCTGCGACTTCGACTTTCTGGTCGGCTGCCGCGGCGCCGCCGTGCCGGCCCATTCGCACTGACCGGAGGCAAGATGCAACTGAGTAATCGTTACCCCAGCCTGGATGGCGCTGTCGTCTTTATTACCGGCGGCGGCTCCGGAATTGGTGCGGCGCTGGTCGAGGCCTTTGCCGACCAGAACGCCACCGTGGTGTTCGTCGATATTTTAAAAGACGAATCCGTTGCGCTGGCAAAAACACTGAATGATCGACTCGGCAGCGAGCGGGTTTATTTCCACCACTGCGATCTGATCAACGTCGAACAACTGCAACAAATTATCCACAACACCGGCGAACGTTTCGGCCCGATCAAAGCGCTGATCAACAACGCCGCTCAGGATACCCGCCACGATTTTCGCGAGGTCACACCCGAGTATTGGAACGAGCGCATCAACATCAATCTGCGTCCGCAGTTCTTTGCCGCCCAGGCCGTGTACGAACAAATGAAAAATGCCGGTGGCGGTTCCATCATTAATTTCGGTTCGATGAGCTGGCACGAATGCCAGGGCAACATGACCGGCTACACCACGTCCAAAGCGGCCGTGCTCGGCATGACCCGAGGCCTCGCCCGCGACATGGGCCCGGACCGCATCCGTGTAAACACGCTGACGCCGGGCTGGGTAATGACTGAACGGCAACTGGCTAATTGGGTCAACGAAGACACCAAGGCGGAGATTCACAGCAGCCAGTGTTTGAAGGAAGAACTTTTTCCGGAACACATCTGTTCAATGGCGTTGTTTTTGGCATCGGACGATAGCCGGATGTGTACGGCACAAGACTACATCGTCGATGGCGGATGGATCTAATTGCGGGACAAAGGCGTTTTTCGATGCCCGTTCGCGTCGTCAAAGAGCCTGTCACTGCGTTGAGAAAACTTGAAATAGCGCTGCTATTCCTGCGCTTCCTCGCCTTGTGACAGACACTTTGACTTTGCTCCTTGGGCACCGAAAAACACCTTTGGCCCGCTGAAAAATCAAAGAACGACTGAGAGAAATCGAATAGACAAACACGGAGACAGCCTTATGAGTATTACCGGTAAGCAATTGATCGGCGGCAACTGGCAGGCCGGAGATGCCGGCAGTTATCAGGCCGTCAACCCGGCCACGGGTGAATCGATCGGTCCAGAGCTGAGCTTTGCCAGTGAAGAGCAGGTTCGTGCGGCAACGGCGGCAGCGGCTGAAGCGGCGCCGGTTTTTGCCACGACCAGTCTGGAAGATCGCGCGGCATTTTTAGACGCCTGCGCCGAGGAAATTATGGCGCTGGGCGACGCGTTGCTTGAACGCGTCAGTCTGGAAACCGGTTATCCGCTTGCCCGTGCCGAGAACGAACGCGGCCGTACCTGCAATCAGTTAAAGATGTTCGCGGGCGTTGTTCGCGCCGGTGATTTTCTCGATGTGCGCATCGATTCGGCGCTGCCCGAGCGCACGCCACCGCGTCCGGATTTACGCTTTGTTAAACAGGCGCTCGGCCCGATCGCTGTGTTCGGTTCGTCCAATTTTCCGCTGGCCTTTTCTGCCGGCGGCGGCGATACCGCCTCGGCTCTGGCAGCCGGTTGCCCGGTCATTGTCAAAAGCCACAACTCTCACCCAGGCAGCGGTGAATTGGTCGCTCAGGCGCTCGCCAAAGCGGCTGAAAAATGCGCCATGCCCGCTGGGGTCATCAACTTTTTGGCCGGTGAGGGTAACGCCATCGGTGCCCAGTTAGTCACCGATGCGAAGGTGAAAGCGGTGGGCTTTACCGGCTCCTATCGTGGCGGTTCAGCGCTGCAACAATTAGCCAGCAATCGACCCGACCCGATTCCGTTTTTTGGCGAGATGGGGTCCATTAATCCATTGGTGGTTTTACCCGAAGCCTTGCGAGCTGACGCGGAGAATATCGCCAGCGGTTTTGTGGGGTCGCTGACTTTAGGCACCGGCCAATTCTGTGTGAACCCCGGTCTGGTGTTTGGCATCGCTGGCGACGAACTGGAAACCTTTATCAATGCCACTGCCCAGGCGCTGAACGATCAACCCGCCGGCGTTATGTTGAACCAGGGCGTGGCGGGTGCTTATCAAAAAGGCGCTGACACCCTGGCTCAGCAAAGCGGCGTAAAACAGGTCGCCGCCGGTGCCGAACCGGGCGCCCAAGGTTATTGCGGCCAGGCCCGGTTGTATCGCGTTTCGGCTCAGGATTTCCTGGCCAACCTGGCGTTGCAGGAAGAAGTGTTTGGGCCAACATCGCTGGTCGTAGTGTGCGATAACGCGGCACAGTTAACCGAGGTGACCAACGCGCTTTCCGGTCAGCTAACCGGTACACTGCACGGCACCGACGCTGAACTGGGTCAGCACGCATCGCTGATACGCGCCTTGGAACAACGCGTCGGCCGACTGGTCTTTAACGGTTTCCCGACCGGCGTAGAAGTCTGTGAAGCGATGATGCACGGTGGTCCGCATCCGGCGTCGAGCGATACGCGTTTTACCTCAGTCGGCACCGCGGCGATTGATCGGTGGCTGCGCCCGGTCTGCTATCAGAACAGTCCGGCCGGTGTGCTGCCACCTGCGCTGCAAGACGCCAACCCCTGGCAACTGCGTCGCCGGGTAGATGGCCAATGGCAAACCGGCTCGCATTAAGCGAGCCTTTGGGAGCATGAATGACGGATCAACTGGAACTGCTGTTCAGCCTGGATTTGGGCAATGAATTGGGCGAAGGCGTGCAATGGCATCACGCCAGCCAAACGCTGTGGTGGACCGATATCCACCAAAGCCGGCTGTATCGCTACGACTGGGCCAGTCAGCAACTGGCCGACTGGCACACGCCCGACCGGCTGACCTCCTTCGGCGTTCTCGACACCCAACCAATCCGCCTGCTTGTCGCCTTTGCCAGCGGCTTTGCGCTCTATGAACCCGACAGCGGCGACTGCCAATGGCTGGCGCAACCGGAACGGCATTTGCCGAGCAATCGTTTCAACGACGGCCGGGTGGATCGCCAGGGCCGTTTCTGGGCGGGCACCATGCAGGACGCTCCTTCCGACACGGGCGACCGTCAACCGGTTGGTACGCTCTACCGACTCGATTCAACCGGCGCCACGCCGGTGATCAATGACCTGACCATTCCCAATACGCTGTGCTGGTCACCAGACAGCCAGCAGATGTTTCACGCCGATACACCGACTGGCCAAATCCGTCGCTACGATTTCGACACCAAAACCGGCGACATCAACAACGAAGTGCTCTTCGCCAAAGCACCCCGCGGTTACCCCGATGGTGGCTTGATCGATGCTGACGGTTACCTGATGTGTGCGCTCTTCGGCGGCAGCGCGGTGGCGCGGTTTAATCCGGCGGGCGAGCTGGTGGCACTGCATGAATTACCAGCGTCGCAACCTACCTGCGTCTCCCTCGGCGGCCCCGATCTGAACGTTCTTTTTGTAACGTCAGCCACCGAAGCCATGAGCGACGAACAACTCAAAGCCGAGCCCAAAGCCGGCAGCCTGCTTGCTTACGCAACGCCTTACAAAGGCCTGCCGGAATGCACGCCGGATGCGGCTTTGTTGCCGCAGCCGCTGAGTGAATAATTAACTTTCAAGACAGACGGCCGAGCACAATGGAGTGTTCGTCAGCGGGCGCTTTGCTGGCGGGCGTCGGCACACAGGGATGTGTGCCGTCGAGCTTACAGGGATGTACTCGCAGCGGACCGCCAGCAAAGCGCCCGCTGGCGAATACGGCCCAAGGGCACTCACAGTCCCTTAACTGTTACTAACTTCTCATCACCAACCGTCTTCAGCGGATTACGCAACGCCCGCCCAAAAGCCTCGGCTTCGATTTCAAAAACATCGCCTTCCTGAGCCTCAATACCATCAGCAAAACTCAGGGTCGCCGTGCCGAAAAAATGCAGATGCGCATCACCCGGGCGACGGAATAATTCATACTTAAAATGATGATGCTCCAGGTTCGCCAGGCTGTGACTCATATTGGCTTCGCCGGATACAAAGGGCTTCTCCCAAACCACGTTATCGCCACGGCGCAGTCGCGACATGCCATTAATTTCCTGCGGCAAATCGCCCACCAATAATTCCGGACCCACCGCACAAGGGCGCAATTTTGAGTGCGCCAGCAACAGATAATTCTGCCGTTCAGTCTGGTGATCGGAAAACTCATTACCCAGCGCAAAACCCAATCGCCATGGCTGGCCATGATCATCAACGACATAACAACCGACGATCTCCGGTTCTTCACCTCCGTCAAGTGCAAAAGCCGGTGAACGTAAGGCCGCGCCCGGCGCAGCAACAATGCTGCCATCGCCTTTATAAAACCACTCCGGCTGAGCGCCAACTTGCCCACTTGCCGGCTTACCGCCTTCCACGCCCTGACGAAACATCTTCATGCTGTCGGTCAGTTCGGCGTCGCTTTTGCCGTCGGTTTTAGCGTGCATGCTGTCGCGGGTATCGGCACTGCCCAGATGCGTTAAGCCGGTGCCCGTCACAAACAAATGCGCCGGATCCGGGTGAGCAAAGGGAGGCAGCAGACGCTGCTCATCGACGAGTGTCTGATAATCCAGACGCTCATCAGTCGCTCCGCGCTCTACCGCTTCTTCCAAGCTGATGCCCTCACTGATGGCGCGCTTTGCCAAATAATACAGTGAACTCTCCGGGCTGATCGCCTGAATCTCAGTGTCGGAAATAACCCGGCCAATCGCCGGTTGCCCGCTTTCGGTTAGGTACTGAATCAGTCGCATCGTTTTTCCTTTTTATTGTTGGTCATCGCGCTGATATCGGATGAAACACCAATTTGTACTATAATATCACATAGAAAAAACAGACTAACGCTCCCACCTGAGCCCGTCAACAGTTCAACAAAGACGAGAAAGTCAGAAACGACTTGGGAAATCGAGACAGTGGCGCTTCAGGCAGTTTTGCCTGGCTGGTCGAGTTCACTTTCGATAAACCGCAGCGCTTCATCAATCAGCGCATACATGGCATCGCGCGCTTCGTCCGGTTGCTGGCGTTCGATGGCATCGAGCACCTTGCCATGGTCAGCCACCACACCGGCCGGATTGCTTTTAATCACGTTGGTGTGACGGATGCTCACATTCAGAGCGGTCCGGGTGAAATCGCGCATGCGAATAAAGAAGCGGTTTTCGCTGGCGTAGAGAATGCTGATGTGGAAATCGATATCGGCCTCAAGCGCGGCTTCCGGGTCTTTGCCACGCGCGGCTTCCATACGATCCAAAGCGCCGTGAATCGCTTGTATCCGTTCTGGGTTTGCGTGGCGTGCTGCCAGCCAGGCAGCTTCGGGCTCGATGGCGATGCGCATCTGCAAAAATTCCTGCAACACCCGCATCGATGGGTTACTTTCCAGCGACCAGCGCAGCAGATCCGGGTCGAGAATGTTCCACTCTTCTTCCGGCAAGACACGAATGCCCTGGCGCTGACGGCTGGAAATCATGCCTTTGGCCGACAGCATTTTTACCGCCTCACGAACCGCGGTGCGGCTGACGCCAAAGTCTTCACAGAGCACGGCTTCACTGGGCAGACTTTCATGAACATTGTATTCGCCACACACAATGGCGCGCCCCAATTCCTGGGTCATGCGCTGTGACAAGCTCAGATTTCGTTCCAGTACCGCCATTAGGTTCTCTCAGCCGGGAGATGGTATCGATATGCCGAGTCGGCATGAATAATTATCTTATAATAACACAGGCGAACGATGAGGCTCCATTACGGCCAGCCTGCGGGCTTGATGCACCGAAATGGTGTCATTTTTTTATCAGAGGGGCTATATTCCAAAACATAATAAAATGTTCACTGGCCCATGAACGCACCTTCGCTTTACGCCGCGATAGACCTCGGCTCCAACAGCTTCCATCTGGTTGTTATGCGCTCGGATGGCGCTCACTTGCAATCCATTGAGTGCAAGCGTGAATTAGTGCGTCTCGCCGCAGGCGTAGATAACACCACCGGACGCCTCACCAAAGAAGCCCGTAATCGGGCATTACGCTGTCTCACTCATTTTCACGATGCACTCAAACAAATTCCCGATGCCCATATAACGGCCGTTGGCACCAGTGCGTTTCGCAGTCTGATGGGCGATGCCCAGTTTTTAAGTCAGGCAGAAACGGCGCTGGGACAACCCATCCGCATTCTCAGTGGTGAAGATGAAGCACGCTATATTTATCGGGGGGTGTCTCAGGGTCGCGACGAGCATGCTCGTCGATTTGTGTTGGACATTGGTGGCGGCAGTACCGAACTCATTGTCGGCAGTGGCCGCCAGGCTGAAGTGGTTGCCAGCCTCGATTTAGGGTGTGTAACCCTAACCAGCCAGTTCCTCAATGAAGACCGCCTGACCAACGAACAATTGGCCGCGTGCGAGGCTCAGGTGGACGCTCAGATCGCCACCGTCAGTGATCGCTTTAAAGACGTTCAGTGGGATGACGTCATTGGTTCATCCGGCAGCATTAAAGCCGTCAGTTGGGCGTTGAGCAATCTGGGCTTAATTTCCGACGGACTGATTGAACGCCGTCAGCTCGATCGATTGCATCCGGTGTTAACGCAAGCCGAAAGCCAGCAACAGTTATCGCAACTGTTGGAATTAAACCCGCGTCGCATTGCGGTATTTGCCGCCGGCTACATCATTTTGCATCGCGTCTTTCATGCTTTCGATCTCGATTCAATGCGCATTTCTCATCAGGCCATTCGTGAGGGCCTGATCGATGAAATGATCGAACCGGCCCTCGTTGTCGGCGGTTAATTACTCAGGCGGATTCCTCCACCAGCGCGCCAGGCCCGGCGGTTGCCGCCACCGGGCATTTACCCAGAATAATCATCCCCAGCACATCGTCCTTGGTCACGGCATTCACCGGTGCGGTGCCAACCAATTGACCGTTTTTCATGACGCTGACGCGATCGGACAAATCAAACACATCGTGAATGTCGTGACTGATTAAAAAGATACCGATGCCCTGTTGTTTCAGGTTTTGAATTAACTGGGAAACCTGAGCGGTTTCTTCCGGCCCGAGCGCTGCCGTCGGTTCATCCATAATCAGAATGCGCGCGTTAAAATACAGCGCCCGGGCAATAGCGACCGACTGACGCTGACCTCCCGACAAAGCCCGAACCGGGTCTTTAAAGCGTTTAAAGTTCGGGTTCAGCCGGCCCATCACTTCGCGACAGGCCGCTTCCATGGCCGCGTCGTCCAAGGTTCCCCAGGCAGTGCGTAACTCACGCCCGAGAAACAGATTGGCAGCCGCATCGACGTTATCGGCCAAGGCCAGTGTCTGATAGATGGTCTCAATGCCCAGTGCTTTCGCATCACGCGGATTATTAATGGTGACCGGTTGCCCATTGATGCGAATCTCGCCGCCTTGTTTTTGGTAAGCGCCCGAGAGAATTTTGATCAAGGTCGATTTACCGGCGCCGTTATGGCCGAGTAAACCGACCACCTCGCCGGGATACAAATCGATGGACACGTCATCCACCGCCTTGATGCCGCCAAAAGCGATGGAAATGTTATCCATCGCCACCAAAGGCACTTGATTTGAGTTGGTCATAACGTCGCCCTCTTGCGGTACAGCGAATCGACCCAGACAGCCAGCACCAGCACCAAACCGACCACCATGTTTTGCAGCGGTGTATCGACACCCACCAACACCATGCCCGATTGCAGTGACTGCATGACCAACGCACCGAGCATGGCACCGGCCACTTTGCCAACGCCGCCCGCCAGCGATGTGCCACCGATCACCGCAGCGGCAATCACATAGAGTTCGTCGAGCGTGCCTTGCGCATTGGTTGCTGCATTGAGACGCGCCGTGGAAATAGCCGCGGCAATGGCCGCCAGAATGCCCATTAAAATAAAGACTTTCATGATCACCCAGCGGGTGTTCACACCGGCCAGTTCCGCCGCTTCCGGGTTACCGCCAATGGCAAACACATAGCGACCAAAACGGGTGCGGGTGGCGATAAAGGTCATGACAATGCCCACCGCCACCGCCATCAACACCGGCACGGCAAAGCCATGAGAAATGACCAGTCCGCCTTCCGGCACGGCCATGCCCTGGGCTTCAGCGTACCGAGCGGCAACACGCGTCGGCCAGTGGTAGGCATTGGCAACGGCCGCAGCGCCTAAAACAGCCGAGCAATAAACCACACCCATCACCACCTCGGCCCAGACCGGACGTAAGGGAAAGTGATGCAGCCGACGACGGCGACGGCCCAGTAACAAGCCAGCGATGATCAGCGCGCAGAATGCGATGGCGATCAGCCAGGTCACCGGTCCCCCGACCGATCCTTCCGGACCGCCGCCCATCATTTGAAAGTGACTGTCCATGGGGGCGACCGTGCGTCCAGAAGTCACCAACCAGGCCGCACCGCGCCAGGCGAGCAAGCCACCTAGGGTGACAATAAAGGCAGGCACCGCCAGATAGGCGATCACGAACCCTTGTAACGCGCCAATCAAAGCGCCAGCGCAAATGCCAACTGACAAAGCGATTAACCAGGTCAAGGGGTGGTCATAACCGATCAGCGCGGGCAGCAGTTCGGCTTGAGTGACGCCGATGATCATACCGGTGACACCCAGCACCGAACCGACCGACAAATCAATATTGCGCGTGACAATGACCAGCACCATGCCAGTCGCCATCACCGCCACCGAGGCCGTTTGGACGCTGAGATTCCACAAATTACGCGCGCTGAGAAAAGCGCCATCGCTGGCCAGGCCAAAGCCGAGCCAGATCACCGCCAGTACCGCGACCATACCGAGAATGCGCAAGTCGGCTTCGGTCGCGGCAAAAAAGCGTTTCACGGGATTGGCGAGAAGAGTCGCCATGGACTGAGCTCCTTTATGCAAGGATTAAGATCAACTGGAATGGCAAGCCGGGCGAACGCCCGGCTCATTCAAATCTCAGTTACAGACAGCGACCTGACCGGACGGAACGCCCTGACAGACGGTGGCACGATCAACCCAACCCGCGTCGATCACTTCATTGAGGTTATCGCGGGTGATCGGCAGCGGCGCCAGGAAGATGGCGTTCATGGCCACACCATTGGGGCCATCACTCCAGGTGGTCGCGCCGGGAATGTCGTCCAGCGGCGTACCGCTGGCCATCAGAAAGGCGATGTTGGCGGCGGCTTTGCCCAGCTCACGAGCGTCTTTCCACACCGAGACGGTTTGAGTGCCCAGCGCAATGCGGTTCAGTGCCGCGTGGTCACCATCCTGACCGGAAACAGGCACAACGCCATCCAGCCCCTGTGCCGATAACGCGGATACCACGCCACCGGCAGTGCCATCATTGGACGCAACCACCGCATCCACCGCGTTATCGTTAGCGGTCAGAAACTGTTCCATGTTGCGTTGCGCATTGGCGGGAATCCAACCGTCGGTATAAGCCTCACCGACAGTACGTATGGCGCCACTGTCGATCGCACCTTGCAGCACATCCAATTGACCGGCGTGCAGGAAATCCGCATTGGGATCGGCAGGCGAGCCTTTGATAAATACATAGTTACCCGTTGGTTGCTGCTCAAACACCGCGCGCGCCTGCAGTCGGCCAACTTCGCGGTTGTCGAAAGTCAGGTAAAACGCATCCGGGTTTTCAATAAGACGGTCGTAACCAACCACCGGAATGCCTTCATCGGCAGCGGCTTGAACGGCCGGTCCAATGGCGCTGGAATCCTGCGCCAGAATGATCAGCGCATCGGCGCCGTTGGCGATCAGGCTTTCCACGTCGGTTAACTGCTTGGCGGCCGACGATTGCGCATCGGCAGAAATGTAGTCAGCACCGAGGCGATCGAGCGCACCTTTAATGGCAGCTTCGTCGGTTTTCCAGCGTTCTTCCTGAAAGTTGGACCAGGACACGCCAACGGTGATGTCGTGGGCAAGGGCAGGAAGGGCACAAACACTCAGGCCGAGTGCGATCAGCGTACGTTTCATGAATTGCTCCTAGCTTGTCTGCGTTGTTGTTGTTATTGCGCTACAGCCATCGAAGGAGAACTTCGATATTATTTTTATTACGCGAATTTATTCTTCTCGAAAAAGACCACGACAGTCAATAGAAAGGCCGAATACTTTGGTATTAGGTTGTTTTTCGCACTGTTTTAGTGATTTTTTATTCCGGAGGCGAATAAAAAAGACCCGGTCGTCTTCCAAGACAAACCGGGCCAGGGGGCACCGCAGGACGAACGAAAATCCTCAGTCGGCGTTAGCTGTGCTCCTGATAATGAAAATCCGCAAAGTCGGCGACACGCGCCGTGCCGGCCAAATCCTGAGCGGCCATTCCGACGAAGGCGCCGGTAAAGTTATTGCCGGCCCCGGTACCTGCTTCATCGCTGAGCCAGGAATGCTCAAGTTTAAAAGGCAGCAGCTGCCATTCATCGCCGGCCACGGCATAGGAGAAATACAGGTGCTCGTCATGCACCTCGGCGCGAAGCGCAACTGGCCCCGACGGCAAAGCAATGGGCGAATCACAAAGCGGATACAGTGCATGGCCATTGCTGTCACCCTGACAGCTCATCACCGCCAAACAACGACCCAGCTGCTCGTCGAAACTTACATATAAATAGTGATATTTGCGCGAGTTGTAGTAGCACACCAAACCCGCCATTTGCTGAAAATGCTCCGGCTCAAATTCGAGCGTGGTGGTTGCGGTGAAGCGATGGGCCTGTTGTCTGCGCGCCACCAGCGCCGAGCGAAACAAACTGCCCAGCGACTCGCGACCAAAAAGACGCAGATAACCCGGGCGCTGCGTCAGGCTGAACAACTGGTCGGGGTATGGCGTACGCAACCATTGAAAGGCCATGGGCAATTCTGCACTGGAAAAATCGTTGTATTCATCTCGCGGTTGCGGAGCCTGTTTCACGTTCACACCCTTGGGTGGAACAACCGCCACTCTGGGTGTCGGGTCATCGTCCAGCGGCCAGGGCCAGCCATCGTCACGCCATTCCAGACGCTGAATAGCGGTCTCCCGCCCTAAAGGACTGCGACCACGATTGCGTAACGGCCGGCTGCACAGATGTACTAAAAAGGTCTCGCCTGCCGGTGTTTCTACCCAGTCGCCATGACCGGCGCGTTGCAAGTGCGCCTCTGAGTTCGTGCGCGCGGTGGTGATGTGCGTCAGCGGATGCAGCTCATAAGGGCCATCGATATTGCGCGACCGCGCCAGCGTGCAGGCATGATCGTATTCGGTGCCCCCTTCGGCGGTGAGCAAATAATAATACCCATCGCGTTTATACAGATGCGGCCCCTCTTCCATGCCCAGCTTGCTGCCATGAAAAATTGTGCGCACCGGACCAAAGGGCCGCAGCGTCTCAGTGTCTAATTGCTGCAACACGATGCCACCGAACGACGGCTTGTCCGGCCGGTAATCCCACAGCATATTGACGAACCATTTGCGGCCGTCATCGTCGTGAAACAGCGACGGATCAAAGCCGCTGGAATTCACATAAACCGGGGCACTCCAATCACCATCGATGGTGGCACACGTCGTAATGTAATTGTGCGCATCTTTGGCGTCGCCGCTGTGGCGTTTTACGTCGGTATAAACCAGATAAAACACACCCTCGCTGTACGTCAGGCACGGTGCCCAAACGCCACAGGAATCCGGATTGCCGCGCATATCGAGCAGCTCCGGCCTGTTCAGTGGGCGCGCTACCAAGGTCCAATTCACCAGGTCAGTTGAATGGTGAATCTGCACCCCGGGATACCATTCAAAGGTGGACGTGGCGATGTAATAATCCGACCCCACCCGGCAAATGGACGGATCCGGATTAAAGCCTGGCAGAATCGGATTTTGGATATGAATATCAGTACTCATCGAAGCCCCACTAACCCTTAACAGCGCCACCGGTTAAACCGGCAACGATGTATTTTTGCGCGAATAAAAAGAACACCACCGCTGGCAAAATGGTGATGGTGATGTAGGCCAGAATGCGGTTCCATTCCGCGCCGTATTGACCACGAAATTCCATCAGACCCAACGGCCAGGGATAGACCGACGAATCGTTCAGCATGATCAGCGGGAAGATGTAATTATTCCAACTTTGCACCAACACAAACACGCCGACCGTCGCCAGAATCGGTTGCGACAGCGGAATCACAATGCGCCAGAAAAAGCGGCCATAACCACAGCCATCGACCAACGCGGCTTCAAATAAATCTTTGGGTAATTGTTCAAAAAAAGTGCGAAATAACAGCACACTCATCGCCAGCCCAAACGCCACCTGCGGCAGAATGACACCGGCATACGTATCAAGCAGACCCAGATCCCGGATCTTAATAAATAGTGGCAGAATGGCGGTGGCGCCGGGAAACATCATGCCCAGAATGACGTAGGAATACAGATAGTGACGGCCGGCGAATTTGATGTGCGAAAAGGTGAACGCCAGCATCGATGCCAGTATTAACACCAACGCCACGGTAAAGCCGGTGATCAGAACGGAGTTGCCCAGCATGCGCCAAGTATTCGGACTGATCAGAATATCCCAGTAAGCACTGGTCTGCCAGACCTCGGGTAAACCGAGCGGATTGGCGCGCAGTTCGCCCTGAGTTTTAAAACCACCAAGCACGGTAATCCAGAACGGCAACAGCACAAAGGCGGCGGTAATCGCCATCAACCCCCAACGTGCGATGCGCGCTGAATAACCGATTTCGAGTTGAGTATTTTCGGTCATCACAATCTCCTAGTCGCGCTGGCGCATCACAAAGCGCTGATAACTGAAAGCAAATACCGCGCAGGCCAGAAACAGCACCACCGCAACGGCACTGCCAAAACCGACGCGCGTACGCACGATGCCGAACTCATATAAATAGGTAACGATGGTGTGCGCCGAGCCACCCGGGCCACCGGATTGCACCAGGGGCATCGCCATCTCGAAAAACTGCAAAGCACCAATGACGCTGAAGAAAATGGATAAGCGAATCGCCGGCCAGATCAGCGGCAGTTTGACCTTGATGATGATCTTCCAGGGGCTGGCGCCATCGAGCTTGGCGGCTTCAATCATGTCGTCGGAAATGCCTTGCAACCCGGCGATGTAGATCATCATGTGGTAACCAAAGTACTTCCAGATCACCACCACTAAAATGGCATTGAACGCCCAATCGGAATCCGCCAGCGGATAGAAGGCTTCCATATTGAAGGCGCTGGTAACGGCAGCGACTAAACCGGTTCCGCCGTCGTAGATAAACCGCCAGATCAAACCGGCGACGACGTCAGCAAGAATAAAAGGCAGAAAAAAGATCAGCCGGAACAGATTATTGACCCGGCTTTTTGATGCCACCGCAAGCGCTACAGCCATGGCCAGCGGCAGTTGAATGGCCAGAGAAATCAGTACAATTTTCAGCGTATTCCACACCGCAACATGAAACACATCGTGTTGCAGCATCTGCGCAAAATTGCGCAAGCCAACCCAGCGTCCGCCTTCGGACAGTTCGGTAAAACCGTTCCACCGGAAGAACGAATAAACGCCGGATTCGCTGATGGGCAAAATAACAAAGAGCGTAAATACCGTCAGCGCCGGCGGCAAAAACAACAACAGCGTTGTCAGTCGACCGCCGGAGTTATTGCGATAAAACCAACTGTTCAGTCGTTGACGCCAGCTGGATGCTTGAGACGGCAAAGTCTGGGTGCTCATTACGATGACCTAAGTAACGCGACCGGTCGTTGCCTGCTGAGCTAACCCCCAGACAACGCCGGTTATTTTTATTGTTTAGCCATTATGCATTCACAGGCATAACGGCGGTATCAAAGCCGATTGGATTATCGACTGTTCAGCGGAAATCCCAGGCTTCCTGAATGCGTTCAACCGCACCTTCTGGGTCTTCATCACCGGAGGTCAGTTCGGCAGAAATGTCGTTGATCACACCACCGACATCGGCGCCCAGAGCCTGGTCCCAGAACACCTGATGCCAGGATGAACGCGCGATGTTTTCGGCAATGACCTTCATGTGCGGGTTTTGCACCGCGCTTTCAGCGCCACGCGCGACCGGAATGATGATGTCCTGCTCGGCCAGTTTGGCCTGATTTTCCGGCGACAAGAAGAAGGTCAGCCATTCAACCGCGGCATCGGTGCCGTTGCCTTCGGTAAAGGCCCAGCCATCCACCCCCCCCAGGGTAGCACTGGGGTCGCCATCACCACCGGAAACCGCCGGGAAGCTGAAGTAACCCAGATCATCGTCATTGACGCCCTCGCCGCTTTCGCTTTCCGAACGCTGCACGCCAATATCCCACTCACCCATCAGATGAATAGCCGCCTGGTGATTGCCAAAGACGTTGGCCGCTTCGTTGTACTTGGCGCCCAGATAACCGGGCTGGAACGGATCCAGATCGGCCAGGCGTTGCAACTCTTCACCGGCGCGAACATAGGCGGGGTTATCGAAGCTGGCTTCGTCGGCGAGAATGTCGTTGAACAAGTCCTGTCCGCCAATGCGCATGGCCAGATAGGTCCAGTAAAAGTGCAGCGGCCAGCGTTCACCACCACCGGCGGCGATCGGGGTGATGCCAGCGTCTTTAATGTCCTGAACGACGGCCAGGAAATCATCCCAGGTTTCGATGTCGTCCGCCGAGACACCGGCTTCTTCAAACAGCCGTTTGTTGTACCAGAAACCGACCTGAGCCAGTCGATACGGCGCGCCATAGAGACGGCCGTCAATTTCAAAGGCCGATAAGGCTCCGGGCGAAATGTTCTCCCGCAGGCCATCGGCCTGGTCGGTAATGTCCGCCAGCAGACCGGAGGTGGCACGGGTGCGGTAGTTGGCACCGCCAAAACTCCAGTACAGATGCGGTTTAGCTGACGATTGCAGCAGCGTCGGCAGGCGTTGCTTCATCGCCGAATCGTCCTGGAATTCCAGATTAACCTGAATGTCCGGGTGCTGGGCTTCAAAATCCTGACGGATCTCTTCCCAGGCGGCGCGGATTTTTTCGTCTTGTTGGTTGTGCAACACATTAACAACGTCGTCTGCTTGCACACCAACAGCGGCGGCAGTCAGGCTGAGCGCCGCCAACGAGGCTGGCAGCAGGGTCTTGAGGCGAGTCATGGTTGGGTCCTCTTGGTTTTTTGTCTTTGTTTTACCAAGGCAGCGTCTGGCGACGCTCCGGGACTTAGCGGTCTTTGCCACTAAATTTACGTCTCAAACTAAATAGACCACAACCGCCTTCGCGATGTCAAAATATTTTCGAGAGTCGACTAAAAAGTATCGAAACCCTAAACTGGCGGACTTGTCCGAACAGAGTCAGAGCCGGCTGCATGAAGAAGACCGACACCGAACAAATCCGCGCCGCTAACCGCGTCGACATCATCAACGCCCTGCGCGTTTTCGGCCCTGTGGCCCGCGTCGATATTGGCCGTATTACCAAGCTGAGTCCGGCGACGGTGACCGCGATCACCTCTGAATTGGCTGGCGAAGGCGTCATTGAAGAAGTGAAT
Organism: Saccharospirillum sp. MSK14-1; assembly: GCF_003054965.1. Lineage (GTDB taxonomy): Bacteria > Pseudomonadota > Gammaproteobacteria > Pseudomonadales > Natronospirillaceae > Saccharospirillum. Next base: position 24,236 of record NZ_MIES01000038.1, read on the forward strand.
GCCCCAACACCCAGCACCGGGCGTGGCCGTCCACGCGTGTTGATCGACCTGAACCCGAATCACGCCTGTGTGCTGGGTATCAAGCTGTCGATCAATGAAATCCGGCTGATGCTCGGCGACCTAAAAGGCAACATCCTGGCCGAAAGCGTGGTGACTGCGAAAACTCAGGCCCATGATCAGGCGTCGTTAAATGAGATGCTGGTCAGCCAGGCGCAACGCTTTATGGCCGACTATCCCGAGCAGGCACAACGCCTGGTCAGCCTGGGCATTGCCATTCAGGGCTTTGTCGACGTCCATGCGGGCGATGTGGTGTGGAGCCCGGCGTTGAACATGCGTCACGTCAACCTGACCCGGGCGCTGGAAGAAGCGTTTAACTGCCCGGTGGAGCTGGCCAACGACGCCAATTGCATCGCCTACGCCATTCACAAACAACCCGACTACGCCGATTGCCGCGACTTCGCGGTCATCATGATCGGCTACGGTGTGGGCGGTGGTTTGATCGTCGGTGGCGAACTCTACAGCGGTCACTTTGGTGCCGCTGCCGAATTCGGTCACACCAAATTCAGTCACGAAGGCCCGCAATGCGCCTGTGGCAAACGCGGTTGCATCGAAGCGTATGTCGCCGATTACGCGCTCTATCGAGACGCCAGTGCAGTGATGGATCTGCCCGCCACCGACCGCCGTCACCCATCGGAAAAACAGATGGGCCGACTCACCCAGCTGGCCGTCGACGGTGATGCCGCTGCCAGTCGCTTATTTCATCAGGCCGGCAAAGCACTGGGGTTTGGCATTGCGAACATCCTGGCGTTACTGAGTCCGCAAAAGGTGGTTGTGACCGGCCCGGGCGTACGCGCGTTTGAACAGATGCAGGCGGGTATTGTGGAAGGCATTGATGATTCATTGATTCCGGAACTGATCGGCCGCGCCGACATCGATCCCTACCCCTGGTCACTGGACATGACCGGCAAAGGCATCATTGCGCTGGCGTTAAAACATTTCCGTTAACGGTTGGTTCGCCGGCAACAGGCGCCGACGATCCAACCCGGTGCAGCAAAGACTTACTTATAAATCACCCGGTTCACCCGGTTCTCCAGCATTTCCTGCTGGCTCGATACCGGCTCCGGTTTCAGGTTCTGCTCAACGGCGTAATCAGCCACCGCTTCCAGATCCCATTTGCCGTCAAGAATGTTACGACCCAGATCGCCCTGCCAGCCGGCATAACGTTGCTCGACAAAATCGCTGAGCGTCTTCTGCTCGACCAGTTCGGCGGCCTTGGTGAACGCCAATGCCAACACGTCCATGGCGCCAACATGCGCGTGAAATAAATCGCTCGGTGCGATGGACGTGCGGCGCAGTTTGGTATCGAAATTAAAACCGCCGGTGGTAAAACCGCCAGCCTGAATGATGTGGTAGCAAGCGAGCGTCATTTCCTCGACCGAGTTCGGGAACTGATCGGTATCCCAGCCGTTCTGGTGATCGCCGCGGTTGGCATCCACCGACCCCAGAATACCGAGTGACGCGGCTGTGGCCACTTCATGCTCAAAGGTGTGACCGGCCAGAGTGGCGTGATTCACCTCGATGTTCACCTTAATTTCTTTTTCCAAACCGTATTTTTGCAGGAAGCCAAAAACGGTGGCCGAATCGTAATCGTACTGATGTTTGGTCGGTTCTTGCGGTTTCGGCTCGATCAGCAAGGTGCCGCTAAAACCGATCTTGTGTTTGTACTCGACCACCATCTGCATAAAGCGACCGAGCTGTTCCTGCTCGCGTTTAAGATCGGTATTGAGCAATGTCTCGTACCCTTCACGGCCGCCCCACAGCACATAGTTAGCGCCGCCCAGGCGGTGTGTGGCGGCCATCGCATGCTGTACCTGTGACGCCGCATAGGCGAAGACTTCCGGGTTGGGGTTCGTTGCAGCGCCGGCCATATACCGTTTGGCCCCGAAATTTTTGGCCGTGCCCCAAAGCAGTTTCATGCCGGTCTCAGCTTGCTTGGCTTCGGCGCGCTCAATCATCTCGTCGAAATTGCGCCGACTGTCGCGAATGCTGTCGCCTTCCGGAGCAATGTCGTAGTCGTGGAACGTCCAATAGGGCGCGCCGACTTTGGTGAAAAATTCAAACGCCACGTCCATTTTCTGATGCGCCAGCGCCATCGGTTCGGCGCCAGTGTGCCAGGGCCGGTTGAAGGTGCCTTCGCCGAAAACATCGGCGCCATCCCAACAGAAGCTGTGCCAGTAACAGACCGCAAAACGCAGCTGTTCGGCCAGGGTTTTACCCAGCACCACACGGTCGGCGTCGTAGTGATGGAAGGCCAGAGGGTTGTCGGAATTTGGGCCTTCGTAGCGAACCGGCTCGATCTCGCTGAAATAGGTCGACATGGTGAATCCTCTCGTATCGACGGCCCTGATCAGGACCAGGTTGTTATTTTTAATTTACCTCTCGAATTTATAATGAGGAAGATTACCGAACGAGTCAAACAAAAAAGCCAGCTCGGGTAATCACTACCCGGGCTGGCTCAATCCGGTCGTTCGTTAAGACTTCAGCGATCGCGGTAATTCGCCCGATTGCCAGAGGCCCAGACCAAAGCCATCCGGGTCCAGAAAGTCGGCACTCCAACCACCGGGCGCTTCAGAAACGGGTGTCACGATGGTGACCCCGGCGTTGGCCAGTTCGGCGACAATGTCATCAATGCCACCGTCATCCACTTCAAACACGACCGCCGGGCTACTGCCGCGTTCGCCCTCCATTTCGAAGAAGATCAGGTCCAGGCCGTTACTCAACTGACCCTGCAACCAGAAGGGTTCGGCGCCTTCCATGCGTTGCAGATCCAGTGCCAGGGTTTGGTTGTAGAACGTTTCGGTGCGCACAATATCGCTGACGTAATAGACGATGCTGGCGCTTTTGGGTTTAAAGGTCATGGTCGTTTCCTTGCAGTGGGTTCATGGCCTTATTGCCGCCACACCGGATTTTGTGAGCCGCGAATCACAAAAAGATAGCCATCTGGGTCGTGACTGGCCAACGCACCGCCGCGATAGAACAGCTTGGACAGCAACGCCTGCCGAATCCGACCGTACGCCAGGCCGGGCAGTAACCCCGGCAAATCCGCAGGTGTGCTCATCGCCTCCTGCCGGGCTTGCTGCTTCAGTGAGACGATGCGTTGGCGCAAGCTGGTATCGGTCAGCCCCAGCAGATACTGAATCTCGCGGCGACTGTGACCCGACAGTGCCAGTAACGCGACCGATTTTAGCGCCGGGCTTAATCGCTTGAGCCAGACTGCCACCGCGTTTTGATCGGTCGGTGCGACGTCGCAAGCATCGTTCGACCAGAGTGTTTCTCGTTGCTGTCGACGCACCGTGGAACGAGTCGCCATACGCGCTTTATTGCGCACGGTGCCCACCAGCCATTGGCGTGTCTCGACGGCCTCGAAATCAACACGACCCGCTTCGAATGCGGCCAGATACGCCTCCTGAACCACATCTTCGACATCGCTGCTATTGGGCAAATGACGACGCGCCAGAGCGCACAGTTGAGAGTATTGGCTGGGACGCATCGTTGAGTTCTCGGCTCATCTTATCGCGACATCCCGCCAATATTCCGGCGATAGCAGGGTGCTGGTCAATTGTTGAGTGATTGATCGCCAAAATACTGTCCAAAGAAAACCCGGTCGAGTAATCTTCTCCGACCACTGTCCACTAGAACGACAGGGTTTTCGAACGATACGCAGCTCGCTAATCAAACCCGCGAATACCCGCCCTGTTGTTTGAGGACGAGTGATGTTTATTGCTTCCCTGCTACCTTCTTCGCCGAGGCGCCCTTGGCGTTACCTCGCTGCTTTGTTATTCCTCCTGGGTGTCGGCACTTCAACTCAGGCCGCGGACCTGCCTGAGCTGGATATTGATACCAAACTGGACCTGTTGTGGATTGGCATCAGCGCCGTGCTGGTGTTCTTCATGCAGGCGGGCTTTTGCCTGCTGGAAACCGGGTCGATCCGTAAAAAGAACAGTTTTAATGTCGCTGTCAAAAACATGTCCGACCTGCTGTTATCGGTCATCGGTTTTTGGATGGTCGGTTATGCGTTGATGTTTGGCAGCTCTGTTGGTGGCTGGTTTGGCAGCAGCGACTTCTTTTTCAGCGACAACCACGCTCCTTTCGACATTATGTTTTTCCTGTTCCAGATGATGTTCGCCGGTACCGCGGCCACCATCGTCTCCGGCGCCGTGGCTGAACGCATGCATTTCAGCGGCTACCTGATCATTTCGGTGGTCATCGCGGCGCTGATTTACCCATTGGTCGGCCACTGGATCTGGAACAGCGATGGCTGGCTGGCGCAACGCGGTTTCATCGATTTCGCGGGTTCCACCGTCGTGCATTCCACCGGCGCCTGGCTGGCGTTGGCGGGCATCATTGTATTAGGCCCGCGCTTTGGTCGCTTTACCGCCGAAGGCAAAGTCAGCCCGCTGATGGGCCATGACTTGCTTCTCACCACGCTCGGCGTGTTTATTCTCTGGTTTGGCTGGTTCGGTTTTAACGGCGGCAGCGAGTTGGCGTTCGACAGCGCCGTACCGGGCATTCTGTTCAACACCACTCTGGCCGCTGCAGCTGGTGGCGCTGTCTGTCTGGTGCTGGGACGATTGATCAGCCCGGTGATTCGCATTGAGTTAATTCTGAACGGCGTGCTGGGTGGTCTGGTCGCGGTTACCGCCGGTTGTGCCGTACTGCATCCCCTGGGTGCCGTCATCATTGGCGCCACCGGAGGGTTGATCGCTCACTTTGCCAGCGAGTGCCTGCTGCGCGTCTGTAAGCTGGACGATCCGGTCAGCGCGGTGGCTGTCCACGGTTTTGCCGGTGCCTGGGGCACGCTGGCATTGGCTTTCCTGGCACCCGTGGAGAATCTTAATCACAGCGTGATGACACAGCTGGGCGTGCAAGCACTGGGTGTCGGCGCGGTTTTGCTGTGGTCGTTGGGAACCGGCTTTATCCTCTTCCTGGCGCTGAAAGCGACCAAGATGCTGCGCGTATCCGAGGCGTTCGAAATCCAGGGACTGAATGTCTCTGAACACGGCGCATCCAACAGTTGGTTAGACACCTTGCGCGCCATGCAGGGTGTTATTGAAAGTAAGGATCTGTCGACGCGTGTCGACGTGGAAATCGGCAGCGAAGCCGGTGAAGTGGCGGCCTGTTTCAACGCCATGATGGATCAGTTCGAAGGCAATATGCGGCGCATGGCACTGACCTCGACGGAAGTCGATAAAAGCGTTCATGCCTTGCTGGAATTCAACCAGCAAACCCGCGCCCGATTGGCCGAACAGGAAAGCAACAGTCAGGCGATCGCCGAATCGGTCCGGGCGTTGCACGATCAGTTAAAGGCAATCACCCGCCAGAGCGATGAGGTGAATACCGTATCCGATCGCGCCAGTGCAGAAATGCAGGGAACCGCCAGCACCATTGCCACCGCTGGAACCGCGGTTGAGACGATGAAAACCAGCATCAACAACGCCGCTGAACTGCTGAGCCATTTGGATCAAAGGATTGTCGATGTCGGCGACGTTACCACCATGATCAACACCATCGCTGAACAAACCAATTTGCTGGCGTTAAACGCGGCCATCGAAGCGGCTCGCGCGGGTGACAGTGGCCGGGGGTTTGCCGTCGTCGCCGGTGAAGTTCGTGGTCTGGCCAAGCAAACTCAGGCATCTACATTACGCATCAGTGGCTTAATCGAGCAGCTGCGCGCTGACGCCGAACGGGTTAAGACCGCTATCCGTGAGGGCGTTGAACAAGCCAACAGCAGTACCGAAACCATCGACAACACCGGCCGGGCACTGCAACTGATTCACGAAGCCATCAACGGCATGAATCAGATCAGTCGCTCGGTAGCCGACACTGTCCGCATTCAGGAGCACGCCACCGAAACGATTCGCGCCAGCGTGGAACGCATTCACGATACCGCTCAGCAAACCGGTCGTGATATGACAGACCTGATCAACGACAGCAATCAGCTGGAACACGCCAGTCGGGAAATTTCACAGGCCGTGGCGCAATATCGCCTGGTGCACTGATTGACCGGCAAAAAAATCCCGCTTAGGCGGGATTTTTTTATGCATCGACAACCGATCAGGCCGGCGTCATCGGACCGCCTTTTTCCAGCGCACGTTGATACGCCGGGCGGGCGCGCAGCCGCTCAAGATAGCGTTGAATGGCCGGATAGTCGTTCAGACCAAAACGGCTGGCGGCTGCTTCCAGTGGAAAGCTCATCTGGATATCGGCCGCGGTGAGTTTGTCACCCGCGAGCCAATCGCGGCCACCAAGCCAATCGTTCAGCACCTTCAAATGGGTGGTTACCTGAGGGCGCAGAAAGGTTTCGACCGCCTTTTGGCTGATCATCCGCGCGATGGGCCGAATAAAAAATGGCATTTTGCCCTGCGGGATTTTACGGAACACCACCGTCATCACCATCAGCGGCATCAACGAGCCTTCGGCGTAATGCAGCCAGTAGAGGTAATCGCTGCGCCCCGATTCGCCCGGCGCAATGCCGAGACCACAATCCGGGTTTTCCTCAACCAGGCTCTCCAAAATGGCGCCGCTTTCCGCCAGCGTTTGATCATTCAGTGTCAGCACCGGCGATTTACCCAGCGGGTGCACCTCACGCAGCTCCTTCGGAGCCAGCCAGGAGGCATTGCGGGGGTACCGCTTCACCTCATAAGACCGGCCCATCTCTTCGAGCAGCCACAACACCCGGTGCGAACGGGAGTACTCCAGATGATGAACGACCAGCGTTTCAGGGTTGGACAAGGTAAGCCTCCAGACCAGCCAGATCGGCTTCGCTCAGCTGACCCGCCGCCTCTTTCAGTTGCAGACGGTCAAACACATAGTTGTAACGCGCATCGGCATAGGCCTGACGCGCCTGGAACAGCGCCTGTTGGGCATTGAGCACTTCAACAATGTTACGGGTGCCGACTTCATAACCCACCTGAGTCGCTTCCAATGCACTTTCACGCGAGGCTACGACTTGCGCCTGTGCCTGGATGTTTTGCACGTCGGTTTGCACCTGATGGTAGAGGTTGGTCACCTGAACGGTAATGCCACGTTTGAGCAGTTCCAGGTTCTGTTCGGCGATGTTGTTGTTCAGGCCAGTGGTGACGATCTCGGAGGACGTCGCGCCGCCGGTATACAACGGAATGGTCAACGACAAGCCAACCGACGAGCCCAGTTTTTCGTCAAAATCAAAACCGTCCGTCGGATCATCCTGATAGCTCACCGAGGCATTGGCACTGAGCACCGGCAGGCGATTGTTGCGACGCGCGCGCAGCTCTTTCTCACCTGAGGCCAGGCCTTGCTCGGCGGCCAGCACGTCGGGGTGATTGGCCAACGCAAAATCGATCCAATCTTGCAGCTCGCCTTCATCCGGCATTTCAACCGGCAGATCATCACCCAGTGTCAGGACAGCGTCGGGGGTTTCACCGATCAGCACGGACAGATTCTGCAACGCCGTGCTGGCACTGTTGCGTGCCTGAATCAAGGCGACGCGGGTTTCATCCAAGGTTGCCTGAGCATCCATAACGTCGGTCACGGTGACCAGACCCACTTCATAGCGCTGTTCGGTCTGTTCGAACTGACGCTCAACCGCCGCTAACTGAGCGGCGATGGAGTCACGAGCATCCTGAGCGCGCAGCACGTTCAGGTAAGCTTCGGCGACACGCACCATCAAGTCTTGCAGCGCGGCCTCGGTTTGAATTTCGACGCGCGACGCATTCAGTTTCAAAGCGCTGTAGGCGTCAACCGCTGCCAGCGCAAACAGATTCTGCGACACACTGATGCTGGCTGAGGTCGTCTGACAGTTTTCGAAATCCGGGCTCAGCTGGTAATCCGCACCTGCGGTCTGGGCGGTACTGCATGTGCTGCTGGTATTCCAACCGGCCTGCGCATTCACAGACGGCAGCAATCGGCTCAGGCCACTTTGCACCTGCACAGAGGCGTTTTCTTGATTGAGTCGCTGTACAGCAATTTCGGGGTCTTTATCCAACGCCTGACGGTAGACATCCATCAGGGAAACCTGAGCCCAGGCACCGGAAGTAACAACCAGTGCCAGAGCACCAGCCAGGGTTCGTAAACGCATCACGCTGTCTCTTCAAAGCTAGGATGAATGGGGTGGCATCATTATGCGGACAACCGCTTGCTTTATGCAGCTTAAGCGCCCGACTTTACGCCAATAGGTCGACATTGTGGGGGCGCCTGGCAAGGCAAAACAGCCCCAAAAGTCACGCCCTGCCCAGTATTGTAGGAAAGCGAACATCCTGCCTTATCCGCTAACGGGTGCTGTGTCATACTGCCCAACCCTGACCGCATCGCCGTATAAAACCCAGGCGTTCACTCCAACCACCGCCCGCTTTGAGGACCGCATGAAACGCGATACCGACGATTTCCAGTTCCGCATCGACCAGCGCGATGCACTCTATCGAGGCTTTTACCAGATGGATCGGCTGACCATCAGCCATCAGCGCTTCAACGGCGGCGAGCAGACCATCACCCGGGAAATGATGGATCGTCTGGATGCCGTCTGCGTATTGCTGGTCGATCTGGCACTGAATGAAGTGGTATTGATCGAACAATTCCGTGTCGGCGCCATAAAAACACCCAACCCCTGGTTGCTCGAAGTGGTGGCGGGTCTGATCGACAAAGACGAATCCCCCGAAGAGGTGGCTCGCCGTGAAGCCGTCGAAGAAGCCGGCGTTGAACTTGGGCGCCTGCACCCCATCTCGCATTATCTGCCGTCGCCCGGCGGCAGCAACGAAAGCGTCTATCTTTATATAGCCGAAGCCGATGCCAGCGCAGCCACCGGCGTGCATGGTCTGGATGAAGAAGGTGAAGACATCCGCGTGCTGCGGGTGCCCTTTGCGCAAGCCTACGCCGCCTGCCAGGACGGCACCATCAACAACGCCGCAGCGCTCATTGCGTTGCAATGGCTGCAACTGAACGAAGCTTGGTTACGCCAACACTGGAGCCAATAAGGGTTTTATGCCAAAACGCTACGTACCGGACCTGCCAGAACAGAATGCCCTCAGCGAGGCGAATTTTCTGCGCCTGGAAAAACTGCTGGGCGACCTGGATCAGCCCCAGTATCGGTTTCACTGGTACGGCAGCGCTGAGGCTCCGGTGCAAATGGAAGTCGCTGTTATCGAGCGTTTTAAATTCACGTCCACGCTGATTCTGACCAAATCAAACCCGGCCCTACCGGAACCGATTCAGGACATGCAATTAACCATCCGCATGTATCATGACGCGCGTATGGCCGAAGTCGTCAGTTGGGATAACGGTCGCCAGTTGTCGGGGGTGTACCCTTACCCCAACGAGCGGATGTATCAGATTGACGAAAAAGCCCAGGCCAACTTTTATCTGGGTGAATGGCTGGCGCATTTATTACGTCACGGCATTGCGGAACCGGCTTGGACGGCGCCTTAATAACGCTGGCTCTAAAAAAATCATGATCGAGTTAATAGTCGTTTAAACGCGGCGAGAAGGTCGCTTTTAGCACTACTTTGGTGTACAAATAACGCTCAACGAACGGACTTCAGGCTTTGATTTTGACTCACCAAACTCTGAATATTGTGCAGATCACCGACCCCCATTTGCACGCCAGCCAGGACGGCACTCTGCTGGGCATGAATACTCAAAAAGGTCTGGATCATATTCTTGAACGCATCCAGGCCGAACAGAATCACATCGACTTAGTGCTGGCCACTGGCGACATCGCTCAAGATGGCTCGGTCGAAGCCTACCGCCGCTTTATTCAATTGATGCAGCCGCTGAACGCGCCCCTGCGCTGGACAGCGGGCAACCACGACAAAGTCGACAACATGAAAACGGCGCTTGAAGGTCACGAATCCGTTGGTCGACCGTACTACGAATTCGAAAACTGGGTGGTTATTCTGCTCGACTCCACGGTTCCGGGCAAAGTCTACGGCCGCCTTGCCGACGACCAACTGGCACTGCTCGATCAACTGCTCACCCAGCACACCGACAAACACGCTCTGGTCACCTTCCATCATCATCCTTGCCCGATGGGCAGCGTGTGGATGGACAAAATCGGCATCGACAACCCGGATGATTTGCAGGCGGTGCTGGGACGACACAACAACGTTCGCTGTCTGCTCTGGGGTCATGTGCATCAGGCCAGCGATCGCATGATCAATAACATTCGCCATCTGTCGACGCCGTCAACCTGCGTGCAGTTCACACCGAAGTCGGATGATTTCGATGTCGACACCGCTGGCCCCGGCTACCGCTGGTTGCAGCTGCAGCCCGATGGTCAGATCGACACCGGCCTGACCCGCGTCGAAGACGTCGATTTCGAGATCGACTTCAGCATCAAAGGCTATTAAGCCTATCTAACTGCCTGAAATTTCAGCCGAAACTCGACGCCGGCGGCGTCGGGGCAGTATCCTTGAGCCTATTCAACCCGGCCCAGCGCCGAACCCGTTTTTGCACGAGGCAAACCGCAACATGAGTCAGAGCAGTTATTCGGCCGATGCCATCGAGGTACTCAGTGGTCTCGACCCGGTGCGCAAGCGCCCGGGCATGTACACCGATACCAGCCGCCCCAACCACCTGGCCCAGGAAGTCATCGACAACTCGGTCGACGAAGCCATCGGTGGTTATGCCAACAGCATCGAGGTGGTGCTCTATAAAGACAACTCTCTGTCGGTAGCCGACAACGGCCGCGGCATGCCGGTCGACATTCACCCCGAACACGGCGTACCGGGCATCGAGTTGATCCTCACCCGTCTGCACGCAGGTGGTAAGTTCTCTGGCAAGAACTACCAGTTCTCCGGTGGTTTGCACGGTGTGGGTGTGTCGGTGGTTAACGCCCTGTCACAACTGCTGGAAGTGGCCGTTAAGCGCAACGGCAAAATCTACCGCATGGGCTTTGCCGATGGCGAAAAAGCCTCTGAGCTGGAAGAAATCGGTACCTGTCCCAAACGCGAGTCCGGCACCACGGTGCGTTTCCTGCCCGACCCTAAATATTTCGACAGCGGCAAATTTCTGGTCAGCCGCCTGCGTCATGTGTTGCGCGCCAAGGCCGTGCTCTGCCCGGGCTTAAGCATCACTTTCTACAACGAAGAAAAAGACGAAACCGACCACTGGTTCTATGAAGACGGACTGCGTGACTACCTGCATTCCGCCACTGCGGTATACGACCCGCTGCCGGCCGAACCCTTCGTCGGCGCTTACAGCAGCGAAGAAGAAGCCGTCGACTGGGCCGTACAATGGCTGCCCGATGGTGGCGAAGGCGTTCAGGAAAGTTACGTCAACCTGATTCCCACTGCGCTGGGCGGTACTCACGTCAATGGGTTACGCCAGGGCTTGCTCGATGCACTGCGTGAATTCTGCGACTACCGCGGCTTGCTGCCGCGCGGCGTCAAACTGAGCCCGGAAGACGTCTGGGACAAATGCCATTACGTGCTGTCGTACAAACTGCGCGATCCGCAGTTTTCCGGCCAGACCAAAGAACGACTGTCGTCGCGTCAGGCGTCGGCCTTTATCGCGGGTATCGTGAAAGACGCCTTCGCACTGTGGCTGAACCAGCATACGGACCTCGCGGATCAGATTGCCGAACTGGCCATCAACAACGCCCAGTCACGTCTGAAACAAGCCAAAAAAGTCGCCCGTAAAAAGGTCACACAAGGTCCGGCATTGCCCGGCAAACTGGCCGACTGCTCCGGCGTGGAAAGCGCTCGTTCCGAGTTGTTTCTGGTGGAAGGTGACTCGGCCGGCGGTTCCGCCAAGCAGGCGCGTGACCGGACTTTCCAGGCGATCATGCCGCTGCGCGGTAAAATTCTGAACACCTGGGAAGTCGACAGCAACGAACTGCTGGCGAGCCAGGAAGTGCACGACATTGCAGTGGCATTGGGCGTCGACCCGGACACCGACAACCTCGAAGGTCTGCGCTACGGCAAAGTCTGCATCCTCGCCGACGCCGACTCCGACGGCCTGCACATCGCCACCTTGCTGTGCGCGCTGTTTGTCAAACACTTCCGCACCCTGGTCGAAAATGGCCACGTGCACGTTGCCATGCCGCCGCTGTACCGCGTCGATATCGGTAAGGAAACCTACTACGCACTGGACGATTCCGAACGCGACGGCATTCTCGATCGCATCCAGGCGGAGAAGAAAAAAGGCAAACCGCAGGTCACCCGCTTTAAAGGTCTGGGTGAAATGAACCCCATCCAGCTGCGCGAAACCACCATGGACCCGAACACCCGCCGCCTGGTGCAACTGCGCATCGACGACGCCGAAACCACCCGCGAAATCATGGACATGATGCTCGCCAAAAAACGCTCGGGCGATCGCAAAACCTGGCTGGAATCCAAGGGTAATCTGGCCGACGTGGTGAGCTGACGTTAGGTCGAACTCAGCGACTAATATCGCTGACCGGATGGATGAGTCGCACGTCAGTCTGTGGCCGTGCGACTCATCAGCGAGCCTAAATATACAGGCTGATGGGAGGTGGAACGTCGTAGCGCACCTCTGCACGCAACTCCAATTGGCTGGTTAACGTCTTAGCCACAAAACTACCGAAATAATCGACTTTTTCCGGGTTCGGGTTATAGGGCGACTTGCCAATGGCAGGCGTATTCGCCGCTAACTCACGCAACTGAACAATGTCTTGAAAGTTATCTTTGGTGAGATCAAATCGACCGAGACCATGGGTCATCATCAAGGGACCCCGGTCCTGTTCCATGGCTTTCAGAGTGCTGTCGCGCATGGCCGCTCCTTTAGCGGCAATATCGAATGTTCCGGCGAATTCTTTGATGGTATCGATGTCAAAGGCCGACAGATTCTCACCGAGGACGACCACTTCGTTGTTGGCGTCTACCGAAAGCTCCCAGTCTTGCGTCAGCATCCACGGCAATTCAAAAGCAGCCTTGGTCTCCAACGCCTCCATCGCCTTAATAAATGGCGTCGCCGTTTGGGTAACATCCTGCATCCAGGTCTGCATTGATTCGAATTGGCTGGCAAACTGCGCGGTCTTTTCGTCCGGTCCGGCACTGTAACCACTTCGGGTGATGGTCACTGTCGAGTGTTGGGAGGGCCGTTGGCTGACCTCATCGCTGCCGGGCGATAGGGGGGTTGGTTCAAGTGGCTTTACTCTCTCAAACTGTTTGGCATCGATCGTATAAACCGGAAAACCCAGGTCCATCGTCTTTCTCCTCTCAGTGCAGAACGACATTAGGCGCAGCATCGCAAAACGCCCTACCCTTGGTTGTTAACACGGGTCGACATCAGTCTGTCGGCAACGGGCCTTAAAACCTGACTGCCGAGGTGTCGTCTGTGTCCGAGAATGTGTCGCATCGGTCCGCCGATGAGCGTTCTTAAGGTGTGTCGGCGTATCTACAGCGTGCCCCCAACGCCTTGTGTTAGGCTGTGCGGACATTTCGGAAGCCAACTGCATGACCGTACATTTCATTCTTGGTGGTGCCCGTTCCGGTAAATCCCGTTTTGCCGAACGCAGCGCTTTAACCCAAGCCGACCCGCTGATTTATCTCGCCACCGCCCGCGCAGGCGATACCGAAATGCAGGCGCGTATTGCGCATCATCAAAGCGGACGCAATGGCCGCTTTCACACTTACGAAATTCCACTCGAACTGGCCGCTGCCATCCATGAATTTGACCAAAACGGCGTCACCGTCCTGGTCGATTGTTTAACGCTTTGGCTCAGTAACTGGCTGACGGAGAATACCGAGGACTGGCCACAACAACGGCAGGCGTTTCTCGATGCGCTGCAACGCAGCCAGGGCAACTGGTTACTGGTCAGCAATGAAGTCAGTCAGGGCATCGTGCCACTGGGCGAATTGAGCCGGCGTTTTGTCGATGAAGCCGGTTGGTTGCATCAGGCCGTTGCCGAACTGGCCGATGAAGTCACCTGGGTCGTCGCTGGCCTGCCGCAAACCTTAAAAGCGCGCTGATATGCCCTATTCATTTGCCATTAAAGCCCTGCCGACCGATCTCGATATGTCCATCCAACAGCGGCTGGATAACCTGACCAAACCACCCGGTTCCTTGGGGCAGCTGGAAACCCTCGCCGCCCAGATTGCCCGTATTCAGCACACCCTCCATCCGCGCCTGAGCACATTGCAGCATTGGGTGTTTGCGGCCGATCATGGTGTCTGTGCTCAGGGCGTCAGCCCTTACCCCCGTTCAGTAACGCGGCAGATGGTGCAGAATTTTCTCGCCGGCGGCGCGGCCATTAATCAATTCTGTAACCAGCATCAGGTGCCGTTAAAAATCGTGGACGCCGGTCTGGCGGGCGAGCCGCTGGCCGATCATCCCAATCTGGTTCAGGCACGCGTCGCCAACGGCAGCGCCGATTTCACAACACAACCGGCCATGACGCCGACTCAGTTTGAACAGGCCATTACCACCGGCGCGGATTGCGCGCGCCAGTCGTTAGCCAGCGGCGCTGATGTGCTGAGTTTTGGCGAAATGGGCATCGGCAATACCACCGCTGCGGCCGCCTTGATGGCCGCCAGCCTGCACCGTCATCCTGCCGATTGTGTGGGCGCTGGCACGGGCGCATCGACACAGATGCAGCACCACAAAATCCAGGTCATCACCTCAGCACTGGCCAAACACCCGTCTCAACTCACCGATGGCGCCGCCATCATGCAGCATCTCGGTGGTCTGGAACTGGCGATGATGGCCAGCGCCATGGCGGCGACGGCCGAAGCCGGTCACGCCTTTATCGTCGATGGTTTTCTGGCAACGGCCAGTCTGGCAACACTCTGGAAAGATCAGCCGGCGATTCTCGATTACGCGCTGTTCAGTCACTGTTCGGACGAGAGCGGACACCGCGCATTACTCGACGCCTTGAATGCAAAACCTTTGTTGCAACTGGACCTGCGCCTCGGTGAAGGCACAGGCGCGGTGTTGGCCTGGCCATTGATTCAGTCGGCGCTCGCCATGCTTAATAACATGGCAAGTTTCGACAGTGCCGGTGTCAGTCGGAGCGATGCGCAATGATCGCCGCCCTGGCTCGTCAGTATCACGCTTTCTTTAACGCCTGGGTGTTTTTCACGCGCTTGCCCGCGCCGCCTAAGGTGGTGTTTAACGACGACCACCTGAACCAAGGCAGCCGTTATTTCAGCTGGATCGGACTGATCATCGGCGTCCTACTTGCGGTCATCTTTTATGGCTTGCAGTTGGTTTTACCCGTCGCACTTGCCGTCGGGTTAATGCTCGGCGCCAGCTTGCTGCTGACCGGTGCTTTTCACGAAGACGGCCTGGCCGATGTGTTCGATGGCCTCGGTGGCGGTTTCAGCAAAGAAGCGGCTCTGACCATTATGAAAGACAGCCGCCTGGGCACTTATGGCGCAGCGGCGCTGATCGTCACCCTCGGCTTACGCGGCTTAGCTCTGTTCGAAGTATTGACAGCCGAACCAATGGCCGCCTTCTGGCTGCTGCCGCTGTTACACTGCTGGAGTCGTTTCTGGGCGATATCGACGCTATGGACACTCGACTACGCCCGCGCCGATGCCAGCAGCAAAAGCAAACCATTGGCCACGCGTTTTGGCCTCAGTGCAACGATCATCGCAGCCCTGCCCCTAGTGTTGATAGCAGTTCTACCTTGGCAAGGTGCGCTCTGGGCATTACTGCTGGCGGTCTTTTTGCGCGCCGTTTTAGTCGGCTGGTTCCGTCGTCGGCTCGACGGCTATACCGGCGATTGCCTTGGCGCTGCGCAACAATTGCAGGAGCTGCTGCTGTTATTGGTCTGGGTGGCACTCGGTGTTTAACAGTCCACAGCTGTTACGCCACGGCTCACCGCGTGAGTCCGGCTTCTGTTATGGTCACAGCGACCCCATCTTGGTGGAAGAGCCATCGCAAACCGCCCAGCGGGTCCATTCAAAACTGGCGCCTTGGCAACGCCTGTTCACCAGCCCATCACCACGCTGCGCTGAACTGGCATTCACCTTAGACAGCAACGCAGAACGAGTTTCGGCGTTGCGCGAATTGAATTTTGGCGATTGGGAAGGGCTGCCCTGGGATGCGGTGGATCGCACCAGCCTCGATAGCTGGGCACAAGCCCCATTGGATTATCCCATCCCCGGCGGTGAAAGCGGACGCGAGCTTTTCCGCCGCGTCGCCGAGTGGGCGCAGACGGTTCAACTTGGCGAGCACGATTTGATCATTGCCCACGCGGGCAGTTTGCGTGCCCTGGCGGCAATCTTGTTAAAGTGTTCTTTTGATGATTGCTGGCAATGGCCGTTAGCCTACGCCACACCGGTCAGACTGAATCCGAACACCGCTGGCTTCGTATCTTAAGAGATCGTCTGAAACGATCGAGCAGCCAGCCAACGATTTCTTACACAACTTTGGGATCTATCCATGAGCAACGACATCGAACAGATTGTCATCATCGGCGGCGGCGCCGGAGGACTGGAACTGGCCACGCGGCTTGGACGCCTGTGGGGACGCAAAGGCAAGGCACGCGTCACCCTGATCGATCGCAACAACACCCATCTTTGGAAACCTCTGCTGCACGAAGTCGCTGCCGGTTCATTGGACGCGGGTGTCGATGAAGTGAATTACCGTGGTCATGCCCGGCGGCATGGTTTCCACTTCACTCTCGGCAGCGTTAACAGTCTCGACCGTGACCGGCGTGAGGTGATACTGGCCCCCCTGGTCGATGAAGAAGGCCAGACGGTGCTCGACGAACGCCGCGTGCATTACGACCAACTGATCTTTGCGCTCGGCAGTGTCACCAACGATTTCGGCATTCCCGGCATCGCCGATCATTGCATGATGCTCGATGCGCCGGGCCAGGCTGAACGTTTCCACCGTCGTTTGCTCAACGCCTTTTTGCAGCAAGATCGCGCCCGTGCCGCCGGTGGCGACGAGCAGCTGAAACTGGTGATCGTGGGCGGTGGCGCGACCGGTGTGGAGCTGTCGGCCGAGTTGTATAACGCTGCCAAAGTGATGCAGGACTACGACCTCGACCACATCGGCCCGGAACATTTGCAGGTCAGCCTGCTTGAGGCTGGTCCGCGCATTTTGCCAGCGCTGCCCGATCGCATTGCCGGATCCGTGGTTAAAGAACTGAGCAAGCTCGGCGTGAAAGTACGCCATAACACCAAGGTGGTTCGCGGCCACGAGGGCGCACTGGAAACCGACGAAGGTGAAATGATCGACGGCGACATCATGGTCTGGGCCGCCGGTGTTCGCGCACCGAATTTTCTGAAAGACCTGGCTGGTTTAGAAAGTGCCCGCAACAACCAACTGATGGTGAATCAGACGTTGCAAACCACCCGCGATGAACGCATTTGGGCGCTCGGCGATTGCTGCGCCTGCCCGCAAAGCGATGGCAGTTGGGTGCCGCCACGCGCACAATCGGCGCACCAAATGTCCAGCCACATTTTCAAAAACCTCAAGCGCCAGAAAGCCGGCAAGCCACTGGTGGACTATCACTACAAAGATCACGGTTCACTGATCAGCCTAAGCCGATTCAGCACCGTGGGTTCGTTGATGGGGAACTTAACGCGCGGTTCGATGATGATTGAAGGTCGCCTGGCTAGGCTGGTGTACATCAGCCTCTATCGCCAACACCAGATGGCGCTGCACGGCGTGACGCGAACCTTGATGCTGGCGTTAATTGACCGGTTGAATCATGCGATTCGGCCGCGCTTGAAGTTGCATTGAGGCGCCGTTGGCGCCTCGCGGCGCCTGCTTGATGCTTAACGGGAGACGGGAGACGCTCGATAGGTAAAAAACCTAGCTCGGCGTTCAGCGTTTCCCGTCAAGCGTCTCCCAAAGCGCCACTCAGGCGCCTAAAAACTCCCTCCGCCGCGCCGCGTCTTGCAAAAACACGCCCCCCAAGGCTTGCGTTTCGGTGCGCGACTGAGCGTCGCGAACGCCACGCGCTTTGACGCAGTAATGGGTGGCGTCGATCTGCACCGCCACATCGTCTGTGCCGAGTAATGTCTGCAAAGCGACCAGCACTTGCTGGGTCAGACGTTCCTGAATCTGCGGTCGTTGCGCGAAGAAACGCACAATGCGATTGATCTTCGACAGGCCGATCACGGTTTGTTTCGGTAAGTAGGCCACCGTCGCCAAACCGTCGATGGTGATAAAGTGATGCTCGCAGGTCGACAACACTTCGATATCGCGGACTCGCACCATCTCACTGACGTTCATTTTATTGTCGATCTGGGTGATCTTAGGAAAGTGCTGATAATCCAGACCGGAAAACACTTCATCAACGTACATCTTGGCGATGCGCAGCGGTGTTTCTGCAAGGCTGTCATCGGCCAGGTCCAATCCCAGCGTCCCCGCGACTTCGGCCATTAAACGCTCAATGCGGTCCACTTTCTGATCGCGATTCAAGTCGTTGGGCACCATAGGGGTTTCCAATCCGCGGGCGATCAAGGCTTCCTGGACGGCCAGGGCTTCGTTACTGAGCATGGGCAATTTCCGATCTGGGCAGGTTTATGCAATACGCCGTGACCGGCGTGTCGGATGACCGTCGATCAATAGACCGACGGTTCGCCTTCCGGGCGGGTCTTAAAACGTTTGTGCAACCACAAATACTGCTCGGGCTGCTCACGCACTTTCGCTTCCAACCACTCGTTAAACGCCCGAGCGTCAGCATCTTCGTCGTCACTGGGAATCGGCAGCGCTGGTTCAAAGCGCGCCACATAACGACAAGGGTCTTCATCGCGATAGAAAAATACCGGCACCACCACCGCACCGCTCGACTTGGCGAGCTTGGTGGTCATGGTCACGGTCGCGGTGGGAATGTCGAAAAACGGCACAAAGGTGGACGCCTTACGGCCGTAATCCTGATCCGGCGCGTACCACACAATGCGCCCTTCACGCAGCGACCGAATCAAACCCCGCATATCGCGCCGGGCAATGCTGCGCGAACACCAGCGTTCGCGTGAGCGGGTCATAAAATAATTCAGCAGCTCGTTGTCGTGCTTGCGGTAAATCAGATCGTATTCTCGGATCAAACCAAACAGGGCACCGGCCATATCAAGAATGGTGAAGTGACCACCCACCAACAGCACACCCTTGCCCTGCTGCTGTGCGGCATCGAGATGTTCCAGCCCTTCCCAGCGGACTTTGTCGCGCATCGGTTCCATGGGTTTCACCCAGGATCGCGCCGTTTCCAGCATGCCGAGAATGTACGAGAAGAAGCTGCGTTTGAGCAGTTCCCGGTGTTCGGTTTCGCTTAAATCGGGGAAACACAGCGTGAGATTGCGGTCAGCGACATGACGACGACTGCGCGCCGCCGCCATCAACAGCGGCGTTAACCAGCGCGCCACCCGGACCCGGCCCCGTTCGCTGAGCCGACCGATGCTGTGAATAAAACCGACAAACAACCAGGCGCCCCAATAGCGCGGGGCAAGAAAATCGCGATAACGGAACCGCTCGGTGACGCGGGAATCGCGTTGGCGGGTTTTTCTGGGGCGAGGTGCTTTGGCTTGACGCATGCTGGGCCGGGATCGTTAAATGACGCTCTAGTTTATCAAAACCGGCCCAGCCGGGCGATTGCAAATCAGGACATTCAGACAATGGCTAAGCCTCTGCCTAAAATTCTCACTCGCCGCCGCGGCGCCCATAAGCTGCTCAGTGCTCTGGCAGCCTTGCAAGTTCACTGGCAAGGCTACAAAGATGCCCGTGCGGCCCTGAAGGCGCGCAAGAAAGCCAGCCGCAGCTAAGCGTTTCCCTTTCCTGCCGGGGCTGGCTCAGGCCAGTCCCAATACACCATCCATTTCCACATTCGCGCCCTTAGGCAGTTCGGCCACGCCGATCGCTGCGCGGGCGGGATACGGCTGCACAAAATATTCGGTCATGATGTCATTCACCGTGGCGAAGTGGCCGAGGTCAGTCAGGTAGATATTCAGTTTAACGATGTCCTGCAAGCTGCCACCGGCCGCTTCACAGACCGCACGCAAGTTGCGGAACACCTGATGCACCTGAGCGGAGATGTCGCCGTCGATCAGCGTCATGGTCTCCGGCACCAGCGGAATCTGGCCGGACAAATAGACGGTGTCGCCCATCTTGATGGCTTGCGAATAGGGACCAATGGCCGCCGGGGCCTGATCGGTGCTGATAACGCTCTTGTTCATGGCGTGGCTCTCTTTACGTCGTCTTATTATGAATGTCGGCGTCAGCCCGGCTGAGTCGCAGACTGAGACCGCTGAAAAAGCGAGCCACGCATTATCACTAATTGCGGCGCAACAACAAAGCACTACAATCGGCAAAACCCTTACCCATTCCGCCCTACACGAGAGTTCACCTGCTAATGAATTGGTCCGTTAATGACGCTTTGGAACGCTACAACGTTGATCGCTGGTCTGAAGGTTATTTCGGCATCGCCGACGATGGCCGCGTCACCGTACGCCACGACGGCGGCGACATCCGCCTGACGCGCATCGTTGAGGCGGCGCGCAGCCAGGGTCTGCAATTGCCATTACTGGTGCGCTTTCCGCACATTCTGCACGACCGGGTGGCGCGTATTGTTGAGGCGTTCGAACAGGCCATCGTCTCGGAAAACTATCGCGGTCGCTATCAGCCGCTGTATCCGATCAAGGTGAATCAGCAGCGCCGCGTGGTGGAAGAAATCATCGCCGGTCAGCAGCGTGTCAGCGGCGGTCGCATTGGCCTGGAAGCCGGGTCAAAACCCGAACTGCTGGCAGTGATGGCGGAAGCCTACAAAGGCGAAACCACCCTGGTGTGCAACGGCTACAAAGACAAAGAATTTATTCGTCTGGCTTTGCAGGCGGAAAAACTCGGTCACCGGGTGTTTCTGGTGGTGGAAAAAGCCAGTGAAGTCGATTGGATTGTGCAGATCGCTCGCGAGCTGGGGGTGCAGCCGCGTATCGGCGTTCGCGCCCGGCTGTCGTCCATTGGTAAAGGCAACTGGCAGAACACCGGCGGCGAAAAATCCAAATTCGGTTTAACGGCGTCGGAAGTGCTGAACGTCGTCGAAACCTTAAAAGCCGCTGATCTGCTCGACGCTTTTCAACTGCTGCATTTCCACCTCGGTTCTCAGATTGCCAACATCCGCGACATTCAGGTCGGCCTGCGCGAGTGCGCGCGCTTCTACGTGGAACTGCGCGAGCTCGGTGCGCCGGTCAGCGCAGTCGATGTGGGCGGCGGCCTGGGTGTCGATTACGAGGGCACGCGCTCGCGCTCCAGTTGCTCGATGAATTACAGCACCTTGGAGTACGCCAACAATGTCATTTACGCCTTTCGCCAGGCAGCGGAAATGGCCGGCCAGCCGCACCCGGATGTGTTCAGCGAATCCGGACGCGCCGTGACCGCTCACCACGCCGTGTTGATCACCGATGTGATTGAAGAAGAGCGCGCCGAGAGCCATGAATTGAGTACTCCGGAGGCTGATGCGTTACCGGCGCTGCACGAACTTTGGTCCTGTCATCAAGACCTCGACAGCCGCAAACGCTCGCTGCCCGAGTTGTATCACGACGCCGGTTATTTCCTCAGCGAATGCCATCAGGCGTACAACCTGGGTCAGTTGAACCTGGCCGGACGCGCTCAGGCTGAAGAGCTGGCGCGCAGTCTGAACCTGAAATTACGCGGCCGACTGAACGCCGCCAAGAGCAGTCATCGCGCCATCCTGGATGACCTGAACGAAAAATTGGCCACCAAGTTGTTCGTGAATTTCTCGGTGTTCCAATCGGTGCCGGATATTTGGGGCATCGATCAGATTTTTCCGGTGCTGCCGCTGACCGGCCTCGACCGTGAACCCACTGAGCGCGGCGTGATTCAGGACATCACCTGCGATTCGGACGGCCGCATTGACGGTTACGTCGACGGCGAAGGCATCGAAACCACCCTGCCGCTGCCTGCCTGGCAGGCCGATGAAAAACCCTGGCTGGGGTTTTTTATGGTGGGCGCGTATCAGGAAATTCTCGGCGACTTGCACAATTTATTCGGCGATACCGACAGCGTCGACGTCTACCTCGATGGCAACGAGACCGTGCGCCTGGAAAACCAGCGCAAAGGCGATTCCATTGAAGCGGTACTGCGCTCGGTCGATTTCAACCCGGAACTGCTGCGCTCGGCCTTCCAACGCCAGCTCGAAGCCGCGCAACTGGATCCGTCCCAACAGACGCAGTTGATGCGCGATTTCGAACAAGGACTGACCCGCATCACCTACCTGGAAGCGCGTCAGGCCACGGCGCCGATAGACAATTGAGTCTGCGTTGCCCGTTCTGCAGCGCGCCTTTTACCGGTGACTATCCGGCGCGTACGGTCGGCGCTCACACGGTGACATGTGAGCGCTGCCAACGGGCGTTTTTCATTGGAGTTCGTAAAGGCTGGTTCGGTTTTCATCGCCAAACGCGGGTGCGCTGAAGCCGTATCACTCAACCATTAATGGTCAGCAATGGCTGCCCAGGCTTCGGGCCAGTGCTCAAACCGATGACTACCACCGGGGTATTCGTGCAACTCACACCAGGGTTCACACAGCTCGGCGGTGGCGGCACTGGTCAGCACTTCATCGCCCTGATCCAGCAACACCGTTACCCGATCACCAAACCCCGCCAACAACGACGGTACGCGCTCTAGCCAGGTGACCAGCTCGGTACCAACGGCCGGATCAACCCAATGGCGAGTCCCGGTGACATAGTTGGTTAACGATTGACCAAGGCTGTCTTCCAGCAGACCGCTTTCGTGCACCAGTAGCGGGTTGATCAGCACCGCCTGAGCATCGAAGCGATCGCCTTCGGCCAACGCCAGTAACGCCAGCAAGCCCCCCATAGACGACCCCATCAGCAACGGCCGACCGGATGCCTCATTGAGTTTACGCACCAGACCGGCCAAGGCTTCGTGCATCTCGGGAACGCGGTAATAAAAAGCGTTGTGTGCCTGGAACTGCCAGCCACTGGCTACGGCTTGATCGCGAAAGTAGCGCGCTTTGTCGCTGGGGAGTTCGCCGTCAATGTCGACGGCGGAGTTAAAACCGTTGGTGTAGATGAGGGTTGTGCTCACCGGCTCGACCTGTGTTTCCGCTGTGCCCGACATCCTTGTCGAAGCCAACGTCGTTTACAAGGCGGGCGCTTCGGCACCGGCCGCAGCCACGTCGGCCTGGCTGGCGCGCTGGTAGCGACCCACGGCAGTCAGCAACGATTGCAACGCGGTGGTCGAGGTGTCTTCGGCCAGCGCCGCAGCCGTCACCGGCGTGTTGTTGACCAACACTTTCAGGCAGCACAGCGCTTTGGCGTTGGTGCCTTCGCTGAGGGCGAATTCATCGTAGGCATCGACTTTCAACGACACATCGAACTGCTTCTCCAGCGCCGCCGCCAGTGCTTCCAGAGCGCCCTGGCCGTAGCCTTGCAACAGCGTCGGTGCGTTGGCATCGCCAAAATTCACCTGAGCTTCAACGCCGGCATCGGTGCGATGCAGGTCGTAGGTGTGCAACCGCCAGCCCTCGGGAATGGCCAGATACTGCGAATCGAACAGGCTGTGTACGCGCTGTGAATCGACTTCATCGCCGGTCACTTCGGCATCACGCTGTACGACTTTGGCGAAATCGATCTGCAACCAGCGCGGCAGAGAAATGCCGTAGTCGCGCTCCAGTACATACGCTACGCCGCCTTTGCCGGACTGACTGTTAATGCGCACCACTTCTTCGTAACGACGCCCCAGATCGGACGGATCAATGGGCAGATAAGCCACGTTCCAGACGTCACCGTCACTGCGCTTGTTCAGGCACTTACGGATCGCATCCTGGTGGCTGCCAGAGAAGGCGGTGAACACCAACTCACCGGCGTACGGGTGACGCGGATGGGTTTCGATTTCGGTGCAGTATTCGACGGTGCGAATGATGCGCGCCATGTCCGACAAATCCACGTTCGGGTCGATACCCTGGGAGTAGAGGTTCATCGCCATGGTCACCAAATCCATATTGCCGGTGCGCTCGCCGTTACCCAGCAAGGTGCCTTCGATGCGGTCGGCGCCTGCCATCAGGCCCAGTTCGGCCGCGGCCACACCGCAGCCACGGTCATTGTGCGTGTGCAGGCTGACAATGATGTGCTCGCGTTGCTGCATGTTGTCGCACACCCATTCGATCTGGTCGGCAAAGACATTGGGCGTTGCCATTTCGACCGTCGCTGGCAGGTTGATGATCATTTTCTGACCGTCCTGCGGGCGCCAGACATCGGTGACGGCGTCGATCACTTCCACGGCGTAATCCAGCTCGGTACCGGTAAAGCTTTCCGGTGAATACTGGAACGTCCAGTCGGTATCCGGGAATTGTGCTGCTAAGCGCTGGACTTCTTTGGCGCCTTCAACGGCGATGGCTTTAATGCCGTCGCGGTCCTGCTCGAACACCTGCTCACGCTGGACGGTGGAGGTGGAGTTATAAACATGCACGATGGCGCGCGGCGCGCCTTTGAGCGCTTCATAGGTGCGGGCGATCAGTTCCGGGCGCGCCTGAGTCAACACCTGAATGTTGACGTCATCGGGAATGCGGTCTTCTTCAATCAATTTACGGCAGAAGTCGAAATCTGGCTGGCTCGCGGCCGGAAAACCGATTTCGATCTGCTTGAAGCCCAGATCAACCAGCAGATCGAACAACTGCTGCTTCTGGGTCAGGTTCATGGGCTTAACCAGCGCCTGGTTACCGTCGCGTAGATCAACCGCACACCACTGCGGCGCCTGCTCAATAACCTGGTCAGGCCAGCGGCGATCCGTTTTGCGGATGGGGGCGAAAGGACGGTATTTGCGGTGGTCGAAGCTCATGTCGGTATCCTGTTGTTGCTGACCGGGATCTCCGGTGCGGCGGTGTCATCAAGGTTAGCCAAGGGATCAATGCTGCTCAACATGGTTGACCGGCTCGCGACGATCAGTCGGAACCGGCCGGCTCGGCAGCGGACTGGGTGAATCCCTCTGCATGGTCTGGCCTTGTGAGCTGGACCGGGTCTCGGTCAGCGTGGGTAAACGGCAGACCGGTTGAGCAACGAAACACAGTATAGAGCGCTCCCTTCGCAAGGTGTTTGCGAATTTGCTGTTTATTCGTCTTATATCGACATAAAATGCCAAATATAAACAAATAAATGACAGTACATTTCAATATGAGCGAAAAACTGGTCAAGATCGACAAGATAGACCGCCGCATTCTCGAATGCCTGCAAGCCGATGGCGGACTCACCAACCAGGAGCTGGCCGAACGCGTCGGCTTATCACCTTCGCCCTGTTTGCGTCGGGTACGGGCCTTGGAAGACGCGGGCATCATTTTAAAAAGAGTCACCCTGCTGGAGCGCAAGGCATTGGGGTTATCACTGACGGCGATCATCCTGATCAGCATGGACCGGCATATTCCCGAGCGCTTTGCCGAGTTCCAGAGTCAAATCGAAGCCTGTCCGGAAATTCAGGAGTGCTATCTGATTACCGGTCACGATGCCGACTACATGCTCAAAGCGGTGGTGCCGGACATGGACACCTTTCAGGAACTGTTGCTCAACCGCATCACCCGAATTCCGGGCGTGACCGGTGTGCATTCGAGCTTTGTGTTGCGGCGGGTGGTTGATAAAACGGATTTACCGCTGGGGTATGTCTAGGCAGGAAAAACGAGAGGCTAGAAACGCAAACGGGGCCGAATGGCCCCGCTACCTTACCGATGCTGCTGCACAGCACCGCTAAACGTCAAACTCAGTTAACAGCGTCTTTCAGAGCTTTGCCAGGTTTGAATGCAACGGTGTTGCTGGCTGGGATCTGAATGGTCTGACCGGTTTGAGGGTTCTTGCCGGTGCGAGCAGCGCGAGCGCGCGCTTCGAAAGTGCCGAAACCGACCAGAGTGACAGATTCTTTCTTAGCAACGGTGTTGGTGATCTGGTCCAACATGGCATTCAAAACGTCGTTAGCCTTCTCTTTAGAGATGTCTGCTTTCTCAGCAATTGCAGCAGCCAGTTCAGGTTTACGCATAAGTATTTCCTTCTGTTTTTATCGTGGTACACGATGCGTTTTTCAGCATACGTGACGGTGTCTAGGTTGCCAACAGCGGCGGCACTGCCTTTAACCAAGTGTTACGCTCTTTGATACGGTCGCCGCATAGGGCAAAGCCCAATACATCATCCCCGCGACGACACACGGCCGCTAGATTAGCGCCACTGCCCTCGATTTGCCATGCCCCATCGCCTCTTGGAGGACACGCAACCACCGGACAAGCGGGTGTTTTGACCGTGACGGGCATTGCCGGCCAGTTCACAGCCGTCGGCTCACCGGCCAGTGTTTTCGCCAAAGCCCGCGCCGCCATGGTCAACGGCAGGATGTACATGGGGTTCAGGCCGTCGATTTCGGCGCAGTCGCCCAGCGCATAGATATCGGCCTGACTGCTTTGTAAATTTCGGTTAACGACGATGCCTTTATGCACGGCAAGCCCCGCCTCACGCGCCAATCGGATGCGCGGTGCAAGACCAACGGCCGACAAAACCACTTCCGTGCGCAGCTGCTGACCATTGGTCAAACTGACGCTTAAGCCACCATCGTCGGCCTGATCAACACGACTGGCCAAAGGCCCCAGATGAAAACGCACGCCCAGTTTTTCCAGTTCGGCTTGCAGCGCATCGCCGACCGCTGACGGCACCAGACCGGTCAACAGACTTTCGCTGGGCGCGGCCACATCCACCTGATACCCCGCACTGGCCAGATCGTTGGCAAATTCACAGCCAATCAAACCCGCGCCCATAATGGTCACCCGTGAATGGCCACCCAGGGCTTGCTGGAAGGCAGCGAAGTCCTGACGGTCGTTGACACGCTGGATGCGGTCCAGAGCATTCCCTTCCAGCGGTGGCTGCAGAGGTTCAGCCCCCATCGCCAGTACCAGTCGACCCCAGGTCAGCGGTTGCCCCTGACTCAGTTGGAGGGTTCGGGTGACAGTATCGATCGCCGTCACGTCGGTGTGCGTCAGAATCTGCGCCTGAAACTGCTCAGCAGCGGCTTCAACGGTGGTTTGCACCAGATCGTCAGCGGTCTGTTGTTTGCTCAGCGCGTTCGACAGATTGGGTTTGTAATAGCCCGCGCCATCGTCAGCAGTGACGATGACCAGTGGCGTTTCGCGGTCATGACGGCGCCACTCCCGGACCAGCGTATAAGCCGCCAGACCGGAACCGAGCACCACCAAAGGTGCAGGCGTTGAGGTTGGTTTCATTCCAGTTCAATCATCTCGAAATCGGCCTTACTGGCACCGCAGTCGGGGCAGTACCAATCTTCAGAAACGTCTTCCCAAGGTGTTCCTGGTGCAATGCCCTCATCGGGCAGGCCTTCGGCTTCATCATAGATAAAGCCGCAGACAATACATTGCCATTTCTTCATTTTCGCCTCTGTTGCAGCGAGCGCAATCGGGGATGGGTTGGCGGTTTGGACGCAGAAACTACTGACAGCGGCCGCTAAAAGCAAGGCAGTTGTTAGCACTGGCAAATGCCCAAACCCGTGGATACACTGGCCGCCGTCAACTGGCCCGGGCAGGACACGGGCTGATAGCAACCGGTCTGAACGGAACCCTTATGACCCTCTCAGCTTGGCCGCATTACCTGAAACTGACCCGTCTCGATCGCCCCATCGGCATCTATCTGCTGCTGTGGCCGACGCTCACTGCCTTGTGGCTGGCCGCCGGTGGTCTGCCGCCAATTCACCTGGTGCTGATCTTTATTCTGGGCACCGTCGCCATGCGCAGCGCCGGTTGTGTGATCAACGACTACGCCGACCGCCATTTCGACGGCCATGTAAAACGCACCGCCACACGGCCGCTGGCCCAGGGCCTGGTCAGCGAAAAGGCGGCGTTAACCTTATTTGCGGTGCTCACGCTGAGTGCCTTTGCACTGGTGTTGCTGACCAACCGCACCACCGTGTTGATGTCGTTCGTCGGTCTGTTTTTAGCGGCGCTGTATCCCTTTATGAAGCGCCACACCTATTTGCCGCAGCTGTTTTTGGGCGCCGCTTTTTCCTGGGCCATTCCCATGGCCTACACCGCGGTGGATGCCCCTTTTACGGCCGCAACCTGGTTGCTCTACACCGCCAACATTTTGTGGACGGTGCATTACGACACCCTCTACGCCATGGTCGATCGCGATGATGATCTGAAAATCGGCATCAAATCGACCGCCATTCTGTTCGGCGATGCCGACCGTTTGATGGTCGGCCTGCTGCAAATCATGACCTGGGTTGCCTGGTTGCTGCTGGGCATTCACGCCGAACTGGGCTTGTTCTGGGGCATCGGTCTGGCGGTCGCCGCCGGTTGCTTTGTGTTTCAGCAGTGGCTGATTCGCCACCGCGAACGCGATCCGAGCTTCCGCGCCTTTCTCAACAACCACTGGGCGGGCATGGCGCTGTTTGTGGGAGCCGTTATTGATCTGGGCACACCGCTTTAACCGCCGCCATCTGCGCATTGCAGATTTTTGACAATCTGATGAAAGCTGTAACACTGCTGTCATCAAAGCCGCGTCTAATAGTCACGAACGTGATAGCCGGGGTTACTCATGAACGCTCGCAGCATTCTGATTGTTGACGACGAATCCGCCATTCGTGAAGTCATTGCAGCCGCTTTGGAAATGGCGGGCTACCGTACTTTGGAAGCGGCCGATGCCACCGAAGCGCATGCGCTGGTGGTCGACCAGAAACCAGACCTGATTCTGCTCGACTGGATGATGCCGCAAGTCAGCGGTATTGAACTGGCCCGTCGGCTGAAACGCGATCCGCTGACCGCTGAAATCCCCATCATCATGCTCACTGCCAAAGGCGAGGAAGATCATAAGATCACCGGTCTGGAAGCGGGTGCCGATGACTACATCACCAAGCCGTTTTCGCCACGTGAACTGGTTGCCCGTCTGAAAGCAGTATTGCGTCGTGCCACACCGGCAGGCGTCGACGAACCCATCGAAATTCAGGGCCTGACGCTCGATCCGGCTAGTCATCGCGTGTACGACGCGGCGGGCGAGTTGACCATGGGACCGACCGAATTCCGCCTGCTGCAATTCTTTATGAGTCACCCCGAACGCGCCTACACGCGCTCGCAACTGCTCGATCAGGTCTGGGGTGGCAACGTCTATGTGGATGAGCGCACCGTGGACGTGCACATCCGCCGCTTGCGCAAAGCCTTGGGCTCGCCGCACGAAGCCCTGGTACAGACAGTCCGCGGTACCGGTTATCGCTTCTCAACCAAAGTTTCGGCACAATCGGCTTCATGATCCGAGACATTCGTCGGCCTTATTACCGCAATCTGCTGCTCTTCTTCGCTGCCGTCGCCGTGGGCGGCTTTTTGTTGGGCTATCCGCTGCCAGCCTTGTTGGTCGCTGCCTTTGCCTGCCTGCTGTGGCAACTGTTCCAACAAGGTCGTTTAATTCAGTGGCTGCGTAATGGCGCACGCTCCGAACCACCCGATGCTGGGGGGTTGTGGGGCATGGTGTTTGATCATTTCTACAGCGTGCAGCGCGATCATCGTCAGCAAGTGCGTCACTACCAAAACGTCATCAGCCGCATTCAGACTTCCACTCAGGCGCTGCGCGATGGCGTGATTCAGCTCGACCGCCAGGGCGCGCTGGAATGGTGGAACCCGGCGGCCGAAGCCTTGCTCAGCCTGAAACCGCTGGATCAAGGCCAACTGCTGACCAACCTGCTGCGTGATCCAACCTTTGTACGTTTCTACAACAAAGGCGAGATGAGCGAGACCGTCCAGCTGGAAAACCCGGCCTTCCCGGACCGTTACATCGATGTCTCCATGACCATCTATGGCAAAGGCGAACGGCTGCTGCTGATTCGTGACACCACACGCATCAAACAGCTCGAACAGATGCGACAAGACTTCGTGGCCAACGCCAGCCACGAACTGAAAACCCCGCTGACGGTGCTCAAAGGGTATCTGGAATCCATCCTCACCTTCGGGGGTGATTTGCCCCCCGCGCTGAGCAAAGGTCTGACCAATATGGAAGCCCAGACCCAGCGCATGGATAACCTGGTGAACGACCTGCTGGTGCTCACCCGGCTCGATGCCGAAGTACAGCATTCGGTGCGCCAACGCGTCGACGTGGGCGAGCTGCTGGAAAAAATTGCCGCCGATGCGCGCGAGCTGTCGAACGATCGCGGCCATCGCATCAGCGTCCATCTGGAAAGCGATACCGCCTTGCAGGGCGACGCCTCAGAATTGCATTCGGCGATCAGCAATCTGGTCTACAACGCGGTGAACTACAGCCCGGATGGCAGCGACATTGAACTGAAGTGGAAAGCCTCGGCGGCGGGTGGTTTTATTGCCATTCACGACCAGGGCATCGGCATCGACCCGCGCCACATTCCGCGCCTGACCGAACGCTTTTACCGCGTCGATCCGGGCCGTTCCAGCGCCCGAGGCGGCACCGGTCTGGGTCTGGCCATCGTGAAACACATTCTGCAGCACCACCAGGCACGACTGGACATTGCCAGTGTGCCGGGGCGCGGTTCGGTATTTACCTGTTGTTTCCCGGCTGAGCGGGTTTTAGCGGCCGCGGAACGCTCCGACAAGACGGCTTAACACCGCCATCTTGTCTTCGTCCTCATCGACAAACTTGACGCTGACGCGGGCGCGGCGGCAATCCTGACTGGGTTCCTGTAACGCCAATCCGGTGACAAACCCGTTCACACGAGCCACCACACCTTCCTGTTCCGGCGCCTGAACATCCACCACCACCTGTTCGTGTAACACCGGCGGGTAGGTCTCTTCAAAAGCGATCTGCACCGCTACTTCGTTCAGGTTGATGTCACGCACCACGCCCGCCCAGATCGACTGATTGGAACGCAACGATACCTGCCAGTTCATCTTCTTACGGTTCTGAGGCACCGGCGCATTATTGTTGTTGGCCGAGGCCACCAACTTGCTGCTGGGCGACCCCTGAGTCAGCAAACTGGCCGCCGATTCGGGGCCGGACGGCGCTGCCGGGGCCGCCGGGCGGGCACCACCACCGGTCAACAGACTGGCTGAATCGTTCTCGCCGGTCTTGGTCTGACTCATGGCCGAACGGCCTTTGAGAATGGCGCGAATCAAATCTTTGTGATTGACCGACAGAGCTTTGAAAATCTTGCGCAGCAGCTGTTCGTTGCTGAACGGCTTGCCGATGTAATCGTTCACGCCCGCTTCCACGGCTTTCACCACATGGTCTTTATCGCCACGGCTGGTCACCATGATGAACGGTGTTTTATCGTCGGCTTCAACCTGCTCGCGGTTGCGTAACCATTGCAACAGTTCCAGGCCAGACAACTCCGGCATTTCCCAGTCGCATAACACCAAGTCGTAGCGTTTCTTGATCAGAAGCGCCTGCGCCTTGCTGCCATTGACGGCCTCATCAATCTGACACTGGGTGAATTGACTGCGCAGCGCGCGTTTCACCAGATCGCGAATAAAGCCAGCGTCATCGGCCACCAAAAAATGTAGTGTCTGCAGCATTCCTTCCTTTCCTGAAAGAGCGGGCCAGGCCGCTAATAAATGTCGATGATAGTAGTTCAGGCTAGTTCAAGGCCAGAGTGTCTACCACTAGTCGGGATCAATTTGCAGTTGCCAGCGGTGGGCATCGGGCGTGATGCAACCGAGTTCCACCGAACGAAACCGCATATCAAGCTTGAGCGCACGAATGCCGTCAACCACCTCATCCGGCGTCGCCACCGACCAGTAAATGGCCCGTACCAGGTCACGCGCAATCGGCAAGGCAGGCTTGTCACGATATTGCGGCGTGGTCTTGGCGGGCATTAACAAGCGCCATTCCTGGTTATCGGCCTGAGAGGCATGATCTTCAAGTAAACCCGGAAACGGATTATCAGCACTCACCTTAAAGCGATGCGCCTGCCCATAGCGCACCGGCGCCAGTAACGACGGCCGTTCTTTGGTGCTCGCCAACGCTTTGTGCGCACTGTTCAGCGCCACTGCCATGCCGCTGAAGCCGACGGCCAAATCACGCCAGCCGGCATAACACACCGGCGAGGCAAACAAACGCAGCAAGCGGCCCTGACCTTGCCAGCCGTTATCGTAATGCGGCTGATCGCCGTTTTGATGACGTCGCGCCGCGGCGCGAATGTCGGCTTCAATGGACCCGCCCTGAGCTCGAAAGTGCTCAAAGCTGAGCAAGCCGCGAACGGCCTCGGGCAGCGCTTCGTATTGGCGTTGCCATTCCGCGTCCATGGCTTCTTCCGACACCGGGCGCTGCTGCTGGCGCTCTTGCTGCCAGCGGTCAAACTGCGCAAAAGGGAAGGCCAGCGGCGAACCCGATTGCATCGGTAAATAGCCCGCTTTAAGCCAGCCCAACCAGCCACTGGGGCCAAAGGCATGTAAGCGTCCACCGGGGCGATTGGATTGCTGGTTTTCCGACATGAGGTGTAAGACTTTTCCTACAAAACGCGTACGCAAGCCGGCCGTTTCAACCGGCGCTTTTGATTCTTCGCCCCAACCGGCCCAGTGGCAAGGGTTTTGGCGTTTAAAAAGGGCCAGACAGACGGCGTGTTCAACACCTTGCGCCTGCAAGACAGGCCATATAATAACCATCGTGTTGTGGAAGAACACCCAGGAAGCGCGCGGCAGGATGCCCAGCCACTGGATGGCACACGGACGCAGGAATCAGGACCGATACCCGGATTGGTATTTCAGGAAAGGGGCAGGACGCTCCTGTGCCAGGATGGCACCCGTTCAGGATCGAACGACGCCCTTGGGCGGCGACAAGGGGAGGTTCGCCTCCCCTTGAAACTCGCCGGGCATGACACGCGTCAATCATCGGCTTCATGGGCTCACCTTTCCGGCCGCTGACTTACGCCTCGCCCAAAATCGCATTCAGCAGCGCCGCCAATCGCACCGCCGCCTTTTTCAGTTGCTCTTCCAAAACCGGCAACGCTTCGCGCCGGTAGGCTGCATCGTATTCGCCGCGCACCGCCAACGGATACGCCACGTCCATGGCGATCTGATGCGTCTCCCAGGCCCAATCGACCACGCTCATTGACGTCAGCCACTGGGCGGCCTCTTCCTCGGTTATCTCGCGCTGGTAACGTTGCGCCGTGGCAAACACCGGTGCATCCAGCTCGCGGTACAACGACTGAGTCCACACCCAGTTGAGGTTCACCCGCTCCAGCTCGCTGGTTTTCAGCGCAATCAGCCGGCCGCCTTCATCGCGCGCCAAACCGGCATTCACCGGAATGTGCAGGTCGGTCATAAAATGAATCAGGTACTGCAACGCGCGGCGCTTTTCGGCCTTTTCATAACTGTTGCGGATCAGCACCAACCGGCTTTCCAGAATGGCCCCCACCACACAGCGATTGCGCGGGCAGTGTTTGGCGGCCACGAAGCCTTCGTCCTCGGCATCGAACAACACCGTGCGCAACTCGTCGGCGGGCGCATGCTCTTCCGCCCAACTGGCCAGATTTACCAAGTCGGTGCGCCAGTGCTGACCGTACAAATCTTCCAGCGCGGCCCGGGCGTCATCATTCAGTCGCAACTCTGCCAATTGCACCACCAGCCGGTGGCCCTGCTCGTTAAAAGCGCTGGCCGAGCCGACCAGACACAGCAGTGCCGTTGCCAGAATCAGCCGCGGCGACTGTTTTTCTCGGCGAGCCAACCGACCAAAAAGAAGATGAGAATAACGATGGGCGCCAGCCAATAAGGCCCTACCGACAGCAGAATGCGACGCACGAAGGGAATCAAAAAGACGGTCAAGGCACCGTATCCAAATGCACATAGGGCTACAAACACCAGAGTCCGAATAATGAAATGCGCACCCCGAACCATGGTCCAGACGGCGCGATTGAGGTTATTACCATAGATCACCAGCAAGGTGGCGACCAGAGCCGCCGCCACAAAGGTCATATGCGGGCGGATCAGGCTGGAAAGATACGCCAGAAAGTCGGTCAGAACAGACATGAATTGCTCCATCGGCTTAGGAATTCAGTCAGACAACGCTGTCCAACAACAGCCGATGACTCTATCACAAGCACCAAAACACCGGCATGACAGCGTTCGCGAGTCAGGCAGCAAAATTGCGGAGACCAGAAACGACAAAACCCGCACAAGGCGGGTTTCGGGAAGAAGTGGTGCCGGCACCAAGAGTCGAACTCGGGACCTACTGATTACAAGTCAGTTGCTCTACCAACTGAGCTATGCCGGCAACGGCTGCGTAATATAGTGATTTGCAGTCGGGTCGTCAACATTCATTGCACAACAAGCGGTTGATTCCCAACGGTTTTTCAGCAAAAGCCGGTTGCCCGGCTTAGTACTGGCATTTAGCCCTTCTTCACCTGAGCTGCGACCTGCTCCAGCGCCTTGTGGCGGACATCTTTGCCCTGCACCAGGAAGATCACCGATTCGGCCACGTTGCGGGCGTGATCGCCGATGCGTTC
This sequence comes from Saccharospirillum sp. MSK14-1, assembly GCF_003054965.1. Classification (GTDB taxonomy): domain Bacteria; phylum Pseudomonadota; class Gammaproteobacteria; order Pseudomonadales; family Natronospirillaceae; genus Saccharospirillum. The sequence goes on from NZ_MIES01000038.1 coordinate 58,592, forward strand.
CATGGAGCGCAGCGACCACATGACGTTCAGGGCGCGGCTGATGGAGCGCGGGTCTTCCATCATGGTGGTGATCAGCGAACGGATGGCGGTGCCGTATTCCAGATCGACCGCTTTGTCCTGATGCAGCACGTTCAGAGCGCTGTCGGCGTCGAGTCGTGCGAAGGCGTCGAGTGAGTGCTGAACCATCAGACGCACCTGTTCACCAATGTGGCGCAATTCCACGTAACCTTGCGGGCCAGAGCCAGTATCGGCCAGCTCCAGCGTATGGCTGGCCACTTTGGAGGCTTCATCGCCGATGCGTTCCAAGTCGTTCACTGCTTTGGTCACAGCGATGACGAAGCGCAGGTCAGAAGCCGCCGGATGACGCCGCGCCAGAATGCGGGTGCATTCTTCGTCGATGTCGATTTCCATGCTGTTCACCGTCTGGTCGGTCTCAATGACGCGTTGTGCCAGAGCGGTGTCCATGTCCATCAGCGCTTTGATGGCGTCTTCAACCTGCTGTTCTACCAGGCCGCCCATCTGCATCAGGTTTTTGCGCGCCTCCTCCAGTTCGGCGTTGAACTGGGTGGAGGTGTGCTTATCAAATTGCATCTTGTCCATGACGTTATCCTCTGGGATCAACCGAAGCGACCGGTGATGTAGTCTTCGGTGAGTTTATGGCTGGGCGAGGTGAAGATATGGTCGGTTTCGCCAACCTCGATCAGTTTGCCCAGGTGGAAATAGGCTGTGCGCTGAGAAACCCGCGCCGCCTGCTGCATGGAATGCGTCACGATGGCGATGGTGTAGTTCTGCGACAGTTCAGCGATCAGCTCTTCAATGCGCGCTGTGGCAATAGGATCCAACGCTGAGCAGGGTTCGTCCATCAAAATCACTTCCGGGGAAATGGCAATGGTGCGGGCGATGCACAGACGCTGCTGCTGACCACCGGACAATCCCGTGGCCGGCTTGTCGAGACGGTCTTTAATTTCATCCCACAGACCGGCTTTGCGCAACGCAGTTTCCACCACTTCGTCCAGCTCGGTACGACGTGATACCAGGCCATGAATGCGCGGGCCGTAGGCGACATTGTCGTAGATGGATTTCGGGAAGGGGTTTGGCTTTTGGAACACCATGCCCACCTTGGCGCGCAGGGCGACGACGTCCATGTGCTTTTTATAGATGTCTTCGCCGTCGAGCAGGATGTCGCCTTCTACGCGGCAGATGTCGATGGAATCGTTCATCCGGTTCAGGGTGCGCAGGAAGGTCGACTTACCACAGCCGGACGGGCCGATCATGGCGAGCACTTCGTTCTTGCCGATGTCCAGGCTGACGTTGTCGATGGCCTGAGTGTCGCCGTAAAACACATCAACGCTGCGCGCGCTCATGCGCGGCTCTTCAACGAGTGCCTGGCCGACGGTGCCGTCCCAGTTCTCCAGAACAGGGTGGCGGCTTTCCGGTTTGCTGATGGCGTTGTCGTCCATCGATTCAGTGTACTGGTTTGAAAGTGTCATCTGTGATTCTCCAGTTCGGATAAGGCGGTGCCTTACCAGCGACGCTCGAATTTTTTACGTAAAAAGACGGCCAACAAATTCATCACTGCCAGGAAGCCCAGCAGCACCATGATGGCGCCGGATGTTTTGGCGATAAAGGCGCGTTCCGGGCTGTCGGACCACAGATACACCTGGACCGGCAGCACGGTGGATGGGTCGGTAAACCCGCCCGGAATATCGACGATAAAGGCGACCATGCCGATCATCAGCAGCGGCGCGGTTTCACCCAGCGCCTGCGCCATACCGATGATGGTACCGGTGAGCATGCCTGGCATGGCCAGCGGCAGCACGTGGTGCAGCGTGACCTGCATTTTCGAGGCACCCAGACCGGTCGCCGCTTCGCGGATCGATGGCGGTACCGCACGAATGGCCGAACGCGCCGAGATAATGATGGTCGGCAAGGTCATCAGCGTCAGCACCAGCCCCCCAACGACTGGCGCCGAACGCGGCAGACCAAAGAAGTTGATGAACACCGCCAGACCCAGCAAACCGAAGACGATGGACGGCACGGCGGCGAGGTTGTTGATGTTCACTTCAATGATGTCGGTCAGGCGGTTTTTCGGCGCGAACTCTTCCAGATAAATGGCTGCCGCTACGCCAATGGGGAATGACAGCAGCAGTGTGACCACCAAGGTATAAAAGGAGCCGACCACGGCGCCCCAGATACCGGCGGTTTCCGGATCACGCGAATCACCGTTGGTGAAGAAGACGGTGTTAAAGCGACGCTTCAGTTCACCGGCTTCGTTCCAGCTGTCGATCCAGCTCAGTTCCTGATCGCTGATGCGACGTTCGCTTTCGGGCAGTTCGCGATCGATGATGCCTTTGCGCAACAAGTCCAGATCGTCATCGGCCAGTACCCAGAGGCGCTCGCTTTGACCGAGCAATTCGGGGTTGGCGATAAGACGTTCACGCACGCGGTATTCGGCGGAGTTACTGACCAACGACGTCAGTTCGCGCGTGGCCTGGCGACCGGATACATCCGGGAAACGCGACAACAGCGCCTCGCGCACCACGCCGCCGTAATCTGCCAGGCGCAGCTGGTCGGCATCGGTGGCATCGTCGATGTACAACACCTGCGGATCGTAGGTGACTTCCAGCTCGACGTAAGTGGTCCAGAAGGCCGACAGACCCTGGCTGAAAATGGTGGTCAGCAGAATCACCAGAAAACCCAGACCGGCGGCAATGGACGCAATGCCATAAGCCTGAAAACGCCGCTCACGCGCATAACGCGATTTGAGCTTGGCGTTGAGCCGATCCTGCTTGACGCTCGCCAGACGCTCAATGGCGTCGAGTTTTTGCTCAGTCATATTGCTCACGGAACCTCTTAACGATCGCCATGGCGACGATGTTCAGCAACAAAGTGGTGAAAAACAGCATCAGACCCAGGGCAAAGGCCGACAGCGTTTTCGGGCTGTCGAACTCCTGGTCACCCACCAGCAAGGTGGCAATCTGTACGGTGACGGTGGTGACGGCTTCCAGCGGGTTGGCGGTCAGATTGGCGGCCAAACCGGCGGCCATAACCACGATCATGGTTTCACCAATGGCCCGTGACGCGGCCAACAAAATGCCGCCCATGATGCCGGGCAGCGCCGCCGGGAACACCACCTGACGAATGGTTTCACTGCGCGTTGCGCCCAGGCCGTAAGAGCCATCGCGCAGGCTGTTGGGGACAGCGTTGATGACGTCATCCGACAGCGACGACACGAACGGAATGATCATGATGCCCATCACCAGACCCGCGGCTAACGCCGATTCCGCCGACACACCGTCGAAACCAATGCCCTGGAAGAAATCACGCACCAACGGGCCCATGGTCAAGGCGGCAAAGAAGCCGTAGACCACGGTGGGAATACCGGCGAGCACTTCCAGCAGCGGTTTGATGATATTGCGCACGCGCGGCTTGGCGTATTCGGCCAGATAAACGGCCGACATCAGGCCGATTGGCACCGCCACGATCAAGGCAATGGCGGCAATCATCAGCGTACCGACGAACAGCGGAATCGCCCCGAACGCGCCCGACGAACCCACCTGATCGGCACGGATGGCGATCTGCGGACTCCACTGCAGGCCGAAGACAAAATCGAAAAACGGAATGGCCTGGAAGAAGCGAATGCTTTCAAACAACACCGAGAGAATGATGCCGACCGTGGTGAAGATGGCGATGGTCGAGCACAGCAGCAGCAGGCTTTTGAGGACAAACTCAAACTGCGGACGTGCGCGCAGCGCCGGACGAGTCATCACCCAACCGATGAGCGCACCCACCAAGGTGGTGCCAATGGTCAGAATCACTTTGAACAGCTGGCTGCGATCGCGCAGCTGCTGCAGTAACTCGGCGGCCGCGGTCAATTGTGGATCGGCGCTGGCTGACAGGGAGCCAGAGCTGATGTTCTGAATTTTTGCCAGCGTCAGGTTCATCTGCGGCGAACCCAACTGACCGTAGCTGTCTGGCAGCGAATTCATCAAACCCTGGATGATGATGCGCTCTTCCAGGAAGACCCAGACTGCCAGCAAGATAAAACCGGGCAGAATGGCCCAGGCCGCGGCCATCAATCCGTAATAGTTAGGCAGTGAATGCAGGTGCTTGATCTGGCTGGGTCCGCCGACCAGCTGGATGGAACGTTGCCGTCCCAAGCCATAAGCGAGCACCGCAAGCACCGCGATCACCAACAGCAGCGTCGATGTTTGCATCAATAAAGCTCCAAAGTTATCGATATGTCCGGGTCAAGCAGCGCAGCGCTCTGACTGACCCGGAAACACCGGGATTCGTTCGGTGATTAAAACAACAAAGGGAGAGCCCAGTGGCTCTCCCGATGCATGACATTACAACTTTAAAAAACGCTGCTTAGAGTTCTTTCAGCGGTTCCAGGTTGTCAACGTCGCTCTTCATTCTGGCGTATTCAGCGTTGTCGAGCGGGATCAGACCACGGTCAACCAGGTAACCGTTAGAGCCGATCGCACGACGGCTGGTGAACTCAGCCAGGTACTCTTCCATGCCCGGGATAACGCCAACGTGTGCCTTCTTAACATAGAAGAACAGCGGACGGGAAACCGGGTAAGAACCGCTGGCGATTTCTTCGAACGTCGCCTGGTGGCCTTCTACAGAGATGCTCTTAACACGGTCAGAGTTCTGGTCCAGGAAAGAGAAACCGAAGATGCCCAGGGCAGTCGGGTCGTTTTCCAGACGAGAAACGATCAGCGTGTCGTTTTCACCGGCTTCGATGAACGCACCGTCTTCACGCATGGTGGCGCACACTTCTTCGAACTTGTCTTCGTCGCTGTCTTCCAGAGAAGCGATGGCGTCAAACTCGCCACAGCCTTCTTCCATAACCAGCTCTACGAAAGCGTCACGAGTACCGGAAGTCGGCGGCGGGCCGAAAACGCGGATCGCGGTGTTCGGCAGGTTGCCGCGGATGTCGCTCCAGGTTTCATACGGGTTTTCAACCAGACCGTTGCCATTCGGGTTCGGTACGGTTTCAGCCAGCGCCAGGAACAACTCGCCCTTGGTCAGATCCATGCCAGTCGCATCAACGCTCTGGGCAACGGCGATGCCGTCAAAACCGATCAGGACTTCAACCACGTCTTCAACGCCGTTAGCTGCACAGGTTTCCAGCTCGGAAGCCTTGATGCGGCGAGACGCATTGGTGATGTCAGGAGTGGATTCACCAACGCCCTGACAGAACAGACGCAGACCGCCGCCTGAACCAGTCGACTCGATGGTCGGAGTCGGGTAAGAAGTGGTCTGACCGAACCGTTCGGCCACAACAGTGGCGAAAGGATAAACGGTCGAGGAACCGACGATGCTGATCTGGTCGCGGGCTTCGGCGAACGCGGTGCCGGACAGAGACGCGGCCATAGCTGCCACCAGGGTGGCGCCAATCATTGTTTTCTTCACTGGTAACCTCCAGTTAGTTCATCACTGAGTGAAACCCCGACCTTTCCCCTTGGAAACGCCAGTGGCTTCATGGGCTCGCAAGGGATGCTAGGTGCGTCGGATGACAACTGTATGAACCAAAGATGACAGTATTATGACAGCGTGTCATTGTTGCTTTTGTTACTGGCTATGACTGGTTTCTGACCATATCCAAGCCACTGCGACGCCGTTATACTGGCGCTCTTATTAACCCGACAACGACAATAACGAGCCAGAGTCATGAGCAAACTGGACGCCACCAATCCAGAACCCCGCGGTGAATTGCAATTACGCGTCGTCGCTCAACCCAAAGACACCAACACCAACGGCGATATTTCCGGTGGCTGGCTGGTCACCCACATGGACATGGCCGCCAGCGTCGCGGCGGGTCGCATTGCCCGTGGCCGGACCACCACGATGGCGATTGGCGACATGGCTTTTGTGCGCCCTATTAAAGTGGGCTCGGTGATCTGCTGCTATACCCACATTCTGGGGATGGGCCGCTCGTCCATTCGCATAGGAGTGGAAGTCTGGTGCCGTATGCCCGAAGACGCCGAACGTCAAAAAGTGACGGAAACCGAATTTGTTTACGTAGCCATCGACGAACAGCGCCGTATTCGCGCGCTGCCGCAAGCCGAGTCTGAGGTCAGCCTGAGTAATCACTGAGGCTGACCAACGCCCCTTCCCGGCAGGTCATCTTTCGCCGTTCGCATTTTCTGCTTTGATGACATTTTTATTACAGAAAAAGGCCTCTATAATGCGCGCCCAGTTCGCATAACAGAGGACAGCGATATGGCTGCCGACAGCCCATTGATGGCACTGTTTGGCCGATCTCCGGTCAAGCCCATTCAAGAGCACATCAAAAAAGCCCACGCCTGCGCCGAACGCTTGCTCGACTTTTATGACACCGCCGTCAGCGGTGACTATCAGGCCGCTGAGCAAGTCCGCCTCGACATTGCCGGACTGGAAAAAGACGCCGACAAGCTGAAAAAGGACATCCGGGTTCATCTGCCCAACAGCCTGTTCATGCCGGTGCCGCGTTCGGATCTGCTCGAACTGGTGACCCAGCAAGACCGCCTGGCCAACCGCGCCAAGGACATCGCCGGTATCATGGTCGGTCGCGAAATGGCGATTCCCGCACCCATGCAACCGCTGATGCGCGAATATCTGGAAGCGGCCATCGCGACCAGCGCCAAAGCGGCGGCGGCTTTGGCCGAACTGGATGAGTTATTCGAAACCGGTTTCGGTACCAAGGAAATCACGCTGGTGTCCAAGCTGATTGACGCTTTGGACGATCAGGAACACCGCACGGACGAATTGGAAATCAACATCCGCAAGGCCCTGCGTGCCGTGGAACTGGATCATCCGCCCATCGAGGTGATGTTCCTGTACCGCGTCATCGAGTTGATCGGCGATCTGGCCGATGTGGCTCAACGCGTAGGCGCCCGCCTGCAAATCCTCATGGCTCGCTAAAACAGCGGGCCTTTCTTTTATTTATCGTTAAGACAGAGGACAGCGCATGACCATCATTGCCGAATATGGCCCGTGGTTCGTTCTGCTCGCCTGCGTTTTTGGTTTTTTCATGGCTTGGGGCGTTGGTGCCAACGACGTTGCCAATGCAATGGGTACTTCGGTCGGTTCGCGTGCTTTGACAGTGCGTCAGGCCATCGTCATTGCCATGATTTTCGAGTTCGCCGGGGCTTACCTGGCAGGCGGTGAAGTCACCGGAACCATCCGCAAAGGCATCGTCGATGCCTCTGTGCTCGAGGGCTCACCGGAATTACTGGTTTACGGCATGATGTCGGCATTGCTGGCAGCCGGTATCTGGCTGGTGATTGCGTCTTATATGGGCTGGCCGGTCTCCACCACCCACTCCATTGTCGGTGCCATTGTCGGCTTTGCTGCCGTCGGCATCGGCGTCGATTACGTTCAGTGGGGCAAAGTCAGCACCATTGTGATGAGCTGGGTCGTCTCGCCACTGCTCTCGGGCACCATCGCTTTCTTGCTGTTCCGGTCGGTGTATCGGTTGATTCTGAACACCGATGACCCGTTCGCCAACGCCAAGCGTTATGTGCCGGTCTATATGTTCCTGACCGGTTTCATCATTGCCATGGTGACGCTGACCAAAGGCCTGAAGCACGTCGGTTTGCACCTGTCTTTCCTGTCCAGCCTGGCGCTGGCGGCGCTGGCCGGCCTGGTGATTCTGGGCATTGGTCTGCTGATGTTGCGCCGCGTACAGATTGACGCCGAAGCCGACCGTGCCTTTCGCTACGCCTCAGTGGAACGCGTCTTTGCCGTGCTGATGGTATTCACCGCCTGCGCCATGGCGTTCGCGCACGGCTCCAACGATGTCGCCAACGCCGTCGGCCCGCTGGCCGCGGTGATCAATGTGGTGGCCAATAACGGCGATATCGCGGCGCAATCGGCCATGCCGGCCTGGGTTCTGTTGCTCGGTGGCGGCGGCATCATCGTCGGTCTGGCGACCTTCGGTTATAAGGTGATGGGCACCATCGGTCGTCGTATTACCGAACTCACGCCTAGCCGTGGCTTCGCCGCTGAGCTGGCCGCGGGTACCACCGTGGTACTGGCATCGGGTACCGGACTGCCGATTTCCACCACCCACACCTTGGTGGGCGCCGTGCTTGGTGTGGGTCTGGCGCGCGGTATTTCTGCGCTGAACTTGCGCGTGATTGGCACCATCGTCGCTTCCTGGGTGGTCACCCTGCCCGCTGGCGGCTTGCTCGCCATTCTCTTCTTCTTTATGTTCAAAGGGATGTTCGGCTAAGCCGCACGTCACCGGAACGTAAAAGCGCCGTTTTGTGAGCCCGGTCGGCTCACAAGGCGGCCCCGGTCGATTATAATCCCGCGCCCGTTTGAGCCGCCGGCTGTTCATGTCGAAACTGTCGTTCACATCCGCGTTACGTATTCTGGTGCTGTGTTGCCTGTCACTGGTGGTGGTCAGCCTGTTGCTGACGGTACCGCTGCGCTGGATCAATCCGCCGGTTACCGCCTTTATTCTGCTCGACGGCGACGCCAGCGCCCGCCAGATGCGTCAGCACTGGACGCCGCTGGATCAGATCGATGCCAACCTGCCCATTGCGGTCGTCGCCTCCGAAGATCAGCTTTTCCCGACGCATTTCGGTTTCGACTTCAGCTCCATCTGGGAAGCGATTCACGAAGACGACGGCCCGATGCGTGGTGCCTCTACGCTCAGCCAACAGCTGTCGAAGAACCTCTATTTGTGGTCCGGTCGCAGCCTGTTTCGCAAAGGCGTGGAAGCCTGGTTCACGCTGCTGATCGAGCTGACCTGGCCCAAGGAGCGCATTCTGGAGGTGTATCTGAATGTGGTGGAATTTGGGCCGGGGATTTACGGCGTTGGTCACGCCAGCGAAACCTTCTTCGGCAAATCCCCCAGCCAGTTGAACCGCTATGAAGCTTCGCTGCTGGCGGCAGTATTACCCAACCCCAAGCGGTTGTCGGCGCAGCGCCCGTCCGATTATGTGTACCAACGCGCCTACGACATTCGCAACGCCATCCGCTATTTGGGCGGACCCAGCTATTTAGCCGGTATTCTCTGAGCGCTCAGCAGTGGTCGTCTGTCGGACAATGATGCGGTTGGTATTCCAGCTGCAACGTCGTGTGGCCAATGCCAAAGTCCTGCTGCAGTCGCTCGCTGGCGCGGTGAATCAGGGCATCATCATCCGCCTCCGGTGGGCGAACCAGATGCGCGGTCAGCGCGGTTTCGGTGGTACTCAGTGCCCAGACATGCAGATGATGCACGTCCAGAACATCCGGCAGCTGCTGCAGCGCCGCTTCCACCTCACGCAAATCAATGTTCCGGGGTACGGCATCGACCGCCAGGTTCAGCGACTCGGTCAGGAGCGACCAGGTGCCGACCAGAATGACGGCAGCAATCACCAGGCTAACCAGCGGGTCGATCCAGCTGATGCCGGTTAGCAGGATCAAACCACCCGCTACCACAACCCCCAGAGAAACCCCCGCATCCGCCGCCATATGCAGGAAAGCACCGCGAATGTTCAGATCGTGCTGACCACCCATAAAGAGCAGCATGGTAGCGGCATTAATCAGCGTACCGATGGCCGCCACCGCCATCACCGTCATGCCCGCCACCGGCGCCGGATCGCTGAAGCGTTGCACCGCTTCCCAGGCAATGGCACCAATGGCGATCAGCAGCAACACGGCGTTGAGCAGCGCGGCCAGAATGGTGGTTTTCTTTAACCCAAAGGTCCGCAACCGACTGCTGTGGCGCCGGGCTAACACACTGGCGCCCCATGCCAGCAATAAACCAAGCACATCGCTGAGGTTATGGCCTGCATCAGCCAGCAGCGCCAACGAACCCGCCCAGAAACCATACAGCGCTTCGATCACCACAAAGCCGAGATTCAGTGCAACACCAATGGCAAAAGAGCGGTTGTAGTGCGCCGGAGCGTGAGCATGGCCGTGTGAATGGTTGTGCCCATGGGTGGGGCTGTGTTGATGCGACATCAATACGTCTCCTCAGCGATTTGACGTCTATTAAAAACCCTCAAGCCATTGTAGGTTCAAGCCCGGTCTTCGCGACACCGTCGCTGCCAGTATATAGTGGCGCTTTTGCCGACGGACCCAACCACTATGACCGCGTCTCCGCGCCTGATCAGTTTCACATTGTTGGCGCTGGTCGCCTTCGCCGCCAACTCGGTACTTTGCCGCTGGGCACTGGGCGATGCCGCCATCGATGCCGCTTCGTTTACCGCCGTACGACTGGTGGCGGGTGCCTTGACGTTACTGCTGCTGGTTAAGCTCAGTGACCGTCGACTGCCCATTCACCGCGCCGTTAAAGCCGGTTCGATTCGAGGCGCTGCCTGGTTGTTTTTGTACGCCGCTGGCTTCTCCTTTGCCTACATCCAACTCGATACCGCCACCGGCGCGCTCATACTCTTTGGCACCGTTCAGCTGACGCTGATCGGCATCAGCCTGTGGCAAGGGCATCGTCTGAACAGCACCGAATGGGCGGGTGTGTTCGCCGCCTGCGCAGGGTTTGTGTATCTGATTTTGCCCGATCTGACCACGCCATCGTTGCGCGGCCTGGTGCTGATGATGGGAGCCGGTATTGCCTGGGGTTTGTACACCTTGAACGGTCGTGGTTCTAACCAGCCATTACTCGACACGGCGGGCAATTTCATCCGCACCGCGCCGTTGGTTTTGTTGCTGTTTATCCCCTTTATTGAAACCGTACAGATCAGTCGCGACGGTTTCTGGCTCGCCGTAGTTTCCGGTGCCTTCGCATCGGGGTGTGGCTACGCCTTGTGGTATGCGGTACTGCCATCACTGAGCGGCATTCAAGCGGGGATCTTGCAACTGTCGGTGCCGTTACTGGCAGCCGCGGGTGGCGTGTTATTGGTGGGAGAGGCGCTGGACCCGCGTCTGTTACTGGCCAGCGTCTTACTGCTGGGCGGCATCGCCCTGGTACTCTGGGGACGCCGCCAAGCCGGTTAATTTAACCGGGCATCAATACGGCGATTCATCCTCGGCGTTAAAATCGCGCATAAAGATGTCCCAGAAGGTCATGAACAAGGCGGCGACCAATGGCCCGATCACAAAGCCATTAATACCCATCAAGGCGATGCCGCCTAACGTGGAAAACAGCACGATGTAGTCGGGCAGTTTGGTGTCGCGTCCCACCAGAATGGGGCGCAAAATATTATCCGCCAGACCAATCACCACCATGCCGTATGCCACCAGCACTATGCCGGAAATCCAGGAACCACTGGCAATCAGGTAAATCGCTGCCGGTCCCCAAACCAGCGCCGCACCCACAGCGGGAATCAGCGACAGTACGGCCATCAGCACGCCCCAAAGCACCACCGCCGGAATGCCTAAAATGGCAAAGATGATGCTGCCCAGCGCGCCTTGAACAATGGCGACTACGAGGTTGCCTTTAACGGTTGCTCGGGTCACTTCGGCAAACTTGTCGAACAGACGATGTTCGCGTTCATCCCCCAATGGCAGAGCGCGGATAAAGAGTTCAATGAGTGTGTGACCATCACGCAGCAGGAAAAACGCCAGGTACAGCATCAGGCCAAGGTTCAGCACCAGACTCATGGTGTTTTGTCCCACACTCAAGGTTTCCTGCGCCAGGTATTGGCTGGCCGTCACCGCGAAATCGGACAACCGCTGGCGAATGCTGTCGGTATCAATACCGAAGTTATTGAGTATCTCCGGCACCATCGGGAAAGCCGTGCGCAACTGATCGAGAATAGCGCCCGGAGAAACATCGCCCTCTTGAATGCCCTGAAACAGATTCACAGCTTCCTTAACGACCTGCATCACTATCAGCAATACCGGCAACACCACTATTACCACGCAACACAGCAGCGTTAACAACGCCGACAGGTTACGGCGATGACCCGTGAGCCGTAAAATACGTTCCTGCAGAGGAAAAAAAATTACGGTGATGGCGGCGGCCCAGAAAATCGCGCCCCAAAACGGTTCCAGTACGAAGAAAAAAGCCAGACTGACGAGCAGTAATAAGAGCAGAAAAAACCGGTTTTCGAGTGTTTGCCTCATGGCAATAAGTTCCCTGATTGCTCAGCTTGCCACCTTACTCGAAAGCCGGTTTTCATACAGCCTTCCTTTTGCGGTTTACACTTGAAAACGTGCTGCGCGTTGCAACAATTCGTTCGCAACCGCAGCCAGTTCCTGCGATGACATTTCAATGGCTTTGGCTTGTTCTTCGGTGCTCAAAGTCTGCTCGTTAATCTGGCCGACGTTGCCATTGATGTCCTGAATCACTGCACTTTGTTGCGTCGTGGCCGCCGCAATTTGCTGAGTCTGGTCGGATAAATCATCCAGCGCCTGACGAATCTGCCCGAACGATTCCGTCACCTCGCTCATTTGGTCGGTCGTGCGACTGGCGTAATCGCGGCTTTCTTCCATGACTCGATAGGCCTGTTCGGCACGCTGTTGCAGGTGCTCAATTTTTTCGCGAATCGCTTCGGTGGACGCCTGCGTTTTATTGGCCAGCGTGCGCACTTCGTCGGCAACCACGGCAAATCCACGACCCTGCTCACCCGCCCGCGCCGCTTCGATGGCGGCGTTCAACGCCAAGAGGTTGGTTTGATCGGCAATGCCGGTAATGACTTCAACGATCTCATCAATGCTGCTCATTTCTTCCGCCAGCGACCGAATCACCTCGGCGGCCTCGCCCACTTCCGATACCAATCGATCGGTGACTTCACGAGTGGTGTCCAATGTCTGCTGGCCGCTTTGCGCGTGCTGGCGAACGCCAATGGCCAACTCACTGGTTTTTTCGGTATTGCGCGCTACGTCATCGAAGGTCGCGGTCATTTCTTCGATGGCAGTGGCGATTGAATCGATGGCACTTAACTGTTCTTGAATCTGACCGCGCGTCGAACTGATCGACTGACTGAGCTCTTCACTGGTCGCATTCAGCACTTCGCTTTGATCGCGCACATCCAGAATCACGGACCGGGTTGAATCGAGCAACGAATGCAAGGATTCGGCAATCTGGTTGACCTCCCAACTGGGTTGGGTGGGCAAGCGTCGATTCAGATCAAGATCATCCGACACGCCCAGAGTAAACTGAGTCACCTTAGCCACCGGGCGGGATATCTGGGAGCCAATGCGCCAGGACAACAACGCCAACACCACCAGAATCACCGCGGCTCCCGCCAGCACCCAACGCCGCAGCTGGAAATAACGCGCATCAATGTCATGGGTGTACATGCCGGTGACCAGCGTCCAGTTCCAAGGCTGATAGGCGACACCCAGACTGAGTTTAGGCTGCGGCTGTTCCTCACCGACTTTGGGCCACAGGTAGTTGAAACTGCCCCGACCATTGCCCGCTTCCACTGCCCGCTCAATACCGACCATGACGGCGGTCCCTTCGGTATCGACGATATTCCGGCCATCGCTGCCCATCACTTCGGGAGACGGATGCTGCAAGACGCGCAGAGTTCGACTGTTGACGGTGAAGACGTATTCATCGCCGAGATACCGCAATTGGTTCAACAATTCGATGGCGTCCGACTGCGCCTGCGCCTCGCTCATCTCGCCGGTACGGGCTTGTGCGCGCAGACCGTCGAGCAAGCTGATGGCGCTGTCTAATTGCGCTTGCATCAATTGCGTGCGGTCCTCGAGCATCTGCTCACGCACCACATTCAGCAAACTCAACACAACGATGATTAAGGCCACTAAGGCCAGACCGGTTAACAGCGACAGGCGATGAAAAATCTTCAGACGACTGAACATAAGGCAGGAACACTCCCCAGCAGGAGGTTGGTACAACTCGGCGTCGAAGCCGAACCCACTCTGCAATTTATGGGTAAACGCCTGTGATGCAAGTCACAAAACTGATTTGAAGCCGCTTAAATGAGAATGAATGACTTTTGGCGGTGAAACAAAAAAGCCTGCCAGGTAACTCCCTGACAGGCTTTGGGTATTGGATGTCTGCGACGATTACAGCGACGACTGTAAAAACCGCAATTCCTCAACAAAACGATCGCTGTGAATCACTAACTGACTGAGCACATCCTGCTCGTCATCGCTCCAGTCCAGATCGGCGGCTTCATTCACTTCACTGCGCCACTGGGCTTCGGCTTCCATTAACCGCTGCACCAGCGTGGCTTCAGAATTGACCCGCGACTGAACCCAGTCACTGATCGCCTTTAATAACGCCCGTTCCTGATTACCGGCCTGGGGCAATTCACCCCGGGCACGCTCCATGGCTTCGACTCGTCCCAGCATCGCAGTGCGCGCTTCTATGGCACGTCGCAGCAGAGACTCTGTGGGTGCGGACACCACTTCCTGGTCGATCAAATCCTGATACCGCTCGATCAATTCCAGGCCATGTGCATGAATGCCCGCCAGTGCCGCCCCGTACTCATCGCGTAAGATCGACATCCTGGCCTCCTCGCCTCGAACTCTGTTTCACCGGGCACAATGCCCAGTATCGCTGAGTCTCCATCATGGCGGCGCGTGCATAAAAATAAAGTCCCGGCCGAGTAAAGGCTTTCACCTGGTTGAAAATTAGCCAATCAGACGTATCTTAGACAGCGAACGTTCGACTAGGGAGGCAAAACAATGCCCATCGAACCCACTGGCAGTCTTAACAACATCAATCCGCTGAACCGTCAGGACACGCTGAATGCGCCCCAGACGCGCGTCGCCGAGCAGACGGCCGCCACGGCGCAAACCCCGAATCAAAACGCGGTTCAACCCGATGTCCAGGTCGACACCAGCATCGACAGCCGCCGCGCAGCCATTCGCTCTCAAGTGCAGGAAGCCAATGAACTCGCGGTTTCGCAGCAAGACCGAGGCGAAGTGCTGGAGCAATTACGGGGTGAACGCGAACGTTTGGCGCAAGGCTCAGACGAGACTGAAAACCCAACCGAACAGCCGGAACGCGAGAGTCTGGTTAACGAAGATACCTTCGCCGCCCTCGATCGCATCCGCTCGCTGGCACTGGAAGATCCGTTCGGAACGGGTTCGGCTGATGCCGGACCGCTGGCGGACAATGGCTTTTTCGTGCGCAGCCGCCAGCAGGCGGTCGATACATTGGACCAGGCGATCAGCGCTCTGGAACGCCAGACCGATCTGGATACCGGCCGCTTGGAAGAGTTGCGAGAGACCTTTAATGACAATCAGGATGCCACCCTGAGCGAAGGCAACACTTCCTTCACGGATGGTGACGAAGCCAGTTCCGCCGCGGCCGAACTGGCATTGGAGATTCGGGAACAAACGCCGACCGATTTATTCGGCTTAGGTGAGGATGATCGGGAGACCGTGCTTAACGCACTGCAACCCTGATCATTAGTACGATAAACCGGGCCAGCGGCTGATGCTCATCAGCGCTGGCCCGGTTTCGTTCAGGCGCGCAAAAACGTTTCGCGCTGTTCATTAAAGGTGGCCAGCCAATCCATCAATTCGTCGTACGGCAATGCTTTCGCCAAGCAATAGCCTTGAATGCAGTGGCAACCCATCTGTTCAAGCAGGGCAATGGACGCCGGGTTCTCAACCCCTTCTGCCAGCACGGTCAGCTTCAACTGCTGCGCCATCTCGATGGTCGAACGAACAATGCACTGATCGTCTTCATCGTCGGCCAAATTGAGAATAAACGCCTTGTCGATCTTCAGTTCGTGCACCGGCATCGACTTCAACTGCGCCAGCGATGAAAAGCCGGTGCCGAAATCATCCATCGCCAGTTCAACGCCAGCATCATAAAGCCGCTTGAGGTTTTTCAGCGCCCGTTCGGTATCGGCCATCATGGCGCTCTCGGTGACTTCGAGAATCAACTCCTCACCTTTCAAACCGTGCTGCTCTATGCGCCCCAACAAACTGTCAACAAAGCTGTCTTTGAGAATGTCTTTGGCCGACAAATTCACACTGATGCCTAGGTCCGGGTAACCGTCCGCCTGCCAACGACGCATCTGGCGGATGGATTCATCAAACACCCAATCGGTAATCAGGGTGATATCGCCCGATTGCTCAGCCAGCGGAATAAACTCATCCGGAAACATCCGACCCAGGACGGGATCGTTCCAACGAATCAGCACTTCGACTGAGCGCATGCGTTGATGCTCCAAGCTGTATTGCGGCTGGAACATCAGTTGGAAACCGCCTTCGGCGATGGCGTGTTGCAAGCGGTTGGTCACGGTAATGCGCCGCAGGTGCCGCTCATCCTGACCGTCCTGATAGGTCGCAAAACTGTGACCGAGGTGGCGCGCTTCACTGATCGCCAAATGAGTGCGACGCATCAGATCTTCGTAGTCGCTCGCCTGCTGCGGGCAGAACACCATACCCAGACGCGCTTCCACTTTGATCTCCAGACTGTCGTGACGGAAGGCATCGTCAAACAACGCCAGATATCGCTCGGCTTCGGCCGTCGCGCCGGTCTCCGTCAGACCGTCGATCAGCAACAGAAATTCATCGGTACTGATGCGCCCCACGCGGTCCAGTTCGCCATTGCGATCGGCTAACCGGCTGGCCACTTGCGGCAGCACCGCGTCCATCACCGACAAACCATACACATCGCTGAGGTCATCAAAGTTGCTCAACTGCAGCAGAATGACGCCGAAGGGAGCTTCTGGCTGATCACTCAGGCGTTCACTCAATACGCGTCCCAGTTCATCGCGGTTGGGCAGCCCCGTCAGCAGGTCATGCTGCGCCTGATAGAGAATATGGCGTTCGCGCTCTTGAATGGCGGTCTGCATGTTGTCGAGCGTATCGCCCAACACCGCAAACTCGTTATTGCCCTGTAACGCCACCGGCTGGGTGTAGTTACCGCGAGCAATACGCCGGGCAGCCACGACCAACGCATTGATCGGTCGGCTGATACCACCGGCAATTAAAGCAGTTGCCAGCGCCGCCAGCAGCAGAGCGATGGCAGCGATGGCAAGTATCTGGTTGCGCAAACTGTCGTAGGCAGCCAGCGCTTCTTGCAGCGACACCGACAACAACATGCCCAACTGCTGACCGTCACGGTCTTTCAGTACGCCTTGGCGGCTTAGCCAGCCGCTTTCGCTGAAGCGATCGGTCGCCTGGCCCAGTACGTCACTGAAATCACCCGACAGGGAATCCAGCGGCAGGTCGGCATCCAAGGTGGTGAATGCTTGAACCGATGCCTCGCCACCGCGGAACAGCAGGGTAATGTTGGTGCCGGTAATGCCCCGGAAACGTTCCAGCAGCGCCTCATCCATGATGAAGCCCATGCCCACCCAGGCAATTAATTGCGGCGCTTGCACCGGCACCATGACCAATTGATAAGGCGCGCCGTCCGCTAAAGTGAGCACGCTGAAGGCTTGCTGGCGCCGACCGATGGACTCGCGCAGCTCGGCCAGTTCCGCATCAATGTTGTGGGTGCTGATCAACACTTCGCCGGCCGGGTCCATCAGCACAATCATGTCAGCCCCAATGCGATCGCCGTGATTGGCCAGTACGCTGAGGATGGTGCCTTCTTCATTGGTGGCGATGGCTTGTTTAAAGCCAAAATCTTCCGCCAGCAGCGTGGTGCGGTCGGTCAGTTGGCGGCTGTTGTCGACCAGCAAGGTATCGAAGACGCGTTCGGCCACCGCCAGCTCGCGGTTAGCACCGGCACGGGCGTTATCGTCGGTGGCTCGTAGTACCGCCCACAAGGTGGCGGCGAGTGTCAGCCCCAGCAGGCTGAGAAAGATCAGTAACAGGCGGGTACGAAAACTAATTGCCATCAGACTGATACCTTTGCAGGCGGTCGTACAGGTTCGACGGCGACTGCGCTGGATCATCAACACTCAGTTCAAAAGGTAACTGGATTTCCAGACGGTCTGCGTCGGCATCGGCAAGATCAGTAATGGCAAGCTGGAATGGCACTTCCATATCCGGGTGCCAGATCACCAGGTAAGGCGATTGTTCAGCGTTGAAAGCGGGCAGCGTCACAGCGCCACTGGCGTCGGTCTGTCCATATAACGAGCCCTCAACCACATAGATATAGCCACGCATGGAATCGTGAATGTTACAGCCCAGCGCCACCAAACCGGCCTGATCAAATTCGACCGGCGGAGCGTCATTGCCTTTATAGAGCTGCAACTCAAATGTTTTGGCTTCGGAGAAGGAGTAGACATGATGGCGCGTTTCGTCGCTGTTGGGGAAACGCACTTTGGTACCGGCGCGGATCACCGCAATTTCCGGTACAAAGGCAATATCGACCTGATCGACTATCGCTTCGTCGGGCAACGGCGGTACTGCAACAGCGGCAGCGCCTTTGAGTTCGACCACGGCGTCACCCACATCCTGACCGCCTTGATCGGTCAGATGCAACGTTGGCAGCGTGGCTGCCATTAGCGAGACCGGGCCCAGCAACGCTGCCATCAACGTCACACCGGTCAACCATCCCTTGTTCATTGACTTCACCCTATAGATTAACTGCGGATAAAGATCACTATAACCGAGAATCATAGTGATCGCGCGAGGGGGCCGCTGAACTAATCACACAAGGCTCCCTTAGGATGATAAGACGACGCCCAAGCCCCTCACCGACGCAATGAAACCTTTATCGGTGTTTTACCGCGGATGGCAATGGATTCGCGGTACTGGCGGGGTGTCATGCCTTTGATCTTGAGGAAATGCCGATTGAAGTTGGCGACGTTGGCAAAGCCCGCTTCAAAACAGATGTTGGTGATCGGCTTAGCGCTGACTTCCAGCTGTTCACACGCCCGGCTGATGCGTAACCGGGTCACGAAATCGATAAACCGATAACCGGTCGCCTTCTTAAACCAGCGGGAGAAAAACGACGGCGTCAGATTCAACTGACTGGCCACTTCGTCGAGCGTCAATTCGCGTGTGCAGTGCGCAATGATGTAGCTCACCGCGGTATTAACCCGCTCTTCGGTCTGGGTGTCGGATTCGTTTTCGTAGGAGCGGCTCGACAGCAGTTGATAGTCCCCGCTTTCGGCCAGACAGGTCATGATCTCCAGAAAGCGCAGCACCCGCGCCATGCCTCGCAGCCCGGCGATTTCGGTAAAATCATCAATCACCAGCGCGCTGGCTTCTGGGGAGAACTCAATGCCGTAACGCGAATCGGCCAGCATCGACTGCAAACTGCGCATTTCCGGCAGACATTCGGCCAAGGCCTGAATGCGCTGGTCCGAAAAATTGATCACCCGGTCGCGAATGCCTTTCTCGAAATGCCCCAGCGACACCCAGTTATGTGGCAGATAAGGGCCGCATAAAAATATCGTTCCGGGCCGGAATGGGCCGACGTAATCGCCAATAAAGGCGTTGCCCTCAGTGCTTTGAATCAGGTGAAGTTCGTATTCGTCGTGGTAATGCCAGCGCACCAGCGAGCTATCAGCGCCATGCGCCAGATAGCGAAAGCTGCGATCAGCCTCGTAGACGGCTTCATAGCTCGGTTTCACAACACTCATGCGGCAGTTACCCCGTCGGATTAGGATTCAGAAAAGACGACGTGACCTGCGGCAGTGTACCGCATGGCCCGGGGCGACACAGTAAAATGTCAAAATAGTATCGATATTGAACGATAGCCTATTGGTTCACTTAGCACACACGCCGTTAACTGAGTAACACAACAAGAATGAATGGCGCAGACCGTTAAGCCGCCCAAGGCCGTCACATGAAGCTTCCGACTCTTCCCCGCCCCAGTATCGTGCTGCGCATCGGTCTGGGTTTCACACTGGTTATCGCCGTTGTCGCCATCGCGACCGGTGTCGGCATCGGCTACGGCCGCCAGACCATTCACAGCGTTAACCAGTTAACCGGAAACGCGACCCCCATCGTGACCACCAATAACGAGCTCGACTTATCGATCAGTCGCGCCGCCGAACGCTTCCAGCAAGCGCTGGTGCAGCACGACGCCGACCGCCTCATCGCGATGCGCGAACAACTGGCCTCCAGCCAGACCCGGCAGCGGCAATTGGCAGAACAACTCACGCAACTGTTGGCTGGCCTGGATAACGCCGACACCGCCAATGCCAGTCTGAGCACCTTGCGCGATCTGCTCACGCAGATGTCGACGCTGACTGACACCGCGCTCAACCAGCACCAGCAAAGCCTGACCGTGCGCGCTCGTTTTGACACCAATGCCGCCACTGCCGATCAGTTGGCCGCCGACATTGGTCCACTGTTTGAGAACCTGCTGTTTTCGCTGTCGGACGACTACTCGCTGGCTGTAGCTTATGAGTTTTACGCCTCCTTTCTCAGCGGCCTGATGGTGATCAAAAACATCAGCCTGGCCAGCTCGCTCGAGCAACTGGCCGAGCGCGAAATGCAGTTCAACATCTGGGATCAGAATCACCAGACTCAGTTCTTCAACTTCACCACCCTGGCAATGCGCGTTCCCGAAGCCCAGACGTTTATGCGCTCGGCGCAGGAAACCTCGGCGCTGTTAACCGAACTGACTCAGGGCACGGATGACAAGCCCGGCCTCATTGCCGACCGCCGCACCCTGCTCAATGTTGAAGCGCAACAGGCCCAGACATTGACGAATCTGGCGCAACTGCAAACTCAGTCCGCCGAGCAATTAACCGCCTTGAATGAATTCGCTCAGCAGTACTCTGAACGCACCAATCAAACGGTCTCCAGCCATTTACTGCTCAGCCAGTTAGCCAGCATCGCAGCCTTGGGCATTGCCATTGTTGTCACCGCGGTGGTGGTATGGCTGATCATTCGCTCCATTCGCCCGCCCATGCGTCGTTTGCAAGCCGGGTTGCGGGCCTTATCGCAGGGTGATCTCAGTGTGCAACTGACGCACAACAGCCGCGACGAAATGGGCGAACTGAGCCAGGCGGTCGAGGCCGTGCGCCGATCGCTCAACACCATGATTGAAGGGTTGCGTGAGCGCTCACTGACCATGCAACGCTCAGCGCAAGACAGCCAAACGCTGTCCGAACGACTCAGCCACAACGCGGGTCGTCAAAGCGAAGACATTGAATCCCTGTCCGCCTCGATGACACAAATGAGCGCTTCCATTCAGGCGGTGGCCGATACCACTCGCCAGGGCATGGATGAAAGCCAAGCAGCGAATCAGGAAATCGAAGCCACCTTGAAAGAGATGCGCAACAATCAGCAATCGCTGGCGCAGTTGAGTCACGGGTTTGAAGAATCCGTGCGCACGATGACCGAACTCACCCAACAAATGCAGGCGGTGGAAACAGTGTCAGAAGAAATTGAAGGCATTGCCGAGCAAACCAACTTGCTGGCCCTGAACGCCGCCATCGAAGCTGCCCGTGCGGGCGAAAACGGTCGCGGCTTTGCGGTCGTCGCCGACGAAGTCCGGGCGCTTGCCAGCCGCACCGCCGACTCCACCACCCGCATCCGTGCCATCATCGAAAAACTGACGGTCGGTTACGGCCAACTGGCAAAACGCCTAGACGACAACCGCAGCGCCATTGAGCAAAGTCATCAGGTTGCCAGCCACTCCAGTCAAAGCCTGGAAGGCTTTCGCGGTCGCATCAGCCACATCGACCAACTCAGCCGCAGCATTGCCGAAGCCACCAGCGAACAAGACCGCTCCGGTCAGGAGATGAGCGAACGCCTGGTCCGCGTGGCCGAAGTGGCGCGTGCGACCCGCGATGACGCCGTGTCCGCCTCCGACGACAGCCAGCGTCTGGGCGACGCCGCCAGCCGGCTCGAAGCCGAAGTGGAACGTTTCCGGCTGGACCACTATGCCACTTAACGAACAAAAAAAAAGGCGGCCCCCGGGGCCGCCAAGCGCTGCCGATACCCTATAAAACGGGTACCCACCATGAACTGTGATCACTGCTCAGCGAGCAGTGCCTTTAAGGCGTTGTAACCACCTTCGCTAACCACACGCAGATACCAGTGCTCAACCAAAGCCAAAAAGGCTTCGTCCTGACCGGCCGGTTGCTGACCAAAGAGTGCATCGGTTTTGAGCAGCGACAAACGATCATGACGAGTCGCTTGGTTCTGCTCGTCGCTGAGGTTGAATTCGATAATGCGCAACGGCCGGCCGTCATCGGTCTCGCCATTTAAGTACGCCAGGAAGGTCGCGAACAAAAACGCCAGACGATGCATGGACAAACCGTGACGCTGTGCATCACGTACCACCGGCATCACGTAGTTTTTCAATTTGGCGTAGCCATCGGAACAGATGCGCACCTGCTGGTCGGCAATCTGAGAATTACCAAAACGCTCGATCAGGGTGTCTTCGTATGCGCGGAACGGCATCACTTCCTGAGCCAGAGTCGGCTCAGCATCCAGTTCCATGTACTGGCGCACCAGCTGAAGAATGGCGGCGTCTTTAATCGCGAGATCAACGCGTTCGTAACCGGCCAGATACCCCACAAAACCCATCATCAAATGACTGCCGTTCAACAAACGCAGCTTGGTCATCTCGTAAGGTGAAACATCGCGGGTAAATTCAGCACCGACTTTTTCCAGTGCCGGCCGTCCGGCAATGAAGTTGTCTTCAATCACCCACTGAATAAAACTTTCACATCCCAAAGCGCAGGGATCGTTAACGCCATAGCGTTCGGCAATACGTTCAGCGTCTGCCGCTTCCGGTGCTGGGGTAATGCGATCGACCATGGAGTTGGGATAAGAAACCGACTGCTCAAACCAGGGCTTCAAGTCGGGCTCTGCCAGTTCGATAAAGGCCAGCATGGCTTTGCGCAAAACGTTACCGTTATGGGGAACGTTATCACACGACATGAAAGTTACCTTGCCCGCGTCACCCAAAGCGGCGCGCTTTTTAGCGGCTTGCCACAAGTAACCAAACAGGGTTTTAGGTGCCTGAGGGTGAGCCAGATCGTGCTGAATGTCCGGGTGTTCACTGAAGAAACGATCCTTATCGAAATCGTAGCGATAGCCACCTTCGGTGATGGTCATGCTGATGATTTTTACATCCGGATCAGCCAACGCATCGATCGCTTCCTGCGGGTTTTCCGGCGCAAAAATCAAGCGGTGCAAAGAACCGATCACACGGTCAGTTGAGTCTTGATCGTCTTTCTCAGTCAGGCAGTACATGCCGTGCTGCTGTTGCAACGACTGGAACAGTTTGGCATCGCTGGGCATCAGGCCAATGCCACAAATACCCCAGTGAGATTCACCACCGGCGGCCAGGTAATCATCCAGATAACGTGCCTGGTGCGCGCGATGAAAACCACCGACGCCAACGTGGACAATACCGGTGGTCAGCTTACGCTCATAAGCAGGCCAGCCAAGACCATCAGGGCAGGTCGCTGCGGTGAGATCCGCCAGCGATTGAGAAGATCGAGACACGTACTTACCTCCATCAGCGAAGCCGGACTTCGCTCGATATTCCAACGATAAAGAAAATAACGGGGCGACCGAGGTCGCCCTGAATAAACCGGTGCGTTACTTCACAGCACCGAAGGTCAAACCACGAACCAACTGCTTCTGACTGATCCAACCGAAAATCAGAATCGGTGCCACCGCCAGCGTGGAGGCCGCCGACAACTTGGCCCAGAACAAGCCTTCGGGACTGGAGTAGGATGCGATCAGAGCCGTCAACGGAGCCGCACTGGATGTGGTCAGGTTCAATGACCAAAACGCTTCATTCCAGCTCAGAATCAGCGACAGCAAAAAGGTGGACGACAAACCACCGAGCGAGATGGGCAACAACACATGGCGAATTTCCCCCCAGACATGCGCACCGTCCATGCGGACTGCTTCAAGAATGTCTTTGGGTACTTCGCGGAAGTAGGTGTAAACCATCCAGACGATGATCGGCAGATTGATCAGCGTGAAAATAATGATCAAACCGATCTTGCTGTCGAGCAGGTTGGTGTCACGGAACAGCAGATAAATCGGAACCAGCACGCCCACCGGCGGCAGCATTTTGGTTGACAGCATCCACAGCAACAGACCTTTGGTCCGCTCCGTTGGATAAAACGCCATGGCGTAAGCGCCAGGCACGGCAATCAGCATACCGAGGATGGACGAGCCGAAACTGATGACCACCGAGTTCCAGAAAAATTTCAAATAATCGCTGCGCTCAAACACCACCAGATAGTTCTCCAGTGTGGGCACAAAGAACAGCGACGGTGGTGTGGAAAACGCATTCAATTCCGTTTTCAGGCTGGTCAAAACCATCCAGAAAATCGGGAAGAAAATCAGCAGAGCAATCAGCCAGGCAGCGATGGTGACGCTGACATTTTTGACAATTTTAGCGCGGTGCATATCCATAACCGGTCTCCTATTGTTCCGCCAGCGACTTACCGACAGCCCGAATCAAAAAGACCGCCACGATGTTGGCCAGAATGACCGCGATAATCCCACCGGCTGAGGCCATGCCGACGTCAAACTGCAGTAACGCCTGGGTATAAATCAGATACGCCAGATTGGTGGTCTGATTACCCGGCCCACCCGAGGTGGTGGTGAAAATTTCCGCAAAAATCGACAACAGGAAGATGGTCTCAATCATGATGACCACCACCAGTGGCCGCGACAGATGCGGCAAGGTGATGTGCCAGAACGTCGAGAGCGGACCCGCACCGTCCATTCGTGCCGCTTCCAGTTGCTCCTGATCCATCGACTGCATAGCCGTCATCAAAATCAGAATCGCAAAGGGCAACCACTGCCAGGACACAATGATGACGATCGACGTCATGGGCAGGTCAGTAAACCAGTCGATGGGTTCTAAACCCACCTGACGAAACAGCCAGGCAAACAAACCACTGACCGGATGCATCAACAGGTTTTTCCAGATCAGAGCGTTAACCGTGGGCATGATAAAAAAGGGTGATATCAACAACACCCGAACCAGGCCGCGGCCGGGAAACGGATTGTCGACCAAAACAGCAATCAGCGTACCCAGACCGACGGTAATAATGAGTACGGAGCCGACCAAAATAAGGGTGTTAAGAATGCCGGCAATAAAACTGGGATCGGTGAAGAACCAGTAGTAGTTTTCGAACCCGATAAAATCGCGGCCACCCGGGATCATCAGGTTGAAATTCAGGGTAGAGAAATAGATGGTCATGGCCAGGGGCACGATCATCCATAACGCCAACAGGATCACTGACGGCGCGACCAGTATCTTGGCGATACCCGCGTTGGTGTTGATCTGAGACATGAGGCTGGCTTCCGATAAAACGGGCCCCGCCGGGATAACCCGGCGAGGCTTGATTACGAGCGTAACTGATTAAGACGAATGATCAGTCCTGATAGCCCGCGCGGCGCATTTCACGATTCACCACTTGATTGGCATTACGCAGCGCCTGGTCGACCGATACGTTTCCGGACAGAGCACCGGATACCTGCTGACCAACAACGGTACCGAAACCGCTGAAGCCCGGAATAGCGACGAACTGAACACCGGTGTACGGAGAATCGTTCAGTGTCTGATCGTTCGGGTCGGCTTTCTGCATTTGCGACAGCGTCATGGATGCAAATTCAGCCGTGTCCAGGTATTCCTGGTTTTCGTAGGTAGAGTTACGAGTGCCCGGCGGGATAGCGGCGATGCCGTATTCCTGTGCCACCAGCTCGGAGTACTCTTTGGACGTTGCCCAGGTGACGAACTCTTGAGCGGCGTCTTTGGCATCAGAGCTGACCGGAATCGCCAGTGCCCAGGCCCACAGCCAACCGCTGCCTTTGCTGGTTTCCTGCATCGGAGCCGCAGCGAAACCAACCTGATCAGCCACCTGGCTCTGGCTTTCGTCAGTTACGAAGCTGCCAGCCACTGTAGCGTCGATCCACATGGCGCACTTGCCGGTGTTGAACAGGGCCAGGTTTTCGTTGAAGCCGTTGCTGGATGCGCCCGGAGGACCGTAGTTACCCAGGATATCAACGTAGAAGTTGATGGCTTCGTGCCAGGCTTCGCCGTCCAGCTGTGCATTCCAGTCCATGTCGAACCAGCTGCCACCGAAGGCGTTAACCATGGTCGTTACCAGGGCCATGTTTTCGCCCCAGCCGGCTTTACCACGCAGGCAGATGCCGTACTGTTCGTTGGCCGGATCATGCAAGGCAACCGCGAATTCGCGCATCTGGTCCCAAGTCGGCTCAGTCGGCATATCCAGACCAGCGTCTTCGAACAGATCTTTGCGGTAATACGTCATGGAGCTTTCAGCGTAGAACGGCAGTGCGTACAGCGTGCCATCGTTCGACAAACCGCCACGTACGGACGGGAAGATGTCGTCTACGTCATAGCTGGCCGGCAGATTGTCCATCGGCTCCAGCCAACCGTTATCGCCCCAGATCGGTGTTTCGTACATACCGATGGTCATGACATCGAACTGGCCGCTGTTGGCCGCGATGTCCGTGGTCAGACGCTGGCGCAGAACGTTTTCTTCGAGGATTACCCACTCCAGATCGATGTCCGGATGCGCTTCTTCGAACGCGGAAGACAGCGCCTGCATGCGAATCATGTCGCCGTTGTTCACCGTACCGATGGTGACGGTTTCGGCCAGGGCTGCGGTAGAGAGGGAGACGGCGCAAGCCAAAGTGGCCAGACGCACTGAGGGTGCTTTTGTTATTTGCATCGCTATTACCTGTCCATTGTTGTTTTTGTGAATCGACCGGACGACAGTGACCGGTGGATTGCCCCATTAAACGGACGGACTGGCCAGGCAACCAATACTGCACCCAAAAGTTTCTATACTTTTTTGACTTAGGCGGGAATCAGCGCCGACTCAGTCGGGCGTCGGCAACCGGTGCACACCGCCTCGAAGGGCCAGCGAATCGCGATACTGCCGGGGCGTCATGCCTTTGATCTTCAGAAAGTGCCGGTTGAAGTTGGCGACGTTAGCAAAGCCCACTTCAAAGCAAATATTGGTGATTGGGTCTGACGTCAGTTCCAGGCGCTCGCAGGCTTTGCTGATGCGCATCCGGGTCACGAAGTCGATAAACCGATGGCCGGTCGCGCGCCTGAAATAACGGGAGAAAAAGGTCGGCGATAAGCGCACCAAGGAGGCAACATCCTCCAGGCTGATGTCACTGGTGTAGTGTTCGGCGATGTAATTCACCACCGTGTTGATGCGTTCTTCAAGCAAAGGATCGGGATGGCGATCATAGGCGCGGGTCGACAACACTTTATAGTCGCTTTGCGCCAGCCGGTTCATCACCTCGAAAAATTCCAGCAACCGCTTCATGCCACTGGCTTGCTCGATGCGATCGAACGCAGGCACCAGCTCCCGGCTGACACCGGCGCCAAATTCCAGCCCATAGCGGGCGGCGTCGAGCATCGGCTGCAATGCCTGCATTTCTGGCAGTAGATGATTCAGCTGCGGCATCAGTTCGTCGCTGAAGTTGATCACCTGATCGCGCGTCCCATCTTGCCACTGGGCTGTCGTAATCCAGTTGTGGGGTAAATTGGGGCCGCACAGAAAAATGGTTTGTGGCCGGAACGGGCCGATGTAGTCGCCGATAAAGGCTTTGCCACGCGTCGAGCGAATCAGGTGCAGTTCGTAATCACGATGATAATGCCAGCGGATCAGATTGCTGTCGGCGGCGTGAGACAGGTAGCGCAAACTGTGTTCGCGCTCCTGAACTAATTCGAATTCTGGCAGAGTGGACATGGGACCTCCGGCGAGCCTGTTTTGTTGTTGCGTCTTGCCCGTCCGACGTCGCTATAGCATAGCCGATGTCGGTCTGCGCTTCACAACAAAGCAACTCGCCTCGGGGTTAATCCGTCCACAAGGCGGCAATGGCGCGCTGCCCCAGCATCGCTTGATCGAACACGATCTCCGCCGGCGCACCGTTCGCCGCGCCCACACAAACGTGCAGCGGCAACAAATGCTCTTCACGCGGATGACAGAACCGCGCATGAGGCGCCTCTGTCCAGGCGGCCAGTGCGTCCTGACGTTGCTGAGGTGATAAATCAGCGTCCGTCAGTTGCTCAACCAGCCACTGGTGAAAGGCCTCGCTTTGGGGGCTGGCTTCGCCACCCTGGAAGTTGTAGGCGCGCATGTTGTGGAAGGAAAAACCGGAACCGATGATCATCACGCCCTGTTCGCGCAGCGACGCCAAGGCACGTCCCAGTTCAAGGTGCGCCTGCGGATCCAGGCCTTTGACCAGCGATACCTGCATCACCGGCAAGTCGGCCTCGGGATAGATCAGTTTCATCGGCACGAACACACCATGGTCATAACCACGGCCGGTCTCACGCCCAAAACTCAACCCCGCGTCATCCAATGCCGCGGCAATGGCCTGCTGCCACGGCTGCGGATTCTGCGTCGGATACTCATAGGTATAGGTTTCCGCCGGGAAGCCGTAATAGTCGAAATACAGGCCCGGATCGACATCCGCCAAAACCGTCGGCTGATCTGCTTCCCAATGGGCACTGATCACCAGGACGGCCTTGGGTTTCTCCCAGCGCGTCGAAACCTGCTTCAGCAGGTCAATGATGGCCTGATGGCTGGGGTCATTCATCAGCGGCAACGGACCACCGCCATGAGGCAAAAAGAACACCGGGGCTTTGGCAGACATAACAGCTCTCCTCTGTAATGGCGCTCACTTTAGGCCTGGCCCTGTTGCGCCACAATCGGAAAAGACTGACCAAGAACGTCGTGCTTTCTGAACAAACACTCAGCCATCAAGAACTTGCTCGTTAT
This sequence comes from Saccharospirillum sp. MSK14-1, assembly GCF_003054965.1. Classification (GTDB taxonomy): domain Bacteria; phylum Pseudomonadota; class Gammaproteobacteria; order Pseudomonadales; family Natronospirillaceae; genus Saccharospirillum. The sequence goes on from NZ_MIES01000038.1 coordinate 87,073, forward strand.
TGCGCCTGCTCTGCCTGCTGCACGGCATCCACCAATGCCGAGGTATGCTCAATCACCGCCGCTGGCCAGCCCGACATCATTTCCCGCATCGGCTCATACTGACGGCGATAAAACTGACGCAATACCTCTTCGTAGTGCGGAAGGTCTCCGGCCAGGGTTTGCAGAAAGCGATCGACCGCCAATCGGGCCTCTTCAAGCTGTGCTTCGGGCGACCGGCGAGCGTCTTCGACTAAGCGCCTTAAGGCGGCAGACGCGCCGCCAGGCTGGGCATTCAGCCATTGCCAGTGACGCGGCAGTAACGATACCTCTCGCGATTGCACGCCCAGCTTGGGCCGGCCACGCGCCCGTTTCACGCCCGGTTCTGTAGCGCCATAGAGTACCGACAGCATGTTCAAAATAACGCCATCATCCTGACTGAAGTCGATTTCCACCAGACGCGCAGTGTGCCGGTCCAGCACCAGCAAATCGCCGCCCACACACGGCTGTTCGGCCAGATAGCGCCGCGCCGACGACAACGCTTCAGCGGGCTCGCCCAAGGCGACTCTGTCGTTACCATGAAAAATGATCAGTTCCATCGGCGATACCATTATTACCCGGTTTAAATTAATTTTATTTTAATCCGGGTAATATTCAAGAGTTTATCCACCGTCACCACCCGCCTACACTGATGCGCTTTGTACCCGGAAGCGCACACCATGATCGCCGACGCCCTCGGACCGGTTTTTTTATTAATCCTGATCGGCGCCCTGCTGGGGCGACTGAATTTTCCCGGAGCCGACATCTGGCCCGACATTGAGCGCCTGACTTACTACCTCGCCTTCCCTGCCTTACTGGTTCATCGGCTGGCATTGGCTGACTTTTCTGCGGCGGGTCTCGGGCACATGGCGTTAGTGATCAGCGCAGCATTGATCACTCTCAGCGCATTGATCGGCTTACTCAGCCCCTGGTTGGCAAACGACGGTGCAGCGGCCACATCGGTTTTCCAGGGTGGCATTCGCTTTAACACCTACATCGGCCTGGCAGCGGCCAGCGCGCTGTTTGGTGACGTCGGACTGGTTTGGGCGGCGATGGCCGTCGGCGTGATGATTCCGCTGATCAATGTGCTGTGCATCCTGGCTTTTGCGGTCGCTGGCAGCCAGGCCGATCTCAGCGTCGCTCGCGTGGCCCGCCAATTGATCACCAACCCATTGATTGTGGCCTGTGTGCTGGGACTGAGCCTGAACGTCACCGGTATCGGCCTGCCCGGCTGGAGCGCCTCAACCCTGGATTTAATCGGCGCCACTGCCTTACCACTGGGCCTGCTGGCCGTTGGGGTTGCGCTGACACCACGCTCGCTTGGCGGGGATGTCGGCGCCATTCTGATCACCAGTCTGTTTAAGTTCATTGCCTTACCGGCGCTGATTCTGGGCTATGGTTTTTGGTTTGCATTGCCCACCGAAGCGCTAAACGTCTTGCTGTTGTTGGCAGCGCTGCCGACCGCTTCGTCGGCGTTTATTCTGGCGCGTCAACTGGGCGGCGATACTCGACTGATGGCCAACATCATCACCGTGCAGTCGCTGTTGGGGTTTGTCTCTTTGCCGCTGTGGTTATGGCTGGGCAGTCTGTGGCTGGGAAATTTCTGAAATAATGACGCCAAGCTGTTGATTCAGCGGCTTTTCACTTGATCACGACCGCATCACACTTTATAAACTCAGTGACCGTGGCTATTGTTACGTCTCGGTTTCCGAATAGCCGTTTTGCGGCCCTATTCAGCCTGTTCAACCGGATAACCAATCCCGTCGCTGTGACCGGATTGGCGGTTAAGTTCGGAGCGGATACCGGGTACTAAGACTGCCTTGATGGATAACAATTCAGCCTGCTTTCACGATGTACCGCGGAATGCTTTTCATCGCTGGTGTGTATGCGTCACCAACACAGTCAGCCGACGCGTGCCGTTATGGTGAGATTTTCCCGGAGGGATGATGATTTACAAGAACACTCGCTTTTCCAAAACCCTGAACGTCCTGGTGGGCGCGCTGGTGTTTGCCTTGGGTACCAGTGCCGGTACGTTTTATCTGCAAGATACCCTGTTCGTCTTTATCCAGTTCAACTCCTACGCGCACTGGGCCGCTGTGTTGATTGGCTTGCCTATTTTGATGGGTCTGATTCAACGTCTGATCAAAATTGTATATCCATTATTCAGCACTTTGATCGGTACCTTCATCAGCGCTGCCGTGCTCTATCCGCTGTACGGCTCACGGTTCTGGGCCGAACCGCCACAATTGCTGGATATGTTGATCTACATTCTGATCGTCTCCGGCATCGGTTTCCTGGCCTCTCAGCCCTTGCGGACGACCTTTTTGGCGGCCTTTCGGATCAAACGTTCTTCGCCGTCAAAACCCGCTAAAACGAGCAAGCCTGCGGCCAAGAGCGCACCGAAGAAAATCGACGGCACTCGCACTCAACGCGTTAGCCGGCCAGCCAGTTCGGATCGCAGCGTGGTCGCTCTGATCGAATTGTCGGTTGGCTTGATTTCACTGGCGCTCAGTATTTTCAGTATTTTCTTCCTGGGCAGTGGCTAACACCGCTGTCGACCGGCGCGCCGTTCAGGCGCGCCTGTAGTTCCTTTTTCGACCTCTAATATCCCCCGCAGTCAATAATTGCATTTGTCAGTTTTGCCCTTATTGATGCACACCGGATCCCCAAGACAACAGCTATATATTCTGGCGAGGAGTAGCGCATGAGCGGTGACTGCAATATCGGTCTGGTCGGCCTGGCAGTAATGGGTCAAAATCTGGTTCTTAACCTGCTGGATCACGACAACAAGGTGGCCGTCTATAACCGGACGACCTCAGTCACCGACGACTTCGTCAAAAAAAGCGCACACGATCAACTGGTTGGCACCGACTCGCTGCAAAGCTTTGTCGATGCTCTGGCCAAACCGCGCAAAATCATCCTGATGGTTAAAGCTGGCAACCCGGTCGATGCGGTCATTGACGAACTGCGACCACTGCTCGACGACGGTGACATCCTGATCGATGGCGGCAATTCACTGTTTACCGACTCCCAACGCCGCAGCGATGCGCTGACCCCCAAAGGCATTCACTTTGTCGGCTGCGGTATTTCCGGCGGTCAGGACGGCGCCCGTTTTGGACCGTCCATGATGCCCGGCGGCGACGAATCCGCCTGGCCGGCACTGAAGCCAATTCTGCAAGGTATCAGCGCCAAAACCGATGCGGGCGAACCTTGCTGCGAATGGATGGGCGATGGCGGTTCCGGTCACTTTGTGAAGATGGTGCACAACGGCATCGAATACGGCGACATGCAGATGATCGCTGAAATCTATCATCTGCTCGGTACCACCGGTCTGGATAACGAGGCCATTGCGGGCAAATTCGACGAGTGGAATCAGGGCCGTTTGTCGTCCTATCTGGTGGAAATCACCGCCGAAGTTCTGCGCATCAAAGACGATGACGGCAGCGACTGGGTCGACAACATCTGGGACAAAGCCGGCCAGAAAGGCACCGGTAAATGGACCGCCATTCAGGCATTGGAGCTCGGTGTTCCGGGTTCTGTCACCACCGAAGCCGTTTACGCCCGAGCGCTGTCATCGCGCTGGGACGAGCGCCAGCAACTGCACGATTTCTATCAGCCCAAGCAGACACTGACGGGTTACGACGGTCTGGTCGAAGACGCCGAAGCGGCACTCTACGCGGCCAAGCTGATCGCCTACGCCCAGGGTTTCTCACTGCTGTCGGAAGCCGCGCGTGAATACAACTGGACACTCAACATGGCCAACATCGCTCAGGTGTGGAAGGCCGGTTGTATCATTCGCGCCAAGGCACTGGATCCGATTCAGAAAGTCTTTGAACAGCAACCGACGCTCGACAACCTGATGCTCAGCGAGTTCTACCGCACTGAGCTGAACGGTTGCGAAAGCGCGTTGCGTCGCTTGCTGTCGCGCGCCATTGAAGGCGGCGTACCGACTCCGGCGCTGTCTAACGCCCTCGCCTATTTCGATGGGGTGCGCAGCGCTCGCTTGCCCGCTAACCTGATTCAGGGCCAACGCAATTTCTTTGGTGCCCACGAATACGAGCGCCTGCCGCGCTGATCGGACTCACCGGCAACGCTGCTGTTCCCGGCCGCGTTGCCCTGTTGGACCCTAGCGTTCCAGATCGGTGTTCAATAAAGCTTGCCTGCTGCCGTTACACTGAGGTAGCCGTCGTTTCCGTTGACGGGACCGCAGTTCGATAACGGATTAAAAATAATGATAAAAAATCTCAGTTTTCGCATGAAGCTCATGCTGCTTGTTGTCAGCGCCTTACTGGGTCTTGCCATCCTTTATGTCGTTGCGCTTCAAAGCCTCAATCAGCAGCAAAATGCGACCAACCAACTTGAGCAATTGAATCAGCAGTCGACGCATTTGGATGCGTACACGCTGGAAGCACTGCGTTTGAGAATCGGCGTCTTTGAACTCGATGACGACACCATTGTCAGGGTCCAGGACGATTTGCAAGCCTCGCTGGAGCGTCTGGAATCCGAAAACCTGGACACCCAGAACGGTCAAGCGGGCCTATCGGGCTTTTTAACCCAATATCGTAATTACCTTCAGGCGACGGCCGCCTATATCGAGCAAGCTCAATGGCTGGGCTTAACACTCGACAGCGGCTTCAATGCCCGCGTTCGCGAACAGGGCAATATGATCAGCGACGAAGTGGGCTTTCTGTCGTTTGTGCAAGAACAGATCGAGCAGATTCGCAGTGAGGAAGTCATCTACCTGTCGCGGCCTTCCGCGCAAAGTTTTGAGCAACTACAAGCCTCACTGGAAACTTACATTGGCTTTCTCGGCGACTATGGCCTGGCTGAGCGGTTCACCGAACAAAACAACGCTTACCGCAACATCCTCAATGAACACCGCCAGGGCAGCAGCCAACTAGAAGCCAACCAGGCGGCGATGAGCGCTGCGCTGCAAGCCATGGACGCGCAACAGTTGCAGGTGCGTACCGAACTGGACCAACGCATCCAGCAAGCACGCGAGCGTGCTGACTCCAGTGCCACTCGAGCCCAGACCTTGCTGGCGCTGGTCAGCCTGGGCGTGGGTTTGTTTATGTTGGTGATCGTCGTGGGTATCACCCGCAACGTGGGTCAAACCCTCAAACGCATCATCACGGATCTGAATAAAGTCAAAGACGGCGACCTCAGCGCGCGCCTGAGCGTCAATCAAAAACGCAATGATGAATTCGATCAACTGAGCAGTCAGGTAAACGCCAGCACTGAAGGTCTGGGCGCACTGGTTCAAGCCGTGTCGACGTCCGCGCGCAGTTCCGCTCAGAAAATGCAGGCATTGATTGGCGAAACCCGCAGCCTGGAAAACAGCAACGAGCAGATCAACGATCAAGGCCAAAGCGTGGCTGCCAGCACCGAAGAAATTTCGGCGACGTTATCGGATGTCGCAGAAACCACGCGCACCTTGTCTGAGCAGGTCCGACAGACCCAGCAGTCGGCGCGCACCGGCAGCCAAATCCTGCATCAGGCCGTCAACAGTCTGGGCGAAACCAGCCAGATGGTGGCGCAGATCGACGTCAAACTGAACGAACTGAACGACCGCTCCACCGATATCGACAACATTGTCGAAATGATCAATGGCCTGGCCGAGCAGACCAACTTGCTGGCGCTGAACGCCGCCATCGAATCGGCCCGGGCGGGTGATGCGGGTCGCGGTTTCTCAGTGGTCGCCGATGAGGTCCGCAAGCTGGCCGAGCAGACCGTCGATGCAACCTCGCGCATCGACGCTATTGTCAGCGATATCCAGGGCTTTACCCGCCAAGCCGTGGAAGTTACCGACAGCGGTCGCCACCATCTTGAGGCGGTCGAGAAAAACAGCGCGGACGCCGTCCAGGCCATGCAAGCCATTGAAAACGATGCTCAGCAAGGCGTTGCTGCGGCCGATCAAATGGCGCACGCCATCGCCGAAGTCGATAAAGCAGCGTCCGGCATCAGTCGTGATATGGAAAGCGTTGCCAGCCACCTGCGCAACGACAACCAAGCGCTGAAACGCGTGCGAGCGCAGGTCGAGGACGTCTCAAAACGATTGGAAGAACTCGATCAACAAACCCAGCGCTTCCGCACCTGAAGTGGGGTGTCGCCAAATAGCGACACCCTAACTTATTGATTTTAAATAACTTTCTGAAAAACCTCTCGCCAAGCGTCGCCAATCGCCGACGCTTTCTCCGCTCTCCAAACTCATCAAACTCACCCTGAAATCTCGTAACTTATTGTTTTAAATGGTTTTTTCTGACTTGGCACAGCCCTTGAAATACCTCTATCAACCCAGGCGATAACGGACCTGGGCGATTCGAAAACTTTGATCTAAACCACAGTCAGGAGTAAACGCCATGAAAACTGCCATCGCAATTACCACCACTCTGATAGCGTTCGCTGCCACCGGTGTAATGGCCGACGAGCTGGCCGCTAGCAGTCAAAACCACGAAGCTCTGTTCGATCAGTTCGACGCCAACGGTGACAGCGTGATCACCATGGACGAAGCGTCGGCCAGCATGACGCTGACTGAAGAGTTTGAAACACTCGACGAAGACGGCTCTGGTGATCTGACGCTGGCCGAATTTGAAGAGTTGGAGTTGAGCACTGGTATGGAAGGCCAAACCAACTCCTAATGCGTCAGGCTGGCCTTTCCGGGCTGGCAATCCACAGACCGTCCTCTCACTAACGGTCACTTTACCGGCGCCCAGCGCCGGTTTTTTTGTGGACAGGGGGAGGCATTCATCAACAAAGGAAACACTGTGCAGCGGACCTGGCTCCGTCAAACGATCAACACCCTGTTACGCCCCGCCTCGTTGCGCCAATGGGTGTTAACCAGTTTTGCGATTGCCCTCATTCCGCTCGCCGTATTGTTGTGGCAGGCACACGCCGCTTTAAATGGCATCAATGATCTGGCCGTTCGAGAAGCTCAGGATGCGGTCAGCAATGCCCGCCAGATTGAGAGCCTCGACAGTCTGGTCGTCGACATTGAACGCGCCCTGCGCCAGTACGACATTCTGCGCACCGAAGCCGCTCATCTAACCGCGGCCAATCAGCTGCAAGCTTACACCGACGCCTTGTATACGCTGTGCTTTAGCAATTCTCAGTTGGAGTCACCACCGGTGTGCGCCAATCAGCAGGCCGGACTGATCGAACTGGCCGGGAACTTCGATACCCTGAACGGCATTGAACTGAACGAGTCACTGCGCACCCTGCGATTGCATCAGCGCCAGCTCAACCACAGCGTCTGGCAACGGCTTAATGAGCGGCTGGCACAACAGCAAGATTACGTGAACCAGCGCCAGTATTGGCTCAGCGTCCAAACCGTCCTGCTCGTTTTGGTGACGCTGGTGTTGGTGTTTTGGGCCAGTCGCCGCATCGCCACACCGATTCAACAACTGGATCGGATGATTCGCACCCTGGGTCAAAACAAAACCCGTCAGACCCCGTTACCGGTCGCGGTAAAAGGCCCGCGCGAACTGAACGAACTGGGAGACCGACTGCACTGGTTATCGGGCCGCCTGGAACAGTTGGAGTCCCTGCGCTTGGCTTTACTGCGTCACGCTTCCCATGAACTCAAGACCCCCTTAGCCAGCATGAAAGAAGGCTGTGCGCTGCTGGCCGATGGCATTGCCGGTCCGCTGAACCCGAACCAGCACGAAGTGCTGACACTGCTCACCCGCAGCACCGAACGACTCGCCCAGCTCACGGACCAATTGCTGGATTACAACCAACTGCTGCAACAAAGCGAAGTCGACCCGCAACGCATCAATCCCTATGACTTAATCCACATCACCGTGCAACAACATGGCCTGGCGTTACGGCAACGTAACTTCCGCGTCGACATTGATTGCACCCTGACTTGGCTCGACACCGATCCGCGTTTGTTCCAACGCATGCTCGACAACCTGCTCAACAACGCTCAGGCCTACGGTTATCAAAACGGCCGCGTTCGCATCGCCCTGACACAGCACGCGCACAGCATTCACCTGGAGGTCGCTAATACCGGCCCAGCCATTCCACCCGACCAGGGCGACAGCCTCTTTGCCCCTTTCCAGCGTGGCGAAGCACCACGACTGGACTCACTACGCGGCACCGGTTTGGGATTGTCGGTGGTCAGCGATTGCGCCCGTTTACTGGGCGGTCGAGCCGAGTTTGTCGCCTTACCCGATTTCGATGTGTGCGTGCGTGTGCAACTGCCTTTAAAGGACCCGATTCTATGAAGTTCGTTTACTACGTCCTGCCGATGTTAATGCTGTTGGCTGGCTGCCAGGCTCTGACGTTACGTTCAAACTCAACGGTGTTCGACAGCGCCACGGATCAATGCACGGCCCCCAGCCAGGTTCCGGATCTGGACAATAGTCAGGCCGCTCTTCAGGGTTGGCTTAATATTCAACTGGTCGTGGCGAGCGGGCCTTTGATGCAGCAATGGCACGCACTGCAACACTACGATATGACCGACCCGGCGAGCGCTGAACTGATGGCCGCTCTGGTCACCAGCCGTGCCGATATGCCCGAGTCACTGCGCCGTCTCAGTCAGCAAACCTTAGCGCGTCGACTGCCCTATCTGCCCGCGTCCATTCAACCCGTCTTTGAGCAAACACAGGTATTTAATGAGGCTCTCCTGGCGCGCGATACCAGCCGGCGCCAACGGCAGATGAGCGAGCGACAGCGATTGCAATTGGAAGCGGAGCTGGCAACGAAAGAACGCCAGATTGAGGCACTGACGGCGATCGAATCACAGCTTCATGAAGAGGCGTTAAGCATACCGTCAGCTCCGGACTCAGGAGTCGTCAATGACCGCTGAAACCGACACTCGCCCCCGACTGTTACTGGTCGATGATGACGACAGCCTGCTGCGTCTGTTGGCCATGCGACTCGACAACGAAGGCTACGCCGTCACCTCGGTGGACAGCAGCGCCGCTGCCCGCCAAGCACTCGACCAGCAACGCTTTCAAATGGTGTTGAGCGATCTGCGCATGCCGGACGAAGACGGCCTGGCGTTGTTCGACTGGATCAGCCAGCGCCACCCGGATTTACCCGTCATCCTGATGACGGCGCACGGCTCCATTCCTGAGGCCGTCGAAGCCACGCAACGCGGTGTGCTCGGATTTCTCACCAAACCACTGGACCACGCGGACCTGCGCGATTTGCTCGACAAAGCTCTGGCCCAAGGCGCCGATCAACAGCAAACCGGTTGGCGCCGCGACCTGCTCAGCCGCAGTGATGTCATGGAAAATCTGCTGGCCCAGGCCGGGCAAGTCGCGCTCAGCGATGTCAGCGTGTTGATTTCCGGTGCCAGCGGCACCGGCAAGGAGGTACTGGCACAAGCCATTCATCGCGCCAGCCGTCGTGCAGAACAACCTTTTATTGCTATCAACTGCGGGGCCCTGCCCGAGCATCTGCTTGAGTCGGAACTCTTCGGCCACACCAAGGGCGCTTTCACCGGCGCGGTGCGCGAACAGGATGGCCTGTTCCGCGCCGCCGATGGTGGCACACTCTTTCTCGATGAAATCGGCGATATGCCGTTACCACTGCAGGTAAAATTGCTGCGCGTGTTGCAGGAGCGTCAGATTCGTCCTGTCGGCAGCAGCCAGAGCATTGCGGTGGATGTGCGCGTGCTTTCAGCCACCCACCGCAACCTGCCCGAAGCCATGACCGAAGGACAGTTTCGTGAAGACCTCTATTACCGGTTGAAAGTCGTGGAACTGCATCTGCCGACGCTGCGTGAACGCGCTGAAGACATTCCACTGCTGGCGCGTCATCTTCTGCGTCAGGCCAGCGAACGCCACCAGGCTAACGTGCACGCTTTTTCCGATGCCGCTTTGGAACGACTGATGACCGCGCCATGGCCCGGCAATGTGCGTCAACTGGTCAATGTGATTGAACAATGTGTCGCTTTAAGCCCGAGCCCGGTCATTGCACCGGCGCTCGTTGACCAGGCGCTGGCGGATCAAAACCATCACTGGCCCACCCTGACCGAAGCGCGCGATCAGTTTGAGCGCCAGTATCTGATTCGTGCTCTGCGCATGACCGATGGCAAGGTCAGTTGGGCTGCGGAGCTCATAGGGAGAAATCGAACCGACTTATACAAGCTGTTCAAAAAGCATGGCCTCGACCCGCGTGATTTCAGCCCCCATGACAGCGAAGCCAGTTAGCACCCTGGCCTTTGCAATTCCTTGGCAATCGCTCTGACCGGAGTCACTTGCCTGACATCGGCCTGTCCCCATAATGGTCGGACAATAACCGACAGAGGGTCGATTATGTTCCGAACACTGTTATTTCTAGGCACCAATCTGGCCATCGTCCTGGTACTGGGTGTCTTCCTGAATATCCTGCTGCCGATTCTTGGCATTCAAGCGGGCAACACCACCGGCTTGCTGGTGATTGCCTTTGTCTTCGGCATGGGCGGCAGCTTTATTTCCTTGCTGATGTCCAAATGGATGGCTAAGCGCGCCACCGGTGCTCAGGTCATCGAACGCCCCAGCAACGACGCTGAGCGTTGGCTGATGGTCACCGTCGAACGTCTGGCCAAACAGGCGAACATCGGCATGCCGGAGGTGGCGATTTTTCCATCGCCGGACGTCAACGCCTTTGCCACTGGCTCTAACCGTGACAGCTCACTGGTGGCAGTATCGGCTGGTCTGTTGCGCTCGATGAACCGCGATGAAGCGGAAGCCGTATTGGCCCACGAAATCTCCCACATTGCCAACGGCGATATGGTCACCATGGCGTTAGTGCAGGGCGTGTTGAACACTTTCGTGATCTTCTTCGCCCGAATCATCGCCCAAGCGCTGGTACGCGGTGGCAACAATCAGGGCAGCTACCTGGCTTACTTCGGCGTTACCATGGTGCTGGAAATGGTGTTCGGTGTGCTCGCCAGCATCATCGCCATGTGGTTCTCGCGTCAGCGTGAATTCCGCGCCGATGCCGGTTCCGCCAAACTGGTTGGCGCGCCGAAAATGATTGCCGCGCTGCAACGCCTGAAGAGCAGCCACGATTCGGAGCTCGATGGTCAACTGGTTGCGTTCGGCATCAAAGGTAAAGCGCGCGAACTGTTTGCATCCCACCCGAGCCTGGACGATCGCATCGCCGCTCTGCAACGCAGCTAAGCCATACCTTGGCGCCGGTGAGTGCAGCAAACGCGCACCGGCGTTCGTTAGCAGTTAGACTGAACCCTGACTGCTGACTTTCTCTGGTTCGTCATGGACATTAACCGACACGCACTGGCTAACCGTCTCAGCCAGGCGCTCGAAGCCACCCCTTTTCACGTTCTGGGACCGCAACCTTCAGCGGATGGTTACTGCCTGCGCGTTTATCAGCCACAGGCTCGCCGCATCGATGTATTGCCTGCAGACAGTCAGCGCTCACTCGGTCTGATGACACCGGTCCACCCCGATGGACTGTTCGAATTGCTATTACCCGAGTGCTTAGACCAACCCTATCGGCTGCACATCGAAAGTGACGATGGCCACGGCTGGACGACCTTCGATCCGTACCAGTTTGTGCAGCGCAGCCAGACTGATTTCGACTCCGACCATCTGCGCATCGATCGCAACCTGGGCGCACAATGCTGCCAAGCAGTCATCGGCGAACACCGGGTGGACGGCGTCCGTTTTGCACTCTGGGCACCGGCCGCCAGCAGCGTCAGTGTGATCGGTCACTTCAACGACTGGGACGTGCGACGTCACCCCATGCAACGCCATGACGATGGCATCTGGCGTCTGTTTATTCCGGGCTTGGTCGCTGGCGATGACTACAAATTCGCGCTGACCGACGCCCAGGGCAACCGCCTGCCACACAAGGCCGATCCGGTCGGTTTTCAGGCACGGCAGTTTCCGCAATTCAATTCCGTCATTACCGACCCACACCAATACACATGGCAGGACAGCCGCTGGTGTGATCGCTCACTTGCCGCCATCCAAGCACAACCCATGAGCATTTATGAAGTCCATGTAGGCTCTTGGAAACGCCCAGACGGCCAGCCATTAACTTACCGGCAACTCGCCGACCAGCTGATTCCCTATGCGCTCGATCTGGGGTTTACCCACCTGGAATTTCTGCCCTTAATGGAACACCCCTATGATGGCAGCTGGGGTTACCAGCCGCTGGGTTTGTTCGCCCCGACCAGCCGCTACGGCACTCCGGACGATTTCAAATACCTGGTCGATCAATGTCACCAGGCGGGGCTGGGCGTCATTCTCGATTGGGTGCCTGCGCACTTTCCAGCCGACGAACACGGCCTGGCCCGGTTTGATGGCAGCCCGCTGTATGAAGACGCCGATCCGCAACGCGGCTGGCACCCCGATTGGCAAACCTACATCTATGATTTCGCCAAACCCGAGGTGCGCGACTTTCTGATTGCCTCGGCGTTGTATTGGCTGGACGTCTTTCATATTGATGCGCTGCGCGTCGATGCCGTCGCGTCCATGCTGTACCTCGACTATTCACGCGGCCCAGGAGAGTGGACGCCCAATGCCGACGGTGGCCATCACAACTATGCCGCCATCGAACTGCTGCGACAGCTGAACCTTGCCATTGCTGAGCGCTGTCCACGGGCGTTTTGCATCGCCGAAGAATCGACCAGTTTTGACGGCGTTACTCGCCCGGTTGAGCTTGGTGGCCTGGGCTTCGACTTCAAATGGAACCTCGGCTGGATGCACGACAGCCTCGACTATTTTCAACACCGCCCCAACGAACGCCTTAGCCATCAGCAGACACTGAGCCATACGTTGAATTACGCCTTTGCCGAGCAGTTTGTTTTGCCGCTGTCACACGATGAGGTCGTCCATGGCAAAGGCACCCTGTTGACGCGGCAGCCGGGTGACGACTGGCAACAACGCGCTAATCTCCGATTGTGCTTTGCCTGGCAGTACGCCCATCCAGGCAAAAAACTCAATTTTATGGGCAACGAATTGGCGCAGCGGCGTGAATGGCATGAAGGGCAGGAACTGGACTGGTCGCTGCTGGATGATCCGAAACACGGCGGCATTCATGCGCTGATCCGAGATTTGAACCGGCTTTATACCCATCAGGCCGCTCTGCATCGTGGCGACGGTCGAATTGAAGGGTTCGATTGGCTGCGCAATGCGGATGTGACCGCGGCCGTGTTCAGTCTGTGGCGCTGCGACCCGGACAGCGATGAACAGGTGCTGGTGGTACTGAATACCTCGACTGAGCCACAGCCCGATTATCGACTGGGCGTTTCCACAGCTGGACGCTACGACATCCTGCTCAACACCGATTCGCGCTTCTACGGTGGCAGTGATTTCGATTGCGGTGTCTGGTTCGACAGCACAAAGGATCCCAGTGACGACCAGCCTTACAGCCTGCTGTTGCAGTTACCGCCGCTGGCCGCGCTTTATATTAAACTGCGTCGTGATGAACCCTAATCGCCAATACCAACCAGGCCGGCCTTTTCCGTTGGGTGCCAGCCAACAAGCTGGCGGCACCAACTTTGCTGTTTACAGTCCCAAGGCTGAGCGCGTTCTGCTCTGCCTGTTCGATGACGACAACCAGGAACAACAAATCCGCTTAACCGCCGACAGCAAAGGCGTCTGGCATGGTTTTGTCGCCGACCTGCCGGGCGGTCAACCTTATGGCTTCCGTGTCGAGGGTCCATGGCAACCGGATCAAGGATTGTGGTTTAACCCGGCGAAACTGCTGATCGATCCTTATGCTCAGGCACTCACCACGTCCGTCACTACCCACTCCAGTTTTTACGCCACAGACCCCGATACGAACAGCGCGCCTTTTATAGCTAAGGGACTGACGCCAAGCACGGACGATTTTGATTGGCAAAACAGCCAGCCACCGCATACCCCCTGGCCGCAGACGTTAATCTACGAACTGCATGTGAAAGGTTTTACCCAACAACATCCGGATATTCCTGAAGCATTGCGCGGACGCTACCTGGGCGTCGCCCACCCCGCCAGCTTGAACTACTTGACCGCGCTCGGTGTGACAGCGGTTCAACTGATGCCTTGTTTTGCATTTATGTCCGAGTCACGATTGGTTGAACTGGGGCTGAGCAATTACTGGGGTTACAACCCGGTTGGGTTCTTTGCCCCGGAACCTCGCTATGCCTTAGACGATGCAGTTAGCGAATTTAAAACCATGGTGCGTGCACTGCATCAGGCGGGCATCGAAGTCATTCTCGATGTGGTCTACAACCACAGTGCCGAAGCCAACCAGAATGGCCCCATACTTAACCTGAAAGCGTTGGCCAACGACGACTACTATCGTCACCCCGAACATTCGCCAGGCGACTATCTGGACTACAGTGGCTGCGGTAACAGCCTTAACCTCGGCGCAGACGCCACCCTACGATTGGTGATGGACAGTCTGCGTCACTGGCGCCAGCACTATCACATCGATGGCTTTCGGTTTGATCTGGCGGCCAGTCTAGGTCGCGACGCCGATGCATTTTCCAGCCAGGCAAGTTTCTTTAAAGTGGCACAGCAAGACCCAGCGTTAGCCGGTTGTAAGTTAATTGCTGAACCCTGGGATTTGGGACCGGACGGGTATCGAGCGGGACAATTTCCAGCTGGGTGGGTGGAATGCAATGACGCCTATCGGGACACTTTACGCCGCTTCTGGCGCGGTGACGGCGGTCAGCTACCCGCCTTTATAAAAGCATTTCAAGGCTCACCACAACGCTATGGAAAGCCGTCCGGCGGTGCCATGGGGCTCAATCTGATCACCTATCACGATGGCTTTACGCTGGCGGACTTGGTCGCCTACGAAGAACGCCATAACGATGCAAATGGAGAAGACAATCGCGACGGCCACGGTGAAAATTTCAGTTGCAACTGGGGTACTGAAGGACCCACAACCGATGCGGCGATCAGCGCCATACGCCAACGCACTCAACGCAATCTACTGGCCAGCCTCTTGCTATCACCCGGGCCGGTTCACCTCTTGAGCGGAGACGAAACGGGCCGCACCCAAGCCGGTAACAACAATGCATATTGTCAGGACAATGCATTAAGTTGGTTCGACTGGAACGCCAAAGACGATGCTCTGGCGGCTTTTGTACAGCGCTGCATCGCACTGCGCCAAGCCGAGGTCTTTGACAACCGTCATGCAGGCACGTCGTGTCATCTGCCCAATGGACAACCAGTAGATCCGTCCACTGATCCAGCGAATCCAAATGCCGTATCAATCACCCTGAACGATCAAACCTTACTGCTGTGCAACGCCACCGATGACCAGCAACATTTTATACTCGCAGAAGGGGAGTGGCATGTTGTGCTAACCAGCAACGATGAAGAACCATTCAATGCTAAGACGATTCAACGCGAATGCATCCTCATTGCGCGTTCATTGATGGTCATTCAACGCCACTGATGATTTTCCAGCAGACACAAAAAAGCCGCCCAAAGGCGGCTTTTTTAATAAGGTGAAAACTTAGCCTTCAGCGGCTTCGTCTTCAACGACCTCTGCGTTGACCGGACGGTCAACCAGTTCAACGATAGCCATCGGTGCGTTATCACCCGCGCGGAAACCGCACTTGAGAACACGCAGATAGCCACCTGGACGCTCTTGATAACGCGGACCCAGTTCGCCGAACAACTTGCCAACAGCTTCTTTTGAACGCGTGCGGTCGAACGCCAGACGACGGTTGGCTACGGAATCTTCCTTAGCCAGCGTGATCAGGGGTTCTGCGTAGCGACGCAGTTCTTTCGCCTTAGGCAAGGTCGTTTTAATCACTTCGTGCTCGAACAAGGAGTTCGCCATGTTTTGGAACATGGCCTTGCGGTGAGCACTGGTACGGTTAAAGTGACGACCACTTTTACGATGACGCATTGTTACATTCCTTACCAGCCGGAAATAAGGTTACGACAGAACCTTATCGTCATTCTTCAAACTTGCAGGTGGCCAGTTCTCCAGGACCATGCCCAGAGAAAGACCCTTGGATGCCAGAACGTCTTTGATTTCAGTCAAAGACTTCTTGCCGAGGTTCGGCGTCTTCAGCAGTTCTACTTCGGTGCGCTGAATCAGGTCACCAATGTAGTAAATATTTTCCGCTTTCAGACAGTTTGCCGAACGAACAGTCAGCTCAAGGTCGTCGACCGGACGCAGCAGGATAGGATCGATCTTGTCTTCTTCCTTCTCCGGCTCGCGCTCAGACTGATGGTCGAGGTCAACGAAGGCCGCTACCTGCTGTTGCAGAATAGTGGCTGCACGACGGATCGCATCTTCCGGATCCAGAGTACCTTTCGTTTCCAGCTCAATCACCAGCTTGTCCAGGTCGGTGCGCTGCTCAACACGGGCGTTTTCAACGCTGTAAGCAACACGGACCACTGGGCTGTAAGTGGCGTCCAACTGCAGTTTACCGATGGGTTTGCTCTCGTCTTCCCCACTGCTGCGGGCTTCCGCGGGGACATAACCACGGCCAGTGGTCACGCGCAGCGTCATGCTCACATCAGCGTTGGCACCAAGGTGCGCCACGATGTGCTCCGGATTGGCCACTTCAACGCCATGATCCAGTTGGATGTCGCCCGCGGTCAGTGTACCGGCGCCTTTCTTACTCAGCGTCAGTGTCACTTCGTCACGGTCGAACAGCTTGACGGCAACGTCCTTGAGGTTCAGCAGGATTTCTTGAACGTCCTCCTGAACACCCTCGATGGTGCTGTATTCGTGCAGTACACCGTCGATTTCCACTTCGGTGATAGCGGCGCCCGGCATGGACGACAGCAGAATACGACGCAGCGCATTACCCAGGGTATGTCCGAAGCCACGCTCGAGCGGTTCGAGAGTGATCTTCGCCCGGTTGGCGCTGATTTCCTGCACATCGATATGACGTGGCGTCAAAAAGTCGTTAGCTGAACGCTGCATAGATGCCCCTAATTTGCAGTGAGATTACTTGGAGTACAATTCCACGATCAGGTTTTCGTTGATCTCTGAAGGCAGGTCGGCACGCTCCGGACGGGAGTTGTATTTGCCTTCCATTTTCTTCGCATCAACTTCAACCCAGGCAACGGGTGCACGCTGAGCAGCGATCTCCAGTGCGTTTTGAATACGCAGCTGGTTTTTGCTCTTTTCGCGGATCGCAACAACATCACCCGGCTTAACCTGGTAAGACGCGATGTTAACGGTCTGACCATTCACCAGGACCGCCTTGTGCGATACCAACTGACGAGATTCGGCGCGAGTGGCACCAAAACCCATGCGATACACCACGTTATCCAGACGACCTTCCAGCAGTTGCAGCAGGTTTTCACCCGTAGCGCCTTTGCGGCGGGCAGCGTCGGTGTAGTAGTTACGGAATTGCTTTTCCAGAACGCCGTAGATGCGACGTACTTTCTGTTTCTCGCGAAGCTGAACACCGTAGTCGGACAAACGACCACGACGTGCGCCCTGTACACCAGGAGGTGTTTCGGCTTTGCACTTGGAGTCGAGTGCACGCACCCCACTCTTCAGCAGCAGATCTGTGCCTTCGCGACGAGACAGCTTACACTTAGGACCAATATAACGTGCCATTGATTTCTGTCTCCTATCTTACACGCGGCGCTTCTTGGGCGGGCGGCAACCGTTGTGAGGAATTGGCGTCACATCGGTAATGTTGCTGATTCGATAGCCACACGCGTTCAATGCTCGTACCGCGGATTCGCGACCTGGACCGGGGCCTTTGACCTCAACGTCCAGATTCTTCAGACCATACTCCTGTGCTGCAGTACCGGCGCGCTCGGCGGCGATCTGTGCAGCGAAGGGGGTGCTCTTACGAGATCCACGGAAACCGGAGCCACCGGAAGTTGCCCAACTCAGGGTGTTTCCTTGGCGGTCCGTAATGGTCACGATGGTGTTGTTAAAAGAGGCATGGATGTGCGCAATGCCATCCGCTACCTGCTTTTTCACCTTCTTGCGCGACCGGTTTTGACCTGGCTTTGCCATCTTCGATTTCCTATGCAAAAACTGTTGTCAATAAACCAGACTGACTTAGCGTCTGATTGGCTTGCGGGGACCTTTACGGGTACGAGCGTTCGTTTTAGTACGCTGTCCACGCAAAGGCAGGCTACGGCGGTGGCGAATGCCACGGTTGCAGCCCAGATCCATCAACCGCTTAATGTTCATCTGAATTTCACGACGCAGATCACCTTCAACGGTGAACTTGCCAACTTCGGTACGGAGCTCGTCCAATTTTTCATCGGACAGATCCTTCACCTTAGCAGTGGGTTCAACCCCAACCGCGGCACAGATGTCATAAGCAGTGGTGCGACCGATACCATAGATATAGGTCAGCGAGATCACCGCATGCTTATTGTCAGGAATATTGACGCCTGCTATACGGGCCATTCAACTTACTCCAACTATTTTTAACCTGTAAAAGGCTTAACCTTTAATAGAGCCAACTGGCCCTATTAATGAACCCCCATTTAAGGGGGCGCGAGATGATAGCGCTTGATTATGGGTAAATCAAGCGCCCATCAGCCGGCTGGGATCAACCCTGGCGCTGTTTGTGCTTGGGATCTGTGCAGATCACACGAACAGAGCCGTTACGACGGATGATCTTGCAGTTACGGCAGATTTTCTTGACCGACGCACGTACTTTCATGCTTGACTCCAATTACCGGTATAAACACCGTTCGCTGCGCTAGTTACCAATCGATTTCAGATTGGCTTTCTTCATCAGCGAAGCGTACTGGTGCGACATCAGATGACTTTGCACCTGAGACATAAAGTCCATCACAACCACCACCACGATCAGCAGGGAAGTACCACCGAAGTAAAACGGCACATCAGCGGCAATCACCAGAGCCTGGGGCAGCAACGACACCGCAGTAATGTAGATCGCACCGAAAAAGGTCAGACGAGCCGAGACACCATCGATATAACGAGAGGTCTGCTCACCCGGACGAATGCCAGGAATAAAAGCGCCGGAACGCTTCAAATTCTCGGCAACATCCTTCGGATTGAAGGTTACTGCTGTGTAGAAATAGCAGAAGAAGATCACAGCGATGGCAAACACCAGGATGTACAGCGGCTGACCTGGGCTGAGCAGCAGGGCAATGTCCTGCATCCAACCCATACCATCACTGCTGCCAAACCAGTTGCCCACCGACGCTGGGAACAGCAACAAGCTGGACGCGAAGATCGGCGGAATGACACCCGCCATGTTGATCTTCAGCGGCAGGTGACTGCTCTGTGCCTGGAACACCTTACGACCTTGCTGACGCTTGGCGTAATTGATGGTGATCCGACGCTGACCGCGTTCGATGAACACGATAAAAGCCACGACCGCAGCCGCCAGCAAGCCAATCAACAGCAGCGCAATGATGCTCAGATCGCCTTGACGGGCACTTTCGAAGCTCTGACCGATCGCACCAGGCAGACCCGCAACGATGCCGGCGAAAATCAGCATCGAGATGCCGTTGCCGATACCGCGCTCGGTGATCTGTTCACCCAGCCACATCATAAACATCGTACCGCAGGTGAAAGTCACCACGGCGACGAAGTAGAAAGACGGACCCGTAGTAAAGGCCACGCCCTGACTGGCCAGGCCAGCAGCCAGTGCAAGTGATTGCACCAGCGCCAGACCCAGAGTGCCAAAGCGGGTGTACTGGCTCATCTTACGCCGACCCGCTTCGCCTTCTTTCTTCAGCTGTTCCAGTTGAGGACTCACGACCGTCAGGAGCTGCATGATAATCGACGCCGAAATGTACGGCATAATGCCGAGGGCGAAGACACTCATGCGTTCCAGGGCACCACCGGAGAACATGTTAAACATGCTCAGGATGGTGTCGCGGTTACGTTCGAACAGTGCCGCTAACTGGTCCGGGTTAATACCCGGAACCGGAATGTGGGCACCGACTCGGTACACCAGGATCGCCAGCAGCACGAAACGCAGGCGAGCCCAAAGCTCGCCCAAGCCACCTTGTGATCCAGTCGGTTGTCCTTGTCTGGTCATGGGGGATTATTCCTCTACCTTGCCGCCTGCAGCTTCAATCGCTGCCTTGGCACCCTTGGTGACTTTCAGGCCTTTGACGGTGACCGCCTTGCCAATTTCACCGGACAGGATGACGCGGGCACGCTTGATCTGATGACCGATGATGTCGGCCTGCTTCAGAGCGTCCAGGTCGACGACATCCGCCTCGACCTTGGCCAGTTCATGCAACCGGATTTCGGCTGTGAACGGCGCCTGACGGGAAGTAAAGCCGAACTTGGGCAGACGACGCTGCAATGGCATCTGGCCGCCTTCAAAACCCGGCTTAACACCACCACCGCTGCGTGATTTCTGACCTTTGTGACCACGACCACCAGTCTTACCCAGACCAGAGCCGATACCACGGCCAACACGCTTGCCTTCGGTACGGGAACCCTCAGCGGGGCTCAGTTTGTTCAGAAACATTTTTATTCACCCTCAACTACGCGAACCATATAGTTCACTTTGTTGATCATGCCGCGAACGGAAGGAGTGTCTTCCAGTTCACGAACCTGACCCACTCGGCTCAGGCCCAGGCCTTTAACGCACAATTTGTGCTTAGGCTGGGTGCCGATGGGGCTGCGAAACAGCTGAACTTTTACAGTCTTATTCGCCATGGCCGCTTACTCCACAATATCTTCGACGGATTTGCCGCGCTTGGCTGCAATGTCTTCCGGAGAACGCATTTTGGCCAGACCGTTAACGGTCGCACGAACGACGTTGACCGGGTTGGTCGAGCCGTAGCATTTCGCCAGTACGTTCTGAACACCGGCGACTTCCAGAACGGCACGCATAGCGCCGCCTGCGATAACACCAGTACCGTCAGATGCTGGCTGCATGAATACCTTAGAGGCACCATGGCGAGCATTCACTGCGTACTGCAACGTGCCGTCAGTCAGGTGCACTTGCACCATGTTACGACGCGCAGCGTCCATCGCTTTCTGGATCGCGACAGGCACTTCACGCGCCTTGCCGCGGCCGAAACCAACCTTGCCATTGCCATCGCCGACAACAGTCAGGGCGGTGAAACCGAAAATACGGCCACCCTTCACTACTTTGGCGACACGGTTAACCTGTACCAGTTTTTCCTGCAGATCGCCGCCAGCTTGAACTTGATCGTTATTCGCCATCATTCACACCTTAGAATTTCAGGCCACCTTCGCGGGCAGCGTCTGCCAAAGCCTTAACACGACCGTGATAACGGAAACCGGACCGGTCGAAGGCCACCTCTTCGATGCCAGCTGCCTTGGCGCGCTCTGCAATCAGAGCACCAACCTTGGTGGCTGCATCAATGTTGCTGGTTGTGCCGTCACGCAGCGCGCTGTCCAGAGTAGATGCCTGGACGACGATCTGGCTGCCATTGGGTGCAATAACCTGTGCGTAAATGTGTTGGTTGGAACGATTCACACACAGACGATGCACGCCCAATTCGCGGATCTTGATGCGGCTGCGACGAGCACGGCGTAAACGGGATACTTTCTTTTCGCTCATGACCTATGCCCTTATTTTTTCTTGGCTTCTTTGCGACGAACGTATTCGTCGGCATACCGAACGCCCTTACCTTTATACGGCTCCGGCGGACGGAAGGCGCGGATTTCAGCCGCTACCTGTCCGAGTTGCTGCTTGTCGGCGCTCTTCAGGACGATTTCGGTATTGCTCGGAGTCTCAGCCGTCACACCCTTTGGCAGGGAGTAGTCGATCGGATGAGAGAAACCAAGTGTTAAGTTTACGGTGTTGCCAGAGGCCTTGGCCCGGTAACCAACACCATTCAATTGCAGACGCTTTTCAAAACCATCGGTAACGCCAACCACCATGTTATTAACCAGCGCACGCATGGTGCCTGACATGGAGTGAGCGAATTTGCCGCCGTCACGGGCAACAAAGGTCAGAACGTTGCCGTCCTGCTTAATCTCAACGGTGTTGTGCAGCGCGGTTTCCAAAGAGCCGTTTTTGCCCTTAACAGAAATTGTGTCGCTGCCGAGCTTAACGTCCACACCTGCGGGTACTGTAATAGGAGCATTCGCTATTCGAGACATCGTTAAACCACTCCCTTAGAAGACTTCGCAGATGACTTCACCACCAACGCCGGCAGAACGCGCGGCACGGTCGGTCATGACACCTTTGGAGGTGGATACGATGGAGATACCCAGTCCGCCTGACACTTTGGTCAGTTCATCCGCAGCTCGGTACTGGCGCAGACCAGGACGGGAGATGCGTTTGATGGACTCGATCACCGGCTTGCCTTCGAAGTAACGCAAGGTGATATGCATTACTTTTTTGACATCGCCTTCAACAGCAAAGTCATCCACAAAACCTTCTTCCTTCAGCACGTTCGCAACAGCGACCTTTTGCTTCGAGGAAGGCAGGCTAACAGTGGCATGGCCCGCTTGCTGGGCATTACGGATACGGGTAAACATATCCGCAAGTGTGTCTTGCATGCTCATTTATGTTTCCTCACTGTGCAGTCAAATGCGGTAGCCGGCGCAGATGCGCCGGCCCGGTCCACTTGACTTACCAACTTACCAACTGGACTTCTTCAAACCCGGAACGTTGCCCAACATGGCTTGTTCACGCAGTTTGATACGAGACAGACCGAACTTGCGGTAAACCGCATGTGGACGGCCAGTCACTTGACAACGGCGCTGCAGACGCACCGGACTTGCGTCACGGGGCAGCTTCTGCAAAGCCTGTTGTGCTTCCCAAACCTGCTCGTCAGAGCTGGCTGGATCTTTGATAACCGCTTTCAATTTCGCACGCTTTTCAGCGTACTTGGCAACGGTCTTTTCGCGCTTAGCTTCGCGCGCTTTCATGCTCTCTTTAGCCATGACCTTTCCCCTTAACCTTTGAATGGGAAGGCCAGCGCCTTCAGCAGAGCGCGACCTTCATCATTGGTGCGAGCAGTGGTCGTGACAGTAACGTCCAGACCGCGCAGCTTATCGACCTTATCGTATTCGATTTCCGGGAAGATAATCTGCTCTTTCACACCCATGCTGTAGTTGCCACGGCCATCAAACGACTTCGGGTTAATACCCCGGAAGTCACGAACACGCGGCAGCGCGATATCGATCAGACGGTCCATGAATTCCCACATACGCTCACCGCGCAGGGTCACTTTGGCGCCGATCGGCCAGTCTTCACGGATTTTGAAACCCGCGATGGACTTGCGCGCCTTGGTTACCAACGGCTTCTGACCAGAGATGGCCTGCAAGTCGGCAACAGCGTTGTCGATCTGCTTTTTATCACCGATGGCTTCGCCCACGCCCATGTTCAGAGTGATCTTGGTGACGCGCGGGATTTCCATAACGTTCTTGTAACCGAACTCTTTCTGGAGTGCGGCGACAACGTCGGTTTTGTAGAGCTCTTTGAGTCTAGACATGTCGATTCCGCCCCTTATGCGCCAATTTCTTTCTGCGTGGACTTGAAGATACGCACCTTGGTGCCGTCTTCTTTGACCTGAAAACCAACCCGGTCGCCCTTGTTGGTTTCGCTGTTGAAGATGGCAACATTAGATGCAGCGATAGGTGCTTCTTTATCGATGATGCCGCCCGGTACATTCATGTTCGGGTTAGGCTTCTGGTGCTTCTTAATCATGTTCACACCAGACACGATAAACAAAGTGCCTTTCTTGGCGTCATTGATCACTTTATTGATCTTGCCGCGCTTGCCTTTGTCTTTGCCGGCAATTACGACAACGTCGTCGCCAGTTTTAAACTTGTTCATGGTTTACTCCACTTCCTACTACCGTCTCGTGCTTAGAGCACTTCCGGCGCCAGGGAAATGATTTTCATAAATTTCTCAGTACGCAGTTCACGGGTTACCGGGCCAAAGATCCGGGTACCGATCGGAGCATTCTGAGCGTTCAGCAGAACCGCAGAGTTGGTGTCGAAACGGATAACAGAACCATCCGGACGACGCACACCCTTACGGGTCCGTACGACAACAGCGTTCATGACCTGGCCTTTTTTGACCTTGCCGCGCGGAATTGCTTCCTTAACGGAGATCTTGATCAGGTCGCCAATGCGGGCGTAACGGCGATGTGAACCACCCAACACCTTGATGCACTGAACGCGCTTGGCACCGCTGTTATCCGCAACGTCTAAAACGGTTTGTGTTTGAATCATCTGTCAAACTCCCAGGCGGTGTTAAACGGTAGTTGCACGTTCATCAATGCTTACCAGGCGCCAAGTCTTAGACTTGGACAACGGGCGACACTCTTCAATAGTAACGGTGTCGCCGATCTGGCACTCATTGCTTTCATCGTGCGCATGCAATTTGGTAGAACGCTTTACGAACTTGCCGTAAATCGGGTGTTGAACCCGGCGCTCGACCATAACGGTAACGGTCTTGTCAGACTTGTTGCTGACAACCTGACCAGTCACGGTACGGGTATTAGTATCAGACATATCAGGCACCTGCTTTCTCTGTCAGCACTGTTTTAACACGAGCGATGTCCTTGCGGACTTGCTTCAGCAGGTGCGTCTGAGTCAGCTGACCCGTCGCCTTTTGCATGCGATATTTGAACTGATCGCGAAGCAACTCCAACAGGTTGGTCTTCAGCTCGTCTACGGATTTTTCACGAAGATCTTTAGCGTTCATCACATCACCTGCCGTTTAACAACAACGGTCGCAACCGGAAGTTTGGCAGCAGCCAGGCGGAACGCCTCCTGTGCGATTTCTTCCGATACGCCTTCCATTTCGTACAAGACCTTACCTGGCTGAATCTGGGCAACCCAGTATTCAACGTTACCCTTACCTTTACCCATACGAACTTCCAAAGGTTTCTTGGAGATGGGCTTGTCCGGGAACACACGGATCCAGATCTTGCCGCCACGTTTGATATGGCGAGTCATGGCACGACGCGCTGCTTCGATTTGACGAGCAGTGATACGACCACGACCGGTTGCTTTCAGCGCATATTCGCCGAAGCTTACTTTGCTACCGCGTTGTGCCAGGCCACGGTTACGGCCTTTCTGCACTTTGCGGAATTTTGTGCGTTTAGGTTGCAGCATCTACGTACTCCTTACCGTGAAGCCTTTTTCTTGGGCGCCTTGGCTTGAGCACGAACTTGCTCGATACCACCCAGGATTTCGCCTTTGAAAATCCACACCTTGATGCCGATAACACCGTAAGTGGTGTGTGCTTCGGCAGTGGCGTAGTCGATGTCAGCACGCAGGGTATGCAGCGGTACACGACCTTCGAGGTACCATTCGGTACGCGCGATTTCTGCACCACCCAAACGACCGCTGACCTGAACTCGGACACCTTTGGCGCCGTTACGCATGGCGTTCTGCATGACGCGCTTCATAGCGCGACGGAACATAACGCGGCGTTCCAGCTGACCGGCAACTGATTGAGCAACCAGTTTGGAGTCCAGGTCCGGCTTACGGATCTCTTCAATGTTGATGTGCACCGGAATGCCCATCATCTTAGAGACTTCCTGACGCAGCAGCTCGACATCTTCACCTTTCTTACCGATGACGATGCCCGGGCGAGCCGTATGGATGGTGATCTTGGCGTTCTGTGCAGGACGCTCGATCACGATCTTGCTCACCGAAGCTTTCTCAAGCTTCTTCTCCAGGTAGCTACGTACCTGGATATCGTTCAGCAACTTGTCAGCATAACTACTTGAATCGGCATACCAGACCGAGCCGTGGTCTTTAGTGATGCCGAGTCGGATCCCGGTGGGATTTACTTTCTGACCCATCTGTCATTCTCCCCTTATTTCTCGGCAACCTTGACCGTGATGTGACTCGTACGCTTAAAGATACGGTCAGCACGGCCTTTGGCTCGCGGACGGATACGCTTCATGGTCATCGCTTCATCAACAAAGATGGTGGAGACCTTCAGTTCGTCAACGTCTGCGCCGTCGTTGTGTTCGGCATTGGCAATTGCCGATTCCAGAACCTTCTTGACGATCGCAGCGCCCTTTTTGGGGCTGAATGTCAGGAGGTCCAGCGCTTCGGCCACGGACTTACCGCGGACCATGTCTGCTACCAGGCGTGCTTTCTGGGCAGACAAACGCGCACCGCGCAATACAGCTTGTGTTTCCATAGTGTCTACCCTCGTTTACCGCTTAGCCTTTTTGTCAGCAGCATGACCCTTGAACGTCCGAGTCAGCGCGAACTCACCCAACTTGTGACCGACCATGTCTTCAGTGACATAGACAGGAACATGTTGACGGCCATTATGGACTGCAAAGGTCAACCCGACGAATTCCGGGAAGATTGTGGAGCGACGCGACCAGGTTTTGATGGGTCGCTTGTCACTGGCTTCCAGTGCAGCCTCTACCTTCTTCATCAAGTGCAGGTCTACAAATGGACCCTTCTTAAGTGAACGTGGCACAGCCTATTTCCTCTTAAATCAGTTACTTCGAAGAACGACGACGAACGATGTACTTGTTCGTGCGCTTGTTCTTACGAGTCTTGTAGCCCTTGGTGGGAACACCCCAGGGAGTGACTGGGTGACGACCACCGGAAGTCTTGCCTTCACCACCACCGTGCGGGTGATCAACCGGGTTCATAACAACACCACGAACCGTCGGACGAACACCACGCCAGCGTGAAGCACCGGCTTTACCCAGTTGACGCAAGCTGTGCTCAGAATTGCTCACTTCACCCAAGGTGGCGCGGCAATCAGCCAAAACTTTGCGCATTTCGCCAGAACGCAAACGCAGAGTGGCGTAAGTACCCTCACGTGCGACCAGCTGAGCCGAGTTACCAGCAGAACGGACCATTTGACCGCCTTTGCCAGGCTTCAGCTCAATGTTATGAATCACAGAACCGACCGGAATTGAACGCAGCGGCATGGTGTTGCCCACTTTGATCGGCGCGTGTTCACCGGAGATGATTTCATCACCGGATTTCAGGCCAGCCGGAGCCAATACGTAGCGGCGTTCGCCGTCTGCGTACAGCACCAGAGCAATGTTCGCAGTCCGGTTCGGATCGTATTCCAGACGCTCAACTTTGGCAGCGATGCCATCTTTGTTGCGCTTGAAGTCGACCTTACGGTAATGCGACTTGTGACCACCACCGATGTGACGAGTAGTGATACGGCCCATGTTGTTACGACCACCGGACTTAGATTGCTTTTCCAGCAGCGGCGCGTGCGGCGCACCACGGTGCAGGTCCGGGTTGTAAGTCTTGGTGACGTGGCGACGTCCAGCTGACGTCGGCTTGGTTTTTACGATAGCCATTGTTCGCAACCCCTACCTTATTCTGCCGCCATGAAATCAATTTCTTGGCCGTCTGCCAGACGAACATAGGCCTTTTTCACATCATTGCGCTTGCCGAAGCCACGCATGGTGCGCTTAACCTTGCCCTTCTGAATCAGAGTGCGAACAGACTGAACTTTGACATCGAACAGTTGCTCAACAGCCTTCTTGATTTCCGGCTTTGTTGCATCCTTGGCCACACGAAAAACGTACTGGCCGGTGCCTTCCGCTACGATGGTCGCTTTTTCGGAGATATGCGGACCGAAAACGACCTGATAGATACGTTCCTGGTTCATGCGAATACCTCCTCAACCTTCTTCAGGGCACTCACGGTGATAACGACTTTCTCGTAAGCCACCAGATTGACCGGAGTGATGCCAGTCACATCAGATACTTCGATATGCGGCACGTTACGAGCGGACAGGTAGAGGTTTTGATCGACCTCTTCTGAAACCACCAGAGCATTGGAAACATCCAACTCTTTCATCTTAGCGATGAAAGCTTTGGTTTTAGGTTGCTCAATGGCCAGGCTTTCAACCACGACCAAACGCTCCTGACGAACCAGCTCAGACAGAATGGACTTCATGGCACCGCGATACATTTTGCGGTTAACCTTTTGAGACCAGTCTTGAGGACGAGCAGCAAAGGCCTTACCACCGCCAACCCAAATGGGTGAACGGATGGTACCGGCGCGTGCGCGACCCGTGCCTTTTTGACGCCATGGCTTTTTGCCACCGCCAGCTACATCAGAACGACTTTTTTGAGCACGAGTACCCTGACGGGCGCCAGCCAAGAAGGCGTTGACGACCTGATGCACCAGGGCTTCGTTGTAATCTTTGCCAAACGTTGCGTCAGACACTTCAACCTTGGCGCTGGCTTTTCCTGCAACTGTAATATCCATTGCTTACCTCTCAGCCTTTAACCGCGGGTTGAACAACAACGTGCGCACCGGTAGCACCCGGAACAGCACCGCGAATGAGCAGCAAGTTGCGCTCAGCGTCGACACGAACGACTTCCAGCGACTGAACTGTGTTACGCACATTACCCATCTGACCGGCCATCTTTTTGCCTTTCCAGACACGGCCTGGAGTTTGGCATTGACCGATGGAGCCAGGGGCCCGATGCGACAGTGAGTTGCCGTGGGTAGCGTCTTGAGTGCGGAAATTGTGGCGCTTGATAGCACCAGCGAAGCCTTTACCCTTGGAGGTTCCGGTCACATCCACACGCTGGCCCGCTTCAAATACAGAAACAGTCAGCTCATCACCCAGATTGTATTCAGCGCTTTCGCCCAGAGTGAACTCACGAGTAAAAGTACCCGCTTCAACGTTCGCTTTAGCGAAGTGGCCAGCCTCGGCCTTGGTGACACGATTAGCACGACGCTTACCAGCGGTCAGCTGGACAGCCACGTAGCCATCGGATTCCAGGCTTTTGACTTGCGAGACCCGGTTGGGCTCGACTTCAATGACGGTCACCGGTACGGAGACGCCGGCGTCAGTAAAGACGCGGGTCATACCGGTCTTACGACCAATCAGACCAATAGACATTTCTTTCTTTCCTCTATGTATGGGGCTTCAACCCGCTATGGCCGCCCAAGTGCTCAAATACATGATTCCAGGGGCGTTACATTAGAGACACTTAGGATTAGCCAAGACTAATCTGTACGTCCACACCTGCTGCCAAGTCCAACTTCATCAACGCATCAACGGTTTTTTCAGTCGGCTCGACAATGTCCAGCATGCGCTTGTGAGTACGAATTTCGTACTGATCACGCGCATCCTTGTTCACGTGCGGAGAGACCAGCACGGTATAACGCTCTTTACGGGTCGGCAGCGGAATAGGGCCGCGAACCTGAGCGCCAGTACGCTTGGCCG
Organism: Saccharospirillum sp. MSK14-1; assembly: GCF_003054965.1. Classification (GTDB taxonomy): domain Bacteria; phylum Pseudomonadota; class Gammaproteobacteria; order Pseudomonadales; family Natronospirillaceae; genus Saccharospirillum. Next base: position 116,096 of record NZ_MIES01000038.1, read on the forward strand.
TATCGACGATCTCCTGAGTCGAAGCATCAATCAGGCGATGATCGAACGCTTTCAAGCGTATTCTGATCTTTTGGTTCTGCATGTGACCAAAGCTCCAAGATTGTTAAACAGCAATTACGGCTACCCCCGGGAAATCAGGGGAGGCGTATTGTATGTATCTCGAGCAGGGGTGTCAACGCGATGTTGAAAGGGATTTTTGGGGTGGGAAAAGGGTGAAAAATCAGGGAGTTAGTGAGGAGGGAGACGCTTAACGGGAGACGGAAGACGCTAATTAGCGCTATGCATCTCCCGTCAAGCGTCCGGCAGGGGGCGGCTAGCCGCCCCTCAGATCATTCAATGATCTTGGCTACAACGCCGGCGCCAACGGTACGGCCACCTTCGCGGATGGCGAAGCGCAGACCTTCGTCCATAGCGATCGGAGCGATCAAAGTCACGTCCATCTTGACGTTATCGCCCGGCATAACCATCTCTACGCCTTCCGGCAGTTCGCACGCACCGGTTACGTCCGTAGTACGGAAGTAGAACTGCGGGCGATAGCCTTTGAAGAACGGCGTGTGACGGCCACCTTCGTCTTTAGACAGAACGTAGACTTCGGCTTCGAACTTGGTGTGCGGGGTGATAGAACCCGGAACCGCCAAAACCTGACCACGTTCAACTTCGTCACG
>NZ_MIES01000039.1 GCF_003054965.1 Saccharospirillum sp. MSK14-1
GGTTTACTCGCTACGCAAAGGCGGATATTTCAATGACCTTGATCCCTTTATCGATCAGGTCGAAGGTCAGCTCGATGGTAAGCCATTACTTACTTCGCTGGATCGCTGCTTGAAGCCACTGCGCGATGTCGCCAACAGTCCGATCTGCGCCGTGGATCTGTGGATGCAATCTGTTATCGATGTTCAGGGAAATCAGTCCGCCAGCGTCATCCACTAGCTCGCCCTACTTCCCCTTCAGCGCTAATGATAATCGTTCAAAATATTCGCGTGAGCTTTTTTTGCTCAGGGCTCCGGTTTGGACTAACCTTATCGCATAATAACGATAGGGAGTGCCAAAAATGAAAGGTGATAAGACAGTTATCGCGCACCTGAACAAAGTATTGATGCAGGAACTGACGTCCATTAATCAGTTCTTCTTACACGCTCGAATGTATAAAAATTGGGGACTGAATGCCCTCAATGAAAAATCCTACAAAAAATCCATTAAAGATATGAAACAGGCCGATGAGCTTATCGAGCGCATTCTGTTTCTCGAAGGACTGCCGAATTTGCAGGCATTGGGTAAGTTACGCATCGGCGAACATACCGAAGAGATGCTCGAATGCGACATGACTTTCCAGCTCGAACAATTAGACTTGTTACGTGAATCGATTGCATTGTCTGAAAAGGCCGGCGACTACGTGACCCGGGATATACTCGAAGAAATCCTTGAATACGAAGAAGAGCACGTTGACTGGATCGAAGCTCAGCAGTATCTGATCAGCAACACCGGAATTGAAAACTACTTACAATCGCAAATGGGTTAAGGGGATAACACATGAAAGGTCAGCAAAAAGTCATCGATGCGCTTAACGGATTACTCGCCCTCGAACTCACCGCCATGGATCAGTACTTCATCCATTCTGAGATGTACGCCGATTGGGGTATCAGCAAATTACATGAGCGTATTGCGCACGAGTTTGAAGATGAAAAGGGCCATGCCAAAGCGTTGATTGAACGTATGCTGTTTTTGGAAGGCATCCCCGACATGGTGTCTCGAATCCCGTTACGTATTGGCCAGGATGTACCTGCCATGCTCGATAATGACCTTCAGGTTGAGTACGAAGTGCAAAAAGCACTTGTTGACGCGATTAAGGTCTGTGAAGACGCTCAGGATTATCACAGTCGTGAAATCCTTGAAAAACTGCTCGATGATACCGAAGTCGATCACGCCTGGTGGCTCGAAAAGCAACTTGGTCTGATTAAGAAAATCGGTCTGCAAAACTATATTCAGTCTCAGTTGTAAATTCGTATCACCGACAGCGTGAGGTCACACGGCCTC